>NZ_JACBOT010000001.1 GCF_021532275.1 Brevibacterium sp. UCMA 11754
CGGGAGGCCGACCGCTTCCAGGACTCCGTCAAACAGCTCGAGGAGATCCTCGCAGCCGATGGCGAGACTGCGCCCAGGCCGAACCGAAACCAGGATCGCTCGACCGAACGCGACGTTTCCGGGGCTGTCCCGACCGAGTTCTTCAATGAGCCGGATACCGATCCCTCGCTGCCGGCGAACCAGAAGTGGGCCAAGGAGATCATCGCCGAGGCGACCACCCCCGGATATCTCGACGACCGTCCGAAGACGCCGAAGGTCGACTCGGCCGCGAAGCTCGATGAGATGATCGCCGATGGCCGCGAGGCTGCCAAGGCCTGGCGTGCGCTGGGTGCCGCCGGTCGTGGAGAGGTCCTCCACCGGGCTGCCGAAGTGGTCGCCGCCCGCCGTGGTGAGTTCATCGCCGTCGAGGCCGCCGAGGTTGGGAAGATGCCGTCCCAGTCCGATCCGGAGATCTCCGAAGCCATCGACTTCATCCGCTACTACGCTCTCAATGCCGCAGAGCTGGACGGCCTCGAAGGAGCGAACTTCGTTCCCGATGAGATGGTCGTCGTGACTCCTCCGTGGAACTTCCCCATCGCCATTCCCACCGGCGGCACCGTGGCTGCGTTGGCGGCCGGTTCGGCAGTCATCCACAAACCGTCGAAGCCCACACCGCACTGCTCGGCCCTCATCATCGACTGCCTGTGGGAAGCCGGCGTGCCCAAGGACGTGCTGCAGCTGTGCACACCGTCCGACCGGGATCTCAGCCGTCACCTCGTCGCCCACCCGGATGTCGACCGTGTCATCCTCACCGGCGCCTCCGAAACGGCGGCCCTGTTCAAATCCTTCCGTCCTGACCTGCACGTCAATGCGGAGACCTCGGGCAAGAACGCACTGCTCATCACTCCGGCGGCTGACCGCGACCTGGCCGTGGCCGATCTCGTGTATTCCGCCTTCGGCCATGCCGGTCAGAAGTGCTCGGCCGCCTCGTTGGGCATCATGGTCGGCTCGACCTACGACTCCGAGCGCTACCGCAAGCAGCTCATCGATGCTGCTTCCTCGATGGTCGTCGACTGGCCGGCGAACATGTCGGCGACGATGGGACCGCTGACCGAGGATCCCTCCGACAAGCTCGAACGAGCCCTGACCTCCCTCGAACCGGGTGAGTCCTGGCTGCTCGAGCCCAAGCAGCTCGATGACACGGGTCGGCTGTGGAGCCCGGGAATCAAGGACGGCGTCAAGCCGGGATCCTTCTTCCACCTCACCGAGGTGTTCGGTCCGGTGCTCGGTCTTATGCACGCCCGCGACCTCGACGAGGCCATCGAGTTCCAGAACGATGTGGACTTCGGCCTGACCGGCGGCATCCACTCCCTCGACCCCGAGGAGGTGCGCACCTGGCTCGACCGCGTGCAGGTCGGCAACGCCTACGTCAACCGCGGCATCACCGGCGCAATCGTCAGGCGCCAGTCCTTCGGCGGCTGGAAGCAGTCCTCCGTCGGGCTCGGTTCGAAGGCCGGTGGCCCGAACTACCTCATGCTCTTCGGCCACTACACCGACGATCCCTCTACTCTGCCAGGCGCCACTGACGCAAGCCAGAGCCTCGAGCTCGCAAAAACTGACGATGAGCGTTGGCTGGCACGCGAATTCGGAGCGGCGAAGGATCACACGGGCCTGCAGTCCGAAGCCAACATCTTCCGCTACCGGCCCCGCCCGGTCACACTGCGAGTGACCTCGACGTCGTCGCTGTTCGATCTGGAGAGGTCACTGCACGCAGCGAAGTGCGTCGGGTCGACAGTGCAGCTGTCCGTCGCCGAGGAGGTGGCCTCCGAGGTGAAGATCGCCGCCACGAACGCGGGTGTCGCAGCTCGGACCGAGTCCGCAGCGACGTTCGCGAACATGGTCGGCGAAGGACGCTACGACGACTCCGTCGGTGCCCGCATCCGCGTGCTCGGACCGCAGGAACCTGAGCTGCTGGCTGCCACAGCACCACGCCCGGAGGTTGCGGTCATCGATGAGCCTGTGACCTCCTCGGCGCGGGTGGAGATGCGGTACTACGTGCAGGAGCAGGCAGTGTCGATGACCCTGCACCGCTTCGGCAATCCCAGCCGTGACTTCCACGAGCTGGCCGCCGAGCTCAAGGCCTGAGCTGTCGGACGGTCTCCGCGATCCTCTCGTAGACGGGAAGGACTGCCTCCCGTGAAGCACCGAGGATGTTGAAGCCGTGCCCCGCCTCGGGCAGGTCGATGTGGTCGATGAGAGACCCAGCCTGCTCGAGCCGATCAGCGTAGCGAACACCCTCGTCCCGCAGGATGTCCCGGCCGCAGGTGACCACCAGCGCCGGGGCTATCCTGTCGAGCGGCGCTGTGTCGTACTTGCCTGCCGGTGAGATGAGCCGATCCCGCCGCCGGCTTTCGTCGGGGCAGTACACGGCGTTGAAGATCGGGCCCATGTAGACGAGGAACTTCTCTTTGTCTGCCGTCCATTTCTGCGAGGAGGGAATGCTCAGGTCGAGCGCCGGATACATCAGCACCTGCAGCTCAATCGTCGAGAGTCCGTTCTCCAGCGCCAACCGGGCTGCCCCGGCGGCAAGCGAACCGCCAGCCGACTGTCCCCCAACGGCGCACCTGGCGCCGTCCCACGGTCGAGAAGCCTCCGTCGCCCACTTCACGACGTCGTAGGCCTGCTCGATGGGTCCCGGAAAACGGGACTGCGGGGCCGGTGTGTAGTCAACGTTGAGCACAGTGACGCCGGCCCTCGCTGCGAGGAACCGACACAGCGGATCGTCCTGTTCCGGATGGCGCAGGACGAATCCGCCGCCGTGGAAATTCACGTACACGCCACGACTGCCCAGGTTCTCCAATGCCGACCTGCTGTGGCCGTCCACGTCCGACGACGGCAGGTAGACCGTGGCAGGCAGGCGGCCATGACGAGTGGGTATCTCGATGTCCTCGGTGATCGCGTCGATCTCCGCGAACGATGTCTCCGGCGACTGCTGCGAGGAGCCCGGTGCCTTCTGCATGAGGCGGGCGAGGAGATCAGCAAGCCCTCGAGGAATCGTCATCATTTCTCACTTTCTCTGTCTGCTGTTTCATGCTGTGTCGACGTCCATCGCTGCCGGACCGACCAGATCACTGGACCGACCAGCCGCCATCGGAGGGAAGTATCACTCCGTTGATGTTGACTGCGTCGTCGCTGAGGAGGAACGAAATGGACGCTGCCAGCTGAGGCGCCGTGGCGATCGTCGGAATGGCACTCTGGAAAGGACCGAGTCGCGCAGATCCGGCTTCGGAGGTCTCACCCTGCGGCGGAATCCCCGTGGCCACGCCGCCTGGTGCGACTGCATTGACGCGAAGTCCCTGCGGTCCGTACATGAAAGCGGCGCTGCGCGTGAGTCCGACGACTCCATGCTTGGATACTGTATAGGCATTGCCCGAGGCGTTGCCCCGAAGCCCGGCCTCTGAAGCAACGTTGACGATCGCTCCGGCACCACGCTCAAGCATCGCCGGGATGACGGCCCGGGACAGTTTGAATCCACCGGTCAGGTTGATGGCGATGACGCGATCCCACATGGCGTCTTCGGTCTCGTGCAGCGGCGAGAAGTCGTCATTGATTCCGGCCACATTCGCCAGCCCGTCGATTCGTTCGCCCCCAGCTGCAACGATGGAATCAATGTCACTCTGCTTCGTGATGTCGCCGACGACGGTATCGATCTTCGCGTCAGGAAGCGATGACGACAGATCCTGCAGTCGATCAGCGCTGATGTCGACGGTAACAACGCGGCCGCCTTCGCGTGCAATCCTCTCGGCAACGGCGCGACCGATGCCGGAAGCGGCGCCGGTCACGATGACTGTCCTGCCCGAGAAGCGTCCCGAAGTCACCTGCTCCACCCATCCCGTTTCGTCACCCGCGTTCTCCGGGGCGACTCCGCCATTGGCCTGCATCACAAGGTCATCGACGACCGACTGCGGCATCTGCCCCTGGCTCATCACCACCAGCTGCTGCAGCGGCAGACCCCGCACCGGGGCGAGTGATTCTTCTCCTGCACCAGACGCTTCCAGAAGTCCTCGGACCAAGGGACCGCCCTCTGGGTGATCCAGCCACGTGCCGATCGTGCTGTTCGGAGTCAGAGGTGCTGATTCGTCAACCATCGGTGAAGCCCTTTCGCCAGAGGCCGCACTGATACGGCCGGTAGTTTCAGAGCCTAGTTATTCACGATCGTGAATACAAGACTTCCGAAGTAGACTGGTCAGATGACAGATACGGGCCAATCCGGTGATTCCGAACGTCGCAGCCGAGGAAGTCGGGCTGGACTGTCCCTGGCCGGCATCGCGGAAGCGGCACGTGGTCTGGACCCGAAGAAGATCACAGTGAAGGCCGTAGCGGACAGGCTTGGCGTCGACAGAGCCGCCATCCACCACCATGTCTCCGATCTCGACGGTCTGCGAGAACTCGTCGCCGGCGACGCATTCTCACTGCAGCTCAACCCTGTGGTCATCTCACAAGGGGCGGGATGGCGAGAAGCCTGCCGACTGCTCGCCGAATCGATGTATGATGCCGTGCTGACCTCAGGGGGCCTCGGTGCCTATCTGCGGATCAACGCCATCGACATTCGCCAGCTGGAATCGGTCGAGGATACTCTGCGAATCATGCTGGAAGCGGGATTCGACGACGAAATTGCGGCTCGCAGTCTTGCTGCTCTGGCATCATTGGCCTCCGCCAGCGCACGAGAGCGGATCCTTGCTCGCCGGTCGACCGGCCATCCGCAGGTGTCCGAGGTACGGCGTGTCCTCGATGACAGCATCTCATCCGAATTGCACAATCTCAGTCGATTGACGCAAGCGGACATGGTCAGCTTTGACCTCCGACAATTCGAGACGAGCATCGATCTGCTGCTGGACGGCATGGAGGCTAGGCTCGTAGACAACAGATCAGGGCCCTGAGCCGGAGGCCTGATGTCAGGCTACCGGCCAGGCGGGGAGCTCGATCGGGTCCCGCAGGCTGCGCCCCATGGCGAGATTCGCGACGGGCGGCAGTCCCATGAGCCTCATCAGTGTGTTTCGCAGCATGAGGCGTAGGCGATTCGGCGGAGCGAACGCCGTGCCGAGGCCCTTGGCCGCGTCCTGTTTGCTGCGCAGCATCGGCATCAGCCGACGTTCATAAGCATCGAAGGCTCGGCGATGGTCCTCAGGTGTGGCAGCCAGTTCGGCAGCCAGAACATAGGCCTCGACCATCGCCAACGCCGATCCCTGACCGGCGAGCAATGACGGGCTCGCCGCCGCATCACCGATCAGTGCGACCCTGCCACTGGTCCACGCGGGCATCCGGATCTGGTTCGCCCGGTCAAGGTAGAGTGTCCGTGCTCGCGGCAGCTCGTTGAGGATCGCTGGGATCTCCCACCCTGCATCGGCCAGGCTCGTGCGCAGCAGCTCCTGCTGGGCCCCGAGGTCATCGGTGGGGACAGGACCATGGTGGCGGAAGGTGAGCATGAACATCGTCAGGTCCTCGCGCAGCGCGACACGGATCGCTTGAAACCCGACTTCAGCATGCATGAGCGCGACGTGTTCATCGCGTGGGCGGTAGCCGACGACGTCGAACGCAGCGACGGCGATCCCAAGATCGCGCTCGTACAGGGCCTCTTCCCCGAAAGCCAGCTCACGGACGCGAGAATGCAGCCCGTCGGCACCGACGACGAGGTCGAATTCGCGTGGGGCGCCATGGTCGAACTCGACGCTGATGCTCTGTTCGCCCTCGGTGAGCCGGGCGACGGTGTCACCGAAGATCGTCTCGACTCCGTCGTCGAGGCTGTCATATATTGCGGCGGCGAGGTCTGCTCGAAGGATGCTGACATATTGGCCGCTGGCTCCCGCAACTAGACGCTGCGGATCAAGCGAGGCGATCCGGTGTCCGTCTCCTGCGACGTCGCGGGCCTCCCTGAGCTCGTATCCCTCTCGGCGCAGCCTGGGGACGAGGCCCATCCGCTCCGCCACGTCGAATCCTGTGCCCCAGAAGTCGATCAGGTATCCACCTCGGCGGAGGGCGGGCGCTCGCTCGAGGAGAGTGGGCTCATGCCCCGCTCGCTGCAGCCAATAGGCAAGCGTGGAGCCGGCGATTCCGGCACCGACGATCAGCACACGCATCATCTGCCTCCCTGCAGATCGATGGTTTGCCATCAGTCTAGATCTTTCAGCGTCAGTATCGGTGAGACATAGTACAGTCAGTTCACACCATATTCACAAGGTCGTCACCGATGACGCCTCGTCAACGGATAGTGTGCATGCGTCTGCGCCGTCATCCACCACGGTGCACAAAACTCCGAAAGGCTCCCATGACAGTCTCCAAGACGGCCTCATCGTGCGCGGCGCTCAGCCTCGTCGCGGCGATCGGCCTCACCTTTCCGGCGGCGCCGGCAACTGCCGCCGAGGATCCGCACATCAGCGAGATCGGGTACACGCTCGACACCGACTTCATTGAGATCGCAGCCGAGCCGGGAACCGATGTCTCCGGTTGGACTTTCGGGTCCGTGACTCGGGGCGGAAGCGTTCAGGCTGAGGAGAATCTCGCCAGCGTTCCCGCTGGCACCACCGTCGGCGACAGCGGAGCACTGGCGGTCGAGGTGTCGATCACGAACTCCGTGAAATCCGGGTCTGCCGGCGACGGCAGCTATGGCTCCTCGGCCTTCGCCATCGATGATGACGGCGTGCTCGTGGACTTCGATCAGGTCGGCGGAGTCGTCGACGGCAAGGGAGTCACGGGCAAGGCGAATACGAACACCCCGGAGGCTGTTGTCGGCACGGATGCCGAACCCACGGGTGCCACCGCCTCGGGCGGGCAGTCGATCCAACTCATCGACGGCATTTGGAACTCTGCGGCCCCGACCCCCGACGCACTTCCCGGCGACGATGGGGGCGGCGATGATCCGGCTCCTGAGGACGTCACGCCCATCGCCGACGTGCAGGGCACCGGCGAGGAGAGTCCCCTGGCAGGCACAACCGTCAAGACTCAGGGAGTCGTCACCGCCTCATACCCCACTGGCGGGCTGAATGGCTACTACGTGCAGACGCCGGGAACCGGCGGAGCCGTGGACGAGACCCCCGGAGCCTCGGACGGTGTCTTCGTCTACTCCCCCGACTCGGTTGACGATGTCAGCATCGGTGATCACCTCGAATTCACCGGCGCAGTCTCCGAACGCTACGGTCAGACCCAGATCTCCGTCAGCAGCAATGGAGTGACGGCCCTGGATGAACCCGCCGAGGCGGTCAAGCCCGTTGAAGACGCGTTCCCCACCGACGCTGCCGCACGTGAGGCACTCGAGGGCATGCTTCTGCAGCCCGGCGGTGAGATGACCGTGGCCGACAACTACAATACGAACACCTACGGAGAGATCGTCTTGGCCACCGGAGAGGGCACGCTCCCTCAGCCCACCGACGTCGCCCGCCCGGGCAGCGATGAGGCCAAGGCCATCGAGGCCGAGAACCTCGAGCGTGAGGTCGTCCTCGACGACGGCGCGACCGTCAACTACCTGCAGAACGACAAAGACATCCCTCTGCCCTATGTCTCAAACGACGCCCCTGTGCGTGTGGGTGCGAGCGCCACGATGACCTCTCCTGTGGTGCTGGGCTTCGACCATGAGAAGTGGCGCTTCCAGCCCACGACGCGTCTGACCGGGGACAACGCCGAAGCGATTCTGCCGGCGAGATTCTCGGACACCCGCACAGAAGCTCCGGAAGCTGTCGGCGGAGAAGTCAGCATGGCCAGCTTCAACGTCCTCAACTACTTCACGACGACTGGCGATCAGCTCTCCGGCTGTGATTACTATTCCGATCGCGAAGGCAACCCGATCACGGTTCGCGGCGGCTGCGATGCTCGCGGTGCTGCCAACGGAGAGAGCCTCAAGCGGCAGGAGACGAAGATCGTCTCGGCCATCAACAAGCTCGACACCTCGGTGGTCTCTCTCATGGAGATCGAGAACTCCGCCGCGTTCGACAAGGACCGCGATGCCGCGCTCGAGACGCTGGTCGAACGCCTCAACGAGGCCGCCGGCGCCGACAAGTGGGACTTCGTCCCCTCCCCCGACGACGTGCCGGCAGATGAGGACGTCATCCGCACAGCCCTGATCTATCAGCCCGCCGAGGTGGCCCCGCAGAAGGATTCGACGATCCTTGACGATGAGGCCGCGTTCTCAAACGCGCGCGAACCCCTCTCGCAGGCATTCGCGCCGAAGGACGAGTCAGGTGAGACTGACACGGACAAGACCTTCGTGACGATCTCGAACCACTTCAAGTCCAAAGGTTCGGGCTCAGGTCCGGGCAATGAGGACAGCGGCGACGGCCAGGGTGCCTCGAATGCTGACCGGGTGAAGCAGGCGGCGTCGCTCGTGGACTTCGCCGGGGAGCAGCAGGAGGCAGCGGACTCCGACTACGTCTACCTGCTCGGCGACTTCAACGCCTACACGCAGGAAGACCCGATGCAGGTCTTCTACGAAGCCGGGTTCAAGGATGTCGCGTCCGAGATGACGGACAAGTCGACCTACGTGTTCAAGTCCCGCACCGGCAGCCTCGACCATGTGCTGGCACTGGACTCTTCGGGCTCTGACGCCGTCGACCAGGCGGCGGCTCCCGGCGCACAGGCGGATCTGCCCTCGAGTGCCTTCGATGCGATCACCGGTGCCGATGTCTGGAACATCAACTCCGTCGAGGCCCTTGCACTCGAATACAGCCGCTTCAACTACAACATCAGCGACTTCTACGCCCCGGATCCGTTCCGTGCCTCGGACCACGATCCTGTGGTCGTCGGACTCTTCGGGCCAGAAGACGCGGACGGAAACGACGATGCAGGGTCGGCTGAGGCAAATGCTGACGGCGGAGAGGCTGAGGCATCGGCCGGTGCAGACGGTGCTGACTCGGGTACATCTGTGGGCGCGGATTCCGATTCCGACAGTGGCTCGAGCGACTCGTCCAGCGGTTCGGACGGTTCGAACGGTTCCTCGGCTGCGGGCGCAGGCGGGACCTCGGACTCGGCCGCAGATACCGGTGGCGCTGAGGATGACGCCAGCTCAGACAGCAATGCCGGCGCCGACCTGCCCCGCACAGGCGTTGATCCGACGCTGATGATGTCGATTGCGGCCGGACTGCTCGTCATCGGTGCGAGCATCGTGGTCTTCGCGCGGCGACGTCGACTGGGAGGACGCCACTAAGGCCGACACCCTTCAGACCGTGACGGCGACCTTTCCGACCATGAGCACCCGTGCGGTGCGGAACAGGGAAGTCGCCGCCACAGTCTTCTCCTCTTCATCCCAGACGGCCGCCGCGGTGACAGTGCCTGACGGTGTGCCCAGGCGGACCTCGGGGCCGGGCACCGAATGCTCAGAACGGGCGATGATGGCGTGGACGATGGTACCGGGGATCTGCGCGGCCGCGGCCAGACACATTGCCCCGGTACCCGGTACAGCCTTGTGGGTCTGGCCCATCGAGATCATGCGGACGACGACATCGGAATCTCTCGCGCCCAAGGTGGTGCCGTCGAGAAGGGTCGTCGGCTTCTGTGAGGTCACGACCGCGACCTTGGGTACGACCTGCGGAGCTTTCTCCGGAGTCTCGCACAAGCCCATTCGCACGGCCGCTTTGCGTCTCAGTTCCTCGATCATCAGCGTCGAGGGAACATTGGCGTCGATGGACTCCGGAGACTCATCGCCGTTGAGACTGATCGCTTCTGCGGGCACGATGACGACGGGCAGCGACGCATCGACCATGGAGACGTCGACCATGCGTCCGTCGACATCGATCGACTCCGACGGCGCTCCCGTGGGCAGAATCCCCGAGGTGCGGCTGCCTGCCGGATCGGGGTAGATGAGTTCGATCGGTGCTCCGGTGCCGCTGACACCGGTGAGTTCGAAGTCTCCCGCGACCGCAGCCTGTCCATCGACGACGGTGAGGCCGACGTCGACGAGCTTGTCCGTGTTCGTGTTGAACAGACGGAAGACGTGCCACCCATCCGCCGCGGAGACGATCTCGGCCAGCAGGGCGAAGGGCACGACACCCGAGGACAGATTTCCACAGTTGCCGGAATAGTCCACGACCGCCTCGGCGACATCGACCTGACCGAAGGTGTAGTCGAGGTCGACACCTGTCCGCATCGAGGCGGACACCACCATCACCTTCGACAATGACGATATTCCACCACCCATGCCATCAAGCTGACGGCCGAAGGCGTCCGGGGAGCCGAGTGCGGAACAGAAGATCGCATCCCACGCCGAGGTGTCGCCGGCGGCTCCCGGGGCTGGCACCGTGTCCAGCTCGGGCAGGGAATCGGCACGGAAGTAGAGTCCTTTGCTCGTGCCTCCACGTACGAACGCGGCATCGATCCAGTCGGTCATCGGCCTGCGGCGTCCACAGCCTTCGGAACGATGACCATCGCGGCGAAACCGAGAACGGCGACGACAGCGAAGAGATAGAAGCCCCACGGATAGGCAATGCCTGCCGTGACGAGGGTGCCGGTGATGAACGGTCCGACGATGGCGCCGATGCGGCCGACGGCCGAGGCCATGCCCAACGCCGTTCCGCGTGCGGTAGGCGGGTAGATCGCTGAGACGAAGGCATAGACGAGGACCTGGGCGGAGAAGACGAAGACACCGGTGATGAAGACGGCGATGTTGAGCAGGATCTGGCTCGTCATCGGGATGCTCAGTGCCGCGAGGAACACGGCCGCGAGGATGAACCACAGCAGCACGATCGGCTTGGTGCCGTGCTTGTCCGCAAGCCACCCGGCGATGACGAGGCCGACGACGGCGCCGACGTTCATCACGAACAGCATGACGAGGGAATCGGAGACCTCGTAGCCCGCATCGGCCATGATCTTCGGCAGCCAGGTGTTGAGTCCGTAGACGAGCAGCAGACCCATGAAGCTGGCGGCCCAGACGCCGATCGTGACCAGTTTGAACCGGCCGACGAACAATCCGGCCATGCCGGTCTTCGGAGCCACGGCAGTGGATTCCGCAGGTGCCTGCTTCGCCGCCTGAGCCTCGACGAACTCCTGAGATTCCGGCAGCTTCCACCACAGCAGCGGGACGAGGACGAGTCCGGCGACGCCGCCGGCGATGAAGAGCAGGTGCCAGTTGTGCGAGTAGAAGACGGCGAGCAGGGAGATCGCCACGGCGCCGGCGTGGTAGCCGGTCATCGTCAGGGTCGTCGCTTTGCCGGTCTTGCCTGATTTGTTGTGCTCGCTGATGTAGGCGAGGCAGCCGGGCATCACGGCACCCAGGGCAAGTCCGGCGATGAACCGGAAGGTCGTGAACAGGGCGACGTTCGGGGAGAACGCGACGAGAATTGTGAAGAGGGAGAAGACGAGCACGCAGAAGATGATCGTGTAGCGGCGTCCGAAGCGGTCGGCGATCGGTCCCACCGCCGCAGCACCGAGGCCCACACCCACCAGGCTCAAGGTCGCGACGAGCGTCGCAGCCTCAGGAGTGAAGCCGATGGCGTTGGTCGCCAGGAGTTCGGGGATCACGGCTCCCAGCACGACGAGGTCGAATCCTTCGAGTGCGACGGCCAGCCAGCACAGGATCGCCGGCCAGCGGGTATCGCCGGCGCGGGCAGTGTTGGCAGCGCCAGGGGCTGCGGCAGGTGTGGACATCAGTGTCTCCGGTCGTTCAGTAGGTCAGTGTGGTTGGACGGTCTTCGTGGTTGGACAGTCAGCAAATCAGAAGGGGTACGGCGCGATCTGCGAGCGCATCGTGACCCACTGGGTTTCGGTGAAGGCCTCGATGTTGGCTTCGGCCCCACCGAAGCGGGATCCGTTGCCGGAGTCCTTCGTGCCGCCGAAGGGCACATTGGCCTCATCGGAGACGGTCTGCTCATTGATGTGGACTTTGCCGGAGTCGACGAGGTCGGCCAGTTCGATGGCCATGCCCACATCACCGAGGATGCCCACCGACAGCCCGTATTCACTGGCGTTGATCAGTTCCGCGGCCTCCTCAAGAGTCGAGAAACGACTCACGGGCGCCACCGGTCCGAAGATCTCCTGCGTCCAAGCTGGGTTCGAGGGGCTGAGGTCAGCCAATACCGTCGGCGGCACGAATGCTCCTTCACCGGTTCCTCCGGCGACGAGTCGTGCACCGTCGGCCTGGGCCTTGTCGATGATGTCGCGGACGTGCGTCCGCTGTTTGTCGTCGATGATCGGCCCCAGCGCGACCTCCTCAGTGGCGGGATTGCCTACGGGCAGGTTCCTGGCGCGCTCGGCCAGCTGTTCGACGTATTCGTCGTAGATGGACTCGTGGACAAGGTGGCGCCCGGTGGTCATGCAGATCTGTCCCTGGTGCATCCATGAGCCGAATGCCCCCGCCGAGGTGGCCGGACCGACCTCTGCCCCGGGGAGGACGACGAGTGCGTTGTTTCCACCCAGTTCCAGGTGGCAGCGCTTGAGGAGGCGTCCGGCGGATTCGCCGACCTTGCGTCCGGCTGCGGTCGATCCGGTGAAGGAGATGACCGATACCTCAGGGGCGGAGACCACTGCTTCGCCGGCTTCCCGGCCTCCGGGCAGCACCTGCAGGAGCCCCTCGGGAAGCCCCGCCTCGGCGAAGATCCGGGCCAGACTCACGCCGCCGCAGACCGCGGTGCGTGGGTCCGGTTTGAGCAGCACCGCATTTCCCAGGGCCAGCGCCGGTGCGACCGAGCGGATGGAGAGGATGAGTGGGAAGTTGAACGGTGCGATGACCGAGACGACCCCGGCGGGCACCCGGCGGGAGAACGACCAGCGGGGCTCGTTCGAGGTCAGGACCTGTCCTTTGGGGTGGCTGGGCAGGGCGGAGGATTCGTAGCAGATCTGCTCGGCGGAGCTGACTTCCAGCCCGGCCTTGGCCGGAATCCCACCTGATTCGCGGATGATCCAGCCGGAGATCTCCTCGGCGTGCTCGGCCCACAGTGCGCCGGCCCGGCGGAGGACAGCGGCACGCTCGGCAGGTGGCGTCTTCGCCCACTCCTTCTGTGCTGCGGCCGCGCGGGTGGCGGCCGCATTCACGTCATCGGCGTTCGCAGCGCCCAAGCGCCCCAAGGTCTGACCTGTTGCGGGTTCGATGACGTCATAGGAGGCGTCTGCGCCGTTCGTCCACGCGCCGGTGAAGATCTTGCCGTGCCACTGGGTGCCTAGGAAACTGTTCTCGCTCATGTCGTTCTCCCCTATTCCTGCTCTGGTCGGGTTGTGACGGTGTTGACGTCGGTGAAGGGCGGTCAGGGCCCCGGCTGCCGCTCCTTCGAGGTCGGCCTTTTCGGGCACAGGTGATGCACATGACAGCCACGCTTACCGGCCACAATAGTGATGCGGACCACGAGGAGCCATCGGTGGTCCATTGATTGAGAATACGGGTGCGCTGGAGATACGATTGCGGACATGGCGAACTCTCAATCGGGCGATTCCATGATCGATCGACTGGTCCGGGTCCTCGGTTCGTTCGACCCCGATCATCAGAGCCTGAGCACCGACGAGCTCTCCGCGCGAGCGGCATTGCCGAAGTCCACGGCCTATCGGCTGATCAACGACATGATGCGGCACAATCTGCTGCAGCGCGACCCCGGCGGACGGCTGCGAATCGGCGTGGGAATGTGGGAGCTGTCGAACCGTGCCTCCGACGCCGTCGATCTCGCGACCGTGGCCAGACCGCACATGATGGCCGTCCACGATTTCGTCGGCGAGAACACCCAGCTGGGAATCCTGCGCGAACGCGAGGTCCTCATCATCGAGAGGATGTCGAAGCCGACTGCGGTCATCCACCGCTCGAAGACAGCGGGGAGACTCCCTGCGCATGCATCCTCGTGTGGGCTGGTGCTGCTCGCCCACGCCCCCAAGCACGTGCGGGAGGCCTACCTGCGCGGACCGCTGGCCGCAATCACCGAGAAGACGACGACCGATCCGGCGCTGCTGCGCAAGATGCTGGCCACGATCCGGACCTATCACTTCGCAGAGCTTGCCGGACATATCGATGACGGCACCACCGGTATTGCAGTTCCCGTCTTCGACAGTCATGGGCTGACGATCGCCGGCATCGGCGTCGTCGTCGACTCCGAACACCATGTGGGCGGGCCGGCGATCATGCAGGCCCTGCGCGCCGCCTCGGCGGGGATCACGAAGGATCTCGAGGCTCAGGGCAAGTCCGTGGTGGACTGATGAGAGTCAGCACCCGAGCACCGACTCAGACTGCAATGCCGATGAGCAAAGACGCGACCGCCAACAGAGGCAGGAGTCCCTGCTTGATCGCCGAGGCAGCGAGGCTCGGTGACGAGGCCACGAGCACCAAGGCCGCCGCCAGCATCGAGCCGACGCCGGTGAACACGAGAGTCAGGCCGATGATCGGCGCGCCCGCAAGGCAGACGATGATGCCGATGAATACTGCAAGGGCGAGGAAGAGATTGTAGAAGCCCTGGTTGAAGGCCATCGACTTCGTGGCCCCGGCTTCCTCCTCGCTGGTACCGAATGTCGCTCGAGCACGCGGACTCATCCAGGCAATCGATTCCAGATAGAAGATGAAGACGTGCAGAGCCGCCGCGAGACCGGCGAGAACGAGCCCGAGGATCGTCATGCGCGGGCTTCGTATCTGGCTCGTCGCTTCTCGGCCTCGACCTCACGGTTCTTCGGCGGAGCAGTGGTCACCAATGCGTCGAGGAGATGCTGAGTCGTGTGAGCGATCTCGTCGACGGCTGCCTCGAAGGCCTCCGCATTGGCCTGGGAGGGCTTCGTCGTGCCCGCGATCTTGCGCACGTACTGCAGTGCTGCGGCGTGCACTTCGTCCGAGGTCGCGTGGGGTTCGAAGTTATGAAGGGTTCTGATGTTCCTGCACATGTTCCAAAGGTACGCCGCGGGACTGACACGGGATAGGGGTCCGCCCCCGATAGACTTGTCGGGCGCCCCCTCAGCAGCCCAGCTCCCTCAATAGACCCAGCCATGGAGAACGATGTCCGATCGAATCCCATCCTCGAACATGGCGCTGACTCCTGGCCAAGTGGCGAGCGTGCGAGCCCTGCGGCGCGACTTCTCCAGGCTGCTCATGGAACACCGCTTCGTCATCGACGAGCTGCTGACCAAGATCTCCATCCTCAGCGAAGAGTCCTCCCACACACGCAGCTACAACCCGATCGAACACATCACCTCACGAGTGAAATCACCTCGGAGTCTGCTCGAGAAGGTCAATCGCCGTGAGCTTCCCCTCGACCTCGATGTCATCCGCACGAAGATCACCGACATCGCGGGCATCCGCATCACCTGCACCTTCATCGCCGACACCTATCATGTGCTCGAGATGCTGACCTCGCAGAATGATGTTCGGGTCGTGGAGATCAAGGACTACATCGCCCACCCGAAGCCCAACGGCTACAAGAGCCTGCATGCGATCCTCGAGGTGCCCGTGTTCCTCAGCGGCGGCCCGACCCCGGTGATCTGCGAGGTCCAGATCCGCACCATCGCCATGGATTTCTGGGCCAGTCTGGAACACAAGATCCACTACAAGTTCGCAGGCGAAGTTCCCGATCGGCTCGTCGAGGAACTCACTCGGGCCGCCGAGGTGGCCGGCCAGCTCGATCGCAAAATGGAACAGCTGCACACCGAGGTCCACGACGGTGAACCCGACGGCTCGGCCAGCGAGGACTTCGATGACGAGGCGATGCGCACCCTGTGGGAGCTGAGCAGGCGCGAGGCCTGAGGCCCGGGACCCGAGACCTACGGCTGCTTCGGGCGAAATCTGCGAAACCAAGCGTCTTTGTTGGCTTCATCCTCTGCGATGAGCTCCCAATAGACGCGCCTGCCTCCGGGAACATCGAAGATACGCGTGCCGTCGCCGAGGAAGATGGGCGCGACGAAGACCTGCATCTCGTCGATGAGGTCAACCTCGAGCGCCTGCCTGCCGATATCGGCGCTGATGATCTGGATGTCACGATCACCGGCGATGGCCTGTGCCCGGTCGACCACCTCGGCGATTGAGCAATTCAGGGCTGTGATCGTCGTGTCCTCGGCGAGCTCCTCGGGACGATGGGTGAGGATGAACTCGGTGCCCTCCCACGCTCCGCCGTAGGCTTCGGAGGTCATCTCGTCGCGCTCCGCCGCCTGTGCCTTGGCCGCGTCGTAACCGCGGCGGCCGGAGATGATGATGGCGACCTGCGATGCGAGGTCCTCGACGGTGCCATCTGAGAGCGAACCGAGCCCGGCCATCCAGGACATGTCGTGATTCGGGCCGGTGATGAACCCGTCGAGTGAACTCGTGAAACCCCACGTGACTCTTGCCATCGCTCCTCCTTGAACAGTCGGTGCAATCAGTATGACGATCTTTGGGTCACGCTGCTATGGCTCGTGTCGAAATTTGCTGCTAGGTTCCCAATTGAAGAGGGCCAGCTTCACAGGTAGGCCGGTGGAGAACCCGACTCAGGAGTGTCCTTGGATTGACAACTCCCCTGCCAAGTGTTCAATTTTTTCAGATGTTCAAGTATCCATGAACATATGGATGTGACTGAACATCGGAATCAAGATGCGCCCGCGTTCATCGAGCGGGCTGTCAGTCATCTCGCTGCGTTGGGCATGCGTGTCGGGTGGTCCGGTCATGCGGACGAATACGGGCAAGCCGTTTCAGGAACACTGACGATCCACAACGGGGGACGACCTCACAAGTTCTCAGCAATTGCGAGCCCTTCGAACACAAAAGCAGACGTCGCCATGTTCCCTCATGATCGAGACACGGTCCTGATTTCAGAGCGAATAACGCAAGCACGTGCGCAGCAGCTCGAAGACCGGGGGTGGGGAGGTTACGTGGACTCCTCGGGCAATGCTTCACTGCGCGGAGAGGGCTTGGTCATTGAAATCACGGGCCAACGCAATGGTGATTCGGCTCAGCAGGCTGCGACTACAGCACCGTTCACCCGCGCGGGGCTACCCGTGACGTTCTCACTTCTTGCCGCCAACGAGCATTTCGGCAGCACGCCCACTCAGCGAGCCCTTGCTGACAGTTCTGGAGCTTCCTTGGGAACGGTCAACCGTGTGATCAGGGCACTTCGCGAGCGCACTCCGTCGTTTCTGGACGGAAAGCACAATGAGCTGTTGAGAAGATCCACTTTGGAACACGAATGGATCTCAGCCTACTCAGCGATGCAGCCCACCGTCTGGCCCGAAGAACGTTTTACCAGCGACATCTGGAAGAAGCCCTCAGATCTGCTCGACGTGTCTCTTCCAACGGCTGCACTATTCGGCTCGGAAATCGCCGCCGCCCGCCTCGGCGCACCGATTCGGCCAGCATCCGTGCTCATCCACCTCGGCGGCAACGCCAGCGACCGGCGCGAGCTGATCCGACAGGGGAGACTCCGCAGAGACGAGCGCGGGATGATCCGAATCCGGCCTGCTATCTGGAAAAACCCACCGGCGCCGTCGCTCGATCAGACGGCTCCTCGCCTCCTTGTTCGCGCCGATCTGCTGCTCGAAGACGATCCGCGTGTCGACGAGATCAGAACTCAGTTCTTCGGTGACGACCGTTGATCGATCTCTTCGGACACAACGACGTCCCGGTGCCCGAAGAGGTCCTCGCCGAACTTGCAGCAGTCTGCAAGCAGGCAAACGTCGACATGCTCGTCGTCGGCGCAGCCGCTCGGGATCTCGTCATCCATTCCCAGCAGCAGAAAGAGCCCAGACACGCCACAGATGATATCGATATCGCTGTTGCAGTCCGCGCCGACGAACAGTTTCTCGAACTCACCGGAACCTTTGCCCGCAGAGGCAAAGCACCTCACAAGTTCAAAGTCCTCGGAGTCGAGGTCGACATCGTTCCGTTCGGCGGCAACGAAGCCGATCGCACTGTGACATTCACAGACGGCAAGCTTCTCGATGTCACTGGGCTTCAAGAAGCGCACTCGACCTCCGTCTCGGTGCGCATGCCGCGAGGAACCGAATTGCAAGTTATATCCCCTGCTGCTCTGACTGCACTCAAGATTCTCGCCTGGCATGATCGCCACACCGACAACCCCAAGGACGGACTGGGCCTCGCCGTCATCCTCAATGCGCTGTCTGAAAGACCATTCGATGATGAAGTTTGGGACGACGACGAAGCACTTGACGCTACCGATGCCGACATCATCACAGCGGCCAGTTACCACTATGCCCACATCGCAGCCCAGCCATTCTCGCCGCACGACGGGATGGCCGTGCTCGACATCCTCCGCGATCCGGCACAGAGACAGATGCTGATCCGTCACATGCGGAACCCGCTTGCCGGTGATCTCCTCACCGCCTATAGCCGAGGATTCGAAGCCGGCCTCAGACGATGACGAAAGACCGCCTGTCTGCTGTTCATCCGTCCTGGCAGGCGGAATGATCCCGCCGCCAAATCAGTTGCACCTGGTGAGGGCCCCGACAGTGGGCCCGAACCCGCGAAGGAAGAAGGCAATCGCAATGGCAGATTTCACGAACAAGGTCGCGCTCGTCACTGGCGGAGGCTCCGGTCTCGGCGAAGCCATTTCCAAGGACCTCGCTGCCAGGGGCGCGAAGGTCGTCGTCACCGATATCGACCTCGCCGCCGCACAGCGAGTCGTAGACGAGATCAGCGAGGCCGGCGGAACCGCCTCGGCGATCAAGCAGGACACCAGCGTCAAGGACGACTCCGCGAAGGTCGTGAAGTTCGCGATCGACACCTACGGCGGACTCAACTATGCCGTGAACAATGCCGGCATCGGCGGCAAGCAGGTACCAGCGGGCGAAACCGACCTGGACAACTGGGACAAGGTCATCGACGTCAATCTCAACGGCGTGCTCTACGGCATGCGCTACCAGATCCCGGCGATGCTCAAAGCCGGAGCCAAGGAATCGGCGATTGTGAACATGGCGTCTGTCCACGGCTCGGTCGCCGCGATCAACAACGGTGCCTACACCGCGGCCAAGCACGGCGTCGTCGGCATTACGAAGAACGCCGCCGCCGAATACGGGACACAGGGGCTGCGCATCAACTCCGTGGGGCCGGGCTACATCTCGACTCCGCTGCTGGAGAGCAGCATGGATGCCGAGGCCCTCGAAGGCCTCAAGGCCAAGCACCCGCTCGGCCGTCTGGGCACCGCCGAGGAGGTCGCAAAGGTCGTGAACTTCCTACTTTCGGACGACGCCTCCTTCGTCACCGGCGCCTACTACCTCATCGACGGGGGCTATACCGCGCTCTGATCCTCAGCTGGTTCCACTGCTGCCGACCAGTCTGGCGGTCAGCCAGGTCTGGAAGCGGTGGGCCAGGACGACTGGGTCGACGAGGAGCTTGGGGACGTCGGCCGTATTGCCGGCCTCGATGCTCGCATGCAGCAGCGTCGGCCCGGTCGTTGTCAGCAGGCGATCGAATTCGCCGCGCAGCTGAGATTCGTCCTCGGCTCGGCCGACCGTCCACCCCGCGGCTTCGGCGAGCGCGCCGAGGTCGACGTGTGAGGAGTAGGTCGGCAGGCCGGCCGTCGATCCGTACACCTGGTTATCGAGGAGGATGAGGAACAGCTTTTCGGCCCCTAGGAATCCACCGGTGGGCAGCACGTTCGGGTTCATCAGCAAGGATCCGTCGCCTTCGAGACCGATGACTTTGGGCAGGTCGGAGTCCTTCGCCGCCAGGGCGAGGCCTGTGGTGATGGAGCCGACGAGGCCCATCGAGTCGAGGACGTAGAAGTGGTTGTCCCGGTTCTCCACGGACGCCAGCTCACGGCTGGTCGCGGCACAGGTCACGACGACGGGCAATTCGGCGGTCAGTTCGTTGAGGACTTGGAGTGCTTCGATGCGCTTCATCTCAGGCCACCTTCCCATCGGTGTTCCAGAAGGAACCGAGCACGACGACCGGACGGTAGGTCATACGGGCATGAACACCCGCCTCGGCGACGGTCTGCTCCCAATCCTCGGACGACGAGCGCCGATCGAGTTCGAGGACTTGGAGTCCTACCGTGCGCAGCACCGTCGGCATGGGCTGGCTGATCGAGTGGATCATCGAGTTGTACTCCCCTGGGCCGCCACGGGTGTTGGCGAAGATGAGCAGCGGCAGGTGGTAGGACATCGAGCACGTCGTCAGTGCCGTGAGGCTGTTGCCGAAGCCGTTGTCCTGCATGACGACGGCCCCGAACTTCCCCGCCAGCGGCAGTGCCCCGAGTACGCCGATCGCTTCCTCTTCACGCGAGAGCGGCTTCACTCGCTCCGAGCTTCCGGCTCTCCCTCCATCGGCAGTGACCAGATGGTCGATGACGGGCGCGATGGTGACCGAGGGGATGTAGCCGATGAGATCGGCGCCTGCACCCCAGATCCCATCGGCGACGGCCTGCGTATATGACTTCGCTGTCACAGCATTCCTCATTCCCTGTCTTCGCTGGATCGGTGCGCGGTGATGTTGATGATGTTGCCGTCGGGGTCGCGGACGAAGAATCGCGTCACGCCCCATTCCTCGGTGGTGAGCGGATGGACGATGTCCAAGCCGCGATCAACCGCCTCGGCGTAGGCGGCATCGATGTCATCGACCTTGAGCGAGAGCACCGGGGTGATGGGAGCGGTGGCGTCCTTCGTGACGAGCTGGACGTGGGCTCCGGTCGCCGCCGAGGTGAAGCGGGCCACCCAGCCGAGGTTGAACTCCTCGATGCCCAGGCCGAGGAAATCTCCGTAGAAACCTCGGGCCGCGTCTATGTCGGAGACCGGAATGTCAGGGATGACGTCGTGGACCTTCATGTTCTGCCGCCTTCCGATCGAGCAGGGGGTACGAGCCCGGCCCTGATCTGCTGCACATTGTACTTGTTCTTTCCCCAGTCGAAGATCTGGAGGGGAAAGGCACAGGCGCTCCGGATGCGCACGAAAGTGCCGTCCGATGCCTGACCGACTTGGACGGTGATCTTCTCGCCCCAGCTCCTCCACGTCGTCCTGAAAGAAGCGGACAGCACCCCCGAATGCGACATCGCAATCGCCCCGGCGGCGCCCTGCTGACTCCGCAGCACTTCGAATGCCCTCTGCCAAACATCGGCGGCGGCGATGGGGACGGTCATCGTCTCTTCATAGCTTGTGCCCATGAAACCAGAGTAGCCGCGGGCTACTGTCCACGTCAGTTGATTTTCACCATTGGTCGTGGTCGAATACCTGGCAGAACACGCTCGTCATCGAGTCGCTGAAGAGGACGAAGACCACCTCGGCGATGGACTCCCAACGCCCGCGTTCGCGGCCGTCGACGATGACGGCGTGAGCCGCCTCGGCGACGGCCCGGGCCGACCAGCCGTAGACTCCTCCCCCGATGGCAGGAAAGGCCACCGAGGCGGCACCGAGCTCCTCGGCCACGTTGAGGCTCGATTCGAAGCAGGATTCGAGCACCTCGGGATCGGCTTCGCCCTGGTGACGATTCGGACCGACGGTGTGGATGACCCACTTGGCCTCGAGCGCGCCGGCGGTAGTGGCGACGGCCTGACCTGCGGGAAGGCCGCGCGGGTGGCTGGTTTGGCGTACCTCTCGGCAGGCCTCGAGCAGTTCGGGTCCGGCTGCCATGTGGATGGCGCCGTCGACGCCGCCTCCGCCGAGCAGACTTGAGTTGGCGGCATTGACGATCGCGTCCACGGACTGCTCGGTGATGTCTCCCTCGAGTACCGTGATCTTCATGGTTCGAGTCTAGTCAGCACTACGTTCCGGGAACAGTGTGCGGACGTACGATGAAGGTCATAGCCGCCTCGGCGAGGCAGACGGCCTTCTGCGGAAGGAAACGACGTACCATGTGCAGACTTCTCGGCTACATCTCCCCCACTCCGGCGAGCGCAGCGGATCTCATCGGTGCCGAGGAATGTCGGCCGTGGCAGAACTTGGGCCGACTCCATGCCGATGACTGGGGCACCGCGTGGATCCGACCGGAATCTGATTCAGCCGAATCACCCCGTCCGCAGGAAACCACCTCGGGCACCTTCGACACCGGCCCCGACGTGCAGGACACCGTGCCTCGGGGAGGACGTCTTGAAAGGTATCGCACTCCGCACGAGGGAGCCGACGACCCTCATCTCACGGAAGTCCTCACCTTCCGTCCGACGGTCGCGCGGATCACTCACTTGCGCATGGCCACGCACGGGGCCGTCGACCTCACCGAGAATTCGCACCCCTTCCTCGCCGACAACATCGCCTTGGCTCACAACGGGTCCATCCAACCGATAGAACGCCTACGCGAATACGTCACGGCTGCCGAGGCCGAGCGCATCGGCGGAACTACAGACACCGCAATCCTGTTCGCCCTCATTTTGCGACGATTGGGTCAGGGCGAACCTCTGTTCGATGCCACAATAGCGACCGTTCGGATGCTGCGGGCAGACTTCGACCATCCGGGGATCAATCTGCTCGTACTCAATGCCGAGGAGATGATCGTCGTCCATGCGACTGCGGGAACACCGATTCCATATAAGAACTTCGGCACTTCCGGCACTGGCGGCGAACTGCCACGCGATCACAAGGACCGCTGCCACCGAATGAACTGGCAGCACTTCGAGAACGGAGCGATGATCGTGTCGTCCTCGGGCCTTGATCATAAGGGTTGGAGTCTCATCGACCAGAACACGGCGATGCGCCTGACTGTGGCGGATGGTGCGAGGACTGTGGTGGGGGTGTGAGGCTCAGAATATTTATGTCAGGTTGCGACAGTTTCCGCCGATTCCGCCCAGCAGACCAGCGTTGCTCGCGACGGAGGCGGGCTTCGATTGCCAACCGCTTTCATGCTCGGCCACGAACGCGATCTCCAGTTCGGTTCCGAGACCGAGCAGCCCGCCGAGGAGGTTGGTGGGTACATCAGTTGTATAGGTGCCGTCACCGTTGGAAGTGGTGTTCGACGTGAGGCTGAACCCAGTCAGTGGTGCCAACACGGATCCAAGACCACGAGTAGATGCTTTGACGACGATGTCATCGAGTTGATAGCCCGCCGGCGGTTTCCAGTACACCCTAACTCGAGCCCCAAGGCCGAGGACCGATCTGAATTCGCAGGATTTGGTCAAGGCTGGTGCTGGGATCGTCGCGGCTGAAAACGACCCAGCCGATTCCTCTGAGTCAGCCCACCCGGCCATGGTCGAGCGCGCACCCGACAGGCCCAGCGCGAGCATGACGAGAGCCAGGCCAGCGATGAGGGCCTGAACTCGTCGGTTCCGAATTATCCGTAGCCTATCGTTTCGAGTCATGACGTTCTCCGACTACGCGTCCTGGCAACGACTGTCGAACCTGTTGCGATGAGTACGCTCGCGAAAAGCAGAATCCACATCCATCCCTCGATGCCGGTTCGCGGGAGGTCACCGGGGGCGTCAGGATCGTCAGGACCCGGTGCTACAGGTTCACCCGGGTTCCCAGGGCCGAGTGAGACCTCTTCTCCTTGACCAGTTGCGGTCAGACGGACTCCGCTGCGGTGGCCGGCGACCGCCTCCGCGTCGGCATTCTCATTCATCGTGACCGTCACCTGCACTCGTCGTTTCTCATCGCTGGGCATTTCGAGCAGTCGTCGATCATTGTCGGGTGCAGCCCCGAGGTCGGTCAGCGCCGCTCGAGTAATCGGCTTCGCCGCCCCGCCGGGGCACTCGTCGATCGGCACCATCTGTGAACAGGTGCGTACGTCGACAACCAGCTCGGAGGCGATCGGCTCCGTCAGCTGTCCGGAGCCAATCTCCAACTCCACTGTCCCTGGATCCGGCGCATCAGCCCAGACATCGACAGTCCAGTCCGCGGAGGCACCCGGGCTCAGGCTGAGCATCTTCGTCTCGTCACCAACGGCACGCATCCGCAGGTACTGCCCGCGCACCTCGGCGGTGGTGTTCTCTGCGGTGGCGCCGACTGCCGAGGCAGCGACGCCTTCAGCGGTTGCAGCCACTGGCATCGGCCCATCGATCGAGCCGAATGGACCGCTGTTGGTCGCCAGCAGCACAACCGCGACCGGCAGCACGAATGCATGCTTCGGTGAGCGGGTCACGGCTGATTGGGCAGTGAAGTGCGCCGAAGGCTGTGCAGCCGTGGTGGCGTCCTCGCCCTTCTCCGCGAGTTCATCACCATCGTCCTTCTTCGCGTGTCGTGGCCAGAAAGCCCAGACGACGAGCAGGGAAGCTGCGATCGTGATGCCGCCGAGCAGGAATGGATTACGCATCGATTGGATGGCGGGCGCGACCCCTGGAATCGAGAACATGACCTTGCGGACGGTGTCCGCCGTGTAGGGCTCGGGGTCCTTCGCTTCGTTGGCATCGCCCTTCATCTCGAAGGTGACCTGCCCGGACGAACTGCCAGCGTCCAAAATCGACGTCACGCGGTGGGTCACGGGAAGGACGTTCTCGCCGCGATCGGCGGTGATGATGTCTCCGACCTTCATCTCCTCGGCGGGGATCTCTTGGACGAAGGCGATCGATCCGGCTTCGATGGTCGGGCTCATCGATCCCGTCTTGAACATCATGATCGATATGTTGAAGACGAAGCTGAGGATGACGAGGACGATGCACACCGCCCCCAGTGCGGCGAGGACGTTGAGCAGTGCTCCGCCGAGCCACTTAACCACGATCAGCCACCTGCCGGAACAGATTCACCGTTGAACGTCCACGTATGAGCGGCGCTCGTTCCCTGGGCAGCACTCGGAGTGGCGGTCGGTAGGACGACTTCGAAGCAGTAGGCTTGGACCGACCCTGCTGTGGAGCTGACCGTCTGCTTCGATGCGCTCGTGACAGAATTTCTCAACGGCTGTTTGGAGGCTCCCCCACCGAAGACAAAGCTCGGCGAACCGGCGAACGCCGAGGCGTCGCAGGCAGAGGCGAAGGCCTCGGCAGCCGAGGGGAAGGATTTCGTCACCGCACGGTATTCGAGATTTCCGGCAATGGTGCTCGAGGTCCCGGCTACGCCGTTGCCTGCGACCTGGATCTGACCTTTCATCGTGGTATCGGCCGTCGTCCTCACATAGGCGGGAGCGTAGACAGTCGAGCCCGGGTACATTCCGGTGGCTTTGAAGGTCATTTCGCGGCTGTTGCTCCATGTCTTGTCGACTGACAGGTCGATTTTGAACCTGCCTGCCTCGAATGTCCCCGAGGCAGTCTCGGTATCGGTCCAGGCTGCAAGGGTTGCGGTGGCGCCGATGCCGAAGACCAGGCCTCCCGCGAGAACCGCTTTGATCCGCTGGTTGCGCAGCGCTCGACTATTCCGCGCATGAGCCCGGTTTTGCCGTCGACTGTCTGAGCGGGGCCCTGACGAGACCCGCTCAGACGGGTTGGGGTCACGCAGCGGACCCGAGGTGAACCTCACGGAGACCGATCTGACTATTCAGCCGAGGTCGCGGTGAACTGCCACTGGGCAGTTGCGGCCTGACCCTGTGTCAGGCTGTCATCGGCGGTGACCTGGAAGCACAGAGTGACGGGTGCACCTGCAGTGGCGTCTGCGCCGGCAGTGAGGTCAAAGCCCTGGGCGCCTGCGACAGAGCCTATGGCCGTGCCAGCAGGGACGATCGAGGTGCCGGTCGCGTCCGCACTGCAGGCGCCTGCGTTGGCGACAGAGACTATTCCGTAGGTCAGCGCCTCAGCGTTGCCGCCGCTTCCCGCAGCATTTTCGAGAACCACGCTCGCGTCATATGAGGTGTCGCCGTCGAGCCTGAGAACGAACGGTGCCGCCACGGTGTCGCCGGGGGTGAGGTTGTCGCCGCCGTCGAGGTCGAATGTCAGATTCGCCGCACCATCGGCACTGGTGTGATCGGTGAAGTCGGTGCCATTGGTGCTTCCCTGCACATTGAACGAACCGGCGCCGAAGGTCCCTTCGGCCCATTCGTTGTCCGTCCAGGCGGCCAGCGTCACCGCAGCTCCGACACCGAGAACGATGCCACCCGCGAGGATGGCCTTGAACTTGCGAGAACGCGTCGTGGACTGCGTCATTCTGACTCCTTGAAAAAGCACATATGTGCACAAAACACCAACAGTGGTGACTTGCTCATTATCATACAATTACTTTTGCAATAAAATCGTTAATCACACCTGTGCTTTTCGGCACAGCCACGAATGCCAAACAGCCACAGCCCCCGATCCCGGATCGATATTCGCAATCTGCCCGCGGGCAGCACAAAGGCGGCCCTGCGAATTTCGCAGGGCCGCCTCGGCAGTGGGGATGGTCGCGTGCTCGAGGGGAGCTCTGTGGCCGATCAGGCCTTCTGAACAGTGATCGTCCAGCTGGCGCCTCCGGTGCGATCGAAGTGGGTCACGGGGTATCCATTCTCCGCAGCCCACTGGGGAATCGCCTCGGTGGCTTGGGTGCAGTCGAAGTTGATGACGAGCTCATCTCCGTTGTCCATTCCGCCGATTGCATCCTTGGCCTCAACCAGAGGGAAGGGGCAGACAAGACCGTTTGTCTCTAATACCTGTTTCATACGCTCCTGCTCTCTACGGGCTGCGCGGCACCTGTCCGCGCTCCTGACTTGATGGTGAATTTCGCGGCGACTCCAGCGCCGACGATCATGAAGAAGGTCGCGACCCAACCCTGATATTCGAACTGTGCGGTCGAGACCATGGCGTTGCCGACGGTGCAGCCGCCGGCGATCGCGGCACCGACGCCCATCCCGCTTCCGCCGAGGATGGACTTGACCACGGTCCCCTGATCGGGAACGCGAATCCGGAACTCGCCTGAGGCCTTCGCCGCGATGAACGATCCGAGGAGGATGCCGATGACGAGCATGACGCCCCAGTCGACGAGCGAGGAGTCGCCCGTGCCGAGGAATGTCGTGAGATTCGCCGAGGGGGTCGTGATTCCCAGACCCGAGTTCCGTCCGGTCGCAGCCGAGAGCGGCCAGGCGATCGTGGCGATGACGCCGATGACAACGGCCGTGACGAACGGGTTCCAGCGCTTCTCCGTGAGGATATGGGCCAGGCCCTTCTTCAGCGGCGGCAGGGTCGCGACGGGCGTGGCGGTCTTCTTGTTGTGGTGGACGGTGACGGCAATGGCCACGGCGGAGATGATCGCAACGAAGACCCACGGGCTCAGCCCCGTCGATGCCTGGAGCGTGCCGCTCTCGATCGTGATCGAGCGCAGCCCCTCCGTCGCCGAGGCGAGCGGACCGTTCTTCATCACCGCGGAGACGAGCGCATAGAAGATCAGTGCGAACCAGCTGCCGACCAGACCTTCACCGGCCCGGTAATAGGTGCCGGTGGCACATCCGCCGGCCAGCACCATGGCGAAGCCGAAGATGAGGCCGCCGATGATCGACGCCAACCAGGGGAATGGCGAGGCCTCCAAGGTAATGACGCCGAGCCCGTTGAGCAGGAACAGCCCGATCGAGTGCACGGCGATGAGGAGGATGAGTGCCGAGAACCACCTGGTGTTCCCAGTCAGTGTGAGATCGCGGAAGGCTCCGGTCACGCAGAAACGCCCCCGCTGGAGGACGAACCCGAGTGCCAGGCCGACGATCAATCCGGTGATGATCATTCATGAGCTTTCTGCTTGTAGGCAGCTGGCTGCCGTGACGATTCATGTGTTGAGCTATCTTTTGCCGAGGCGGGCTGGGTAGAACGCTCGCACCTCACCTCGTGAACACAACGCCCTTCATTCTGCTCAACAATCTGATCGTTCGTCAACATCACCGCCCGAATCCCCGTCGATCCCGGAGTCCGCACAGACGTTCTTCTCATTCATTGATAACTTCCTCGCCTTGTGTCAGTGACTGGGCGCACACTGAGAGGACAGTTACGGCAAGGAGGCCCAGGTGCCAGAATTTCAGACCGACGTCGCTATCGTCGGAGCAGGTCCGGCCGGGCTTCTGCTCGCCCACACGCTGCATAATGCAGGGATCGACTCAGTCGTCATCGACAACCGCAGCCGCGACGACATCGCCCACACCCACCGGGCAGGCATCCTCGAGGCCGGGTCCGTGCGCATGCTCGAGGCCCAAGGCATCGAGTCCCGCGTGCACACCGCCGGCCACCGCCACGACGGCATCGACATCCGCGTCGACGGTGTCAGCCACTCCTTCGACTTCCCGAGCCTCGTCGGCGAATCCGTGTGGCTCTACCCGCAGAACGAGATCTTCGTCGACCTCTCCGCTGCCCGCGAACGCACCGGACGCCCCACCTTCTACTCGGTCACCGACACCGCGATCGGCGATATCGAGACCGAGCAGCCGTGGGTGAGTGCGACGACCGAGGACGGCGAGGAACTGACGATCAATGCCCGCTACGTCATCGGCTCCGACGGCTCCCGCGGGCCCTGCCGGGCGATGATCCCAGCAGGCACGAAGCAGCGCTTCTTCCACGAATACCCCTTCGCCTGGTTCGGGATCCTCTGCGAGGCACCGGCCAGCCACGAGGTACTCATCTACTCCCGCTCCGAACGCGGCTTCGCCCTGATCTCCCAGCGCAGCGAGTCCGTGCAGCGCATGTACTTCCAAACCTCCCCCGACACCGAGGTGGTCGATTGGTCCGATGACCGCATCTGGTCGGAGCTGCAGTCCCGAGTCGACGGACCCGACGGCTTCCAGCTCAAAACGGGTGCGATCATCGACAAGAACATCCTGCCCTTCCGCTCGGCCGTGACCGAGCCGATGCAGCACGGTTCCCTGTTCCTCGCCGGCGACAGCGCCCACACCGTTCCACCCACCGGGGCCAAGGGCCTCAACCTCGCCTTCGCCGACGTGTCAGTGCTTGCCCCGGCGCTGATCTCAGCGTGCAAGAACTCCGACGCCGAGGCGCTGGCCGGGTATTCGCAGACCGCGACGAAACGTGTGTGGAAGGCTCAGAACTTCTCCTACCAGATGACCCGGATGCTCCACACCGACCACAGCCAGGATGCGTTCGAAACGAAGCGCAGCCTCGGCGAACTCAATTCGATCCTCGAATCCGAGCACGGGCGGCGCTACCTTGCCGAGTGCTACACAGGCTGGCCCCAGGGCTGAGCAGGCACAACACAAAGAACCCCCACACCGAGAAGAAAGGTTCGACATGGGAGCACAGAAACTCTCCGGCCCGGACGATGCAGCCGAATCACAGCAGACGTTGTCTGCCGAGATCGAAGCCATCGAGACCGAACATAAGAACGCAGTCGCCGCCGGCACACCGGCCGAGACACAGCCGCGCCTGGACTACCCGCCGTACCGGTCCTCGATTCTGCGGCACCCGACGAAGGACCCTCGGCACACGGATCCGGAGACCATCGAGCTCTTCTCCCCCGCATTCGGCCACCGCGACCTGGCGAACCTCGAATCCGACCTCACGATTCAGGCTGGCGGGGAGCCGATCGGCGAACGCATCAAGGTCACCGGTCGCGTCCTCGACGGCAACGGCCGCCCGGTCCGAAACCAGCTCGTTGAGATCTGGCAGGCCAACTCCGCCGGACGCTACATCCACAAGCGCGACCAGCACCCGGCCCCGATCGACCCGAACTTCACCGGCGTCGGCCGCACCCTGACCGGCGACGACGGCTCCTACTCATTCACGACGATCAAGCCCGGCCCCTACCCGTGGAAGAACCACCACAATGCGTGGCGACCGGCCCATATCCACTTCTCGCTCTTCGGCTCTGAGTTCACCCAGCGCATGATCACTCAGATGTACTTCCCGGGCGATCCGCTGTTCGCCCTCGATCCGATCTACCAGTCGATCACGGATCAGAAGGCCCGCGACCGCCTCGTCGCCACCTACGATCACAACATCACCGAGCACGAGTTCCTCATGGGCTACAACTGGGACATCGTGCTCACCGGAGGCAACCGCACCTGGATGGAAGAAGAGGACGATGACTGACCAGAAGCTCACCGCGACACCCGGCCAGACCGTCGGCCCGTTCTACGGCTATGCCATGCCGTGGCCCGGCGACAACGAACTCGTTCCCCCAGGCAGGAACGGGGCCGTACAGCTCCACGGCTATGTCTACGACGGGGCAGGTGCACCCGTTCCCGATGCGATCCTCGAGATCTGGCAGCCTGATGGCAACGGCAATGTCTCCCGCAATTCGGGATCCCTGCGCCGTGATGGATTCACTTTCACCGGGTTCGGTCGCAACGAGGTCGACCCGGAAGGCCGCTACGTGTTCTCCACCCTCAATCCAGGGGCGACTGAGGCAGGCAAGGCACCGTTCATCAGCGTCGTCATCTTCGCCCGCGGACTGCTGAACAGGCTGTTCACCAGGATCTATCTCCCCGAGGACACCGAGGCTCTGGCGGCCGACCCGCTGCTGTCCTCCCTCGATGAGACAGAGCGGGACCGTCTCATCGCGACTCGCGGGGCTGACGGATCGCTGCGTTTCGACATACGGTTGCAGGGTGAGAACGAGACCCCATTCCTGCGGTTCCCCAGTCACGAAGACTGACAGGACTCACGAAGACTAAGTCACCGTTGCCGCCACCGGAGAGGACACACAATGACTGACACCGCTGCCCATACGCGCCTCCTGTTCGCCCCGGGCGACCTGCGAGGCGCAGAGGCCATCGACGATGTCGCCCTCGTGTCTGCACTCGGCGATGTGGAGTCGGCGTGGATCAACGCTCAGGCACATGCCGGGCTGATCTCCTCCGATGCCCGCGCCGAGGCGGTGACGGGCATCGAAGCCACCACCCGGTCGCTTCTCTCCGACTCCACCGAACTCGAGACGCTGGCCGCTGACGCCGAATCCGGTGGCAATCCGGTCATTCCGTTCCTCAAGACCGCGCGCTCACGACTCGGTCCGGATGCGTCCCGTGCATTGCACAAGGGCCTGACCAGCCAGGACGTCATGGATTCGGCGCTAGGACTGCTCATGGCCCGAGTTGCCCGCCAGACTCATGCACGCCTCGACGTCATCGCCGAGGTGCTCGTCGGGCTCTCCGAGGATCATGCCTCGACCGTGTGCTTGGCTCGCACCCTGACCCAACCGGCAATGCCGACGACCTTCGGGCTCAAGATCGCCTCCTGGGCCGCCGAAGTACACGAGGTCCAGAGCCTGACCCCGCGCATCGACTACGTGCAGGTCGGAGGGGCCGCGGGCACACGAGCCGCGATCCGCGAGTTCGCGGGGACCCAGACCGAGGCGCTGCTGCGCGAATTCCATGTGCAGCTGCGCGGACCCGACGCCGCGCTCACCAGCATCCCCGCGCCCTGGCACACCGACCGCGTCCGGGTCCTCAACTGGGCCTCTCACCTCACCCAATGTGTGACTGTCGGAGCCTCAATCGCCCGAGACGTGCTCATCGGCACCCGCCCGGAGGTCGGCGAACTGAGCCTGGCTGCAACCGGTGGGTCCTCGGCGATGCCGCAGAAGCTCAACCCCACCTCGGCGGTGCTGCTTCACCGCAACGGCATGCGCGCCCCCGGGCTCATGGCCACACTGACCTCGACCGCGGCCGAGGCGATCGAGGAGCGCTCCGACGGAGCCTGGCACGCAGAATGGCCTGCCCTGTCCGAGCTGATGGGCCTGGCCGTGTCCTCGCTCATCATGCTCCAGACGATGGTCGAAGGACTGAGCGTCAAGCCTGATGCGATGCGGAAGAACGTGGACGCCGCCAGTCCCGGCATCTATGCCGAACGCCTCAACATCGCCTTCGGCGACCGGCTGACGAAGACTCAGGTTCAGGACATCATCGCCCCTGGTGGCGACCCTGTGGCCGCGCTCAAAGCAGCCCTGGACCAGGCCGACGACGATCTGGAGAGCTTCTTCTCACCGGAGAACTACCTCGGCGACGCCGAAGACATCCGACAGACCATCATTGCCACAATCAACGGACCCGAGCCCGTATCGCCGGGGCTCCTCCCCTTCGCCTCAAGAAAGTGACCTGACGTGGAACTCACCGCATCTGTCCTTGCCGCCCCTGCCGCCGCCACTGCCACAGCGAACCCGCGCGTCCTCGTCGTCCTGCCTTCACTGGGCACCTCGGTGAGCGCGCTGTGGCAGTCAGCTGCCACCCACCTCGGCGGCGTGGATCCTGAGACGACGGTCATCGGCATCGACCTGCCCGGCCACGGCCGGTCGACGCCGGTCGACGTCCCCGCGGGGACGTCCGAGGTGCCCAGACTGACGATGAGCGACCTCGCCGAGGCGGTCCTGACCACCATCGACCGAGTCCTTCCCGACGTGGCCGGTTCTGCTGCCCGCATCAGCCTGGCCGGTGACTCGATCGGCGGCGCGATCGCCCTGCAGCTGGCCCTCGACCACGGTGACCGCTTCGACCGTGCCGCCGTGTTCTGCACCGGAGCCAAGATCGGTGAGGCCAGCGGTTGGGAGGAACGCGCGGAGGTCGTCGCTACCTCGGGCACACCCACACAGGTCATCGGTTCGGCCCAGCGCTGGTTCGGTGAGGGCTTCATGGATCGCGAGCCCGATGCTTCGGCTGCCCTGCTGCACTCGCTGCAGGACGCGGACCGCTTCTCCTATGCCGCGCTCTGCCACGCACTGGCCTCCTTCGACATCCGCTCGCGCCTATCAGAGATCGCCCTGCCGGTTCTCGCCGTCGCCGGGTCCGAGGATCAGCCGACCCCACCGACCAAACTCGCCGAGATCTCCAATGGCATCTCCGGTGCCCTCCTCGAGGTCATCGAGGGTGCCGCGCACCTCGTGCCTGCCGAAGCGCCGGCGGTCGTCGCGAGTCTGCTCCACGACTTCCTGGATGGAAACAACACGGGCGGAAACTCTGCGAACACACAGAGCTCGGACGCCGCCTCGGCGGAACTGCCCACTGCCTCCGGTCCACGTGAAGCCAGCCGGGACGAGGTTCGCGTGGCCGGAATGACCGTGCGCCGCCAGGTCCTCTCCGACGCTCACGTCGACCGCGCGAATGTGAAGGTCGATGACTTCACCGCCGACTTCCAGGACCTCATCACCCGCTACGCCTGGGGCGAGATCTGGACCCGCCCGGGCCTCGAGAAGCGCATGCGATCAGCGATCACACTGACCGCGATGATCGCCGGTGGGCATGAGGCCGAACTCGCGATGCACGTCAAGGCCGCCGTGCGCAATGGGCTCAGCCGCGACGAGATCAAGGAAGTCCTGCTGCAGTCGGCCATCTACTGCTCCGTGCCGAGTGCGAACACCGCATTCTCCGTGGCGTCCCAGGCACTGGCAGAGATGGACGAAGAAGGCTGAGCTTCCGGTAGCCCCGCTGTCGCTGTTCGAATCGTCACATTACGTCCGCGGGGCTATCGGCGGCTGTCGATGGGCAATAGGCTTGTTCGGTTGCAGTGAATCGCCCTATTGAGTCTCCGACCTCGGGCGTCACCGCGGTCCAAACCATTCACTTCACCCGAAGGAACTCCATGAGCGACGCTCCGGTGCCACGCCGCGTCTACAAATTCGCCGTCTTCGCCCTCGCGATCGGCGCATTTGCCATCGGTGTGACCGAGTTCGCCACGATGGGCCTGCTGCCCCATATCGCGCGCGAACTCGGCATCACCGTGCCCCAGGCCGGCCACGCCGTGTCGTTCTACGCCATCGGCGTCGTCGTCGGGGCACCCCTGATCACCACGATCGCTGCGCACATGGACCGCAAGAACCTGCTGCTGGGCCTCATGGGCCTCTTCGCCCTCGGCAACTTCGCCTCCATGCTCGCCCCCGACGCGACCCTGTTCAATATTGCGCGCTTCGCCAGCGGACTCCCCCACGGCGCCTACCTGGGCATCGGCGCAATCGTCGCGTCCTCCCTCGTGCCCTCGCACCGTCGGGGACGAGCGATGTCGCGAGTCATGCTGGGACTGACGATCGCGAACATCGTCGGCGTCCCCATCGCCACCGCACTGGGCAACATGCTCGGCTGGCGCAGCGCCTACGCCCTCGTCGCCGCTCTCGGCATCCTCACCGTCATCATGGTCGCCGTCGGCGTACCCCGCGTGAAGCTCAGCGGCGTGCCCTCGGCACGCGGTGAGATGAAGGCCCTGGCCCGACCGCAGATCATCCTCACCCTCGTTGCCGGCTCCGTCGGCTTCGGCGGCATGTTCGCCGTCTACACCTACATCGCCCCGACCATGACGGACGTCGCCGGCGTCCCCGAGGTCGCGATCCCCTGGGTCCTCGCGGTCTACGGACTCGGAATGACCGTCGGCTCCCTCATCGCCGGGCCCCTCGTCGACAAGTCCATCGAACGCTCCGGCATCGGCGGCATGATCCTCTCCGCCATCGTGCTCGCCGCCTTCGGCGCCTTCACCCACATCGCTGCCGTCGCGATCATCGCTCTCTTCCTCATCGGCATCGCCGGCTCGATGATCACGACCGCCCTGCAGATGCGTCTGCTGCGTGACTCCCACGACGCTCCGAGCCTGTCAGCGGCCATGAACCATGCCGCATTCAACCTCGCCAACGCCCTCGGCGCCTGGCTCGGCGGCATCGTCATCACCGCAGGCTTGGGCTACCGTGCACCCGCCTGGGTGGGCGTGGGCCTGTGCCTGCTCGGACTCATCGTCCTCATCATCGCAATCGCCCAGCGCCGAGGCGGCACCGCGAGCCGCACCACCGTCGAGCTCTGAGGCCGGTGGGGCTTGACGTCCTGGCGTGACGTGGCGTTCGGGTCGCGCAGATCGCTCGGACGTACAAGTAATCTCAACTTCTGATACCGTCGGATCGCACTGCGTGAGACAGGAGTAGTGTTTAGCAGTCGCCTCACACGCCAGTGTCCGGCGACTTTCATCTGACACGAGCACCATCCCGCCCGTGCCTTCGTATCTCGACAACAGCGGAGCACAAAAGAACATGTCCACCCATACACAGCCGGGAAACCCGAGCGCTCAGTCGGGCTCGGAGTCCGAATCCGATGTCATCGCAGCGACTCGGAAGAACAACACCCGGGGCAAGGTTCTCACCGCCTCGATGGTCGGCACCACGATCGAATTCTTCGACTTCTATGCCTATGCGACCGCCTCGTCGCTGGTGTTCCCGGCCCTCTTCTTCCCCAACCAGACGTCGACGACCCAGCTGCTGAGCTCCTTCGCGATCTTCGGTGTCGCCTTCGTCGCCCGACCCCTGGGCTCCATCATCTTCGGCCACTTCGGCGACCGCATCGGCCGCAAGAAGACACTCATCGCGTCCCTGCTCATCATGGGCATCGGCACCTTCCTCATCGGCCTCCTCCCAACCGCGAGCACTCCGGGCTGGATCGTCCTGGCCCCGCTGCTCCTCGTCCTCCTGCGCTTCTGCCAGGGAGTCGGACTCGGCGGCGAATGGTCGGGTGCGGCACTGCTGGCCACCGAGAACGCTCCGAAGGGCAAACGTGCCATCTGGGGAACCTTCCCGCAGCTGGGCGCCCCTGTCGGCTTCATCATCGCCAACCTGCTCTTCGTCGGGCTCAACAAATGGACCTCCCCCGAGGCGTTCCTCGCCTGGGGCTGGCGCATCCCGTTCCTGCTCTCAGCACTCCTCGTCGCCGTCGGCCTCTACGTTCGCATGTCCCTCATGGAGACTCCCGCCTTCCAGCTGGTCGCGCAGAAGCAGCAGATCTCCAAGGCCCCGCTCGCTGCTGTCTTCAAGACGAGCTGGAAGCCGCTGATCCTCGGCACCTTCATCATGTTCGCGACCTACGTGATCTTCTACTTCATGACCGCGTTCACCCTCACCTACGGCACCTCACCTGCCACCACCGGTCAGGCGAAGACCGCCGCCGAGGCTGCCGGCACGAGCTTCGACCCCGCCGGGTTCGTCGCTGGGCTGGGGTACACGAAGAGTGAGTTCCTCACCTACCTCATCATCGGCGTCGTGTTCTTCGGCATCTTCACCGTGGTCTCCGGACCGCTGGCCGAAAAGCTGGGACGACGCAAGATGCTCATGGGGGTCACGGTTCTCATCGCCACCTATGGTCTCGTCGTCAATGTACTGTTCAATTCAGGAACCCCAGGCGTCATCATCGCCCTGATCGTCGGCTTCATCCTCATGGGACTGACATTCGGTCCGATGGCCGCGTACCTGCCGGAGCTGTTCCCTGCCAATGTGCGCTACACGGGCTCGGCGATCTCCTACAACATGTCCAGCGTCATCGGTGCGGGCCCGGCACCGTTCGTCATGGTGGCCCTGTGGCAGGCCGAAGGTGGAACGATCTTCTACTGCGGCCTCTACATCATCGGGGCGGCGATCCTCACGCTCATCGCCCTGTTCCTGGCCAAGGACACCTCTGACCTCGACATGGAGGCTCAGCTGAGCTGAGTTCGATGCCCTAGGATCGAGACGAGGGCAACCGGCATCAGGGGAGGACGTCCATGGCACTTTCACCGCAGCTGCAACCCTTGATCGGCACCTGGCAGGGCACCGGATCGGGCCACTACCCCACGATCGACCCCTTCAGCTACAGCGAAGAACTGATCTTCCGCGACGTCGCCAAACCCTTCCTGGTCTATCAGCAGCGCACCTGGTCACCCGACGGACGGCCCATGCACATGGAAACGGGATTCCTGCGCAGCCCCACGCCCTCGACCGTCGAACTCGTGCTGGCCCAACCGACCGGGCACGCCGAACTGGCCGAAGGCACCCTGATTGCTGCGGAGGACGGACCGGTTCTCGAACTGCAGTCACCGCAGGTCCTCGTGGCTGCCTCGGCGAAGCCCGTTGAAGCAACCGCTCGAACCTACCGTCTGGTGGAGAATCAGCTGTCGGTCGACTTCTCCATGGCCGCCGTTGGAGCGGCCATGACTCACCACCTCCATTCGGACCTGGTCAGAGCCGAGGACTGACACAGATTCCGGGTCACGGCTGCCCGGGCCGAAACGGAACTTCAACACTACGATTTGGCAACGACCGCCTCGGCGAGGCTCCGTTCGTCATGTGTGTGACTCAGGACACGGTACGATTCCATTCAGACGTTGCTCAGACTTTTCCCGCGCGAGCGACACCTTTCTATGACATCGATGTCACTGACTCTCCTGGAGGAACTATGAAACGACGCTTGACTCTGGCCACGGTGGCCGTCGGCGCCATGCTCGCTCTGTCCGCATGCGGAGGAGGAGGCGAATCGGAGCCGGCAGCGACCGGCGAAGGTGGAGTCCCTCTGGTCAAAGAGGGCAAGCTGACGACCTGCACCCACCTGTCCTACCAGCCCTTCCAGTTCGAGAAGGACGGCGAGGTGGTCGGATTCGACGTCGACATCGTCGATGCCGTGGCGAAGAAGCTCGGCGTCGAGCAGGAGATCGTCAACACCTCGTTCGAAACGATCACCTCGGGCGCGGAATTCAACCAGAAGAAGTGCGATGTTGCGGCCGCGGCCACGACGATTCAGCCGAAACGTGAAGAAGCAGCCGATTTCTCCGAGCCCTACTTTGATGCGAACCAGGCGATCTTGACCAAGGGCGACAAGAAGGCCAAGGACGAGTCAGCGATTAAGGGTTTCAAGGTCGGCGCACAGGCGGGCACCACGGGCCTCGAGTACGCGACCGATCACTTCAAGGACTCCGAGGTCATCACCTATGAAGACCTGCCGCTGTCCCTCGAGGCGCTCAAGACCGGACAAGTCGACGCCGTGATCAATGACAACGGCGTGCTCTACAACTACAACACCGAGAATAAGGGCTTCGCGATCGGCTTCGATATCAAGACCGATGAGCACTACGGTATCAGCATGAAAAAGGGCAACACCCAGATGAAGAAGGCCGTCGACGACACTCTCAAGGAGATCAAGGATAACGGCGAGTACGACAAGATCTACAAGAAGTGGTTCGGCGAAGCTCCGAAATAGAAATCGCTGATCGGGCGGTCTGCCTCGGCTTTCAAGTCTGGGCTGGCCGCCCGTTGACCTGAGCAGACTCGGCACACCACGCCACCATCGTTGAAGGACTCACCCATGTCACCAACACCCGAGACCGGACGCGGCGGTCAGACCGGCCCCGCAGTCCCTCTCGCCACTGCCACCCCCAAGGCCAAGATGAGCAAGCGTCAGAAGGCGAAGCTCTCCCGTGGCATCCAGTACGCGATCCTCATCCTCATCGCCGTCGTCATCGCGCTCGTAGCGGATTGGCCAACGCTCATCGACACCTTCGGGCGCTTCGATATCGCCGTTGGAATGTTTCCTGAGGTCATCACCGGTGCGCTGAAGAACACCGTCATCTTCACAGCCCTCGGCTTCGTCCTCGGGCTGGCTATCGCTCTCGTCGTCGCTCTCATGAGACTGTCCTCGGTCGGCGTCTATCGCTGGCTCGCGACGATCTACATCGAATTCTTCCGCGGGCTGCCGGCGCTCGTTGTCTTCCTCGTCATGGGATTCGGGCTTCCCGTCGCGTTCCCCGGTTTCCTACTCCCCCAGCTGGTCATCATCATGATCGCCCTCGGCCTCGTGTCGTCGGCGTACATGGCGGAGACCATCCGCGCCGGCATTCAAGCTGTGCCCAAGGGCCAGGTCGAGGCAGCACGTTCACTGGGCATGTCGTCCTCGCGAGCAATGATCACGATCGTGCTGCCCCAGGCGATGCGCATCATCCTCCCGCCGCTGACCAATGAACTCATCCTGCTCACGAAGGACTCCTCACTGGCCTACATCCTCGGGTCCTCTGTCGACGGGCGCGAACTCGCCGCACTCGGCCGAGCCGAGATCGTCAACACAGCCAACCTCACCCCGTTCATCGTCATCGCGGTCTGCTATCTCATCATCACGATCCCGCTGTCCTATCTCTCACGCGTCCTTGAACGCAAATACGGTTCCGCCGAGCCAGGAGCGAAGTAATGTCCAGAACAGCCACCACCTCGGCGCGGGAGACCGCGACTCCGATCATCGCGATTCGGAACCTCAAGAAGAGCTTCGGGTCCAACCAGGTCCTCACGGACATCAACCTCGACGTCGACAAGGGCGAAGTCGTCTGCGTCATCGGTCCCTCGGGATCCGGCAAATCGACGATGCTGCGCTGCATCAACACGCTCGAGACCCCGACTGGCGGCTCGATCGTCGTCGACGGCATGGACATGATGGACCTCGATCTCGACATCGATGCCGCGCGCACCCGCATCGGCATGGTGTTCCAGTCCTTCAACCTCTTCGGCCACCTCACCGTGCGAGAGAACCTCACCATCGCCCAGACCAAGGTCCTGGGGCGCTCGAAGACGGAGGCGAACACCGTCGCCGAGGCGAACCTGGCGAAGGTGGGACTGTCTGAGAAGATCGCGGCCAAGCCCTCGTCCCTGTCTGGCGGTCAGCAGCAGCGAGTCGCAATTGCGAGAGCCCTGAGCATGGACCCCGATGTCATGCTCTTCGACGAGCCCACCTCGGCACTCGATCCAGAGACCGTGGGCGATGTCCTCCAGGTCATGCGCAACCTCGCCGAGGCCGGAATGACGATGGTCGTCGTCACGCACGAGATGGAGTTCGCCCGGCAAGTCGCCGACCGTGTCCTGTTCATGGACGGCGGGTACGTCGTCGAGTCCGGACCCGCCAGGGAGGTCATCGGCAGCCCGCAGGAGCAGCGGACGAAGGACTTCCTCTCCCGCGTGCTCAATCCCGGGCAACTGGGGTAAGGGCAATTCAGCTTCGCCGAGCGGGCACCTTAGCGTTGAGCGGCTATGGCAGAACCTAGCCCGTCAACGCTAATGTGACCGCTCGATGAAAGAGGTTGTCTGGGCAGCTTGCTCAGAGTGTGAAGCCGGCGGGGAACGGGTCGCTCGGGTCGAGTGTGTAGTGCGCGGTACCGGTGATCCAAGCGCTGCCTGTGATCGTGGGGATGACACCCGCATGCTCGGCGACGTTCGTCTCGTCGACCAGGCGGCCGGTGAACGAGGTGCCGATGAAGGACTCGTTGGTGAAATCCGTGTTCAACTCCAGCTCGCCACGGGCATGACGAACGGCCATGAGAGCGCTCGTTCCGGTTCCACCCGGTGAGCGGTCCAGCCAGCCGGGCGCATTGATGAGCACATGGCGCACGCCGAGGGAACTCTGCCCGCTGTCGCTTCCCGGTGCCAGGAACACCACGTGTTCGCAGCCGCGGTACCCCGACTCCGGATGCACCGGCTCCATCTGCTCGTTGACCGCGGCCATGACGTCCCGCCCGGCGGCGATGAAATCCTCCGCGCGATCACGCTCGAAGGGGATTCCGACTCCCTGCCCGTCAGAAGCGCCGTCCCCGATAGCGACCTCAGCAGCATTGACGAACGCATAGAAGTTGCCGCCGAAGCCGATGTCGCATGCCAGTTCACCGCGACCCGGCACGTCGACGATCTGGTCAAGCGCATGTGCATAGGACGGGACGTTGACGATAGTCACCGATTCGGCACGACCATCGTGCACGGCCACGTCGGCGGTGATGAGGCCGATCGGAGTATCGAGACGCACAGTCGTCACCGGTTCCTCCACGGTCACCATTCCGGTCTCGACGAGGACGGTGGCCACGGCGATTGTGCCGGCTCCGCACATCGGGAGCACTCCGGTGACCTCGATGAACAGCACGCCCCAATCGGCATCGGAATGCGTCGGCGGCTGCAGGATCGCGCCGGAGAGGCAGCTGCTGCCGCGCGGTTCGCACATGAGGAAGGTGCGCAGTTCATCGGAATTGGCGATGAACCATTCCCGACGCTCAGCCATCGTGGCACCGGGGAATGTTCCGCTTCCCCCGGTGACGACCCGCACGGGCAGGCCCTCGGTATGGGCTTCGACGGTCTGGATGAGTCGATTCGTGCGCATGTTCGGCTACTTCTTCGACTCGAGCGCATCCTTCGGCAGGATGACACGGTAGCCCAGACGGGCGTCGTAGCCGTGGATCTCCCTGGTGTCGAGGGCGGACATGAAGTCGAGCACCTCGGCGGTGATGACCTGGCCGGGTACGAGCACGGGGAATCCCGGCGGGTAGGGTGTGACGAACCCGGCAGAGACCGGCTGATCTCCTGACTCGATCCGACGGCCCAACTCCTCCGGGAGGACGTGTTCGATGTTCCACCGGCGCAGCCCGGCGTAGTAAGCGGTGCGCAGGTCACCATCGGGCAGCTGCCTCGACGGATCCTCAGCCAGTACCTCGGCGGCGTATTCCGGGGCGAAGGCGCTGAAGTCCGGCAGCGGCGGCATGATCTCGGCCGGCTCGTCGAGGGAGTACTCGGCCTGGAGTTCGTGCGGGTCGTTGAACTTCTCGGCCATCTTGACGAGGACCTCGATGAGGTAGGCCACGGCCGACCGTGACGTGCCGATGTTCGTCATGAACAGCACAGTGTTGCGGCTCGTTTTGTTGACCTGGATGCCGTAGCGGTCCATGAGGAAGTCGTGTTTGAAGGTGTCCCCGTCGACTCCGGTGCCGCTGATCTCGATGGTGATGCGGCTGGGATCGACGACGAACTCGTCGGTCGACCACGCATGCCAGAACGTCGCCAGACCATCGCGCAGAGGCATCGTGCGCTCGGTCTGCCGGTACTCCTCGGGGATGAGGTCGGCCGCGGTGAGCACCCGGAAGGTCTTCTTCAGCAGCGGATGGCGCGAGACGGCAGAGGCCAGGCTCATCGCCAAATCCAACTGCTTCTGCACGAGGGCGAAGCCCTCCATCTCGACCTGCCGGCGCCCCAAGTCCAAGGACGCGAGGATCTGGTAGTTCGGCGAGGTCGAGGTGTGCGTCATGTACGCCTCGTGGAACGAGTCCTCCGCTCCGTGTGAGAACTCCTGGTCGTAGACGTGGATCATCGAACCCTGCCGCAGCGAGGTCAGCGTCTTGTGCGTCGACTGGGTCGCATACACGCGCAGAACCGCGTCCGGCGGCGGCAGCAGCGACTCGTTCAGCCACACCTCGTCGGGGGCAGGTTCACCGGTCTCTGCATCGAAGAGACGCTCACGCTGCTCGCGATACGCCCTGGCATGGGCGTCCGTGTCGAGGGTCGCTTCGAGCCGCTCGGCTGCGACCATGGCGGTGCGCTTGCGGGTGACCGGGTGGAACCGGGCGAAGGCGAACCAGGCCTCGTCCCAGAGGAAGACCAGGTCGGGCTTGATCGCCAGGCATTCGGCCATGACCTTCTCCGGGTCGTAGACGATCCCGTCGAAGGTGCAGTTGGTCAGGGTGATCATCCGGACCTCATCGAGGCGGCCGGCGGCCCGGTAGTCGAGCAGGAGCTGCTTGATCCGGTTCAGCGGCACCGCGCCGTAGAAGGCGACGTCGTTGAGCGGGTACGCCTCGAGGTAGGCGGTCCTGGCACCCGTGAGCATGAGCGCATGGTGGTGCGACTTGTGGCAGTTGCGGTCGACCATGACGACCTCGTCGGGTGAGACGACGGCCTGGTGGACGATCTTGTTCGCCGTCGAGGTCCCGTTCGTCACGAAGTAGGTCCGCTTCGCGCCGAAGGCCCTGGCCGCCAGGGACTGCGCCTTCTTGATCGTGCCGACCGGCGCCAGCAGGGAGTCCAGCTCACCCGAGGTGGCACTGGTCTCTGCCAGCAGCAGGTTGAGGCCGTAGAAGTCGACGAAGTCACTGATCCACTTCGATCCGACGACCGAGCCGCCACGGGAGACGGGCAGGGCGTGAAAGACACCGGCCGGGCGGCGCGCGTGCTCACGGATCGCGGTGAAGAACGGAGTGTCATAGAGGTGCTGGACGCGGCGCAGCAGAGACAGGTGGAGCTCGAACTGGTCCTCACGGCGGAAGACACGACGGAACCGATGGGTCAGGGCTCCGGCCAGGCTCTCGATGTGGGCACCGGCCATGAGGTAGAGGTCGAGCTCCGGGCGCAGACCGGCCAGAGTGTCTGCCAGACGCAGCACTCGACGGACCGAATTGAGTGGACTCATCGGCATCGTCGGCGAGTCGGTCGTGCCCTGGTGGGCCAGCTCGACGGCGCTGCGCAGATCGCGGCTGAGCACCTGCCGGGTTCGGTCGGTGAAGCCGGGGCGGATGACGCAGGCGAGCAGGTTCGGGTTCGTCAGCGCCGCCGCGACCGCATCGTCTGCGGTGGGGACGATGACGTAGTCGTAGATGAACTGGTCGGAGGAGTGGCGCAGCTTGAGCAGGTCGGTATGCAGCTCATCGCGGCCACCCTCGGTGGTCTCATCGACGATGAGGACCTCGAAGCGGGGGCGCGAATCCTGGCGGTCCTTGTGCTCGGCACGCTCGTCCTCGGTGAGGTCATCCTCGGCGACGTCGGGGACTGTGGTTCCGCGCAGGCGGTTGACGGCACGCGTGATCATGTCGTGGGCCTTGTCGAACTCACCGTTGGAGAGCAGCTCGGCGATGTCCTCGACGTAGCGCTGCCCGAAGCCGCCCCAGTACAGTTCGATCGTCTTCAGCGACCGCAGCGAACGCCAGACCTCACCGTCGGCGGCGATCATCGAGAAGTCCCCGCCGCTGATGGCCAGACGCTTGATCGCGAACTTCAGGTACTCCCAGGCGTCCGAGCGCAGACGCCAGGTGCTCGCTGGCATTCCCGGATCGCGTTCGAGCTGCGACTTCTTCGGCCGAGACCGGAAGCCCGTCTCTGTGGATCCCCCAGACGAGTCAGAGTCCAGCCGCTTCCGGGGCGTCCCTCCGGCCGCTGCCGGTCCAGGCATGAATGATGCCTGTCCCGAGTGTTCGTCGGAGTCGATGCCGGTCATACTTGAGCCTCCTGGCGATGAAGTATCTCGATGTCGAGCGATCCCCTGCGGAATCCGTTGTGCCAAGATCATACGGCGTTGCGTGACCGAATGTTCAAGAGTCTGCCCACATGAGACAAAAGAATGATAAGCATGAAGCCATGGACAACTCCGCGCCTCTTTCCGCCGGCCATCTCCTCGTCAAGGAGCTCGAAGCCCACGGCGTCCAGCGTGCCTACCTGGTCCCCGGCGAGTCCTATCTCGACGTGCTCGATGGCCTCCACGACTCGACCATCACCCCCATCGTCTGCCGCCAAGAGGGCGGAGCCGGCTACATGGCCGTGGCCGAGGGACGCATGACCGGCATCCCCGGAATCGCCATGGTCACCCGCGGTCCCGGTGCCTCGAACGTCATGGTCTCCGTCCACACCGCCTACCAGGACGCGACACCGCTCGTCGTGTTCGTCGGCCTCATCCCCACGACACAGCGTGGACGTGAGTCCTTCCAGGAATTCGATCTGGGCGGCTGGTTCTCGACGACGACCAAGAAGGTCCTGACCCTCGATGACCCGGATAAGGCCGCCGAGGTGGTCGCCGATGCCATGCACACCGCCGTGACCGGCAGGCCGGGTCCCGTCGTCGTCGGCCTGCCCGAGGAGGTGCTCGTCCAGGCCAGCGGCGGTCGAGTTCTCGCCCCGCGCACACACGGTTCCGCCACACCGTATGCCGGCGATGTCACAGAGCTGCGGGCCCGCATCCTCCAGGCCGATTCTCCTGTGCTCATCATCGGCGGCGAGGACTGGTCCCCGGCCACCTCGCGCAGGATCGCCCAATGGTCGCGCGACCGCGGCCTCGGCGTGATCGGGACCTTCCGCGCCTATGACGGCATCGACCACGACTCCCCCAACTTCCTCGGTATGCTCGGCTTCGGTGCCTCCGCAGTAGCGAAGAGAACCTTCGCTTCCGCCGACCTGCATATCTTCCTCGGCTGTGTCCGCACCGATGTGGCCACCGAGTCCTACACGATCGGCACCGAGGCCAAGACTGTCGTCATCGGTCCCGACCCGGACGCCCATGGACACTTCGGCAGCCTCGCCCAGCACATCGTCACCTCGGTCAGCCGCTTCGCCCAGGCCCTGTTCACCGAGGACGGTGCCCGCGCCTATTCGGTCTCCTCGGACGGGTCCATCGATGAACCCGCCGTCGGCGATGAGCACCTGAGCGGCAACGATGAGCCGGTGCCGCTGCCGGACTGGATCCGCGAGGCCCGCGCCGAACTCGAGGAATGGAGGGTGCCGGTCACCACCTCGGCGAGCTCTGGCTCTGATGATGCCGGTGACGGCTTCGTCGACATGGATGAGGCCTTCGTCCATGTCAAGGAGCTGCTGCCGGACAACGCGATCATCACCTACGGTGCCGGGAATTTCTCGGGCTGGGCTACCAGGTTCCTGCCCACGCACGGGTTCCCCTCGGCGCTGGGGCCGCGCAACGGCTCGATGGGCTTCGGGCTCCCGGCCGCCGTTGCCGCCGGTCTCGTTCATCCCGAGCGGCCCGTGTTCTGCATCGCCGGGGACGGGGACTTCCTCATGAACGGCCAGGAGCTCGCCACCGCCGCACAATACGGGGTGAACCTCACCGTCGTCGTCAACGACAACTCCGTCTACGGCACGATCCGCGGCCACCAGGACCGCGAGTATCCGGGCCGGGCAACGGGAACTGCGCTGTCAAGCCCCGACTTCGCGGCCCTGGCCACGGCCTTCGGCGGCCTGGGGCTGACGGTCGAACGCACCGGGGACTTCCGGGACGCCTTCGAGAAGGCACTCGCCCATGAGGGTCCGGCCCTCGTCCGCTGCCTCACGGATCCCGCGATCCGCGGTGCCCGGGTGTGATTGGGCTGATGCGCTCCTTACCACCGGCTGCACAGCCACGGACCCAACGGTTGGTGACTTCTGGTCGAAAATTCGCTTCGAATCGACCAGGAGTTACCAACTGTTGGGCGCTCGGACCGCGTTCCGAGTACTCCGACACCGCGGCGGCCTCGGTCGCCGCGAAGTCACACGCTCTCTCGCTGTAGCCGATCCCCACGCTCCAACTGATTCCCACGCTGCAAAGGTGACTGACATGAACATCGACGCGATCTTCACCGATCTTGATGCCCACACGCTCGACCCGGCACGTCCGCGGGCGACGAAGATCGGCGTCTTCGCCGGGCGCATCATCGGCTTCGACGAGGAACTCGACGGCGTCACCGCGGATCGGGTCGAATCGCTGGGCGGGGCCACCGTGCTCCCTGGCTTCAACGACGTCCACTGCCACACCGCATGGTTCGGACTCACCCTGGCATCCATCGACGTCACAGCGCTGCCCGGCGGTCTGCCCGATGTCTACGCTGCGCTCGAGAAAGCGGCAGCGACGACGCCGGCCGGCGAGTGGATCAACGCCACCGGCTACGCCCACCGCGACTACGACGGGCAGTACCCGGAGCTCTCCCGCCTCGACGAGATCACCGGCGACCGGCCTCTGTTCATGCGGCAGACCTCGGGGCATGCCGCGATCGTCAACACCGAGGCGATGAAGCGAGCGGGGATCCTCGACCCCGGCTTCAGCGACCCCGTCGGGGGCAAGGTCGTCACCGATGCGACGGGCCACCCCACAGGTCTGGTCGAAGAGACCGCGCAGGGCCTCGTCCAGGACCTCATCCGCCCCTATTCACTTGACACGATTGTCGAGGCCATCGACCTTGCGACTGCGTACTACGCAAAGGAGGGCATCACTTCCTTCGGTGACTGCGGCGTCGCCTACGGGTGGATCGGGCACTCCCCCATCGAGGTCAGCGCCTACCTGCGCGCTCGCGAAGAGGGCAAGCTGCGTGCCCGCGCGCAGCTCCTGCCGCAGGCCGATGGTCTCCACGAGATCGCAGCGAACTCCGCCGACGGCTTCGGCATCGGCCTCGATGCGGGAGTGCGCACCGGCCTCGGCGATGACCTCGTCTCGCTGGGACCCGTCAAGTTCTTCATGGACGGGGCGCTGAGCGGGGAGACCGCGGCTCTCCGGGAGAACTACGAGGGCAAGGACCATCCCGGCTATCTGCAGGACGACGCCGAGGTGCTGCGCAAGCAGATCCTGGACACCTACGCCTCCGGGTGGTCCGTCGCGGTCCATGCGATCGGCGATGCGGCCGTGGATGCTGCGGTGGCCAACATCGTCGACGCCCAGGCCAAGTATGGTCGCCGAGCCGTTCCCAACCGGATCGAGCATGCTGGCCTCGTCCATGATGAGCACCTGTCCACCTTGGCCGACAACAGCATCGTCGTGACCCCGCAGTCAGCGTTCGCCGAAGGAATCGGCGACGGAATGAACGCCTCACTGGGACCTGCGCGCCGCTCACTGATCTACCGCGCGAAGTCCTTCCTCAACGCCGGTGTGCTCCTGGCCGGCAGCTCGGATCGCCCTTGCGCCGACGGCAATGCGCTGCGCGGCATCGAAGCCTTTGTGACCAGGAAGACCCGCGATGGCGACATCATGGGCTCGGCCGAGGAATGCCTGAGCGCCGATGAGGCGATCGCCGCCTACACCTCGGTCGCGGCCGAGGCCTCCGGGCATGGCGCAGACAAGGGAACACTGTCACGCGGGAAGCTCGCGGACTTCGTGGCCCTCGATGCCCACCCCGCCGAGGTGGAACCGGAGCAGATCTCACAGATCACGGTCCGCGCCACCGTCCTCGGCGGAGATTTCACCCACGACGCCCGCTGACTCCCCCAAACACCCGACGGCGGCCCTGCTACCTCGCGCGAGGTAGCAGGGCCGCCGTCGGGTAGCAGTTGGTGGGGTCAGCGGGAGAAGTCGAGGTCGATGAGGACCTTTTCGAAGACGCCCAGGCCGGTCTCGAGGTCCTCTTCGCTGATGTTGATCGGCGGGACGACGTGAAGCCGGTGGTAGTTGTTGAAGGGGACGACGCCGTGTTCCTTGAGTGCAGCAACCACCGAGGCGACTTCGGGCGAGCCCCCACCGTAGGGCGCCAGCGGTTCGCGGGATTCCTTGTCCCAGACCAGTTCGATCGCCCAGAAGGCGCCGACTCCGCGGACCTCGCCGACGTGCTTCGAGTTCTCCGCTATCTGACGCAGCCGGGGCCCGATGATCTCCTCGCCGATGCGTTCGGCGTGCTCCATCATGCCCTCCTCGTCCATGGCCTTCATCGTGGCCACCGCGGCCGCGCAGGCCAGAGGGTGGCCCGAGTAGGTGAGTCCGCCGGGATAGGGCCTGCGTGCGAATGAACCGTAGATCGCATCATCCATGATCACCCCGCCCAAGGGCACGTAGCCGGAGTTCACGCCCTTGGCGAAGGTGATGATGTCGGGCACCACGTTGAAGTGCTCGAAGGCGAACCATCTGCCGGTGCGGCCGAAACCGGCCATCACCTCGTCGGCGATGTAGATGATGTCGTGCGTGTCGCACAGCGCACGGACGCCGCGCATGTAGTCGCTTCCGGGGAGCATGATGCCGGCGGTGCCCGGAATGGTCTCGAGGATGATTGCGGCGATCGTCGACGGACCCTCGAGTTCGATGGTGCGCTCGAGGTGCCGCAGTGCCCGCTCGGTCTCCTCCGCCTCTGTGGTGGCAGAGAACTCGGACCGGTACAGGAAAGGCCCGAAGAAGTGGACGACACCTGAGTCACCGCGATCATTCGACCACCGACGTGGGTCGCCCGTGACGTTGACGGCGGTCTCGGTGCCACCGTGATAGGAGCGATAGCGGGAGAGGATCTTATGCTTGCCCGTGTGCAGCCGGGCCATGCGGATCGCGTGCTCGTTCGCGTCGGCTCCGCCGTTGGTGAAGAACACATGGTCGAGTCCGGCCGGGGTGCGATCGGTGATGAGGCGGGCGGCCTCCGAGCGAGCGGCGTTGACGTGGGCGGGACTGATCGTGCACAGCAGGTCCGCCTGATCCTTGATGGCCTGGACTACCTTCGGATGCTGGTGCCCGATGTTGGTGTTGACCAGCTGGGAGGAGAAGTCGAGGAACGACTGCCCCTGGCCGTCGATGATGGTCGATCCCTGCGCACGGGAGACGGTCATCGGATCAAGCAGCTCCTGCGCCGACCACGAGTGGAAGACATGCGCCCGATCGAGCTCGTAGGCCCTGGCGGATTCGTCCTTGATCGCTGCGATGTCTGCCTCGCTGAGCTGCTGCACAACGCATCACCCTTTCACCATTGTTCAGGTTCGTCCGCTCATCGTAGATCAGATTCCGGTGAAACGGTCCGCGTCCGTGGTTTTCGGTAGAGTGACCGGCATGCCTTACCGCACGCTCGCCGCCGTGTCCGAAGCCGAGATCGAGATCAAGAAGTCACGCTTCATCGGATACCTCGCACCGGTCGCCGATGAGGCAGAGGCCAGAGAGGTCATCGCCGAGCGCCGCAGCGCCCATCCGAAGGCGCGCCATCATTGCACCGCCTTCGTCCTCGATCCGGATTCGCGCACACAGCGCTTCAGCGATGACGGTGAACCGGCAGGAACGGCCGGGGCGCCGATCCTCGACGTCGTCTCCGGTCACCAGCTGACGTTCGTCGTTGCGGTCGTGACCAGGTACTTCGGGGGAACCCTGCTGGGGGCGGGAGGCCTCGTCCGCGCCTACGGCCAGGCCACCTCGGCGGCATTGGAGACGGCACGCGTGGTGACGAAGCATGAGCTGGTGCCTGTGCGCGCCGAGGTCGACTATGCCCAGGCCAACACCCTGGATCGGGCGGCCGGGAACAGAGGATGGACAACGCGTTCACGCTACGGTGCCACCGTGGTCATCGACATGATGGTCCCCGTCGCCGAGGTGGACGCGGCCCTGGCAATGTACGCAGACGTCACCGCAGGGCAGGCAGAGCCCGCCGTCGGTGACGTCGAATGGGCCTGATCAGTGCTGAACTGATCAGTCCAGGGCTGCGATCTTTCCGACCTGTGCATTGGTCAGCATAACGAGATCCTCGGGACGGATTTCGATCTCGAGGCCTCGACGACCTGCGGAGACGAAGACCGAGGAGTGCTCGAGTGCGGTGCGGTCGATGACGACCGGCACAGCATGGCGCTGCCCGAACGGGGAGACTCCGCCGACCGGGTAGCCGGTGCGACGCTCGGTCTCGGCGACGCCTGCCAGCTGGGCCTTCTTCGCTCCACGTGTGGAGGCGAGACCCTTGAGGTCAAGCTGCCCGGAAACGGGAACCAGGGCGGTGACGGGTTCGCCGTCGACCTGGATCATGAGGGTCTTGAATACCTGGTCGGAGCCGACGCCGAGCTTGTCGGCCGCTTCGGTTCCATATCGGCGTGTGCTCGGATCGTGATCGAAGCTGTGCAGGGTGTAATCGATGCCTGCCAGGTTGAGCACACGGACGGCCGGGGTAGCCGCGCTTGTCGGTTTGGATGCCACTGTCATAAAGGGGTCGTGCCTCCTGCCCGTAAATCTGCGAGGACACGCGGAGCATTTCTGCCCAGGGCATTCGCCCCTGTGTTCCCGCGTCGATACGGACGGAATGTTGTATCGAATGCTGATGGGTACCCGCCCACAATAAGCGAAGTCCCGGCTCAAGCGCCAATCAATGACGGTTGATGAAGAGTCAGCTACCACCTACGACCTGGGGTGACGCCGGTGTTCGCGGTCGACTGCGGAGGTTGTGGAGCTCAGCCCCAGCCGATCTCGTGGAGCCGTTCGTCATCGATTCCGTAGAAATGTGCGATCTCGTGGACGATGGTGATGACGATCTCGCTCCGCAGGTGGTCTCGGTCCTCGGCGAAGGCAATGAGGTTGTCGCGGTAGAGGAAGATATTGTCCGGCAGCTCGAGTCCGGAGATGCCGCGCTCCCCCACCGGTGTTCCGTCGTAGAGGCCCAGCAGATGTGTATTCCCGTCCTCGGGCCGGTCCTCGACGAAGAGAGCGACATTGTCGAGCTCATCGGTCACGCCCGCAGGAAGTTGGTCGAGCGCCTCGTCGAGGATCGCTTCGAACTCTTCTTCACTGAGGTCTTCCATGTCGCCGAGCCTACCGGGATGATCTCCGAGGGGACTGTGGGCCGTTCTCCCGCGGGCCTGAAACCGTCCTCCTCAAGGCCCCCGAAACAGTGTGACCGAGGACACGGGTTGCCGGTTTGCACTCTGCGAAATGGTTGGGATAAGCTTAACGTCGTTGCCCCGGGGAATCCGAGGTCAACCTGGGCCCCCATCGTCTAGAGGCCTAGGACACCGCCCTTTCACGGCGGCGACACGGGTTCGAATCCCGTTGGGGGTACGGTGTAGGATTGTAAAGTCCGACATCGGATCAGATGCAACATAGTTAGGCCCTGTAGCGCAGTTGGTTAGCGCGCCGCCCTGTCACGGCGGAGGTCGCCGGTTCGAGTCCGGTCAGGGTCGCGGAGCACAAGGCTCTTCTTCGGAAGGGCCTTTGTTTCTCTCAACATACTTCGGTATGTTTGCGGCCTGGCTCTGTAGCTCAGTTGGTAGAGCGTTCGACTGAAAATCGAAAGGTCACCGGATCGACGCCGGTCGGAGCCACAAACAGCGAAGCCCCCGGGAAACCGGGGGTTTTCTCTTTCTAACAGTCCGTCGCTCCGCATAAACTCCGCACTTTCAGATCACCCCTTTAAGCTGATCCTGCATCACTGCACCAGTTCGGGCGCTGCCCTTGAGCGTATTCATGTAGACGTCCTGGGCCATCGACGGGTTCGCATGGCCGAGGAAGGCCGCGATCTCGGTCGCCGACATCCCGGTACGGTCGAGCATCGCCGCCGCCTTGCGAAACGAGTGGGTTGAAAGTTTCGGGTACCCCAGTGAGTTGCGAACATCCCGAAGCTCACGCTGTGTGTTCGAGGGGTCCCGCAATGTGAGTGCCGCGGTCGGGAAAAGCAACGCTGTGTCCACCTTCAACCGCTCGTACCGGCGGCGCAGAAGGTCCATAGTTGGTCCAGGAAGTGGTGTGACGCGCCAAGCCGCATCAGTCTTTGGCACCGCTTGTCGGATGATCCCCCGCCCTTTCACACGAACGTTGCTCGCCACCACCTCTGCCGTGCTGGAGCTGAAGTCAATTGACGAAGCCTCCAAGGTGCAGGCCTCCCCTACCCTCCACCCCGACGCAACTATGAAGTCCAACAACTCAACGGTGTCCCGCTCAACGAGGGTGGAAGCCTGCCGAAGCTTTCCCATAAGGTCTAGAAGGTCGCCTGGAGAAACAGCGGCAGCTCCCTTCTTGCCCTTTGGCTGGGCAATCCGCTCCACATCGCGCACCGAGTTACGAGAAATGACTCCGTTCCTTACCGCCAGTGACATCATCCCACTCAGTGTGGACCTGCAATTTTTCGTCGCCCCATGACCAGACTTCTTGTGCACTGAGTTGAGGAACTTCTGCAACCGGTCCGGCTTTGCCTCGGCAATGGTAGGTCGCCAATCCTGGGAATGATATGCGCAGTGACGGCGTAGCCGTAGGTCTCAAGGGTGCCTTCGGAGCGTTCCAGGCCACGCTTATGCTCGAGGAACATCTGGCCAAGAATCCGTAGTGGCGTCGTCGGCATCAGCTCGCCACCACGGCCAGCTTCGATGGTGAGAAGCGAGTGTGACGTGGCCCCGATCGGGATGAGAGTCCATACTTCTCTGCTGGGGCAGTACCTCAGTCGGTTCTGCCCCAGCAGTTGCTAGCGAGGAGAGTTTAAGCCTCGGTTAGTTTTTGATTTTGTCCCAGTCTGCGGGTTCATCGACGATTGGGAAGTTGCCGTCTAGCCGAATGTCGCCGATGGTGATGACCTGAATATGGCCAATCGCAAGCATTTTGCGGGCGTTGGCCTGCTGGTACAACACGGACTCGACGGCTGCATCAGTCAACAGGTCGAGAACTTCCCCCTCAGGGGATTCTCTGATCGTCGACATGTAAAAATAGCCATACACGGTATCGCCAGGCTCAACCCAATGCCCCTCCGAATCATTGATGAACCGTTCCTCCCAACTGACTTCGTACTCCGAGTGTTCGGCCTCGAACCGCTCACAATCTCGCTCGTCAGTCACAATCCCTATGAACGGATCGATCATCTCTTCCGAGTCGAACGGCGAAGGCTGTTTAGCGAAGAGTAAAAATACCTTCTGGTTACCCATAATCACCTCATCTGCATGTCAGCGGGCTCTAGTGCGGACCGCATTGCACTGAGAGTATCGGCGAAGTCACCCGCGCCCAAAGCGTCCGGCCCTGATACCGCAGTCGGCCGATCGAGCTGGCTGACCATTTGTGTGTCTTCGTTCCCTTGCACTTGTAATTTATGTTCGTCTGCGTGAATTTCACCGTATAGTGCTTCTTCTTGTATTTGCCGCCAGTGCGCAGGTCCTTGTCGTTGGCGGTTTGCGGGATTTGGATCCCGGCCTTGGCCTATATGAGACTGTTCTTCACCCTCAGCTGAGAAGCCATTTTGATTCCGGTCACCCTTTTTGTGCAGACCGTGACCGGTTTCACGCCAGCGTACTTGTGTCCGGCTGACTTTCGGGTGTGGAATCCGGCAGGGTGCAAGGTGCAGGGGCCGTACCGTTTGTATGCTGCTTGGGTCGAGATGCCTTGCGGGTGTTCTTTCTCGATCGCGTCGAGTTTCCGCATCGCTTCTTCTTCAGTGTCGGCCTCAACGTAGGGAGACGCTCCCTGGGAAGATGTGATTTCTTCTTCGCTGACTTCGTCTGTGTCGGAAGCTGTAGCTGTCGTGACTGTAGAACTGAGAAGGAGGAACGTCAGAGTTGTGCAAGCCAATGCTGGTTGCAGTTTCCTCATAGTGGTGCCTTTCGACGACCGTAGAGTGAGTCCGCTACCAGTAGTGAACTCACTGACACTATGCCGAGTTCGGAATCGAGCACATCCCTCAAAAATATGAAATTTGAGCAGTTTAACTAGGAGCAGCCGGGAACGAACTGAAACTTAAGGCGGAGCCATTTCAAGATGACACAGCCAGTCTCAATAGCTCCCAACTGAGACACAGACTTATGAGACTGGGCCATTGAGACGTAGGCGTCCGCGCTCCAAGGCGAGGTGCGGGTGTCTCGTTTAGGTGGTGTCTACGAGACGGTCAGTGGAGAGACAACTTCATAATCGACATGAACCGCGCGGACGTACGATCCGTGCTGTCGTGCTGCACTGGTTACCCAAAGTGTGCTGCACTTCGAATGTGTGTCCGTAAGCGGAACGCTCGAGGGAAATGCCGGACGCGGTCGCCGTCCAAGAGGGTGATGCTCCTTTTCAGTGGACTGATGTTGTCATCGCAAACACCATTACCCCTGGTCAGGGGCACTTTCTTCTTGCTAGTCCAGCATCTGGCAACGTCTAATCATGAAACCCGAGGCTAGGAGGACGGTGGTGTGCGTGCGTGACAATTACTGATTGTTGAGCATGCGTGTATGAAGGACTGCCCATAGACCCCGCATCTATTCCGCACATTCAACAACAGCTCCTGACAGACCGTGAAAGCCAATTGCACCCATGACCAGGCAGGACCGAATTTCGCAACAGTCCGCAGACATCCCCGATAGAGCGGAAGTCTTACTCGAAAGGTCACCGGATCGACGCCGGCCGGGAGGCCCCGGGCACCTGCCGCCGATTGCGCGGTGGAAGTATCGTATCGCGACGATGAGCCATCCAGATGAAGACGGCACCCGCAAGCGTGCAGACGGCGATGGAGAACACGCTGCCTTCAGGTCCGAAGTCTCCGCCGGTGATGAGCACCGGTCCGGACATCGTCGCATCCAGCAGCCCCTGCGGCGTATTGGCCCCGGAGACCTCGGTGCTGAAGATTCCACCGGCGGCTATGTTCCAGCCGAAATGCAGACCGATAGGAACCCAGAGTCTCCTCGTCGCCATGTAGGCGGCGGTCAGCATGAAGCCGGCCTCGACCGCGATGGCGATCGCACCGAAGAGGGAGGCGTTGGGGTTGAGCAGATGCATGAGGCCGAACACCATACCGGTGGCCGCCATGGCGATCCATGAGCCTGTCCGCTCTTCGATGACGCGGAACAGGACACCGCGAAAGATCACTTCCTCTGTGACGGCGCCTGCTGCCATGAACCCGAGCATTCCCAGCAATGCCCCCGGGGATCCGAGCCCGTCGACGGCGTATCCGCCGAGGAGGCCAATTGTCGCGATCACGAGAGAGAACAGGCTGATGCCGATGAGCGCTCCGAGGCCGAGCGACCGGGCGGCGCCTGTCCGCGACACCTCGGTGACAGTGCGATTCTCCGTGCGCCGTACTACAGCACGGTAGACGACGAGCGTGAGGGTCGCAGTGATGAGTCCGGCCACGAGAGCCGCCACCCCGTTTCCCCCGATGATGTTTGTGACGACGCTTCCGAGGACGGTGACTGCCACGACGGCGATGAGCTGTTTGATGAGACGCACGACACTGACTCCATTCGCAAGAAGACCGTGAGCGTTTGCCTCGGCCATCGGCGACGATAGGGGGCATCCATCCGGGCCGGCGACACCCCTGAGAGTGAAAACAGATGGGACCAAACGGTTACGCAACGGTAACCATGGCATGTATTGTGATGGCGGTAACAGAGTTCCCAACCGAACCATGCGCTGAAACTCAAGATGCAAAGGAGCAAAAATATGACACGTGGTACCCGAATGAATGGTGCACGAGTGCTGATCACCGGTGCAGGCAGCGGAATCGGACGCCTGATGGCCCTCGACGCTGCAGCACGTGGAGCCGCAGAGATTCTGATCTGGGACCTCTCGGCCGAGAGTGGACAGCGCGTACGCGATGAACTCGTGGCGGCAGGAACGCCGGCCCGCTCATTTGCCGTCAATGTGGGCGACTCCAGCCAAGTCACAGCCACCGCAGAGGAGACCGGCCCGATCGATGTCCTCATCAACTGCGCCGGAATCGTCACCGGCAAGAAGCTGCTGGACGCCGATGAGGACGCCATCCGACGGGTCTACGACGTCAACACCCTCGCTTTGTATTGGACGACACGTGCTTTCCTGCCCGGAATGCTCGAACGTGACCGCGGCAGCGTGGTCACCATCTCCAGCGCCGCGGGCCTCACCGGAGTGGCCAAGCAGACCGACTACTCGGCCAGCAAGTTCGCCGCCCTGGGCTTCACCGAGTCCCTGCGCAACGAGCTGCGCACCGACGGCAGCAACGTCGGAACTCTCGTCGTGTGCCCTTTCTACATCAACACCGGCATGTTCGAGGGCGTGACCACGAAGTTCCCTCGCCTGCTGCCCATCCTCGAGGAGAACAACGTCGCCACCAAGGTCATCGACTCCATCGAATCCGGGCGCGAACAGCTGGTCATGCCCTCCCTGGCCCGTCTGCTGCCAAGTATGCGGATGCTGCCGACGCAGGCCTTCGACCGGGTCCTGGACTTCCTCGGCGTCAACAAGACAATGGATCATTTCACCGGCCGTCGGCCCGCGGCGGCGGAGTCGAATACCGCCTCGCCGGCACAGGAGCTGAATTCCGCCGATCCGACCGCCGCCCCGGCCCCTGCGCGACGCTGACGAGGGACACGAGCTCCTCCTCATCATTGGCTATACGCCTACTCGATGGACAATGATGAGGAGGAGCATCGACCCCGCGGTGGCTCAGACACCGAAGCTGCGCAGAAGGAGGAGGCCATGGCCCTCACCGATCTGGTCCTCGAAGGCGGAGGAGCCAAACTTCCTGGTCTCGTCGGCGCGATCAATGCGCTGACCTCGGCCGACTACTCCTTCAACCGCATCGCCGGAACATCGGCCGGTGCGATCGTGGGCGCGCTGACCACCGCGGGCATTCCGCCGGAGCAGCTCATCGAGACGATCCTCGGCAAAGACTTCACCGATTTCGAAGATCTCAACCCCGCCTTCAGCCTCGTGCCGTGGCTCGGAAAGGTCCAAGGCCTGCTGTTCCACAAGGGAATGTACCTCGGCACCGCCCTCCACGACTTCCTCGACGATATTCTCTCCGCACAAGGCATCCGCACCTGGGGAGACCTCCGCCTGCACGACCCGGAGAGTGCGCTGCCTCCCGAACGGCAGTACCGCCTCGTCGTCATCGTCTCCGATGTCTCCCGCGGTCGGATGCTGCGCCTGCCCTGGGACTACCGATCGGCTCTCGGTGTCGATCCGGATTCTCAGTCGGTCGCCGAGGCGGTCTGCGCCTCTGCCGCGACACCGTTCTTCTTCCGGCCCCGCTCGTTGAAGGCCGAACCGAGTGTCGCAGGCGGCGCCTCGGTGCTCGGCTCCGACGGCGGGCTGCTCTCGAACTTCCCCGTGGACATCTTCGACCGCAAGGATGCACAGCCTGCCCGCTGGCCCACGCTCGGGGTCATGCTCTCGGCCCGGACGACAGCTGAGGCAGAGTGGCGACCGAATGCGAACACCTACGAGTACGCCGTCTCGCTTCTGTCGACCATGATCAATGCCCACGACCGACGCCACATCGATGAGCCTTCGGTCACCGAGCGGACGATCTTCGTCGACACTGACCGCCACAGCAGCACCGATTTCGCCCTGTCACGGGAGGACAAACTCGACCTCATCGACTCAGGCACGAACGCGGCTCGATCGTTCCTCAACCACTGGGACTGGCTTGAATGGAAAGAGCACTACGGGCGCCGATGAGCGGTGGCGCGCCTGAGCCGCCGCACCTCAGCTATCGCCATGGACCCTCTCGGCAAGGCCGAGCTCGCGTGCAACAATGTCCGTGAGAGTTATACTGATCGACCACACGCGAAGGAGAGATCATGAGCGACAATCCCAACGAACCGACGCAGTGGCAGGACGAGCTGGAGGTCGAGGACCCGACGCTCGACGAGCCCACCGCTGATGACTTGGACGACCCAGAGCTCAACGCGGCTGAGGCCGACGCCGTCGACGTCGACAGCGATCTCGACGCTTCGTCCGCTCCCTCTGTCGAACCCGGCGCCGAAGGTCCGGAGGGAACCGGCATCGAAGGTGCCGATAACGAGCTGTTGGACGCCAAAGACATGGAATCGGGAAACGCAGCGCCCGACATACCGGACGAGTTCACTGCCGATTCCTCACCCGCGGCCGAACAGGGAAACCGGCGCAGCGATCACATGATCTCCGAAGACCACGACGATGCAGAGGTAGCCGAACTTTCCGGTGATGACCTCGATGTCGACGCACTCGCCGACGATGGGATCGAGCGACGGGGGCTATGAGTCCACGTCCGAGACCGTGAAATATGACAGGACGTTCGCGGTCTGTACCGGTCGGCCAGAAGCCAGACCCTCCAACGACTGCAGAGCCATGGACACCGCAGTTCGATAGAGCAGCGAACCCGTGCTGATCCTCGCCACGCCCGCTTCGGCCAACTGCTCGAGCGAGAAGCGAGGACTGGCGAGGACGTTGACCGGCAGCGGGCAGACATCGACGATGCCGCTGATGACGTTCAGTTCGAGGCCGCCGGGAACGAAGATCCCATCGGCTCCGGAATCAACGTAGCGCCGCATCCGGTCGAGGGTATCGCCGAGGTTGTCCTGCCCTGTCCAGTAGGTGTCGATCCGAGCATTGACGAAGAGATCCGGAAATTCGTCCTTGATCGCGTTCACCTTGCCAGCGAGCGCCACCGCGGGGAGGAGTCGACCGCGAGCGGAATCCTCGATGTTGATGCCGTCGACGGCGAGGACACCCTCAGCTGAGGCGCGATGTTCGCCCGCCGGGGCAGGCAGACTCGGGAAGCTCCTTCGCAGAATATCGACGACGCCCTTCGGATCGTCGCTGTATCCATCTTCGAAGTCGCAGGTGAGCAGGCCCTCTGGCAGTGCTCGCCGCATGTTCGTGATGAGAGCGGCCATCGCGGTCAGAGTCTCGCGGTCCTCATCGGCGGCGCCGATCCCGGCTGCCACACCGAGACTGGTCGTGCCGACGGCAGGGTGACCAGCCTCGGTGAACAAGCGGGCACTCGCCACGTCCCAGGCGCAGGGCAGAATGAACGGCTCCCCCGGGCGGTGCAGACGGTGGAAGGCCGGGATCGGTGCGGACTGTCTGCTCATAGCTGTGTCACCTCTGCGGCAAGGATCCAGTCGAGGTTCTCCCGACCGGTCGGTGTGAGTTTGAGTGCTCGACTGCTCGGTCGGCGCGTGATCCACGTGCGGTCGATGAATTCTCGGCACAGTTCGTCTCCGAGCCACCCGCCGAGGTGGGTCCGCCGTTCCGTCCAATCGAGGCACCGTTGTGTGACCGGTCGGGCAGATGTCGCTGTGGTCGGCACGTCGATGCCCCACGCCTTCGCGATTGCCTCCCGACCGGAATCGGTCACGGTCACCGCCTCGTCGATCCACCCGCGTGCGGTCAGGGCTGCGAACAATCGGACGCCGAGTTTTCCTGCGATGTGCCTGTAACAGGTCCTCGCCTCGAGGAGGTGACGGTCACGAGTCTTCGCAGCCAGAGACGAGGCCGATTCGACCCGCTGGCCTGCCAGGGCTCCGGTGTGCTCGAGCCAATCGGCGATGTCTGCCGAGGCGAGTTGGACGTAGCGGTGCCTGCCCTGACGGCGTTCCGCCAGGACTCCGCGGTCGATGAGGATGCTGACATGTTCCGAGGTCGACGACATCGGCAGCCCGAGTGCACGGGACAACTCGGTCAGCGTCCAGGCTCTGCCGTCGAGGACGCAGGTGCAGATCATCACTCGTGTGGGCTCGGCGATGGCCGATGCGAGTGCGGCGATGTCCGGTGCCGATTCCTGGTGTGCCCTGCTCATGCCTCCATGCTAGGACTCCAACGGTTCGGGCAGTGCCGAAGTAACCTCGCGCTGTGGCATATGGTGGACAGCGATGACAGAGACAGCGGATGTAAGGGGGCAGTCATGACAGACATGACGGTGGACGACTCGGCGGCAGACCGCCTCGAATCCGCACTGTCGGGACGAATCGACCGATCGGCCATGGACACCGTTGCGAATCTCGCGCACCAGGTCTCCCTCCCTGAGCTCACCCGGCTCGTCCACACGACGACCCCGCTGCAGTCGGCGGTCCTGTTCCGAGTGCTGGACAAGGACGGGGCACTTGCGGTGTTCGAGAATCTGACACCGAGCTATCAGGCGGACCTGATCCAGAACCTCCGCGAACCGGAGATCGCCGATATCGTCGAGGGCCTGGACCCCGACGACCGTGCCGAACTCTTCGGTGAGCTTCCGGCCAATGTCACCCGACGGCTCATGAGCGGACTCGACGCCGAGGAACGGGAGATGACGACGGCGGTTCTCGGGTATCCGAAGTCCGCGATCGGCCGGTACATGTCCCCGGAGGTGCTCAGCCTCCACGAGGATTGGACGGCCGCCGAGGCGATGGAGGTCGTGCACTCCCGCATCGACGGCCCCGAAACCGTCTACCTGCTGCCGGTCGTCGGCCCTGGCCGTGTGCTCCTCGGTGTCGTGTCGCTGCGCAATCTCATCGCCGCCGACGCCTCGACGATCATCGGTGACATGGTCCGCGATTCGATCAGCACCCATGCGCTCACCGACCGTGAGGAGGCATCCCGGCAGTTCCTCTCGCACCGGCTCATCGCGATGCCGGTTGTCGACGAGGAGGAACGGCTCGTGGGCATCCTCACGATGGACGATGTCCTCGACATCGTCGACGAGGAGGACGCGGAGGACATCGCTCGGTCCAGCGGTTCCGAACCCCTCGACCGTTCTTACCTGTCGAGCACCATCGTTCGCCTGGTGCGGAGCCGCATCGTCTGGCTGCTCGTCCTCGCAGTCTCCGCGATCCTGACCGTCCAGGTCCTCGAAGTGTATGAGGACCGGCTCGATCAGGTAGTCATCTTGGCCCTGTTCATCCCCCTGCTGACCGGCACGGGCGGCAACACCGGCAACCAGGCCGCGACGACAGTGACCCGGGCGCTGGCCGTCGGCGAGGTGAGGGTACGCGACCTCGGCCGCGTCATCTGGAGGGAGCTGCGGGTCGGCGCACTGTTGGGAGCCGTGCTCGGCCTGCTGGGCTTCCTCGTCGCCGGCCTCGTCTACGGGTGGGCGATCGGCCTGGTCATCGGGCTCACCCTGCTGTCCGTATGCATCATGGCGGCCACCGTGGGCGGTCTGATGCCGATCATCGCGAAGAAGGTGGGGGCGGACCCTGCGGTGTTCTCCAACCCCTTCATCTCCACGTTCTGCGATGCCACTGGCCTCATCCTCTACTTCTCGATCGCGACGGCGGTGCTGGGTCTGAGCTGACTCGCGATCCTCGCTGACGCCTGAGGCCTCAGGCCGACCACGCCTCCCACAGCCGGGCGTAGCGGCCGCCTTGAGCGACGAGTTCCTCGTGTGGGCCCTCTTCGACGATCTGTCCGTGCTCCATGACGAGCACGCGATCAGCGGTCTCGGCCTGGCTGAGGCGGTGGGCGACGACGAGAGCTCCGCGCCCGGCGAGTGCGGCCCTGGCCGATTGCTCGAGAGTGTGGGCTCCGGCGGATCCCGCCTCGGCGGTGGCCTCGTCGAGGATCGCGAAGTCCGGATTCGCCAGCACCAGACGGGCGAGTGCGATCGTCTGCTCCTGCACCGCGCTCAGACGGGTTCCGCCGTCACCGATCTCGGTGTCGGAACCGTGTGCTAGCTCGCTCACCCAATCGGCTCCGACCGTGTCCAAGGCCGCAGTGACCAATTCGTCCGAAGCGTCCGGGACGGGCAGGGCCACGTTGTCGTGCAGGGTGCCGTTGAAGGTATGGACCTCCTGGGCGACCATCGTGATGTGGCCGCGCAGCACGGATTCGGGCAGCGCGGTCAGAGCCTCCGGCTGTTCATGTTCGGTGCACTCTTTCGCCGAGGCGGCTGTGCCGGATTCGAGTCGCGCCAGTCCGCGCGTGGGTGCGGAGAGTCCGGCCGCGATCCGTGCCAGCGTGGACTTCCCGGCCCCGGTGGTGCCGACGACGGCGACGACTTCGCCCGGCTCCAGTCGCAGAGTCACACCCTTGAGGACGTGGTTGCTCGATTCCGGATCCTCGTCGTAGGTGAACCACAGGTCCTCGAGCACGAGGGCCGGAGAGTCGATGATGACGTCGCTCGTCCGCCTCGGCGAACTGCCTGCCTCATCGATGACGCCGACCATGCGCGTAAGCGAAGCGCCGGCGGATTGGATCTGGTCGAAGAGCCCGACCAGCGCCCCGATGGGGTTGAACAGACGGTGGAAGACCAAGGCAGCGGTCGTGACTGCCCCGGCCGTGGTCTCACCGGTGAAGACCAAAGCGAATCCGGCGACGAGGAGCAGGGAGAGCACGACGGCCTCGGCGCGGTTGTTGCGTCCGAAGGCACGGGTCAGGAAGCGGAAGACATTGATCGACAGGTCACGGGCCTCGCCGGAGGCCGAGTCGATGCGGGTCAGCTCGCCGTCCTCGGCGCGGTAGGCACGGAGGGTCTGTGCTCCGGTGAGTCCGCCCAGCAGCCGACCGGCGCGCCTGCCGAACGCCGCCCGCTCCTCCTTGTAGATCGGTTCCGAGCGGGGCAGATACCAGCGCAGGGTGAGCCAGTACATCGGCAGTGCGACGAGGCCGACGATGCCCAGTCGCCAGTCGATCGTGCCCAGGCCCACGGCGGAGACGATGACGATGAGCAGCGATTCGACAACGAGCGGCAGCACCTGGGCGGCGGCCTCGCTGATCTTGCGGGAGTCGTCGGCGACGCGGGAGACCAGGTCGCCGGTGCCGGTCTTCTCGATGCGCTGGGAATCCAGTCTGAGCGCGGATTCGACGACCTGGGTGCGCAGCTCGGCGACGACGGGCATGGCGATATGGGCCAGTGACCACGCGCTGACCCACGTGCCCACCGCCATGACGATGCCGGCGGCCGCAACGGCGATCGCGCAGGTCCAGACGAGATCCGGGCCGGCGCCGGTGGGCAGTTCGTCGACGAGGCGGCCGATCGCCCAGGGCCCGACGAGACCGGCACCTGCGTTGGCCAGACCCGAGACGGCGAGCACAACGAGCCATCCGCTTCGCGCCCTCAGCAACGGTGTCAGGTGGGAGAAGGAGCGTCGCCTCGAGGCGATCGACAGAGTAGCGGGCGCGGGAGATTCGGTCATCGGGTCACCGCCTGACGGTAGGACTCTGCGGCCGCGGACTCCGCGGCGAGGAGTTCGGCGTGGCCGCCGATGAGAACCTGTCCGTTCGCAGGAACGAAGACAACCGTGTCAGCGGCTGCCAGGAATGCCGGAGAGCTGGTGACGATGACGGTGGCAGCCGATCGGCTGGCCCGACGCAGATCGCTCACGCCGCTCGAGATGCGTGCCTCGGTGACGGCATCGACGGCGGTGGTGGGTTCGTGGAGGACGAGGATGCTCGGGTCGGCATTCAGCGCTCGGGCAAGGGCGACGCGCTGCCGTTGGCCGCCCGAGAGGTTGCCGCCGAGTTCCTGGATTCGGTGGTCCAGGCCCCCGTCGACGAGTCCGAGAAGTTCGTCGACCCCCGATGCGAGGAGCACCTCGGCGGGGACGGGGTGGTCGGTCGTGCCGACGACCATGGTGATGTTGGAGCGGATCGTGCCCTCGAAGAGGTCGACGGTGTGGGGCGAGACGATCATCTGGTCGGGACTCGTCCCACGGGCATGGGATGCCAGCGCTGCGAGGAGTGCCGTCGTCGGCTCGGCGCTCTCGGTGACGATGCACGTCAGTGAGCCGAACTCGGTGGTCAAGTCGACGCTGCGGTTCTCACCGACTGCCCAATCGCGGACGTCGACCGCAGTGTCACTGATGTGGATCCTTGTCGGCCTCCCGCCTCGGCGCGGGGCCCTCTTGTCGGATTCTGTCTCGTCGGATTCTGTCTCAGCGGCTGCGTCGGTCGAGGTGAGTGTCGCGTCCGAGGGAACAGCCTCGGCGGAGTCGATGTCGGTCAGGAGCCGGGCGATCCTGCCTGCCGCGCCGTGTGATTGGGCGAAGAGGCCGACGATCTCGGCGAGCGCGCGCATCGGTTCGGTGAGGAATGCGGTCATACCGAGGATGCCGATGAGTGCCCCGACGCTCATCTGCCCTTCGATGAGCCGCAGGCTTGCGACGACGAGGACGATTGCGAGCACCGTCGACATCACGAGAGCACCCAGGCCTGCGAGTCGGCCTGTTCTCTCACCGGTGGCGATGCCGGCTGTCGCGGCCTCGTCGGAGGTCTTCTCGTAGCGGCGGACGGCCCAGGGCTCACCGCCCATGGCCTTGATCACGCGCAGACCGTGCATGAGGTCGGATGCGGAACGACCGGCACCGGCCACTGCTTCGAGCTGGGTTGCGGCCTTCGCGGATACGGAACGGCTGGGAAGGGCGACGATGAGCAGCCCGATGGGCACGGCGATGAGGACGACGAGCCCGGTCACTGGGTCAGCGATGAGGAGGAATACTGCGGCGGCGACCATGCCCAGCACCGAGGCGATGCCGCGCCCGGCCTGGGCGAACGACTGCGCTGCGGTGTCGGCGTCTGCAGAGGCGATCGAGAGGACCTCACCGGAGGCGCGATCGGGCGGCAGGTTCGCCGAGGTGAGCGCGGCGTGGGTGATTTCAACGCGCAGGGCGTGGGCTTCGTGTTCGCGCGCGGCATTGCAGAACCGCGCACCGAAACGGTAGCCGAGGCTGAGCACGGTGAAGAGCAGACCGAGGCCGATGATCGAGACGATGAGCATCGGAAGGGACAGGGGAATGATCGCACGGTCGACGATGATTCCGATGGCGACGGGCACGAGGGCTTCGCAGACCTGCCACATCGACAATGTGATGGCTCCCGGCACAAGCAGCTTGAGGCGGCGCCGGGCGGCTCTGCGGAGGAGGATCGAACCTGATGAGGGAGTCTTCGGCACGAAGGCAACCCTAACATTGTCCGCCGCCGGCCGACCCTCCGTCTGCTATCCGGTGCTGGCGCGCAGAGTCTACGATGGCGTGTATGCCGACAACCCTTGAGTACACCATCCCCTCGATGACAGGACGCACCGTTGTCATCACCGGAGCCAACAGCGGACTCGGCAAGGCCGCCGCTCTCGTCCTCGCCGGAGTGGACGCCCGAGTCGTGCTTGCGGTGCGCAGCCTCGAGAAGGGGCGGGCTGCCGCGGAGGCCATGGGCGGAGATGTCGAGGTCCGAGAACTCGACCTCGCCGACCTCGGCTCGGTGCGATCGTTCGCGGAGACGTTCACTGACCCCATCGACATCCTCATCAACAACGCCGGGATCATGATTCCGCCGCTCAGACGCACGGCCGAGGGCTTCGAGTCGCAGTTCGGGACCAACCACCTCGGGCATTTCGCACTGACGAATCTGCTCCTTCCGCAGATCCGCGATCGCGTGGTCACGCTCTCCTCCCTGGCCCATAAGTCCGGGGCGATCGATTTCGATGATCTCAATTGGGAGCGCAGACCTTATAAGCCCATGGTTGCCTACGGGCAGTCCAAACTGGCGAACCTGCTCTTCACGTCCGAGTTGCAGCGCCGACTGACCGAATGTTCCTCGCCGGTCATTGCGATCGCGGCCCATCCTGGACTGGCGGCGACGAATCTGTTCGGCCGGAGTGGACATCGTGTCCGTGATGCCATCAGCGCTGCCGCCATTGGCCTGATTTCCCAAAGTGAACAGCACGGAGCTTTGCCGACGCTGTGCGCGGCCACCGCGGACATTCCGGGCAACAGCTATGTGGGTCCGGGAGGCTTCCAGCAGACTCGCGGCGAACCGAAACTCGTCGGCCGCTCTGCTGAGGCAAGTGACGCCGAGGTCGCCCGACGTCTGTGGACTGTGTCGGAAGAGCTGACGGGGATCGGGTTTCCGCTCTAGAGAGATCCTCCCCTGCGGTGACGACAGTGGAGGTTGGTCAGCTGCTCCTCCGGCGTGATCGCGAACGCACCCGTGCTCGGGGTATTTCCGGAGCGGCTACTCGTTCGCCCACAGTGTTCGTGATCTCGCCGATTCCTTCGAAGCTGATTGCGACCACATCACCGGGTTCCAGCGCAGCCCGAGCGCTGCCGATGCCCCACAGCTCTCCGAGGCAGCCGCCATTGCCGATCGTGCCGGAGCCGAGCACGTCGCCGGGCACGATGCAGGAGTTGCGGGAGGCGTAGGCGACGAGTTCGGGAAAGGGCCATCCCATGTTCGACACGAGGTCCTCGCCGACGAGCTCGCCGTTGATGTGGACCTCGCCGCGCAGCTCGAGGAATCCATCCTCGTCGACGAACGTCTCGAGTTCATCGGCAGTGACGATCCAGGGGCCCAACGTCATACCGAAGTCCTTGCCCTTGCATGGCCCCAGACGCACCTTCATCTCCCGTGACTGCAGGTCACGCGCGGACCAGTCATTCATGACCGTGTATCCGAAGATGTGAGCGCCCGCCTGGTCGACGGTGAGGTTCTCACCCAAGGATCCCGCCACTCCCCCGATGATGGTTGCGAGTTCCGCCTCGAAATCCATGGCCTGGGTCTGGGGAATCGGCACAGTCGCTGCCGTGGGTGAGACGGTGTGCGGGTTCGTGAAGTAGAAGGTGGGTGCCTCGTACCACTCGGGCACGACCTCACTCTTTCCATCGACTGATCCGCTGATGCCCTCCACGTGCTCTTCGAAGGCGACGAAGTCACGAATGCTCGCTGGTGCCAATGGCACCTGCAGAACCACCTCGGACAGAGGCGTTCCTGTCGTGGTCGTCGACTGGGCCAGCAGCTCACGGGCGTAATCGAGTCCCCCGGCCACCACCTCGGCGACGGTGGCTCCCTGCGGGAACGGCACCACCCGATCATCGATGACGAAGCCTTCGCCGGTCTGCCCGGTCGACGTTTCCCAGCGTGCAATCCTCATTGTCTCGTCCTCTCCTGTCCGGAAACGGTTGTCGGCCTCAGCATCGCTGCGGCATTGCTGCGCAGCAGCGCATCTGAGACCTCGGTGTCGAATCCCTCGGTGCTCAGCATTCCCGCCACTTCGCGTGCGGGATCATCCAGGCCCATGTCGAAGGGATAGTCGCTGCCGAGGAGCACACGGTCGGCTCCGACGACCTCGATGAGATGGCGCAGCTGTCTGGCGTCGTGGACGACGGTGTCGTACCAGATTCTGTTCAGATAGGACGAGGGCTCTTCGGCGCAGCCGTGGGCATCCTCCCGAACGTTCCATGCGTGGTCGGAGCGCCCGATGGTCGTCGGCAGGTAGCCGCCACCGTGCGCGGCGACGACCTTCAATCTCGGGTGCCTGTCGAGAACGCCTGCGAAGATGAGGTGCGACAGTGCGGTCGCGGTCTCCACCGGCTGACCCACGGTGTTGCTGAGGTAGAACCGGTCGAGGCGTTCATCGAGGCTGCAGCCGAAGGGATGCACGAAGACGACGGCGCCCAGTGCTTCCATCCTCGCCCAGAACGGTTCGAGCCGGCCGTCGGAGAGTTCGACGTCTCCGGCGAATGAGGGGATCTCGATGCCGATGAGACCGCGTCCCAGTACCGCGTCATCAACGCACTCGACGATGCGCTCCGGATGCTGCAGGGGTACGAGGCCCAGACCGAGCAGCCGGTCAGGTGCCTCGGCGACAAGGTCGGAGATTCTCAGGTTCGCCTCCCGGGCGATCCACACCGCCAGGTCTTCATCGGCCCAGGGATAGTAGTGGTTGGGTGAGGGGCTCACCCATTGCAAGTCGACTCCCTGCGCGTCCATGTCCGCGATGCGCGTGCCGAGGCTGGTCAGTTTCGGTATCCGAGAACCGACCATGGCGCCGGAAACTGCTGCCGATTCGGAGCCGTTGCGTGTCAGATCCAGTTGTGCGGCGAGCGCGAACTGCTCTGGTGCCCGCTGCTGCACGGAGTCCTCCAGCCCGGCGATGATCGCGTGCGCATGGACATCGGTGACGGGGGCGGGGGCTGTGCTGGCGTCTTTCGCCTCGGCGCCGGCGCTCATGCGGGTTCCGCCATCGTCTGTGCCACTCCCATGATGAGAGCTCCCGGGTCCGCGTCCCGGTTCCCGTCCAGCTGCCACTGCGCCAGCTGACGTGAGGCTTCGACGACTGCCGACGCTCGCGGAACTCGGCGGGCGTGGAATTCGTCCCAGAGGGAAGAGCCGAGGCTGTCGTGTTCGAGGAGCAGTTCGGTGAGGACCGATGCGTCTTCGAGCGACTGTGCTGCGCCCTGCGCGATGGTCGGCGGGCAGGAATGGGCCGCATCGCCGATGATGACCACTCGACCGCGGTTCCACTCGCCCTCGACGAGGTGAGAGGTGAATTGCGTGTAGTTCACATGAGCGTTCCCCACGGCCAAGGATTCCCGGATGTCATTCCAGGGACCCTCGTAGGCAGCGGACTCCTCGATCATGATCGCCCTGCCCAGCTCGCTCGTGACTCCGGTGCGGTCCTGGGCGCATTCGACGAGGATGGCGTAGAGCGAATCCTGACTCGTCGGCGTGTACCCGGCGATGAACACGGGTCCGCCGTAGTAGAGCTCGGTATGCACCACCTCGGCGGGACGGGGGACGAAAGCACGCCAGATTCCCATGCCGTTGGGCACCGGTGCGGTCTCGATTCCCAGCAGCGATCGCACCGAAGAGTTGAGGCCATCGGCTCCGATGACCACGTCGTAGCGGCCTGCGTGCTCACCGTTCGTTTCGAGGTCGACCCCGCTGTCGTCCTGGGACAGTCCTGTCACCGTATTGCCGAAGTGGATTCTGGCCCCGGCCCCGACGGCGGCATCGAACATGATCGATGCCAGATCCGGCCGGTGCATTCCCATCCCCGCCGGGTAGTCCGGCCCACCGGTCTTGACCTCCGGCAGTTCGGCGACGACGGGTGCTCCGGGGCCGGGCGCGCGGAGAGTCAGGCCGTCGAAGATGAACCCCTTGGCACGGATCTTCTCCCAGATTCCCAGATCGTCGAAGACTCGCAGGGCGTTGCCCTGCAGGGTGATGCCGGAGCCGGTGGCGGCAAGCTCCGCCTTGTCTTCGTACAGGTCGACGTCGACTCCCCTGCGCGCGAGTCGGATGGCTGCTGCGAGCCCTGCCGCCCCCGCTCCGACGATGGCGGCGGTGTTCACTGCTCTGGTCATGATCGAACCTCCTTGGTCACGTTGTGCGGGCGCATCAGAACACGGCGATCGGGTTGACCGGAGTGCCCACGGCACCGGTGATGGGCAGGGACGGTGCGCTCAGCAGGAAGTCCCACCGGCCCTCGCCGAGGCAGGTCTGAGCCAGCTCGTCGAGTTTCCACATCTCCCCGATCGTCAGACCCATATTAGGAATGGCCACCTGATGCAGCGGCTGGAATGCCGGCACGTCGAATTCGTTGGGACGGACCTCGAAGCCCCAGGTGTCTGTGGCGATCGCAGCGATGTCTGAGTCGTGGATCCACCCGGCGCACGTCAGTGACAGCCCTGGTGCGGGACCGCCCGCGTACTCGCCCCACCCGTCGCGCAGTGCTCGGGTCAGCTGACCGGTGCGCACGAGGACGATGTCGCCTCGGCGGATGTCGACGCCCTGGGCGGCCGCGGTGGCGGCCAGATGCTCGCCCGTGATGGCGAAGGAGTCCGGCAGCTCTGTACTCTCGGGCTCAAGATGGCGTCCCACGTCGAGGAGGACTCCGCGGGAGACGAGAACGTCGGCGGTGTGCTCGATGCCGGTGACCAGGTCGCCTTCGCTAGTGACCACGCTCCCGGATCGGCGACCGTTCCAGGCATGTCCGTGGTCGAAGATGTGTCCCAGTCCGTCCCACTGGGTTGAGCACTGCAGCGGCATTGCGATGACATCGTCGGCTCCGCCCATTCCGTGGGGGAACCCCTGGTTGGCCGCTTCGGCATCCGTACCGGTGTCGAGCATCGTGTGCACGGGGTTCGTGCGGCGCCTCCACCCTTTCTGGGGGCCGTCCATCTCGAAGGGAAGCGACAGTGACACGGTCTGCCCGGTGCGCACGAGGGCCGCGGCTTCGATGCGCTTGGCCTGATCGATGAAGTTGAGTGTGCCCAACACATCGTCATCACCCCAACGCCCCCAGTTGCGATAGGCCTGGGCCCGTTTGCCGACCTCCGCTTCCGGGTCGCGCCTGTCGATCGAGCCGGGATCCTCCAGGCTCCCTTGATTTCCCGCCGAGGTAGTCGATGCGTTCATGATCGGACTCCTTCCCGTACGCCATCGGCTGTGCTGGGCTCGTCGACGCAGCGGATGGTCTGTGTGCCCAGTCCTGAGATGTAGCCGGTCAGCACGTCACCGTCACGCAGGAACCGCTTCCAGTGCTGGCCGTTGCCGGCCGGACTGCCGGTCAGCAGCAGGTCACCGGGCAGCAGCCGTGCGGTCTGGCTGGCGGTCGACAGCAGCGCGGCGAGGTCGAACATGAGATCTGAGGTGTTCGCGTCCTGTTTGACCTCGCCGTTGAGTTCGAGCCTCACATCCAGGTCTGCCGGATCGACGAATCGGTCCGGGACCAGGAATGGGCCCGTGGGCAGGAAACCCGGTGAGTTCTTCGACTTCAGCCAGTCCGAGCCGATCTCCTTCATGTCCTTCCTGAAGGTGAATTCTCGGGTGGAGATGTCGTTGCAGATCGTAAAGCCGGCCACATGCTCGAGCGCTTCCTCGCGACTGACCCGGAAGGCCGGTTTGCCGATCACGGCCGCCAGCTCCAGCTCCCAGTCATGGGTGTCACTCGACGTGGGAAGCTGCAGTGCCTCATCATCTCCGACGACGCAGGAAGGCAGTCCGATGAAGATGTAGGGCTCACCGTTGGCAGCACGAGCATCCATCATCGTCGCCGCCTGATCTCTGGCGGCGTCGAGTGAGAGGTCGGTGTTGGTCGAAAGCCCCGAGGCAACGAGCTCGATGACATGATCGCGATAGTTGGCGCCGGCCTGAAGCACCTGGCGTGGTTCGACCGGCGCGGTGAGAGTCACGGAGTCCAGAGGACGCCAGAGCTGACCTGCATCGGCAGAAGCCTCCGCCGCCAATGCCGCCAGGCGGTCCCAGTCCGGGTCGGCGAGGAACTCATTGAGGTTCGCAGTTCCCAGGTCGGCTGTGCTCAGTGCTCGGATGAGATCGCCGGCGACGAGTCCGAGGGCGGCCGGCTCCTGTCCTGCGACCGAGCCGACGACGGTGGTTGCGGTGGCACCGGGGCCGGTGCTGGTGGTGCCGTTGTCGCGAAAACGTGCGAGGGCGAATGGTGAGTCAAGTGTCATGGTGGTGCCTCTCCTATGCGTGTGGATTGCGTTGCGTGTGGATCCCGAAATCAGTTCTGCGAAATCCTTCAGCCGCGACCCTGCTGCGCATAGGGGTTGAGCAGCGCCGACTTGATCTCGTCGGGGACGCCTTCCTCGGTTGCCGAAGGGCCGTCGGCCGGCGGGAAGGATTCGGTCATCGACATGGGCATCTGAGAGTTCTTGTAGAAGTTGTTCGACCCCTGCGAAGGGTGCCAGGTCTGCGCTTCCCAGTCCGGGACATAGTTGCGGTACCCGCCGGTGTTGAGTTCGATGCGCATCGTGGACGGATCCCGGTAGTAGAGGAAGTTCTGCTCGCCGATGCCGTGGATGGACGGTCCATACTCGATTCCGACGCCGTTCTCAATGAGAGTATCGGCGGCGATGAGCAGTTCCTCACGAGTGTCGACCCAGAATGCGAAGTGGTTGACGCGACCGAGGCGCGACGATCCGTCCATGACGACGCCGAGGTCGTGGGACTTCTCGTTCGTCGTGAGCACCGAGAACACGGAGACCGGGGCCTCGTCGAGCTCGGTGCGCGCCATGAGCCGAAAGCCCAGGACGTCGTTGTACCACTTGGCGAACGCGTCGACATCGGCAGTTGCGACGGTGACGTGGTCGAGCTGGCGCGGCGCACCCGCGAAGCGGCTGCGGCGTGTGGGCCGGTCCGGGTAGACGGAGGCCCCGTCCCCGGTCGTCTCACGGTAGTGCTCGACGTCCCAGTGGAGGGTCATCGTGTGTCCCCACGGTCCGGTGAAACGCAGTGAGCGACCGGTCGTGTGGCCGTCGAACCATTCGACGTCGACTCCGGCCGCGGCGATGCGGTCGGCGGCTTCGCTCAGGGCTTCGGCGGAGGAGGTGCGCCAGGTCATCGACTCCAGTGCGGGTTCGGCGCCGGGCACGATCACCAGGCTGTAGCGGTAGTAGTCGCCCCAGCAGCGCAGATACACACGACCGTCGATCCGATCGACGACAGTCATTCCGACCTGTGTTTCGTAGAACTTGACCGAGGCCTCGACATCGGGGGCTGCGATGGAGACGGAGGACAGGTGGGAAAGAAGTTTGATCATGGTGGATTCCTTCATCGTTGAGTTGATCTGCACTTCACGCTAGTGACCCCCATCGCATAAATCCAACGAATATTGGTGATGTCTACCATAAACCGTAATGATGTGATTGACTGCCCTCATGACCACATCTCCGCTGATGTCGCGGCTTGATCTCAACCTGCTAGTCGCCCTCGATGCGCTGCTCACAGAGCGCAACGTCACCCGAGCGGCGGACAGCTTGGGCCTCAGCCAACCCGCGCTGAGTGCTTCGCTGGCTCGCCTGCGCAAACACTTCGGTGACCCATTGCTGGTCCGGCGCGGCAATGCAAGTGAGCTGACTCCGATGGCGGTGAGGCTGGCCGCACAAGTCCCCTCTGCCATCGACGCGGTTCGCCGGGTGTTCGAGAGCCAAGCCGAGTGGTCACCGGAGACGTCGACGCGACAGTTCCGGATCTTCGGATCGGACTACGGATTCGCCACGATCGGGCAGTCCGTATCGCGTTTGGCGAAGGAGGCCGCCCCCAGAGTGAAATTCCGATTCGAACTGCACACCCCAGGGATCGTCGAGGACCCCAATCGCCTGCGGGCCTCTGACGGGATCATGATCCCCCACGGGCACCTCGAGGACCTCAACCACCTCGACCTGTGGACCGACCATTGGGTGGTTCTCGTCAGCGAGGACCACCCGAGCATCGGTGATGAACTGACTCTCGCGGATCTGGAGGACAATCCCTGGGTCTTCACGTACCAGTCGCGCACGGCTTTCACCTCGGTGAACAAACAGCTCGAAGGGATGGGGGTAGAACCTGTCGTCGACTCTGTCGTTGAGAGCTTCCTCGCACTCCCCTTCTTCATCCGCGGCACCAATCGGCTCGGGATCGTCCAGGCCGGACTGGCCAGCGAATCCCGCTACTTCGAGGGGCTGCGAGCTCTCCGTCCGCCCTTCGAGGCTGTGCCTGTGGTGAATGCACTTTGGTGGCATCCCGCCCATAAGAACGATCCGGAGCATCAGTGGATGCGGTCGCTCTTCCGTCGGGCAGGACAGCAGATGAGACGAGTGGTGGGCGAGTCAGCAAAAGTCTGAGCATCCTCCGGCGCCATGAGGAACTGTACGGTAATGGGTCGTACAGTGACGATATGACTGTGCTGCACAATATCCGACTCGTCGATCCAGTAGGCAACGGTTCCCCCGCGCCGAAGGGCAACGGTTCTACCGCATCTGACTTCGACTCTTCTGCCTCGACCGGCGCCGAACTCGTCGATGTCGAGTTCTCCTCGACGATCACCTCCATCCGTCCGGCGACAAACCCGGACCCTGCCGCCGCCCGATTCCTGGTGCCCGGTCTCATCGACACCCACGTCCACCTCGGCGAACGCTCAAGGCTGATCGACGCCGTCAGGTCCGGACTGACCACCGTCGTCGACCTCGGCACCCACCCGGATTCGCTCGTGCATGAGCTTCAAGCCGACGACGCACTGCCGGCGATTATCAGTGCAGGTTCGGCCGCCTCGGCGCCTGGCAGCACCCAGATCGAGATGATGGGATTCCCTGCCGAATCCGGCGTCACCAGCCCCGACGACGCGAAGCGATTCCTCGACTGGCGAGTCGACAACGGCGCCGATCTCATCAAGATCATCATCGAGGACCCTGCCGCCACAGAGGTCCCGGCCCTAAGCATCGAGACGCTGAGGGCGATCGTCGATGGAGCACATGCGCGTGGGCTGCTGACCGTGGCACACGTCGTCACAGCGGCGGCCTTCGACCGCGGTCTCGACGCCGACGTCGACGTCCTCACCCATGCCCCGCTCGACCGAGCGCTGGAACCGCGAACCCTGGATCGGATGCGCGAATGCGGCACCGTCGTCTCCCCCACACTCGTGATGATGCGAGCAATGGCCGACGCCCGCCTCGGCGACCATGCGGATGCCGCCTTTGCGGTCGTATTCGATAATGTTCGCGCCATGCTCGCTGCGGGAATCACGGTCATCGCCGGCACCGATGCGAACGAAACTCCGTTCGCCCCGGTCCACCATGGGCCCTCACTGCACGACGAGCTCGACTACCTCATCACCGCCGGGATGACGACTGGGGAGGCGATTCGTGCGGCCACTTCGTCTGCCGCCGAGGCGCTGAACCTGCGTGATCGGGGCCGGATCGTCGAAGGTGCCCGGGCCGACCTCGTGCTCGTCGACCGCGATCCAATCACCGACGTCGGAGCTCTGCGCACCCCCGCCGAGGTATGGGTGGCAGGAGTCTCGCGGCACCGCTCCTAGGGTCGGCCGTTCCAATCCGGGTTCTACCTGAACGCCTGCTCACCGGTGATGTGGCGGCCGAGGATGAGCGTGTGAACCTCGTCGGTGCCTTCGTAGGTGCGCACGGATTCGAGATTGTTCGCGTGACGCAGCGGTGAGTATTCGAGCGTGATGCCGTTGCCGCCGAGCATCGTGCGCGCCTCCCTGCAGATGGCGATGGCCTCGCGGCAGTTGTTGAGTTTGCCGACCGAGATCTGGACCGGGTCGAGATTTCCTGCGTCCTTGAGCCGCCCCGTCTGCACGGCGACCAGAATCCCCTTCTGGATCTCGAGGACCATGTTGACGAGCTTCTCCTGCGAGATCTGATAACCGGCCAGCGGCTTATCGAACTGGAGACGCTCCTGCGCATACTTCAGCGCCACCTCGTAGGAGTCACGGGCCGCGCCCATCGCGCCCCACATGATTCCGTAACGGGCCTCATTGAGGCAGGAGAACGGGCCCTTCAGCCCTCTGACCTCGGGCAGGATGGCATCGGCTGGGAGGACAACCTCGTCGAGCGTGATGTCGCACTGGATCGAGGCGCGCATCGACAGCTTCTGCTCAATCGGAGTCGCCGTGAAGCCTGCAGTGTCGGTGGGGACGAGGAAGCCGCGGATCCCGTCGTCGCTCGCAGCCCAGATGACGGCGACGTCGGCGATCGAGGCCAACCCGATCCACCGTTTGGCACCGTTGAGCGTCCAGGTGCCGTCGTCGCCGCGCGTGGCAGTCGTGGCCATGGACGCTGGGTCGGACCCCGCGGTGGGTTCGGTCAGGCCGAAGCACCCGATGATCTCGCCCTTGGCCATGCCCGGCAGGTACCGGTTCTTCTGCTCCTCAGAACCGAACTTGTGGATCGCAGACATCGCCAGTGATCCCTGAACCGAGACGAAGGTGCGCAGTCCGGAGTCCCCGGCTTCGAGTTCGAGTGCGGCGATGCCGTATTCGACTGCGGATCGGCCGGGGCATCCGTAGCCGTGAAGGTGCATGCCGAGGAGCCCCAGATCGCCCATTTCGCGCACGATCTCAACAGGGAAATGCGCGTTCTCGTACCATTCGGCGATGTTCGGGCGGATCCGCTCGTCGACGAAGTTCCGGACCGCGGCCTGGAGCTCGAGTTCGGCCTCGCTGAAGAGACCGGCCAGATTGAGCAGGTCGGAGTTATCCCGGTTCGCCTGATCGCGGTCGGTGGTGGTCGTGGTCATGTCAGTCTCCAGTCGTTGTCGAGATGGCGGTCGTCGTTGTCGAAGTGGCCGTCGCCGCGGGTGGGGGCAGCGGTCGGTGCTGTCGGTGCCTTGGCGGTCGGATGCGATCCCGCGCCGAGGATGTCCTCCGTATCCGCGCCCAGTACGGGTGGTGCGGAGCGGACCGGAGGGCGAACTCCGTTGAAGTTGACGGGGAAGGCCACCTGTCGCATCGGTCCGGCGGTGGGGTGCTCGACGGTCTGAACCATTCCCAGGGCCTCGGTCTGCGGATCGGCATAGACCTCGTCGAGGTGTTTGATCGGTGCTGCCGGGATACCTGCGGCCGAGAACTTCTCACACCAGTGGTCGACAGAGTTAGTGCGCAGAGTGCGGGAGAGCTCCTCGTTGAGGAACTCCCTGTTCTCCACACGTCCCCGGTTGGCCATCAGACGTTCATCGTCGCCGAGGTCGGGGCGATCGATGACCGTGCACAGACCCTGCCAGAGTGAATCGTTGCCGATGGCGATGACGAAGTAGTCATCGGCGGCAGGATAAGCCTGGTAGGGCACGAGGTTGGGGTGACCGGAACCCAGAGCCTGTGGGCGTTTGCCGTCGGCGAAGTAGTTCGTCGCCCAGTTCACGTGCAACGCCAGTTGCCCTTCGTAGAGGGAGGTCGTCAGGTACTGGCCGCGGCCGGTCCGGCTTCGTTCGAAGAGCGCAGAGACGATGCCGATGATTCCGAACAGTCCCGCACCCAGGTCGCCCATGGCGAAGCCTGACTTCATCGGCGGGCCGCCTGCCTCACCGGTTAAGGACATGAGGCCGCCGCGAGCCTGGGCGACCATGTCGTAACCGGGTTCATCGCGCATCGGGCCGTGGTCCCCATAGGCGGAGATGTGGAGGATGACGAGGTGCGGAAACAGCGCCGAGAGTTCCTTGTAGTCAAAGATCGTCTGCAGGGAGCTGCCAGGCCTGAAATTCTCGACGAGGACATCGGCCTCGGCCAACAGTTCGTGGACCTGCGCCCGTCCCCGATCGGATTTGAGGTCGATCGTCACGGACTTCTTGCTGTGGTTGGCGGCGTGGAAGTAGGTGGCATCGGCGCCGACCATCGGCGGGCCCCAGGCACGTGTCGGGTCTCCCCCATCAGGGTGCTCGATCTTGATCACCTCGGCACCGAGGTCGGCCAGTGACATCGTGGCATAGGGTCCGGCGAGGATCTTCGAGAGGTCGATGACGCGCACGCCGGCGAGTGGTCCTTCGAAACTCCCGCCTGCCGCAGTGCTCACATCGGGAGTGGATTCTGTTTCTGTGGTTCTCACGACTTGCTCCGGTGTTGTGCGTGGCTTCAGGCCACGGGTGCGGGTGTTGGGACGACATCGGCTGGCACAGCGTCGCGGGGCACGGTCTCGCCATCGACGATGTCCTCGAAGTGAGACAGGGTCTCGACCACGGTGTGCTCGTCGCCTGTGATGTTGCCGCCGATGAAGGCCTTGGCGACGAGCAGCTTGCGGAAGTTGGCATCGCGGGTGACTTCGGCATCAGCTTGTTCGAGCAGCAGGGTAGCCATGATCAGCTGCGCCAGATCGTCGGCATAGCCGCCGATGAGAGCTTCGCCGGCATCAGCCTCGGCATTCAGAACCGCGTCACCGCGATCGACGATCGTGCTCCATCTGTTCAGAAGCTCACGGAGCTCAGGGCCCGCCTCGGCGAGGGTGATGGGGGTCAGCTTCTCTTCCATCGTCTTCGCCAGGAGGCGGTGGGTGTCTTGTTTGCGCATACAGCGCAGGACGTCGAGGGCGATGACATTGCTCGAGCCTTCCCAGATGGAGCCCAGGTGGGAGTCGCGGACGAGGCGAGCATCGGGGAATTCCTCGATGTAGCCGCGACCTCCGCGGACCTCCATCGCCTCTCCGGTGACGAAGCGAGCCCGTTTGCAGATGTAATGTTTGGCCAGCGGGGTGAGCACGCGGATCTGTGCGGCCGCGGAATCGTCGCCGGCATCGGCCCGTTGGAGCATGTCACCGCAGTAGAAGACGAGTCCGAGTGCGGCTTCGGCTTCGGCCTGCAGCGGCAGCAGGGTCATGCGCATCAGGGGTGCTTCAATGAGGGTCTTGCCGAAGACCACACGTGTGCGGGCGTGGGTGAGCGCTTCGTTGATCGACCGGCGCATGAGCGCGGTGGCACGCATCGCGTTGGACAGTCGGGAGGTGTTGACCATCTCCGCCATCTGCCGGAACCCGCGTTCGAGCGCCCCGACCTGCACGGCATAGGCACCGTTGAGGGTGACCTCACCGCTGGGCATGGACCTGGTTCCGAGCTTGTCCTTGAGCCTGTCGATGACATAGGAGTTCTTCGTCCCGTCCGGACGGTGCTTGGGCAGCATGAACAGTCCGACTCCACGTGTGGTGTCATCGCCGCCGGGAAATCTGGCGAGGGTGAGGATGACGTCGGCGTCCGGGTTCGAGGCGAACCATTTGCGGCCGGACAGCGCCCAGTTTTCGCCGTCGCGTTCGGCGACCGTCGAAGTCTGGGCGATGTCGGTGCCAGCATGGATCTCGGTCATGAACATCGCACCGGTGAACCGACGATCGGGATCGGTCGAGATCAGACGATCGATCGCCTCGGCGTTCTGCTCGCCTTCGCCGAATTTCCGCAGGGTCCTGGCTGCGGCATCGGTCATCGACACCGGGCAGGCCAGACCGAACTCGGCCTGGACGAAGACGTAGGAGAGGATGTACTTCACCAGGTGAGGCGGCACGTCGTCCCAACCATGGAGACCGCGATGGGAGAGCGCGGAGAGACCGTACTCCTCGTAGGCGGCCTTCTGCAGTTCCTGGTAGCTGGGGTGGTATTCGATACTGTCGACGCGATCGCCCTCGCGGTTGAACTGAGCCAGAGTCGGCGGGTTCTTGTCGGCAACGTCAGCCAACGGTGCGAGCCTGTCGGCAGCATCGGCACCCAGAGCGGTGAGCACGGGGGCTAGGCGCTCCCGATCTGCTGACTCGAGATAGGACTCGATGAGGGGCTGCAGGGCTGGGTCGAGATCGACGTAGTTCATGGTTCCTTCTCTGGTCATCGGTGGTTGCTGTGCTGATCGGTCGGATCGGTGCCGATCAGAGGCTGGTTGCGGGTGCCGTGATGGCGGAATCTGCCGGATTCGCCGAGGTGGTTCCTTCCTTCGCGATGTGCCCAACTTCTCCTTCGCGGTTGATCCAGGACTTTCCGCGCAGCAGCAATGACATACACACAATGGAGATGAGGACGTATCCGAGGCCGAGGCAGACGACGACCCAGATCGATCCAGTTGTGCTGAGCAGAAACTGGCTGAGGAAAGGCGCGGTGCCCGCGAACAGAGCCGTCGAAACCTGATAGGCCACGGAGATCCCGGTGTAGCGGATGGTGGTGGGGAACAACTGAGCGAGGACGCCGGCTAGTGCCGCGTAGTACATTGCGTGGGGCGCGGTGGCCAAGACCATGCCGAGCATCGCCAGTCCGTAGTTGCCGGTCTGGATAAGGAGGAACATCGCCGGCAGCAGCACCAGTTCTGGCAGCAGCATGACGAGGATGGCTTTTTTGGTGTCGATCTTCGACGCAAGGATGGCTCCGAAGGGCTGGATGATCACCTGGGCGATGAGGGCCACAGTCACGATCTGAAGGAATTCGGTGCGCCCGAAATCCAGGTCGGTCGTCGCCCAGGACAGCGCGAAGGTGGTTTTGACGTAGGTGATGGCCACGCCGGTGACGACGGCGCCGATGGCCAAGCCGACGACCTTCCAGTGGTCACGCAGCAGTTCGACGATCGGGGTGCGCTTCTGCGGTGCTTTCTCCGTCGCTGCAATCATCTCGGGAGATTCGGTGATCTTGAGGCGAATGTAGAGACCGACGGCAATGAGAATCGCCGAGGCGAGGAAGGGAATTCGCCAACCCCAGGCACCGAAGTTCTCCGCGCTCATATAGGTCAGTCCGAGGAAGGAGACGGTAGCCAACAGATTGCCCACCGGCGAACCCTGCTGCGCAAAGGCGCCGTAGAGGATCTTCTTGCCAGGCGGCGCGAACTCGGTCGCGATGAGGACCGCACCGCCCCATTCGCCTCCCATAGCGACTCCCTGGATGATGCGGAGGAGGACCAAGAGGATCGGAGCCATGAAGCCGATCTGCTCGTAGGTGGGCAGGAGGCCGACGCCGACCGTGGCCATCCCCATCAGCAGGAGTGTCGTGATGACGGTGTTCTTCCGACCGAATTTGTCGCCGAAGTGACCGAAGATGACGCCACCGAGTGGCCGGGCGATGAAGCCGACGGCGAACGTGGCGAAGGCGGCGAGTGTGCCCATCGCTGGGCTGACTTCCGGGAAGAAGAGCTTGCCCAGCACCAGCGCCGAGGCGGTGCCGTAGATGTAGAAGTCGAACCATTCGATGGTGGTGCCGACGAAGGCTGCGGTGCCAGCGCGGCGCCCCTGCTTGGGATCGACTGTCGAAGCTGGTGTCGCGTCCGTGTCGCGGATCGGCGCTGATCCAAGGTTGCTCATGTCTGCTCTCTCGTTGCTGGAGGTGGTGGCTCAATCTGTGCCAATGATCACTGTTCCACTTGTATTACTCAGAGTCCAAGACGTAATCTCTAGGGTATTAATTGGATGTTGTTATTAATATGGCATCGCTGGTCGACGCGGGAAGCCTCGCCGCCCCTCAAAGGAAGGTTCATGGGATGGAGCTGCGGCACTTCGCGGCATTCACTGCTGTGGCGCAGGAGCTGCATTTCGGTCGGGCCGCCGAGACTCTGCACATCGCCCAACCTGCGCTGAGCCAGATGATCCGTTCGCTGGAGAAGGACATGGGGGTGCAGCTGTTCGAACGCACCACACGCAGGGTCAGACTCACGTCCTCCGGTGAGGCACTCCTCGAACCAGCTCAGGCGATCCAAGCCCAAGTCGACGGGGCTCGTCGCATCGCCCGGGCCGCGCAGGAAGGTGTGGTGGGCCGGGTGAAGATCGGATTCGGCGGCACCAGCGGCTATTCGATCCTGTCGCGGCTGTCGAGGGAAGTGGCCCGCCGACAGCCGGGGATCAACCTCGACCTGCATCCGCAGACGTATTCCGGAGAGGCCGCGCTGGCGGTCCGTGACGGGACGATGGATCTGGCTGTGATCAGCCCACCCTCGCCTGCCGGGGTCGATGTCCACGTCATCCGGCAGGAGCGGGTGATGGTTGCCATTCCCACCGGTCATGCGCTTGCCGATCGTGACTTGGTCTCGATAAGCGAGCTGACTGACCAGCCGTTCATCTCCTATGCCCCGTCGCATGGCTCCCAAGTCCGTGAGGTGATGATGCGACTGGCTGATGAGGCCGGATTCCTCCCTCACATCACACAGGAGGCCCCCGATCCTTATAGCCTGCTCGCACTCGTCGGTGCGCAGGTCGGAATCGCGATTGTCGTCGAATCCTCAGACCACATCCGCATCGACGGCGTCACCTATGTTCGCCTCGCCGAGGGTGGGGATGCCTTCACCCTCGCGTTGGGTTGGCGCCGCAACAACCCTTCGGAGGCCCTGGCTCGGGTGATCGAGATCGTCAGGGAGATTCTGCCCGAGGCCTAAGCAGGCGACTTGCTTCGCCGACTACTTGAGCACAGGCAGCTGGAGGTAGGAAGCATTCTCTCCACCTGTGTGAATCACATGCTGACCGCTGTTCGCACCGACGTACTCCTGGATTCCCGGCATCATCGTACCCAGCAGGTTCCGTGAGCTGATGACGAAGCGCAGCCGCTCTCCGGGGTGGAAGGCCAAACCGATGGGAAGCAGGTCGATCTCCACTTCGGTGACCTGACCCGGCTGCAGCTTCTCGACCCGGTCGAAGGTGTGGGCAGGCACATCCTCGGTGGACAGCGCCTCGTCGAGGTGGCGCATCGAGACGCGCAGTCTTCCGTCAGATCCTTTGTATTTCAAGATCGTCGCCCCATGATCGGTGACATCATGGATCCGGGCATTCTGGTTCGGCACAGTGAAGGCCTGCAGCGGAGTCCCGTGTGCGTCGAATTTCTGGATCAGTACGAACAGGTCCATGTCATCGGAACCGCGGGCCTCGACCCACAGGTGGGCCTTCGGGTATCCGACCAGTTCGGTCTCTTCATCGAATCGGGTGATGAAGGAGACCGCGTTCGGGGTGGCGTCGATGTCGTAGCCGACTTCCGCCGAGGCGGCCGGTGCCGATGGTGTCAGGCTCCGCGAGTTCGCCTCGAGGTAGAACTTCGTCGACTCCGCCTCGGCGGGTGGGAATGATTCGGCAGGGATGCCGGTACGGTCACCACCTTCGAGGTCGAGGACCGAGTAGCGCACCCGCGGCGTCTCGTCCCACCCGTTGTTCTCACCCTTGAGATAGCGGTCGAAGAATCGGCGAAGGTCCTCGACATTGGCTTCGTCGTAGTAGTCGGGCCATTCCTGAGAGTTGTGGATCCGCAGCCACTTCTCGTCCGGGACAATCCGCCTCCAGGCTCGGAAGGTGCCTGCAGTGTGCAGGGTGTTGGAGTAGCTGGCCACGACGTAGGCGGGCACGTTGATCCGGTCGAGCTCGGGGATCTTGTTCTCCCACAATTCGTCCATCAGAGGATGAGCATCAACCTCAGCGAGAATGTCCTCTTTCCGGTTCTTGCCGAAGAAGCTTCCCTCCTGGAGCTGGCGAGCGAACCCGGTGTCGGGCATTCCGCCGCGCATCACGAGGTCACGGTAGACGTCGCTGACTCCTTCCCAAGGGTTGATCGCGGCGAGGTGCGGGGGCTGTTCGGCCGCGGTGAACCACTGCGAGACAGCCAAGTAGGACGTTCCGCTCATGCCGACTTTCCCGGAGCACCACTCCTGACCGGCAAGCCATTCGACGACGTCAAAGCAGTCCCGACCCTCCTGTCGATCCCAGAGCACGCTGTCGCCGTCGGAGTCCACGACACCTCGGATGTCGGGATTGGCGATCGCGTATCCACGGGCGCACCAGTATGCGGGATCCGGGCCTTCGAACTTCTCGAGACCGGAGACGAGCGAGTTGTCGAGTCCGACGAGTCCGAAGACTCCCATGACACTCGCCGAGGTGCCCTGGGCCTTGCCATAGGGACTCCAGGCCACGATCACCGGAACCTGCTCGGCTCCTGCCGGGCGGAAGATGTCGACGTGGACGGTGGTGCCGTCGCGCAGCTGGACGGGAGTGTCCTTCTCGAACACGATATCGACCGGCAAGTCACGGAACTGCGGTGCGATTCGGAAGCCGGCTTCAAGGGTTCTGGTACCCGGATCGAAGGCGGTGAGAATGCCGGTCCTGGCCTCCGGCAGCGGGCTGGATGGAATGTACGTCTTCTGGTCATCGCTCATGATAAGAGCCTACGTCCGCATCGGTCACAAACTCAACACGCGTTGAGTTAAATTTTCCTGGGAGATACATTTGTCTTATGAGCAAGGACAGCAAATCGTCGTCAATGACCCGGCGCGGCAGGCGCCCCGGGTCCGGAAGCACCCGCAAGGCGGTCCTCGATGCCGCACGGGCTCGGTTCGCGAACCAAGGATTCACCGACACGACGATTCGCCTCGTCGCCGCCGATGCCGGGGTCGATGCTTCCCAGGTGATGCAGTTCTACCGCTCGAAGGAGGAGCTCTTCGCCGCGGTGATGGCTGTGCCGGCTTCGGCATTGCAACGGTTCGACACCGCCTTTGAGGGACCCGACGACCACCTCGGCGAACGAGTCGTGCGAGCGTTTCTGCACGCCTGGGAATCTGTCCCCGAGGAATCACAGCCGCTGATGGCGATGTTGCGCGGTGCGATCGTCAATGAGAACGCCAGCAATCAGCTGGCCGATTTCATCCAGTCCCGGCTGCTGGAGGGCACTGCGGATAACAGTGATGCCAGCGCCGCATTGCGCGCAGCACTGGCATCGTCGATGCTCGTCGGCATCGTCACCGGCAGGTCTGTCGTCGGAGTGCCCACTCTCGCCGAGGCGGCGGTCGACGACATCGTCGCTATCACCGCGCCGGCAATCCAGCAGATCCTCACTGACGGCTGAGCCAGGGACCCGCTGACTCCGGTGAGTGTTACCAGCTGATCACGTGTGGGACGCTGACGTGCTTGAGTCCTTCGAGACCGAACTCGAGGCCGAAGCCTGACTTCTTCACACCGCCGAAGGGGATGCGCGGGTCCACGGCGCCGTGCTTGTTGATCCAGGTCGATCCTGCCTCCAGGCGGGCCGCGACCTTCTTGCATTCTTCGAGGTCACTGCCCCACACGGAGGAGCCGAGTCCGACTTCGAGCTCATTGGCCCAGGCGATGGCTTGCTCCAGATCCGTGTACTTGATGATTGGCAGGGCCGGACCGAATTGCTCCTCGGCGACCAGTGGGTTGTCGTTGTCGATGTCGGAGACGAGCGTGGTCGGGTAGAAGTAGCCGGGCTGATCGGCGACAGGATCACCACCGGTGAGTACGCGCGCTCCCCCGTCCTTGGCTGCCTGGACGAGCTTGGCGACGATGTCGTACTGCTGCTTGTTCTGCAGCGGACCGAGGACGTTGCCCTCCTCGAGGCCCACGCCCATCGGTGACTGTTTGGCCACCTCGACGAGAGCATCGCAGACCTGGTCGTACAGCGACTCAGGCACGTAGAGGCGCTTCATCGCCGCACAGGTCTGACCGGTGTTGATGAACGCGCCCCAAAACAGGTCGCCGGCGATGGCAGCGGGATCGGCGTTTTCGAGCACGATGCCTGCGTCATTGCCGCCCAGCTCCAAGGTCAGACGGGCCAGGGTGTCAGCTGCCGATCGCATGATTGCCTGACCGGTCTTCGTCGATCCGGTGAACATGATCTTGTCGACATCTGCATGAGATGTCAGGGCCGCGCCGACCTCGCCGCTGCCGGGAACCACGGTGAGAACGTCGGCGGGCAGGACCTGGTTGATGACTGCGACGAGTGCCTGCACCGACAAAGGCGTGTACTCGGAGGGCTTGAGAACGACGGTGTTGCCCATCTTCAACGAGGGGGCGAACTGCCACACGGAGATCATCATCGGCCAGTTCCAGGGCCCAACTGCTCCGATGACGCCGACGGGTCCGTAGTGGAGGTCGGCATGGGTCTCCTCGTCGTCGACAAGAACTTCAGGCTCGAGCTCGAAGGCGGCATTGGCCCGCAGCCATGCGGCGCAGGCACCGACCTCGAAGCGGGCATTGGGTCCGTTGAGCGGCTTGCCCTGTTCACGCGAGAGCAGTTCGGCCAGTGCCTCGGCGGAGGCTTCGACCGCGTCAGCGGCCTGGTTCAGCAGATCGCTGCGCTCCTTCGACGTCCGCGACGCCCATTCCGGCTGAACCTTGCGTGCAGCTGCGACGGCGGTGTCGATGTCGGCGGCGCTGCCCTCACGGGTGCGACCGACGACCTCGCCGGTGGCAGGATCGAGCAGTTCTCGACCGTTGGGGTCTTCGATGATCGACAGCAGTCCTGCGAAGGTGGTGAGGTCGGTGCTCATGATTCTCCTTTTCTGGGGGTGGATCGTGTGGTCATGGGGTGGGTATGGCGAGGTCTCATCCCAGGCTTCCACCTGAACCGACACCTGCATAGAGCTGTGGGCGCCTCGCTCGGAGGACGAGGGCCCAGGCGGTGCCGATGATGCCGGGCACAAGCACGATGGCGGGCAGCAGCCAGGAGAGCACCGAGGTGCCTTCGAGGCCGATGAGGACGTTGAAATTGATGACGATGGACATGAACAGAACGATAAGCCCCAGCGCCGAGAGCCCTGGTGCGATCGCCCTGGTCCACAACGAATATTCGCGCGAGTGAGAGCGCAGGAATCCGACCACGGCCAGCGCGGTCAGCGCCATGAGCAGGACGAGTCCGAAGGCCCCCATGTTCGTCAGCCAGGTGAAGAGGGTGACAACAGGGAAGAGCGGATCCTCACTGCCGGCGCCGACGAATGCGAAGACGAGGATGACGATGAGAGCGATCCCTGACTGGGCCAGAGACCCGGCAACGGGTGCACCCGTTCGGCGGGAGGTTCTGGCGAGGACGGTCGGCAGCACCCGATCACGGCCGAGGGCGAAGAAGTATCGCGCCACGATGTTGTGGAAGGCGACGAGCGCGGCCAGCAGCGAGGTGAGGAAGAGCAGGTTCGCGAGGTCGACGAACCATACCGGGGCATGCTCACCGAGGAAGACGAACATGAGATCGGGACCGAACTTCTGAGACCGCCCGACGACGCTCGAAGCGCCTTCGCCCACGGTCATCGCCCAGGCGGAGAACGCGTAGAAGACGGCGATGATGCTCACAGCGATGATCGTCGCCCGGCCTGCTGTTCGCTTGGGGTCCTTGACCTCTTCGTTGTAGATCGCACCGGATTCGAAGCCCATGAACGCCGCGATCGAGAATGCCAGCGCCGCGCCGACTCCGGGCGCGAAGAGCTGGTCGGGCAGCAGTCCGTCGGCGGTGACGCCTTCGGGACTGTGACTGAAACCGATGATGTCGAAGACGATGACGACGAGGAACTCGGTGCCGACGATGATCCCGAGGACCTTCGCGGAGAAGTCGACACGGCTGATGCCCATGAGTCCGACGATCACCCAGGCGATGAGCGCACAGATCCACCAGGCGACCTGCAGACCGAAGAGGGAATCGAGGAAGGAGGAGAAGACGAAGCCGAACATTCCGGCGATGCCGATCTGCATCGAGTTGTAGGCGACCAGAGCCGTCAGAGCGGCTCCCATCCCCACGGGCTTTCCCAGCCCTTTGGAGATGTAGGCGAAGAAGGCACCGGCATTGTGCACGTGTCGGCTCATGGCCGCATACCCGATCGCGAAGAGGACGAGAATGATGCCGAGGACGACGAACGACAATGGGATTCCGAGGAGACCGGTGACCGCGAAATTGCTCGGGACGCCGCCGGCGACCACGGTCAGGGGCGCCGAGGCGGCGATGATCATGAACACGAGCGCCGGCGTTCCGATCCGGCGCGCCCCGAGACCTGCTCTTGAGTGACTCGAGGCTGTGGTGCCTTCCGCCTCGGCGCCGGTGCCGAGGATTCCGTGCGTGCTCATGTGATCCACCTAACAGAAAGGATTGTCTGTTCAGGATCTCGCACCGAAGCCAGCCATGTCTTGGCTTTGGAAGCACTCCGCTTGACGCTCGACGCAGTCTTCACGTGCGCCTCGGATCACGCCGACTAGCGCCTCAGCCCAGGCAGCCTCTGCGGTACTGGGCCGGCGGCCGGCCCACAACACTGCGGAAGAGCCGGGAGAAATGAGCAGGATCGCTCAGTCCCCAGCGGGCCCCGATCGCGGCGACGGGCACCCGAGCCTGCAACGGGTCCGCAAGATCCAGGCGACAGCGGGCGATCCGACGCCTGCGGATCTCTCCGGAGACCGTTTCGCCGCTGCCTTCGAAGATCTGGTGGAGGGCCCGCACGGACATGAAGTGTGCGGCGGCGATCGTCGAGGGCGAAAGCTGCGGATCCGCGAGGTTCGCATCGATGTACTCAGTAATCTCCGCCCAGAGCTGCTGCCTCTCCCCCGGTGCATCCCTCGCCTCGGTGAGCTCATCGGCCATGACGGTGGTGAGCAGGTCGACGACGTTGCCGGCCAGCCTGATCCCGACCGACCTGTTGAGAGTGGGAAGCATGGCCCCGGCCTGGGTGATGATCTGCGTGGCGACCGCACCGAGCTGATGCTCAGCGCCGATCGAGGTCGCGGTGAGTTGGCCGACGGTGTCGGCGGGCAGATTGACCCGCGACTGCGGGAACATCATGACGTAGGAGGAGAAGTCGCAGTCGAAGCTCAGGGTATAAGGACGCGAGGTGTCGTAGATCGCCAGCGAGCCGGGTGCCAGGGACACCTCTCGACCGTCCTGGATGAGCAGCCCGTGTCCTTTGAGCTGGAGTGAGACCTTGTAGTAGCTGTCCGGACTCGGGGCCGAGCCGTTGGAGTCGGTGTCAGTGCCGCGAGCAATCAGGTTCGGCGTCCGCAGCACCGCGTGAGGATTGGCAGAGATGTGGGACATGACGACGGAGTCGTAATCGCGCGCGCTGATTGCTCCCCGGAATCCGCCGCGGCGCTGGGGCTCTGTGTCCAACGGCACGAACGAGTCCGAGACGAGGGACTTCCATCCGTCGAAGTCCGATGCTGTGTTCTCAAGTAACATCTTCGTCCTCTGCAGAAACGACCGATCGTCGACCTCTGCGTCGGCGATCACTTGGCGCTCACTCTATCCCCAACCGAGCGGGGAGTCACGAGCACTTCATGATTTACCGACCGATTGGTCATTGTCCTTCAGCGCTGCGGCCGACATGCGGTCGATGACATAGTCGAGCTGGGCACGGAAGCCCGCGAAGTCGACGGTCTCACCACCGATCATCGCGGCGGTCTGGGCACCAAGCAGATATGTCAGGAGGACATCGGCCGCGGGCTCGAGGGCCACCTCGGCAGCCAAATCACCATCATCACGGGCCTGCCCGAGCCAGCCGAGGATCCAGGTCCGCCACCGTGCCATGGTCTCGCGCGTGGTGCGGGCATGATCGGGACTTTGGGCCACCTCGGCGAAGAAGGACAGGACGACCCTGGCCTCGTCGTGGAGCTCGGGCGTGATCGGCAGGACCTCCGAAGCGAAGGCACGCAGAGCGTCGACCCCTCGCAGGTGCGAGGTCGAGAACTCGACGCGGCGATTCGTGGCATCGAAGACGAACAGGTAGGTGGCCTCGAGCAGGTCGGACTTGGATGGATAGTAGGACTTGATCGCACCGTTGGCGAAGCCCGCCTCGGCGGCGATGTCGCGCATTGTCGCCCCGGCAAGCCCCTGCCTGACGATGATCCTCAGGGTCGCCTCGACGAGTTCGCGCCGACGCTGGTCGTGATCGACGATCTTGGGCATACGTCCTCCGGTTCACTTCGGCGGCGGCTCTTGACTTTAATTTCTACAAGTGTAGGTTATTACGTGAGTCAGCACACACATTTCGTTGCAAAGGTGCACACATGTCCTGCCATTCCACTCCCGCCGAGCCGTCCCCTCCGAGCACCCCCACCCCGTTCTCGCTGCCCACCGAGGATGAGATCGCGACCGTCACGACGGTGCTGCGCGAGGCCGGGCACTTCCCCGCCGAGGCGCGCATGGCCTACGTCGGACTGCTCGATCCCGTGCGCGGCCAGGCCCGCACCGCCGCCGAGGTGGACCGCCGTTTCCGTGCCTTCATCATCGACAAGACCGCTGGCACGGCCCGCGACATCATCGTGTCCGCAACGCATGCCCGGGTCGATTCCGTGACCGAAGTGGACTCCACGAGCGAGGGTGAGTTCCCCGTCATGGAGGAGGAGTTCGGAATCGTCGAGGAGGTGCTTGCCGCAGACCCGAAGTGGCAGGAGATCCTCGCCCGTCGCGGCCTGCCTGTCGAACAGGTGCGTGTGGCACCATTGTCCGCGGGCGTCTTCGAATACCCGGAGGAGAGTGGTCGGCGGATCCTGCGAGGCCTCGCCTTCCACCAACAGCATGAGACCGATTCCGCGTGGGCGCACCCGATCGACGGCCTCGTCGCCTATGTCGATGTCACGAACAAGTCAGTCGATCAGATCCTCGACCTCGAGGATGTCCCGGTGCCTGCCGAGCACGGGAACTACACCGACCCCGAACTGACCGGTCCGATGCGCACCACGCAGAAGCCGATCGAAATCACCCAGCCCGAAGGCCCGAGCTTCACCCTGTCCGAGGGCAATCACATCGAGTGGGAGAAATGGTCACTCGATGTCGGCTTCGACATGCGTGAAGGTCTGATCCTCCACAACATCGCCTTCACCGACGGCGAGCGCACCCGTACGATCCTCGACCGTGCCGCCATCGCGGAAATGGTCGTACCCTACGGCGATCCCTCACCGGTGCGGTCCTGGCAGAACTATTTCGACACCGGCGAGTACCTCGTCGGGCAATGCGCGAACTCACTCGAACTGGGGTGTGACTGCCTCGGTGACATCACCTACCTCTCCCCGTGGGTGGCGAACAACCTCGGCGAGCCGCGGCAGATCAAGAACGGCGTCTGCATGCACGAGGAAGATGCCTCGATCCTGGCCAAGCACTCGGACCTGTGGTCCGGTGTCGATTACACCAGACGCAACCGACGCTTCGTCGTCTCCTTCTTCACCACCGTCGGCAATTACGACTACGGCTTCTACTGGTACCTCTACCTCGACGGCACCATCGAGTTCGAGGCCAAGGCCACGGGAGTCGTGTTCACCTCGGCACTGCCGGACGGATCGAGCGATTTCGCCTCGGAGATCGCGCCCGGGCTGGGTGCTCCGTTCCATCAGCATCTCTTCGGGGCGCGTCTCGACTTCGCCCTCGACGGCGGCAAGTGCCGAGTCGAAGAGGAAGACGTGGTGCGCCTGCCGGTCTCCGAGACCAATCCGCGCGGCAACGCCTTCAGCCGCAAGCGCACGGTGCTGCGGTCCGAGCGTGAAGCTCAACGGGATGCTGATCAGTCGGTGGCCAGGACCTGGGTGGTGTCGAATCCGGAGTCGGTCAACCGCCTCGGCGAGCCTATCGGGTACAAACTTCATCCCACGGGACTGCCGACTCTGCTGGCGGCCGAGGATTCCTCGGTTCACCGGCGGGCGACGTTTGCGTCGAAGGCGCTGTGGGTATCGCAGTATCACGAGGACGAACGCTATCCGACCGGTGATTTCCCGAACCAGCATCCCGGTGATGCCGGACTGCCGGGCTGGACTGCTGCTGACCGCAACGTCGATGGCGAGGATATCGTGCTGTGGCACAGTTTCGGCCTCACGCACTTCCCCCGAGTCGAGGACTGGCCGATCATGCCCGTCGATACCGTCGGCTTCAAGCTGCGCCCGGAAGGGTTCTTCGACCGCTCCCCTGTCCTTGATGTTCCTGCGCCGGCCTCGGGTGGACACTGCGAAGGATCCGACGGCGGCTGCTGCGAGGGCTGAGGCTCTTACTCAGGACTCCGGCTTCAGAGGTGCGCTTCCCGCAGAGAGCGCAGTCGGTCCTCAAGACCGTCGGGGCCCTCGGCAGCGAATGCGGGAGCATTCCCGGCGGTGCTCGGGTCGATCGTCGCGCCGAGTCGGCCGAGCTCGACGAGGACTGGAATGACTTCGAGTCCGCGCTCGGTCAGCGAGTACCGACCCTGCTTGCCGCGGCCGACCTCCGATTTGCGGAGGAATCCGGCCGCAGTCAGGTCGGCCAGCCTGCGAGACAGGACAGGCGCGCTGATACCCTCATCGCTTCGGGCGAGCAGTTCACGAAACGAACGTCGATCGCGCATCGCGATATCGCGCAGAATCAGCAGGCTCCATTGGTCGCCGAGCATCTCCAGCGCACGGTTGATCGGGCATTTCGACCGTGGGGTGGTGATCATGCGAGCTCCGAAGTGATTGCAAAGTGTTACTGGATAGCTCTAGGGTACTACTGGTAACAGAATGTAACTACCTATGCTTGCCAGGAGCTCACAATGAAGGCGTTCGTCCTCGAGAAGTACGGATCCCCACTGCGGCAGACCGAGATGCCCGTTCCGAGCCCCGCACCCCATGAGGTGCTTGTGCGCATGGTTGCGTCCGGCATCAACCATGCCGATGAGCGGCTCAGGGTCGGCGAGTTTAAAGCCCTCTTCCCTGTCAGCTTTCCCAAGGTCATGGGCGGCGAATTCGCTGGAGTCGTCGTCAAGGTCGGTGCCGCAGTCACCGATTTCACCATAGGCGAGACCGTGTACGGATATGTGGGCTTGTCGGCCGCCGGGACCCTTTCGGAGTTCGTCCCCGTCGATGCTCGGGCCGTAGCACGTGCGCCGGAATCGCTGAGCCTGGTTGAGGTCGCGGGCCTTCCCGTCGCAGCACTCACTGCATGGCAGGCCCTGGTGGACATGGGGCACACGGCAGAGGGCCATACGGTTCTCGTGCACGGCGGCACCGGAGGTGTCGGCTCTGTTGCGATCCAGCTCGCCAAGCATCTGGGGGCTACCGTCGCCACCACTGTCTCGACGAAGAACATCGATGCCGCTCGAGAACTCGGCGCAGACATCGTCATCGACTACACACGCGACGACCTTGTGCAACGCCTCGACAGCACTCCGGTCGACCTCGTCCTCGACACTCAGGGCGGGACCACACTTCTGACTTCGCTTGAGGTGCTGCGCTCCGGCGGCACAGTCATCGGAGTCACGGGACCGCCAGAACCGATGTTCGCCCGCCGCATCGGAGTCAATCCGGTGGTCCGGCTGGCCATTCGAGCCATGAGTGCACGTGTGCGCCGCAGGGCGCGCGCCCTCGGCGTCACCTACCGATTCCTGTTGATCGCTCCCGACGGCGCCGCCATGCAGAAAGTGGCGGAACTCGTCGACGATCGGATCCTTCGCCCGATCATCGATCGTGCACGGGCTTTCGACGAGACCCACGAGGCGCTGGACGATGTGCTCGCCGGTGGCACACGCGGCAAGATCGTGGTCACCACCGATCCGAAATCGGTGACCGCTCGTGGATGAGAAGTTCGCTCTGCAGCGCCCGACCACCTGGGCCTCGACGCCCAATCGCCGCATCGTCGCCGGTCAGCATATGTTCGTCTATCGTGATCTGGGCCCGGATCGGGGCGTCCCGCTGGTCCTCCTCACTCACCTCGGCGCCACACTCGATGAGTGGGATCCGAGGTTCGTCGATGCAATGGCCACCGACCGGCGAGTCATCGCCGTCGACTTGCCCGGTGTGGGCGGTTCTACAGGCCAGGTCCCGGGCACCGTCGCAGAGATGGCGGATTCCGTCGAAGGATTCGTGACCACCCTCGGACTGACCCAGTTCGACCTGCTCGGTTTCTCACTTGGTGGATTCATCGCACAGCAGGTGGCGCTGGAGGCCCCGGGGCTCGTGCGACGGCTGGTGCTTGCCGGCACCGGCCCTGCCGGCGGGGCCGGAATCGACCATCCGACCGGCGGCACCTATATCTACTGGGACATGGTTCGGGCCTCACTGGCCCGCACCGATGCGAAGGAGTTTCTCTTCTTCCCTCGCACTCGCGCAGGAAAAGCGGCGGCGCGGGCCTATCTTGCTCGTCTGCGTGAGCGGGTCATGGACCGAGATGAGCCCATCTCGCTCTCGTCCTTTCACCGTCAGATCTCGGTCATCGGAGCCTGGGGACGGGCAGCTCCCCAGGATCTGTCCCGCATCAGTGCCCCAACACTCATCGCCAATGGCGACCACGACCGGATGGTGCCCACCGCTCTATCGCGCGATATGCATGCGCGCATCCCCGGCAGTGCGCTCATCATCTACCCCGACTCCGGGCACGGCGGAGTGTTCCAACACGGAGACGAGTTCACCGCCGCGGTCCGCTCCCACCTCGGCGCCGACGACTGATGCCCGCGCTGCGCAGGCTGGGCAGGACGGGCGCCTTCTGGGCCTCGGCATCGGTGCTTGCGCTAGTGCTGTGGTCGAGCGGGGCGCCGAGCGTGCTCTATCCGATCTACGCCCAGAAGTGGGATCTGAGTCCGGCCGTCATCACATTGGTGTTCGCCGCCTATCAGCTTGCGCTGATCGTTGTCCTCCCACTCTTCGGCAATCTCTCGGATCAGTTCGGGCGTCGCCTGGTGATGATCTGGGGCGTGGCCCTGATCGCAGCCTCGGCAATCACTTTCGCCATCGCCCCGAACGTCACGTTCCTCTTCGTCGGACGTGTGCTCCAGGGAGCCGGTTCCGGGCTGGCGATGGGTGCCGCGACGGCGTCCCTGGTCGAGAACAATACGACGGGCAATGCCCGATTCGCCAGTTCTCTGGCGACCGTGTCGACGGCAGCCGGGCTCACCCTGGCGCTTGTGTTCAGCGGAGTGTTCGCCCGTTTCATCCCCATGCCCCTGTTCTGGAGTTACATCCTCCTCCTGGGACTGACCATCACTGCCGGGATCGCGCTTGCTCTGACCCCGCACGATCACCCCTCACAAACACGCCGCTGGCGGCCCCAACCTCTGCGCCTCGCTCCGGGACTGCGTCTGAGCTTCTCGATCGCGACCTTGTCGGTTTCGCTGGCCTACTGTGTGGGTGCGATCTTCCTCTCGCTCGGAGCACACATGATCGGCCAGTTCACCCACACGACCAACGCGGCAACGGTGGGTGTGCTGTTGGGATGCTCCTCGGCGGCGATCGGTGCCACCGGCCTGCTGCTCGCACGTATCCGCCCACTCGTCTCGGTACTGGTGGGGACGCTGCTGACCCTCGTCAGCCTTGCGCTCATGGCCGCAGCGGCGACTTTCGGGACGATCGGACTGTTCCTGGCCTGGTGCCTCGTCGGCGGGGTCGCCTACTCGTTCGCGTTCACCGGCGGGCTGGGCGTGATCAACCAGGCGACCACTGTCCATCACCGAGGCACGACCCTATCCCTGCTCTATCTCATCGCCTATGTTCTCCAGGCTGCCACGGCCATCGGCATGGGCGCTCTTGCCACCGCCGGCACTCTGGGGGCAGCGATCAGCGTCGCCTCTGCCGTGATAGCCGGTCTGTGCCTGGTGTCGCTGGTGCTCATCATTCTCGGTGCGCGAACACGGCGCTCAGCGGCACGTTGATCGGGTGCCTCACCGAGGTGGGCGAAATGAACTCAGGTCTGCCTGAGCTTCAGAGCTGGCGGAAGAAGTCGTCCGTGGTCTCATCGGTCATCGATTCGGGAAATACGACGTCCATGCGTGCAACGAACAGCATTCGTGCTTCCTGTGTTTCTTGAAAGAGCCTTCGAACTGTCACCTTAGGCCCTTTCTCCGATCGGGCCGAATTTCAGCGGGACGCTCCTCTGGCTGGACGTGGCAGCTCGAATTGACCCTCCGCGCACAGGTAGCGGCACAGCTTGCCCGTGCGTGCAGAGTCGGCGACCGCCCCCTGTACCGCAGTGAACCAGATCACTAGTCTGGCGGCATGAATGCCACCACCGCGGACAGCGCAGTCAGCCCAACAGGTTCGATCACCGCGCACAGTGAGACCTTCCCGACCGAACTGCCCACCGAGCACTTCGACTATGTGGTCGTCGGTGCCGGATCCTCCGGGTGCGTCATCGCCCGCAGGCTCATCGACGCCGGTAAGAAGGTCTGCCTCATCGAGGCCGGAGGGGACGAGACTAACCCGAACATCGACCACCTCAACACCCTAGGCCTGCTCTGGCATTCGGCTCAGGATTGGGACTACTACACGACCCCGCAGCCGGGCGCGATGAATCGCAAGATCCACCTGCCGCGCGGCAAGGTCCTCGGCGGTTCCAACGCCCTCAACGCCGTGATCTGGGTCCGCGGCGATGCCTGGGACTACGAGCAGTGGGTCGAATCGGGCTGCCCCGGCTGGTCCTGGGACGAGGTCCTGCCGGTGTTCAAAGCCATCGAGACCTACGACGGTGAGATCACAGAGACACGCGGCACCGATGGCCCGATGGATGTGCGCATCGACTACGAACGCAACCCGATCCAGGAGGACATGGTCGCATCGGGTGAGCAGACTGGCCTCGACTACAACCCGGACTACAACTCAGGCAGCGTCGAAGGCATCTCCCGGATCCAACTCAACGTCCGCGACGGAAAGCGATTGAATACGTGGCGGGCCTACCTCAAGCCCCGCCTCGGCGATGGGAATCTCACGATACTCACGTCGACACATGCTCGTCGTCTCCTCACCGAGGACACGCAGATCACCGGCGTCGAGGTCGACTTCCGCGGACGGGTGGGGACGCTGAACGCAGACGAAGTCATCCTCACTTCGGGGGCGCTGGCCTCACCGGAACTGCTCATGCGCTCGGGAATCGGTCCCGCCGATGAGCTGCGCGAGGTCGGGGTCGAGCCGATCCACGACCTGCCGGGTGTGGGTAAGAACCTCCAGGATCACTGGCTCTCCCCGGTCATTTTCACCACCGGCTCCGAGCCCGTGCCGATGGGTGAGGTCGCCCCCGCAGAGGTGCATCTGTTCTGGAAGTCCGACCCGGACCTTCCGGTGCCCGACACCCAACCGCTGTTCTTCTCCGTGCCGATGTACGCCCAGGACTCCGCGCCGAACGTGCAGACGGGACCGGACAACGGCTTCACCATGCAGGGCGGGCTCGTCCGGCCGAAGAGCCATGGTGAGGTCACGCTCAGTGGGCCGAACCCGCAGGACCCGGCGCTGGTCAACCCGAATGTGCTGTCCGAACAGGCCGATGTCGACGCCCTCGTGGCCTCGGTGAAGCAGTGCCGGGAGATAGGACGCGCCGAGGCCCTGGCACATTGGCAGCCCACCGAGATCTTCCCCGGCCCCGAGGTGACCGATGAGGATCTCGAGGACTACGTTCGCGGATCTGTCGTGACCTACCACCACCAGGTCGGCACCTGCCGGATGGGACAAGATGAGACGTCCGTCGTCGACCCGCAGTCGTTCAAGGTCCACGGACTCGAGGGACTGCGCATCGCCGATGCCTCGATCATGCCGCAGGTGCCCACCGGCAACACCAACGCCCCGACGATCATGATCGCCGAACGCGCGGCGGCCGTCCTCGTCGGCTCCTCCGTCGAGGGGATCACCGCCCCCTGACCCACCCAACTGCTACCTGACGGCGGCCCAGCAACCTCGCGCTAAGTTGCTGGGCCGCCGTCAGGTAGCAGTTGGGGGCTGGTAGTCTTCGATTCCGTCGGCTGAACTGCGATCGAGAGGGGCACGCGTGTCCGAGGCGAGCGATTCGACGCAGGACTCCCAGGAGCTGCTGGTCACCATCGGGGCGGGGCTGCTCGCGGGCGGAATCTCCTCGGTCGACGTCGAGGATGCTTTGACCGGCCTTGCCCGCACGCTGGGCATCAGCAAGTTTCGCATCGCGGCCCTCCCCCGTGGACTGTTCCTCACATCCGCTTCCGGGGATTCGACGAAGTTCGAACGCATCGGTCCCGACCTGCGCTTCGATCAGACGGCAAAGCTCCTCGACATCGTCGACGCACTTCGTGCACGGCGACTCTCGGTCGAGGCCGCGGGACGGATGATCGAAATCGAGGTCCACGCGAGGCCGCCGCGGTGGCCCGTTTGGCTCTCCCGCCTCGGCGCCGTCCCCATCGGAGTCGGACTGTGTCTGCTGCTCGAGCCCGGTCTGATCAATCTGGCGTTCGCGGCCTTCGGCTCGCTCATCGTCGCAGGCATCCTGGCAGTCAACGGTCGCTGGCCCAACCTCAGCCCGCTGCTGCCGGTGAGCTCGGCGTTCATCGTCTCCGTCATCGTGCTCATCGGCTACAGACTCGACTGGCTTGAGAGTCCCCTGCGCACGATCGTCGCGACCCTCGCGCTGCTGCTTCCTGGCAGCGCCGTGGTCACCGGGCTGACCGAAATCTCGGCCGGAGCACTCTCTGCCGGCAGTTCACGGCTCGTCTCGGCCACGGTGCAGCTGGCGATGTTCATCGCCGGGGTCGCCGGCGCCGCCGCGATCACCGGAACCGGGGCCGAAGCACTGCGGAACACTCAGCTCACCGATTCGGCCTGGCAGCTCTCCGCTCTCGGTGTCCTCTCCGCCACCATCGGGCTGATGATCTACCTGTATACCCCGCTCGAGCACACGCTGCCGATCGTTCTCACGATCGCGGTCGCCGCGCTGGCACAGCTGGGCATCGGGGCCGAGCTCGGTGCCGCCGTGGGCGGTCTTGCCGGAGCACTGACCGCCTCATTGGTCGCCGTCATCCTCTCCCGCCTGCCCCGCGGGCCGATCTGGCGAATCAGCTACGTTCCCGCATTCCTCATCGTCGCACCCGGCTCGTTCGGCCTGCTCAACGCCTCGCAGCTCGAGTTCGGCGATGGCAGCAGTGTTGAGGGCGGCCTGCTGGCGGCCGGGGCAACATTCTTCTCGATCGCCATCGGCACGGTCATCGGCGCGGCCATCGCTCACGCCGTCGAACCCAAGGACGAGATCGTCGCCTGAGGCCCATCAGTGCTTCGGGTCAGCGAACGCGGCCTCGTAGCTCTGCCTCTGGTTCTTGCGCGCCTGCAGCTGGTTGGGCACCATCGCCTTGAACAGCCGATCGCGGATCGCAGTCGGCAGCAGATTGACCACCTTGACGGCCGGGCCGATGAACCCGGGAACGGTGACCTCGAATCGCGGTCTGGCAGCGGCATTGACAACGGCACGCGCCGCCTCGGTGGGGGTGAGCAGCTTGGCCGCACCGCTGGAGGTTCCTGCCGCCAGCGCGGTGTCGACGACTCCGGGCATGATCGCCGTGACCTGAACACCGGTGCCGCGCATCTCCGCGCGGATGGCCTTGAGGTAGCCGAGCACTCCGTGCTTCGTGGCACCATAGGTCGCCTCTCCCGGGATGGGCAGGATCGATCCCGCCGAGGCCACGGTGATGAGGTGGCCGCGCCCCCTGGCCAGCATGGCCGGTGCCGCGGCCTTGATTCCGTTGATGACGCCGAGCAGGTTGACCTCGATCTGAGCCCGCGCGGCTGACTGGGATTCGTCCGTGAAGGAACCGACCCACATCAGACCCGCATTGGAGACGAAGATGTCGATGGGGCCCAGCTCCTGCGTCACCTCTTCCAGGAAAGCACTCTGGCAGGCGGGATCAGTGACGTCGAGTCTGCTGGCGTGGACCCCCAGCTCTGCAGCGGTTGCCCGCGCAGCATCGAGGTCGATGTCGCCGATGGCCACGTTCGACCCGGCGGCTGTGAAGCCGGCGGCGATCTCCCGCCCGATGCCTCGGGCCCCGCCGGTGATCGCCACGACCTGGCCGCTCAGTGTGCGCTTGTCACTCATGCCGCCACCCTTCCTCTGCGCATCTCACGCTTCAGTTCCAACAGATAATGGTCGAAATCGACCTGCATCGTGTGCCTGGGAGAATCGTAGAACTGCCGTTTGTTTCGTCGATCGTCCTCGCGCATGCGTCTGGTCATCTCCTGCCGATTCGGCAGCTCGTAGTTGCCGGTGAGCGCCTTGACGACCAGCCCGCTCTGAGCCTCGGCCAGCGGCATGACGGCACCGACTGGCTGGAGGAGGCCGATGAAGAACAGGCCGGGGCGATCGGGGTGGGCCATCCGCTTGAATAGCGGCAGATCGTTGCCCTCGGCAGAGATCAGGTCCGCGTCGAAGAACGGAAACTTCACCCGATAGCCCGTCGCCCACACGATGAGATCGGCCGGAGCTTCACTTCCATCGGTGAACACCACCCGGTCTCCCGCGAGTCGTTCGATGCCAGGTTTCACCGTGATCGCACCGGCGCCGAGGCGGTCCCTGATTGCGTCCGACTGCACCGGATGCGATTGGCCGGGTGCGTGGCCCGGGGTGGGCAGACCGTATCTGCGCAGTCCCCCGGACAGCAGAGCGGCCAAGCGCAGGCGAGCGCTCGTGGCCCACCAGGGCGCCCAGCTGGGCAGGGCGATCTGATCGGCGGCCTGACCGAAGAGGGTCTTCTTCAGCACCCATTGGCCCCGGCGGATCGAGAGATTGACGCGCCGCGCCCGGTGGGAGCCCTCGACTGCGATGTCCATCGCGGAGTTGCCGGCGCCGACGACGACAATGTCGCGGCCTTCGAGCTGATCCCCGCTGCGGTAGTCATGGGCGTGGATCTGCTCGCCGTCGAAGTGACCCGGATACCCGGGCTCGGGCCAGCGCGCATCCCAGTGATGGCCGTTGGCGACCATCACGGCGTCGTAATGGCGGGTCTCGGTGGCTGCTGTCTCGATCGCCCCGGCATCAGTGGAACCGGCGTCGGTGGAACGGATGTCGACATCCCAACCGCCGCGCTCACCTCGGCGAACATGGGTCACCTCGGTGTTGAATGTGATGGTGTGGCCGAATCCGAAGTGGGCGACATAGTCGCGGAAGTAGGCGTAGACCTGATCGTGGCTGGCGTAATCGGGATAGTCGGCCGGCATCGGGAAATCGGAGAAGGCCATGCGCGGACACGAGGTGTTGATCTGCAGGGTCTCGTAGCAGGCGCTGACACCGTTGGGGTTGTCGAAGAGCCAGTTGCCGCCGAATTCGGTGCCCTTCTCGAAGCAGTCGAAGGGGACGCCCGCGGTGTAGAGGGCTTTGGCGGCGGCGAGGCCCGAGGCTCCGGCGCCGATGACGCAGACCCGCGGCAGTGCGGGGTCTGGTCGGATCTCCTCGGTGATCGCTGGGGCTCGATGTTTCTGTCTGACGCTGTAAGGCATGTCACAATACTGCCATTGAAAATCAAAATTTTCACTACACTGGAGTAATGAACCTTCGAGATTCTGCTCGGCCCGCCGAAGTCTCCGGCACGACCGCGCCGGGACTGTGGCGTGGGACTTCACGAACCGACCGTGATGGGGCCCGCCGGGAAAGGCTTCTCGAGGCCGCTCTCGAACTGTACGGAACGCTGGGCTTTCGCGGAACGTCGATCCAGGCGCTGTGTCACGAGTCCGGGGTCTCGAGCCGGTCCTTCTACGAACTCTTCCCCGCCCGCAGATCGGGTTCTGCACGGGAGTCGATCACCGCTCAGGAGTCGCTGCTCGAACAGCTCTACATCGTCCTCAACGAGGAGATCGGCGAGGCGATGGCGGCGCTGACGATCCCGGCCGAGTCAGACCTCCTCGACACGACCGTCCGCATCGTCTCCGCCGCGCTCATGCCGATGCTCGCCGATGAACGCAAGGCTCGCGTCCTCGAAGTTGAGGCCGTCGGTGTCAACGAGTCACTCGAGGCCAGACGGCGGGAAACGATGCGCATGCTTGCGGCCGCGGTCGATGCCGCGTTCACACGCGTGCGCTCGACGTTCGATCTGCCGCTGCCTGGATCGTCACCGCACTTCAACGACGGCGGCCTCACCAGCCTCATCATCGTCGGCGGAATCACCGAAGCCCTGGTTCAGCGTGTGCACACACCCGTGCCGGAGCGTATGCCCACGTCTGACTTCCTCCTGCACATCTCCGAGGTCGCCCTGCGCGCCTATGGTGCGGGACCGGATCTGGCCGCCGGGTCAGCATAGACGTTTCCGCGGAGGTACACGGGCGGGCCGCCCCGGCGGATGGTGTCACACTCAGGCGAAGGGAGCCGAGGCCTGATCCAGACGGGCGAGCTCTTCGTAACTGAGTTCGAGGGCCGGGGCCGCCATCAGTGCGTCTAACTGTTCGGGCGTGCGAGCCGAGACGATGGGTGCGGTGGCCCCCTTGGCCAGCAGCCAGGCGAGCGCAATGGTTGCCGGTGCCACGTCATGGGCTTCGGCCACAGCAACCAGCTCGGCGACAGCCTTGAGGCCATCGGCGTTGAAGTAGCCCTGCACCATACCGCCGCGGCTTGCGCCTTCGAGGTCTTCCTCGGTGCGGTATTTTCCTGTCAGGAATCCTGCGGCAAGACTGAAGTAGGTGAAGACGCCGAGGTTGTGCTCCTGTGCCAGCGGCTTCAGCTCAGTCTCGTAGTCGCGGCGGAAGACCAGGCTGTACTGAGGCTGGATCGCCACGGGTTTGGCCAGGTTCTCCTGCTCGGCCACGGCCAGCCACTCGGCCAGACGGTCCTTCGAATAGTTGGATACCGCGACATGCTTGACCTTACCGGCACGCACGATCTCATCGAAGACCCGGGCCACCTCGGCGATGGGGGTGACCTCGTCATCGCGGTGGGCGTAGTAGAGGTCGACGTAGTCTGTCTGCAGTCGTTCGAGGGAGGCGTCGATGGCGGTGCGGATGTACTCGGGGTCCTGCGTCTTGTGGTCCGGGTGGTCACCGACCTTCGTGGCGATGACGACCTTGTCGCGGTTGCCGCGGGCGGCGAGCCAGGTGCCGATGATGGTCTCGGATTCGTGACCGGTGTTGCCGGGAACCCACGCCGGGTAGGACTCTGCGGTGTCGAGGAAGTTGCCGCCAGCGGCGAGGAACGCGTCGAGCACGGCGTGTGATCCGGCTTCGTCGGCGGTCCAACCGAAGGTGTTCGTGCCCAGGTTGATGGGGAAGATCGAAAGGTCTGTACCGGGGATCTGCAGCTGCTGCGTCATCATGCTCCTGTATCGGCTCGGGGTCGGGTTGTCTGCTCGGTGCAACGATGATCGCGGGAGGATTATTTCCCCTGCTCAGCTGCGGACTGCGTCGAGCGCCGCGAATACGATCGATTCGGTGTCGATGCCGTGATAGCGGTAGACGTCGTCTATGTCGCCCGATTGCCCGAAGGTGCTCACGCCCAGCGCCACATGTTCGACCTGATTGATCGTCGCGAGGAATGACAGCGTGTGCGGGTGGCCGTCGAGGACCGTGACCATGGGCACCGCGCTCGAGGCAGGGAACACCTGATCGAGGATCCATCCACTCCCACCAGCGGCAGAACCGACTGAACCGACTGACTCCATCGCCGGCGAACGTAGCTGCCCAGATCGGAGCGCACGGTAGAGCAGACCGGGACTCGTCACGCACACGACCTCGGCCTCGATCCCCATCTCCGCGAGTCGATCGGCGGCCGCGAGCACCTCGGTCATGAGCGCGCCCATTCCGACGAGCTGCACGACCGGTCGGGTCGAAGTTCTGAGCCGATAGGCCCCGGCGACGACCTGCTGCCGACGACGCTCTCTGGCAGCAGGGTCCGCGGGAACGCGGGCCATACTCTGGTCGACGCCGCGGGTGGACAGGCGAAGGTAGGCAGACTCACCGCCGGGCCTGCCCATGAGCGACATCGCATGCAGAAGCGACCACTCGACGTCCTGTGCGAAGGCCGGTTCATACGTGACCAATCCTGGCACTTCGATGCCCGTCGACGGGGTGGTGATCGACTGGTGCGCCCCGCCTTCCGGAGCCAGAGTCACTCCGGATGGAGTCCCGACGAGGATCGACTGGCCACCGGCATAGATGCCGAATGTCCACGGTTCGAGCGCACGATTGACGAACGGGTCATACATCACCCCGATGGAGAACAGCGGCTCCACGTCGCACCCAATTCGCCGAGGAGTCCGACGAGGTTGGTCTCGGCGATGCCGAGCTCCATGTGCTGGCCCTGTGCCGATTCGTTCCACTGCAGGATCGTCTCCGCATCGTCGGCGAACCAGTTCTGCGCCGCATCCGCGCTCCACACACCGACCTTGTTGACCCACCCGCCGAGGTTGGTCGTCGATGACACATCGGGACTGACGGTCACGACTCGGCGGGCTGTCTCCGGCGATTGCCGACTGAGGTCCATGAGGACCCGGCCGAGCGCCGCCTGCGAGGACGAGGTCCCTTTGTGCGTCCGTTCCAGATCACGGGGCAGCTCGACCGGTGCGGCCGGCGCGAATTCGGGCCGGGCCAGTCGCTGTGCGGTCTCGGCCAAGATTCGACCGGCGGGGGTGTCGGGATCGAAGCGCGACCACGGCGCCTGCGGATCCTGGCCGCTGAGTTCGGCCAGTGCCGAGTACTCGTCCGCGTCGATGAGGGCCGAGTGGTTCTGCGGATGGCCGGAGCTCGGCAGCCCGAATCCCTTGATCGTGTAGGCGATGACAGCGGTGGGACAGGAGTCGTCGATTTGCGCGAAGGCCTCGAGCAGGGTCGGAATGTCATGACCGCCGAGGTTCCTGATCGCAGCCAGGAGCGTGGCATCGTCGAGGTCGGAGATGAGGGCCCTCAGTGCTTGACCGCTCTCGCTGTCACCGTCGCCCTCACTTCCTGCTTCTCCGGGCAGACGAGTGCGCAGTTCATCGGCGCTGCAGCGCAGGATCCGCTGATACTCGGGGTTGGACATCGTGAGGATGCGCCGGCGCAGCGCGTCCCCGCCCTCACGGGCGAAGAGGTCTTCGAGCAGACGCCCGAACTTCACTGTGATGACCTGCCACCCGGCGGCCTCGAAGGTCGCCTCGATCCGTCCGGCCGCGATGTCGGGGACGACGCGGTCAAGTGACTGCCGGTTGAGGTCGATGATCCACACGATCTCGCCGAGATGCTTGACTCCGGGATCGTTGACGGCTTCCCAGACGGCTCCTTCGTCGAGTTCGGCATCGCCGACGAGTGAGTACTGGCGTCCGGTGCCGATGTCGCGCAGGCTGGAGTCGACGTAGCGGCGGGCAACGGCTCCCCAGATCGGGGCAGTGGCACCGATACCCACTGATCCCGTCGAATAGTCGGCCGGGACCGGGTCCTTGGTGCGACTCGGGTAACTCTGGAGGCCGCCGAACTCCCGCAGCGTCGTCATCTGCTCATCATCGAGTTCGCCGAAGAGATAGTTGATGGCATGCCACACGGGACCGGCATGCGGTTTGATGCTCACGCGGTCCTCGGCCCGAAGTTCGTGGAACCACAGCGCGGTCATGATCGAGGCGATCGATGCACATGAGGCCTGATGGCCGCCCACTTTGAGGCCGCTCCGGTTGGGCCGGACTCGGTTGGCGTGGTGGATGATCGAGGTCGAAAGCCACAGGATGCGGTCATGGATCTCGTCGAGGGCGTCGAGAGCAGAGTGGTCGGACACGTATTCCTCCTTGAACCGCAGGTCGGTCCAGATCCGGACCGTCTCACAACGATCCAAACAGGTCTGATCGGAGTGCTCAATATGTCTATTTGACATTGAGCACTATGCTCAGTCGGGAAAGATGCGATTGAGCAGCTGGTGAGCATTTCGCTGAGGAAAGATGGTGGTGTCATGGCCAAGGGACAGCAGCGACGAATCGCTGATGTGCTGGATGCGAGGATCCTTCTCGAACTCATCCGCGAGCCGCGAGCGACTATCGCGGGACTGGCCCATCGCCTGCAGGTGGCCAGGAACACCGCTCAGGCACGGTTGGGCAGGCTCGAGTCCGAGGGGCTGCACCCGTTCGGACATCGTGTCGACACGACTGGCCTCGGCTATCCGATCCGCGCACACGTGTTGGCCAACCTCAAACAGTCACGACTCGACGAGGTCGGTGAGGCGCTGAGTCGGATCCCCGAAGTTCTCGAGGTCATCGGTGTCAGCGGAACAGCCGATACCCTCATCCAGATCGTCGCCCGAGATACCGATGACCTCTATCGCGTCGCCGGGCAGATCCTCGGAACTCCCGGCGTCAAACGCACACGCACCCTCGTGTCGATGAAGCAGATGGTGCAATACCGCGTCACTCCCCTGCTGCAGAGGACGATCGAGAACGGCTGAGCCGACGTTCCAAGAGTCCGCCGCTATTTGAGCAAACGGTCCATACGGCGATCGCTGAGTTTCTTCCCGCCGGTCTGACAACCGGGACAGTACTGCAGTGACTTGTCGGCATAGGAGACCTCGGCGATGGTCGAACCGCACACCGGACAGGTCTGACCGGTGCGACCGTGGACCCGAAGTCCGCGCTTCTTCGCTGTCTTGACCTTCGCCGGCGGCAGGTCGTTCAGCGCCTCGCAGGCAGCACCGAGCACCCCACGGATCACCTCGAGCAGCGCCTCCGCATCGACACCGTTGGCCGGGGCGAAGGGAGAGAGCTTCGCAGTATGGAGGATCTCGTCGGAGTAGGCGTTGCCGATGCCGGAGATGAGCGACTGATCCTCGAGCACGGTCTTGATCCGTGCCGTCGACCCCTTCAGCACCGCGGCGAACTGGTCGTCCTCGATGCTCAGGGCATCGGGACCGGCGCCAGCCACAGCAGCCACCTCGGCGCGGTCATGGACGAGAGCCACCGAGGCGTTCTTCTTCGTTCCCGCCTCGCTGATGTCGAAACCGGCACCGGAAGCCAAGTGGATGCGCAGGCCCAGCGGCCCCTTGCCCATCCTCACCGGCCCGGTGGGCACCTGTTCATGCCAGATCAACCAGCCTGCGCGGGCGAAACGGCAGACCAGGTCGAGTCCGTCGAACTCGATGATGAGGGCCTTGCCCACCCGGGAGACCCCACTGATCTCAAGCCCGCTGATCGCTTCCAAGGGCGGATCGGCCGTCTTGAGGATGCTCAGCTCACCGATATCGGTTCGGGTGATGAAGTCCCCGACGATCCGCGAGCCCAAAAAGTGGACGAGTGCGTCGACCTCGGGCAGTTCCGGCATGAGACCAGTATGCGCCTTCGCGCGCGAGCCCGCACTGCTCCCGGACATACCGCCCTTGTGAGTTCCCTGAACGAGAGCTAACGTGGACAGACCACGTGAGAGCGTGCAGCACCAGCAATTCGACCACTTCATAAGGAGGGTGACGATGGCTGAGAATGTCGCTCAGAAGCTCATCGGCTCACATCGGGAATCCGGCACGTTTGAACCCGGCAACGAGATCGGAGTCCGCATCGATCAGACGCTGACTCAGGACGCGACGGGAACGCTGGTGATGCTCGAGCTCGAAGCACTGGGCATCGACCGGATCCGCACGGACACCTCTGTCCAGTACGTTGACCACAACCTTCTGCAGACCGATGAGAAGAACCCGGAAGACCACATGTTCCTGCGCTCTGCCGCGCAGCGATTCGGTCTGTGGTTCTCCCCGGCCGGCAACGGTGTCTCCCACCCGGTCCACCAGTCACGGTTCGGCAAACCCGGTGCCACCCTCATCGGCTCCGACTCCCACACCTGCGCGGCCGGGGCCTTGGGAATGCTGGCCATCGGCGTCGGCGGTCTCGAGATCGCGATGTCCATGGTCGGCGAACCGCTCTACATCAGTGCACCCCAGATCATGGGAGTCGAACTCACCGGCACGCTGCCGCCGTGGGTGTCGGCCAAGGACGTCATCCTCGAGATGCTGCGTCGTCACGGGGTCAAGGGCGGGGTCGGCAAGATCATCGAGTACTACGGCGAGGGGCTCAAGGACCTCACCGCCATGGACCGCCACGTGATTGCGAACATGGGTGCCGAACTCGGCGCCACGGCCACGGTCTTCCCCGCCGACGACGCGGTCCGGGACTTCCTCGAAGCCAGCGACCGGGGAGAAGACTTCACCCGGATCGAAGCCGACGAAGGCGCGCAGTACGATCTCCACGATGCCATCGACCTCTCGCAGCTCGAACCGCTCATCGCCGCGCCGTCCTCGCCGGGCAACGTCCGCCCCGTACGCGAAGCCGCCGGTGAGGACGTCTTCCAAGTCGTCATCGGCTCCTCGGCCAACCCGGGACTGCGGGACTTCGCCGTCGTCGCCGAGACACTCGAAGGTCGCCGCATCCACGAGCAGATCTCACTCGACGTCAACCCGACATCGCGAGAGATCCTCGCCGACCTCATCGCCGGCGGATGGCTGACCTCACTGGTCGGATCCGGCGCCCGCATCCACCAATCGGGCTGCATGGGCTGCATCGGTATGGGACAGGCCCCAGCCGTGGGTCGCAACAGCCTGCGCACGATGCCGCGGAATTTCCCCGGCCGCTCGGGCACCGACGAAGACGCCGTGTGGCTGTGCTCTCCGGAGACTGCCGTAGCCGCAGCACTGACGGGCAAGATCACGGACCCACGCGAGCTGGGCATCGAGTATCCGCAGGTCAGACTCCCGGAGAAGTTCTCCGCCAATCGGTCGATGCTGGTCCCACCGCTTCCACTCGACGAGGCGCGGCAGGTCGAGCTGGTCAAAGGATCGAACATCTCCTCACTGCCTGACTTCGATCCGCTGCCCGAGGACATCGATCTCGAGATCATGCTCAAGGTCGGCGACAACGTCTCCACCGACGAGATCATGCCCGCCGGCTCCCGGGTCCTGCCCTACCGGAGCAACATTCCCAAGATCTCAGAGTTCGTCTACATCCAGGTCGATCCCAGCTACGCCGAACGGGCAGCTGGCCATGCCGGCGGCCATGCGATCATCGGCGGGGAGAACTACGGCCAGGGCTCATCGCGTGAGCATGCCGTGATCGCCCCGCGCTATCTGGGACTGCGCATCGTCATTGCCAAATCCCTGGCGCGCATCCACTGGCAGAACCTCGCGAACTTCGGCGTCCTCGCCCTCGAATTCTCAGATGAGAACGACTACGAGACCCTGTCCCAGGGTGAGGTCCTTCAGTTCCGGGGACTGCGCGATCAGCTGGCCGACGGCGGGACCGTAAGCGCCGAGGTGGACGGACGACAGTTCGAATTCCGCCATACGCTCTCGCCCCGGCAGGTCGAGATGGTCCTGGCCGGAGGTCGCATCGCCCAACGCGCCCAGCAGGAGGCGGCCGGGAAGGGGTGAGGCCTGCTCGAAGCCGCTCGTGATCAGGGCTCTGCGAGGAAGCCGCGCAGCAATGCTGCAGTGCCGTCGAGATGCTCAGCCATCGCCGTGCGGGCCCCGTCGGCATCTCCGGCGAGGATCGCGTTGTGGACCCGCTGGTGCTGTTCGTGCGAATGGGCCAGATTGGGTTCGATCATCGGGATCCGCTCGAGCAGTTTGTTCGCCCGAGTCCGACTCTCGACCATCGAGCGCACCAGGCTCGGTGAGCCTGTCACCTGCGCCCAAGTCAGGTGCAGCTGGGAGTCCAAACGCCGGTACTCGGCCAGGCTCGACTGCCGACTCGCGTCCATGGCTCCAACCAGCTGACCTCGCTGAGGTGCAGTGAGATCCTGCCCGGCAGCCACCTCGGCGACTCCCATCTCGATCACACGACGCCAGGTCAGGGTGTCTTCGACCTCAGCTGCGGAGAACCCGGACCCGAGGCCGGTGTCAGCGTCATGGGTCGGACTGGGCGCCCAGCCGCCTGCGGGAGTGCGGGAGACGAACGTTCCGCCACCACGACCTCGGCGGACATTGACCCAGCCGGCGGTCTGCAGCTCCGAGATCGCCTCACGCAGGGTCGCCCGGGAGACCCGCAGCTGCTCGGCGAGTTCGCGTTCGGGTGGGAAGCGATGACCGGGCGGGATGATCCCGAGGCGGATGATCTGGAGCAGACACTCGATCGTCTCCTCGAAGATGTTGCCCGAGCGGGCGGGAGCGATCGCCCGCAGCGCCGTCACCTGGCTGCGCGCGGACTGCCCCGCCGTCATGCCATCGCCGCTCACAGCGGGGTCGTGTAGGCGTTGGTCAGGCCGCCGTCGACGGTGAACGACTGTGCGGTGACGAACGAGGCATCGTCGCTGGCGAGGAAGGCCACGGCGGCAGCCATTTCGGAAGCGTCGGCGAAGCGCCCCATCGGCACGTGCACCAGCCGCCTGGCCGCCATCTCCGGGTCCTTGGCGAACAGTTCCCGGAGCAGCTCGGTGTTGACCGGCCCCGGGCACAGGGCGTTGACGCGGATGCCTTCCTTCGCGAACTCCACGCCGAGTTCCCGCGACATGGCCAGCACTCCGCCCTTCGACGCGGTGTAGGAGATCTGGGAGGTCGCCGAGCCCATCAGCGCCACGAAGGAGGCCGTGTTGATGATCGAGCCGCGGCCCTGCTTGCGCATGTGCTTCAGCGCCGCCTTCGAGCACAGGTACACCGAGGTCAGGTTGATGTCCTGGACCTTGCGCCACACGTCGAGGCCGGTCTCCGTGATCGAGGCGTCTGCCGGTGGGGAGACTCCCGCATTGTTGAAGGCGACATCCACGCTGCCGTAGGTGTCGAAGGCCGTCTGGAACAGGTTCTCCACCTGGTCAGCATCGGTGACGTCGGTGGATACGAAGAGGCCTCCAACCGCCTCGGCGGCGGCTGTACCCGAATCTGCGTTGGTGTCGGCGATGACGACGTTCGCGCCTTCGGAGGCGAGGCGCTTCGCGGTGCCCAGGCCGATGCCGCTGGCACCTCCGGTGACGACTGCGGTTCGCCCCGGGAGGCGCCGGCAGATGATCTGGGTCGAGTCCGTCGCTGCTGTCTCGTTCATGGTGTGTCCTTTGCCCGTTGGTGGTGTTCACGTGTGTGGGTGATTGCGGCAGCCAGCCGCTCAGTCCGTGGCGATGAAGAGGTTCTTCGTCTCGGTGAATGAGTCCATCGCGTGGGGGCCGAGTTCGCGGCCGATGCCGGAGCGTTTGAACCCGCCGAAGGGGGTCGAATAGCGCACCGCGGAATGGGAGTTCAGCGACAGCGCCCCCGAGTCGACGCCGCGAGCGACCCGCAGTCCGCGACCGACATCGCGGGTCCAGATCGATCCCGAGAGTCCGTAGGGTGAATCATTGGCCATGGTGATCGCCTCTGCTTCGTCACTGAAACGCTGCACGGTCACGACGGGCCCGAACACCTCCTCGGTGACGATGCGATCACGCGGTGACTTCGGCAGCACGACCGTCGGCGCCATCCAGTAGCCGGCACCCTCGGGGGCGCTGCCGGTGAACGCGATGTCCACACCATCGAGGAATCCGGCCACGCTCTCGTGGTGGCCGGCGGAGATGAGCGGTCCCATCTCTGCCTCCTCGAGGCTGGGATCGGTGACGACCACTCCGGAGACCGCTGGTTCGAGGAGTTCCATGAAGCGGTCGAAGACCGAGTCGTGGACGAGGATGCGCGAGCGGGCGCAGCAGTCCTGGCCGGCATTGTCGAAGACGCCGTAGGGTGCGGTGGCCGCGGCGAGTTCGAGGTCCGCGTCGTCGAAGACGATGTTCGCGGACTTGCCGCCGAGTTCCAGCGTTGTCCGTTTCATCGTCTTGGCCGCGTCGGCCATGATCGCCTCGCCCACCGCGGTTGATCCGGTGAACACGATCTTTGCGACTCGGGGGTCATCGGTGAAGGTCTGGCCGACGACGGATCCTTTGCCGGGGATGACCTGGAAGACGTCGGCGGGAATTCCTGCCTGCAGGGCCAGTTCGCCGAGGCGGATCGCCGTCAGAGGGGTCAGCTCGGCGGGTTTGAGGACCACGGTGTTGCCAGCGGCGAGCGCCGGTGCGAAGCCCCAGCCGGCGATCGGCATCGGGAAGTTCCACGGCACGATGATTCCGACGACCCCGAGGGGTTCGTTGAACGTGATGTTGACTCCCCCGGCCACGGGAATCTGATCGCCGAGGTGGCGCTCGACCCCGCCGGCGAAGTAGTTGAGGACATCGCGGACGTTTCCGGCCTCGCCCCGTGCGTTGCCGATGGTGTGCCCGGCCTCGGCGACCTCGAGCGCGGCAAGGTTGTCGATGTCGGCATCGACGGCGCGGGCGAAGGCACGCAGCAGTTCGGCCCGCTCGGCCGGGGCTGTGGCCCGCCACCGAGCGAAGGCGTCGGCGGAGCGGCCGATCGCGCCCTTCGTCGCCTCGGCGCTGTGGGCATCGACCGAGGTGATGAGTGCCTCGGTCGCGGGGTTGATCACTTCGGTCATCGGTGGGCCTCCGCATTCGTCTCGGGTGTCGTGGTGTCGGGTTTCGTCAATGGTGCGCTCATGCGCTGGGTCGCAGCCGCCACAAGGCCGGCGAACAGCCGCAGATCGTCCAGGGTCTCCTCGGGATGCCACTGCACAGCGAGCATGGCACCGTCTGAAGTCTCGAGGGCCTCGATGCAGCCGTCCTCGGAGCGTGCGCTCACGATAAGCCCATCGCCGAGGCGGTCGATGGCCTGGTGATGATGGCACCTGACCGTGGTGCCGGTTCCGAGCAGATCGGATACCGCGGTGCCGGATTCGGTCCGCACGGCCACCTCGGCGAAGTCGTCCTTCTTCACTGCCTCATGAGCACCGAAGCCCTCGACATCCGGCAGGTGCTGGTGGAGGGAACCGCGGTGGACGGTGTTGACGATCTGGGCGCCGCGGCAGATCGCGAAGACCGGCACCTTCGCAGTGCGAGCATGACGGTACAGGGTGGTCTCGAAGGAGTCGCGACGCACGTTGGGAACCTGGGTGCGGGGGTGGGCCTGCGCATCGTAGAGTCCGGGGTCGACGTCGTCACCGCCGGTGAGGATGATGCCGTCGAGATCGGCCACCTCGTTCAGAGTCCAGGGGTCTTCCGGGGGCAGGAGGACGACTCGACCGCCGGCGCGCGTGACAGCGGTGACGTAGACGCTGGGCAGGAACGCCGCATCCCGATCCCAGACTCCGAATTGGCCGCGGCCGTAGTAGGTGGGAAGCCCGATGAGCGGGCGGCGCGTCCTCGGGTCAGAGTCGTTCGAAGCCACGCCGGACCTCCCAATCGGTGACTGCGGCGTCGAAGGCCGCCATCTCCACGCGACCGGCGTGGGTGTAGTGGTTCACGACCTCGTCGCCGAAGGCATGGCGGGCGACCTCGGAGGATTCGAAGGACGCAACGGCATCGTGGAGGCGGCGTGGGATGGTCGGGGCATTCTGGGTATAGGCGTTGCCGGCAAGGGCTTCGGGCAGTTCGAGTTGGTTCTCGATTCCGTGGATTCCGGCCGCAATGAGGGCCGCACTCGCAAGGTAGGGGTTGGCGTCTGCGCCGGGGACTCGCTGTTCGAAGCGCAGGGCGGGACCGTGGCCGACGATGCGCACGGCACAGGTTCGGTTGTCCCACCCCCAGCCCACTGCGGTGGGGGCGAAGGAGCCGTCGGCGAAGCGTTTGTAGGAGTTGACGTTCGGGGCGTAGAGGTAGGTGAAGTCATGTTGGGTGGCGACGACTCCGGCGACGAAGTGCTGCATCGTCTTCGACATCTCAGTGCCGTGGCCGGCGGGGAAGACCGGTGTGCCGTCCGTGTCGCTGAGGCTCATGTGGATGTGGCAGGAGCTGCCTTCGCGGTCATTGGGTTTGGCCATGAAGGTCACCGACTTGCCCTCTTGGTCTGCGATCTCCTTCGCCCCGAGTTTGTAGACGACGTGATTGTCGCAGGTGGTCAGCATGTCGGTGTAGCGGAAGCCGACCTCGAGCTGGCCGAGGTTGCACTCGCCCTTCGCGCTTTCGGTGTAGAGCCCGGCGCCGTCCATCTCGTTGCGCAGTCGTCGCAGGTAGCCTTCGACCTGACCGGTGCCGAAGAGGGAGTAGTCGATGTTGTAGGTGCTGGCGGCTTCGAGGTTGCGGTAGTCGCCAGCCATCGCCTCGCGGTAGCCGGTGTTGTAGAGGGCGAACTCGAGTTCCGTGGCACCGATGGGCGAATAGCCCAGCTTCTCCAGTCGCTCCAGCTGAGCCTTGAGCACCTGTCGTGGTGAGACGCTCAACGGTGATCCGTCGAGGAAGGCCAAGTCGCATTGGACCATGACCGTCGCCGGGTGCCAGGGAATGCGGCGCAGGGTCGAGTAGTCGGGGACGAACATGAGGTCGCCGTAGCCGCGTTCCCAGGAGGTGAGTTCGTAACCGTCGACGGTGTTCATCTCCACATCGGCGGCCATGAGGTAGTTGCAGCCTTCGGTCCCGTTGTCCATCACCTCATCGAGGAAGAAGCGGCCGGTGATCCTCTTGCCCTGAAGCCTGCCCTGCATGTCCGTGGCGGCGACGAGGACTGTGTCGATGCGGCCGGCGGCGATCTCTGCCTGCAGCTGCTCCAGGGTCATATCTGATGAAGTCACGCTCATGGTTCCTCTTCTCGGTAGCCCACCCAGGCGATGTGTTCGCAAGCTTGCGACGGACTGGGTCACGCATCGTTGCGGGGGTGATTCTGTGCGGCAGTGGCGGTTCAGGAAGACTCTCATGTTTAAGGTATGCCACTGGACCATTTGTGCGCAATAGCTGAAGCGAAATTGGCGACATCACTGCTTTGCGGTATGAACAAATACCTATTGACAAACCATAGGCGCGGTGACAAGCTCAACGTCAGAACAAGGCTGTGAGCTGCATCATGCACAAGTTTCGCGACTTCCGCACACGTTGTACGGTCGCGTTCCCAATGGAGGTGCAAGCGTCAGCCGCAGTGTCAGTGTCTGGCCGAGCGCCGGAACCCGACGAAGCCGATCGGTCAGCGACGACCGATCCAGCCAACCAGGCAGGCAGCCAGGCAACCGGCCAGCGGAAGCAACCATTTCGAGAAGAACGGTGTTCTCCATGAGCAATGAATCCTCTCCACCCGACGATCCGGCCCCAGCCCTCAGCGCTGACGAGGCCGGTCTTGCCGAGCTCGGCTACAAACAGGAGCTCAAGCGCGGCATGTCGGGCTTCGGCAACTTCGCAGTCTCCTTCTCCATCATCTCGATCCTCGCCGGCTGCATCACCTCCTACAGCATTGCGTTGGGATCGGGCGGGCCGGCAGCGATCACGATCGGGTGGCCGCTGGTCGGCATCTTCGTCCTCTGCGTGGCACTGGCCATGGCCGAAGTCTGCTCGAAGTACCCCACGGCGGGTGGCCTGTACTTCTGGGCCGGTCGTCTGGCCAAACGCAACAAGCGACATTGGGCCTGGTACGTGGGATGGTTCAACTTCCTCGGCGAGGTGGCAGTGACCGCAGCCATCGACTACGGCGCGGCGACGACCATGATGGCCTTTGCAGCACTGACCTTCGGGGTCGTGCCTACTGCGCTCAACACCTTCATCCTGTTCCTCGTCATCATCACCCTGCATGGCCTGCTCAACACCTTCGGCGTCAACCTGGTCAACCTGCTCTCCGGCGTCTCAGCCTGGTGGCACATCGTCGGTGTGCTCGTCATCGTGACAGCCTTGTGGATCATGCCCACGAAGCATCAGTCGTTCAGCTGGACAATGACGGCCTGGCACAACGAAACCGGGTTCACGTTCATGCCGTTCGTCTTCCTCATGGGCCTGCTCATGGCTCAGTACACCTACACCGGCTATGACGCTTCGGCGCACGTGGCCGAGGAGACCAAGAACGCTTCGATCGCAGCACCCAAGGGCATCGTCATGAGCGTCCTGATCTCGATCATCGGCGGTTGGATCCTGCTGTACTCGATCACGGCTGCGATCCAGGACGGTTCCGAGGCGGGCCTGACCGCTCTCAACGCCACCGCAACGGGACTGCCGCCAGCGCAGGTGTTCCTCGATGCCCTGAACAACCCGACGATGGCGAAGTTCCTACTCTTCATCGTCTGCGGCGCCCAGTTCTTCTGCGGCATGGCCTCGGTGACGGCGAACTCGCGGATGAGCTACGCGTTCTCCCGCGACGATGCGATCCCCGGATCCAAGTACTGGAAGAAGGTCAACCCACGCACCGGCACACCGACGAACTCGATCTGGCTGTGCATCGTGCTGTCCTCGATCCTGACGGTGCCGGCGCTCTTCAATGAGACCGCTTATCTGGCGGTGACGAGTGTGGCGGTGATCGGGCTCTACATCGCCTACGTTGCCCCCGTGCTGCTGCGCCGACTCAAGGGCGATGCGTTCAAGCCGGGTCCGTGGAATCTGGGACGGTGGAGCGCAGTCATCGGGTGGATCGCCGTCGTCTGGGTGATCTTCATCTGCATCCTGTTCGTGCTGCCACCGACACTGCCGATCACCATCTCGACCTTCAACTACTCACCCATCGCGGTCCTTGCCGTGCTCGTCCTCAGCGTTGTGCTCTGGTATGCCCGAGGCAAGAAGCACTTCATGCAGCACCTCGACAAGGAGCAGCTGGCCATTGATGAGAAGAAGCTTCTCGACGAGATCGACGACTGAACGGGCTGAGCCTTCGCAGACTCGAACGACCCGGATGCCTCGCTTTGAGGCATCCGGGTCGTTGACATGTCTGGCCGCTGGCGGCCGGGAGCAGACATCAGCTTCGCGCCGATGCTCACACCACCCGACTCACACCGACCCTAGGATCACGCGGTCTCGGACTTGTACTTGTCCTCGATTGCGCGGCCGACCTCTTCATCGATGTTGCGCCAGTACGCGAAGACGTTAGAGAGCACTGGCTCTTCCACGCCGTCCTTCAGTGCACCGACGACGGTCTCGATGAGACCCTGGCGCTCCTCTTCGGAGTAGACCTCACGGACCAGAGTGTGTGCCTGACCGAAGTCGTCGTCCTCCGCGTGGAGAGTGGCGGCGCTGCGGACCAGTTCACCATCAGACTCCCACCGTGCTTCGACCTGAGTCTCCTCGGCCTGGTAGGACCTGCCGTAGGAGTTCGGTGCGTAGACAGGGGCATCACCTGAGTGGTGGTACTCCATCTGACCTTCCTTGTCATAGGAATTGGTATTCGTGATGGGAGCGTTGACCGGCAGTTGGTTGAAGTTCGTGCCGATGCGGTTACGCTGTGCATCAGGGTAGGAGAAGACGCGGCCCATGAGCATCTTGTCGGGCGAGATTCCGGTGCCCGGCACGGTGTTCGAGGGGCTGAATGCAGCCTGCTCGATCTGCGCGAAGTGGTTCGACGGGTTCTTGTTGAGCGTGAACTTGCCGATCTCCATGAGCGGATAGTCCTTCTTCGACCAGGTCTTCGTGAGGTCGAAGGGATTGAAGCGGTAGGTCTTCGCCTCTTCGTACGGCATGATCTGGACGTGGACGGTCCACGACGGGTAATCGCCGCGCTCGATCGCATCGAACAGATCGCGACGGTGGATATCGGCGTCCTCGCCAGCGAGCTGGCCGGCTTCCTCGTTGCTCATGTTCTCCACGCCCTGATCGGTGTGGAAGTGGTACTGGACCCAGAAGCGTTCGCCGGCTTCGTTCGCCCACAAGTAGGTGTGCGAGGAGTAGCCGTTCATGTTCCGCCAGGTCTTGGGCAGGCCACGCGGTCCCATCAGGTAGCTGACCTGGTGTGCCGATTCCGGCGAGAGCGACCAGAAGTCCCACTGCATGTTGTTGCTGCGCAGACCCGAATCGGGGGTGCGCTTCTGCGAGTGGATGAAGTCGGGGAACTTCATGGGGTCGCGGACGAAGAACACGGGGGTGTTGTTGCCCACCATGTCGAAGTTTCCGTCTTCGGTGTAGAACTTGAGTGCAAATCCGCGCACGTCGCGCCAGGAGTCCGGTGAGCCCAGCTCACCGGCGACGGTGGAGAACCGTGCGAGCATCGGGGTCTTGGCGCCCTTCTGCAGGAACTTCGCCCGGGTGTAGGCAGAGACGTCTGCAGTGATCTCCAGTTGACCGAAGGCACCGGATCCTTTGGCGTGCGGGCTGCGCTCGGGAACGCGTTCGCGGTCGAACCGAGCCAGCTTCTCAACGAGTGCAACATCGTGGAGGAGGAGCGGGCCGTCTGCTCCGACGCTCAGTGAGTGCGCGTCGGACTCACGTGGGGCACCTGATTCGGTCGTCGAGGGCTTCGTGCCGTCGAATCCTGGATGTTCATGATCAGCGTGTTTAGTCATTGCTTCTCCTTCAACCGATTGAGCGACGGGGAGTCATACTTCCCGGTCCACTTCAACCATCATAGGACGAGCATCGCTCGCCTGTATGCGATGAAGCGAAGGCCGATCACGGCTCCCCTGATATCGAGTTCCTGGCAGCGTGCAGAAGACTGGCGCAACCGATTTTCACGGTATCCAGGTTCCCTACTCGGTACAACCAAGGCCACCCTGTTCAATATTCCTGCCCCTCAGCCTTCGGCAGTCGCGGTGCTTCCACCGCCTGCAGAGCTCGAGCCGGAACCGCTGCCGACACCGTCGCCCGAGCCTCCGCTGGAGCTGGATCCTCCACTCGAACTGCCGGAGCCAGAGCTTCCCGCTCCACCCTGCGAGCCGGAACTCGAGCTCCCGTCCGTCGAAGTTGCGCCCCCGCCCGAGGTATCCGCTTCGGCACTGCTGGATCCGCTCGAATCGCTGGCGGCTCCTGTAGTGTCGTCGCCGGTGGTTGTGGATGAACCGGCATCGGTGCCCTGGTCGGTCCCCGTCTGATCTGCGGTCGAGGAGGTGGTGGAGCTGCCCTCGTTCGCCGAGGTGGACTGTCCTTCACTCGTCGTCGAGCTCTCGGCTCCGCTCCCCTGGTTCGGGTTCTGGCCGGGCTGGGAATCGTCGCCGGAAGAGCTGGATTCGGCAGTGCCGCCGCCGTCTTGCGATGTTTCGGAGGCATCCCCGGCGCCGGAATCTCCGGTCACTGACCGTGAGATCTGAGAGGTCCCGGGCGAGATGTCGGCGTCGGTGAATGATTCGGCCATGACCACGGCACCCAGCCCGATCCCGAATGTCGCCACCCCGATAGCCACCGGGTAGAGGACGCGTTTGCGGCGCAGCTTCTGCCACCACGATTTCGGTTCATCGTTGGCCGCGCCGGTGGCATCGGGTGACAGGTGCTGCGCTGACGGGGCGTCGACGGTCGTGGCCGCGTCCGCCTCGTCGCTCAGGCTCCCGAAGGTGCTGGTGGCGTGGGATCGCTGAGTCTTGGCACCGAGTGACTTCGCCTTCACTGCCGGAGCAAGCTTCGTGCCGACTTCTTTGATCTTCTCTTTGCCCTTGTCGAGGCTGCTGGTGTAGAGCGTCACCGCGAGTCCGGTGATGATGCTCGCGACCCCTGCACCGACGACCGTTCCGGCCACGCCCAGGTGTCCGCCGATGACCGAGGAGGTGGCTGCGGCTGCGGCACCCGCGACGAGCTGGGTCGCCGAGACCCTGCTCTCGCTCTTCTCCTTCTTCTCGGAGACGTCGCCCTTCGCATTCTCGGCGACGCCATCCTTCGCTGTCGACTCACCGACTGCAGTGGTGTTCTCCTGCATCATCCGAGTCGCCGACCCTGCTGACACCGGCTGCTCTTCGCGTCGGATCGGATTCGGCGGCATCACCGGTGTGGTCACGTGCGAGGTCGGCGTCGGTGTCGACTGGGTGTTCCTGGCGTGTGTGGCGGCGAGTTCTTCGGTGATCAGAGGCAGGGTCTGTGATGCCTGCACGGTCGATTCGGATCCGCCGTCTTCCGATGCTGATCTGTCGTAATCGGACGCTGCGACGTTCTGCCCGTTCAGTCTGCCTGACTCATTCTGATTCGACACCAAAATACCTCCGATGACTGGTCTCTGAGTCCAGTATCGGCCGTAGATTTTCGGAGTTCCTGACCCACCCCCTCAGAAGCTGAGACAACACTGTGAGAAGGCAGCGCCCCCATGGCTGTTGACCTGCGATGATGCCGATCTGTGTGACGCACAGGACATGCGCTTTGCAGGATACTCGCAGGTCCGAATTCGACCGCCTCGAGGACCGCCGTCTCAGTCGCCGTCTCAGTGCAGAATGGCCACGCCGAGGTGATCGGGAAGTACGTCCGATTCCTCGAGTTCCAGCACTTGGAATCTCGGGTAGCCGGCACCCGACTCCAAGGTCACTGCGAAGAGGTCAGAACCGGTGAATCGCGTCGACATCTCCATCCCGACTTGTTCCGATTCTGCGCCGTCGTCCGACTCGACCATGAGGTTGAGGGCGAAGCACGGAGTGCCCAGTTCGATGAGGGAGACAATCTGGTCCCCACGGAATCTCTGAGGTTCATCGTGGGCGACGCGGTGCACCTGTCCGTCGATCTCAAGGACAACCTCGGCGCCGATAGGAAGGAACGTGCGCGCCAGGCCCGGCAATGGGGAGAACGCAGCCGGACGGTCCAGACGCGCGATGCTCAGGCGCCACCGCCGTCGGCTCGGGGTCAGATTCTGGGATTCGGTGAGCGAGACGAGCTCGGTCGTCTCCCCCGCACCATTGGCCCATGGAACCGGTTCGAGGTCATCGAAGGAGGTGATCACGCGCATGTGATCACTCTAAACGGGAGTTCAGTTCGCGCAGAGGCAGAACGGGTGCCCGGCAGGGTCGAGGAAGACGCGGAAGGTCTCCCCCGGTTGCTCGGCAGCCTTACCGGCGCCGATTTCGGTCACCGCTGCCTCTCCGACGTCCAAGTCGTCGACCATGACGTCGATGTGCATCTGCTGCGGATGCGCCTGGCTCGGCCAACTGGGAGCGTGGTAGTCCTCGACCTGCTGGAAGCAGATCGGCGGCCAGGAATCGGATGTGATCTCTGCCCAGGTGCCGTCGTCATCGACTCTGACTTCCCAGTCGAGGAGTTTGCCGTAGAACTCCGCGAGTTCGCGGGCGTCAGGGGCATCTAGCACGATGACGGGCTGCTTTGCGATAGCCATGATGTGAGTCTACGCCGCGGGGGTGACATGGGGAACAGCCTGACGATCATAGCTGGTGTTAGGCTCGAACCACCCCAGGGGAGCGCCGAGAAATGGCGCTGAGAGTGCGCGAGCAGACCCTTTGAACCTGATCCGGTGAGCACCGGCGGAGGAAGTGAGGACACAGCAATGACCACTATTCATTTGCAGCCGGGTGGGGCCGTGGCAGCGATGAGAGCACAATCAGCAAAGACCTGGGAGGCGGCAGTCGGGCATAGGTTCGTCACCGAGCTGTTTGCCGGCACGGTCGATGACTCCGTGATGAGTCGGTACCTGGTCCAGGACTACCAGTTCTTCGAATCGTTCCTCTCGATGCTCGGCGCGTGCGTCGCTCACGGCGATGCGCTCGGGCCCAAGCTGCGGTTCGCCAAGCAGCTCGGCTTCCTCGAAGCCGACGAGGATTCGTATTTCCTCATGGCCTTCGCCGAGGTGGGTGTCCCTGCCACCGACTACGCTGACCCCCGGCTGGCTGAGCCGACCGAGGGCTTTCGTGACCTCATGGACGAGGCCGTCGACTCGGCCTCCTACGCAGAACTGCTCGTCGTGCTCGTCATCGCCGAATGGCTCTACCTCGATTGGGGCGAGCGCTCGGATCCGATGCCTCCACGCCGGGTCCATTCCAGGTGGATCGACCTGCACCGCGGTGACGCCTTCCGGGCCTGGGTGCAGTTCCTCGTCGACGAACTTGAGCGCGTATTCCCCACCGACGAGGACGCAGAATCCGCCGCGGCGCGAAGTCGACTGACTCACATCTGGCACCGTGCGGTCGACCTCGAACTGGCCTTCTTCGACGAGGCGTACGCGCAGAACGAAAGCCGGTGAAGCTGGAGCGCTCGGTTCACATTCTGCGTCCCTCGCATAAACGAGGTCGCTCGGATTAGGATTGTTGAGCAGAACAGGTGTGCGGGTGCAGTCACCCTTCGCCGTCGCTGCAGGATGCGAGGTAATACAGATGAGCACACAGCTGCTTCCCGTAACGGACGGTCCGGCGGTCTACATCATTCATGACAATCCCGAATGGATCGCACCTTTTGCGCAGGCCCTCGATCGACTAGACATCCCCTTCGTCGAATGGCTGCTGCCTGAAGTCTCGATCGATCTCACCACAGAGCCGCCGCAGGGCCTGTTCTGGTCGCGGCTGTCCGCCTCGGCGCATACTCGCACGGATCCACACGTCAAGGACTACGGGCGTGCGGTGCTCGCCTGGCTCCAGACTGCAGGACGCACCGTCATCAACGGCGCAGACGTCTACGAACTCGAAGTGAGCAAAATCCGCCAAAACCGTGAGCTCGCCATTCGCGACTTCGACACCCCGCGCACCTCGGCGGTCTTCGGCAGTGCTGCGCTGTCCACGGCGGCGCGCGATTTCGCACCGCCCTTCATCACCAAGCACAACCAGGGCGGCAAGGGACTTGGCGTGCGCCTTTTCGAGTCTCATGCCGAACTCGATGGGGCTGCAAATGACTTCGCCGCAGGTGGTGCGAACGAGCCGATCGACGGAATCACACTGGTCCAGGAATATGTGCAGCCGGCGCAGCCGTTCGTCACCCGTGCCGAGTTCATCGGCGGCCGGTTCCACTATGCGGTGCGAGTCGATGTCTCCGATGGGTCCTTCGAATTGTGCCCCGCCGAAGCATGCGAGATCCCCTCCGCATCTGCCGCACCACTCGACCCGTTCTCCGTGCGTGAGGACATCACCGCGCGCACGCCCCTCATCGGCAGGCTGGAGACGCTCCTGACCGAGCTGCACATCGACATCGCTGGCATCGAGTTCATCGAGACTGCCGATGGCCGCCAGGTCGTCTACGACATCAACACCAACACGAACTACAACCCGAGCGTTGAAGATGGCGAGCGCACGGCCGGACGCACCGCTGCCGCGGACCGGATCGCCGAGTACATAGCCTCTGAGGTTGCCGCGATGTCCGTATCCCGCACTTGATGCCTGACCGTCGTGTAGTTCTCCGCCAACTGCTCTCACTGCTGCGCGAGGTCAATATCGGCAAACGAGTTCTAGTCGCCATTGATGGGCTCGACGGTGCGGGCAAAACAGTCTTGGCCGAAGAACTCGTTGAGGTTGCCACCCAGGACGGATTGCGCCCCATTTCGTCACTGAGCATCGACGGATTCCATCATCCCCGCTCGATTCGGTACGCGAACGGCCGGGGCCCCGATTCCTTTTATCGCGATTCCTATGACCACGAAGCCTTCATCCGATCCGTCGTGACTCCGTTCAGACATGGTCTGTCGATCACGCCAGCGGTCTGGGATGTTGATGCCGACCTAGCCGTCACACCTGCAGAACTCGATCTGCCAGACGACTGTGTCCTCCTCGTAGATGGGATCTTTCTCCACCGGCCCGAACTTCGAGAGCTGTGGGATGTAAGTGTGTGGGTGCAGGTGCCTTTCGCCGTCTCTGTTCCCCGCGGGAACGAACGCTTCCCCGGGCAGTTCGATTCTGATCCCGAGGCGCAGTCCAACCATCGCTATGTCGGCGGACAGCGACTCTATTTCGCGCAATGTTCGCCCTGGGACCGGGCCACTTGGATCTTCGACAACGAAGATCTGGCTCGTCCCGCGATCAGAGGCGTCCTCACACCTCTCCCCTAGACTGATCCCATGAGCAACGCTGAGGTAGATGCCGTCGTCGTCGGATCGGGCCCCAATGGCATGGCAGCGGCCGTGACCATGGCTCGAGCCGGTCTGTCCGTGCAGGTGTACGAGGCCCAGTCGACCGTCGGCGGTGGTGCTCGCACCCTTGACCTGGGCCTGGCTCCGGGCATCACCCACGACATCTGCTCTGCCGTGCATCCCTTGGCGATCTCGAGTCCCTTCTTCGTCGACTTCGACCTGCGTGCTCGGGGACTCGAGTTCACCACTCCGGAGGTCTCCTACGCCCAGCCGTTGGACGATCAGCCCGCTGCGCTGGCATTCCACGATCTCGAAACTACGGTCGACCACCTCGGCGCGGCCGGACCCGAATGGCGACGGTTCTTCGCCCCGCTCCTCGAACGTGTCGATGACGCGATCTGGCTCTCCCTCGGTGACAAGCGCTCCATTCCTGAGACCCTGCGTGATGTTCCCGGCATCGCGAATGTGGTGAAGTTCGGGCTGCGGCTGCTGTCCCAGGCGAGCCCGGCTTGGAACATTCCGCTCTCGCATGAGACGTCTCAGTCACTGTTCACCGGTGTTGCCGCACATGCGATCGGCGGGCTACCAGCCATGGGCACGGCCGCCACGGCCACCATGCTCTCGACCGTTGCCCACGCCGGCGGCTGGCCCTCCCCCGTCGGTGGTTCGCAGGCGATCATCGACGCCATGGTCGCCGACCTCGAGGCCCACGGCGGCACGGTGACGACGAATGCGCGCATCGAGCACGTCTCCGATATGCCGGCTGCCCGGGCCTACCTCCTCGACACCTCGGCACTGAATGCCGCCCAGATCTTCTCCGGCCTCATCCCGGGCAAGGTCGACAGATCGCTGCGCAGCTTCAAGCAGGGCAATGCTGCGGCCAAGGTCGACTTCGTCCTCAACGGGCCCGTGCCCTGGGCCGACCCGAACATCAATCGCGCCGGCACCATCCACGTCGGAGGAACCCGGGCGCAGATGGCCGCCGCCGAGGCTGACGTCATCGCCGGACGCATGCCGGCCGACCCGGTCTGTCTGGTCTCCGACCCGACCGTGTTCGACCCATCACGTGAGGTGAATGGTCTGCGCCCGCTGTGGACGTACTGCCACGTACCCTTCGACTGCCCGATCGATCCGGCCGAGTACATCATCAGGCAGATGGAACGTTTCGCCCCCGGCTTCCGCGACACCATCGTCACCTACAACTCGATCCCCGCATCGGAGATGGCAGGCCACAACCAGAACTACATCGGCGGCGACATCGCCACCGGGCTCGTCTCCTTCTACCGAATGATGGCCCGACCGCGCACCAGCTGGGACAACTACAGCCTCGGCGTCCCCGGCGCCTACCTGTGTTCGGCAGCGACCCCACCGGCACCCGGCGTGCACGGCATGAACGGTTGGTTCGCCGCCAAACGGGCGCTGAAGACACGGTTCGGCATCACAGAGGCACCGAGCCTGGCGCCGTGAGATCGTCCCCTGGACTCCGAGCAGCGTGGGGTCTCCTCCGCAGTCGCCACACTCCGTTGGCCACTGCCACCGCGAGGACAACGAGGCCGGCGCCGATCGCCTGTCCCAGGGTGAGCATTTCGCCGAGGGTGAGCGCCGCGAGCACGAGCGCGAGCACGGGCTGGATGAGCAGCAGGCTCGCCGTCATCGTCGGCACCAATCGGACGCTGCCCCTGTTGATGAGCAGCCACGCCACCACTTGCCCGAGCAGGGCCAAGGCGATGAGGTACATCCAGGACTTCGGGCCGATCCCTGCCAGGTGGAGGCCGCCGGTGAACTGCGCGATGATCGCCGAGGTCACCGCCGCCGAGGCTGTCGCCCAGGCCAAGGGCTGAAGTGTCCCCTCGGCCTTGCGCCTGGTCCCACGGCGGGTGAGGAACATGTACACCCCGTAGCCGATTCCCGCGATCAGACCGAGAACGGTGCCGAGGACGGCACTGTCCCCCACCTCGGTCAGCGTGACGATGCCTCCCACCAGGCCGACGCCGATGAGCATCAGCGGCAGGGAGACGAGGAAGCGAGCACTCACACGCTCACGATCGATGAGCAGGGCGAGCAGGGGCAGGACGATGACCTGGACATTGACGAGCACGGTCGAGACGCCCGCGCCCACGAGGTAGATCGACGCCGTCCACGCAATGTAGTCGATGCCCAGCGCGATGCCGGCCGCGATCGCCCAGAGGATCCCGGCTCGGGAGAGCCCACCGTGGCGTCGACGCTCAAACAGAGCCAGGGGCACGAGGGCGATGACCGCGATCGCACACCGCAGCACGGCGGTCGTCGCCGCGTCCACGCCCGCGAGCTTGACCAGGATCGCCGAGATCGAGAGGCACAGCGCACCCGCGAGCACCGCCGAGACGGCGAGCGCGGTCGGCGGCTCCGGCGTTGGAGCGACCCTGGGTATGACGGTCATGAGACGACACTATGCCCACGGAGGCGATTCGGCACCGCTCGTGGGGTGAAGTGACCAGTTCGGCAGTGGGGTGCATCGCTGTGCTGACTCACGAACGCGCACATGATTGAATCGGGCAGAGATTGTCGGGCGGTGTACACCGCCTGCGCGGAACCATTGATGAGTGAAGGGAGACACCGTGATCGCTGAACTCAATACGCTCATCGACCTCATCGAGTCGGACCTCGCCGATACCGGCAGCACTGTCGGAGTCGAAGGGGTTTCGCATCTCGACATCGAATCGTTGGCACGGACACTCGGCACGAGCGAATACCATCTGCGGCGCATGTTCTCGTCCCTGGCGGGGATGTCGCTGTCGGAATACGTTCGACGTCGCCGGATGACCGTGGCTGCCGCCGATGTGGCGGCCGGCCGTGGCCTGTTGGGCATCGCGGTCCGCTTCGGATACGGATCGGCTGAGGCCTTCGGGCGAGCGTTCCACTCAGTCCACGGTGTGAGCCCATCAGCGGTTCGGCGCGACGGTGGCCCCCTTCGCAGTCAATCAACCATCAGGTTCCGCCTGACGATCGAAGGGAGTTCTTCCATGGACACTCGAATCACCGACAAACCGGCATTCTCACTCATCGGCCACGCCAAGCGCGTGCCCCTCATCCACGAGGGAGAGAACCCGCACATCCGCGAGCACATCGAATCTCTGCCTGCGGATGAGCACGCTCGCCTCAAATGCCTCAGCGACGCAGAGCCCACCGGACTGCTTCAGGTCACAGCCGATGTCGACCCGGACTACCGGGAAGGCACCGAGCTAACCTACCTGCACGGCGTCGCGGTCGGGACACCCGCTTCGGCACCTGAGGACCTCGACGTCATCGACGTTGAGGCGGGAACTTGGGCGGTCTTCACCACTGCCGGCCGCTTTCCCGAAGCACTGCAGACGACCTGGTCGGCGACGGCAGCTGAGTGGTTTCCGTCGAATCCGTGGCAGCTGCGGCCCGGGCCCTCGATCGTTGCGATCATCGACCGGGCAGCGGACTTCAGCACGGCCACCACCGAGCTCTGGCTGCCGATCGAACGCGCGTGACACGATGCTTGTGCGTCCCTGCGGGGACGCACAGGCGTCACCACTGCCCAGTCTCAGCAGCGTCCGCCGTCACCTCGTGCTTCTCGCTCAGATGTGTTCGTTGAGGATCGCGCCCAACCGGGTCAGGGCATCGACCATCTCATCATCGGACTGGCCCGAGTAGCTGAACCGGGCATAGTTGCTGCGTTGTTCGGTGGGGAAGAACGACCCGCCGGGCACGTAGGCGACTCGCGCTTCGGGCAGGGCATGCTCAGCCATGAATGCAGTCGTGTCGAAGCCTTCGGGGAAGGTCACCCAGGTGAAGAGCCCGCCTTCGGGCCTGGTCACGGTCACCTCGGCGGGGAAATGGTCGGTCATCGTCGATACCATGAGGTCGCGCTTGGCGCGGTAGACCCCACGCATCGCTGAGATGTGGGCGTCGATGTCGAAGGTGTCGAGGAACCGTGTAACCGCTGTCATGTTCAACGTGCTCGACTGGGTGTCGGCGGCGAGCTTGAGCAGACCGAGCTTGTCGAGGATCTCCGGTGCCGCGCTCACCCAGCCCAGCCGCACTCCGGGGGCGAGGATCTTCGAGAAGCTGCCGAGGTGGATGACCCGATGCTCGGTGTCGAGTGAGGTCAGGGTCGGCTGCGCTTCGCCCTCGAAGCGCAGCTCACGGTAGGGCGAATCCTCAAGCACGAGAACGTCGTATTCGTTGGCCAGCTCGATGATGCGCTTCCGGCGTTCGAGGCTGAGGCTGACACCGGTCGGGTTCTGGAAGTCGGGGATGACGTAGATGAACTTGATGTTCTCGGTCGTGGCCAGGGTCGTCTCAAGGGCGTCGACGTCCATACCCTCGGAGTCCATGTCAACGGCGGCGTACTCGGGCTGGCAGGAGTTGAAGGCGATGAGAGCACCGAGGAAGGTCGGGTTCTCCGTGATGATGACATCGCCCGGGTTGATGAGCAGCTTCGCCACCAGGTCCAGGCCCTGCTGGGCGCCCTGGAGGATGAGAACATCATCAGCATCCGTCGCCGAACCCGCGCTCGACATGCGTTCGGCGATCTGCGCCCGCAATCCGGGCAGTCCCGCCGAGACGGTGTACTGCAGTGCGGTCGCACCCTCCTTGCTCAGGATCCCGGTGTAGATCTGCTGGAGTTCGGCCGCGGGGAAGAGTGCGGCATCCGGGTACCCGCCGCCGAAAGAGGTGATGGAAGGATCGTCACCGTATTTGAGCAGCTCACGGATGGCGGACGGCTGAACGCGAGCGATGCGATCGGCGAACTTCGATGACACTGTTTCTCCTTTGAATACTCAGCTATGAGCACTGGCGACATGCGGGTGCTGACGGTACGGACACCACCGGTGATCCGCTGAGCATACAGCCGAATCATGGTGCTCGGGTGTGGTGTCCGTGGAGCACTTCACAGCGCTCAGATCATAGTTCGGTGCGTTCGCGCGGGGACGTTTCTGCTCGCCGACTTCACTGTGTCGGCGTTTGCTGCCACGCATCTGCATCGTTGTCGTAGACCCACTCGACCACCTCGGTGACAGTATCGACCACGTCATTCAGCCAGAACGTCATATCCGGGTGCCAGCCCGCCATGAGGCTCGCGGTGCGCTCATCGGTGTTCCCGATCGTGGGCAGGGTCGGTGAAGCTTCCACGAGACTGTGATCTCCGACTTCTACGACGGAGCCTGCGGTGCGCAGGTACCCGGCCAAACTCACGTGCACCCCATCGAAGTCCTCGGCCACTCGTGACCAGTCGGGGATCACCCACCGGCCTTTGCGCCCGGTCGTCTCGAACCAGACATAACGGCGTTGAGCAGTGACGTCGAGCGGAAAGCGCCGACACAGCTGCGCCCAGTCCTCGGGCCAGCGGATCTCAGCGATGCGGGCCTCCGGGCGCAGGCGCAGGCGGCAGGCCCGCGCGCGTTCGAGCCCGAAATCGTCTTCGACCAGTTCGACCCCGATCAGGGTCTGGCCCGGCCAGGTTGATGTTGAGGTCCAGAGCCCATCGGGCGGGGTCGACCACCATTCGCCGCTGAGCTCGTCATTGGGGTCATTGGCCAAGTTGTGACGGTACTGGGTTTCCGTGGTGAGGACGTGGCCGAGCCACTCATCAAGGCCCCATGGCAGTTTGACTCCGTCCCCGTCCGCAGGTGAGAAGAGATCGGCGAGCGAGATCGCGGGCCGGCTCTCTGCTTGGTTGATCGGGCCTGTCGGGTGCGTGAACATCGCTGGCAGGCCGCCGCGATGTTCCTCATCGTCCCAGGCCAGAGCCCATTGGTTCTCCGTGTCGAGGGGCCGGGACCACGCGTCGAGCAGACCGGTGCCGATGAGCACCTCTGCGAAGGGTCGCAGGGCCTCACGCATCTTGGGTTCAGCGGCGATATGATCAGCGCCGTGCGGAGGCTGCCAGTACACGGCACCTCCGATCACTTCAGCCATGGCGTGCTCGAGCTCGGCCTGGTTCGGGTTCGAGGGTGTGACGAATCGCAGCTTCTCGGCGACGCCGCCGGCCGTCACAGCGCCGGATTGCGGTTCCGAGTCACCCTCGCCGGGGTACATCGCCACCGCGGCCCCCTTCGCCTCGTCGGCAAGATCGCCGGCCATGAAGACAGCACTGCGGAACTCGTCCAAGGCACGCGCCGACGCTGTGAGGGCCTGGCCTTCGCCATCGAATTCGTCCTCACGCCCGCTCAAGGCCAGTCGGAACACGAGCGAGCGTCCCGCGGGGACGCCAAGAGATCCTCAGCAGTGAGCGGGCGGTCATGCGACATAGTCATGGGCACAACACTAGTTCGGTGTCAGGGACCGCGCCGTCAGGACGTCCCCGCGGGGACGTCGGCCACGTCTTCGACGTCTGTGGGCACCACCTCGGCGAGGATCTTCGGCCCCTTCGCAGCGCGCATGCCTGCTCCGAGGACGCCGATGATGACGAGGACGGCTCCGCACATCTCCGCCACAGACACCGTCTCGCCGAGCACGAACCAAGCGGCACTCATACCGACGATGGGAACGAGCATCGAGAACGGTGCGACGACTCCAGCGGGGTTGCGCGACATCAGCCACGACCAGATGCCGGAGCCGAGGATGGTGGCGATGACAACGGTGTAGGCGAGCCCGGCGAGGCCCAGCCATCCGGTGGGAGTCACGAGCGTCGTCAGCGACTGCCCGATGGTGGCTGGCCCCTCGACGACCAACGCAAGAAGGAGCATCGGCACGGGCGGAACCACCGACATCCACATCGTGAACTTCACCGGCTCGACCGAGTGCGCCTGACGGTTGCAGATGTTGCCGATCGCCCACCCCAGCCCGCCGGCCAGTGTGAGCAGGAACGGCAGGAAGCTCGCGCTCGAGTCCAGTCTCTGCCAGCCCACGACGCCGAGCCCGGCCATGGCCACGATGAGGAACGCCATCTGCGATCCGCGGACCCGCTCTCGCAGGAACGTCATTCCCAGCAGCACCGTGAACGGCCCCGAAGCCTGGAGCACGAGGGAGGCCAGACCCGCAGGCATCCCCGCCGCCATCGCCCAGTAGAGGAACAGGAACTGGAGGAGCCCGAAGCCGAGTCCGTAGCCCACGATCCAGCGGAACTTCACGTCCGGTTTCGGGATGAACAGCAGCGCCGGAATGGCCAGCACGGCGAAACGCAGGGCGACGAGGAAGAAGGGTGGGAACTGTTCGAGCGAGAAATCGATCGCCAGAAAGTTCAGCCCCCACATCACGGCCACCGAGGCGGCGAGCAAACAGTGTTTGAATGACATGACTTCATTCTCGAGTCGCCAGACAGTTAACACAATCGAAATGTTCTACATACACCTTGTAGCTGGGCTTCACTCTTGTAGCATTGGCACATGGACCCCAGGCATCTTGAGCTGCTGCGCCGGCTCGACGAACTCGGCAGCGTGACCGCCGTGGCCAGGGCGACGTATCGCACACCTTCGGCGATATCGCAGCAACTCAAACAGGCCACACGGGAACTCGGACACACCCTCGTCGACCCCGAGGGCCGCGGACTGAAGCTGACCAGCGCGGGCAGACTGCTGGCGGCAGGTGGCAAGGACGTGGCCTCAGCAATCTCCCGCGTGCAGGCCGACTGGGAGGACTACCTCGGCGATCCCTCCGGTGAAGTTCGGATTGCCGGGCTGCCCAGCGCTCTGGCCTACCTTGTGCCTTCTGCATTGCGACAGCTGCGGGAGACGAGCCCGAGGATCACCCTGCGCACCGTCGATGTGGATCTGGCCGAGCACGAGTTCGCGGGTCTGACCTCCGACGTCGACATCGTCATCGCCCACAGCCTGATCTCCGAACGTCCGGCCGGGACCGAAGGGCTGAGCATCGAGTGCCTTGCGACCGAACCCATCGACGTCGCGGTCGCGAACGCCCATCCCCTGGCTAGCCGGGACCAGCTGAGACCTAAGGACCTCGTCGACGCTCAGTGGATCGGCGTTCCCCACGGATTCCCATTCGCCACTATCTTGTCGTCGATCGAACACGTCACAGGACGTGAGCTCGAGGTCACCCAGCGCATCCGGGACAACCGACTCATCGAGGCGATCGTGGCCTCGAGCGACCAGGTCGCCCTGCTGCCGCGATTCACGACCCCGAAAGACGCCGGGCTCACGCTCCTCCCGCTGACAGGGATCGCAACCACACGTTGGGTCGTGGCGGTCATGGCTCCCGATACGGCCGAGCGCGCAGCCGTCAAACGTGTACTGGACGCCCTGCGCCGGGACGCTTAGCGGCCGGGGCCCTCAGCAAGTGGCGAGAGGCTCAAGCAGTCGCGGCGAACCGCTTCGGGATCAGCTTCTCCAGGGGCAGGAACGCCGCCCAGCAGATGACCGTCGGCAGGAAGTGGATGCCCAGGGCGATGTAGGTCATAAGGTGGAAGAGCATGAAGAAAATGACGGCACCATAGAGCCATCTGCCCTTGAGGAACAGCACGATCGGTGAGAGGAACTCGAACACCAGAGTCGCCCACTGTCCGGCGATGAGCAGGCCCGGCATCTCGAGGAACGGCTTCGACCATTCGGCCCCGCGGCGCATCAGGGCCCAGATGATCACGGCTCCGTTGGCCCAGTGGGTGATGTTTCCTGAGGCGATCCACTTCATCACCACCGAATAGAAGTAGGTGAGGACGACGGAGATCTGCACGACTCGCAGCGCCCATCCTGCCTTCGCCGAGGTGGTCCCGACCTCCCTGAACCGTGCGACTCCGACAGTCGGCAGCACCACGACGGCGATGACGAGCGCCATGTGATCGTGGGCGACATAGCCATAGCCCTGGGTATAGAACATCCACAGCCCGAAGGTGATCGCGACAATCCAGCCGCTGATTCGCTGGAGGACGCCGGCGGCAGCCATGAGAGCGAAGACGATGATCGCGGCGAGCAGGATCTGCGCACCGAGGACGCTGACCGGTGGGATGTGGAGGAATCTGGCCAGCCACAGCGGTTTGTAGAGGTCGGGAGTCCAGCCGTGCGGGATGACGTCGGCGGAGATCGTGAGCACGTCGATGATGACGAAGATGTAGACGATGACGCGGAAGACTGCGACGCGGGCCAGAGAGATCTGGGGCGTGAACCAGGCGATGATCTGATTGCCGACCTTCGCCTCGGCGGTGGTGGAATTGCTCACTGCACCTCCCAGGTCGCTAGGATCTTGTGTTCGGGTTCGCCGACGCTGCGGCCGTTCTCCAACTGGGTCACGGTGCGGCAGAGGATCATCTGCTCCGGTTTCGGCTCGTCCGGATGGAGGCGCTCAAAGGAGTCGGCCATGGTCTGCAGAAGTTCCGGGTTGGCGATGACCCGATCGAGCTGGGATTCGATGTCCCCGCGTTCGATCCCGACGGTGTCCGTGTTGAAGCCGAGTCGGCGTGGTTCGTCCTCACCGGGGAACTGCGCTTCGATGCACGTCGCGTTCACCGTGCCGTTGAGGTCCTTGGCGGTCGCGTACTGAGTGAGTGACCCGAGCGGGAAGAAGTCGTTGGTGTTGAGGAACTGTCCGCAGGTGAGAATGACGAGGGCCATGGCGGTTGCTCCGAGACGCCATACGATCGACCACGTCGTCATCGGCTTCGGCTTCGCGGCAGTCGCAGTCGCAGACTCGGCGGCGGTCGTTGGTTCGTCGGCGGTCGTTGACTCCTCAGCGGACCCCGACGGCGGTTTCCTGTTCGTCACAAGTCGACGCTTCTTCTCATCCATGCGCTGTGTGGTTCATTCTCTCGACGCCGCGGGTACGCAGACTATAGTAGCCGCCACCCCGCCTTCCCCAACTACCTGGCGGCGGCCCAGATACCTCGCGCGAGGTATCTGGGCCGCCGCCAGGTAGTTGGAGGGTGGGTCAGGAGCTGCGCGCGTAGAGATTGAGCTGTTCCCACATCGCCGCGTACTTCTGGAAGGATGCGACAGCGGTTTCAGGATCGTCGTTGCTCAGCGCGGTCACCCACGAATCGACGAGCTCCGGTGCCTCGTTGGGCCAGAGCACATCGCTCATCCCGCCCAGGTCGAGTTCGAGCACGGAGTTCATGTCGAAGCCGTCGACCCACTGCGCCAGAATCGATGTCTGCTCGACCATGTCGACGACCTTGGACTTATCGGCCACGGTCTCCGCTGCCCATTCCATCCTCGCCGAGGCTGCCAGAATGTCCGTACGGATGAGCACTCTCAGCCCGGCATCGGTTTCATTCGTGATGATCTGGTCTTCGCTCAGCGAGAAGAACAGCCACCATGACGGCGGCACATCCCACGCCGCGACGCGTGTGAAGACGCGAGTATCCTTTGTGTCCTGGAGCCACTCGGCGCGACGACTGGCCGCACGCCTGCGCGTCGACTTCGGAGCGATGATGTCCAGCGTCGCCTTCGAGGTGTGCTCACTCAATGCCTCGAGTGCCTCCCACCCGCGAATGTCCTCCTGGGCGGGGCAGTACCGATCCACGCCGTCCGAAGTCTGAGACGCCGGGAGGAAGATCGGAGTGTTGCGAAAGGACTCGGCCACAGGGCTCGGCGGCAGTGAGATCAAGCGCTGATCCGCGTCTTCGGAGATCTGCTCCTCAACACGAGAACGGTTGTCTTCCACCTGCTCGTCTTGCAATACGGAATGAACCACGGTGGGCTCGAAGATCCGCAGAGAGACAACATAATCGCGACTGTAGGACATGGGTTCACCCTATCCAAGGTCGGGCTTCAAAATGGAACTTCCCACTACGAACAGGTAGGATTTAAGCGCATAGCAGAGATCTAGTCCGGGGCGCTTCGCCCCAAATGACGACGGAGGGGGTCACGCCAGTGGGTCGCGGCCGCGCAAAGGCAAAGCAGATCAAGGTAGCCCGGAAGCTGAAATACTACAGCCCGGACACCGACCTGAATAGACTCCAGCAGGAACTGGGTTCCGAGTCGCAGGCGTCCGGTTCGTCAGATCCGTACGACAACGAGCCGGACTATTCGGATTACGCCGACAAGTACAACGTCGACGATGACGACGAAGAAGACGACTATACACAGCGCGAATCTTGACCGATCAGCACTGATGTGATCGGCGCTCAGATACGGGAGCATCGGATTCGATCAAGCGAGAAGGCGGAGGCTGCGGCCTCCGCCTTCTGCTTTGCCTGATTGCTGCATGGGACAACCTCAGGCTTACGCCCACACAACCTCAGGCGAGGATTGCGGCTCCGCCGTCGACGCCCTTGGCGCCCTGGACGTAGTCGAGTTCGGAGGCCAGTGAACCGTCGTCGACCCTGACATCACCGAGCACCCATGAGCCTGGGGAGGCTGCGAGCACACTGTCAACGGACTCAGCAGAGGCCACGAGGACCATGCCGACGCCGAGGTTCCAGGTCCGTTCACGGTCTTCCTGCGGGACTCCGCCCAGATCGCCGAGGGTGGAGAAGACCGGAGGGATCTCCCACGAAGCTCGGGACATCTTCGCCACGAGGCCCTTCGGCAGCACACGCGCCACATTGGCAGACAGTCCCCCGCCGGTGACATGCGAGACCGCATGCACGGCATCGGGCAGAGAAGAGAAGAGGGCGTTGAGTTCGCCGGTGTAGACATGGGTGGGGACGAGGAGCTCTTCACCCAGGGTGCGGCCGAATTCCGGCACGTTGCGATCCAGACCCCAACCCGCCTCGGCGATGATGTGCCTGACCAGGGAGTACCCGTTCGAGTGGATGCCAGAGGATGGCATCCCGATGAGCACGTCACCGGCGGAGACCTTCTCAGGTCCCAGCAGTTTGGAGGCCTCGACGACACCTGTGGCGGCACCGGCGACATCGTAGTCATCGACCCCGAGCAGGCCCGGGTGTTCGGCGGTCTCCCCGCCGACGAGGGCGACATCGGCACTGGCACACGCCTCGGCGATGCCCCGGACGATGTCCGCGATGCGCTCGGCCACGACCTTGCCGCAGGCGATGTAGTCGGTCATAAACAGGGGCTTGGCACCGCACACGATGATGTCGTCGACGACCATGCCCACCAGGTCATATCCGATGGTGTCGTGCTTGTCGAGAGCCTGCGCGATCGCGACCTTCGTGCCGACGCCGTCGGTCGATGAGGCCAGCAGCGGCCGTTCGAAGTCCTTGAGCACTGAGACGTCGAAGAGTCCGGCGAAACCGCCGACTTCGCCGACGACATTCGCGTTGTGTGTGGCGCCGACCGCGGACTTCATCAGTTCGACGGCGCGGTCACCGGCCTCGACGTCGACGCCGGCAGCGGCATAGGTGGTGGACTTAGCTGGATCGGTGCTCAACTCAACATCCTTTGTCGGCGGGGGTGTTGTTGACGGGAATCGGGTAATCGCCTGAGAAGCAGGCGGTGCACAGCTGGCTGCGCTCCTGCTGGGTGGCCTCGACCATCCCGTCGAGGGAGATGTATCCCAGGGAATCGGCGCCGAGGTTGTCGCGGATTTCGTCCATATTCAGGCCGTTGGCGATGAGCTCGGCCCGGGTCGCGAAGTCGATGCCGTAGAAGCAGGGCCACTTGACCGGTGGAGAGGAGATGCGCACATGGATCTCCTTCGCTCCGGCTTCGCGGAGCATTCGCACGAGCGCGCGCTGGGTGTTGCCGCGCACGATCGAGTCGTCGACGACGACGAGGCGTTTGCCCTCGATGTTCTCACGCAGCGGGTTGAGTTTGAGTCGGATGCCGCGCTGTCGCAGGGTGTCAGAGGGCTGGATGAATGTGCGGCCGACATAGGCGTTCTTCATCAGTCCCTGGCCGAAGGGTATGCCTGAGCGTTCGGCATAGCCGACGGCGGCCGGTGTTCCCGATTCGGGGGTGGCGATGACGAGATCGGCGTCGACGGGGAACTCGTCGGCCAGCTGGCGGCCCATCTGAGTCCTGGCCGCATGCACGGTCTTGCCGTTGAGCACGCTGTCGGGCCGGGCCAAGTACACGTACTCGAATACGCAGCGAGCCTGGTCCTGTTCGGCGAAGCGGAAGGAGCGCAGACCGTCTTCGTCGATGGCGATGAGTTCGCCCGGTTCGACGTCGCGCACGAAGGAGGCACCGACGATGTCGAGAGCCGAGGTCTCGGAGGCCACGACCCAGCCGTTCTCCATCCGACCCAGCGACAGCGGCCGCACACCGTGACGATCACGGGCGGCGTAGAGGGTGTTTTCGTCCATGAAGGCCAGGGAGAATGCACCTTCGACCTTGGGCAGGAGATTGAGCGCGGCCTCGGTGAGGTTCTCGCCCTCTTCGGTGGCGAAGAGCTCGGTGACCAGGGAGGTGTCATTGGAGGAGTCGCGGAAGGGCCTGGTCCGGCTGACCTTCTTCGTCGCGTCCTTGACGACCTGGTCGGCGTCGTCACGACGGCCATCGGCCAGAGCTTCGAGCTCATCGAAGTTCGTCAGATTGCCGTTGTGCGCCAGTGCCACTGTCCCGAACGGGGTGGGTCCCAGCGTGGGCTGGGCATTCTCGAACGAGGGTGAGCCCGTCGTCGAATACCGCGTATGCCCGAGCGCGATGTGTCCCTGCAGAAGTTCGAGATCCCGCTCATGGAAGACCTGCGAGACCAAGCCCATGTCGCGGTAGATCAGGATCTGCTTGCCGTTGCTGGCAGCGATGCCCGCAGACTCCTGTCCGCGGTGCTGCAGAGCGTAGAGCCCGAAGTAGGTGAGTTTGGCTATTTCCTCGCCCGGCGCCCAGACTCCGAATACTCCACAAGCATCCTGAGGTCCGCGGTCCAGGGGGTCGATTTCGTGCGTTAGTTGCCCGTCTCCTCTTGCCACGTGAAAGATTGTCTCACATCGGTGAGCTCTGCTTCACAAGTGGATCAGACTCCGGAACTCGGGGCTTCGTTTCGGAGCTCGTCCTCGGCATCGGGATCTTCGCCGTTGGCTTCGGCGATGCGACGACGCGCGATCTCCTTCGGATCATCGACCATGTCGATCTCCGCGTCGACTCGGTACTTACGTGACTTCCTCCGACCCATCCAGTCGAGGAGCACTGCCAGCAGGCCGCCGAGGAACAGTCCGCCCACGGCGAGGACGAGCAGCAGCAGCCCCGCTCCCTTGGCCACTGTGTAGCCGGTGGGCATCGCTTCGGGATCGACGAAGAGCGTGAGCACACCCGCGACGAGTACGCCGAGGATCGCGCCGAGTCCCATGAATACCGAGTACTTGGGGCTGCGACGAACGGCGACGTCGATCTGGTCCTTCATGATCTCCTTGGGCAGCAGTGTCGGTGGCGGGTCGATGGTGCCCGCATTTCACGTCGCGGACAGTCTAGTCGAGAACTCCTTCGCCGACTCCCAGGCAGTTATGCGGCCGATCCCATAAGGTGGAGGAAGACACAGTAGGGCTTCTCACATAGGGGTGGACATGTCTCAAACGATCATCGTCGGAGTGGACGGCTCCGCCAACAGTCAATGCGCACTGCAGTGGGCGATCAGACACGCTCAGCTGACCTCTTCCGAGATTCGCCTCGTGGCGGCGTACACCGTTCCCGGCGTCAATATGACCCAAGCGGACATCGTCTACCCGGCCGATTTCGATGCGGAGGTCAAGAGGTCGGTGCAGAAGCTCGTCGACGACAGCGCACGAACCGTCACCGATGCCTCGGTGCCGGTGTCGACCGTGGTCTTCCCGGGAGATGCTTCTGGGGCGTTGGTCGACAACTCGAAGAATGCCGATCTCGCGGTCATCGGCGCCCGCGGTCGCGGTGGGTTCGCCGGCCGCCTGCTGGGGTCCGTGGCCTTGGCGATGCCCGCGCACGCTCATTGCCCCACCGTGGTCATCCCCAGCACCTGGCCCCAACGCCCGATGCCGGAGCGACCCCTGCCGATCGACCTTCCTGTGCGCTCCTCCGACGCGCAGACGACAACCGTCGAATCCGGCGACAGGCGCCCCGACTTCACCGGTGAGATCGTCGCCGCGATCGATCCGTTCGAGACCGATGGGCCGGTCCTGCGTGAGGCCGCACTGCAGGCTCGGATCTATGATCTGCCGCTGCACCTGGTCGGCATCACCGCTGCCCACGTGCTCTCGCCGGAATGGATGCCCAGCGAAACGCACCTCGAGAAGATGTACGACGAAGCCGTGACCTCGCGAGAAGAAGCCGCGCAGTCCCTCCACGAGGAGTTCCCCGAGGTTGACGTTCGCTGGTCGATCTTCGATGCCCCCGCCACCGAGGTGCTCATCAGCGCCACCTACACCGCCGAACTCATGATCATCGGCTCCCGCGGCCGCGGCGGTTTCGTGTCAACGATCCTCGGGTCGACTTCCCAGGCCGTCCTCTCACACGCTGTGTGCCCGACCCGAGTGGTGCGCGTGCTCCGTCGGAAGGCGAAGAAGCGCTGAAGCTGCGCCGGTGCTCCGCCTTCATGACCGCGCCGGTGCTCCGCCTTCATGACCGCTTGGTGAAAGTGCTGAAGTAGGGCACAAGTGCTCAACGTCTGCACTTTTACCCAGCGGTGGCTCGGAGTGGGAATCTCGCCGGGATGGGAGCCTCACCCGAGGGCGATGAGGCCGATGCCGGCGACGACGACCACCGCGCCGGTCAGCTTCATGCCGATGTTCTTCTCCCCGAAGAACCACCAGGCCAGCAGTGTGCCGACGATGATCGAGGTCTCGCGCACGGGAGCCACAAGGGACACCGGTGCCTGCTGCATGGCGTAGAGGACGAGCAGGTACGCCAGCGGGGAGAGGATGGCGACGGTGAGCAGGGCCCGTTTGTGCCCGGCCAGAATCGATGTGAAGTCCGCGCGACGTCCTGCACCTCCAGGGATCGTCACGATGCCCACGGCCATGATGGTCGCGACGCAGATTTCGGAGAGGGCGAAGTAGAGCAGCGGTGAGTCGGTGATGTGGTTGACGGAGAAGTCGTCCCACAGGGTGTACGAGGCGATGAAGGTTCCGATCAGTGCGCCCCAGGCCAGACCACGACCCACGCCGTGGCTGCTCATCCCGTGACCTCTGCTCATCCCGTGACCTCTGCTCTTCCCGTAACCTCCGTTCGTCGTCCGGCCTCCGCCCACCCGCCTCGGGTGCACGGTCACGACCGCAATGCCGGCGAGGACGATGAAGGCGCCGATGGTCTCCGGTGCTGTGGGTCGCTCGCCCAGGAACAGCACGGCGATGATGATCGTGATGATCGGCCCGACCCCGCGCGCTGTGGGATAGACGACGCCCAACGGGGCATGGTCATAGCCGGACTGCAGGGACACCGAGTAGGCGATGTGGAAGACCGCGCTGAGAGCGGCGGCACCCAGCAGGCCCAGACTGAACGCATGTGTTCCGGAGACGAGCAGCCAGATCGCGATCGGGGCCAGCAGGATCGCCGACAGTCCGTGATAGGCCAGCACGAAGGCGTAGCCCTTGCCCGACACCGACTTCGCCGCGATGTTCCACAGGGCATGGGCGACTGAGGCGAAGAGCACCAGCCCGAGGACGGCAGGAGTCATCGACGACCGTATCCAGTCCGCTGCACTGCGTCGTGACCAGTCCGCTGCACTGCGTCAGGACCTCACAGCTTCACGACAACGGTCTTCGTCTGCGTGTACTCGTCGAAGGCTTCGATGGACTTCTCACGGCCATAGCCGGATTTCTTGAACCCGCCGAAGGGCAGCTCCACTCCCCCGCCGGCACCGTAGGTGTTGATGAAGACCTGCCCGGCTTCGACCTCGGCGGCGACCCGATGAGCCCGGGAGATGTTCTGCGTCCACAGGGCCGAGACCAGGCCGTAGTCGGTGCCGTTGGCCAGGGAGATCGCTTCCTCTTCATCGCCGAAGGTCATGGCCACGACGACGGGGCCGAATACCTCCTCCTGCGCGATCCTCGAGCCCGGGGACACATTGTCCACAAGAGTGGGGGTGATGAAGGCACCGCCGGTGAGGTCCTCGGCGAGACCTTCGGGTCTGGTCCCTCCGGTGATGATCTGCGCGTTGCCGATGTCGGAGAGGAACCCTTCGACGCGGGACTGCTGCTTCTTCGAGATCAGGGGTCCCAGCATCGGGTCGTCGATGCCGTAGCCGATGGTCACCTTCTCCATCGCGGCCGCCATCTTCTCCACCACCTCGGCGTGGATGTCCTGGGCGACGATGAGTCGGGACCCGGCCGAGCAGGTCTGGCCGGCGTTCTGGATGATCGAACGCACCAGGGACGGGACTGCCGCGTCGACATCGGCGTCGGAGAAGACGATGTTCGCGGACTTTCCGCCCAGTTCGAGCACCGTCGGGATGACCCGATCGGCGGCGGCGTGGGCGATCTGTGAACCGATCTGAGTCGAGCCGACGAAGCCCAGGTGAGCAATGCCCGGATGCGCCGCCAACGCGGCCCCCGCCTCGGCGCCCAGGCCTGTCACCACGTTGAACGCACCTGCTGGAAAGCCAACGGAATGGATGAGTTCGGCCAGGCGGACCGTGGAGCGCGGAGTCTCGTCGGCGGGTTTGGCCACGGCGCAGTTGCCGGTGGCCAGTGAGGTCGCGGCGGCGCGTCCGATGAGCTGGAGCGGGTAGTTCCAGGCCACGATGTGCCCGGTCACGCCGTAGGGTTCGCGGCGCGTGTAGACGTGCATGTCCTCGGCCATGGGGATCGAGTGCCCGTAGTAGGACTCGATGGTGTGGCCGTAGAACTCGAAGTAGCGGGCGCAGACGTCGACATCGGCGTAGGCCTGGGTCAGCGGTTTGCCGGTGTCCTCGGATTCCAGTGCGGCCATCTCATCGCGGTTGGCTCGGATCACTTCGGCGGTGGTGACCAGCAGCTTCGACCGCTGCTCGGTGCTCGAGCGCCTCCATTCCATCTGCGCCCGGGCCGCTGCCTTGACCGCACGGTCGACCTCGTCGGCCCCGCCGCGGGAGACATCGCCGAGGTGTTCGCCGGTGGCCGGGTCGACGTTGGCGTAGGTGGTCAGTGAGGGAACGTGGCGTCCGCCGATGAATGAGGTGGTCTGGGTGATCTGGGCGTTCATCGCCGACCTTCCAATTCTGCTGAGGTGTACAGGGGGACGAAATCGCTGATGTCGGCGCGCGTGCCCGAGGCATCAACCGAGCCTTCGGCGAGCGCGGCGGAGAATTCGGTCCTGCCGGTCACGATCTCCAACCACACCTGCGCCGAGGTTTCGACGACGTTGGGCGGTGTGCCGCGGGTGTGCCGGGGCCCGGGAATGCACTGGGTGACGCCGAAGGGCGGGACGCGGACTTCGACGCTGTTGCCCTCCGCCCGCGAGGCGAGCTCCTCGAGCGTGAACCGCACGGCCGTGGCCAGGGTCGACCGGTCTGCCGGTGCCGCGTCGGCCTCGGAGTGCGCAACCCACATCTCAAGGGCGTTGCGGCCCTCGTCGGGGTCGATCCTTCTGCGAATCGCCATCAGTGACTCTCCCTCTTACCTGATCTTCGCTACATCTTCGCCCAGCTCGAGCCTGCCCACAATGCTCGTCCGTCCCTCGGAATCGGTGCCGCCGGTGATCGGGTCGGTGATCGCCGCGATGACTTCGTCGAGGAGCTCATCGGTGATGACGACATCCCCCGCCGAGGTGGGGGCTGAGCCCGTGGACGAAGCCGTGCCCGGGGCGAGGGCTCCCACCTTCGCCAGCAGAGTCAGTGCCACGATTCCGGTGGCGCGAGAGGACCCGTCGAGACATTTCATCGCGACCGAGTATCCGGACTTCGTGGACATGGCGATGACGCCTTCGGCCCCGCCCTTAGCGAAGACGCCGAGGCCCTCGATGACCGTCGTATTCGGTTTGCCGTGGCCTTCGATCGCCCACGGGTCTGCGAATACGGCGTCCATGAGGGTGCGGGCCTCGGTGGCGTAGGAGACATACGGTTCCCTCGCCGAGGTGGTCCTCGGGTTCTCGTCTGCCGTGGCAGCGTCTGCGCTGCCCAAACAAACCACACGGCCGATCGCCCGTGCCAGGCCGGTGAGGCTGAGCGCGAAGACGGGAGCACCGCAGCCGTCGGTGCCCACGGCTGCCGGCGTCTCACCGGCGAAGGATTCGACCACCTCGGCGACCCTCTTCTGCACGGGGTGGTTCGGGTCGAGGTAGTCTGCGGTGTCCGCACCGATGGCCGCCGCGGCCATCAGGAACGCCGCATGCTTGCCGGAGCAGTTGAAGTACAGTGCCGATGCCGGATCAGTGTCGTCTTGCTCGAGATGACGTGCGGCCTCCTGAAGGCTCCGGCGGAAGGCACCGTCGGCGGGATGCGCGGACGGGCATTGCAGGTCATCCACGCTCAAGCCAGCGGATTCGAGCATTCCGGCAACCGCCTCGGCGTGGCCGGCCTCGCATTTGTGGGACGCGGTCGCCAGCGCCGCCCAGGTGCCGGACACCTGCGCCCCGAGACTCATCGCGGCAATCGCCTGCAGCGGTTTGAGGCTCGACCGGGTGAACACGGGAGCCTCCGGCGCACCCAGGCTGATCAGGGGTGATCCATCAGGGTCGAGGACGACGGCGGAACCGATGTGGCGGGATTCGACGAACCCACTGCGCTCGACGAAGGCCAACTCGGCGGCGTCGGCGGAAACGAAAGTGGAACGAGTCACGCACTCAAGCCTACGACCTTATAGGCTGGTGGGGTGAAGGTTCTTGTCATCGGTTCGGGCTCCCGCGAACACGCCCTCGTCCTTGCTCTCAGTCGCGACCCCCAGGTCGACGCCGTCATCGCCGCCCCCGGCAACCCGGGAATCGCAGCGATCGCGCACACCGAAGCCGTCGATATGAACGACTCCACCGCAGTCACGGCACTGGCGGAGACGCTCGATGTCGACCTCGTGGTCATCGGCCCCGAAGCGCCACTGGTCGCCGGGGTCGCCGACGCCCTGCGTGAGTCCTCGTTCCCGGTCTTCGGACCCAGTTCCGAGGCCGCGGTCCTCGAAGGTTCGAAGGCGTTCGCCAAGGAGGTCATGGAGTCCGCTAATGTGCCCACCGCACGCACCGTGGTCGCCTACACCTCCGAGGAGGCGGCCGCCGCCCTCGATGACTTCGGTGCTCCGTACGTGGTCAAGGCCGATGGCCTGGCCGCGGGCAAGGGCGTCGTCGTGACCTCGGACCGTGCCGAGGCACTGACTCATGCCAGTTCCTGCCTCGAGGTCTCAGACAGGGTCGTCATCGAGGACTATCTCGACGGCCCCGAGGTCTCCCTGTTCGTCCTCTGCGACGGCCAGCACACGCTGCCGCTGGCTCCCGCTCAGGATTTCAAGCGCATCGGCGATGGTGACACCGGCCCGAACACCGGCGGCATGGGCGCCTACTCGCCGCTGCCGTGGATCCCGGCCGGCACGGTCGAGAACATCGTCAACGCCGTCGCCCAGCCAGTCGTCGACGAGATGACCCGCCGCGGCACCCCGTTCGTCGGGCTTCTCTACTGCGGGCTCGCCCTGACCTCGAAGGGCATGCGGGTCGTCGAGTTCAACGTCCGCTTCGGCGATCCGGAGACCCAGTCCGTGCTCTCACGTCTGCGCAGCCCGCTGGGCCAGACCATGCTCGCCGCCGCCGAGGGGCGCCTCGACGAGGTCGGTGAACTCGACTGGGATCCGCGCACCTCGGTGACTGTGGTCATGGCCGCAGAGAACTACCCGAACACTCCGCGCACCGGCGACATCATCCGCGGCCTCAACACGGCCGATGGGCTCGACGACGTCCACATCCTCCACGCCGGGACCGCTCGTGCCACAGACACGGGCGCCGGATTCGCCCCCGAGGACACCGTCATCTCCGAGGACGTCGCCGAGACCGGAGACATCGTCACCGCCGGCGGACGTGTGCTCTCCGTCGTCTCGCTGGGCACCGGACTCCACGAAGCCCGGGCCAAGGCCTATGCCGCTGTGGCCGAGGTCAAGTGGGACGGTGAGCAGCACCGCACCGACATCGCCGAGGTGGCCGCTCGCGGGCAGATCACGGTGGCCGACATCTACCCTGCCCCCGAAGAGGCACCGGCCGCCGCCGCGCTCGACTCCACGGCGCCCGAACTTCCGGGGTGGACGCATGTCTACTCGGGCAAGGTCCGCGACCTCTACATTCCCGACACGGCCGCCGATGCGGCTTCGGCGAAGCAGCTGCTCATGGTCGCCTCGGATCGCATCTCTGCCTATGACTGGGTCCTCGACTCCGAGATCCCAGATAAAGGGAAGGTGCTGACCGGGCTGAGCCTGTGGTGGTTCGACCAGCTCTCCGAGGTCATCGGCAACCATGTCATCAGCTCCGATGTTCCTGAGGCAGTGGCCGGTCGCGGCCTCATCGTCAAGAATCTGTCGATGCTGCCCATCGAATGCGTGGCCCGCGGCTACCTCACCGGCTCCGGGATGGCTGACTACAAGGCCACGGGCTCCGTGTGCGGAATCCAACTGCCGGCAGGCCTCATCGAAGCCGACCGCTTGGAGCCCGCGATCTTCACGCCCGCAACCAAGGCTGATCTGGGAGACCACGACGAGAACGTCAGCTTCGCCCAGATCGCAGAGACCATCGGCACCGAAGCGGCCGAGAAGGTCCGCGACCTGACGATCGAGATCTACCAGAAGGCAGAGTCGATCGCCCGTGAACGCGGCATCATCCTCGCCGATACGAAATTCGAGTTCGGGACACTGCCTGACGGCACACTGGTCCTCGGCGACGAGGTGCTGACCCCGGATTCCTCGCGCTTCTGGGATGCGGCGAGCTACGAATCGGGTCAGCCGCAGGCGAGCTTCGACAAGCAGTTCGTCCGCGACTGGCTGACTGGTGAGTCCGGCTGGGACACGTCCTCGGACACTCCCCCACCGCCCCTTCCCGCCGAGGTGGTCGAAAAGACCCGCGCCCGCTACATCGAGGCCTTCGAGAAGCTCACCGGCCAGAAGTTCCCCGGCTGAGACTGGTCCCAGCCGGGGAACTCCTCCTCCTCTCACACCACCGCAGCCAACGACATAGCGCGAAAATCGCAGGCGCGGCCACTGATTCAGCAGGGGAATATGCTGGGTGGTAATTGTTTTCAGCTCGAAACCGTCTCACACAACGGAATCGGTGGATTCAACCCACTGATTCCGATACTCTGTGTGACCAGGCCCACACTGGCCCGCGCAGGCTCACACACAGACGTGCAACTCGGTTGGAAGTGACGATATGCATTATTGGAATGGCAGCTATCACGAAGGCAGCGGTGACACCTTCACCTGCATCAACCCCGCCACCGGTGAGACAACCGGAGAGTACACGCTCGCCAACGCCGAGGATGTCAATGAAGCCGTCGCCTCGGCGAAGGCCGCCTATCCCGCCTTCAAAGCACTCACCCCTGGCGAGCGCGCGGAGCTGATGCTCGGCCTCGCCACCCAGCTCGAGGCTCGCGCCGACGAACTCGCCGAACTCGAGTCGCAGCAAACAGGCAAGTCCATCCGCCTGGCCAAGGAATTCGATGTGCCCGGCTCAATCGACAACGCGAAGTTCTTCGCCGGGGCCGCCCGGCAGCTCACCGGCCTGGCTGCCGGCACCTATTGGGAGAAGTCGACGTCGATGACCAGGCGCGAACCCCTCGGCGTGGTCGGCTCCATCGCCCCGTGGAACTACCCGCTGCAGATGGCCGCATGGAAGATCTTCCCCGCCGTCGCGGCCGGCAACACGATCGTGCTCAAGAGCTCGGAGATGACTCCCGGGACCTCACTCATCCTCGCCGAGGCGGCCACCGCCGCCGGCTTCGCCCCCGGTGTCATCAACGTCATCGCCGGTGATGGGCTCGAGGCCGGTGAAGCACTCATCACCCACCCCGATGTCGTCATGTCCTCGTTCACAGGATCGACGAAGGTGGGCCGACGCATCATGGAACTCGCCGCGGCGAAGGGCTCTCGCGTCCACCTCGAACTCGGCGGCAAGGCACCGTTCGTCGTCTTCGACGATGCCGACATCGAAGCCGCCGCCCGCGGTGCCGTGGCCGGGTCGCTCATCAACTCCGGCCAGGACTGCACTGCGGCGACCCGAGCCATCGTCGCCCGCGAACACTTCGAGGCCTTCACAACCCGCGTCACCGAACTCATGAACGGCGTCCGCGTGGGCACCCCGTCGAACCCCGCCACCGACATGGGCTCCCTCATCTCGCTGACTCACCGCTCACGTGTCGCCGACATGGTCGACCGCGCCCGGGCAGCCGGGGCCACGATCCACTGCGGCGGAGCGATCCCGACGACGAACCACCTCGGCGAGGCTCTGCCCGGGGACACCGACTCAACGGCGTATTATGCACCCACCCTCATCAGCGGAATCGACACCGACGCCGAGGTGTGGCGTGAGGAGATCTTCGGTCCCGTCCTCGTCGCGATCGCCTTCGACACCGATGACGAAGCCATCGAACTGGCCAACGACACCCCCTACGGGTTGGCGGCGAGCGCCTGGACGACGACCACGAACCGGACGCTGCGTGCCGCGGCCGACATCGAAGCCGGATGCGTGTGGATCAACGAGCACATCCCGATCGTCTCCGACATGCCTCACGGCGGATACAAGGCCTCCGGATTCGGGAAGGACATGAGCCAGTACTCGTTCGATGAGTACACGCAGGTCAAGCACGTCTTCATCGACCAACACGAGGACCCGCACCACGAATGGCAGGACACCATCTTCACGTCCTGACGTCCTGACGTTCTGCCGCAGGTTACCGGTCACGGTCTCGGACACGAACGGATAACAGCCGGTCCGAGCCCTGTGGCCCGATGCCCCGGGCGACATACAATGACATCCTGCCAAGTGCGTCCAGCGCGCTCGGCCTCACCTTCGACAAGGAAGTCGGGAGGAACATGAACCTCGACGTTCTCGACGTCAGCATCTTCGACGGACACACGGTCCTGCCTGCGAACCGCATCAGCATCCGCGATGGAATCATCGCCGAGATCAGCACCGGAGCGGCCGCGGAGCCTTCCGAACACACCATCACGGCCACGGGGAAACTGATCACACCCGGGTTCGTCGATGCCCATGTGCACACCACCTTCGGCGGACAGGAGTCCCTGGCCTGCAATCTCAGCGAAGCACAGGGCCTCGAGGCCTCGCTTGAGGTGATTCGCGACTATGTGACCGCGACCACCGCCGGCACCGCGACCGCCGACGGAACGTCAGACGACAGCTGGGTCACCGGCGGCGGTTGGTCGATGGCCGACTTCCCCGGCGGTGCACCGACCGCTGTGATCCTCGACGAACTGAGCCCGGACCGGCCCGTCATCCTGCTCAGCGCTGACCATCACTCGGCGTGGGTGAACACACGGGCCATGGATCTCGCCGGCCTCGATGCCTCCACACCCACCCCGCCCGGTGGAGTGATCGAGAAGGACGAAGCGGGGGCACCGACCGGGTGCCTGCACGAATCTGCCATGGATCTCGTCTCCGCCCATGTCCCGGCCGCCACCGACGACGACATCCGCGCCGGACTCCTCGCCGGGCAGTCCTACCTCCATGCGTTCGGCGTCACCGCCTGGATGGACGCCATCGTCGGCGACTACTCCGGCCACAGATCGCCCTTCGACGCCTACATCGAAGCAGAGGACACAGGCGATCTGACCGCCGAGGTTGTCGGCAGCCTGTGGTGGCCCCGTGACGTCGACGACATCGACGCCCAGGTCGCAGCCCTGCTCGACCAGCGGCGAACTCACGGGGCCTTCCGCACCACCTCGGTGAAGTTCATGCTCGACGGCATCGTCGAGTCCCGGACCGCCGCGATGAGTGCCGAATACAGCTGCGCCTGCGGCGGATTCGGCACCAGCTACTTCACCCGTGACCACCTGCACCGAGCCTTCGCCGCCCTCGACGCGGCAGGCTTCGACATCCACTGCCATGCGATCGGTGATGCGGCGATCAAGGCGGCCCTCGATGCCTTCGAAGCCATCGGGAACAGCGTTCGCCGGCACCACATCGCCCACGTTCAGGTCGTCGACCCTGTCGACATCGGCCGATTCGCTCAGCTCGGTATCACCGCGAACCTGCAGGCGCTGTGGGCCTGTCACGACCAGCAGCTGCTCGACCTCAACCTTCCCTACCTCGGGACCGAACGCTCCCGCTGGCTCTATCCCTTCAGGTCCTTCGCCGATGCCGGCACCCGCCTGGCCATGGGGTCGGATTGGCCGGTCTCGACGCCGAACCCGTGGGAGGCCATCCATGTGGCGGTCAACCGCTCGCATCCGGACGCCGGCGACCCCGCTCCGCTGCTGCCCGAGCAGGCCATCGACCTGACCACCGCGCTGCGTGCCTACACCTCCAGTTCCGCGCACCTGCTGCGCTCGGAAGCCAACGGAACAATCCGCACCGGCCAGATCGCGAACCTCGCTCTGGCCAGCGCCGACCCCTTCGCCCTCGCCCCCGGCAGGCTCGCCGAGGTGCACAACGAAATGACGATCGCGGGCGGCCGCATCGTCCACGACGCCATCGCCGCTGAAAGGCAATCATGACCACGACAACCACTCCCGATGCAACGACGCCCACACAGCTTCAGCACTTGGAAGTTCAAGGGGTGAAGAAGGTCTTCGGCAACAACACCGCAATCGAAAGGCTCGATCTGTCGGTGCGCAAGGGCGAGTTCCTCTCACTGCTGGGGCCCTCCGGCTGCGGCAAGACGACCTTGCTGCGCATGATCGCCGGCTTCGAAGCTCCCACCGACGGGGCGATCCTGCTCTCGGGCAAGGACATCGTCAGCCTCCCGCCGCACAGACGCCCCGTGAACACGGTGTTCCAGTCCTATCTGCTCTTCCCCCACATGAACATCGCCGACAACATCGCCTACGGCCTCAAACAGGCCAAGACTCCGAAGTCGGAGATCGCGGAGAGGGTCCGTGAGGTTCTCGCCCTGGTCCAGATGGAGGACTTCGCCGGACGCAAACCCGAACAGCTCTCCGGCGGTCAGCAGCAGCGCATCGCACTGGCCCGAGCTCTGGTCAACCGTCCGCAGGTCCTCCTCCTCGACGAACCGATGTCGGCTCTGGACCGGAAGCTGCGTGAGGAGATGCAGCTCGAGCTCAAACGTCTCCACACCCGCCTGGACACGACCTTCGTCTTCGTCACCCACGACCAGGACGAGGCGCTGGCGATGAGCGACCGGATCGTGGTCATGTACAACGGCGTGATCCAGCAGATCGGCTCCGGCGAAGACATCTACTCCAATCCCGTCAACGGCTTCGTGGCCGGCTTCATCGGCAAACAGAACTTCGTCCCCGCCGAGGTGACCGAGATCAACGGCTCCACCGCGACGTTGAGAACGGCGAACGCTGTCATGGAGACGCCGACCCTCGACATCCGACCCGCCTCGGCGTCGGGGACGGCTTCGACGCTGAGCGTCGGAGACAAGGTGCGGGCCGCCATTCGGCCCGAACGCATGCGCGTTGCCCCTGCCGGAACCGATGGATTGGCCGCGAACTCCGCTCGTGGTCGGGTCCTGTCGGTGTCATTCCTCGGCGATGTCATCCAGTACATGCTCGTGGCCGGGGACAACGATGAACTCCTGGCTCGGGTGCCGGCCGCCGGCAACGAAGTGCTTGCCGCCGACGCCGAGGTGGATCTGAGTTGGAATGCCGACGACGTGGCCGTCTACGACTATGAGAGCGGTGTCTGAGATGGCGGGCAGGATCCCCGATGTGCATTTCCTGGCGCCCCGGGCCGCCTCGACGAGGCTGAGCAGGCGAGCGCTCCTGGCCGGGTTCGGTGTCGTCGGTCTGGGCGCGCTGAGCGCCTGTGGCCGCAACACGACGATGGCCGCTTCACCGCCCACGGACGGTGAGCTCGAGTCGAAGCTCAACCTCTACTCCTGGGGCGACTATGACAACCCCGAGCTCATCGAAGCCTTCAAAACGAAGTACGACGTGCTCGTCCAGGTCGACTCCTACGGGTCGAACGAGGAGCTCATCGCGAAGCTCTCCACCTCACGCGGAACCTCAGGCTATGACGTGGTGGTGCCGACGGGATCGAACATTCCGCAGATGCTCAAACACGATCTGCTCCAGGAGCTCGACCTCGATCTCATCCCGAACTTCAAGCATATGGACCCGAACTTCACTCACCAGTACTTCGATCCCGACAACACATACTCGATCTGCAAGGCCTGGGGGACCACGGGATTCGTCTACAACACGAAGAAGATCCAACACGAGATGACGAGTTGGCAGGACTTCATCGACACCGCACAGAAGGAGGCGGCCGGGACCACCTCGCTGCTCGAGGACCCGTGGGAGGTCTCCGCCATCGCACTGGCGGCTCTGGGCTACAGCCTCAACACCCAGGACGAGAAGGAACTCGAGGAGGCGCGCAGCGTCGTCCTCGATAAGCTCGCACCGAACACGAAAGCCTATATCGGCAATGTCGCCACGGGCATGATCCAGGGCAGCTTCACCTTGCTGCAGGCCTTCAACGGCGATGCCCGACAGGGACTGTCCGAGGCGGCCGATCCCGAGGACTGGAAGTTCGTGTTCCCGACTCCCTCGGCGAACCTGTGGATGGACTGCTGGGCCATCGCCACCGGCGCTCAGCATCCCGACTCCGCCCATGCCTTCATCAATCAGATGATCTCTCCGGAGACCGCGGTCGAACAGCTCGACTACATCGGCTACCCGATCGGCACGAAGGGCCTGGCCCAACAGGCGAAGAAGGCCGACCTCGACGAGCAGGACCTCATCTTCCCCGCTCAGAAGGTCCTCGACCGTCTCGAACCCAGCAAGCAGACCCCGGCCGATCAGATCCGCACGAAGATCTACGCCGATGCGCAGGCAAGGAGCGGAGCATGAGCACGCAGACAGCCAGATCAACGTCCGAGAAGAAGCCCGGAGGCATGTCGGCGAGGTTCTTCGGCGCCTCGGCCATGTCGTTCCCAACCTGGGCGTATGCGCTGTTCTTCTTCATCATCCCCGTGGCGTTGGTCATCTTCTACAGCTTCGGCTACAAACCCGACGAGTTCACGGCCGTGGCCACCGATCGACTCTCCTTCGACCGGTATCCCGAGGCCATGTCGGCCAGCTTCGTGTCGACGTTCTTCGCGACCCTGCGGATCTCCATCGTGGGCACGATCCTGTGTCTGATCATCTCCCTGCCCTTCGCCTACTGGCTGGCCATCAAGGTCTCGCCGGCCCGCAGATCCTTGGCTCTGGCCCTGGTCATGGTTCCGTTCTGGACGAACTTCCTCGTCCGCACCCTGGGGTGGCAGATCATGCTCTCCCCCGATGGCTTCCTCTCGAAGTGGATGCAGGGCATGGGGATGCTCGACGGACCGCTCGACATCCTCTACACGCGATCGGCGGTGCAGATCGGCGTCGTCTACAACTATCTGCCGCTGATGATCCTGCCGCTCTTCGTCGCCATCGATGCCTCGGGACAGAAGCTGCGTGAAGCCAGCTACGACCTCGGCGCCGGCAAGGTCACGACGTTCCTGCGGGTCACGCTGCCGATGGCGATGCCAGGTGTCGTCTCGGGGTGTCTGCTCGTGTTCATCCCACTCAACGGTGACTACGTCACGGCGACCGTCCTCGGCGGGGCCAGTGGTTCGATGATCGGGCAGCTCATCGCCAACCAATTCAACACGGCCCAGAACTGGGCCGCAGGTGCGGCCATGGCGGTGATCTTGATCCTCGCGACCCTGGCGGTCGTCGGGATCGGATTCGGTCTGCTCAAACTGGGGCAGACGATCGCGGCCCGACTGAACAGTGTGCCGCTGAAAGATGGGAGGGCCTGAGATGTCGAAGAAGAATACGTTCGCCCGCCGAACCCCGACTGACATCGGACTCCACGTCTGGGGGATCCTGGTCTTCGCCTACCTGTTCCTCCCGATCGCAGTCATCATTGCGTACTCGTTCAACACCGGGAAGGTGCTGGCGAACTTCCGCGGCTTCGGCCTCGACGCCTACATCTCCGGGATCAACAACGACATCATCATCTCCTCAGTCGTCACAAGCCTCCAAGCCGCTGTGGGTGCCGCACTCGTCTCAACGATCTTCGGCACCCTCGGAGGTGTGGCTTTGGCCAGGGCACCGAAGGGCGCGTGGTGGGCGCTGGGCCTGACAGCGATCCTCGGACTGACGCTGGTCACCCCCGAGATCGTCGACGGCATCTCGTTCCTCCCGTGGTTCGTCACCGTCGGCGTCGACTGGGGCATCACACCGCTGAACAACGGTCTGGTCAGGCTCATCATCTCGCACGCGATGTTCTCCATGGCAATCGTGACGTTCATCGTCCGCGCCCGTCTGGCCGGCATCGACTCCCAGCTCGAAGATGCGGCCGCAGACCTGGGGGCGACGCCGTGGAATCGGTTCAAGGACATCACCTTGCCGATCGCGGCTCCCGGCATCCTCGCCGGTGCGCTGATGTCATTCACGGTCAGCCTCGACAACACGATCCTCTCGAGCTTCGTCCAGCAGCCCGGATACACCCCGTGGCCGGTCTACATCTTCTCTGCCGTCAGGGTGGCGCTGCGACCAGAAGTCGCGGCGATCTCGACCCTGATGTTCCTTCTCACCCTCCTGGCCTTGGCCTTCGTCGGCTTCGTGCTGCGCAAGGCGGGTGGAAGTCCGACAGAGATCATCAAGACGATGGCCGGATGAACCCCCGCCGAAGCAGGCGGGTGGCCCCGCCGAGGTGGGTCCTGGGACTTCAGGGTTGCCACCCCTGCAATGATTGCCGCAAGGCAGAAGACGAATGCCGACAGATGGCAGACGAATGCCGTCGGGCCGCAGACGACTGCGGTCAGACAGAAGGAGAAGTGACATGGACGTCAAAGCCGCACTGGCCGATGCCTCCACCGTGCCGTTCTGGCTCGATTCCGCGCAGCGCCCGGAGCCACTGCCGCCGCTGACCCACGACATCGAGGCCGACCTCGTCATCGTCGGGGGTGGTTTCACCGGGCTGTGGACGGCGCTGCAGGCCAAGGAGCGTGACCCGAAGCGCCACGTCGTCCTGGTTGAGGCGAACTCGATCGGATGGGCCGCCTCTGGCCGCAACGGCGGGTTCTGCGCAGCCAGCCTGACCCACGGCTATGACAACGGTGAGTCCCATCTGCCGAATGAGAACGAACACCTGGCACAGCTGGGGCGGGAGAACCTCGATGCGATCGGCGCGGCCGTGACCAGGTACGGCATGGACGTCGAGTTCGAACGCACCGGTGAACTCGACGTCGCGACCGAGGACTACCAGGTCCCGGAGCTGCGAGAAGCTCACGATCCAGAGGCCGGTTTCATCTTCTACAACCAGGAGGAGCTGGCTCAGATCGTGAAGTCCCCGACCTACAAGGGCGCCCTCTGGGACTCGCGCGAGGTCGCCATGGTCAACCCTGCCAAACTGTGCTGGGAGCTGCTGCGGGTCATCCGGGAACTCGGCGTCGAGGTCTTCGAAGGTACAAAGGTCACGGATGTCAGTGACCGGAAGTCGACGGTCCAGGTCACGACTCTGGTGATCGGCCAGAGCTCAGAGGACTGCAGAGCCGCTCCCTGCAGCAGCATCACAGCCGATCGCGTTGCCTTGGCCACGAACGTCTTCCCCTCGCTGCTCAAGCGGGCCAGTCTCCATACCGTCCCCGTCTACGACTATGCCCTGATGACCGAACCGATCAGCGATGAGCAGCTGGAGTCCATCGGCTGGAGCGGACGGCAGGGCATCGGCGACTGCGCAAACCGATTCCACTACTACCGGCTCTCGGCCGACAATCGCATCCTCTTCGGCGGATGGGACGCCGTCTACCACTACGGGAGGCAGGTGTCGTGGAAGTACGACCAGCGCCCCGAGACCTTCGAAACCCTGGCCGAGCACTTCTACGAGACCTTCCCGCAGCTGTCTGATCTGAAGTTCAGCCACAAATGGGGTGGGCCGATCGACACCTGTTCGCGCTTCTTCTCCTTCTTCACCACGGCCTACGGCAAGAAGGTCGCCATGGCCGCCGGCTTCACCGGACTGGGCGTGGGCGCCTCACGATTCGCCGGCACGGTCATGCTCGACCTGCTGTCCGGGCAGGACACCGAGCTGACCCAGCTGGAGATGGTGCGCAAGCTGCCGCTGCCCTTCCCGCCGGAACCGGTGGCCTGGCTGGGCATTCAGATGACGACGAATGCGATGATCAAAGCCGACAACAACGAAGGCCGACGAGGTCCACTGCTCAAAGCTCTCGATGCTGTGGGCATGGGCTTCGACTCCTGACGCCGCCGGCGACGTCCGGGCAACCGGTGGCGTCCGCAGCTCGGACCGAAGGCGGGAGTTCCTTCCGCGCTTGATAGACTTTCAGCGAGCGCGGGAGGAACTCCCGAACACTTTCTTGAAGGAGCAGAACACGCATGGCACGTGTCGTCGTTGAGGTGATGCCCAAACCCGAGATTCTTGACCCTCAGGGTAAGGCGATCTCCGGTGGAATGTCCCGACTCGGCTTCACCGGTTTCGGTGAGGTCCGACAGGGGAAGCGCTTCGAACTCGAGGTCGAGGGTGAGGTCACCGAGGAGGTTCTCGCGCAGGCTCGTGAGGCGGCGGAGAAGCTCCTGTCCAACCCGGTCATCGAGAACGTCGTGGCCGTTCGCGCCGTCGAGGAAGCCTGATGACCGCAGTCGCCACCGACCCCACCATCGCCGAGGCGGGTGCTGAGTTCGGAGTCTCGATCGGTGTTGTGACGTTCCCCGGCACCCTCGATGATCGTGATGCCGCGCGTGCGGTTCGTCTTGCGGGTGCGAAGCCGGTCAACCTGTGGCACGCCGATTCCACGCTTGCCGGTGTCGACGGTGTCATTCTGCCCGGTGGGTTCTCCTACGGGGACTACCTGCGCTGCGGCGCGATCGCGGGCTTCGCTCCGATCATGGAGGCCGTCGTCTCCGCCGCCAACGCCGGAATGCCGGTCCTGGGCATCTGCAACGGATTCCAGATCCTGTGCGAATCGCACCTGCTGCCTGGCGCCCTCATCCGCAATGACCACCAGCATTTTATCTGCCGCGACCAGGAACTGGTCGTGGAGAACACGAATACTGCCTGGACCGGTGACTACACACAGGGACAGACCATTCGCATTCCGCTGAAGAACGGTGAAGGCGGGTTCGTCGCCACCGACGAGGTCCTCGACGAACTCGAAGGCTCCGGCCGCGTGGTCTTTCGCTATCAGGGGCTCAACCCCAACGGTTCTCTGCGCGACATCGCCGGCATCACCAATGAGGCTGGAAACGTCGTGGGGCTCATGCCCCACCCCGAACACGCTGTCGAGGCCGGTTTCGGACCCGAATACGGCGGCGGCATCGACGGTCGGGGGTTCTTCTCTTCGGCCGTGCGCACTCTGGTCAGGGGCTGAGCTCACCGACCGGCGCACGAAAGGGCCCCGAAGCACGGCATGACGCCGCGCCTCGGGGCCCTCAGCAGTTCGTGCCTTGTTTGCGGGCCGGAATGATCTCACTCCTGCGGTTCGGTCGGGTTGACCGTCACTGATGCCGTGTCCTCGAGATCACCGCACGTGGCGACGGCCTCGTACTCGCCCGTATCGGGCATGCCGTCCCTTGGCATGTACCTCACTGATGCAGACTCGTCCTCACCGGCGAGCTGCCTCTTCTCCCAGACCTTCGACCGGCCTTCCTCGTCCTCCTTGAACACCTGGAACAAGACTTCGTCCTTGCTCGAGCAGTTGACCATCGTCAGGTTGAGTCCCTCTTGGTAGAGCGACTCGTCGAGCGTCGTCGATTCCGGGTCCATCACGAGAGTCCCGTCATCGTAGTCACCCCGATCTCCCTCGATGATGTGGACGCGAGCGTCAAATACGCGGTCCGGCTCATCACCGCGTTTGACCGTAACCGTGAACTTCACGTTCGTGTCGTCGGGCTTCTCCTCCATGACAACCGCCCCGTCGTACGGTCCGTCCTTCTCCGCTGTCTGCAGCTCGTTGTCCAGGCTCGTGGTGACCTCGTCTCCCTTCTTGAGCCCGTCGATCGTGAACTCGATGCCCTTGCCCTGCGTGACCTCGAGAGGCGTCATCTCCCGGTATTTCAACGCCAAGTCCGCTTCCTTCATCACCGAATCCTGATTCGAGCCATCTGAAGCCGTCGCCGGTCCCACTCCGAAGGCGGAGAGGCCAAGAGCGATGGAAGCTGCCAGTGCGAGCTTCTTCATTGTGATCATCCTTCTTTCGCAGCAAAGGGTCATAACAGCCATATTCGGTTATGCCAATCACACTACGAAGGTTGGATGACGGTTGTGGAGTTGTGTTCATTGTGGTCATGACAAGTCCGTCATGACAGATCTGTCACTCCGTGATGGCAACGAGACTTGCTCACCAGACGAGCTGAGTCGATGCTGAGACTGCTGAAACGGAGCTGGCTCGCAAGCTGCCCGAAGCACGTCGTCGTTCCTGTTCAGTGCGTTGCTGCAGTCGTGAATACGAGGTGGAACTCTGCTTCTGCCCGGCGAGTCCCTGAGCCGGGCACGGTTGGTGCCCAGCTGATGCTCAGCTTCGGGGTCACACACTGATGTCTTCGCGCGTCGCGCGCGATCCAATCGTAATGAGCGATTTCGGACTCATTGCCTGGACCCACTGCTGAGCGGGCCCAGGCAATGAGTCCGAGTCAGTCCTCAACCCATTTGAGGCCGACGGCCGTCTCGAGAGTCGCGGATGCCGCATGCATCTCCACCGACCACGTCTCGTCACCGACGACGCCGTCGACGTCGGCCTCGCCCCACTTCTGGAAACCCTCCACAGCAGCCTTCGTCTCGGCTCCGAAGTTGCCATCCGGCTCCCCTGGTGAGGGCCAGTCTCCCTCGACCGAACCGTTTTTCAGCACTTCCTGCAGGTCGGCGACGGCCTTATGGGTCGAACCTTCCTTGAGCACGGGCATCGGTCCGCCGTCAGGCAGTGCTTCCCAGGTCTTGTCGCCGACGATGCCATCATCGTCCAGCCCGGCTCCTCGCTGGAAGTTCTTCACCGCTTCTTCCGTGACGGCTCCGAATATTCCGTCGACCGCCACTGAATGATCCGGCACTCTGCGCAGTGCTCGCTGTGCCCTCTTGACGACCTCGCCTTGTGACCCTTTTTCGATGATCGGCTGACCGGGATTCGACATGTTTCCTCCTCTGTCGGTGCCGGTGGATCCTCATTGAGAGAGGCACCGGCTGTGAATTTTTGTGGAAGCAGCCTTGCCGCCACAGGAGTCAATCTATGACCGCAGTTCTTCTTGCGACAAGGGTCCGACGGTACTCAGAAGACATGCCCGCGAGTTGGTGCCGACACAGTTTCGCTGCGTGGGTCATGGCACGCAGTTCGGCCCCGGTGCACTGGCTCATCTGCAGATTCGATGAGTCGGTTTACCGGGGCCGAACGCCCTTCTGTCAGTGCCGATTCGCGCCGACGGGCCGGGGGTTCTCACCAGCCCGTCGGGTCACCGATCACTGCCCGGGCTGTGAGCGGCGGCGGGCGAAGAGAACTGTCGCAGCACCTCCCACGATCAACACTGCTCCTGCGCCGAGGCCGGTGATTTCGGCACCGGTACGAGGCATCGAGCCGGCATTGCCGGAATCATCCGCTGGGCCGGAATCGCCGGCCTCGCCACCGTTGCCGCCATCGGTGCCGCCACCGTTGCTGGTGACGAGGAATTCGCCTTCCATCTCCGCTTGGTCCGCGCACATCGCAAACACCTTGTAGGTGCCGACGTAAGGTGCGGGATCGTCGCCGAGTCCGTAGATCTGGACCGAGGCCGCCGAGTTCTCATTCGCCTCGGCGCTCTGTTCGTAGAGCTTCCCACTGGGTTCGAGTCCCCAGACCTCGAACTTGACCTCACTGCCCGGCTCACATTCGGTGACAGTGATCGTCACCCCCTTGTCTCGGTTGATGAAGTCGACTGCAGAGATCTTCTCCGGATCGATGGAGAGCTTCGCTTCGGAGCCGGCGTCGTCGCCGGTCACGGTGAAGGTCGTCTCCGCGCTCTTATCCCCGCACGAAGCCATGACGAGGAACTCGTCGACCCACGCCTTGCCGCCTTCTCCTTGGGGCATGAACCTCGCATGCCCGGCTGCGTCTTCACCGGCCTGCTGCGTCTCTTCCCAAATGGTGGTGTCGGGGTCGCTCTTGGTACTCACCTTGAACGTCACCTCTTCGTCCACATGGCAGTTGACGAATGTCATGTGGACTCCGTCGTTGAGGAACTCATCCAGGTCCTGAATCTTGGGCGACACGGTGAGATCTGAGTTCGCATCGTCGCCGTCGCCATATGTCACGGTGAAGGTCGTCTCCGCACTCTTGTCGCCGCACGAAGCTGTGACCACGAAGTCACCGACCCAGCCGTCACCGCCCGTGCCGGGGATGAACGTGGTGGATCCGGCAGCATCTTCACCGGCCATCTGCGAGTCCTCCCAGATGGTGGTGTCTGGGTCGCCCTTGCGAGCGATGCGGAAATTGACCTCTTCATCCATCACGCAGTTGACCAGAGTGATCTGGACACCGTCGTTCATGAAGTCGTCCAAGTTCTGAGTCTCCGGCGAAACTGTAAGGTCTGCCTCCTGCTCCTCATCATCGGGAGCCACGACCTCGACGCTGCCGCTGAAGGTCGTCGATTCCGCTCCCTCACGCTTGACGGTGACTGTGACATCGAGCGTGTCACCGGTCTTGAGCTCTGTGTTGCCGAGGATCGTCCCAGAGAATGCACCATCGCTCTCGACAGTCGTCGAGGTGGCCTCACCGGGTTCAGCGGTGACGACGTCCCCAGCTTTGAGGGAACCGACGGTGTACCGGATGCCCTGGTTGGGGTCACCGATCTCTTCGGCGGTCATCTCCGTCTTCTCGAGGGAGAAGCTGGCATCGATCGCTTCGGTTTCCTCTGCACCATCGGCGGCGCCATCCTTCTCCGCTCCGTCTTCAGCTGCATCCGGATCGGCTGCCTCCTCCGCAGGTGGATCGGTGGCCTCGGCATCACCCTCTGCTTCAGTCGTGCCTGTGCCCGGGTCGGCTGCGTCAGCACCGGGGTCGTCTGCTTCACCGGGATCGGCGGCGTCTTCACTCGGAGACTCTGTGCCTTCTTGCGCAGCCAATGCTTCAGTTGTGGTCAATGTGCTCGCGACCGCCGGACCGACTCCGAGCGTGGATATCGCCAGTGCGATGCTTGCTGCAAGTGCCAGCCGTTTCATGATGATCCTTCCAGAGATCTGCGTGGCTGCCATGTTCGGTTATGAAATGGACCGTACGTACGTAGTTAGCAGGTCGCGACTTTTGGTCTTTTAGTTCATGACGGAAATGTGATTGAGAAATTCCAGAATGTTTATCCGTTTGAGACATCGTCATGGTCCGGACAACGCTCCGTCCTGCCTATTTCGGTGCTGGTTCCTCCACCCACCACGGCTTTCTCTCCCAGTACAGCACCACGGACAGCGTGAGAGCAGAGTCGAGTCCATGTCACGATTGTGCAGAGACGGGCGTCTGCGGCCGATAATCGTTACTTTCGAAATGAATTGACTTCGGCCCCCACAGCCGAAGCTGCAGGGGCCGATGCGCCAGTTGCGACCATGTCATCAGTCGCAATGGGTTCAGGCGTCCGTGACTGTGTCGTCCTTCAGCCCCCTCGCGGCCGGCCCCGAGTCGTCGTGGCTTCCTTCCGCAGACTCGGCGTCGTCAGCGCCATAGGCGTCGTCAGCGCCATAGGCGTCGTCAGCGGCATCCGTGTCCGTGTTCGTACGATCTTCGACGACGATTCCGATCTCGGTCTCTGACTCAGCGAGCACCTCGGCGGTGAATTGCTCCTCCGCATCCTCCCCGCGGAACTGTGACATGTAGAGGCGGTAGTACGCTCCTTCCGCATTCAGCAGCTCCTCGTGGCTGCCGTGTTCGACGATTGCTCCGTCCTCCATCACCAGAATGGTGTGGGCATCACGGATCGTCGACAGGCGGTGTGCGATGACAAACGATGTTCTGTCCGTTCTCAGAGCAGCCATAGCTTGTTGGACGAGGACCTCGGTACGGGTGTCGACCGAAGATGTCGCCTCGTCGAGGATGAGCAGTGACGGGTCGGCGAGGAACGCCCGCGCGATCGTGATGAGCTGACGTTCACCGGCAGAGACGCTGCCACCGTCGGAGTCGATGACCGTGTCGTATCCATCGGGGAGCTGTCGCACGAAGCGATCGACCATGGTCGCCTGCGCGGCAGCCATGACCTCTTCGTCGGTCGCGTCGAGTCTGCCGTACCGGATGTTCTCTCGAATGGTGCCTTCGAACAGCCATGCGTCCTGGAGCACCATGCCCACGTGGGATCGCAGGTCTGCTCGGGTCAGGTCCTGGGTGTCGGTGCCGTCGAGGTAGATGTGGCCACCGGTGATTTCGTAGAAGCGCATCACCAGGTTGACCAAGGTGGTCTTGCCCGCCCCGGTCGGTCCGACGATGGCCACCGTGTGACCGGGTTCGGCCGTGAACGAGACCTTCTCGATGAGCGGGGCGTCCTCGGTGTAGCGGAAGCTGACCTCGGAGAACTCGACCCGGCCCGGGGTACGCTGTGGCAGCGTCTCCTGCGCGTCGTCGGGTTCTTCCTCCTCGGCATCCAGCAGTTCGAATGTCCTCTCCGCCGAGGCGACACCGGACTGCAGCATGTTCGCCACTCCGGCCATCTCGGAGATCGGCTGGGAGAACTCACGGGAGTACTGGATGAACGCGGTCGCGTCACCCAGCGTCATCTGCCCCGAGGCCACTTTCAGGCCGCCTGCGACAGCGATGAGCACGTAGCTGAGGTAGGACACGAACTGCATTGCGGGCATGATCATGCCCGACACGAACTGCGCACCTGCCGAGGCTTTGTACAGGGACTCGTTGCGACGGTCGAACTCTTCGAGCATGATCTCGTCGCGGCCGAAGGCCCGGACCACGTCGAGGCCGGAGAACGATTCTTCGACGTGTCCGTTGACTTCGCCGGTGTGTTTCCACTGCGCCTTGAACATCTTCTGCGACCGGGTGCCGATGACTCCGGCGATGACCGCGGAAAGCGGAAGCGCGATGAGTGCCAGCAGCGCCAGCTGCCAGGACACGATGAACATCATCACGCCGATTCCCACAATTGTCAGTGCAGACTGGACGAGCTGAGAGAAGGCCTGCTGCAGTGCCTGCTGGATGTTGTCGACGTCGTTGGTCACCCGCGACATCACGTCGCCGCGCTGCCTGGTGTCGAAGTATCGCAGCGGGAGCTTGTTGATGGTGCGTTCGATATCTTCGCGGAGCCGGTAGACGACCCGCATGACGAGGGCGTTGAGGATGTAGCCCTGCGCCCACATGAGCATCGAGGCCACGAGGTACATGAGGAGGACGATGATGATGATCTGGCCGAGCGCGGTGAAGTCGATGCCCTGGCCGGGAACGACCTCTGCGGTGGCCAGCATATTGGCGAAGTCGTCTCTGCCTTCCGCGCGGGCACCGGCGATGATGTCGTCGATGTCGGCTCCGGCCGGCAGCTGCGATCCGATGACACCGGAATAGACGATGTCCATCGCCTTGCCCAGGACCTTCGGTGCGATCACGGTGAGGATGACCGAACCGATGACGAGCAGGACGACGTTGATGAGCCCGAGCTTCTCCGTTGCCATCAGTCCGAACAGTCGTTTGACCGAGGGCCAGAAGTGCTTCGCCTTTCTCGCCGGGGTGTCGCCGAACATGTCCCCGTCGTCGCCCTGGGGCAGGTAGTCCTCGTCGGTGGCCGGTGCCGTGTCGGGGTCGGCAGTCGTCGTTGCCGCCGAGGTGTTTGACCTCGTTGACTCGTTGGATTCCTGGTGCGTCATGTCAGTTCACCCCTTCCGTGGCCAGCTGGGATTCGACGATCTCCTGGTAGGTCTCATTCGCATCCACAAGTTCTTCGTGTGTTCCCCGGCCGACGATCTTGCCCTCGTCGAGGACGATGATCTGGTCGGCATCCCGAATCGTGGAGACTCGTTGAGCCACGACCACGACTGTCGAATCGCCGGTAGTCTGCGCCAGGGCGCTGCGCAGTCTGCCGTCGGTGGCGACGTCGAGAGCTGAGAACGAGTCGTCGAAGACGAAGATCTTCGGCTTGGCGGCCAGTGCTCTGGCGATGCAGAGCCGTTGCCGCTGTCCGCCGGAGAAGTTCGTGCCGCCCTGGGCGACGCCTGCCTCAAGCTGGTCGGTCTTGTCGGTCACAAAGTCCGTTGCTTGGGCCGTCGTCAGCGCCTCCCACAGTTCCGAGTCATCGGCGAATTCATTGCCGAACCGGAGGTTGGAGGCGATCGTGCCGGAGAATAGATACGGCTTCTGCGGCACCAGACCCACCAGCTGTGCCAGCTGGTGCCGGTTGAATGCGCTGACGGGAACACCGTCGATGAGCACGTCTCCTGACTGTGGGTCGAGCAGACGCGGGATGAGGTTGACGATGGTGGACTTGCCGGCACCTGTGGCGCCGATGATCGCTGTCGTCGTCCCCGGCTGTGCGGTGAAGCTGAGGTTCTCAAGAACGGGAACCTCGGCTCCGGGATAGCCGAAGGTGACATTGCGGAACTCGAGCTCACCTCGGCGAGGGAGTTCGTCGACGCCCTCCGGGATGATCATGGACGAGGTGGAATCGAGGACTTCGGAGATGCGCTCAGCGCAGACGACGGCGCGGGGAATCATCATCATCATGAACACACCCATCATGACGGCCACGAGGATCTGCAGGAGGTACTGCAGGAAGGCTGTGAGTGAACCGACTTCCATCTGGCCTGCGTCGACGCGGTGGCCGCCGAACCACAGCACGGCGGCGGTGGCGAGGTGGAGGATCATCATGATCGCGGGGAACATGAGCACGAAGAGGTTGCCGACCTTGACCGAGGTCTCTGTCAGTGCCCGGTTGGCGTCGGCGTAGCGGTCGGCCTCGAAGGGCTCGCGCACGAACGCACGGACGACCCTGATGCCGGTGATCTGCTCGCGGAGGACTCCGTTGATGTCATCAACCTGTTCCTGCATCCGTCGGAACAGCGGCATTAGCAGGTAGACGAGGATGCCGACGACGATGAACAGCGCTGGCACGGACACCCACACCAGCCAGGACAGCCCAACGTCCTCGCGCAGTGCCATGATGATTCCACCGATGCACATGATCGGCGTGGAGACCATGAAGTTCAGGGTCATGAGCATGAGCATCTGGACCTGTTGGACATCGTTGGTGTTACGGGTGATGAGTGTGGCGCTGCCGAATTTGCCGACTTCCAGCGTCGAGAGCTCGTCGACCTTGCTGTAGATGGCCCGACGCAGGTCCCGCCCGACGCCCATGCCCGTGCGGGCGCCGAAGAAGATGGCAGTCACGGCGGTGACGACCTGGACAAGGCAGACGATGATCATCGTCATGCCGGTCGACCAGATGAAGTCGGTATCGCCCTTGGCGACTCCCTGGTCGATGATCTGCGCATTCAGACTCGGCAGGAATAGAGCTGCGATGGTCGCGGCCAGCTGGAGGACGACGACAAAGACAATGTAGAGCCAATAGGATCGAGCGTATTTCAGGGACAGGCGTAATAGGGCCACAGTGGACGTCCAGAGATGTTAGTAGTTCGCGAATAGGCGTTGAGTTATTCAAAAGCGCAACAGATCATCCTACATGCATTATCCTCTCCGGCAATAGGTCGAACCCGACACTCATTTCGTTACAGTTCACCACGCGCCACTGACATGACCCGGCGAAACCGGCTCCGACCTGGGCGGTCGCTCCGCGTGCCTCCTCGATAATCGGGCGCACACCTCTAGTCTTGAAATCATGAGCACAACTTTGCAGGACCTCGTCAATCGCGCCGTCTTCTTCTCCACAGAGATGCAGACGCACTTCGGCGCACTCATCGCCGATGCCGAATGGGAGGTCGATTTCACCTCCGACCCGCATCTGACCTTCACCTCCTCAGAGGGGACTGTCCTGCGTGGTCGCCCGCATCTGCTCGGCTCGGAGTCGAACGGGCAGAGCACGTGGCTGTGGGGATGGGAGAACATCAACGAGTTCCCCGAACCCGTCGTCGGTCTCGCCCACGACGTGCGCAAGTTCGGTGCCGCCGAGGATGTCGCTGAGCTGATCACGGAAGAGCTCCCCCTCGACGAGGAGCTGGCGCTGCGCCTGACCCTGGCGGCGAAGGAGATCACCGGAAAATGGGCACACTACCCGGCCGGAGCGGGTGCCGGTACGACTGTCTGGCTCCTTGTCGATGCTCCGGAGCTCGCCCTTCCCGAGCCTCAGGTCAAGACCACAGTGCGCGCCCTCATGCAGGGGCTGACCCAGACAACGGTGACTGATCATCGCGCTGCGCTTGTGGCGTATGTGAGCAAGCGGGGCATCCCCACTGCGGAGCTGCCCGAGGGGGGCCTGCGTCTGCTCTTCGCCGATGGTTCGGCCGACCTGTCCTTTGACGAGGAACGCCGGATCTCCAACTGCGAGATGGGTGCACCACTTGAGGGGGAGGCTGCCCAGCAGTATGCACAGGCCACCGGGGCTTCCTTGACTAACCAAGAATCCGTTGGAACTCCTGCCGCCGAGACCGCTGCACAGCCGTCTCCCACTGCGCCGAGCCCAGCTCCTGAAACCGCTGCCTCCGACACGGGTGCGGCCGCATCCCCATCGATGGATTCAACACCTGCGTCGACGCCAATGGAGTCCACCGCCGAAGCCTCCCATGAGACCACCCCGGCCCCATCCCCCGCCGAGGCGCGTCCGGGTGACGAGAGCGACTCCGATTCTGTTCGTCCCACACCCGAGACCGGGTCCGAGCAGCCGTCCGTCTCCGAACCACAGCCTGCGGCCTCGTCGGAGGACAAGGCACAGGACGCCGATCGCCAGCCGGAGGAGCAGGAGACCAAGGCGGAGGAGCCGAAAAAGAAGAAGGGGCTGTTCTCGAAGCTCTTCGGACGTTGATCTGCGGGTAGTGCGTGCCCATCACCGGTTGATCGGCACGCGTGGTTCCCATCTTAGTATCGCAGACCCACGCCGCTGATCCGTCTTTCGTCAGTTGGCCGAAGGCTCCTTGGCTGAGCTGGGAGTCGCTGAAGTTCGGGCATATTTCCCATTTCGGCTCCGGCGCTACCCAGCATTGCGATCGCGAGCAGAGGTCCGGTCAAGGATCGCCAAGAAGATGCGGTTCGTCGATATCTGCCGTGCCACGGTCGATCCTGTCGGCTTGCACACTAGGAGGCGGAAGAGCTTTGGCAGGTTGGGGTCGAGAAGGATGATCCCCTCCCAACGCTATGATCTCTGAAAGCCGATTGACGGGCACGTCGAAGGTCAGGTTGAGCAGGAACACGGCAGTCAAGTCGAGCGCGGCGAGGGAGGGCTCCCGGCCACGCGGCGAGATGGAACAGCAGGACGGCTGCGGCTGCGACGCTCTGTCTTCAACCTGCCAGCCATCCCAGTGAGTCCAGTCGCGTACAACACTCAACAAGAAAATCCCCGAACACACGACACACATCTTCGGCAGTACCCCACACCACGGAACTGAATATAAAAAAGGGGCTATCCCGTAATACACGAGACAACCCCAACACAAATGAATACGAGAAAGGGGTCACCCCGCAACACACGAGACAACCCCAACACAACCCCACGCACATGAAAACACACAAGGCCATGAATACGAGTCAGGGGCCACCCCACCAAACATGGAATGACCCCTCACCACACACAAGAAGGCCACCCCGTCAACGACAGGATGGCCTCCCCTTTTAAAGAATATTGCGGCAGTCACTTACTCTCCCACAACCACCAAGTTGCAGTACCATCAGCGCGAATGGGCTTAGCTACCGGGATCGGAACGGTTAACCGGGCGTTTCCCCACCACTATCACCACCGCAAAACCACACGAACCACCACCACCCCAAGCAACCAAATGCTCAAAGAGTGTAGTAGCAGTCCAAGAACCGTACAGCGAACGCGAACACCATCATGCAACATGACCCGTTAAGCCTTATAAAACCCGTAAACGTTACTCCCACACACCAACCAACAAAATGGTTGTATGAGTGATCGGCGTATTAGTACCAGTCAACTCCACACCTCACAGTGCTTCCATACCCGGCCTATCAAACCCATAATCTATAGGACACCTCACCCCCAACAAGTGGGGTTGGAAATCTCATCTCGAAGCAGGCTTCCCGCTTAGATGCTTTCAGCGGTTATCCTTCCCGAACGTAGCCAACCAGCCATGCACCTGGCGGTACAACTGGCACACCAGAGGTTCGTCCGTCCCGGTCCTCTCGTACTAAGGACAGGCCTCCACAAATTTCCTACGCACGCAGCGGATAGGGACCGAACTGTCTCACGACGTTCTAAACCCAGCTCGCGTACCGCTTTAATGGGCGAACAGCCCAACCCTTGGGACCGACTACAGCCCCAGGATGCGACGAGCCGACATCGAGGTGCCAAACCATGCCGTCGATATGGACTCTTGGGCAAGATCAGCCTGTTATCCCCGAGGTACCTTTTATCCGTTGAGCGACCACGCTTCCACAAGCCATGGCCGGGTCACTAGTCCCAGCTTTCGCTCCTGCTCGACACGTCCGTCTCACAGTCAAGCTCCCTTGTGCACTTACACTCGACACCTGATTGCCAACCAGGCTGAGGGAACCTTTGGGCGCCTCCGTTACTCTTTAGGAGGCAACCGCCCCAGTTAAACTACCCATCAGGCACTGTCCCTGAACCCGATCAGGGTCCGAAGTTAAGAAATCCAGTATAGTCAGAGTGGTATTTCACTTGACGACTCCACCCCAACTAGCGTCGAGGTCTCACAGTCTCCCACCTATCCTACACAAACCACACCGAATCCCAATACCAAACTATAGTGAAGGTCTCGGGGTCTTTCCGTCCTGCTGCGCGTAACGAGCATCTTTACTCGTAATGCAATTTCGCCGAGTTCGTGGTTGAGACAGCAGAGAAGTCGTTACGCCATTCGTGCAGGTCGGAACTTACCCGACAAGGAATTTCGCTACCTTAGGATGGTTATAGTTACCACCGCCGTTTACTGGGGCTTAAATTCTCCGCTTCACCCCTAAAGGGTTAACGAGTCCTCTTAACCTTCCAGCACCGGGCAGGCGTCAGTCCGTATACATCGACTTACATCTTCGCACGGACCTGTGTTTTTAATAAACAGTCGCTTCTCTCTGGCCTCTGCGACCACCACCAGCACATCACCAAGCAAGTTGGCTTCACCAGGATGGTCCCCCTTCTCCCGAAGTTACGGGGGCATTTTGCCGAGTTCCTTAACCACGATTCTCTCGATCACCTTAGTATTCTCTACCTGACCACCTGTGTCGGTTATAGGGTACGGGCAACACACAACCTCACGCCGATGCTTTTCTCGGCAGCATAGGATCACCAGATCACCCCACCAAAATGGGGCGCCCATCAGCTCTCACACTACGTGTGGGGACGGATTTACCTACCCCCACGTGCTACGACCTTAGACCACGACTACCATCGCGTGGCCTGGCTACCTTCCTGCGTCACACCTCGCGCTTACCGACTCCACACTCAGGTCCTTACCAACTCGCCAACATCACATCCGAAGACGCAAAGGACGAGCCAGAAAGTTAGTATCATGTGTTTTGGTATTGACGGTTGAGCGTCGGTACCAGAATATCAACTGGTTGTCCATCGACTACGCCTGTCGGCCTCGCCTTAGGTCCCGACTTACCCAGGGCGGATTAGCCTAGCCCTGGAACCCTTGGTCATCCGGTGGACGGGTTTCTCACCCGTCTTTCGCTACTCATGCCTGCATTCTCACTCGTACCGGCTCCACCACTCGTTCACACGGCGACTTCACTGCCAGCACGACGCTCCCCTACCCAACACCCCACCATTACGGCTATAAAGGGATGCTGCCACAACTTCGGCGGTGTACTTAGCCCCGCTACATTATCGGCGCTCAATCACTTGACCAGTGAGCTATTACGCACTCTTTCAAGGATGGCTGCTTCTAAGCCAACCTCCTGGTTGTCTTCGCAACTGAACATCCTTTCCCACTTAGCACACGCTTAGGGGCCTTAGTTGATGGTCTGGGCTGTTTCCCTCTCGACAATGAAGCTTATCCCCCACTGTCTCACTGCCACGCTGAACCTTACCGGCATTCGGAGTTTAGTTGACGTCAGTAACCCGGTGGGGCCCATCAGCCATCCAGTAGCTCTACCTCCGGCAAGAACCACGCAACGCTGCACCTAAATGCATTTCGGGGAGAACCAGCTATCACAGAGTTTGATTGGCCTTTCACCCCTAACCACAGGTCATCCCCTCCATTTTCAACTGAAGTGGGTGCGGGCCTCCACGCGCTCTTACACACGCTTCACCCTGCCCATGGCTAGATCACTCCGCTTCGGGTCTAGGACACGCGACTGGGACGCCCTATTCGGACTCGCTTTCGCTACGACTACCCCTCTCGGGTTAACCTCGCCACGCACCGCTAACTCGCAGGCTCATTCTTCAAAAGGCACGCCATCACCCCAACAAAGGAGGCTCTGACGGATTGTAAGCACATGGTTTCAGGTACTATTTCACTCCCCTCCCGGGGTACTTTTCACCATTCCCTCACGGTACTATCCGCTATCGGTCATCAGGAAGTATTTAGCCTTACCAGGTGGTCCTGGCAGATTCACACGACATTCCACGAGTACCGTGCTACTCGGGTGTATGCACAACGTCGGGGTCACATGTTTCGTCTACGGGACTCTCACCCACTCCGGTACTGTTTCCCACCAGCTTCGACTACACGCAACACACATCAACGTCCCCACCATGCTGGATGAGACACGCATACCCCACAACACCACGTCAGCAACACCAGCACGCTTGACACTGACACGGTTTAGGCTCTTCCAGTTTCGCTCGCCACTACTCCCGGAATCATATTTTATTTTCTCTTCCTACGGGTACTGAGATGTTTCACTTCCCCGCGTTCCCCCCACACACCCTATATATTCAGATGCGGGTCACCACACTCTCATGTGGCGGGGTTTCCCCATTCGGACACCCTCGGATCACAGCCCGTTTATCGGCTCCCCGAGGCTTATCGCAGATTTCCACGTCCTTCATCGGCTCCTGATGCCAAGGCATCCACCATGCGCTCTTACACACTCATACCAACCAACTGTGTTGGTTGATGATTGTGTGCGCGAAAAAAACACTTTCGGATTTCACAAGAAAAATCACATTACATAACAACACAACAAAGTTGTGTTGTTGATGCTCGCGTCCACTATACGATTCTCAAACCACTACCAAACACCACCCACACCCACCCTGCATAGCAGCGCACGTATGGTCTGGGTCGGTCCGTTGATTGAAACCACCACACCACACACCACACACAACCCAAAAGGTTACGCGTCCGTGTGGGGCCTGTGATTCCAGGACCCAATAACGTATTCATTCATATCCACCCACCAACACGCTCACACGAGGCACATACCCCGGTCACCGCTGTATGGACGAGCCAGATAGGGATGTTCCACCCTTGAGCTACCCAACCAGACACACAATCGGTGTCTGCTGTCGGGGTTCTGATGTGTGCTCCTTAGAAAGGAGGTGATCCAGCCGCACCTTCCGGTACGGCTACCTTGTTACGACTTAGTCCCAATTGCCAGTCCCACCTTAGACGGCCCCCTCCACAAGGGTTGGGCCACCGGCTTCGGGTGTTACCGACTTTCGTGACTTGACGGGCGGTGTGTACAAGGCCCGGGAACGTATTCACCGCAGCGTTGCTGATCTGCGATTACTAGCGACTCCGACTTCACGTAGTCGAATTGCAGACTACGATCCGAACTGAGACTGGCTTTAAGGGATTCGCTAAAACCTCGCGGTCTCGCATCTCTCTGTACCAGCCATTGTAGCATGCGTGAAGCCCAAGACATAAAGGGCATGATGATTTGACGTCATCCCCACCTTCCTCCGAGTTGACCCCGGCAGTCTCCTATGAGTTCCCACCATCACGTGCTGGCAACATAGAACGAGGGTTGCGCTCGTTGCGGGACTTAACCCAACATCTCACGACACGAGCTGACGACAACCATGCACCACCTGTACACCAACCTCAAAGAGGAGGACCTGTTTCCAGGACGGTCTGGTGTATGTCAAGCCTTGGTAAGGTTCTTCGCGTTGCATCGAATTAATCCGCATGCTCCGCCGCTTGTGCGGGCCCCCGTCAATTCCTTTGAGTTTTAGCCTTGCGACCGTACTCCCCAGGCGGGGCACTTAATGCGTTAGCTACGGCGCGGAGAACGTGGAATGTCCCCCACACCTAGTGCCCAACGTTTACGGCATGGACTACCAGGGTATCTAATCCTGTTCGCTCCCCATGCTTTCGCTCCTCAGTGTCAGTTACAGCCCAGAGTCCCGCCTTCGCCACCGGTGTTCCTCCTGATATCTGCGCATTTCACCGCTACACCAGGAATTCCAGACTCCCCTACTGCACTCTAGTCAGCCCGTACCCACTGCACGCGCAACGTTAAGCGTTGCGTTTCCACAGCAGACGTGACCAACCACCTACGAGCTCTTTACGCCCAATAATTCCGGACAACGCTTGTACCCTACGTATTACCGCGGCTGCTGGCACGTAGTTAGCCGGTACTTCTTCTGCAGGTACCGTCACCCCCAAGGGGGCTTCTTCCCTGCTGAAAGCGGTTTACAACCCGAAGGCCGTCATCCCGCACGCTGCGTCGCTGCATCAGGGTTTCCCCCATTGTGCAATATTCCCCACTGCTGCCTCCCGTAGGAGTCTGGGCCGTGTCTCAGTCCCAGTGTGGCCGGTCGCCCTCTCAGGCCGGCTACCCGTCGTCGTCTTGGTGAGCCATTACCTCACCAACAAACTGATAGGCCGCGAGCCCATCCCCAACCGAAAAAACTTTCCACAACCAAAGATGCCTTCGGTTGTCATATCCGGTATTAGACCCAGTTTCCCGGGCTTATCCCGAAGTCGGGGGCAGGTTACTCACGTGTTACTCACCCGTTCGCCACTCATCCACCCACAGCAAGCTGCGGGCTTCAGCGTTCGACTTGCATGTGTTAAGCACGCAGCCAGCGTTCGTCCTGAGCCAGGATCAAACTCTCCATAAAAAAATTATGTTACGAATGAATCCCAGCAAGACAGCCAACACTACGGTCACGGGGTGACCGCGGTCAGCTTAAAAAAATCATGTTCACACACGCTGGCGTCACCACCCCGGCGAGGGGGCCGTGACTTGTGTGTGAACATGTGATTGTCTTACCAGAAATAATGTTTCTGGCATCACTATCTGTTCAAACAAATACGCTATTGGATTCTCAAACCACACACACTCACCCGTCACCACACACCATCAAACATGGCGGCGTACACCGGGGGTGTCAGTTTCAATTGTCGTTGCCATCCGCAACCTGTCATGTACCGAACTCAAACTGTGTTTGTGCTGGTCATACCGGGTGAAAACTGTTCTCGAAGAGTTCGTTTTCTGCGGGGCAACGAGATACAACTCTAGACCAGGCCGTGACGCTCGTGCAACTCGAAACCGGTCCTTACGTTGTGACACCCGTCACCGGCGCCAAGCCGGGGGACCACTACCCGCGGATTCTCGGGGGTGGCGGCTCTTTGAGCAAGATGTTCTATCGGGATTTCAGTCGAGAACCGTGAGAGCGGTCTGATACGACTCTTCCAGGGCCTCATGCAGGGGTCTCTGTCGATGCTCGGCCGACAAGATCTCGACCCCCCAAGGGCCTGCAAAGCCGACGTCGCGCATTGCCTGGACGAAGCCGGCCACGTCCTGTTCACCTTGGCCGATGAGCTTCCGGTTGTCTCGGGTGTCCTCGAACAGGGTGCCGATCACCTCTTCGGCGGCGTCGCAGAGCTCGACGCCGAAGACCATGTCGGCGCTCAGATTCTCTCGCAGCTCATCGAGGCTGGTGAGCGCACGGAAGACGTGCCAATAGTCGACGATCAGCCCTGCACCACGATGGTCGGTCAGCCGAATCAGCTCCGCGCCTTGCGGCATCGAGGAGATCATGCCGAACGGCAGAGGTTCGAGCGCGACCCTGGTCCCATGTGCCTCAGCCTCCTCAGCCAACCGCCTCAAGGGCATGACGAAAGGTTCCACGTCGTCAACTCTCGGCGCGCTATCGGTGCCGATCTTGATGAAGGCCGCATCGAGTGCTTGGGCAGCTTCAAGGAGCTCGTTCCAATGGGTGCGCCAGCCATCGTCTTCGCGCCACCACCCCGAGCACAACTCGACTTCGACATGTCGTAGCCCTGCAGCTGTGACCTCGTCAGCAAGCCGTTCATACCCGATGGTGCTTCGGATCTCTCGTAGGTCATCTAGGACGAATCCGATGCCGGCCCACCCGGTTTCGGCTGCTGCACGCACACGGTCGATCGCATTGAACGAACTGCGCTCAGACTTGCGCATCGGTGCTGCGTCTCCTGCTGTGGTCCAACATGTTGCGATCAATTCTGGATTGCTCATTTTCCGTCACGCAGCTTTCTCCATCCGCGGAAATTGTATGCGAGACCCGATTCGATGCCTTCTTCCATCTTCTCCAGTGAAATCCCCCGAGTCTCTGGAACCTGCGTCGCAACGAAGATCAACGCCAGGACGCCAACTATCGCGAAGATGAAGAAGACGCCGGATATTCCGACTCCTGCAACCAAGGACGGAAACACGAGCGCAATGACGCCATTCATCCCCCATCCGAACAACTGAGAGATGCCGATTCCCACGCCGCGCATTGGCAACGGGAACACTTCTGCAAGCCAGACCCACACAGCCACGTTGAGGAAAGACTGCATCGAGGCGACGAACCCGACAATGAGTGCCAGGATCACCCATGCTCGCAACGGATTGTCCTCCGCCATGTATTTGGAACACAGCCCGATAAGCAGATGGAAGGTCGTCGTCAGAGACAGCCCGATGATGAATGTAGTGCGGCGGTCAACACGATCCATCATGTACAAAGCGAACAGACCGCCAAGGACTGCAACGATTCCAGGCGCGATATTGGCTATCAACGCGGCATCCGCAGCAAATCCCGACTCGATGAGGACGATCTGACCGTAGTACATGATCGAATTGATTCCGGTGAGCTGCTGACAGACTGCAACTCCCATTCCCACAAGGACGATCCTGATGAGCCATTTGTTGAAGACGAACTTTCGGTATCCGACCCGCTTATCACCTGTCGAGGCATCCGCAACTACCTCAACAGCCCCCAACTCGGCACGGGCACGTTCTTCGGTCCTGACAGTCATCAGGACGGCAAGTGCCTCTTCGTGACGATCGTGCTCCACCAACCACCTCGGTGATTCAGGCATTCGCAGCATTCCGATGAATAGGCAGACGGCGGGAATCGCACAGATCGCGAACATGACGCGCCAGATGCCGTCGATGTGGCCCCAGACGTTGCCGATGATGGCGTTGACGACGAAGGCCGCCAGCTGACCGGAGACGATGGCGACTTCATTCCGCCCACTGATGGATCCCCGTATCTCATGGGGAGCAAGCTCCGAGAGGTACACCGGGACAACGATGGAGGCGCCACCAACCGCCAGACCAAGGAGGATTCGTCCGATGACCAGCACAGTGACACCCGGAGCGAACACGACAAACATCGTTCCTAAGAAGAACAACAGCGCCAGGAATATGATGGTGCGGCGTCGCCCGATCATGTCGCAGATCTTGCCGCATGTCACGGCACCGACCGCAGCAGCGAACACAAGCGAACTCGTGACGACGCCCTCGCTGACTGCGGTCAGTCCAAGCTCTTGGGACATGGGGCGCAGCGCCCCGTTGATGACTCCCGTGTCGTACCCGAACAGAAGCCCGCCGAAACATGCGACGATCGAGATCAGACCGATGCGCTTCCGGAACACCCCAGTCTTCGGCATTGCAGGCAGTACTGAGTCTTTGAGAATTGGTGACTCTGTTGAATTGGCAACCATGATGGTCTCCTTATGATGTGCTTCTTTGCACTCTGATAGGCATCGCAGTGATTGAGCGGTGTTGCGATCAATTGCTCAGATCGACGTGGACTGCTCTTCCCTCCGTTGCAGAGGCTTCAGCCGCATTGGCCAGGATCAGTGCGGCACGGCCATCGGCGAAGGTGGAGCACCGGGATGTATCACCGCGTACGAGTTTGCAGAATTCCCGCAGCTCCTCGACGTAGGCCTGGGCATACCGTTCCAGGAAGAAATGCTGGTAGGGAGCGTATGTCTTGACTGCCGAGGCGTTCGAGTAGCTGACGAGACTGGTTCCTGCGTTGCTCACCTCGAGCATCCCCTGGCCGCCGAAGATCTCCAGTCGCTGGTCGTAGCCGATGGAGCTGTGGCGGGAGTTCGCGATGGAGATCTGGACCCCTGTCGAGGTCTTCATCGTCACCATGGCGGTATCGAAGTCGTCGGTCTCCTTTGCGCCCGGGTCGAACAGCTGCGAACCGGTGGCGAAGACCTCGACGATATCGGGAGCGAAGTACCGGGCCATGTCGAAATCGTGGATGGTCTGATCGCGGAAGATCCCGCCCGTGGTCCGCAGATTCTCGACCGGTGGCGGCGCAGGGTCACGACTGATGATCGACAGCTGTTCGAGGTCACCGACTTCACCGGCGACGAGGCGGTCCTGGGCAATCGCGAAATCACGGTCGAATCGACGGTTGAATCCGACGGCGAACGGAACCCCGGAGCTTTCGACGAGGGGTGCGAGCTCCTCGACTCGCGCGATGTCAAGGTCGATCGGCTTCTCGCAGAGAACCGGGATTCCGGCCTCGATCGCCGCCTTGATGAGATCGGCATGGGTCGACGTCGGTGAAGCGATGATCACCGCGTCGAGTTCGCCGGATCCGAAGGCTTCGTCGGGGTTGCCGGTGGCCTTCGCGCCGGTCCCGGCAGCAATGGCTTCTGCTCCGGCGATATAGGGGTCGATGACCCAGGTGAGAATCGTCTCCGGGCTGGCGGCAATATTGGTGGCGTGCACCTTGCCTATACGCCCCGTGCCGATCAGGCCGATGCGCAGCTGGTTGTTCGTCATTGAATCTGTCTCCTCATTGAAGTGTCGGGCTTGGTCAATGCAGTGGTGCTTACTTCACATGCGTTTCGGAGTGTCGTGTCGTCGCCCTCAGACAGTGACTGCGTCGAGTGCGACGGGGGTACCGCAGCGAACCGATTCCTCGGCGGCCAACGCCAGTCTGGCTGCGACGATGCCGTCGGACGGCAGGGTCAGAGAGGTGGCGTCGCCGTTGATGACGGCCAGGAAGTGGCGGACTTCGCGCCTGAAGGCCGGTTCGAAGCGTTCGATGAAATCGGCGTAGGTCGACTCCGGAGGTGCGACACCCGGTTCCGTCGAGATGACGGGCGAATGGGAGTCGATCCCTGCGGCGAATGCCGCATCGCTGCCGTAGACGACGGTGTTGACGTCCTGGCCGGAGGCGATGTTGCGAGCCCCGCTGATGAGCGCCTGCACCCCAGATTCGAAGGTGATCACGGCCGTGGCCGTGTCCAGATCTCCGCTGTCCGCATAGGCCTGCTCATCGAGAACCGCTCCGGAGGCGAAGATCCACACCGGTGTCTGCCCAAGGAGCCAGGGGATCGTGTCGAACTCATGGATGAGCAGGTCACGCCATACCCCTCCCGAGGTGGGGATGAATTCCGGATCGACGTGGAAGTGATCGTGTCCAGCAGAGTGGATAACCCTGATCGTACCCAAGTCACCACTGTGGATCCGTTCTCTGAGGTTTTGGAACCCCTCGTCGTAACGGCGGTGGTAGGCCACCATGATCGGGACGTTGAGCGATTCGAACTCGGCCGAGAGTGCAGCGGTCTCTTCGAGTTTGAGCCCGATCGGCTTCTCGAGGAGGACGGGAACCCCCGCGGCGAGCGCGCTTCTGGCGAGATCGGGGTGAGTGTGAGTCGAACTGGCGATGATGACGCCGTCGAGCCCGTTCGTCCAATCCTCGGTGAGCAGAACCGTGTCGACCTGCGGGACGGGGCCGGACGGCGAGGGAGCGTGTGCACCCCGCAGCTGCGGCCCAGCATCTTCGGCCAGCTCCGAGTGCAGCTGCGCCTTGGCGTCCTGGAGCTTGTCTTCGCTGCGGCCGATGAGGACGAGTTCGTCGACGCCATCTTCTTGTGCGATGTTGCGAGCGTGCATTCGACCGATTCGGCCGAGACCCACGACGCCGATCCGTACGCTCATCGGTTCTCCTCGACGATTGTCTTGAGATAGGTGAGGCTGGCGCGTGCCTGTTCGATGGGGCCCGAACCGGGTGCAGGCTCGTCCGCGACGACGGTGTCTTGCTCGAGCGTGAACCAGCCGTCGAACCCGGCACGGATGAGGGTGCCGACGATCGACTCGATGTCGATGTCACCCTGGCCCAGAGGCTGGTACATTCCGTCGACGACGGCATCATAGTAGGTCTGTTCACCGGCCTGAACACGGCGGGCACGGTCGAGGGAAACATCCTTGAGGTGCGCGTGGGAGATGCGTCCCGTGTGCTTCTGCACGAATTCGACCGGGTCAACTCCGCCGATGAACATGTGGCCGGTGTCGAAGCAGAAGTCGACGTCTGTGCAGTTGAGGATGTGGTCGACATCGTCCTGGGTTTCGATCATCGTGCCGACGTGCGAATGCAGGCTGACGGTGACACCATGCGCCTTGGCCGCCGTGAGGATTCGGTCGATGTTGCCGTAGACGGTGTCCCACCCGGCCTCATCGAGCTCGGGACGCTTGGCATCGTAGCCGTCGATGCCCGTGGCAGCAGCCAAGACGAGGGTGTCCGCTCCGGCAGCTGTGTAGGCTTCCAGCTCACGTTCGATTCCCGGCAGCGGGTCGTGGTCGGGATCGTGGATGATGGCCGGGTAGAACCCGCCGACGGCCTGCATCGAATGTTGTCTGAGGGTCTCTGCCCTGCCTGCGGCGTCGTCGGGAAGGAACCCTTCGGGGCCGAACTCCGTGGCGTCGAATCCGAGTTCCTGCATTTCGGAAAGAACCCGTTCGGGGCTCAGCTGATATCCCCAGTCGGGGACTTCGCAGACGCCCCAGGAGATGGGGGCCGCGGCGATTTTGACGTTGCTCACCTTGGTTCTCCTTTGCTTCCGGCTGCAAGTGCAGTCGGAGTATCCACCTCGTTGACCGCTGCATCCGGGCGACCGCCCTTGAGGACAGCGTCCACGGCGCGGGCCGCGGCGATGAAGGTGGCGTGGCTGGCTTTTGCGCTGAGTCCCATCACGTGAGGGGTCAGCACGGTGCGGGGATGCTGGTAAAGGGGGTGTGGCTGGGGAGGCTCGGATTCGAATGAGTCCAGTCCCACACCGCCGAGCTTGCCGGACTCAAGTCCGGACAGGGCCGCATTCTCATCGACCAGTCCTCCGCGGCTGGTGTTGATGAGGATCGCTCCGTCCTCCATCAGGTCGATCGTGCGGGCGTTGATCATGTGGCGCGTGCTCTCAAGGAGCGGCACGTGCAGTGTGACGATGTCCGATGCGCGCAGGATCTCGTCGATCGTCTCGACCCTGTTGGACTCGGGCACCTCGGCGACGGGGTCGTAGGCGAGAACGGTCATGCCGAATGCCTCGGCGATCGCTTTCACCCGGCGTCCGATGTTTCCGAATCCGATGATGCCAAGGGCCGCCCCGTCGAGGTCACCGACCGGGACGCTGGTGCGCTCGGTCCATCCTCCGGAGCGAACGATCTCGGTCAGCGGAGCCAGAGACTTCACGAGCTGGAGCATGTGTGCGAACGCGCCCTCGGCGACCGCGGTGGAGTTGACTCCTGGGGTGATCGCCACGTGGATTCCACGTTCGGTGGCAGCGTCGACGTCGACGTCGTCGACGCCGACACCGGTTCGTGCGATGACCTTGAGGTTGGGCATGGAGTCGAGTTCGGTGGGGCCGACCTTGACGGCAGCGCGAACGATCGCTCCTTCGGCCCTGGCGTAGTCCTCTGGCCCGGGAGTCTCGAAGAAGTCGACGCCGGGCCCGAGTTCGGTCTCAACCAGGTTCTTCGGTACCGGTCCGAGTCCGATCACGGTGGTCTTCTCAGGCATCGACGGTCTCCTTCCGGTTGGAGTTCGCCGTGGTGCGCGTCGATGCGGAGGTGCCTTCGACTTGCTCGACGGTCTGCCAGGACTCGGTGGCGATCGCACGCTCACCCGCGTAGACGACGCGGTTGGCTGCGAGTGCGTCATGGACGTCGGCATGGGCGGATTCCTGGCCGACGTGGGCGAGCAGGAACTTCTTCGCTTCGATGACCTTGAGGTCGTCATAGCCCATCGAGGTGCCGGCACCGGGCTGGAACTTCGAGAAGTCACCGAATTCGGGGCCGGCCATGATGCGGGTGAAGCCCACATGGGGTCCCCGATACCCGAGAGCCAGCTCGAGTTCATTCATGCGTTCGAAGTTCCACCTCAGCGACCCTTCGGTTCCGTAGACCTCGAGCGAGTACTCCGCCCGTGGGCCCACGCACACACGTGATGCTTCCAGCGTGCCGACTGCGCCTGCACCCTGAGCCTCGGAGCCGAAGTGGACGAGGAGCCCTGCGTAGTCCTCGTTCTCGACCGGGGCCATCTCGCCGCCTTCGACGACGTCGAAGTGGGTTCCGCTGCCCATTTCCTGCTTGGGACGCTCGGTGTAGGCGGTGTTGGCGACGCCGGTGACCTTGTCGATCGGGCCCACGACGTAGTGAGCGAGATCGGTCAGGTGGCCGAGGAGGTCACCGAGGACACCGGATCCGGCGAGCCCCCGAACGAAACGCCAGGACAAAGCCCCGTTCGGTTCGGCGGAGTAGTCAGCGAAGAATGCGCCGCGGACGTTGGTGATGCGTCCGAGTTTGCCCTCGGCGATGATCTTCCGTGCGTATTCGATGGCCGGAGCATTGCGGTAGTTGAAGCCGACGGCGGTGACGACCTTGGCTGCGTCGGCCGCGTTGACCACGGACTCCGTCTCTTCGGCGGAACGTCCGACCGGCTTCTCGATCCACAGCGACTTGCCTGCCTTGGCGACGGCGGTGCCGATCTCTTCGTGCAGGAAGTTCGGAGCGCAGACGGAGACCACGTCGACGTCCGGGTGGTTGAGGACGTCGTGATAGTCGCTGGTCGAGCTTTCGTATCCCAACACGTCCTGGGCGAATTGAGCCCGCTCCTCGTTGGTGTCGGCGGCGATGATCAGTCGCGTTCTGATTCCGAGTTCGGGGTAGACCACGGGGACGTCCGTGTAGGCCCGACTGTGCAGCTGTCCCATCCAGCCGACGCTGATGAGTCCGACTCCGATGGTCGTGGTGGTAGTGCTCATGGTGCTCCTTGGTTAATCAGTCCTGAGGCATGTGCCTCATTCAGTGCTGAGGTTCCAACCTCGTGATGTGCTGGTCTCTGGGTGTCTCAATCTCTCAGCGACGCGACGACCGAGGCTGCGGTGTCCGCCAGCAGCGTCGAATCGGAGCCGACGGGCAGGAACGTGAAGCCCTGCTCTGCTCTGGTTCTGGCGATCGCAGCGTTCGCGCTGAGGATGCCTGCGGACTTTCCGTAGTTGCCGGCAGCGGCGATGACCGTCTCCAAAGCTTCCCGGAAGACCGGGGCTTCGAAGTCCAGCGGCACGCCGAGTGCGTACGACAGGTCCAGCGGTCCCACGAACAGGACGTCGACGGCGGCGAGTGCGGCGATGTCGGCTATCTCGGCGAGGGCGCCTTCGGTTTCGATCTGAACGATGGTGAGCACCTCGTCGTTGCTGGTGCCCAGGCCGGCTTTGTCCATACCCCACCGCAGGGAACGGTTGTAGGTGGCCACTCCCCGATCGCCGAGCGGCGGGTAGTGCAGGTGCGGGATGATCTCGGCCACTTCTGCGGCGGAGTTCACTCGCGGCAACATGACTCCGGCGGCTCCGGCGTCAAGTGCCCGGCCGATTCTGATTCGGTCCGGCGTCTCGACGCGAACCAGGGTGGCGGCGCCGTACCCGCCGACGGCTGCGGCGGCGTCACCGATCGAGGCTTCGTCACCGCCTCCGTGCTCGAGGTCGACGAGGACCCAGTCGAGTCCCGCTGCCGCGAGGACTTCGATGGCCATGGTGGAGCCGAGTCCGGCGAAGCTGCCGATGGTGGTTTCGCCCGCGCGGATTCGTCCCGCCAGGGCACCCTTGTCCAAGGGTGTCGGCGATGTGTTCAGATGTGCCATTTCTGGTCCTTCAGTCCGTTTTCGTAGTCGGTGCGCAGCGTCGAGACCCATTCCTGTTCAGCGACCTCTGCCGGCGCCACATCCCAGAACACTTCCGAGCCGGGGAGGTCGACGAGCGGAATGGTCGGGACGACGATGGCGATGGGCCCGTGGGCATCGCGGGTGTCATCGAGCGCTGCGCGAATCTCGTCTGTGTTGGTTGCGCGGATGGTCGTGGCGCCGAGGCCCGAGGCGATCTCGCCGAGGTCGACGTGCAGATAGTCCCCGGAGAGCCGGGTGGCGTCGTCCTCGTCGCGGTAGCGGAAGTCATTGCCGAACTGCTCGCCGTATTTCATCATCTGGAGTCGGCGGATGACTTGGAAGCCGTGGTTCTCGGAGATGACATAGGTGATGTCGAGGTGCTCCTGAGCCGCGGTGAGGATCTCTGTGGGGTTCATGAGGAACGTTCCGTCGCCGATGAAGACCGAGACCCGGCCGGTGTTCTGCGGTTCGGCGAGCCGAACCCCGATGCCTGCGGGGATTTCGTACCCCATGCAGGAGAATCCGAATTCCAGGTGGCACCGACGATCTCCTGTGGCGTCCCAGACCTTGAGCAGGTCGCCCGGAGGGCCACCGGCAGCCGCGATGAGGGTGTCCCCCGACTGTGCCTGCTCCTGGAGCAGGCCGATGAGCTGGCCTTGGGTGATGACGGCGTCCGTGTCCGGAATTCTCAGCTCGGCGTTCTCCGGTGCCTGTTTGTCGAATGCGGTGTCGGGGTCGAGAGCCCGACCGCGCAGCACTGCCCAGTCCGCTTTCTGCTCTGCAATCTCCGTGGACCATTCCGCAGGCACTGAGAATTCGGAGAGCTTCTGCGACAGTGCTTCGAGGCCGAGTCGGGCATCCGATAGCACCGCGACCGCACCCTGTTTGAGGGCGTCGAGCTCCGTGATGTTGATCGAGGCGAAGCGCACGTCAGGGTTCTTGAACATGGTCTGCGATCCGGTGGAGAAATCCGTCAGTCGCGTGCCGACACTGAGGATGACATCGGCCTGAGCCACGAGGCGGTTGGTGGCGGGGTTCCCCTCGAGCCCGATGCCGCCGAGCACCCAGTCGGCGTCATGGAGCGCGGCCCCCTTGCCGCCGAAGGTCTCCGCGACCGGAATACCGGTGGCATCGGCGAAGTCGACCAGAGCCTCGCGGGCCTGGGAGTAGTGGACTCCGCCGCCGGCGATGAGCAAGGGCTTCCTAGCGGATGCGAGCACGGCGGCCACCTCGTCGATCTCCTTCGGCTGCGGAATGGTGCGACGGATCGTCCAATCCCGATCGCGGAACAGGCTGACGGGAAAGTCGTAGGCGTGGGACTGGATGTCCTGCGGCAGCGAGAGCACGACGGCTCCCGTCTCGGCGGGATTGGCGAGCACTCGGAAGGCCTTGGGCAGCGAAGTGATGAGCTGTTCGGGGCGGGTGATCCGGTCGAAGAACGCCGAGACCGGCCGGAATGCGTCATTGACCGTGAGGTTGGGGTCCTGTGGGTTCTCCAATTCCTGCAGAACGGGGCCCTGGCGTTTGGTCGCGTAGGTGTCGCCCGGCAGCAGGAGCAGAGGGAGCCTGTTGACAGTCGCCAAGGCGGAGGCCGTCACGAGGTTCATCGCTCCGGGTCCGATGGACGCGGTGACCGCCAGCGTCTGCTTCCTGTTGCTGGCCTTGGCCAGGGCGCTTCCCGCGTGGGCCAGCGCCTGCTCGTTGCGGCCCTGGATGAAAGGGATGTCATCGGCGTATTGCGAGAAGGCCTGGCTGAAACCGGCGACGTTTCCGTGGCCGAAGATGCCTGCGGCGGACGGGATGAATCGTTGCCGATCCTCGTCGAGGACCGAGTACTGGTGAGTGAGGAATTTGACGACGGCTTGGGCCACCGTCAGTCGGACGGTCTGTTCGTGACTCATGTGTTCTCCTTCGAACGGATCTGCTGCGCCGGATGATGCAAGGATCATGGGCGCCGAGGCTGTGGTGCCGACATGTGTGCAGCGTCGGCCGGAATGTGTGAGGGGTCAGTGCCGGTAGAGCCACTGCTGACCGGTCAGTTCCACGGTCGTCCGTGGATGACGATGGTCTTGGATTCGGTCATCTCGGCGACTGCGGCGCGCACGCCTTCCTTGCCGACGCCGCTGGCTTTCAGTCCTCCGTAGGGCATGAGGTCGGCCCGCCACAGCGGAGTCCAGTTGATGTGGATGTTTCCGGCGTCGACTTCGCGCATGTACTGCACGCCCGCGTCGATGTTGTTCGTGAAGATTCCGGCGGAGAGACCGTAGTCGGTCGAGTTCGCCAATTCGACGGCGGTTCTGATGTCGGGTGCCGTGGTCACGGCCACTGCGGGTCCGAAGATCTCGTCCTGGGCGATCGACGCTGCGGGGTCGACGCCGCTGAGGATGACGGGTTCGACCATGGCTCCGTCTCGGTCGCCGCCGAGTTCGAGTCGCGCTCCTGCATCGACGGCCCGTCGGATGGAGCTCTCGACTCGCTTGGCCTCTGCTTCCGTGATCAGGGTTCCGACGGTGGTGGAGTCATCTTCGGGATCTCCGACTCGGTGTTCCCGGACCTTCGCACTCAGGGCATCGAGGAAATCACCGTGGATGTCTTCGTGGACGATGACTCGCTGCACCGAGATGCAGACCTGACCGGCGTTCGCATAGCCGCCGGCGGCGACGGCGGACGCGGCAAGCTCGATGTCGGCATCGGGCAGAACCACGACAGGCGCTGAGGAGCCCAACTCCAGGGACAACTTCTTCACCCCCGCGATGGACGCAAGGTGTTCGCCGACGGAAGTCGATCCGGTGAAGGAGATCTTCCGCACCCGCCTGTCGGTGGCCAGACGATCGCCGATCTCGCCGCCTGAACCGGTCAGTACGGAGAGGACCCCCTCGGGCAGCCCGGCATCGATGAAGCATTCGGCCAGCGCCAATGCGGTCAGCGGAGTCGTGCTCGCAGGCTTGAGGATGACGGAGTTGCCGGCTGCCAGAGCCGGTGCGATCTTGTGATTGACCAGGAGCGCCGGGTAGTTGAAGGGAGTGATGGCGACGACGACGCCGACCGGCTGAGGGAGGGTGAAGCCGACCTTGTCCAGACCTGTGCCCGGATTGGCGTCGAGGGGAAGAGTCTGGCCGTAGAGCTGTGTGCCTTCGAACGCCGCCAGGCGAATGATCGAACCCGAGCGGCCGGCCTCTGCGCGGGCCTCGCGAAGCGTCTTCCCGTTCTCGGCCGAGAGGACCTGGGCGATCTGCTCAGCACGCTCATCCGCAAGATCCGCGGCTCGCAGCAGGATTTCGCTGCGCTTGTGGGCCGGCGTGCGACGCCAGACCTGAGCACCGCGAGAGGCCGCTTCGAGAGCTGCGTCTACATCGGCGGGCCCCGCGATCGCTACCTGCCCGACGGTGCGACCGTCGAACGGTGACACCACGTCCTTCAGCTGTCGGCTGCCTTCACGTGAGGACTGCCAGCTCCCACCGATCAGCAAGTCGCTGTGCTTCATTGCATACTCCAGAATCATTCGTCGTGCAGAGACTTCATTCCCCATTTTGAACCGGTCCAATTGGAAGTTCATCGCATTTGATCCAAAGTTTTGGACCGGTTCAAAATGGGATTAGTGTGAATCTAGTGTGACTCGGTTCATATTGTCAAGCACTTTCTCGGCATCGACTCTCGCCCCCACTTCGAGTCGAACCTGGAAAATATCTCGCGCCCACGAGTGTGTGATGATGAGCATATGGGCAACGCCAACAGTGATGAGCCGGGGAACTCGAGGTCACGGCCGACCATTCGTGACGTCGCAACAGCAGCCGGCGTATCCAAGTCACTGGTCTCTCTGGCCTTCAAGGAACCCCAACGGGTAGGAGAACGGCGCCGTGAACTCATTCTCCGCACAGCCAGATCCCTGGGCTACCAGCCGAATTTCCTCGCCCGTTCCCTCGCCACGGACGGGTCTCCGTTCGTCGGCATCCTCGTCGTCAATCTCCACAATCCGATCTTTGCCGAGATCGCCGATGCCGTACGTTCCGAGTTGGACGCACACGGCGAATACGGCTTGATCACCAGCGCGACGATCCCGAATGGTCAGAGCGCGTCGGAGTCCTATGGCCGAATCGACTCCCGAATCATCGCCATGCTTCAGGACCTACGGCCGAAAGCTCTGATCGTCGTCGGGACAGTCATCGAACATGAAGCGCTGTTCACCGGGATACCCACCGTCTACGCCAGCGCAGCGCCGAACCCGGCTTCGGGCTTTTCCTCCGTGCGAATGGACGATGTCAAGGGAATCGACCTGGTGATCGATCACCTGCAGGAACTCGGCCATGATCGAATCGCGTTCGCCGGAGGACAAGGCAGTGCGGTCGCAAAATCAAGAGAAACCGCCTATGTCGAAGCCATGCACTCGAGGGGGCTGGTGCCGATAGTCCAATCGGCCGGATTCTCGGAGCAGGAGGGCTACTCAGCTGCCAGCAAACTCTTGCGATCAGATGTTCCACCCACAGCAATCGTGTCAGTCAATGACATTTCCGCCTTCGGTGTTCTCTCCGCTGCCGATGATGCGGGCGTCCGCGTACCGGAGGAGCTGGCAGTCGTCGGCTTTGACAACATCTCCCTGTCTGACCTTGAGCGAATCTCTCTCACCTCCGTCGACCCTCAGAATCAGGTGATCGGACGGCTGTCCGCTCAGGTAGTTTTCGATATGCTAGCGGACCCCGATGGGCCCGCCCGGGAAGATCTCATCTCCCCTTCACTTGTGGTCCGGCGGTCCACACGCTCGACTTCACCTGGCCCCTGAGGACCTGACGGTGCAGGGTCGCCTTCTCGCACGCGACGCAGTGACCGAGCGATTCGGCTCCGTCACCGAGTTCCACGTGCATGCGCGTGTCGAAGACATAGAGCGACCCATCCCAGTACCCGGTGTTGCCGAAGGTCTCCCCGTAGCGGACGATCCCGCCGCTGCTGGCTTCTGGCGGTGTTATCGTCACCTCATGACTGAGGAAAACGTTTCTTCCCGTGCTGAAGATGACTCATCGCCAATTGCTGTTGTCGCCGGAGCATCCGGTTTCATCGGCAGAACTCTCCTTGCTCCCCTTCAGTCGTGGGGCTATCAGGTGCGCACCATCGGGCGGGCCACTTCCTCGGGCACACATGTCTCCTGGGACGATCCGGACGGGATCGCTGCCATGATCGATGGTGCCGATCTGCTCATCAACTTCGCCGGCCGCAGCGTGGGGTGTCGATACAACGATCGCAACCGGCAGGAGATCTGGGACTCACGAGTGACGACGACTCGGACCTTGAACGATGCGGTCAGGGCCGCCTCGGCGCCACCGCGTCTGTGGATCAACTCGAGCACGGCCACTATCTACCGCCATGCCATGGACCGGCCGCAGACCGAGAACGACGGGGACATCGGTGAGGGCTTCTCAGTCGATGTGGCCAAAGGGTGGGAGCGAGAGTTCTTCCGTGGTGATCTCCTCCAGACCAGGCGGGTCGCTTTGCGGATGGCGATCGTGTTCGGTGACGGCGCGGCGTTGAACATGCTCGCGAACGCAGCCAGATTCGGCGCCGGTGGTCCCCAGCTGGAAGGGCGCTGGTTCGGCCACACTCGCTACCGCGGCATCGGACCCGAGGCGTCAGGACCTGAGGTCTGGCGGGGACATCCGCTCAGTCATGGGAAGCAGAGGTTCAGCTGGGTGCACATCGACGATGTTGTACGTGCGATCCGTTTCATCGATGCCCATGAGGAGCTCACCGGTCCGATCAACGTCTCGAGTCCCGGTGTCTCGGACAACACCTCGCTGATGGGTGCCTTGAGACGAGCCGTCCGGATGCCGATCGGCATTCCGGCACCACGCTGGCTCTTGGAAATCGGGATGATCGTCCTCCGACAGGAATCGGAGCTGGTGCTCAAGAGCCGCTGGGTGCTGCCCAAGCGATTGGATCAGGCAGGGTTCGAGTTCAGGTGGACGGATATCGGTGCGGCGACGAAGAGGCTGCTTCGGTAGAAGCTGCACCACACGGATCCAGATCCAGCACGGACGGCGTCAGCCGGCGGTCACCTCGGCGGGTATCCCGGCCTGCACACAAGCGGGGCAGTAGGGCTGACGGTTCTTCTCCGTGCAGTCCTCGCAACGCAGGTACTGCTCACGGCAGTCCAGGTTCGCGCAGTTGACGAAGTTCGGGGTCGCCTTCTCACACGCGACGCAGTGACCGATCGATTCGGCTCCTTCGCCGAACTCCACGTGCATGCGCTTGTCGAAGACGTAGAGGGAACCGTCCCAGTACCCGGTGTTGCCGAAGGTCTCCCCGTAGCGGACGATGCCGCCGTCGAGCTGGTAGACCTCTTCGAAGCCCCGGTTCTTCATCAGCACGGACAGGACCTCGCAGCGGATGCCGCCGGTGCAGTAGGTGACGACCGGTTTGTCTTTGAGGTCGTCGTACTTGCCCGATTCGATCTCGGCGATGAAGTCCTTGGTGGTGTCCGTCTCGGGCACGATCGCATCGCGGAACTTCCCGATCTGAGCCTCCATCGCATTGCGACCGTCGAAGAAGACGACATCGTCGCCGCGTTCGTCGAGGAGCTTGTGCAGGGCTCCCGGTTTGAGATGCTCGCCGCCGCCTTCGACTCCGCTCTCGGTCACGGTGATCTCGTCGTCGGTTCCGAAGGTGACGAGCTCGGGTCGGACCTTGACGCTCAGGCGGGGGAAATCGTCTCCCTCGCCGTTGGACCATTTGATGTCGGCTTTCTTGAACGGCTCATAGGATCGTGTCGCCCGCACATACTGCTTGACGTCGAAGATATCGCCGCCGATGGTGGCGTTGATGCCGTCCTTCGACACGATCACGCGCCCTTTGAGCCCGAGACTCTCGGCCAGAGTATGCTGCCACAGCTTGACTGCCTCTGGGTCCGCCAAGGGGGTGAAGACGTAGAACAAGACGATTTTGGGAGTTGCCATGGCCCATATTCTAGTTGGCGAGACCTCGGGCGATATCAGCATGTGGCGCAGACTACTGGTCGACTCGGTCACATCATCCACTCATCGATGAGACCGGTTTCTTCCCCTCCCCCGCACCACGGCTAAGATTGGCCCTGATGCCGTGTCGTATGAAAGGGCCGTTAAGAGGACATGTCGAGTAACCTCAACTCTGCGAATTCCACGCAGGTCGAATCCCAGCAGGTCGAAACCGATCAGGCCGCCTCCAAGAAGGTCAAGGAGACCGTCGAGTTCGCTGCTGCGAATCCCGACGTGGACCAGCCCTATGCCGACCTCGGACTGAAGGCCGACGAATACGCGCAGATCCGCGAGATCCTGGGCCGTCGCCCCACCTCGGCCGAGTTGGCGATGTACTCGGTCATGTGGTCCGAGCACTGCTCCTACAAGTCCTCGAAGGTGCATCTGTCGAAGTTCGGTGACAAGGTCACCGAAGACATGAAGAAGCACCTGCTCGTGGGCATCGGCGAGAACGCCGGCGTCGTCGACATCGGCGACGGCTGGGCCGTGACCTTCAAGGTCGAGTCCCACAACCACCCCAGCTACGTCGAGCCCCACCAGGGTGCGGCCACCGGCGTAGGCGGAATCGTGCGCGACATCATCTCGATGGGCGCGCGCCCCGTGGCCGTGATGGATCAGCTGCGCTTCGGTGCCATCGACCACCCCGACACCTCTCGCGTGCTCCACGGAGTCGTCTCCGGAATCAGCAACTACGGCAACTCCCTCGGCCTGCCCAACATCGGCGGTGAGACCGTCTTCGACTCCGTCTACCAGGGAAACCCCCTGGTCAACGCCCTCGCAGTCGGCGTCATGCGCCACGAGGACATCCGTCTGGCCAATGCTTCGGGCAAGGGCAACAAGGTCATCCTCTTCGGTGCCCGCACCGGTGGCGACGGCATCGGCGGAGCCTCGATCCTCGCCTCGGAGTCCTTTGATGACACGAAGCCCTCGAAGCGCCCTGCCGTCCAGGTGGGCGACCCCTTCGCAGAGAAGGTGCTCATCGAATGCTGCCTCGAACTCTTCCACGCAGGCGTTGTCGAAGGCATCCAGGACCTCGGTGCTGCCGGCATCAGCTGCGCCACCTCCGAGCTGGCCTCGAACGGCGACGGCGGTATGCACATCGCCCTCGACGACGTGCTGCTGCGCGATGAGACCCTGACCCCTGAGGAGATCCTCATGTCGGAGTCCCAGGAGCGGATGATGGCCGTGGTCACCCCCGAACGCCTGGATGACTTCCTGGCGATCGTGGGCAAATGGGACGTCGAAACCTCCGTCCTCGGCGAGGTCACCGACTCCGAACGCCTCATCATCGAATGGCACGGAGACGTCATCGTCGATGTGCCGCCTCGCTCGGTCGCCCACGACGGCCCCGTCTACGAACGTCCGATGGTCGAGCCATCATGGACCGCCGAGGTCGCCGCGAACACCGTGGAATCGGCTGGTCTGGTCAAGCCCGAGGGCGACGATCAGCTGCGCGCGACTGTCCTCCAGCTCGCAGGAGCACCGAACCTGGCGTCGAAGAACTGGATCACCTCCCAGTACGACAAGTACGTGCAGGGCAACACCGCCCAGGCGTTCCCCGACGATGCGGGAGTCATCCGCGTCGACGAGGAGTCCGGGCTCGGCGTGGCCATCTCCACCGACGCCAACGGTCGCTACTGCTACCTCGATCCGGCCCGCGGCGCAGCGCTGGCGCTGGCCGAGGCCTACCGCAATGTCACCACCGCCGGGGCCATCCCGCGCGCGGTCACCGACTGCCTCAACTTCGGTTCCCCCGAGGACCCTGAGATCATGTGGCAGTTCGCGGCCGCAGTCGAGGGCCTCGCCGAGGCGTGCCAGGACCTGGGCATTCCCGTGACCGGTGGCAACGTTTCCCTCTACAACCAGACCGGTGGCGTAGCCATCCACCCGACCCCAGTCGTCGGTGTCCTCGGCGTCTTCGACGACGTCACCCGCGCCACACCCAGCGGCTGGAAGGAACCGGGCCAGACCATCTACCTCCTCGGAACGACCGAAGCCGAACTCGACGGTTCGGCGTGGGCCGACGTGACCGCCGGCCACCTCGGCGGAGTGCCTCCCCAGTACAAGCCGGGCACGGAGAAGGAACTCGGTGAGATCCTCATCAACTCCTCGCGTGACGGCATGATCGATGCCGCGCACGACCTGTCCGAGGGCGGTCTGTCGCAGGCACTCATCGAATCCTGCCTGCGCTTCGGCACCGGTGCCCGCATCTGGCTCGACGAGGTGTGCGAACGCGATGGTGTTGATGTGTTCACTGCACTGTTCTCCGAGTCCACGGCCCGTGCGATTGTGGCCGTGCCGCGGTCCGAAGAGGTCCGCTTCAAGGACATGTGCACCGCCAGGCATTTCCCGTTCATCCGCATCGGCATGACCGACACCGGCGACGAGGCACCTGTCCTCGAGGTCGTCGATCACTTCGAGATCGGACTCGACGAGCTGCGCGAGACTCATGAGGGGACGCTGCCGAAGCACTTCGACTGAGCCGGACTTCGGCTGAGTTCGTTGGCTTGGCTGGCTTCAGCGAGGGGACCACTGAACATCGAGGGAGCCGGTTGCGACTGGCTCCCTCAACGCTCGGTGGTCCCCTCGGCGATCGAGCGGGCACTGGCCTCGGCATAGCGATCCGATGGTCCGCTGGCCACTCGGCCGAGCAGGTGCAGGAGCACGAGGCCACCGAATGACACTCCCAGCAGGACCAACTGGGTGAGGACCATTGACGTCGCGAACGAGGAACCGAGCGAGTTCATCGCCCATTCGACGAAGGCGACGACGAGTCCCGTGCACATCGCAAAGCCGGCGGCGACGAGGTGCGTCCACCAGGCTCTGTTGCGCGCGAGGTTCCAGGCGATGAGCATTCCGGCCAGCACCACGCCGCCGTGGAAGGTCCAGATGATGCTCTGGATGTTCATCGCGAGATCGACGCTGCTGACAACACGGTTCACGATGATCGGCAGCAGGTGAGGCAAGGCGAATGCGTAGATGCTGATGAAGATGAGCAGTCCCATCCCGAACAGTCGCATCGTCATCGGACTGGCTTTCACGATGAGCAGCGCGACGACGCCGAGGATGAGTTCGAGGATCGCGACCACGACGGTCACGGCCGGATACAGGGTGAAGATGTCCGGGCGCACTCCATCGATCATCATCGGCATCAGCACGAATTCCGGCAATGAGCCGACGGCTATGGCGGCCCAGAAGAGGATTCGCGCCGTCCACCCTGGACCGACTGCCCGTTCGTATCCTCCCGAGGAAGCCTGCTGACTCATGTCATCACTGTAGGTCTGCAAGGGCGGGGACCGCATTCTTTTCAGCAGGTGAACGCCACAGCACGTGACCCAACATGACAACCCCCTCGCATGCGGGGCCGCTTATGTGATTGCCTGAGGGAGAACGCCACGGCGCAACTGCCGCCGAACAACCAGAGGAGTCACCTATGGCCACGATCCGCACCTCGCACGCAGGATCCTTACCCCGCACCCCCGAACTCATCGAAGCCAACAAGGTCAAGCAGGCCCAGAACCACGCTCGCCTCGCCGGTGAAACCGTCTCCGAGGCTCAGACGCAGGAATTCGATGAGCTCCTCGCCGCCAGCGTGGCCGACCTCGTCAAGCGCCAGAAGGATCTCGGCATCTCGAACCCCAACGACGGGGAGTACGGCCATTCGATGGCCGCAGAATTCGACTACGGCGCCTGGTGGCACTACTCCTTCGCCCGCACCGGCGGACTCGAACTCGACAATGTCGACAAGTGGGATGCACCGGCCGTGCGCTCAGAGCCGGGTAGGACGGTGCTGACCAGCTTCGGCGACCGCCGCGACCGCAATCTCTTCCCCGGCGTCTACGGCGATGCCAACGCCGGCACCGACACAGGTGACCAGCCGCAGTTCCCCAAGGCCACCAGCGCCATCAGCTACGTGGGCCAGGACCAGGTCGCCAGCGACATCGCCAACCTCAAGGCCGGTCTCGCAGCCGCCGGGTACGGTGAACGCGACGGCTACATCAACGCCCTGTCCCCCGGCTCGGCTTCGCGCATCGCCAATGAGTACTACAAGACCGATGAGGAGTTCATCTGGGCGTGGGCCGATGTGCTGCGTGAGGAATACCTCGCCATCACCGAGGCGGGTCTGACCGTCCAGATCGACGATCCTTCCCTGGCCGAGAACTTCGACCAGATCAACCCGGAACCCTCCTTCGCCGACTACCGGTCCTTCATCCAGGTCCGCATCGATGCACTCAACCACGCACTGCGCGGCATCGATCCGGCTCAGGTGCGCGTCCACACCTGCTGGGGTTCCTGGCACGGTCCCCACGTGACGGACCTGCCGTTCAAGGAGATCGTCGACCAGGTGCTCACGCTCAATGCCGCTGGCATCACCTTCGAGGCTGCCAACGTCCGCCACGAACACGAATGGCGGATCTGGGAGGACATGAAGCTGCCCGAGGGCAAGTACATCATCCCGGGCATCGTCTCCCACTCCACGAATGTCGTCGAGCATCCCGAACTCGTCGCCGATCGCATCGAACGCTTCGCGAAGCTCGTCGGTCCCGACAATGTCATGGCCTCGACGGACTGTGGCCTGGGCGGACGCGTCCACCCTGAGATCGCCATTGCGAAGCTGCAGTCGCTGACCGCCGGTGCCGAGATCGCCGGAAAGCGTCTCTGAAACCCTTCGCCCACTTCACGCTCCGCTGCCGAGTTCCTCCTCGAGGCAGTCGGACAGCGTGGGGTGGGCGAACTGGTATCCGGTCTCTTCCAGCTTCTCCGGACGCACCTTCTGGTCGGCCAGGGCGAGCTCCTTGGCTCCGTCGGCCCCGAGTACCAACTCGGTGACGAAACCGGGCGTCGCGATGCGGGCCGGGCGGTGCAGGTGGGCGGCGAGCGCCTCGGCGAACTCCTGCTGCGAGATCATGTCCGGGGCCACCGCGTTGACGGGTCCGCGGACATAGTCGGTGAGCACCGCATGGACATAGGATCTGGCCAGATCGTCGAGGGAGACCCAGGCCAGGCCCTGTTCACCGCTGCCCAATCGCCCTCCGGCCCCGGCCAAGTACAGAGGTGTCTGGAGTCTGAGGAATCCGCTCAGTGAGGTCAGCGCAATGCCAGATCGGATCGAGACCCGGCGGATGCCCAGCTCTTCGACCCGTGCGGCTGCGGCTTCCCATTCCTGGCACACCTCGGCGAGGAATCCGTCCCCGGCCGGAGCGGTCTCGTCCACCGGCGCTTCAGCCTGGGATCCGTAGATCCCGACGGCGGAGGCGCAGACGAAGACTTCGGGTCGTTTCGCCTCGGGCAGGGTGCGCATCGTCTCCGCCAGCAGGGTCGTCGAGTCGATGCGTGAGGAGCGGATCTCCTCCTTCGCCTTCTTCGTGAACCGGGTGGCGATGGTGCGCCCGCCGAGGTGGACGACCGCATCCGCCCAGGCCAGGTCGCGTGGGTTGATGATTCCCAGTCCGGGATTCCAGTGAGATTCGTATTCGGCCTTCGGAGTGCGACGCACGAGCAGACGCACGAAATGTCCTGCCGTGGAGAAGAGTGCAGCGACCTGCCGGCCGACGAGTCCGCTGCCGCCGGCGATGAGGATGCGTTTGCCCTTCTTGCGCGACAGCAGTGGTGCGTGCATGCGTTCGAGGAACTCGATGTCCATGAGCATGCGCTGTTGTCTGGCTTCGAAAGTCGCTTCCAAGTTGTGGATGAGGCTGCGGTCGATCGAGTCGAAGCCCGCCGGTGCCATCGAGAACTCGATGTGGTCGTCGATCTTGGTTCCCCCGGCGACCGAGGAGAATTCGTGGGTGTGCTTCCACTGGCTCAGTGGGCCCTTCTTGAGCTCATCGACGAACGAGAACCGGGAGGGGCCCTCGGAATGCACCGAACTGAATGGTCGTCGGACGAGGCCGTAGCTGCCGGGCAGACTGGTCTTGACCTGAGCCACCGACCCGGGCGCGAGCGGAGGGTAGCTCTCCTCGACGATCTCTTGGGCCCAGTGCGGGGACAGCCGAGTCAGTGCTCCGGGCTGTGCGTGCCACAGATAGGTTGTCTCGGCGGCGAGCGGGACTTCAGATGTCCACTCGAAATTGGTCATGACATCCCTCCTACTCCAGATGATGCCACCGGAGTCTGAGAGTGTGACCTGCAACTCGCCCAATCCTGAGTGAATTATTCCTGCCGAGGTGGGGGTCGGCTCGAGCCGGGGATCCGCTACTCCCTCGTCTCGATCTCACCGAAAGACGACCGCAGCGTCGAGGGCAGAGGGTATACAGTCTGCTCTCGACGCTGCGATCTGCGCTCGATGAAACGTCACGGCTGGAGCGTGAGGCTCAGGCCCCCGCGGGGCGCTTGCGCCTCGCCTCAGACGGTGGTGTCGGGGATCTTTCCGAACCTGAACGCGGTCCAGAAGTCGCCGCGGACGTAGCCGTTCTCGGGTTCCGGATCGTAGTCCCAGTGCCGGACCGTGCCGATCTTGAGCGCATCGGCGACGAGCTGGCGGCTCGACTGACTGCCCAGCACATGCTCCTCAAGATGTTCGAGGTCGTAGCGCGAATCGAGCTCGGCTCGCATCGTGGCCACGAGCTCCGCATATCCGGCGTCGCCGGCACGGTTGACCAGCTCGTCCGGATCCGTTTCGAGGTCGAAGAGCAGTTCCGGATCTCCCGGGCAGATAGTCAGCTTGTACTGTCCGCGGATGAGCGTCACCTGCGGTCGGTATGTGCCCTCGGCGAAGTACTCGATGATGACGTCACGATCGGCAGGTTCCGTCTCTCCTGCGGCTTCCCGCCGAGCCGACTCGAGCAGAGAGACACCTGTCGCATCGGGGTCCGAGGTTCCTGCCAGGTCCAGCAGAGTCGGCATCAGGTCGACGAGGCTGACGGGGTTGGCATACCGACCTGGCGTGACCGCCTCGGCGGGGCCGTTGATGATGATCGGGACACGGGAGGACTGCTCGTACGGGGACATCTTGTACCACAGCCCCTTCTCCCCCAGCATGTCTCCATGGTCGCTGGTGACGATGATGACCGTGTTGTCTTCGAGGTCGAGCTCGCGCAGACGCTGGCGGATCTTGCCGATGTGATCGTCGATGTAGCTCACCGACGCATAGTAGGCGCGGCGGGCCCGACGGATGTCCTCGGTTCCCGGTTCTCGCTTTTCCAGCCCGCTCATCGTGCGCAGCCGGTGGCTGTGCGGGTCCTCGGCGATGTCGGGGACCTCGGGGTGGGCTGGGTCCGGGATGTCCACCTCGGCGAATCTGTCCCAGTTCTCCCGCGGCGGCTCGTACGGGTCGTGCGGGTGGATGAACGAGGTGACCATGAGGAACGGCTGGTTCTCACCGGCCGCCTGGTTGGCGCGCACCCGTCCGTTGAGGTGACGCAGGGTCCGGAAGATCACCTCGTCATCGAAGTCCTGCTGGACGTTCGCCTTCGCAGCACCGGCGGTGAACACCGGATCGGCCTCGTGATACCACTGGAGCTTCTGGTCGAGGGGACGCTGCCAGTCGGGAACCATGTCGAGGTCGGCCGGGTAGACGTCGGTGGTCAGGCGCTCTTCGAATCCGTGGTGCTGATCGGGGCCGATGAAGTGCATCCGTCCGATGAGCGCGGTGTGGTATCCGAGCTTGCGCAGGCGGTGGGCGAACGTCGGCACCGAGGCGGCGAAGTCGTCGCCGTTGTCGAGGCAGTCGATGTCGGAGGGCATCCGACCGGTCATCATCGACGCCCGCGAGGGTGAGCACAGCGGAGTGTTGCAGTAGGCGCGATCGAAGACCGCTCCGTCCTCGGCCAGGGAGTCCATGTTCGGGGTGAGTGCGGCGGTGTCTCCGTAGGCACCCAGTGCCTGTGCGGCCATCTGGTCGGCCTGGATCACTACGATGTTCGGCGGTTGCATATGCTTGGTCACGTCCTTTCTCAAAAACGTATGGTCTGCTTGTGAAAGCATGATCTGCGAAGTCAGCTGCGTTGAAGACCTGCGCAGGTGTGTCAGATGGAACAGATTCTTGCGAAACCGGTTCTTAGATATGGATTGAAGGTGGCGACATTGGCCTCATGCTGTGGCCCGGCACGGAACTCGCCCGTCGGAGCGAGCCAGGGCAGTCCTGGGTCCGCCGAGGTGGGTGTTGAGGAAGAAGAATCCCCCGCCGAGGTGCGAACGTCGAGCCGGGAATCGCCCACCGTGCCCACTCCCGATCGGCAGCTGCTGACCGAACTCGCGGCTCTGGCCCCGCGGAATCTGGCGATGATCGGCCTCAGCGGCGGCACACTCCTCATGGGCAGCGAGGACCCGCTGGCCTATCCCGAGGACGGTGAAGGCCCGGTCCGCGAAGTCGGCGTCGAGGGTTTCGCCATCGGTGCGACGACCGTCACGGTCGTAGAATTCGCCGCGTTCGTTGCAGCGACGGGTCATCGCACTGATGCTGAAACTCATGGTGACTCCTTGGTTTTCACAGGCCTGGTGGCCGAAGGGCTGGCCGAGACCTCTCCCTCTGTGCAGGCTACCCCCTGGTGGCGTCAGGTCACAGGGGCCACCTGGCTCCACCCCGGCGGACCCGGGCCGACCGGTGTGGCTGGCGTGGCTGGTATTCCGGGCTCGAGTCTCGACGGCTCGAGTCTCGAACAATGGGCCAGGCATCCGGTCACCCATGTCTCCCACACCGACGCCGAGGCGTATGCGCAGTGGGTGGGTGCCCGACTGCCGACCGAAGCCGAGTGGGAGTTCGCCTCCCGCGGCGGCCTTGAGCAGAAGCCCTATCCCTGGGGTTCGGTGCGCGAACCCGACGGCGTGGCCCGCATGAACACCTTCGCCGGGGTCTTCCCCAACGGACCGACGGCGCCGGTCGGCACCGTTCCCGCCGACGCGTTTCCTCCCAACGGCTTCGGTCTGCACAACACGACCGGAAACGTATGGGAGTGGACGAGCAGTCACTTCAGTGCACACGACCAGCGCCCGGTGCTGCGTGGCGGGTCCTATATGTGCCATGACTCGTATTGCCGCAGGTACCGGACCTCGGCACGCTCGGCCGCGACACCGGACACCTCACTCGGTCACACGGGATTCCGATTGGCCCTCAGCGTCTGAACTCGCCGAGGTGGTGTCGGGGTCTTCGCTCCCCTCCTCCTCGGGGGTCCACCCATCGGCCCACTGTCCGGTTTCGTAGTCGTAGCCGACCGGCTCACCGTCGGCATTGGTGCGCTGGTACCAATCGGTGTAGTCCCCATGCTCGGAGTCGATGCCGCCGTTGGCGCCGTCGCCCGGTTCGGTCTGCACGACCTGGAAAGCGAAGTCGTCACCGAATCGGTCGGCACCTTCGACCACCGCATTGTCCACAGCGTTCTGCGCGTACTGTCGCCTCAGTGCCAGCGGGTCGGTGCGCAGTTCTTTGAACCAGGCAATGATGATGAACAGCATGATGACGGCGAACGGCACTGCGGTGACGATGACGAGCTGCTGCAGACCTTCCAGTGCATTGGCATTTCCCAGCAGCAGCATGACCACGGCGATGCCGGACATCACGAGACCCCAGAAGACCACAACCCATTTCCTGGGTTCCTGGTCGCCGCGACTCGTGAGCATTCCCATCACGATCGAAGCGGAGTCCGCAGATGTGATGAAGAAGATGGCGAGTACGACGATCGCAACGAAGGGCAGCCACTCGACGAAGGGCAGATTGTCGATGAGGGTGAAGAACACCTCGGGGGCGGCCATGCTGTCGGTGAATCCGGCCGCGCCTTCCCGGTACATCCAGATCGACGTTCCGCCCATGATGCCGTAGGCCACGAAGAGCAGGGTCGAGGGAATGAAGATTGTGCCCAGGATGAACTGCCGAATGCTGCGTCCTCGTGAGATGCGGGCGATGAACGTGCCGACGAACGGGGACCAGGAGATCCACCAGGCCCAGTAGTAGACGGTCCACACGGACTGGAATTCTTGGGTTTCGCCGCCCCAGGACAGTGACTTGCCCATCATGTCGAAGAGCGAACCGAAGTATTCCATGAGCGCCGAGGGGAGAAGGTTGAGCAGGAACAGTGTCGGTCCGAGGAAGAGCACGAGGCCCACGATTCCTACGGTGAGGATGATGTTGATGCTCGACAGGTAACGGATGCCCTTAGAGACACCGGAGACCGCGGAGATGATGAAGCCGACGGTGAGGACGCAGATGATGACGACGAGCATGTTGTTCGTCATCTCACCGACGCCGCTGACGATGCTGACGCCGGAGCCGATCTGCATCGCAGCGATGCCCAATGCCGCGGCGGTGCCGAACAGGGTCGCCACGATCGCGAAGATGTCGACGAGCTTTCCTGCGAGGCCTTCGGTGTGGCGCTTGCCGAAGAGCGTCTGGAAGATCGAGGACAGAAGCAGGGAGCGACCGCGCCGGTAGGCAGCATAGGCGATCGCCCCGCCGACGAGAGCGTACATTGCCCACGCATGGAAGCCCCAGTGGAAGTATGTCTGGGCCATGGCGCCGTGCAGTGCCTCGGTGGTTTCGGGAGCGTTCGTCATCGGCGGCGGGGACACGAAGTAGGTGAGCGGCTCCGATGGTCCGAAGAAGAGCACGCCGATCCCGATGCCGGCGGCGAAGAGCATCGCCACCCACGAGAAGGTGCTGAACTCGGCCTTCTCATCGTCCTTGCCCAGCGGAATCTTGCCGTAGGGGGAGAACGCGAGAATGATCAGCGCGACGAGAACGATGATCGCCACGAGGTTGAAGAACCAGCCGACGTTCAACGTCGACCAGTTATAGGCGGCTGTGGCCACCGTGGAGACGCTTGAGGGACTGGCGATTCCCCAGATCACGAAGGCAACTGTGAGTGTGCCGGCGACGGCGAAGATGATCTTGTCGAGGGAGTAGTGGCGACGCTGTTCGTCGATCGCGATTCCCGGGACCAGGATCGGGTGGGTGTTGTGCGGGTACTGGGTGTTGATCTCCGGCGCATTCTCGGCAGGATGTCTGGGGCGACTGTAGTCCAGTTTGCCCAAGCCCTTCCCCGTCTCGCGGCTCACTCGTCGGGCATCGGCCTTGAGCTTCTCGCGGGAGGCCTTGCGCTCGGGGCGAAGGGAGCCGGAACCGTCAGAACCGAGGGTCGGCGCGGTGGTCGCCGAGGTGTCGGCAGCTGTTGCCGAGGTGTCGGTTCCCGTGGTGTCGGTTCCCGTAGTATCAGCGTCGGTTCCCGTGGGTCTGGATGTGTCTGGTGTGGAGTCATCGGACATGCAGCGATGGCCCTTTCTCAATCGTCGAGGAAACTGATGATCGAAAGTTGCCAGTGTGACCTAAGGCTCTGAACCGCACCACCCGATTGCTGCGCGTTCCCAGGAATCATTGGCGAAACCGCCAGTGGGATGGGGTGCTGTGCGTGTGGCAGAAAGGGTCCGGGCACAGAGGTCTGCCCCGAAAATACCCGTCTGTGCCATAGCTTCGGACCTTAACAGTTTCCTGAGAGCTTCTCAAAGGAATCCTGCCATGTTGCTGCGGCACCGCACGCAATCGTACGAAGGTTCGCACTGCCCCGGGTCAGTCGGTGAGGAAACGCTGCTCGACGAGATCCACGATCTCCTCGCTCGCGGCCACGGCGTCGTACCCCGGGTCCTCAAGTGCCTCGCCGACGACAGCGTCGATGGCACCGCCGATGATGAGTGCAGCAGTCCGCGAATCGGACAGCCCCTTCACTCCGCGCGCTTCGCGTGCCGACTTGAGGAGCGCAGCCACCGGCTTCCACCTTGCGGAACTGTCAGTTCTTGCCCCACCGTGGATCAGCGCTTCGACGCTCAGTCGGGAGTGACTGCGATGGCTGACGAAATGGGCGACGATGGATCGCACATAGACCCTCGGTCTCTCGGCCACCTCGGCGTAGGCAACAGCTTCTCCGACCGATTCGACCATGGCGTCCAGGACATGCTGATAGGCACTCCGTGGATGCCCAAGGCCGGACGGGATGCGTTCAATTCATATACCGCCGGCGGCATCAAGGTCGAGGATGTCCCGGTAGCCGACATGATCGAGTCCGGGATGCATCATTACGCCATGAAGAAGCCCCAGCCATCCCGGATCGCCGAGGGTCAGCTGTCCGACCTAACGATGCCGGTGCTCGCGATCATTGCGGGACGCTCGGTCATGCATGACCCGGAAACTGCCTCGGCGACGGCAAGGCGAACCCTGGGTGCTGGTGCGGTGCATGTCTATGAGGACGCCTCACACGCCGTCACCGGCGAATATCCCGACGAGGTCTCAGCTGACATCGGGGAATTCATCACTCGACGGTGACCGGCGGCAGATCAGTTCAGCAGCGCCCGGTCCCCCAGTGTTGCGCCCTTGAGTTTGGAGAACTCGCCCAGCAGAGTCTTCACCGTCAGCGTCTTCTTCTCTTCGGCCGAGGCCTGGTAGATGATCTCGCCTTCGTGCATCATGATGAGTCGGTTGCCCAGCGCGATCGCCTGTTCCATGTTGTGCGTGACCATGAGCGTGGTCAGCCCGTCATTCGACACGATCTTCTGCGTCAGGTCCGTCACGAGTGCCGCACGCTGGGGGTCGAGTGCCGCCGTGTGTTCGTCGAGGAGCAAGATGCGAGGCTGGGTGAATCCGGCCATGAGCAGGCTCAGCGCCTGGCGCTGTCCGCCGGAGAGCAGGCCCACTTTGGTCTTCAACCGGTTCTCCAGGCCGAGTTCCAAAGTGGCAAGCTCATCGCTGAACAGGTCCCGCCTCGCCGAGGTGGTTCCTCGTCCCAGCCCACGTGCTTTTCCGCGCTTGAGTGCCAGAGACAGGTTCTGTTCGATCGTGAGGTCAGGTGCGGTGCCGGCCATCGGGTCCTGGAATACCCGGCCCAGATATTTGGCCCGTTTGTATTCGGGCATCCGGGACACCTCGGCGCCGTCGATCGTGATCGATCCGGAGTCGATGGGCAGTCGGCCCGAGATCGTGTTGAGCAGTGTCGATTTTCCTGCGCCGTTGGAGCCGATGACGGTGACGAAATCGGATTCTTCGAGCTCGAGCGACAGATTCTGCAGGGCCTTGCGTTCATTGACGGTGCCGGGGAAGAAGGTCTTCGAGATGGTGTCGATCTTCAGCATGTGACTCAGTCCTCCTTCGGATCTGACGCTGCAGTGGTTCCTGCGGTCCTCGCAGACGTCCCCGCGGGGACGTCTGTGGTGCCGACGGGGACGTCGACTGTGCCGGCGGGCACTTGGGCACCCGCCTCGTTCGCAGGATCGTCGGCTGCCGCAGCTCCTGACGCGGCTCGGTTGCCGCGCGATCTCAGCGACGGTACTCGCTTGAGGAATCCCCACCTGGGCAGCAGCAGTGCGACCACCACGAGCAGTGCGGTTGTCAGCTTCATGTCGTTGGTGTCGAGGCCGGCACGCAGCGCCAGGAAGATGATGAGGCGGTAGATGACCGATCCCATGAGAGCTCCGAGGCTGGCCATGAAGATGTTGCGGCTGCCGAAGACTGCCTGCCCCAGGATGACCGAGGCGAGTCCGACGAGGATGAGGCCGATGCCCATGCTGATGTCGGAGAATCCCTGGTATTGGGCGATGAGCGCGCCGCAGAGTGCGACGAAGCCGTTGGACAGGGCCAGGGTGAGCATCGTCGTGTTGTCGGTGTTCACGCCGAGGCTGCGGATCATCTGTCGGTTGTTGCCGTTGGCCTGGATTGCCAAGCCCAGGTCGGTGGTGAGGAACCAGTCGATGGCGAATTTCAGAATCAGGGTGAAGATGAGGAGCACTGCGATGGAGACCCAGGTGCCTAGCCACATGTTCTCCCGCAGCGGGGTGAACACGGTGTCTTCTCGCAGGAGCGGGAGATTCGCCTTGCCCATGATCCGCAGGTTGATCGACCACAGTCCGATCATCGTCAGGATTCCGGCGAGCAGGCCGTCGATGCCGCCCTTGGTGTGGAGGAGTCCGGTGATGTAGCCGGCGATGAGTCCTGCGCCGATGGCTGCCAGGGTCGCCAGGAAGGGGTTGACCCCGGCGATGATCAAGGAGGCTGCGGTGGCACCACCCGTGGTGAAGCTTCCGTCGACGGTGAGGTCGGGGAAGTTGAGAACCTTGAAGGTCAGGTAGACCCCGAGCGCCATCGCTCCGTAGATGAGCCCGAGTTCCAGTGCTCCGAACATGTGTTTCCGATCAGGTGGTGATGTGTGGCGGGGGTAGGTGTCGCCGACCGGTCCCGTGTCCCGGCCGGCGACGGGGGTCGATCAGTCGATGACCTTGTCGGCTTCGTCGATGAGCTTCTTCGGGATCTCAACACCCTGGGCCTTGGCGGCCTTCGGGTTGACGACGAGCTCGAGGTCGGAGCTGGTTTCGACTGGCATGTCGGCTGGCTTCTCACCATCCTGGAGGATCTTCAGCGCCATTTTGCCGGTCTGTTCGCCCAGCTTCGTGTAGTCGATGCCGCGAGTGATCGCCGCACCTTGTTCCACCTGGCCCGCTTCAGAACCGACGAGGAGCGCCTTGTTCTTCTCAGCCGCCTGGACCATGGTCGTGACGGCGGAGACGACGTTGTTGTCGGTCGGAACATAGTAGGCGTCGACCTTGCCGAGGGAGTCCACTGCCTGCGCCAGCTCACTCGAGTTGGCGATCGTGGCTTCCTTGATCTCGACGCCCATGTCCTTCGCGGCCTTCTTCGCGAGTTCCACCTGCACCTCCGAGTTGACCTCGCCGGAGCTGTAGACGATGCCGACGGTCTTGGCATCAGGCTTGAGATCCTTGACCAGTTGGAGCTGTTCGGCGACCGGGTTGAGGTCGGAGGTGCCGGTGACGTTGGCTCCCGGTGCATCGTCGGACTTCACGAGGCCTGCTTCTTGGGCGTCGGTGACGGCGGTGAAGAGCACAGGAACGTTGGTGATTGCCTGTGCGGCTGCCTGTGCTGCGGGGGTCGCCACTGCGAGGACGAGGTCGAGGTCTTCGTTGGCGAATGTCTGCGCGATCGAAGTCGCGTTGGCCTGCTCGCCCTGAGCGTTCTGTTCGTCCCATTCGACGGTGACGTCGGCATCTTCGAAGGACTTCTTGAATCCTGCGCTGGCCGCGTCAAGCGCCGGGTGCTGAACGAGCTGGGAGATGCCGATCGAGTAGGAATCGCCGCCCTCCCCGCCACCGCTGGAGCCGTCTCCGCCCGAACATGCTGACACCGCAATAACCGAACTCACCGCCACAATCGCTGTGGCCAGATGCCTGAGACGCATTCTTCTCCCCTTTGAAAAAACCGGTCCACCTGCGCGGAACCGGAACGAACCCTGTCACTTGTTCCCGGTCGGACCCATCGGTGGGCCGCACGTGGAACTGCAGACGACCCACGCACCGATGCAGCTCAGTTCATTCTGATTCCGCAGTCGGTCAGGGGTGCGACTGTGATGACAACCACTCTATTGGGCGCCGCTGACACGACCGACCAAAACAAGGTTTTGGAGACAATCGTCCCGGTATTGTTATCTGTCGCGACAAACGTCCCCTGGCGCCGCACATCCGCCACCCAAGCGTCCTGGTGCGGCGTCCCCGCAGGGACGCCGCGCCAGAGGATCAGGCATCGATGTCGACGTCCGATCGACCCAGCACATCAAGGATCCACGCGAAGTCGAAGGCGGTTTCCTTCCAGGAGTCGTAACGTCCCGACGCACCACCGTGACCGGCGACCATTTCGGTCTTGAGCAGCGCATCGGCACCGACCTCACGCAGTCGGGCGACCCATTTGGCGGGTTCGACGTAGAGGACTCGGGTGTCGTTGAGCGAGGTCACGGCCAAGATCTTCGGATGGGCCACCTCGGCGACGTTCTCGTAGGGAGAATAGGAGCGCATGTACTCATAGACGTCCTGGTCGTGGAGCGGGTCTCCCCACTCCTCCCATTCGATGACAGTCAGCGGAAGTTCGGGCATGAGGATCGAGGTCAGTGCGTCGACGAAGGGCACATGGGCGCTGACCCCGGCGAAGAGATCCGATGCCATGTTCGTCACCGCTCCCATCAGCAGCCCTCCGGCCGATCCCCCGGTCGCGACGAGCCTGTCCGGGCTCGTCCACCCCTCGGCGACGAGGTGGCGTCCGGCGGCGATGAAGTCAGTGAAGGTGTTCTTCTTCGTCGTGGTCTTGCCCTGGTCGTACCAATGGCGGCCCATCTCACCGCCGCCGCGCACGTGGGCGATGGCGAAGACGACCCCGCGGTCGAGCAGGGAGAGCCGGGACACGGAGAAGTACGGGTCCATGCTCATCTCATAGGAGCCGTACCCGTAGAGCACCAGAGGTGCAGGCTCGACGGGGGCTGCTTCGTGGCCTTCGGTTTCACTCGCCGAGGTGGTGGTGTCATTGGCAAGCGCGATGAGGTCGGTGCGATAGACCAGAGAGATCGGAACCTGAGTTCCGTCCTCGGCACTGGCCCAGACGAGGGATTCGCTGTAGCGGTCGAGGTCGACCGAGCCGAGGACGGGCTGGCGCTTGAGGACCGTGTCAGTGCCGTCTGCCACGCTGTGCTGATAGATCACAGCGGGCGTGGACATGGAGGTGAAGAGCAGTCGGATGCTCGTCTGTGTGAACTCTGGATTGCCGGCGAATCCGAGGGTTCCTGTTTCGCGGTCGAACGGGAGCTCCTGCAGCGGACCGTAGGGTGATGCGGCCCCGGCTTCGGAAGTGCTGCCGGCTCCGGAACCAGCGTTGCTGACTGCGGCTCCGGAGCCTTCGGGCGCGAGCTCAACGATGCCGACGCGGGCGAAACCGCCTCGGCGGTAGCTGATGACGACGAAGTCCTCGAAAGCGTCGACGTCTTCGATGCGCAGACCCTCGACATCTGCCAGCACCGGTCGGCCGATGTCGGCAGGCTCTGCGATCGTGTCCGGTTCGTCGGCGGCGTCGACGCTTTCGCGTGCCGTACCGGCTGGATCGGAGACTGGCACATCGACGATGTCGAAGTCCTCGCGCTCCTGGTTGTGCGTGATGAGGAAGCGATCCTCACCGGCGATGATCGCGTGCTCCACAGAGTATTCGACCCCGTCGACGCGGGGCCAGACGACCTGCGGTGCGGATTCGAGGTCATCGGCTTCAAGCGACCAGAAGCCTGTGGTGGTCTTGGACCCGGTGACGATGAACATGTATCTGCCGGAGCGGGAGAATCCCGAGCCGACGAAGAAGCGCTCGTCGGGCTCATGGAAGATGCAGACATCGTCGCTGCTGTCGGTGCCGACACTGTGACGCCAGACCTTCTCCGGTCGCCAAGCCTCGTCGACAGTGGTGTAGAAGACGTAGCGGCCGGTGGGGTCGATCGAGGCTCCGGCGAATGTGCCGTCGACGGTGTCGGGCAGATCCTCGCCCGTGCTCAGGTCGCGCAGTCTCAGTGTGTACCGCTCGTCGCCGGAGTTGTCCACGCCGAAGAGCAGATACCTGCCGTCGTCGGTCAGCGAGAAGGTGCCCAGCGAGAAGAACTCCTGGCCTTCGGCGGCGATGTTCGAGTCGAAGATGACCTCTTCGCCGAGGAGCGCCTCCTCGCCGACCTCGGGAGGAGTCCAGTCATCGACGTCCGCGATGGGCACGCGAACGCTGATCCCGTAGTCGAGCCCGGCCTTCGTCCGGGAGAAATACCAGTAGTTCCCGCGTCTGGTCGGCACCGACATGTCGGTCTCCTTGATACGGGTCTTGATCTCGGTGAAGATCGATTCGCGCAGTGGCTCGAGCCCGGATGTCTGCGTACTCGTCCACTCATTCTCGGCTTCGAGGTGGGCGATGACCTCCGGGGACTCCTTCTCGCGCATCCATTCGTAGTTGTCGACGAAGGTGTGGCCGTGATGGGTGCGCTGATGGGGGATCTTCTTGGCCACGGGGGCGCTGGGGGCAGTGTCGTTCATGGTCCCAGCCTAGCTACCTCAATGCCGACGACGCAGTACAGGACTACGAAGTACCAGAAACACCGCTGAGACCGGATGCCCTCGCGACGTTCCAGTCCCGTACCACCGAGTGAGCAGAATGAGCAGAACGCGATCAGTGCGCACAAGCGCGTAATGTGACCTGCATCAATCTAAGCTATGACGAGCCTCACATGCAGTTCACAACAGATATGAAAGTTTGGTCAATGACGAACCAATCCGCCTCAGATCCTGGCGCAGATCCAGGGTCCGCGCCGCCCCATCCGACTCGGCGCATGTTCGGCCGAATCGCCTACGGCGCGATCGCAGTGGCAGCCATCGGAACGGCCACCACTTACTCGGTCAAAGCCGCCTCGTCCAAGGGTGATCTCGCATCGAACCTCACGCTCATCGCCCCAGCCGGTGCCGGTGGCGGCTGGGACGGCTTCGCCCGAGAGACCCAGCAGGCCATGCGTGTGACCCGACTGGCCAATAACGCCCAGGTCGTCAATATCCCGGGCGCCGGTGGAACCATCGGCCTCGGGAAGTTCTCGACCATGCACGGCCAGGCGGACACCATCCTCGCCACAGGAACGGCCATGACCGGCGGCATTGCACTGAACAAGTCGCCCGTCGGCTTCGAGAACACGACGCCCCTGGCCCGAGTGGCCGAAGACTACGACGTGCTCATCGCGGCCGCCGATTCCCCCTACGACACCATCGAGGATGTCATCACCGCCTGGAAGAAGGACCCGGAAGGGTTCGTCTGGACCGGCGGATCCGCGGGGTCCGTCGACCACCTCACGATCGCTCAGCTCGCGCTCCTCGGTGACATTCCCGCCTCGGGGATCACCTATATTCCGAAGTCGGGCGGCGGCGAGGCGATCCAGACCCTGCTCTCGGGCACCACGGATTTCGCCTCCTGCGGTTTCAACGAGGTCTCCGACCAGGTTGAGGCCGGACGCGTGAAGGCAATCGGCGTTGCCGCACCCGAACGCGTCGCCGGTTTCGAGGACGTACCCACGATGACCGAACAGGGCTACAAGATCACGCTGACCAACTGGCGCGGTTACCTCGGCGCACCCGATATCACCGGTGAGGAGACCCAGCAGCTCGTCGAGCTCCTGCAGAAGACCCGCGACAGCGCGGAATGGAAGGACGCCCTCGACCGCAACAAATGGACGGACGTGTGGCAGACGGGTGAGGAATTCACGGAATTCATCAAAGAGGACACCTCACGCGTCGAGAAGCTGCTGAAGGAGTTGGGACTGTGAGCACCGAAACCTCAACGACCGCGAGGACCCGGACGGGCCACCTCGGCGAAGGTACCTGGTGGCAGGGCCGATCGGGTCTGATCGTGCCACTGATCATGGGGGCGTTCTCGACCTATCTGCTCGTGGGCATCGTGACGATGAACGTCTCCGAGGAGGCCGAGCAGCCGGGACCGCAGTTCTTCCCGATCATCATCATGGTCATCGGCTATGCGCTCACGATACTGCTGACGATCGCCTATATCCGCAATCCCGAACCAGTCGATGTCGAGGACGAGCTGCCCGCCGAGGCGGAGGAGGACGAGGCATTCTCCACTCCCGTCACCTCGGCGGTATCGGCCTCCCGTCTGACCCCGCATGAGGAAGACGAGCCCACAAGTGACCTCAAGGCCATCGCCGAGGCGCGGGCTGCGGATTCGAAGCACCGCACCCACAGCGACTTCGTGTCCCTGGCCTGGGGTGCCGGCGGCTTCGCGGCCTTTGCTCTCATCCTCGAATTCGCCGGGTGGATCATCGCCGCGGCACTCCTGTTCTGGTGCGTGGCCAGGTCGATGGGTTCGAAGAAGCCCCTGTTCGACCTCACCGTGGCACTGACATTCTCGTCCCTTGTCTACATCGCCTTTGCGGTGCTGCTGGGACTCAACCTTCCTTCGGGAATCCTGGGAGGTGGCTTCTGATATGGACGCAATCTTGTCCCTCTTCGAGGGCTTCACACATGCATTTACGCCGATGAACCTGCTGTGGGTCGTCGTCGGCTGCTTCCTCGGCACCGCCGTCGGCGTGCTGCCGGGACTGGGTTCGTCGATGGCGGTGGCTCTGCTGCTGCCGATGACCTTCGCCCTTGACCCCACCGGTGCCTTCATCATGTTCGCCGGTGTCTACTTCGGTGGTCTCTTCGGCGACTCGACGATGGCCATCCTCATGAACACCCCCGGCCAGGCCTCGGCGATCGCCTCAACCTTCGAGGGCCACAAGATGGCTAAGGCCGGGCGAGCGCCGCAGGCTCTGGCAACGGCCGCCATAGGTGCGTTCATCGGCGGGTTCATCTCCTGCATCCTCGTCGTCTTCGTCGCCCCGGCGCTGGCGGAACTCTCGACGAGCTTCGGCCCGGCCGAGTACTTCGCTCTTGCCCTGTTCGCCTTCGTCGCCACCTCCTCGGTGGTCGCGGACTCCGTGCTCAAGGGCCTCATGGCTCTGGTGCTCGGCATCGGATTCTCGGTCATCGGCATCGACTCGGTCTCGGGCACGGAGCGCTTCACCTTCGGCGTTCCCGAGCTCTTCGACGGAGTCTCCCTGGTCACCGTCACGGTGGGCATCCTGGCGCTCGGCGAGGTCTTCTTCATCGCCTCGCGGATCCGCCGGAAGGCCAACGACAACACGATCAACGCCTCGGGACGCCCGTACCTGTCCCGCAAGGAATTCGCCGAGGCTCTGCCCGCGTGGCTGCGCGGCACCGCGATCGGTCTGCCCTTCGGCGTCATTCCCGTCGGCGGTGCCGATGTGCCGACGTTCATGGCCTATGGGCTCGAGCGCAATCTTGACAAGAGGCGCAAGGATCCTCAGTTCGGCAAGGGCGCGATCCGTGGTCTGGCCGGCCCCGAGGCGGCAGGGTCGGCGACGACCGGCATCGCTATGGGTGCGCTGCTGGCTCTGGGTCTGCCGATCTCGGCAACCGCGGCGATCATGCTGGCGGCGTTCCGTCAGTACGGGCTGCAGCCGGGACCGCTGCTCTTCGACCGCTCCCCCGAGCTCGTCTGGGGACTGCTCGCCAGCTTCTTCATTGCGATGATCGTCCTGCTCATCATCAACCTGCCCTTCGCTCCGCTGTGGGCGAAGCTGCTGAAGATTCCGGATCCCTACCTCTACGGCGGCATCGCGGTGTTCTGTGGGTTGGGCATCTACGCCACCTCGGCGTCGACGTTCGAGCTGCTCATCCTGCTGGCCATCGGTGTCATCAGCTTCGTGCTCAAGCGCTACGGTGTGCCGCTGGCTCCGCTGATGATCGGCATGGTCCTTGGGCCGCTGGCCGAGTCGAGCCTGCGTGATGCGCTGCTGGCCTCGGGCAATGATGCCTCGACGCTCGTGTCCTCACCGATCACGATCGTTCTCTACATCGTCCTCATCGGCGCCCTCGTCTACACCGGCATCGGTCGTGTGCTGGCGCGCAGGCGCCAGAAGCAGACGACTCAGGAGATGCTCTCTCCGATGAGTTCGTCGCAGCGCTGATCACCTGAGCCCAGGGGCGTGCTCGGCCCTCGGCCGCGGTGCTGAAGGTTCGGCCGCGGTGCTGAAGGTTCGGCCGCGGTGCTGAAGGTTCGGCCGCGGTGCTGAAGATTCGGTCCCGGAGGACCGGAATCTTCGGTCCCGGAGGACCGGCAGCAATTAGGGCACGAATTGCAGTGGGGAGCCGGTCGGTCTCGTCAAGAGAATCGACCGGCTCCCCACTGCAGTTCTGTGTTCAGACGGCATTTCTGTGCTCAGATGGCAGTTCTGTCTGCCCACGGCCGCCTCGTCCTAGGACAGAACTCAGCTCCGTCAGTAGGTCTCGGCTCCGTCAGCAGATCTCGGCCGCCGCGGAGTCCTTCGCTGCAGATCCCGCCGAATCCGCCTTCGCCCCGGGCAGGAGTCGTCCGGCACCCTTGAGCCCGAACGTCGTGAGCACCGCCGCGATGAGAACGAGGACCACGGCAGCCCCAGCCGCCCACTGCACGCCGAGGTCGAAGGCCGCCACAGCCGCCTCGGCGATCCGGTCTCCGGCACTGCCGCCGAGCCCGAAGGCGTACTCGAGCGCTGAGCCAAGGGTCTCGTACTGGGGCTGCCCGGCCCTGGCACCGATCGTCGACTGCAAGGCGGTTCCGTAGACCATCGTCGAGAGTCCGCCGAGCACGGACGTTCCCAACACGGATCCGAATTCGTACGCGGTTTCCGATATCGCCGAGGCGGCACCTGCCTTGTTCGCCGGCACCGCGGCGAGGATGAGGTCGTTGGTGATGACCTCGGCCGTGCCGAGACCGATGCCCAAGATGAGGAAGGAGATGGCCATCCCCAGCACCGAGTGCTCGGGTGTGAAGGCCACGATTCCCATTCCGATGGCATTGAGCATCAGAGCGCACGGGACCACGACCCGCGGCTGCAGGCGAGCCATGAGCGGCACCGCCAGATAGCCCGAGGCGATCGAGGTGATGAGCCCGGGGATGAGGACGAGTGCCGCCTGGATCGGCGAGAGACCGAGGACGAGCTGGAGGAGCTGGGTGCCGAAGTAGAGGAAGCCGGCCAATCCCATGACGCTGAGCAGGTTCGATGTCACGGCCGAGGTGAAGACTTTGTTCGCGAAGAGCCTGACCTCGAGCATCGGGTTGGGTGTTGCCAGCTGTCGCAGGATGAAGCCTGCACCGGCGACAACGGCCACCGCGATGCTGACCCAGAAGAGAACGTCGACCCCGTCGGCCATGACATGTTTGATGGCGAAGACGAGCGGCGTGAGCATGAGCATCGACAATGCGATCGACAGCGGATCGATGCGCCCCGGATTCGGATCGCGCGATTCCGAGAGCAGCATGATGGCTGCCGGAATGAAGATCGCGATCAGAGGCAGGTTGATGAAGAAGATCGCGCTCCAGTGGAAGTGCTCGAGCAGGAAGCCGCCGACGATGGGACCCAGCGCGGCGCCGCCGCTGAACATGGCCGCCCACGTGGCGATCGCGACGCGACGGTCCCTGTCGTGGAGGAAGATATTTCGGATCAGCGACAGGGTCGAAGGCATCAGAGTGGCCCCGAAGAGCCCGAGGAGGGCGCGGGCGATGATGAGCATCTCGGCCGAGGTGGAGAACGCCGCCAGAAGGGAAGCGAGCCCGAAGCCGATGGCACCGATGATGAGGAGCTTGCGACGCCCGACCCGGTCGCCGATGCTGCCCATGGCCACGAGCAGGCCCGCGAGCATGAGCGCATAGATGTCGACGATCCAGAGAAGCTGGGTGCCGGTGGGATGGAGTCCGGTGCTGATGGCCGGTATCGCGAATCCCAAGACGGTGTTGTCGATCGAGATGAGCAGAACAGGGATCATCAGCACAGCCAGGCCAGCCCATTCGCGCCGGCCGGCGCGCACTTGTGGTGTCTGTGTGGTGAACATGAAATCTACTGTACCGTCTAGACGGTACAGCTGGCAAGGTAGGGCGCAACGATGATTGGTCTGCGGGCTTCGGCTAGGCTCGGCGCTATGGCACGCAACTCCACCGACACCAAAGAGAAGCTCCTCGACGCCTTCGACATCCTCCTGGACAAGCAGGGCATCTCCGGCGCAACCCTGGATGCGGTCGCTTCGAAGGCTGGCGTGTCCAAGGGAGGCCTGCTCTACCACTACGGATCGAAGGCGGAGCTGATCAAGGGAAGCCTCGAGAGGCTCGACAGGCTCGTTGATGAGGACGTCGAGTCGATGAAGGCCGCCGGTGACCGACTGCACATGTACTATCTCGAGACGTCAGCCGAGACCGGTACGCCGCTGGACCGCAGCCTCATCGCGGCGAGCTGCCTGGCGCAGGAGAATGACGAAGCGAAGGATTCACTGCGGAGGACCAGGGAAGCATGGTTCGACGCACTCAATGAGCATCTCGGTGATCCCGATCTGGCGATGACGGTTCAGCTCATCGGCGATGGCATGTACTTCAATCAGAACTTCAGCCTCTCCCAGGACGAGGCTCTCAAACACGTCAAGAACGTGCTGGCGCGGTTGGGACTATAGGCAGCTCACCGGTGCGTTAACACTGCGCCCCGGGGCAGAGGTCGCCTAGGCGAACTTCGTCCGCGCATGCGGAGCCTCCACGCGCAGCCATGTGCCTTAAGTGGTCGAAACGGTCAGATTCTGCTGCCCAGAACGTGTCCATTCTGACCAGCTAAGGCCCACGCTGAGCTATTTCTACGGCAGCAGGGGCCAACTTCTTGACAGTCACTTGCGCGCTGATTCCTGTGGACAGTAATTCTCTTTCCACAGGGCAAAAATTAGTGCTCCCCTTCCCGGCAAGAATGCTGCACGATGGCAATCATGTTCAACGACAGCAGGTGGGAGATGCGCGACTATCCACGCTTGTTTGCAGCAAGTGAGGCAGAGGCTCTGGGGATAACCCGCCACTACCTGTTCAGAACACAACGCTGCCCGATCATACTTCCCGGCGTGCGCATGGACCGGGAGACTCTCGAAAGCCGCCGCACACCACGTTGGGCCGATGACCGCTGGGAATGGGATTCCTTGCGCCTACGAGCGGCCCGATTGAAGTTCGATCAGGTGCTCGCCGATCATGCGACAGCGGCCCGGATCTACGGGTGGCCGATGCCGGCGAATTTCAGGACAGATCCCCGCCTCAGCCTGTGCACAGCTGATTTGGCATTGCGGGTCCGACTGCCGAACGTCATACTTCGTCGATCCGCGCAGATCTCCAATGCAAGGTGGCTCGATCTTCCTGTACTGGCTCCCGCCGATGTCTTCATCTCCATCGCGCCTGACCTGACGATCCGAGATCTGGTGAAGGTCGGGGATGCAGCTGTCGGCTGGTGGCACGGACCGCCTCAGCTGACTGTCGACATGTTGTCTAATCGAGTAGGGCAACGCAAAAGACTGAGGGCGCGTCGTCGTCTGTGTCATGCGATTGATCTGATCCGGTCCGGTGTCGATTCCCCGACTGAGACCGATCTGCGCTTGTGGATCGTCTCCGTCGGACTCCCCGAACCGACCGTTCACCCGAAGATCAGCAGTGACCTGGGCAGAGGCGCCATAGAGCCCGATCTCGGCTACGAGAATGCACGTCTCGCACTCGAGTACGAAGGCGATCACCACAGGTCATCGCCAACCCAGTGGGCTCGCGACATCGAACGCGATGAAGCGATGAGGGACGCAGGTTGGACAGTGTTCAAGGTGACCCGCCGGACTGATTATCGCCTACTCCAGACCAAGATCCGCCGCCATCTAGGCTTGACATGATTCGCATTGCGGCAACCCAAACTGAGACGGCTCGCGATCTCGCCTCTCGAACCGGCCATCAGCAGCGCTCTCGGCCCCTCAGTTGAAATGTCACGACATGGCAGAACTTCTTAGGTGGTCGAAATGGGCTGTTTCCGACAATCGGAATCAGCCCATTTCGACCACCTTAGGCAGCACACACAACGAGGTCAGCTCAGGTGGTGCACGTCCTGCAGGCGATACACCGGGGTATCCAACCCCTCATAGCGCGCCTTGAGCTGGAGCCCCAGGTACAGCGAGTAGTGCCGTGACTGGTGGAGGTTGCCGCCCATGAACCAGAGGTTCTCCTGTTGAGTGGGCTTCCACATGTTCCGCTCCTCGCCTTCCCACGGGCCGGGATCCTTTGTGGTCTCCGAGCCCAGGCCCCAGCATTTGCCCACCTTGTCCGCCGTCTCCTGATCCACGAGATCGGCGACCCAGCCATTCATCGAGCCGTATCCGGTTGCGTAGACGACAAGGTCAGCAGGCAGCTCTGTGCCATCGGCAAGCACCACCGAGGTCTCGGTCAGATGGTCGACGTCGCCCTTGGCCAGCTTCACCTTGCCATCGGCGACGAGTTCTGCCGAACCGACGTCGATGTAGTAGCCCGAGCCGCGGCGCAGGTACTTGAGGAAGAGCCCGGATTCGTCGTCGCCGAAGTCGAGATCGAATCCGGCGGCCTCCATGCGCTGGTAGAAGTCCTTGTCACGTTCCTTCATCTGGTCGTAGAGCGGAATCTGGAATTGGTGCATGATCCGATACGGCAAGGAGGCGAAGATGAGGTCGGCCTTCTCGGTCGTCACGCCGTTGGCAAGTGCCTTCTCCGAGTAGAGGTCGCCGAGCCCGATCTCCATGAGGGAGTCGCTCTTGACAATGTGTGTGCTCGAGCGCTGCACCATCGTGACGTCGGCACCGTGTTCGTAGAGCGCTCCGCAGATGTCGAAGGCGGAGTTGTTGCTGCCGATGACGACGACCCTCTTGCCCGTATAGGCGTCGGGGCCACGGTGCTGCGAGGAATGCTGCTGCTCTCCCCTGAAGATGTCGGCACCAGGAAAGGATGGGACATTCGGTTTGCCCGACATTCCGGTGGCCATTACCAGGTGTGTCGGGTTGAGCGTGACCTTCTTACCATCGCGGTCGACTTCCACCGTCCACTGTTTGGCCTTCTCGTCATACTTCGCCGAGTTCGCCGTCGTCGATGACCAGTACGGAATCTCCATCACCTTGGTGTAGAACTCCAACCAATCGGCGATCTTGTCCTTGGGTGCGAAGACGGGCCAGTTGTCGGGGAATTTGAGATAGGGCAGGTGGTCGTACCACACGGGGTCGTGCAGGCACAGTGACTTATACCGAGAACGCCACTGGTCTCCCGGCCTCTCCCACCGATCGATGACGAGCGCCGGGACTCCCATCTGACGCAGGCGAGCGCCGAGAGCAATGCCGCCCTGTCCCCCGCCGACGACGAGTGTGTACGGCTGTGCGGTGTCTCCCCAGGCTGCGTCCTCCTCTGCAAGCTTCTCCGACCAGCTCTTCCGCTCAGGATCCACGCCGTGTTCGGCGCCCTTGATCCGTCGGTCTCCGCGAGGCTCTTCATAGCCTGTCAGTTCCTGCAACGCGGTGAGCATGGTCCATGCTTTGGTCCCGTCCTCGTCGATGAGCCGCACCAGGCCCTTGCCGCGGCCGACAGAGGTGGCGAAGGTGAACCAGGCTTCGGTGACTCCGTCGGCGGTGGTGGCGGGATCGCTGAGCTCGAAGTCAGATGGTGAGACCCGGTCCGCGTTCACGGTCAGCAGGTCTCTGACCCCGTCATGGTTCTCCACCGTATTGAGGTTCCACGTGAAAGACACGAGATCCCTCCAGTAGCTGGCAGTGGCGAACAGTCCCACTGCTGCTTCGACGTCACGCGCCCGCAGTGCGGACTCGAACTCGTTCAGCCATTCGGTCGCGATGTCATCGGCGGTGAGCTGCGGGCGATCAATTGTCGTTGTCATGTCACTCCTCTTCGTTGAGCTGTGTGTCCTCAAGCTATCCCGCCAAGAACACTCGCGGAAGAGTTGCATCGAGTTGCATGGCCAGTGCCGACGACCACGCCTATACTCGTCGTATGCCTCAGCCGGATCTGGCGCATCTCGCCAGAGATCTGACACGCATTCACGATGCAGTGATCACCGGCGCTTCGCCGCCGGAGCAGCCGCGAGCGCTCGTTGCGCGCTCGTGGGATCGAATGCTGCGTTTGGGCCTTGACCCGTCCGGAAGCAACCGCAGAATCCTCTCCGCCGAGGCGGATGTTGAGTCCCGAAGGCATCGTTCGAAGCTGCGCCTCATCGTCGAGGAGCTGAAATCCGTGCTGCTGAGGATGCCCGATGCAGGCAGCTTCATCCTTGTCGTCGCCGATGCCGAGGGAGTGATCCTGTGGCGAGACGGCGCCACCGCAGCCAGACGTCAGGCGGATTCGCTGGGATTCGTCGAGGGTGCCCACTGGTCCGAGTCCAAGGTGGGCACGAATGCCATCGGCACTGCTCTGGCCGAGGAGGCCGCGGTCCAGCTGTTCTCCGCGGAGCACTTCGAAACCTCGCAGCATCCCTGGTATTGCAGTGCGGTTCCCATCCACGATCCCATCGATGGCAGCCTCCTGGGCGTCGTCGACATCAGCGGGCCAGCACTCACCCTCCATCCTGCCGTGCAGTCTCTGGTCACAACTGCCGTCCATCTGGCGCAGGCGAGGCTCTCGCTCATCCAGCAGGAGCAGCTGAGCAGCCTGCGCAATCGCATGTCCATCGTCCTCAGCGGCAGTCGCGGTCCTGCGCTGGTCGTCGATGACGATGGCTGGGTCGCCTACCAGCAGGGTGTGCGCAGCCGCGATCGGATCGAAGTGCCGGCAGCTGACCGCACCATCCTCATCCCCGGTGCTGGACTGTGTCTGCCGGAGAAGATCACTGGCGGGTGGCTGCTGAGGCCGGCAGAGGCCGTCGACGAGGCACAGGTCTCGGTCACGCTGAGACAGACAAGCCAGCCCGCGGTGCTCGAGATCGATTCGGGGGCCGACCCTCTCCGCGTTCCGCTCACGCCACGGCGTGCGCAGATCCTCGCCGCGATCACCTCGGCGGGGCCATCTGGAATCAGCGCCGCTGACCTCAGCCGCACGCTCTATGGTGATGCCGAGCATCTGGTAACGGTGCGCGCCGAGGTCTCCCGCCTCCGCCGCTCGATCGGAGCACTTCTTGCGACGCAGCCTTATCGCTGGGCCGAGGGAGTGAGCGCGAGACGCGCGTAGTCCAACTTGATCTGCAGGTCACTCCTGATCTGCGCCCGCACCCCGATAGGTCCCGCAGCTCCACAGCACCCCTTCGGGATCGGTGACGCTGAAGTCCTTGGACCCATAGTCCTGTTCGGTCAGACCCATGACCTCTGTCGCCCCGGCCGCGATCGCTCGATGGTAGAGCTCCTCGACTCGGCCCGTGGCGATGTAGACCGAGCCGGCGGCGACTCCGGTCTTCGTCATGACACCGCCGTCGTCGCGCGTGGAGCCGAGCATGACTCCCCCACCTTCTGGCCAACGCAGTTCGGCGTGATCGACTCGCTGCGGGACATCGGCGTTCGTGTACTCAGCGACGACTTCGAAGCCGAAGGCGTCCTGTAGGAACGCGATCGCGGCCTTCGCATCTCGGTAGCGGAACGTGGGCCAGACATTGGCTCCGGTGGTCGTTGACATGATGTGTCCTTTCCTCGTCGTATCGGTCCACACCATCGTGGACCCGGCGCCACCTCGGCGGCTTGGACATTTGGGAACTGCGCGGGCTGAGGCGACAAAGGGTGCAGCTGCACCGACGCTCGCCGAGGCGGCGTTCACCGATCCGGCGGACGTCGATCCCGGTCCTGGCGCACCACGGGATCCTCGGTCAGCCACAGAGACGGACTGGTCCCGGTGAGCAGTCGGAAGTCGCGGTTGAGATGAGATTGGTCGGCATAACCGCAGGTCGCGGCGATATCTGCCAAGGTTCGAGACTGCGCCGAGATCATTCGTCTCGCCCGATCGAATCGCATGACCCGCGCCGCCTCCTTGGGTCCGATGCCGAATTCTGCACGGAACACTCCGTTGAGGTGGCGTCTGCTCCAACCGATCCGATCCGCCACAAGTGAGACGGGCAGCCCACCATGGCTGCGGGCGATCTGCTTCCAGGAGCTGACCACCTCGGGCCGAGGCTGGGTGCCCTCGTGGACGGCGCGCACGAGGACCTCGTCGACGGCCTCGAAGCGGGCAGACCAGGTCGTGGCTTCATTGACGCGTTCGTGCAGCTCGGTGGCGATGGGTCGTGAGATCTCGGCAAGGTCGTGCGTGCGATGAGCGAGGTCGACGGCAGGGGTGTCGAAGAGGATGCGAGGAGCGAAGGGGGTGAAGTTGATCTGGATTCCGGCCATTGCGCCGTTGTGCCTGATGAGGGTGGGCCGCAGATGCAGACCCGCGAGCAGTACGTCGAAGGACTCGGTGCACTCGGTTGCCGCGTCGTACTGGTGCAGCGGTTCGTCGATGGAGACGATGAACGTCAGGGTGCCCGATGGCAACCCGAGATGTGTCCCCGCGGGGACGCCCGAAATGTCGTAGGCGACATAGTCACCCACATAGGGACTCAGGCGCGGGTGTGGCCTGCGAATGAGGTCATCCCGAGTCGCCGCGGACATGACAGCAGTGTAGACCCGGGGGCTGACACCAGGCACCTCACCCCTCGGCGGTCGCGCTCCACACCAGGCCCGTGAACTCCTTGTCGAGGTCGAGTCCGAAGTCGGTCGACAGCACCTCGGCGAATCCCGTGGCATCAGTCAGGGTCCGTTCTTCTCGGTCGGGTCGCACACCGCCGATCATGCGCCGCAGTCGGCGCCCCTCCAAAGTGACCCTGCCGCCGTCAGGCAGCGGCAGAGCGAGAATCGGCGGGCCTGTGAACCGCGATCCGGGCTTCGTCGAGGTGAACCAGTTCGCCAGGTCCAGATCGGCCTGCGGGCGAGGGACTTCGCTGAACGCATAGACGGTGCGAAAGTCCTGGTCATCTCGTGCTCGTGATTGGAGCACCCAGTCGCTGTCGGCGCGCAGCTGCGGTGTGAGAACAGTCCTCGCGGGGACAAGTCGGTGCTCGCCGTGGGACGTCATTCTCGCCGCAGCGGATTCGGAAAGCTCGAGCGCAGCTTCCGGTGTTCCCCCACCGAAGCCGGAATCAATGAGAAAACGACGGTCGTCGAGGTCGACGATGGTCGCCTGGTGAGTCAGTGCTCCCGGTGCCATCTGCCCGTCGCCCAGGTGGACCCGAGCCAGAATCGGGTGTGCCCTCAGCCCCAAATCGGTGACGACCCCGCGGATGAGTGACGCATGCTCGTGGCAGTATCCGCCCCGACCATCAGTGAGCAGTTTGTCCGCGGCTCCGTCGACGTCGATGGCGACAGCTTTGAGGTCTCCCCTGGTGCGAAAGGCAACTACGTCGAGATTCTCAAAGCAGATCGAGTGCGTGTGCGCGACCAGGATCTCGTCGAGAAGTTCGACAATCTGCGCACAGGATCCCTGAGCACGTCGGAGCAATTCGGGGGCGGAATCACTCAACCCGAGCCGATCCGTATAACGGCTGAGAAGCGAAGCGTGCGTCATGTGTCGACCTCCCTGGGGTGCCGCGCAGTCGTTGTCACTGTCTGATTCGATCCTATGGCTGAGGGGATTGGAACGCTATTTCAGTTTGATGCCGCCAGCCCATCGACGACTCCTTGACGTCCTCCGCCATGAGGACGGGCAGTCACTGAGCGAACTCTGTGAAGGCCTCTCGATGGCCAGACAGTCAGTGACACAGCACTTGAATCTGCTCATCGACGCCGTCAAGAGAAGAGCTGAGGAGACAGCCATGACCACCACCGAAGAATTTCCCGATTTCGTCTATGTCACCTATATCCGAGCCACTCCGCAGCAGGTCTGGGACGCGCTCACCGATCCCGAGATCACGCAACGCTACTGGGATGGCGTCGCCGTCGTCTCAGACTGGCAGGTCGGGTCGTCATGGGCTCACCACAAAGGCGGACCGGACGGTAAGGCCGATGTCTGGGGCAAGATCCTTGAGACCGATCCACCGAGAAAGCTCGTCTTCACCTTCCAACCCATCGACCAGGATCTCGAAGACGAAGGTTCGATCGCCAGTTACCTTATCGAGCAGTCCGGCGAGGTGGTGAAGCTGACCGTCACCCACACGAACTTCGCCGACGCCGGCCTGCACACCGGAATCTCGAAGGGCTGGCCCGCGGTTCTCGCCGGGCTCAAGTCCTATCTGGAGACCGGTCAGGCACTGCCCGACGACAGCTGGGACATGGCGGTGCGCTGAGCGCCGTCACTCCTGCAGAGCAGACTCCGCCTGCAGTACGGACTCCAGCAGGCCTGGAAAACGAGCGTCGATATCGTCTCGACGCAGCGTCAGGCGGCGGTTCCGGCCGTGCAGTTCGCTGATGATGACACCGGCTTCGCGCAGCACCTTAACCTGGTGCGAGCGCGTCGACTTCGGTGCGTTCGGATCCAGCGCCGAGCAGTTCGCCATGTCCATCGGACCCTCCTTGAGCTGCTGGACCAGGGCCAGTCTGGCCTCGTCGCTCAGCGCGAACAGCACCGATGTCAGCTCGATGTCCTCGCGCTCCGGATGCGGCAGTTTTTCATTGGCAACCATAGTTCGATAATAGTTGAACTGTTTGAGAATGTCGTATAGCCTCCAAGAATGGTTCCAAAACTTTCGAACACTATGGAGGAGGCTTCTGTCTCCGCAATTCAGCCGGCTCCCACCTCTGCTTGGTGGTCGCGCGAGCGCTGGCGTCTGCGCCTAGTCCTGATCGCCACCTCGGCGATGATGGCCGGAGCCAGCGCTCCGTCGCCGTTCTATCCGGTCATCCAGGCCGATTTCGGCTTTGCTCCAGTGATGATCACGGTGGTGTTCGCCGCCTACGCCGTGGCATTGCTGGCGGCACTGCTCACTGCGGGCGCACTCTCCGATCACATCGGACGCCGCCCCGTCATCTGCGCGGCGTTCGTCGTGCTCGCCATCAGCATGTTTCTGTTCTGGCATGCCGACAGCGCTGCGGCACTGATCCTCTCCCGGGTCGTCCAAGGAATTGCCAGCGGAATTCTGCTGTCGACTCTCTCGGCGACGGTCGTCGACCTGGAACTGCCGCACAAGCCTGGCTCAGCCTCCTCGTGGAACGCGATTTCGGCAATGGCGGGCCTGGCCATCGGCGGACTGTTCGCCGGAGCGACTCTCGCCGTATTCGTCGAGGGCAGCGGAGCCGCGGTGGTCTTCGGAACCCTCGTGGGAACATATCTGCTGCTGGCCATCATCGTCTGGGTCCTGCCGGAGACCTCGGCCCGACGACGAGGAGCCTGGGCATCTTTGCTGCCGCGCGCGGCTCTGCCCAGGGAAGTCCGCAAGGCGTTCCTGTTCGCTGTGCCGGCCTTCGTCGCCGGCTGGGCCACGGGAGGCTTGTACCTCTCCCTCGGCTCAAACATCATCACCACCGAGTTCCATACGAGTTCCCACCTCGTCAGCGGACTCGTCGTCACGATGCTCGCCGGTTCCGGAGGACTGGCCGGATTCTTCATGCGCAACCGATCCGCGCGCACCGTCACCCTCTACGGCACGGTCTCACTCGCCGTCGGCAGCTCTCTCACCCTAGTCGCCCTGACTCTCACTTCGCCCGAACTGTACTGCCTCGCTGTCATCATCACCGGAACCGGCTTCGGCACGGCCTTCCCGGGTGCGCTGAAGACCATCCAGGCAGTCGTGAAGCCGGAGGCCAACGCCGAGGTGATGGCCGCAGTCTTCGTCGTCTGCTACCTGGCATTCGGCCTTCCGGTCGTCATCGCCGGGATCCTCGTGCCCGCCATCGGACTCTTCGCAACCGCATGCTGGTATGGCGGCTTCGTGGCATTCCTTGCCCTCTGCGCGGCATTCCTCCGCTGGTTCGGCGGCGGGCACTTGCACTCGGCCGGCACCCATAGCGCTTAGGCTCACGCCCAGGGCTGGGGCTTCAGCCCGTGCCCGCCCCGGTAGTTCGGTGAGCTCGGTTCGCTCCACTCGCCGAGGAGGTTCTCCGGCAGCGCATAGACGGTGACCTTGAGTGGGTGGCAGTTCTCGACAGGGTCCTCGTTGTCCTCGCCGAACATCGGCTTCGACAGGTCTCCCCCGGGACAGGTCGAGAGTGCAGCCAACAGATCCTGCTCCGCGAAGAACTCGAAATGGTCACCCGGCTGTGCAGGACAGGTCTTCATGAAGTATTCGTCGTTGTCATTCAGCCCCGTGCATTGGAAGACGTTGAGGACATCGTGGACGTCGAACTCCGTCAGCCCGAACGGGAGGACAGCGCGGACCAGGTTCGAATGGCAGTGGTAGTCGAAGTCGATGCCGTTGAGCATCTGTGAGACATAGGGGTCGCAGCGTGTGCCGAGGGTGTCGTGGAGGCGACCGCCCTCGGGATCTGTGCCGTAGTCGGCCAAGGTGTCGCCGACGATCGTGGCCATGGGGCGCAGGAACGGCAGCGTCGACCACAGCCGGTCGAACGTCGAGACGTGCGCGGCCTGCAGCTGACGGGTCCGCGAGGCCCAGAACCTCTCCCTCGGATCGTGCCGATTCCACAGGTTGAGGTCCCCGACCTGCGGGCCCTCAACGGTGGAGATCCGACAGACATGGCCGGCTGGCACCTCCCAGGCCTGACCCGAACGGATGGGGATGGTGATTTCCTCGACGACTTCGCGCCGTTCGGTCTGCTCACCGATGGGCCGGTAGAAGTCACGATCGGCTTCGAGGGCGGACCCCTGGTAGGCGGCTTCGGTCAATCGCGGTTGCTGCGACATTCGGTGTCCTCTCTTCGGGCGGTGGCCTTCTGCTTCCCCAGCATCTGCTTCCACGGTAATGCTGTCAGCAGGGAGAGGACAGCGATGGCCAGGAACACAATCACGATCGGCTGCGAGACGACTGCCCCGAAGTCTCCACCGGTCAGGCCGAGGGCCTGCTGCAAGTTGCGTTCGAGCATTTCCCCCAGAACCAATCCGATGACCAGCAGCGCCGGTGACATTCCGACCAGACGCATCACGTAGCCCAGAACGCCGAAGCCCAGCGCAATGTAGACATCGGTTGCCGAGTTGTGGATGCTGTAGCAGGAGATGAGGGCCAGCATGAGGATCACCGGTGCCATATACGGCATGGGAATCGCGAGAATCTTAGCCAGCAGCGGAGAGGCAGCGATGTTGATGATCACGCCGAGGACGGCACTGATCAGAAGCGCGCCGATGATCGTCCACCCTAAAACTGGGTTGGCGTCGAAGAAGCCCGGTCCGGGGTTGAGCCCGTACATCATCAGATAGGCCAGCAGCACCGCGGTCGTTCCTGACCCGGGGATGCCCAGAGTCAGCAGCGGAACCATGGACCCGGATACAGCAGCGTTGTTCGCTGCCTCGGGTGCGACGAGTCCTCGCACTGCTCCCTTGCCCATTCCTGCGGAGGCGGGCGCCAGCCGCTTCTCCAGACCGTAGGAGAAGAATGCGGCGATCGTCGTCCCCGCTCCTGGAAGGACTCCGGAGACGAATCCGATGACCGAGCCGCGCAGGCTCGGCAGAGTTCCCTGTCTGAGTTCTCCCTTGGTCGGGAAGAAGCGGCCACTGAGGCGGGACAGACCCTGGCTGGTGCTGCCCATCATTGTGCTGGCAAGGATCTCACCGACTCCGAAGACTCCGATGATCGCTACGATCGGTTCGACGCCTTCCAGCAGTGTGAACGTGCCGAACGTGAATCGCGGCAGCCCCGATTGGAGTTCGATGCCGACCATGGAGATCGCGACACCGATCACCACAGCGGTCAGACCGAGCATCGGAGCATTTCCCACCAGCGTGGCGCTGAGCACGAGGGCCATGACGACCACGGCGAAGTAGGCGGCTGGGCCGAATGCCAACCCCAGCTCGGACATCGGGCCTGCGATGAATGCCAGCCCCAGAAACGCCAGAAGGCTGCCCACGAATGAGGCGAGGGCTGAGATCGTCAGGGCTGTCGCAGCTTTGCCCTTGAGAGCCATCGGGTGTCCATCGAGGGTGGTCATGATCGCGCCGGGGTCGCCTGGGATGTTGAGCAGGATCGCCGAGATCCGGCCTCCGTATTCGGCGCCGAGATACAACGAGACCATCAGCGGCAGAGACAGTTCGGCGGGCATGGTGATCGCCACAGGCAGCAGCAGTGCGATCGCTGTCGAGGGTCCGACCCCGGGGAGGAGACCGGCGACGGTACCGAGGAGCACGCCGAGGAGGATGACGAGAAGCAGGATCGGCGAGGTGGTGATCGTGCCCAGTGCGCCCAGCAGTTCAGTCCAGGAGTTCATAGGTTCAGTCCTCCGAAGAGCAGGTACTCGATCCAGCCAACGGGCAGGAGCACGTTCAACCACACGTCGAAGACGAGGAAGAGCACCAGGCCGATGACCAGGCCCACGACCAGCAGCCACGCCGCGCGCTTGAGTGACAGCTTGACTCCGAAGACGAATGTGGTGGTCAGGACCGAGAAGATGGCAGCCGCCTCGGCGAATCCGATGAGGAAGATCGACGCAGCAAACAGCGCGAAGAGCACGATGCAGATGCCGACTCGCGCCAGCTCAGTCTTCGATACCGCCTGCACCTCGACGCGTCCGCGAAGCAGGGTGAGCGCGCCGAGTGCGGTGGTGCAGATCAGGACGATGGCGACGACGACAGGGAAGGTTTTGGGCCCGATCCCTTCGTCGGTCTCCGCGTTCGGCAGCAGCAGAGCGTTGACCAGATAGAAGACGGCGATGGCGCCGAGGACTGCCGCGGCGATGCCCGTCGACAGGGCGGTGCTCTCTGTCTTAGACCCCGCTTCGTGCGGCGTCTCGATCAGTGTAGGTTCAGATGTCATTTCGCCAATCCCACCTTTTCGAGCACTTCGGTCGACTCCTTCTTCTCAGGCAGAATGACCGAATCCAACCATTCGTCACCCGGCATATAAGCGGGGTCGATGCCCAAGGCATCTGCTTGGTCCTTGAACTCTTCCGACTCGACGCTGCTCTTGAGGGAGGCCCGCCACCACTGAACGGCTTCGTCCGACATTCCGGCGGGACCGAATACGCCGCGCCAGTGGTTGATCGTGATGTCCATGTCGAGGTCGTGCCAGGTCGGTGCGCCCTTGGCCGGGCCGTCGGTGAGGGTCTTCGGCGCTGAAACGGCGATGATCTCGACGTCGCCGGATTCGACGAGCTCCATCGCTTCTGAGAGTCCTGTCGAGGCAACGTCAACGCGACCACCCAGAAGTTCGTTGTTGAGGTCGCCCCCGTCGGAGAATGCAACCAGGTTCAACGACGCCAGGTCGTCGATGCCGTATTCACTGGCCGGTCGGAGCACATTGAGCTGGTCATCGCTGGGAACGGTGCCGATGCCGAACTTCACGGACTTAGGATCATCCTTGACACTGTCGAGGACCTTCTCAGGTGAGTCGAACTCCGAGTCGGACCTGGCCAACCAGACTTCATAGTCGGTGGTCAGCTGGGCTATCGGAGTGAAGTCGTCAAGTGACATGTCAGTCGTCCCGGTGATGTGGGACAGGAAGATGCGATTGGATTCGAAGACCACGCTGGTTCCGTCATTCTCACGCTGCAGGACGGCTGCACGGGCAGGGTTGCCGCCGCCTCCGCCCATGTTCTCGATCGTCATCAGGCTGTCGACGCCTGCGGCTTCGAGACCGTCCTTCGTCATCCGCGCAGCCAGGTCGAGACCGCCCCCTGGCGATCCCGCTGCAATGGCAGTGATCCGTGGTGGCGGAAAGCCCTCGTTGCGATCGATGTCGGGCATACAGGCAGTCGTCGACATGAGGGTCATCAGCACGACTGCGGCAGCCAAGGGCTTTCGCATCGGACGATTCGGTGGCAAAGAAGCTGATGTCCGCATCGGCGCGAACAGCGTAGTGAACATAGCGTCCGACGCTAGCAGTCAACAAGGTGGATTCTCAACGAAGCTTGCGAATATGAGATGAGTAGCCTGAACCGGCGACCGCCAGTGCCGGAATTCAGGAATCGGAGACTGAGATGACTTCGGCGGTGACCTTCGCAAAGAAGATCACCGCCGAAGAGACAAAGCCATTGCTGTCCGTCAGACGCTCAGTCCAGCAGGTCGTGCCGCACGATCGACTGTTCGCGGTCGGGGCCGACGCCGATGACCGACATCCGGCAGCCCGAACGCTCTTCGAGTGCGAGCACGTACTTCTGAGCGTTGACCGGCAGGTCCTCGAAGGTGCGAGCCCCGGTGATGTCCTCTGCCCAGCCCTCGAAATATTCGAAGATGGGCTTGGCGTGGTGGAACTCGGTCTGCGACATCGGCATCTCGTCCTGGCGGACTCCGTCGACCTCGTAGGCCACGCACACGGGGATGGATTCGATGCCGGTGAGCACGTCGAGCTTCGTCAGCACGTAGTCGGTGAATCCGTTGACGCGTGCGGCGTAGCGGGCGATGACGGCGTCGTACCAACCGCAGCGACGCGGGCGTCCAGTGTTGACTCCGAACTCGCCGCCGGCCTTCTGCAGGTATTCGCCCATGTCGTCGAAGAGCTCGGTGGGGAACGGTCCCGCCCCCACACGCGTGGTGTAGGCCTTGACGATTCCGACGACGCGGTTGATGCGTGTGGGTCCGATGCCCGAACCGACGCAGGATCCTCCGGCGGTCGGGTTCGAGGAGGTCACGAAAGGGTAGGTGCCGTGGTCGACGTCGAGCATCGTGGCCTGGCCGCCTTCCATGACGATGACCTCGTCACGATCCAGGGCGTCGTTGAGCAGCTGCTCGGTCTCGGCGACGTAGGGGCGCAATCGTTCGACGAAGGGCAGGAAGTAGTCGACGATCTCTTCGACGTCGACGGCTCGGCGGTTGTAGACCTTGACGAGGAGTTCGTTCTTCTGCCGCAGCGAGCCTTCGATCTTCTGGCGCAGGATCGACTCGTCGAAGATGTCCTGGACTCGGATGCCAAGGCGTCCGATCTTGTCCATGTAGGCCGGTCCGATGCCGCGTCCGGTGGTGCCGATGGCGCGCTTGCCCAGGAACCGTTCGGTCACCTTGTCCAGGGTCTGATGGTAGGGCGCGACGAGGTGGGCGTTGGCCGAGATCCGCAGCTTCGAGGTGTCTGCACCGCGAGATTCAAGGGCTTCGATCTCTTCGAAGAGGGCTTCGAGGTTGACCACGACGCCGTTGCCGATGACCGGCGTGACGTTGGGCGAGAGGATGCCTGCCGGCAGAAGCTTGAGTTCGTACTTCTCACCGCCGACGACAACCGTGTGGCCTGCGTTGTTCCCACCGTTGGGCTTGACCACGTAGTCGACGCTGGTGCCGAGGATATCGGTCGTTTTACCTTTACCTTCGTCGCCCCATTGAGCGCCGACGACAACGATTGCTGGCATGAGAGTTCTTCACCTCAAAGTGAAAGCGGGGATGTCATTACCGCATTAGTCTACTGGGTCACCATGACACGACGGCGAGCAGGCTCTACATCCGAGTGCTCGGAATCTGAGCCCGCTGCGCGAGGACCTGCTCTCGCAGGATCTCCGCATGGCCGCAATGCTGGGCCAGCTCACGCAGCATGTGAAGGTAGATCCAGCGCAGCGGCATCGGCCCCGACCGGTGCCCGGTGAGCACCGTATCCAGAGCCATCTCCTCCACCGCGTGATGTGAGCGCTCGACAGCCTGCCAATACGCCTCGGTGACGCTTGCCACCGTGTCCTCATCAGCAAGGATGAACGAGTCTCCGGAGTCACTCGGCAACCCGTATTCGGTTCGGTACCGCCCAGTCACGACCTCCCCGAACCACACGGTCTCGACGAAGATCGCGTGCTTGGCCAAGGACAGCAGAGTCGTCCGGCTTGGCACCAGAGAACGGCGCGCCTCGTCCTCGCTCATTCCCTCCAGACATGCCAGGAGCTTGCCCCGGTATTCGTCGACGAGTGCGGGAAGCTGTACATCGATGGGAGCAGTTCTGATGTCACGCTCTTCGGAGTCGGCCATGGCCACCAGCATAGGCCTCACTCTCGCCGAGGTGGCCCGCCGTTGGCCTGCCGCTGTCCCGCCGACTCACCCGCCCAGCCGCGCCTCTTGCCCCGCCGAGCTCGTCGTACTTATGCTGAGACCACCAGTAGTTCCGTCGTTCGGGCAAATTGCTCCTGAACATCGCCGGTGACGTCGACGTCAGGCTTGCAGCCCCGTTGGAGGTCGTCATGTCAATCGCGAGCCCGTCAGCTTCATCCTCAGCGTCATCGCGTCCCACTCTTCCCTTCGCCAGCCGGGCCGACAGCCTCGTCGGCTCTGTCATCGATTCCTCCGTGGCGATGCTCGCCGCCTATGACCACGACATCGTCAAGTTCGGCATGGGCTCGCCTGCCCCCGATATGCTGCCGGCCGAGGACTTCGCTCGAATCGCGAACAGCGTCTTCACTCCGGAGAGCTTCACCTACGGCGAGACGCAGGGCGAGCCTGTCCTCATCGACGCGCTGCTCAACTACCTGCAGGAAACCTCTCAGATCCCGGTCGAGCACTTCGGCAACCGTGAGCGCCTGGTCATCACCACCGGCGGTATGCAGGGAATCGACCTCGGGTTCAAGCTCTTCGTCAGCCCCGGCGACCTCGTTCTCTGCGAGGCCCCCACGTACACGAACGGCTCGGCCACAGCACTGAGCTATGAAGCGGAGATCGCCGAGGTGCCGGTCGACGACGAAGGGATGCAGGTGGACGCGCTCGACGACATCGTGGCCCGGGCCGGTCGCGCCCCCTCGGTGATCTATACGGTCCCGACGTTCCAGAATCCGGCTGGCGTGACGATGTCCCTGGCCCGCCGTGAGAAGCTCCTCGAATTCGCCCACCGCCACAATTCGGTCATCCTCGAGGACAATCCGTACGGCACTCTGCGCTTCTCCGGCGAGGACATCCCCTCCCTCAGCCAGCTCAGCCCCAATGATCCGCTGATCTTCGGTGTGCGCACCTTCTCGAAGTTCGTCGCCCCCGGCCTGCGCATCGGCTGGCTCGACATCGACCCGGAGCTGCGCGGTCTGATCATCAACGCCAAGCAGACAATGGACTCGTGCACGAGTCTGCCCACCCAGCACATGGTCGCGAAGTGGCTCAATGACGGCAATGCCGAGACCCACGTCGCCCATCTGCGCAGCTCCTATGGCGAGCGCAAGGCGGCCATGACGTCGGGGCTCGAACGGCTCTTCGGCGAGGAGATCCGGTCAACGGATCCCGATGGGGGCTTTTTCCTGTGGGTGACGTTCAACGACGAGACCATCAACACCGAGGACCTCATGCCCGTGGCTCTGGAGGAAGGCGTGGCCTACATTCCCGGAACCGCGTTCTCCCAGACCGGTGACTTCACGAACGCGCTGCGCTTGTGCTTCGCCTCGGCGGAACCGCAGCGCATCGAGGAAGGGCTGCAGCGACTGCGCCGAGCCGTCGACAAGTACTCCTCGGCTCGCTCACACGCCCGTCACTGATTCTTTTCTGACCACTCACCCTCGGCGAGGCGGCTGATCCATTGGATGAGCAGCTGGGTCTCGGCTGCACCGAGGACTTCCGGGTGCGCTGCCGCACGTTCGATCACTGAGTGCCCCAAGTGCTGCCCATCGTCGCTGGCCTGCGCTGTTCCGGTGATCGCGTCGAGCACGCCTTCGCGCACTCCTGCTGAGAGATCCGGATCGGCTCGGCCCTGGATGATCAGCCGCAGTGTCACTCCGATGTTCGTCGCCAGAATGTGGGCCGCGGCCTGCTCATAGCCGACCACCAGCCGGCCCTGTTCCTCGGCCAGTCGTGTCAGTGACCGAAGGATCTCGCTCGGCTTCGACTGCGCCTCCGGTGAGTACCCGGGCCTGACCTTGCCGTACATGAGCGTGTAGAAACCGGGGTTCTCCAACCCGAAGGACACATGAGCATCCCAGCCCATCCGCAGGTCCTGGATCGGATCACCGCTGGATTCGGAGGCGGACTTGGCAGACAGATACATGTCGAAGCCACGCTCGATGACGGCCTCGATGAGCCCCTGCTTGTTGCCGAAGAAGTGATACAGAGTCGGCATCTTCACGCCCACGGCATCACAGACCGCGCGCAGGGAGAAGTCCGCCCCGGGGGTTGCAGCAATGAGGTCCGCAGCCGCATTGAGCAGCCGAGTCCGTGTATCAAGCGATGCCACCTCTGTCATGTCGCTATATTATCGTGTATTGTCGCTATAGTCAGATGTACCACCGATATAAGCGGAGATGCCATGACCGATCAATCACTCCAGGGCAAGCACATCCTCATCGCCGGCGGCGGAAAGAATCTGGGCGGGCTCATCGCCCAACAGGCCGCCGAGGCGGGTGCCGATATCGCCATTCACTATAATTCCGAATCCTCCCGAAGCGAGGCCGAGGCCACTCTCGCCGCGGTTGAGTCGAACGGGGCAAAGGGCGTACTCCTGACCGGAGACCTGACCCGGCCCGCCAACGTCGAGAAGCTGTTCACTGACGCCACCTCGGCGCTGGGCACGATCGACATTGCAGTGAATACGACGGGCAAGGTGCTGCGCAAGCCGATCGCGGACACCACCGAAGACGAGTACGACTCGATGTTCGACATCAATTCCAAGGCCGCCTACTTCTTCATCAAGGAAGCCGGCAAGCACCTTGCCGACAACGGCAAGATCATAACCATCGTCACGGCTCTGCTTGCGGCATTCACGGACGGGTATTCGACCTATGCAGGCGGAAAGAGCCCAGTCGAGCACTTCACCAGGGCGGCGGCGAAAGAGTACTCTGAGCGTGGAATCTCGGTCACGGCGATTGCCCCGGGGCCGATGGACACTCCGTTCTTCTACGGTCAGGAAACACCCGAACGGGTGGAGTTCCACAAGTCGCAGGGCATGGGCAATCAGCTCACTCAGATCGAGGACATCGCTCCGATCGTGCGGTTCCTCGCCACCGAGGGCTGGTGGATCACCGGCCAGACGATCTTCGCCAACGGCGGCTACACCACTCGCTGACACACCGCACACACAGCACGTACCTCAAGGAAGCTAAGGAGCACCCATGTCAGATCTGCAGATTCCCGAGCCCGTCGCCGGCTTCATCGACACCGTCAACGCCCACGACGCACAGGGCTTCCTCGACGCCTTCACCGCCGATGGCACCGTCGATGACTGGGGCAGAGAATTCACCGGCCGCGATGCCATCAAGGCCTGGAGCGACAAGGAATTCATCGGCGCGACCGGTGTCCTCACACCCGAAGAGGTCTCGAACGATGGTGATGAGGTCACCGTCATCGGCGATTGGCGCTCAACACATGCGAATGGGCGATCATCGTTCACCTTCGCCGTCGACGGCGACAAGCTGAGCCGGATGACGATCCGCGAGGGCTGAGGCTCAGGTTTGCGCTGGGCCCGGGGGCCCCGGGCCCAGACTCTGCGGCAGTGGTCTTAGACTGAAAGCCCAACGGGAGGACAGTCATGTCAGGTTTGGTTGCGGCTCACGGCCCATTCGACGCGAAGATGGGTTCGCGCATGGTGGAGAGGCTCATCCATCGCGGACCACATGGTTCGGGCCACAAGGAGTTGGACAAGGCGTGGCTAGGCAGCCGCTACCTGTCGATCGTCGATCCGCAGTCCGGGGATCAGCCGTTGTCGGGCGGTGCGAATCGAGACATCTGGCTGGTCGGGGACGGCATGATCCACAACCATCGTCGTATCCGCGCCGAGGTGGGAGCACAGCGATTCTGCACCGAATCCGACCTCGAAGCGGCAATCGTCCTCTTCGAAGACTACGGGCCAGCCGCATTCCAGCGGCTGTGGGGCCCATTCGCGCTGGCCATCGCCAGTTCCGACGGCCGATTCGCTGTCGGCCGCGATGTGCTGGGGCTCTCGCCTTTGTACTGGGTGAAGGACGGTGGCACAGTCGTCTTCGCCTCGGAACTCAAGGCCTTCGACAAGAGTCTGCGGCCTCACGTGGAACCCTTCCCTCCTGGGCATGTCTGGACACCGGAGGGTGGCCTCGAGGCCACCCGTGAGTTCCCCGGCGCCTCGCCCGTCCTGCTGCAAAGTCGCGCACCTTACGAGGAGCCGCCGGAATGGATCTTCGATGCCATCCGTGAAACCTTCATCCGCGCGGTCGAACGTTCCCTGGCTGGTCGGCAATCAGTCGGTGTGCTGCTCTCCGGTGGTGTCGATTCGAGCATCGTCACAGCAATCGCCGCTCGCCGCAGCGCCGAGGCCGGTCGCAGACTCAAGACTTTCGCCGTCGGTCTTGCCGACAGCGGCGATCTGCACGCGGCCCAACTGGTGGCCGAACACTGCGGCACCGATCATCGCGAGCTCGTCTACACCGCTGAGGATGCCATCGAGGTGGTGCCCGAGGTGATCGCTGGCCTCGAGTCCTTCGACCCGACGCTCGTCCACTCCGCCGTGCCCAACTACTTCGTCTCCCGGCTGGCGGCACGACATGTCAAGATCGTGCTGGTCGGCGAGGGGGCGGACGAGCTCTTCGCCGGGTACACGCACTACGGTCGCCACGAGGTCGGTGAGGAGCTGCACGCCGAACTGCTCGAGACGCTCAAGGGGATGCACATCGGCGGACTGCAGCGGGTCGACCGGGTGGCAGGCGCACTCGGCGTTGAGCCTCGACTGCCGTTCTTGGACCTCGACGTGGTCGAGCTGGCGATGGCATTGGCCCCGGAGTGGAAACTGGTCACCGAAGACAGACCAGCCAAATGGCTGCTGCGTCGGGCCTTCGACGGTTGGCTGCCCGATGAGGTGCTATGGAGACGCAAAGAGCAGTTCGGCGAGGGTACCGGCATGAACGACGTGCTGCGTGAGCACTTCGAGTCCACGGTGACATCTCAGGAGCTCGCCGCGGAAGCCGGTGCCCTGAACCCTCCGCTGCGCACCCTTGAGGAACTCGTCTACTACCGCATGTTCACTGCCTCACTGCAAGGAGTCGATGCTCAGGCGACGGTCGGCCGGTTCGTCGACGCCTGAGGCGACAGAGGGCAGCAGGGAGGCAGCGGTCAGCCGCCGATGAATCCCTGTTCTTCGAGCCATTCCTGAGCAACGTCTTCGGGCATCTCGCCTTCGGTGTCGACGCGGCCGTTGAGCTCCATGACGACTTCGTTGGTCAGCTTCTTTGAGATCGGGGCCATGATCTTTGCGATCTCCGGATATTCGTCCAGAGTCTCCTGGCGCATGGTCATCGCACCCTGATACTGGACGAAGAAGTCCTTGTCATCTTCAAGCACCGTCATATCGTTGGCTTTGATTCGGGCATCGGTGGAGAACACCTCACCGAACTGGCACTTCTCCCCTACCTGCGGGTAGATGAGGTTGAGGTCCAGTTCCACGACATCGGCGAACTTGAACCCATAGGCCTTCTCAAGCCCGGGCAACCCATCGTCACGGTTGATGAACTCGCTGGCCGCGCACACCTTCGCCTGATCCTTATGGGCGCCGATGAACTTCGCAGCATCGGACATCGTCTTCAGCCCGTTCTTCTCCGCGAAGTCGTTCTTGACCGCGATCCGATAGGTGTTCTCGAACGGTGCCGGTTCCAACCAGGCGATGCCGTTCTTCCCATCGGCCTCGGAGACGGCCTTGAACAGGTCTTTGGGCGCGTCCTTCGTCGTGTGCCCCAGAATGTTCACCCAGCCAGTGCCGGTGTAGTCCCAGTAGAAGTCGACCTCGTCACTCTCCAGCGCCTCTCGCACCGTGGCGCTGCCGGAGATGCCGGTCTGGTCCTCGATCGAGGCACCGGCGTCTTCGAGTGCCTTCGAGGTGATCTGCGAAAGGACCACGGATTCGGTGAATTCCTTCGAGCCCGCGGTGAGCTCGGCTCCGTCGAGAAGCCCTGCGTTGGGACTCTCTCCCCCACTGTCACCGCAACCGCTGAGCATAAGTGTGGCTACGGCGGTGGCGCCGATCAGGGTGCTGAGTATCGATTTCCTGGACATGAGTTTCCCTCTCTAGATGATCTTCTTCGAATATCGCCGCAGAGCAAGTCGTCGCTTCCTCATAAACCTTTGGGACGCAGGAAATCTTCCGCGATGCCGGCGATGTAGTCGATGAGCAGCGCGAGCACTGCGGTGAGGGCAGCACCGACGATCTGCACGAGAACGCGGTTGGTGGACAGTCCGGCGACGATGATGTCGCCTAAGCCACCAGCGTTGATATAGGTCACCAGTGTGGCTGTGCCGACGTTGATCACCAGCGCTGTGCGCACGCCGGCCAAGATGACCGGCACCGCCAGAGGCAGTTCGAGTCGACGCAGCACCTGCATCTTCGACAGCCCCATCCCGCGCCCGGCTTCCAACACATTCGCGTCGACCTGTTCGAGGCCGACCATGGTGTTGAGCAGCACCGGGATGATCGCATAGAGCACGAGACCGACGATGGCGGCCTGGAACCCGAGGAAGAGGAAGGCCACAGCCAGCAGCACCAGGATGGCGATGGTGGGAACAGCCTGCAGGATCGTCAGCACACCGATGATGAATGGGCGGACCCGTCGGGTCAGTGGTCGTGTCAGCAGCACGCCCAGCGGCACGGCGATGATCAGCGTGACGAGCGTGGACACCGCGGTGAGCACGATATGCTCCTGCAGCGCCTCGGTGATGGAACCGACATTGAGGGAACGCTGCTCGATCGAGTCGAGGTCCCGGCTCTGCACGTAGATGAACAGGCCGAGGCAGACGAGGCCGAGGATCGCCGGGAGGGTGAGGTAGCCCATCAGGGTCCGTCGGTGGGCGGCCGACGGGGTCTGAGCGACCACTCCGGAATCGGTCCGAGGCTCAGACGATGGGGCGCTCATGATGATCCCTGTGCTGGATCGGCACCCTCCGATGCGAACTCGGTGCGCGCCTCGGCGACGGCAGAGCTCCGCATGGTGCGGATCGTCTCATTGATCTGGTCGATGTCGACCACACCCTGGTAACGACCGCGTTCATCCACGACCACCGTCACGGCGTACCGGGCGGTGACCAGTTCATTGAGGGCGTCGCTGAGAGTGGCTCGCGGTTCGATCACGGCCTGCGGCACAGAGCCGACCTGGTCGAGTCGTTTCCCGGAGCCTCTGCGGAGATCGTCCGCCCCGGCCCACCGCACGGGTCGGCCCTCATCGTCGAGGACGAGAACGGCGCTGTGGTCGGAGGCAGCGAGCAGTTCGTGGGCCCGCTCGTGGGAGTCCTCGTTGGTCACTGTCGGCCAGGTGCTGAGTTCGATGTCGCTGACCCGGGAGAGGTTGAGCCGCTTCAGCGAGGCACCGGAGCCGATGAAGTCCTTGACGAAGTCGTTCGCCGGTGCTGTGAGGATTCGCTCCGGGGTATCGTACTGGGCGATCCGAGATCCTTCCTGCAGGATCGCGATCCGATCTCCCATCTTGATCGCCTCATCGATGTCGTGGGTGACGAACACGATCGTCTTGCGGACTTCGGACTGCAGACGCAGGAACTCGTTCTGCAACCGGTCGCGGGTGATCGGGTCAATCGCACCGAAAGGCTCGTCCATCAGCATCACGGACGGATCTCCGCCGAGTGCACGAGCAACGCCGATGCGCTGTTGTTGCCCACCGGAGAGCTGTTTGGGATAGCGGTCGCGGTACTCATCCGGGTCCATGTTCACCATCGTCATCAGCTCGTCGACACGATTGCGGACGCGTTCAGCACTCCAACCGATCAGTCTGGGAACGGTGGCGATGTTCTGACCGATAGTCATGTGCGGGAACAGGCCGACCTGCTGGATGACATAGCCTATTCGCCGACGCAGGTCATCAGCGTTGGTCGTCGTGACGTCCTGACCCTTGAGGATGATGCGGCCCGACGAAGGTTCGATGATCCGGTTGATCATCTTCATCGTGGTGGTCTTGCCGCAGCCTGACGGGCCGACGAGGACGACGATCTCACCTTCGTGGATGTCCATCGTGAGTTCGTCGACGGCATTGACCTTCTGCCCGGGGAAGCGCTTGGTCAGCCCCTCGAGACGGATCATGACGCTGGGATCTGAGCCCGATACGGATGGAGTGGAGTTCGTGGTCTGGGTCATCGGATACCTCGCGAAGTGGTCAGTCTTTGAACGGCGTAGAAGATGAGATCGAACAGAACCGCCAGGATCATCACACCGACGGCTCCGGACAGCACCAGATTGACCGCGACCGGCGTTCCGACTCGAGCCAGACCGGTGAAGATCAGCTCACCGTACCCAGGACCATTGACGATCGCACCGATGGCGGCAATGCCGAGCAGTACCAGTGTGGTCACCCTGACTCCGGTGATGATGACCGGCCAGGCCAGTGGCAGCTCGATGCGCAGCAGACGTTGGCGGCGGTTGAGCCCCATGCCTTTGGCCGATTCGATGATCGCGGGGTCGACCCCGCGCAATCCGGTAATGGTATTGCGTACCACGGGCAGCAGCCCGTAGAGGACAAGCGCCAGAAGGACAGGCCGCCACCCCAGCCCGAGTGGGCTCAGCAGCAGAATGAAGAGCGCGAACGACGGGATGGTGAGGAACGATCCGGTCAGTGCCAGGGTCAGATCGCGGGCCCGCTCATGCCGATATGTCAGCACACCGAGGGCCACACCGAGAACGGTGGCGATGATCACCGCTGCACCGACGACCACGGCATGGGCGATTCCGAGCTCGAGCATGTCGTCGGCACGCTTGACGAGGAATTCCAAGAACCCCATGGGCCACCTTCCTCATCGACGATGTATCTCGCGATTCACACAGCTTTGCAAAATTCCAGTGTAGTTGACGAACTTCCCAGCGGAGTTCGACATAATTCCCAGGCTTGTCGCCGCTCCTGCTGTGACCGTGTCAGTAATTCAGGCGCACGGCGGTTTCGCGCAGATAGCGGTCCACCAGCAGATACGCATCGCGAGTGAGCGCTCGCCACAGCAGCAGGGCCAACTGCGGATCGTCGGCCTCAAGCTCTTCGATCGCTTCGGGGGTGAGAACCATGAGTTCGACGGCACCGACGGCCTTCTCGGTAGTCTCCTGTCGATCATCACTGCCCAGAGCCAGTTCACCGAAGGTCATACCAGCACTCAGCGTGTTCAGCCGGACCCGGCCACCCTGGGGGTCGGCTGCGATGGTGTTGACCTGCCCGGAGACGATGAAATGGACGCCGCCGAATCGCTGTCCGACGCGGCGGATGATGTCACCGTCATCGTGAGTGCGGGGTTCCATATAACTGAGCAACCGGGCACGCTGCTCCTCATCCAGTGGGGCGAGCGCGGGACTGTCCGGGGCCTGCACTCGGTTCGGCTCGCCGATGTCAGTGCCCAAGGCGGCAAGCAGCCGATTCTCGCAGTATTCCACCGCGCCACCTCGGCTCAGGAAGGTCGGTACTCCGGGTCCGGCGGACAGCTGCGTGTTGTCGAGGAGACCTTGGCGCTCGATCAGCACCAGCTGACGGTTGTCGGCGGTCAGTCGATGTTCAAGGGTCTCGAGCATCCGCACGGCCAGAGAGCTGCACTCGTTGACCTGCTGCATATCGAGAACCACGAGTGTCACCTCGTCGTCCAGATCGCTGACGGCACGGACCAGTGATTCGGTGCCCGCGAAGGCCAGGTCTCCAGTGACCTCGATGATCTGGCACCTCTCATTGAAGTGCTCGAGTATCTCGGCCTGCTCCTCGGTGCGACGTATCCGCGAGGGCAGCTGGGTGATTCCCACTCCGGGCCTCACCGTCGAGTTGCCGCCGGTAGCGGCACGCACGAAGTGCATCTCCATGTCGGTGGAGAACCTGCGGCACGTTTCGGATCCACGCACGCTGCTGCCGTGCTCGTCGAGCGGTGGTGAGAAGACGGCCAGTCCCGCCTGCCCCGGCAGAACAGCGAGCGTTCCACCGCCGACTCCCGATTTCGCCGGCATGCCCACGCTGCTGACCCAAGAACCGGCATCGTCGTACATTCCCGAGGTCATCATCACCGACAGCACTCGCTCGACCTGTTCGATCTCGAGTGCAGTCTCACCGGTGCTCGGGTTAGTCCCGCCATTGGCCAGAGTCGCCGCCATCATTGCGAGATCCCGGCAGGTGACTTGGGCCGAGCACTGACGCAGATAGTTCTCCAGTGCCCGCGTCGGGTTGTCGTCAATGATCCCAAACGAGCTCAGCAGGTAGGCCAGCGAATGGTTGCGGTCGCTGTTGCGCATCTCAACGTCGAAGACCGCTTTGCTGCCGGAGAGTCGTCGACCGGCACATTTGGAGTAGAGGTCCATAATGCGCCGCGGAGCGGACTTTCCGCCGCTGCCTTTGATCATAGATACCACCGCCAGTGCTCCGGCATTGATCATCGCGTTCGCGGGCCGTCCTGTTCCCGGCGCCAGCGAGATCTCGTTGAAGGGGTCCCCGGAGGGCTCGACGTCGACCTTCTCATCGACAGCGTCGATTCCATGGTCGGCCAGCGCCAGCCCATAGCTGAACGGTTTGGAGATCGATTGGATCGAGAAGCTCTTGTCCGAGGCGCCGACCGAGTACACATGCCCGTCGACAGTGGCCAGGCAGATGCCGAAGTCCTGCGGGTCCGGCGCACCTCCCGCGGGATGGATCGAATAGGGCGTGCCCATGAGGTTGCCGCTGACCTCGTTGAGCAGCTCCTCCAGATACTGCTGGATCGGGGATTCCATGCACCCAACTCTAAGCCAGCGAGCAACCGCCCGGCCCGCTGGAACCGGGTTGTGAAGCCGGTGTCGAACACCGTCGAGCATGATGAGCGACTGTGGCAGAATGAAGAAGACGCCTGCGCGTCACGGCGGTGGGGCTCGCCGTACCCAACCTCGGTTCTCCGACAACAGTCCCTACCTCGACCGGCGTCAGCGTGCCCAGAAGGTAGGAGAGACCATGAGCAACGCCCCCACTCCCCCGAAGTCGTCGCCGCACGCCCGTATCGTCGTCGGCGTGGTTGTCGATCAGCCCGCCGAGGTGCTCACAACAGCGGCGACCTACGCGCAGAAGTTCGATGCCGAGCTCATCTGCGCCCATGTCGACGACTCTCGCTACACCGTCGATGTCCAATCCGATGGATCGATCCTCTCGATGCCCATCGACCCGGACACCACCGCCGAGGCGAGTGCCGAGTTCGCTCCCGAACTGCACACCCGCATCGCCTCCACCTTGGACAGCTCAGCGGTCGAATGGTCGACTCGAGCCCTGGCCGGGGCTCCTGCGCACGAACTGTCCCGCCTCGCCGAGGCGATTGAAGCTCAGATGATCATCGTCGGCGTGCGTCGGACCGGGATCAAGGGCTCACTGCATGAATTCTTCAACGGCTCGGTTGCCATCCAGCTCGCCCACCACCAGATCCGCCCGGTCGTTGTCGTGCCGCTGCGGTCAGAGCCCGTTGCAATCGGGACGACGGGCGAGGCGGAAGCGGGGACCGGAAAGTGAGCCGCCCCGTCCACCTGCGCCTGCCCTATCTGGGATTGGCGCTCATCGGCGGCACGTTCGGCACTGCTGCCCGCGAGGCCATCACACTTGCATTCCCCTCTGCCGACGGCATTCCGTGGGCGATCTTCGCCGTCAACATCCTCGGCGCCTTCCTACTGGGGCTGCTTCTCGATGCCCTGGCTCGAATGGGTCCCGATGAGGGGCGCAGACGTCGGCTGCGGATCCTGGTCGGAACCGGGTTCATGGGTGGCTTCACCACCTACAGCGCGCTGGCTACGGATATGGCGAGCCTCCTCGGCGAGGGGGATGTCGGTGCCGGGATCACCTACGGCCTGGGCACGGTGCTCGTCGGCGGCCTGGCCACGTGGGCTGGCATCGCCACGGCAACAGTCGCGCACAATCGAGGTGCGAAATGACGCCGCTGATCTTCATCGCCCTCGCCCTGGCCGGGGGCATCGGCGCCGCGGCGAGGATGCTGCTCGACGGGATCATCAAGTCCCGCGTGAGCAGCGGCATCCCGTGGGGCACGATCGTCATCAATGTCAGCGGCTCACTGGTGCTGGGTCTGCTCACCGGGCTGGCCAGTGATCAGATCCTTCCTGAGTCGTGGCATCTGGTCATCGGCACGGGATTCCTCGGCGGGTACACGACCTTCTCGACCGCCAGCTTCGAGACCATTCGCCTCATCCAGGAGCGCAGGTGGGCGTTCAGCCTATTCAACTGCCTCGGCACCCTGGTGTTGGCAACCGCAGCGGCAGGATTGGGGCTGTGGATCGGCGGACTGGGGTGACCGGTGGCCCCGACACGAAGCGGATCGACTCGCGACATAGTTGCACTTATAAGTGCAACACCGCTATTCTGTGTAGAGGTTCTCAGCCCAGACAAGAGAGGCGGCACCATGAGCGCCCTACAACGGGCAAACGATCGGGTCACCATCAGCGAGCGGACGATCCGCGATGCACAGGAGACACCTGCGCCCAGTGGATCCACCCTTGCCATGAAGATGGCCGATGGCACAGAAGTTGAACTACCCCAAGATGTTCAGGAGATGCTGCTCAAAGCACTGGCATCCGTTGCGCAGCATGGTGAGGTTTCCATCGGCCGCGTCCCGGATGAGCTCACAAGCACGGTGGCCGCTGACATGCTGGGCATATCCCGGCCAACTCTTATGAAATGGGCCAACGACAAGAAGATAGATTCATTTACGGTCGGTACTCACTCTCGCTTCAAACGTGAGGAAGTTCTGAGGGTGCAAAAACAGCGCGCCGAGGAGCGTCGTGTCGCATTCGACGAGCTGCGCAGTCTCGACTCGGAAAACGAGGACTTCCTCGACAACTGATGCTCGTCATCAGATGTGACGGGTGCGTTCTCTACCACCACCTGCCGCACCTGTAGTCAGGTACATTGATGTCATGACGCAACGAGTATTCGTCGACGCCAACGTCTTATTCAGCAAGACGCAGATGGACTGGCTCTTCTTGATGCGCATGGCCAATGACGGCATGTTTCAGCTCCACACGACAGAGGATGTGTTTGCCGAGGTTCTTGCAAACATGCGCAAAGGGACGCCGAGAGCTCCAGGACACATAACGCGTCGCCGCCTAGAGCTGATGCGTGGAAACATCGATGAAGTCATGGACAGCTTTCCCAGTGACTCACTATTCAGCGGCATTGATGAGAACGACTACCATGTTCACGCTGCCGCGCTCGCGTCGAAAGCCGATCATCAAAAAGCAGATTGCCTACTGGAAGAACAAGCCAAACGAGCTTCAACTGGATCAAGCACTAGCCCGGGCCGGAAGCATCGGTGAAGGTGGGAACGCGAACCTACCGATACCGATGCCCGGCGACGGACACAGACCGGGCTGGCTCGGATCCGAACGACCTAGCTCGGCGCCGACCCGACTGTAAGCCTGCGGCCTATTTGTATGCGCGGTGGTACTGGGACGGCTTGTAGTCGATCTCGTGGTGCAGAGCGTCTGCGGCCCGAATCGGGAAGTTCGGGTCGCGCAGTGATTCGCGCCCAAGGAGAACGACATCGGCCTGCTCGGTCGCAAGGATGTGCTCGGCCTGGAAAGGCTCGGTGATCAGCCCGACCGCCGCAGTGGGGATGTCCGCCTGCTTGCGGATTCCATCGGCGAAGGTCGTCTGGTAGCCGGGCCCGACCGGAATCTTGGCCATGACGTTGCCGCCGGTGGAGACATCGACGAGGTCGACTCCGTGGTCCTTCAGCCAACCGGACAGCTGTGCCGTGTCATCGAGGCTCAGTCCACCCTCTGTCCAGTCCGTCGCGGACAGACGCACGAGCACGGGAACGTCCTCGCCCACCTCGGCGCGGGTGGCATCGACGACCTCTAGGAGGAACCGGGCCCGGTTCTCCGGGCTGCCGCCGTACGAGTCAGTGCGGGTATTGGACAGTGGGGAGAGGAACTCGTGGAGCAGGTAGCCGTGGGCGCCGTGGATCTCGACGAAGTCGAAGCCGGCGTCCATCGACCTGCGAGCCGAGGCTGCGAAGGCGGCGACGATATCGGCGATCTCTGCTTCCGTGAGTTCACGTGGGGTGTCCAGACCGGGGAAGGCCTCGGGCGAGGGGGCGATCGTCTGCCATCCGCCTTCGTTCTCCGGCAGGCTGCCTTCACCCTCGGTGCCCCATTCCGGGTAGGTCGAGGCCTTGCGGCCCGCGTGGGCCAGCTGGATTCCTGCGGCAGCACCCTGTGAGTGCATGAAGTCGACGACTGGGACCAGTGCGTCGCGCTGCTCGTCGTTCCACAGACCCAGATCCTTCGCGGAGATCCGCGCCTCTGGGGTGACACCTGTGGCTTCGACGATGATCGCACCGGCTCCACCTCGGGCCAGTGAACCGTAGTGGACAACATGCCACGGAGCGGCAACCCCGTCGAGGGTCTCCACCGAGTATTGGCACATGGGCGGTACCCAGGCACGGTTGCGGAAAGTCAGGCCGCGCAGGGTGAGCGGTTCGAACAGCAAGTGGGACATATGACCTCTTGATCATCGGCAGTGGGCTCGAATCGTGAGCTACAGACTCGAGATGAAGTACGACCTTCTTCGTACTTCGATGTTTACCGTACTACCAAGAAAGCCGTACAATCAAAGGACAGTGAAACAATGTGACAGGAAGATCACCGAGATGTTCAGACGAGGAGGCAGCACATGAGAACTCTTGAACATCCCGACCGGGATGAGATGCGGCTCGACACCGTGCTCGCCGCGCTCGCCGACCCGATTCGCAGACACATCGCCTGCCGCCTGAACACCACCGACGACGATCACGCCTGCGCTACGTTCGAGCTGCCGGTATCTAAGTCGACGTCGACCTATCACTTCAGAACTTTGCGCGAGGCTGGCGTGATTCGCCAGGAGTACCAGGGCACGTCGATCATGAACTCGCTGCGCAAGGACGACCTCGACGCCCGCTTCCCCGGACTGCTCGACGCGGTTTTCACCGCCCAGAACATCGAGGGTGGGACTGCGGTCGTCTCGGCCTGAGGCACGGACCGCACCCTCAGCCGCGGACTGCAACCGGCCGCGTCACTCACTGCTTCGCCTGCCGCAGAAAGCAAGCGCCAGGCACATCACCATTGAACATTGACCACTGACTTCATTGCCCAATACTCAATTCCTTCTGATATGTTGCTTACACTGTAAACATTGATTACAGTGTAAACATCGAGAGGCCTCGCGCTTCCTCGCACTATCAAAGGAAACTACCCATGGGCTTCATCGCTTACCTCGTCCTCGGCCTCATCGCCGGGGCTATCGCAAAGCTGATCCTGCCGGGACGTCAGGGCGGCGGCTGGATCGCCACCCTCATCCTGGGCGTCATCGGCGCACTTCTGGGCGGCTGGATCGGCAGTGCCGTGTTCGGCGCGGGAGTCAGCTCGTTCTTCGATATCTCCACTTGGCTGTGCGCCATCGGCGGTTCGCTGATCGTCCTCATCGTCTGGGGACTCATCACCGGCCGCAGTCGGGCCGCCAAGGCCTGAGGATCGATCCCTTCGATACCTGCACATCCCCAGTGCACTCTGCGCCCCGAGCTCACCTGAGTTCGGGGCGCAGAGTCGTCTCCGATGACCACAGGACCGCTAAGATGAATGCGGGCCGGGCCCGTTCACGGATGTCCGCCGATTCACCGATGTGAGGAGATTCCATGATTCGCCGGCGTCTGAGTCGCACCGATGTCGTTCAGGCTGCAATCACCTTCATAGACGACAACGGAGTCCAAGCCCTCACCATGAGACGGCTGGGTGCCGCACTCGGCGTCGAGGCCATGGCCCTGTACCGACATGTTCCCGGGCGCGAGGAACTCATCTCTGCGGCCGTCGGTGAACTCATCGACGATCTCTTCAATGACGATCTGATGCAGGAGAAGCCTTCGTCCTGGGAGGGCTATTTTCAATACGTTGCGAATGCGATGCGCAAGCTCGCGCTGACCCATCCGAAGATGTTTCCCCTGATGATCACCCAACCGCCAGATGCCCCGTGGCTGCGACCACCCTTGCGCAGCATCCGCTGGGTCGACTATTTCCTCACTTCACTCGCGGGGTACGGATTCTCCGACGACCGTGCCGTCAGCGCCTACAAGGCCTTCACCAGCTTCCTACTCGGCGATCTTCTGCTCCAAGTATCGGCCCTCGGCGTCAGTCCAGTTCCGATAGCGGAGAACAGCAACGACGAGCAGGACAACGAGAATCTTGGTGACTATCCGACGGTGCAACGACTGCAGAGCAAACTCGCTGAGAACCATTCCGCCCGAGAGTTCGACGACGGACTCGACGACCTCATCGAACGCCTCCGCACCGCAATGGACTCCTAGCGCCCCGCTCTATTCCGTCCAGGCACCAATTACCCCGAAGGAAACGACATGAGCAGAGACTCCACTAGTTCCGACTCAGGTGTCTTCTCCTCTCCACTGACCCCCTGGCTCGAGCTCCCGCGAGCGTCCTCCCAACGTGAGGCCCTGATTCAGCTGGTCACTGACGGCACTGCCCCACCGAGGAAGATCACCTCACTTCAGAACCATTTGGACCTCACCGGCACCTCGTCCCAACTGCACCAGTGGGAGGCTCTGTCGATGGTCGCGTCGATCGATGTGGCCGTCGCCCGCATGCTCGAGCCCCATATCGATGCCCTCGGCATCATCGCCGAGGCGGGTTTTGAGCCACCCGGAGACCAGACCTCATGGGGTGTCTATGCTGCGAAAGTCCCTGGAAAGGTCGTCACTGTCGCCGAGGCGGATGGCAGCACCGTCATCACCGGAGAGAAGGCGTGGTGTTCCTTGGCATCAGAGTTGAGTCATGCCATCGTCATCGCCCATCGCAACGGACACGGGCAGGCCGTGGCGGTGGGCATGGATGGTCCGCGCGTCCATCCCGACAAAACCGCATGGCCAAGCCTTGGCCTCCGCGAGATCCCCAGCGGCTCTGTGACTTTCGACCAGGCTCCCGCCGAGGCGGTCGGTCCGCCCGGCTGGTATCTCGACCGTCCCTCGTTCGCCTGGGGCGGGATCAGGGTCGCCGCCTGCTGGTTCGGTGGTGCCCTGGGCCTGGCGCAGAATGCGGCCCGCCGACATTTCGCGCGCCCCGCCCCCGCACCGATGGGAGACCTGTGCCTGGGACAGCTCGATGCGGAGATCTTCGCCGCCCGCGCGGTACTCGCTCAGGCGGCCGAGGCCGCAGACGGTGACGAGGAATTCTCACGCGATGATGCCTGGTCGTTAGCCCTGCGGGTGCGCAACATCGTCTATCGCGGTGCCCAGCAGATTCAGCTTTTGAGCCGAGAGCTCGCGGGGCCCGCCGCACTCACCGGCGACAGTGCCTTCGCGAAGGCCGACGCGGACCTCACCGTCTACCTCAGTCAACACCACGGGCCCCGCGACGAGGCGTCCCTGGGTGAAGCGCTCGTGAAGAATTTCACATCACAATGAGCTTCAGTCACCTGGATGAGAGCACCAGCGAAGAGGCGTGGGTCCAGGCCGGAGCCCTCGACCTTCCCCTCCTGACCGACGACGTCTGTGCTGAGGGTGGTTCCGTCCTGGTGCTCGCGGCACACCCCGATGACGAAGCATTCGGCGCCGCCTCGCTGCTGTCTCACGCTCGGGCGTGTGACGCCGATGTGACGGTGCTTCTGTTCACAGCCGGGGAGAATTCCCACCCTCATTCGACCACGCACACTCGAGGCCGCCTCAAACAGGTTCGCCTGCAGGAATTCGATGCTGCGCTGAGCACGCTGGGCCCGTCAGTGACGAGCAGATTCCTCGAATTCGACGACGGAAGCTTGGCCGAGCACAGCGACCAGATACTGCAGGAAATAGTGTCGGAGCTCTGTGCAGCTCCGGGGCCAGTCTCCATCGTTGCCCCATACAGCCGTGATGGGCACGCCGATCATGAGGCACTTGGTCAGGCCGCTCTGGCTGTGGGACGGCGAAGTAGGGCAACGGTGCTCGAGTATCCCATCTGGTATTGGCACTGGGCCACCCCCGAAGACTCACAGTGGCGATCGTGGCGCTTCCTACCCGATCCTCAGGACCTGGACAGGCAGGGGGTCTTCGAATGCTACCCCTCGCAGACTCTGCCCCTGTCCGATCAGACCGGCGATGAGGCGATCCTCAGTCGGGCACGGTTGGAGCACTTCAACCGAGGCGGCGACACCTTCAAGGTCACGGACTTCGGCGCCGACAAGTCAGAGACAGCCGCCGAGGCGGGTGTCAATGACGCGCACACAGCCTCACGGGTCTTCGATGGCGTCCACATTGATCGCAGTGATCCCTGGGCCGTGCGCAATTCCGCATACGAGATCTCCAAACGCGCGACTCTGCTCGCTCACCTTCCGCAGACCTCGTTTGCCCATACGCTGGAAATCGGCTGCTCCATTGGGGTCCTCAGCGAAGAACTCGCTGGGGTGAGTGAACGCGTGACCGCTGTCGATGCCAGCAGCCAGGCTCTGACTATCGCCGAAGGACACCGCCTGGACAACTCCCGAGTCAGTTACAGTCGCGCCACGGTCCCCTTCGAATGGCCCGAGGGGCTCTTCGACTGTGTTGTCCTGTCCGAAACGGGCTTCTACCTGTCTCGAACCCAGTTGCATCAGACTCTGCAGCGCATCGATGAGTCCACGACTCACAGATTTGTGTTGGTGCTCTGCCATTGGAAGGGCGAGATCCGCGATTGGCCCTTGAGCGCCGATGAGGTCCACGACAGCTGCCTGCACTTCTGGCCTCATCACAGGCTCGAGTTCCATGCCGATGCGAAGTATCGTCTCGACATCCTCACTGTGACGAAGTCCCCGAACTCTCCTGAAGCAGCTGCCCGGGGCGACACCGATGATTGATGTCTTTGCGGTCATCCTCCCGGCGCACAATGAGGAAGATGAGATCGAAGGCTGCCTCGAATCGGTGATGGCCTCGGTGGCGTATGCGCGTCGCACCTCCGCAGTCGTGCACATCCGGGTGATCGTCGTGGCCGATGCGTGCACGGACAATACGCTCGACCTGGTCACGGACTTCGCGTCTCGGAATCCGATTCTCGAGGTGGTCACTGTGTCATTCAACAATGTGGGGATCGCTCGCAATGCCGCCGCCGAGTACTTCATCGGACAAAGAGGCATTCACACCCAGCAGGTGCTTGATGCGATGTGGCTCGCGTTCACCGACGCCGACAGCCGCGTGCCCGAACATTGGATCGCCTCCCAGCTCCGTAATGCCGAGCTCGGTGTCGACTGCATCGTGGGCACGGTTGCTCCACGGCCCGAGACCGGGTCGTCCGAGCTCCTTGCCAAATGGCATGCGGCACATGAACTGGGCGAGGGCCACCCATTCGTCTTCGGGGCCAACCTTGGTGTCCGCGGAACCTACTTCGAACTCGTCGACGGAATTCCGCCCCTGCCATGCGGTGAGGACGCGGCCTTGGTGGCTGCGGTTCTCGAGGCCGGCGGCCGGGTGCTGCGCACCGACACCTGCCGGGTCCTCACCTCAGCTAGGTTGGAAGGACGAGCCGCAGGCGGCTTCAGCACCTACCTGCAGGAGCTGGCGTGACAATGGCTCCCAAGACGGCATGGAGACGACCTCCCGCGATAAAAAGTTCTTCTACTGAGGAGCCGCTTACTCCCCTGCCGCAATCGCATCGATGGCAGCTGGGTCGGACGAGCGCAGGAACTCTTCGATCCGAGCAGCCTCTTCACCCTCGCCGATCGCTCCGGCGGCACGGCCCAGAGCGTTGAGCGCGCGCAAGAATCCGCGGTTGATCTCATGCTTCCACGGGATCGGACCGGCTCCGCGCCATCCGGCGGCACGCAGCGAATCGAGGCCACGGTGGTAGCCGACGCGAGCATAGGCGTAGGAGTCGACGAGGCGGCCCTCGCTGTGTGCTTCATCGGCCAGGATCGCCCAGGCCAGGGATGAGGCGGGCAGGCTGGCGACGATGTCGATGGGCTCTTCGCCGGCGTCGAGGCGCTTCTTGGCTTCAACGTCCGCATGGTCATCGGGCAGGTAGGTCGGCTGAGGGCCCAGCTGCGCGGCGTCGAGGTTCCCGATGTGCGATGGGTTGCCGATGGGCTGTGTCATGTCATCTCCTAATCATTGATTTAGTGCAGGGTTTCAGTTGGACTTCACTTCTGAGGGCTGGATGGAGTACGGGTTGGTACTCAGGGCTCCGAAGATTCCAGCATCGGCAAGTTCCTTCAGCTGCTTCTCGTCCTTGACTCCGGTGGCCCAGACCTGGAGATCCGACCCGGTCCATTTCACCGCCGACGCCGCGTCCACGGCAATCATCGAATATCCCGAAGAGGACAAGGACTCCGGCGCGGATGCCGTCGGATCACCGGTGAACATCACCGCCACCTCGGCGTCGGATGCGGCCTTGGCGACCTCGGCATCATCGGTGCGCACGATGGTCGAATCTGCGATGTCCGCCTCGGCGATCTTCTTCAGCACTGGGGTTGCTACCTCGGGTGATTCGATCAGGGGCATGAGCACGGTGGCTCCCGCCATCTCATCGACCATCTGGTCCCAGGTGATGGGCTCACCCGGTGCGGTGTTCTTGCGCGGAGGCTTGATGTCCTGGCCCAGGAACGAATCACGATCCAGCGAGGCCAGGTCGTCCTTGAGCTCCATCGCCTTGGGCGCGGACTTCGGATCCGCGGCGACGATGGTGCCATCGCCCAGTTCCGACAGGGTCGGTGCGGGCAGGTAACCGAACTTCGCGTTCTCTGTGAAGGCGAATTTGGAGTTCGCCGGGTAGACTTCGGAACCGCCGTCGAGAGCGGCGACCACGGGCTTGTTGAGCGAGTCCACGGTCAGGTGATCCTTGCTGCTGAACATATTGAACCCGAGGACGGCGACGACCGCGATGACGACGATGATGCCGGCCCACAGCGGTGCGTAGAACTTCTTCGGCGCCGGACGCTCGGGCACCGGAGCACGTCCGGTCTCGAACGACTCTTCGGCAGGCTGTCCGCTGCCTGCCTGTGCGCGAGTGTTCTGTTCACGTTCGCTGCGACCGTACCGACGATTCTTCTTGCTCAACGACTGCCGTCTTTCGTCGATCCAGCGCCGGTGACCAGGCCCCGCAGGAACCCGGCACCCCAGCACAGATGCATGGTGGGCAGGATGAGACCGAACCAGGCGCGTTCGCGTCGTCCGCAGTCCTTGGCCGCCGAGGCGGTCGCGAGGATTGCCGACACGTATCCCAGGCTGGGCACGTGAACCAGAGAGGTGAAGCGGCGCAGGAATTTCGGCCACGTCTTCGTGCGCCCCGTGAGCTGCAGGAGGGCTTCGATGACACTGGCGGCCATCCCGAGGACCAGTATTGGTGGCGCGAAGTAGCGCAGCGAGTTGGCCGATCCGTAGCGACGGATGAGTTCAGCGCGCCAGATGCCGGTGGCCCAGAACTGCTGGGAGATCTTCGACCAGGAATCCCGCGGCCAATAGGTGACCTCCATGTTCGGGTTGAACCAGATGCGCCCACCTGCGGTGCGGATGCGCAGGTTGAGCTCCCAGTCCTGTCCGCGTTTGATGCCTTCATCGAACCCGCCGAGGTGGTCGAAGACCTCACGACGGTAGACACCGAGGTAGGCCGACTCGGCCTCGCCCGCTTCGTCCCCGGAATGGTAGGCGGGACCGCCGAGGCCGACGGGTGACATGTAGGCCCGGGCCACTGCCTTCTGAAAGGAGGTGCGACCGCGGGCGAGCATGAGCCCGCCGCAGTTCGCGGCCTGTGTCTGGCGCAGGGTGTCGATGGCCTGCTTGGTGTAGTCGGTGCGCAGCCCGGAGTGTGCGTCGACGCGGATGATGACCGGGTGATGAGTCGCGGCGATGGCCAGGTTAAGGCCGATCGGCGTAGCCGCCTGCGGATTGTCAACGGTCTGGATCCTCGGATCGTTGGCCGCCATGTCCGCGATGATGCGGTTCGTGTCATCGGTCGAGGGCCCGAGGGCAAGGACGATTTCCTTGTCTCCCTCGTAGTCTTGGGCCAGGATCGTGGTGATCGCTTTGGCAATGTGCTCGGCCTCGTTGAGCACCGGCATGATGAAAGAGACACCGGGGCGTTCGGCCAGTGGCGGCAGACCCTCCGGGGCCAGGATCTCAAGAATTTTCGACACGCCTCCAATCTTCCCACACGCCTGCGGCATCGTTCTTGAGGGGTTGCTCAGGCACCGACGACACATTCGTACTCGAAGGCTTGTGCGCAAGCCCACATTCAGCGTAGATTTGCAACATAGGACATCAGACGTCTTATGTATCAATCGGGATCTGCATCGACGCGGTCCCGTTCGGACTCACGTGAGGAGGGAGCATGGACGCTCCGGGACTCGGCGGCCTGAATTGGGCCGTGATCATCATCTATCTGCTGGCAACGCTGGGAATCGCGGTCTGGTTCACCCGCAAGGCGAGCGCCGGAACCGACTCCTTCTTCAAGGCCAACGGCCGCATCCCGGCGTGGGCGGCAGGCTTCAGCATCTATGCAACGACACTGTCGGCCATCACCTACATGTCCACGCCCGAGCAGGCCTTCCTCACCGACTGGTCCTATGCGGCCGGCAATATCGCCATCTTCGCGATCGTGCCGCTCCTCGTCCTGTTCTACATCCCCTTCTTCCGCAAACTCGACGTCACCACTGCCTATGAGTACCTCGAGGAACGCTTCGGCCCCACCATCCGTGTTCTCGGATCGGCCCTCTTCGTGCTCTTCCACATCGGACGCGTGGCCATCGTCGTCTATCTGCCGACACTGGCCATCAGCTCGGTGACCAATATCAGCCCTGTGCTCGTTGCCGCCGCGGTCGGCGTTCTCTCAGTCGTCTACACTTTCCTCGGCGGTATCGAAGGCGTCATCTGGTCCGACGTAGTTCAGGGCATCATTCTCCTCGTCGGCGCAGCCGTGATCCTCGTCTTCGGCATCGCCGCCCTCGATGGGGGTCTGGCCACAGTCGCCGCCGACGCAGCAGCAGACGACAAGTTCATCTCGGCCGACAATTGGAAGTTCGGCGGAGCGGCGGCTGCCATCCCGATCGTCTTCCTCGGCTCCGTGTTCAACAATCTCCACCAGTACACCGCCAGCCAGGATGTGGTGCAGCGCTATCAGACGACCGATTCTCCCAAGAGCACGATTCGGTCTCTGATCGTCAACGGATTCCTCGCCCTGCTGACGATTCCTCTGTTCTACGGAATCGGCACGGTCCTCTACAGCTACTACCAACACGCCGAGGCTCTGCCCGAGGGATTCAACACTTCGGCTCTGGTGCCCTACTTCGCCGTCACCGCGCTGCCGGCAGGCATCTCAGGTCTGCTCATCGCCGCGATCTTCGCGGCCGCACAGTCGACGATCTCGTCGAGCCTGAATTCGATCTCCGCCTGCGTCACCGTCGACATCAGGGATCGATTCTTCCCGCCCAAGAACGGCCCGGCACGTACAGGCGTCGGCTTCTCCCGACTGGTCATCGTCATCGTCGGAGCGATCTCGGTCGGGGTCGCCCTCTACCTGTCTGCGACCGACCAGGCCCAGACCTGGGACCTCTTCCTGTCCATCACCGGACTCTTCGGGGTTCCCCTCGCCGGTGTCTTCGCACTCGGCATCTTCACCAAACGAGCCAACAGCGCCGGAGTGCTCAGCGGACTGGTGCTCGGTGCCGCCGTCGCCTGGTACGTCCAGGACGTCGCCGGTCTGACACCTTTCGCAGTCTCGGCCGTGGCCTTCGTCGGCGCCGTCGTCTTCGGCTACGTCATCTCCCTGTTCACCGGGTCCCAGAACCGTCACGCCGACCACGACGTGACCGCCCTGACGATCTACGGCAAACGTGACCAGTACACACGTCGCATCCCAACCTCCCCGACGACAACCTCGGCGGAGGACACCAACAACATCAAGCAAGGACAGACCAATGAGTGAATTCCACGGCATCATCCCCCCACTGCTGACTCCACGCACCGAAAGCGGAGAGCTGGACCGCGCGGGCACTTCGGCCCTCGTCGATCATCTCGTTCACGGCGGGGTCCACGGCATCTTCGTTCTCGGCTCCTCGGGTGAGGTCCCCTATCTCACCGCGAGCGAACGCGATCAGGTGCTGCGCACCGCGCTCGAAGCCGCCAACGGCCGGGTCCCGATTCTGGTCGGCATCAGCGAACAGACGACCGGCCGCGTTCTCGACGAGGCCGATCGACTGCTCTCGATCGGCGGAGACGCCGCAGTCGTCACCACTCCCTTCTACGCGCTCTCGGACGCGGGCGAGATCGAGCAGCACTTCCGCACGGTCGCCGCACGGGTCGATGTTCCGGTCTTCGCCTATGACATTCCGGTGCGCACCCATTCCAAGTTGCCTCATGAGGTCACCGTGCGCCTCGCCCGTGAGGGTGTGCTGGCCGGAGTCAAGGACTCTTCGGCCGATGACGTATCCTTCCGTCGCCTGCTCATCGAGACCAAGGATCAGCCCGACTTCGCGGTCTTCACCGGCCACGAGGTGGTCGCCGACGGTGCGCTCCTCGGCGGTGCCGCCGGCATCGTTCCGGGACTGGGCAATGTTGACCCGGCCGGATACGTTCGCCTCTTCGATGCCGCCCGAGCCGGTGACTGGACGACAGTCGCAGCAGAGCAGGACCGCCTGGCCCGACTGTTCCAGATCACCGCCGCGCCCACTCCTGGACGCGTCTCCCCCGGCGCCGCCGGTCTCGGCGCATTCAAGACGGCACTGGCGCTCATGGGCGTCATCGCCTCCAATCGCATGGCCGAGCCGATGCTCGCACTTGATGCAGAGGAGACCAACCGCGTCAGGGAGGTCATCTCCGCCGAGGGGCTTCTGTGACCTCAACTGCCATCGTCGCCGTCGATGTCGGAGGCACGAAGATCCGTGCCGGTTCCGTCATCGACGGCGTCCTGGACCATCTCCGGGAAGTGCCGACGCCTGCAGCCGCTGGTGCCCGCGCCATCCTCGACTCCATCGCCGAGGTGGTTCGCGGGGTCATCCGCGACACCGAAGTATCGACTTCGGGTGGTCCCGCCCCCGCTTGGAAGGTCGGCATCGGGTCCGCCGGGGTCATCGATCCCGCATCGGGAACCGTCGTCTCGGCTACGGACTCCCTCACTGGTTGGGCGGGGACAGCGTTGACGGCCGAGGTCACGGAGCGTCTAGGGGTCGAGACGCGAGCCGTCAACGATGTCCATGCTCATGCTCTCGGTGAAGCCCTGTCCGGAGCCGCTCGCGGAACCCGAAGCTCGCTGCTTGTGGCCGCAGGCACGGGCATCGGTGGCGGATTCATCACGGACAACCGTCTGCTTACGGGCCGCCATTGCGCGGCTGGGCACATCGGTCACCTTCCGGTCGCCGCCGCGCAGGGACTGCCCTGCCCCTGCGGCGGCCGGAGACATCTTGAAGCCATCGCCTCCGGGCCGGCTGTGCTCTCGGCTTACCGTCGAGCCGTCGGCGAACGAACCCCGGGTGGGCCACGGGTGACCACGACACGTGAGCTGGCCGAACTCGCTCGTTCCGGGAACGCACCGGCGCAAGATGTGTTCGAGCAGGCGGGACGAGCCTTGGGTTCTGCGCTGGGCGGTGTGGCCAATGTGCTGTCTCCCGAGGTCATCGTCATCGGCGGCGGCCTTTCGGGAGCCGGTGAACTGTGGTGGACCCCGCTGCGCGAGGCGTTTGCTGCCGAACTCATTCCCGCCGTTCGCGGGCTGCCCCTCCGCCCGGGACAATTGGGACAGGACGCCGCTCTCATCGGCGCGGCGAGCCTGTGGTCGACCAGCCGCGGATCCGGCGGGGACACCCATAGCAGGGTCACCTACGGAACCACGATGACCACCAGCGAGGAGCCCCAGTGATGTTCACTAAACAGCAGATCGTCGATTCCCTCCGCGGAGGTCTCATCGTCTCAGCCCAGGCCTACCCGGGTGAACCCATGCGGGACCCTCGCACCATGGCTCAGGTCGCGGCCTCCGCTGTGCGCGGCGGTGCGGCTGCCCTGCGCATCCAAGGCATCAGCGACATCCAGGCCACCCGGTCGGCTGTGGAGACGCCGATCATCGGCCTGTGGAAGGACGGTTCCTCCGACGTCGTCATCACGCCGACCTTCCAGCACGCGCACGCCGTGGCTCTGGCCGGCGCTCATGTGGTCGCCCTCGATGGCACTCGCCGGGCCCGCCCGGACGGACTGAGCCTGGCGCAGACCATCACACGTCTGCATGAGGAGACGAACGTCCTGGTCATGGCCGATTGCGGCAGTCTCGAGGATGCACGTGCCGCGGCCGCCGCCGGTGCTGACTTCATCGGCACCACCCTGGCCGGATACTCGGGTGAGCGTCCGCCGACGACCGGTCCTGATCTTGAGCTTGTGCGTGAGATCTGTGATGCAGATCTGGGACCGATGCTTGTCGCCGAGGGTCGTATCCATTCACCGGCCGATGCGGCAGCGACCTTGGCTGCCGGTGCCGAAGCCGTGGTCGTGGGTACGGCGATCACCCACCCGTCGACGATCACGTCTTGGTTCGTCGACGCCTGCCAGCATCGCTGACTGCAGGCCCTGAGCTCAGAGCCTCTGGCCGTCGAGTCTGCTCGCGTAGGTGTGTCGGTAATAGTCGCCCAACTGCAGTCGTGACGCGGCCTCGTCGTCGACGAGGATCGTGACATGGGGATGCATCTGCAGCACGGTGGCCGGCCACATCGATGAGATCGGACCTTCGACCATCTGGTGCACGGCCTCTGCCTTGTGACCCCCGGTAGCGATGAGCACGAGGTGCCGGGCCTCGAGAATCGTCCCCAGGCCCTGAGTCAGACAGTGCTGCGGGACTGCGTCGACATCATCATCGAAGAAGCGAGCATTGTCGATCCGCGTCTGACGGGCCAAGGTCTTCACCCGCGTCCGTGAGGACAGGGACGATCCGGGTTCGTTGAAGGCGAGGTGACCGTCGGTGCCGATACCGAGGATCTGCAGGTCGACTCCCCCAGCCTCGGCGATGGCATGGTCATACTCCGCCGAGGCGGCCCTGAGGTCTTCAGCCGTCCCGTCCGGGCCCTGCACCGCACCTTCGGCGAAGTCCACGCGGGAGACGAACTCGGCGTCGATGACGTTGCGGTAGCACTGCGGATGCGGGGCCGGCAGCCCCACATACTCGTCGAGCATGAAGCCGCGGGCCTCGGCGAATGAGAGTCCGTCCTGTTCGTGGCGTTCAACCAGCTCGTCGTAGACGCTGAGCGGACTCGATCCGGTTGCCAGACCCAGCACGGGTGAGGGCTCCTCGCGAACAAGACGCTCGATGGCGTCGGCGACGAGCGTGGACAGCTCGTGTTCAGGGGCGATGATGACTTCCATCAGTTCTCTTCTCTCAATCGACGTCGCGGTCGAGGGCTCGGGCAATCGGGTCATAGTGAACCGTGATCGCAGCGTGGAAGGCGTCGACATCTCCGGTTTCGGCCGCCTCGAGCATCTGACCGTGCGCTTTTGCGGTCTGTTCCAGATCGGCGGCCACGGCGACGTTGAGCCGGGGAAGCACTGCCGTGTGCACGTCCCAGAAGGCGGCGACGAGCTGGCCGACGAGAGAATTGTCCAAGGCCGACAACAGCCCCGTGTGGAAGGCCCGATCCTGCTGGGGAAACGAGCGCCCTTCCTTGGCCATGGCGACCATGTCGTCGACAAGCGCTGAGAGCTCAGGGTTCGTTGTGCCCTGCAGTCTTCTCACGATCGCCTCGGACATTCCGAAGTCGAGGGCCCGGCGGACTTCGACGACGTCCCGCAGTGCTCGCAGGTCATCGCCGGGGCTGAGCACACCGCGGAAGACCAGTGCCTCGACGAGCGCGTCGAGGGACATCTCACCGACGTAGGTTCCGTGCCCGTGCCGGACGTCGACGATGTCGAGCGTCGACAGTTTGCGGATGGCTTCCCTGATATTCGATCGGGAGACGCCGAGGCGCTCGCACAGTTCCCCTTCGGTGGGCAGGAGATCGCCGGGCCTGAGTCCATCGGAGAGGATGAGATCCTTGATCCGATCAGATGTCGTTGTCTTCGCCATCCTCGCCCTCCACAGATCGATTCGCACCGGATCTCCATTATACGTCTGACATCAGATGTATCGCCACCGATTGATTTTGAGAACCCTTACACATCACCCGCCGTTGTCACTAGAGTGGTCAGCAACAGATGTTGTCCGAAGCACCGCACCTACCCAAGCTCGGAGGAGCCATGGAAATTCTCACCGGCGGCGTCATCGTCGTTATCGTCATCGTCCTCATTCTTGCCGTACTGCTGTTCGGCAAGCTGAGGACCAGCTTGTTCTTCACGGTCAAGACGCAGGAGAACATCATCGTCGAGCGATTCGGCAAATTCAAGAAGGTTGCGAAGCCGGGCCTGAACTTCAAGATGCCCCTCGTCGAAACCACCAGCAAGCCGATCTCGCTGCGAGTTCAGCAGCTTGAGGTCAACATCGAGTCGAAGACGAGCGACAACGTCTTCGTCACCGTTCCTGTGGCCGTTCAATACGTCGTGGAGGAAGACAACGTCACCGACGCCTACTACAAGCTCGCGAACTCCGAGGAGCAGATCCGATCCTATGTCTTCGACACCGTGCGCTCTGCGCTTTCGGGACTGACCCTGGACACGGCGTTTGAGTCCAAGGACGATATCGCTGAAAACGTCGAACGTCGACTCTCGGAATCGATGCGCCGGTACGGGTTCAAGATCGTGAGCACCCTGGTCACGGACATCACCCCGGACTCGAAGGTGCGCGACTCCATGAACTCGATCAATGCCGCACAGCGCGATAAGGTCGCCGCGCAGTCCCTGGCCGAGGCCGACAAGATCAAGCGTGTCACCCAAGCTCAGGCCGAATCCGAAGCGATGCGACTGCACGGCGTGGGCGTGGCCGCTCAGCGTAAGGCCATTGCCGAAGGTATCGCCGAACAGTACGCGAAGCTGCAGGAAGTGGGCATCGACAAAACCGCCGAGCAGCTGCTCATGATGACCCAGTACTTCGACACCATGCAGAACGTGGCCCAGGAGGGCCGCTCGAATGTGCTGTTCATGCCCTCAAACCCGGGCGGCCTGGGCGAGATGACGCAGGAGATCAGGAACACTCTCTTCGCGGCCAACGCATCCGAGGATGCGAAGAACACCACTGGGCTGCACGGAGCCACCGGGCCCCAGTCTCAGCAGCAGTCTGTGTCGAAGGCGGCGCAGAGCGCACGTGCTGACACGAAGTCGGCGATGAAGCGCGCAGTCGATGCTGTCAGACACAACACCGACAACGAGGGTTCGACGACCGACGGTTCCTGAGTCGGGGCCAGGGAATACAGAACGGGCGTCGGTGCATATCAGCACCGACGCCCGTTCTGTATTCCCTGCAACAGCATCCACCGAGTCAATGTACCTGGGAGATAGTTATCGCCACTTCCCGTTGACACTCCCCACGCTCTCCCATAGAGTTCGAGCTACGGATATACATAGAGGTATTCATAAGTACGCAACTTTTCGGGAGCTCGATGATGCGCCATCCCTTCAGACCTGCCTGGATCAAACCCGGGGCGACCCGAATCAAGCCAGGTCGAACTCTGCTCGCAGGACTGACTTCCCTAGTCCTGTTGAGTGGATGTGCCGTGCAGGCGGCCAACCCCGACGACGTCACCCTGGTGATGGCGGACTCGTTCCCTCAGACACACCCGCTCGCGCTGGGCGGAACGAACGAGATGGTCGAGACGCTCCAATCCAATGAGGCCAAGGAACTCGGGATTGGCCTCGAGTACTACGCGAGCGGACAGCTCGGAGATCAGAAGGACATGGTGAGCATCCTCCGCTCCGGAGTCGCCGACATCGCCCCGGTGTCGCCGGCCTATGTCGGCCCGGAATTGCAGCTTTCGAACATCGGCGATCTCCCCGGCTATGTGGGCAACGCCAACGCTGGTGCATCGGCGATCATGGATCTCCTAGACGATGACGGCATCCTCTATCGCAGCGAATGGGAGCCACGCGGAATCCGAGCCCTGTGGGCAGCCTCTATTCCTCACTATGAAGCGATGACGGCAAAGAAGCAGGTGACCCGGCCCAACGACCTGACCGGAGCCACGATCCGAAGTACCGGCGGAGCTGCCGACCGAGCAGTCGACTTCGTCGGAGCAGCAGGCGTCTCTATGCCCCTGGGAGAGATGTACGAAGCGATTTCGCGAGGCACAGTCGACGGGACCCTAGCCAGCCCAGTCAGCGTTGCTTCCTATCGTCTTGGCGAAGTGCTGGACTATTCGACCAACGGCGCCCGCCTCGGCGCATTCACCGTCACTTACGCAGTGTCGTCAGAGACGTGGGACAAGCTCAACGACCGCCAGCGCGATTTCATCACGCAGGCGTCTGAAAAGGCCCAGGTAGGCGCCGCAAGCCAGGTCGAGAAGGCCCAGACCGATGGCCTCAAACAAATGAAGGGCGAGGGCGTCGAGTTCCACGATGTCACTGATGAGGAGCGCCCGATGTGGAACAAGATGGTCGAACCCGTCATCGACGGCTGGAGCAATGACCTCGAAAAGCGCGGGCTGCCCGCCGCCGAGGTGGTCGACGAGTACGAGACTGCGATCGCCAAGTACGACAATGACGAACCCACGGCCGAGTGAGGATCCGACCATGATCGATATCAAATCCGCATTCCGTCCTTTGACGCAGCTTCCCGGATACCGTACAGGTGAAGCCCCCTTTCCGGTTCGGCGGCTCCAGCAGTCGATCACGATAGCAGCCTTCGCAATCTCAACTCTGATCCTGGTCGTGATGTCGGTTCTGACCGGCGTCGAGGTCTTCATGAGGTATTTCTTCGATCAGCCGCTGGGGTGGAACGTCAATTTCACTGAGCAATATCTGATGGTCGGCCTGACATTTTTTGGTGTCACAGTCGCCTACCGGACTGCAGCCCACGTTGCCGTGGCCTCGGTCTACGATCGTCTTCCTGCATCAACAAGGAAGCTCGTACTCCTACTCTCCCAAGCGGTGATCATCGCAGCGGTCCTTCCGGTCATGCTCAACGGAGCGGTCGCCGCAGGCCTGTCCTTTGGCCTCAATGAGACTCCGGCCGTCGGCGGGTCGGAGCTGCCATTCAATTACGGACTATGGAAGTCACTGGTGCCGATCGGCAGCGCACTCCTCATCATCACCGTTCTCATCGATTTCGTTCGTGAGCTCTGCGCCGACTGGAGCGGTCCGATCACCGAGGTGACGCGACCGACGATGCAGACAGAAGTCAGAGCCCAAACCACCACTGAGACGGACGGAGGGTCACGACCATGACCATCGCGCTGATTCTGCTCCTGCTCCTTGCCCTCATCATCATCGGTGTCCCCGTCTCGTTCGCGATTCTAGCCACGGGTGTCGTCGGCCTACTCTCACTTGGCGGATTCGACCTCATCGGCGGGGTCACCCAGTTCGCTCCAGCTTCGTCGGTGATGAGCTACTCACTCTCCGCCGCCCCCCTCTTCATCTTCATGGCGAACCTGGTCCTCAAATCCGGCCTCGTAGACAACCTGTTCACCGCCGCACGCGTGATCGTCGGCAGAGCCAAAGGCGGCACGGGAGTCGCTTCCGTCGCAGCCGGAGCGATCTTCGCCGCCGTCTCGGGCTCCAGCACCGCCTCAGCGGCTACATTGGGCCAGACCTCAACTGTGAAGATGATCGACGAAGGCTACGCACCGAAGACCGCCTCGGGGCTGGTGGCCGTCGTCGGTACTTTGGCCGCAATGATCCCGCCGTCGATCATCTTGGTCTTCTATGCGGTCACCGCTGATGTCGGAGTGGGAGACGTCCTCATCGCCGGAATCGTTCCCGGCCTCATTATCGCCGCAGTCCTCATCGTCACGATGTACCTGACTGGACTCTCAAAGGCTGCGGCGATGCCCAGCGGAGTGCCGACGAGCATACGCGAGAAATTCGGCGCTGCGGTCAATGCGCTTCCAGTGCTCGCGCTCTTCGCCGTCGTCATCGGACTCGTGTTCTTCGGCGTCGCCACACCCACCGAATCCGCAGCAGTCGGATGCCTAGCGGCCTTCGTCCTACTCTGCGTGCGGAAGAAGGCGAACCTGGAGAATCTGGTTGCAGCGTTCGTCGAAACGACGAAGACAAGCGCTATGATCCTGGCGATCATCATGAGTGCGGAGATCTTCGGTCACTTCCTCGTCGAAACTCGAGTGGCACCGAACCTCATCGACTGGATGTCGGGCCTTCCGATGTCGCCGTTCGCCGTCATGCTCATCATTTCGCTCTTCTATCTGATCCTCGGATTCTTCCTTGATCAAATCGCCATCCTGGCGTTGACGGTTCCAGTGATCCTGCCGCTGGTTGAGCAGTTCGGCTATGACCCCGTATGGTTCGGCATCTTCATCGTCCTGCTCGCCGAGGTTGGGCTGGTAACTCCACCCATGGGCCTCAACGCGTTCGTCGTCGCACGATCAGCAGGCCGTCCCGTCGGCGAAGTGTTCCTCGGTGCGGTTCCGTATATCATCGCGATGCTCGTAGTCGCACTGGTGTTCCTGATCTGGCCCGAGATCGTCCTGTGGTTCCCTACCTACATGAAGTGAGGACCCGAACAACTTACGGATCACGAACTCCATCTGCCGCGGTATTCGAGGAGGATCGAGGAGATGGTGTCTGCGTCATTGAGGATCTCCTCGTGGTCGCCGATCACCGCGACCGATCCGATGATCTCCCCGTCTGCGGTCACCGACGTGGCGATGCCTTCGATCCCCGTAGTGGACACTGCGGGTGCAACGACGATCTGGTCGGTCTGTACCTGCCTCAAAGAGTCGAGAAACTCGTCGGCGAACGGCTCGTCCTCCGCTGAGAGCGTCGACAAGTAGCTCCACAGATCCCGGCGGGACATTCCACTGAGCAGGATCCATCCGGACGAGGCTCGGATCAGTGAGCGCTTAACGAAGTTCTCGGCCAGGTAGCTGTACCGGGCGGACTCGGCAACGTGATCGACGTAGTACAGACTGTCTCCCACGACGATAGCAAGAACCACGGTATGACCGGTCGCGGAGTGGATCTCCTGAAGGTGCTCGTTCGACACCGCGTCCACTGGCGATGCGCCGGCAATTCGAGTGAGGAAGAACGGAGCAGGACCGAGGTGGTAGGTCCGGTCGCGCTCAATAAGATACCCGGTGGCCACCAGCCCGTTGGCCAAACCTTGGGTCGAGGACAAGGGCGCATCTATATGACCGGCCAGCTCCGTCAGCGTCAACCCCGACCCACTCCTGGCGGCAGCCTCCAAGATCGCCGCGACCCGATCGACCATCCGGTGATTCGGCCGATTCGTAACCACAGGCGAAGAAGTCTCGGGGTACTGAGTCATGGGTTCAGGATACTTCACTCAATTCACCATAGTTACGTGTATACGTAGCTTGATACGAAACTATGTAGTATTGTGATAGTGACAACGCAGTCTACGAGGAGACGACAATGCCTATCGGATTCTTTCCCGCGCCAGAGGATGAGACCGAACAGCTGACCCAGCTCCGCCGTTCGGTGAGGGAATTTCTCCTGCGGGAGCGCAGCTCGGGGAGCTACACACCCTGGGTCGACACGTGGCTGACGCGATGGGACACAGATTTCACGAAGAAGCTGGCAAACCAGGGCTGGCTGGGCATGACCATCCCGACCGAGTACGGCGGCCACGGCAAGACCTTCCTCGAAAGGTTCGTCGTCACCGAAGAGCTCCTGGCCGCGGGCGCCCCGCTCGCAGCTCACTGGGTGGCCGATCGCCAGATCGCACCCTCAATTCTCAAGTACGGAACCGCGACACAGAAACATACCTATCTGCCCCGGATTGCATCGGGAGATATCAGCTTCGGCATCGGCATGTCCGAGCCGGACTCCGGCTCTGACCTCGCCAGTGTGAAGACCAAAGGTGTCCGTGTTGAGGGAGGGTGGGAAGTCACCGGCGCCAAGGTGTGGACCTCCGGCGCTCACCATGCTGATCGCTTCATCGTTTTGGCCCGAACCAAAGCTCTGGACACCTTGAACCGGCATGCAGGGCTGTCCCAGTTCATCGTCGACCTCACCGACTCCGCCGTTGAAGTCAACACAATCACGTCGATGAATGGCTCCCAGCACTTCAACGAAGTCGTCCTCAACTCTGTTTTCGTCCCCGATGACCATCTATTCGGTACGATCGGCAACGGTTGGGAGCAGGTCACCTCGGAACTGTCCTATGAGCGCAGCGGGCCCGAGCGGGTCCTCTCCACCTACCCATTGTTGGAAAAGGGGCTGGCCTCCCCACACCGGCGCGCTTTCCTCCCCCACCTAGCTCGTGTAATCGGGCTGCGCAAAATGTCATTCGCCATCGCCAATGCCCTGGCACGCGGAGAGACACCCGATACTGCGGCCGCAATCGTCAAAGTCCTCGGCACCAAGCTCGAAGGCGACATCGCAGAAACCGCTGATCGGGTGCGACTCGACGGCTTCGAAGAACTGTGCTCCATGGTCTCTGCCAGCGTCCTTCAGCGCCCTGGTTTCACTCTGCGCGGCGGTACCACCGAGATCCTCGACGGAATCATCGCTCGCCAACTCGGTCTGCGCTGAAAGAGAGAAGAAAAATGACATTCAATGATGACCTCGATCAAGTCCGCGACCTCACCGCGAGTATTGCAGGTGAAGCCGATCTTGCCCACACCACTGTGGAGACGCCAAGTCTGACTACGTTGCTCGGCGCCCTCGCCGAGGCGGGCCTGACCGATATCGCACGCGAATCCGATGAACCCGAGAGCCACGAAGTCGTCGCGGCGGCCATCGGAACCCAGGTGGGTCTGGCCCAAGCTGGGATTGTCTATCCCAGCGCTGACTTCGACTTGTATCCGATCATGCTTACCGCAGGCACCGAACTCGATTCTGCTCTGCCCGCCCATACTCTTCTTGTGCCGTGGTCGGCAGTGGAGAGCGGACAACCCGTGGCATGGGCGACTCATGCCGAGGCAATACTCGCCCATCGCCTCTCGTCTGAAGGGGTCGAGGTGGCCCTCCTGCGAGAATTCGAACGTTCGAAGTCCCTCGTGAGTATCGACGGCTCACCGGCCTGCCGGATCATTCCCGGACCGTCACCAGACTGGGTGGCGTCTTCCGAGCAGATCAGTGAATGGATCTCCGGTATTCGTCACACGACGGCACTGTCAGTCGCGGCCGCGCAGCTGTCGGAAATTATGAAGATAACCGTTCACTACGCAACCGAACGCACGCAGTTCGGCCGTCCCGTGGGCCGATTCCAAGCGGTCCAAAAACTCATTGCCGAGTGCTCTGCTCAGTCGGAGATGGTCGCCTCCGCGGCTGCGAGCTCGCTTCACCATCTCGCGTCCGACCGCAGCTTGACCCCTGCTGCCAAGTTGGAGATCGCCTCCGGCTGCCTTGTTGCCTTCGACGCCGTTGAACTCGTCGTCCGCAACTCCCATCAAGTGCTTGGTGCGATCGGCACGACCCTCGAACATTCACTTCAGAGATACACCAGGGGTGTGCTGCAGACGAGACGACAAATGGACAAAGCCGACGAGGTGCTCGAGGCCCTGTCGGAACTGGTCACATCCGACGAGAAGACCGTCTGGGAGATGATCGCCTCATGATTCTCAACGGTCTCAAGGTCATCGACCTGTCCCGGATCATGGCGGGGCCTCTCGCCGCGCAGTACCTGGCCGATCACGGTGCTGACGTGATCAAGGTAGAGGGGCCCCAACAGGACGACACCCGTAAATGGGGTCCGCCCTTCGCCGATGATGGAACCACCGGATACTACAACGCGCTCAATCGGAACAAACGCAATATCTGCCTCGACCTGAAATCGACCCAAGGTCAAACGGTACTTGCAAAACTCCTCGCCGATGCTGATGTGCTGATCGACAATTTCAAGGCTGGCACCTTGGACAAGTGGGGCTTCGACCCGGAACGGATCGAACGAGACTTCCCGAGACTGATCCAGTGTCGCATCACCGGCTATGGGATCGATGGTCCGCTGGGAGGCCAACCCGGATATGACGCCGTCATGCAGGCTTTCGGTGGATTGATGAGCGTTACTGGTGAGCCCGATGGTTCGCCCGTGCGCCTCGGAATGCCCGCAGTCGACATGGTCACCGCCCTGCACAGCTTCTCAGGAATCCTTCTGGCCCTGCGCGATCGAGACGTGACGGGCAGGGGCCAGCTGTTGGATTCGACTCTTCTCGATAGTGCGGTGAGCATGCTGATCCCGCAGGCCTCAAACTGGCTCTACGGTGGGCAGACACCGCACCGTACGGGCGCTGCCCACCCTACTGTGGCTCCGTATGAGGTGTTCAGCTGTACGGACGGTGATCTTTTCATCGCTGGGGGCAATGACGGTCAATTCGCGAAGATTTGCCACTATCTCGAGCTGCCGGAGCTGGTCGACGACCCAAGGTTTGCCGACAATGGTTCTCGGAGTACTAACCGCGCCGGGCTCAAGGCGTTGCTGCAGTCTCGTGTCGCATCGCAGTCTAGGGCCGAGCTTCTCCAGGCTCTTGCGTCGAAGGGGATTCCGGCGTCACCGGTCAATACGGTTCCCGAAATGTACGAGGAACCGCAAGTCAAACACCGGAAACTGTTCTTCGAAGACGCGTCGGGGTTCAAAGGCGTGCGTAATCCCATCGTTCTCCCGACTCAGGCTGCGCCCGTGCCGACTCGACCGGCTAGGCTAGGCCAGCACTCGGCTGAGATCCTCACCGAAATCGGCTTCGAATACACCGAGATTGCAGCACTTCAGGCCTCCGGTGCGGTCAAGGCAGAGACACCAATACGTACGACGATAGAAAAGAGCTCCTCATGACCGGGCAATCCCAAGACCTCATCCTGGTCACCAGACCAGCCCCAGCCGTCGAACTGTGGAGCCTCAACCTTCCCGAGCAGCGCAATCCGATCACGGACGAACCGATGATCAATTCCCTCTTGGGCAACATCGACAGGATCAAGGACGACGAGACGGTTAAATGTGTAGTCCTTACTGGCGAGGGCAAAGCATTCTCTGCTGGCGGAAACATCAAGAAGATGGCTGACAAGTCTGGGATGTTCGGCGGGGATCTCGAGGAGATCAGTCACGGCTATCGTGACGGGGTTCAGCGGATTCCTCTGGCCATGAGATCTGTCGATGTTCCGTTCATTGCGGCGGTTAATGGACCGGCAGTTGGTGCTGGCATGGATCTGACCACCATGTGCGATATGCGTGTGGCTTCCGAGCGTGCGTGGTTCGCGGAGTCCTTCGTGCAGCTGGGACTTATCGCTGGCGATGGCGGAGCTTGGTTCCTTCCCCGGCTGATCGGATCCGCGCGGGCCGCCGAGATGGCCCTGACCGGAGACCGCGTCGATGCTGTCACCGCCGAACGGTGGGGCCTAGTCAATTACGTTGTACCTGCCGAAGCACTCATCGAACGCGCACTTGAACTGGCAGATCGAATCGCTGCTAATCCCGTGTATTCGGTCAGGGCAACCAAGCAGCTGCTCCTTGATTCCGAGCGCCATACCCTTGAATCGATGCTCGAAGAATGCGCCTCGCTGCAGGCCAACGCACATTTCCAGCCGGATCACCATGAAGCAGTTGTCGCGATGCTGGAGAAGCGCCCACCTCGTTTCACCACCTGAGCGCGAGACAAACTCTCTCTGAACGCAAACCAGTCGGGGCCGGGTGCAGCCAGATCACTGGCTGCACCCGGCCCCGACTACTGGCAAGTCTGGTGAAAAGACTCTCCGAAAACCTACTCCCGCGCAACTCCGTCAGCGTCAGCAGCGGCCTCAACCGCATCCGCCACGGCGGGCGCGACTCGCGCGTCGAGCGCACCGGGGACGATGTAGTCCGGACGCAGATCATCACCGACGAGGTCGGCGATGGCCCGTGCAGCTGCCAGCTTCATCTCATCGGTGATGTCGGTGGCTCCGGCGTCCAGCGCTCCGCGGAAGATTCCGGGGAAGGCCAGGACGTTGTTGATCTGGTTCGGGAAGTCGCTGCGACCGGTGGCAACCACCGTGGCGTACTTCTCTGCGACGTCCGGGATGATCTCCGGGTTCGGATTCGACAGGCCGAAGATCACGGCGTTCTCGGCCATCTGCGGCAGGTGCTTCTCATCGATCGTGCCGCCGGAGACACCGATGAACACGTCGGCACCGGCGAGCGCGGTGTCGATCCCGCCGGTGATGGTGCGTGGATTCGTGTTCGACGCCAGCCATTTCTTCGTCGGAGTCAGATCCGCACGGTCGGGGTCGATAATCCCCTTGGAGTCGAGGACGACGACGTCCTTGACGCCGGCATCGCCGAGGATCTTGGCTACGGCAACTCCGGCAGCTCCTGCCCCGGAGAGGACGACCTTGATGGAGTCGAAAGACTTGTCGACCACGCGCAGCGCGTTCGTCAGTGCGGCGAGGACGACGACGGCGGTGCCGTGCTGGTCATCATGCATGACAGGGATGTCGAGCGCGGCCTTGACGCGGTCCTCGATTTCGAAGCAGCGAGGCGCTGAGATGTCTTCGAGGTTGACCGCACCGAATGACGGGGCCATGCGGACGAGAGTCTCGACGATCTCGTCGGAGTCATTCGTATCGAGGACGATCGGGATGGCGTCGAGCCCAGAGAAGCGCTTGAACAGGGCGCACTTGCCCTCCATGACCGGCAGGGAGGCCTTCGCCCCGATGTCCCCGAGCCCGAGCACAGCAGATCCGTCGGAGACGACGGCGACGAGTCGACCGGTCCAGGTGTGGGTCCGCGCCAGTTCCGGCTCGTCCTTGATCGCGGTGCAGACCTTGGCGACGCCGGGAGTATAGGCAATGGAGAGATCGCGCTGAGTCTCGAGCGGACGGGTGAGTTCGGCAGAGAGTTTTCCGCCTTCGTGTCCGGCGAAGATCTCATCATCGGTGATGGGCGGCAGCGAGTTCTGTGCGGCAGCGGTGGTTGTGTCGGTCGTTGTCGTCATGTTTGATCCTCGTGGTCTCGTGAAGGCTGGCATCGCGGCGATGCCGCCTTCGGTGTTCGTCAGACCGCGGCGCAGTACCACGGGGCGTCTCTGGCAGCGGTCGAATCGAAGAGCTGTCACCAAGAAGGATGGTGCGGTGACTTCTGCGCAGTGTGGTCCACGTCCTTTGTGAAGGACGGTGCGTGGTCGCGCAGGGCACGAGCGGTTCGCAGCCGGCCGAGTTCCGACCTCATGAAACGCACTGTGCAACTCGGCCAGCATAGCCGATGAGCCTTCGCTGTCCACCCGAAAATGTCACCTTCGCCGAGGTTACCGCCCCATTTGGAGGCATGTTCCCAATACCTTTAACCGGGAGGATCCGAAGCCGGATCCATGCGTCCCGGACCTCAGCCTCCTGCCACTGCGGCAGTCTGCCGGTCCTTCGCCCGCCCGCGGACCAGGTCGACGATTCCGATGATTCCGGCGAAGACCATGACCGCGGCGATGAATCCGAATCCGGCGACGATCGCGGCTCCATATCCGGCCAGTCCCTGGACGACGAAGAATACGGCGGTGACGATCGCGATGCCGATCGCCGTGCCCACGCGCTGCCCGGTCTGCATCACCCCACCGGAGCTTCCCGCGTATTCGACGGGCACATCGGCCAGGGTCAGGGTCTGGTTTGGACTGATCGCCATGCCCTGGCCGATTCCGGTCAGACCCAGGCTCGCCAGCATCCACCAGATGCTGATGCCCAGGTCTTCGTGAGCGAGGACGATCAGTGCAGACGCGACAACACCGACGATGGCGATGCCGACTCCAAGCACGACCATCTTGCGCCCGAAGGTGAGGACCACGCGACCGGAGGCTTGGGCACTGACGGCTGCCAACAGCGCCGAGGGAAGACCCATCAGCCCCGCTTCGAGAGCCGGGAAGCCGAGGCCGTTCTGGAGATAGAGGGCGACGATGACCCAGACTCCGGGCATGCCCACGAAATACATGGACGTCAGGGAAGCGCCATAGGCGAATGTGCGGGTGCGGAACAGATTCATGTCGACCATCGGGGCACCGCCTCGGCGGGCGTATCGGCTCTCCCAGCGCACCCACAGCCAGATGACGACGGCGCCCACGGGGACCAGAGCGTAGATCCAGGCGCCGGCGGAGCGTTCGAGGAAGGGAAGCATGACGAACAGGGTGCCCAGTGACAGGAGCACGAGACCGACCGGATCGAAATCGGCGCGCCCGCCATCGGAGCGGTCGGTGTCGGCAGCACTGCCCCTCCACGCGCTCCGCGGCAGCCAGAACCGACCGAGGACGATAGCGGCAATGGCGATCGGCACATTGATGAGGAATGCCGAACGCCATCCCCATTCCTCCCCGAGCACAGCGATGAGGCCTCCGCCGAGCACAGGTCCGATGCCGACGGAGACACCGACGATGGTGCCGAACATGCCGAAGGCACGACCACGGATCTTGCCGTGGAAGTACTGCTGCAGCATCCCCACGCCCTGGGGGCTCAGCAGTCCCGAGCCGATGCCCATGATGATGCGTGCCACATTGAGCATCACCGGGTCGGGAGCGAAGCCGGCGATGAGCGAGCCGAGGGCGAAGACGCTCACACCTGCGACGAAGAGCCTGCCGCGTCCGAAGAGGTCACCGGCGCGACCGGCTGCGACGAGCAGTACGCCGAAGGCCAGCGTGTAGCCGGAGAGCACCCACTGGATCGCGGAGTTCGAGGCCCCGATCGACTTCTGCATATCGGGCAGGATGACATTGACGATGGAGACGCTCAGCAGAGACATGAACATCGGCACCAGCATCACGGCGAGGATCCTGCGCTGCTGTGCCGACATGGCCGTTGTCTCTGAAGTTCTCGTCATTGATCCAGTTCTACTCCGCCCGGCCGGTCCGCACAACATCCCACTGCTGTGACATCCCTTGCGTATCTGACACGGTCGTTTCGCCTTGAGAACATGTTGACCTTGAGAACGTGAGCGCTGCACGAGAACCGAGCGCCGACGGGGGAAGCCGCCGACCGGCTCGCCCCGCCAAGACTGAGCACCTGGAGCACGTCGCCGCGATGGCACAGTGAGCAGACTGATACCCACTCTCGTCGCGGCGCAACACTTGACGAATCACACGTTCAAGGAGCGAACTCAACTGCTCACGATGGGCGAATGAGAAGCTAGACTGACCATCAGAGAACACACAGGACAGCGAACGCCGAGAGGACGGATCACATCACCGAGCGAAGCGACAACAAACATCAGAGCGACGACGTATCGGGCGACAGCATGGACAGCGCGCCCGACATGATGAATCGCTCGGTCATCAGAGCGATGACGCTGCTTTCACGGATCAGCAACTATCCTGACGGCGTCACCGCAACAGAGCTGGCCAACGATGTAGGGCTGGCCCGTCCCACGGTATTTCGGCTTCTCCTCAGCCTCGAACATTCGGGTTTCCTGGCGAAGAACGATGGCGTCTTCTCCCTCGGCTGGGAGGTCGCCCGCCTCGGCAGGCGAGCAGACCCACACCGCGGGATCGCCGCCCAAGTTCAGGTCAATGTCGATCAACTCGCCACAGAGATCAATGAGACCGTCGGCTACGCCGTCGTCACTGGGCCCACGATGTTCGACTTGGTGGCGGAAGCCCAGAGCACGCATCTGCTTTCCCCCAACAAGGGCTACATCGGCGAGGACCTGCCGCTTCACGCAAGCGCGACCGGCAAGATCCTGCTTGCCGATCTCGATGCCGATCAGCTCGACACCCTCCTCACGACTCCGCTCGAGGGGTTCACCCGCTACACGATCACCGAGGCAGACCAACTTCGCTTCGAGCTCTCAGAGATCCGATCGCGCCGCTATTCGATCCTCGACGGAGAACTCGAAGAAGGACTCTACGCCGTCGCCGTACCAGTCAATGACAAACTGGGCAACGTCATCGGCGTGCTGTCTGCTTCAGGACTCGATCAGAGGATGAAGTCGGCTCATATCCAGAGCTTCATCGAGCCGTTGCGTACCACAGCCGAGGAACTCACCCAAGTCCTCTACCGCCATCAGGCTGGCTGAAGGTACGACAGAGGATCGGGCCCGCTCTCTGAAACGGACCCGATCCTGACGTCGCCGTCGGTGCGATGTTCGAGCGGAACTAGGACGTCAGCACCTCAGCGTCCTCGAGTTCACGAAGGCACCGGCGAACCAGCCCCCGGCTCATCCCCAGCTGGCGAGACAGGTTCGTCACCTGGGTCCGGGACGTCGCAGGGCCCGTATCAGCGTTCGCCTCGTGTGCCGCAGCATTGCCGGCGGACGCCGTTCGTACTCTCCGCAACGCCCACTTCGGAGCCTTCGTCTCCCGGGCTGCTGCACTGCCTCCACTCTGCCGCCCACCCGCCACTGTCTGGGATGTGATGGCTGCTGCCTTCTTGAGATCGGTGCGCATGGCGGACATGAGCTCCCGGATGGACTCGAACCTCTCCTGTGGGCGAATGTAGTCGAGCAGCTCGACGACGATCCACTCTCCGTAGATCGATCCCTCGAACTCGATGATATGGGCTTCGAGCAGGCGAACAGCATCCGACTCGAAGAACGTGGGCCTGCGCCCCACCGAGACGACGGCGGGATGTGTCCGCCCATCTCGGAAGGCCACACGAGCAGCCCACACACCGTCGGGCACGGTGTCGTCATACATATGGATGTTCGCGGTCGGAAATCCCAGCGTCCGGCCGATCTCATCCCCATGGACGATCTCACCTTCGATTGTGTACATTGCTCACTCCTTCACGTTCGTCGACAACCGATGTCCCTATTGCCGCCGAGGTGGTTTCACCGTCGTCCGTTGATCATCTGTGTGGCGCCGCTGCCGACCACGAGTTCGGTCGGCAGCAGGTGCTCCGGCATCCCCTGATAGGCGACGGGACGGAGGAAACGCTCGATCGCAGCTGTTCCCACAGAGGTGGTCCCTGCGGCTGTTGACGCCGGGTACGGTCCCCCGTGCTGCTGGGCATGGGTGACCGAGACTCCTGTCGGCCACTGATTGAACAGCAGTCGACCTGCCACCTCGGCGAGGGTGTCGAGGAGCTCAGGGAGCACCTCTTCGTCGCCGACGGCCTGCAGACTCGCAGTCAGCTGTCCGGTGTACGCCTGTACCAGCTCGAGCAGCTGGGATTCGTCGGTGTACTCGATGACCAGGGTCGAGGGCCCAAAGCACTCCCCCAGCAGATCGTCCGGACGTTCGAGCACCTCGACAGCGTCGATCCGGTGGATGATCGGATCGGGAGCTGTTTCGGAGAACGGCTCGGCTCCGGAAATCACGACCTCGGCCCCATTCGACCGGAGCTTCGTGATCTCGGTGACATAGCCGTCGCGGATGCCCTCGTTGAGCATTGGAGCTCCCTGCGGAAGTGTGGTCTCGCGCAGGCGATCGAGAACACGAGAGCCGACGGGAACCAATAAGGTTCCCGGCTTCGTGCAGAACTGGCCGGCTCCCATGGTGAACGACCCGACGAACTCGTCAGCGATCTCAGCACCGCGCTCGGCGTCGGCGGCAGCAGTAACGACGACCGGATTGTTGCTGCCCAGCTCACCGTAGAACGGGATCGGATCGAGCCGGGAGGTGGCGAGGTCGAAGAGGGCGCGACCGCCGCTGATCGATCCGGTGAATCCTGCGGCCTTCACACGCGGATCCTGGACTGCGATGCGTCCTGACTCGGTGCCGACGATCACTGCGAACGTCCCATCGGGCGCTCCCGCTTGGACGCACGCCCCCTTCACCACTTCGGCCGTCGCTTCGGTCAGACGCGGATGACCGCGATGGGCCTTGACCACGACCGGGCAACCGGCCGCCAGCGCCGAGGCGGTGTCCCCGCCTGCTGTCGAGAACGCGAAGGGGAAGTTGCTGGCACTGAAGACGAGCACAGGGCCGAGTGGTCGCATGGCCCGGCGCAGGTCGGGGCGGGGAGCCCCCATCGGCCAGTCGGGATCGGCTTCATCGATGCGCGCATCGAGATGGGCACCGTTGTCGATGGTCTCGGCGAAGAGCCTGAGTTGGAAGGTGGTGCGTGTGAGTTCGCCGCGCAGCCGCCCTTCGTCCAGGTGAGTCTCCTCTTGGGCGATCGGCACGAGCTGCTGGGCTGCAGCGTCGAGCGCGTCGGCGATCGTCCGCAGCAGGCGAGCACGATCAGCGCGATCCCAGCGACGGTAGGCCGCGGCAGCCTTCTCCGCTGCGGCGAGCGTCTTGTCGAGGGTCTCCTCTGTAGTCGTCTCGGGAGGTGCAATGGTCATAGCGTGTCCTTCCTGTGTCAATCGATGGGCGGGCCAGCGCCATATGCCACCCGCCCGTCCCCCTCCTGGCCGGTTGCTCCGAGCGGCAGGAGGGTGTGTGTGGTGTCTGTGTCGTCGTAAGCACCCGCGGTGGGGCCGCTCTCTAGTCCGTCGTGAAGTCGAACTGCACGCTGCTCCATCCGCGGAATTCTCCTTGGATCTGCGTGCCGGGTCGCATCTTTTCGGCGGCCAGGCAGCTGCCCGGTATCACTAAGTCTCCGGCTCGCAGTCCGACGCCGTACTCCGCGATCCGACGGCACAGCCAGGCGATCGCTGAGACCGGACTGCCGTAGACAGCGCTGCTGTTGCCTTCGGCCACCGTCTGCCCGTCGAACTGAATCTCACCGTGCATATCGCTGACGTTGACATCGCTGAGGCTTCGCGGCTGCGCTCCGAGGATGACGGCACCGGCCGATCCGCTGTCCGCAAGAGTGTCGCCCAACCCGATGTTCCAGTTCTTCACCCGGGAGTCGATGATCTCCAGGGCCGGCAGGACATAGTCGGTCGCCGAGATCACATCGGCCGCAGTGATGTGCGAACCTGAGAGCTCGTGCTTGAGGACGAACCCCACCTCGAGTTCGATGAAGGGTTCGATGAAGTCCGACGCCGGCACCGGAAGGTTCTCCGGGAGGAAGTGGCTGGCGAGAAGATAGCCGTAGTCGGGCTCGTCGACGCCGAACTTGTCCTGCATCGCCTTGGCGATGTTGCCGAGTTTGAATCCGACGACCTTGTCACCCCGAGTCTTCTTGATCCTCACAATCTGTTGCTGGATCCGAAACCCCTCTTCGGCTGTGGCTGCTTCGCCACCGAACACCGTGTCCACGGGCTGCCGGTCGTCGTGCGCCTTGACCAGCGCCGCAGCAGCGGCGCTCACATCAATTCGCATGTCGAGCTTCCTTCTCATCGGCAGATGACGGACGACGCTTGCCCAGGTGCCAGATCCGCATGGACGACAGAAACTCCCGCGGGTCCCAGATCGAGGTCTCGTCGGTGATCTTGCCCTCGGCATAGCTGAGGAACGCTGCGCCGTCGACTGCCACGTCACGGTAGGTCGGTGGGACCTCCATGAAGGTCCCCGTATGGCGGCCTTTGGACCGCCAGTGAATGGCGATGATCTGTCCATCATCGACGGCGTTGATGATCTCGACGTCGAAATCGCTGAAGGCCTCATGTGACTCTCGAATCTGGGTGACTACGGCTTCCAGGTCCTCGTCTCCGGTTTTCGAATGGCGGACATAGTTGTCTGCTGCGATCGCCTCGAAAGCAGCGGTTTCACCGAAGCCCCAGGCGCGTGTCCAGGCAACGGCGATCTTGGCCAACATGGTACTCATTCGTGTGTCTCCACTTCTTCTGCGATGGGCTTGGGCTCGGGCGCGGGCCGATCCCAGATGTCGAATTCTCCGAACTTTCCGCCGCGGAACAGCAGCGCCTCGTCGTCGCTTGCCTGTTCCATCTCCTTGATCTCGCCGACGATGACGTAGTGATCGCCGGCTACGATCTCCGATGCCACGTCGCAGTCGATCCAGGCCGTCGAATTCGGCAGCCTCGGGGTGCCGATGGATGACCAGTCGAAGGGCAGGTCCTTGAACTTGTCGTCTCCCTTGCGGGCAAGCGCTTTGCACACGGACAGCTGTTCGGTGGACAGAATGTTCGCTGTGAACTGTTCGAGATTGCGGATCCACGGCCAGGTGCTCGAGCCTTTGTCAACGGCGAACATCACCAAGGGCGGGTCGAGGGAGAGTGACTGAAAGGTGCCGACGACGAATCCCAGCGGTTTGCCCGATTCCGACTTGCCGGTGATCGCGACGACTCCTGTCGGCAGGAGGCCGAAGATCTGTCTGAAATCGGCAACTTCGATCGACCCGTCTGCCGCTGTTGTGATGGCAACCATGTGGTGGCCCTCCTTCTGGATTGCTGCTGGTGGCTGGATGCTTCCGTGCACCCGCACCGAGGTTGTTGTCAGCTGACGACTGCTCAAGCGACGTCGACGGATTGGATGCCGTCGTCGTGAACGAGAGACTGCGTGCGCGCTTTTTGGACTCGATAGGCGGACCCGGGATGATCGTCACGCAGTCGCGGACTGCTGGTGTCGAAGAGACTTTCGCGGAGAGTCCCGCCACGGTGAGCCGTCTTCATCAGCCCCTGCTTCTTGAGCTCAGGAACGACCACCCCGGCGAAGTCCGCAATGTCCTTGAACTTCAGCGCATGAGCGACATTGAATCCGTCGATGCCCGTGTCGTCGATCCAGGACGCGAGCTCTTTCGCCACGGTCTCCGGTCCGCCGACGATCACCGGCGATGTGCCGCCGATTCCGATGTACTCAGCGATGTCGCGTGGCGTCCACCTCTTCTCTGGGTTCAGTTTGCTGAAGATGTTCACCATGGTCTGGCCGGCATTGGTCTCCACATTTTCGAACGGGACATCCGGGTCGAACTGTGACATGTCCAGTCCGGTCCAGCCGCTGTAGCGCGCCATTGCACCCTCATAGGAGACATAGGAGAGGTAGTCCTCGTACTTGCTCTGCGCAGCAGTGTCTGTTTCCGCACTGATCACGGTGACCATCTGCAGCATCGCGATCGACTCGGGATCGCGTCCCGCCTCGGCGGCTGCGGCACGCAGGTTGTCGACCTGCTCCTTGAGTGATGACTTGCTCGTGGCGTTGAGGAAGACTGCTTCGGCGCTCTTCGCCGCGAACTGCACACCGCGCGGAGAGCCTCCGGCTTGGAAAATCACCGGCGTACGCTGCGGCGAAGGAGCCGTCAACGAGATTCCCGGGACAGAGAAGAACTCACCCCGATGCTCGATGGGGTGGACTTTGGCTGGGTCGGCAAACGTCGAAGTCTCGACATCGGCGATGACTGCGCTATCGTCCCATGAACCTTCGAGCACCTTGAGCACGACGTCAAGGAACTCTTCGGCGTGTGCGTAACGGTCGTCGTGGGCGCGCTGCTGACCTGTGCCGAGATTGCGAGCGGCTGCATCCGAGTAGGAAGTGACGACGTTCCACCCGATCCTCCCCTTTGTCAGGTGGTCAAGCGTCCCGAATTTGCGAGCGATGGCATAGGGGTGGTCATAGGCAGTTGAGGAGGTGACACCGAATCCGATGTTCTTCGTCGCCGCGGCCATCGCGGGGATGAGGTAGGCAGGATCGTTTGCCGGCAATTGTGCACCGTCGCGCAGAGCTGCATCGACCGACCCCCTGTAGGAGTCGTGATATCCGACGTTGTCGGCGAAGAAGATTCCGTCGAAGTCAGCCTCTTCGAGGAGCTTCGCGAATTCGATCCAGTAGTCGATCGACGTGTATTCGCTGCTGCGGTCTTCGGGATGGCGCCACAGGCCTGCCGAGAGATGCGCGGGTCCCGCGAAATCGAAGGCAAACAGTTTCATGGGTTTGGTCAAGACAATCACCTCACTGTGTTCGTTGTATGAACTTGTCGTTCACTTCCTGCATAAGACTACGAGCGCAGGGAAGAGTCCGTCAATACGCCCTTGAAACTTTCGCCGAAGAACTTTCTCGAAACCATACAGCCCTTGATTTATCAGGGAACACGAGCAAGGACGGGCATCCTTTCGGGCGCTGCACCCTCGGCGTCGATCAATGAGGTTGACGAGGCTTCGCTCGCACTCTAGGCTCAATCAAACGTTCGAAACATGGTCTTCAAAACCACTGAACGAACGCATTAGCGCTTGGATGCTCTTTTTGGCGTCTATACGCCGAGCCGCCTCCAGACGCGAATCTCTCATGGAACTGAGCGCCGCTCTCGTCACAGGCGACAACACAAAGAAGGCACGCGCCTTCGACTGGAACCACGTCGCCTCGACGCTGATCTCGCGTTCCTGTTCCATGCCGAAAACTCGATGTCCGCCACAAAAAGGAGATACAGATAATGACCGACACAGACGTCCTCATCATCGGAGCCGGTCTCGCTGGAGTCACCGCCGCACGCGAACTCAGCAGCGCAGGTCACGACGTCCTCGTCCTCGAAGCCCGCGACCGACTCGGCGGCCGCTGCTACACCGACCAGCAGCTCGGGGTGAATCTCGAACTCGGCGGCAACTGGCTGCACTGGGTACAGCCTCATGTCTGGGCCGAAGTGGCCCGCTACGGCCTCCGGGCCGATCGCGGGCCCAAATCCGAGGAAACGTTCTGGCTGGCGAACGGAGAAGTCCGCACGGGCACACTCGAGGGATTCATGGAACTCATCGACTCAGGCATGCAGCGCCTCGTCGGAGACAGCGCCGCGATCATGCCCCGCCCCGACACCGTGGAGACTGGAGATGCCTGGCAGGATGCGGACCGCATCTCACTGCAGGACGCACTTGACCGCCTTGAACTCGACGATTCGGAACGCCAGGCCAACGAGGCCGCATGGGTAGGGCACTGCAACGGCCCTCTCGACCAGGTCGGATTCGGAGCCGCAATTCGCTGGACCGCCGCAACCGGAGGACTCTGGCAACTCATGCACTCCGCAAGCGCTGTCTACAGACTGCCCGAAGGCAACGACCAGCTGGTCAAGGCGATTGCAGGGGACGTGAACGGAGACATCAGGCTCAACACCCAGGTGACCGGCATCCGCCACAATGCCGCCGGTGCCACAGTGACAGCAGCAGACGGCGGCGAATTTCGCACCAAGAAGGTCATCTCGACGATCCCGCTGAACATTCTCCACGAACTCGATATCGAACCTGCGATCTCGCCCGTCAAACACGAGATCAGCCAAGAAGGCTCCGCATCCCAAGGACTCAAACTCTGGATCAGGGTCAAAGGGCCGATCAGACCATTCTTCGCCTACTCCTCGCAGTCACACCCGCTCTCGGTCGTGCGGACGGAATTCGTCCGTGAGGACGATGCCATCCTCGTTGCCTTCGGAGCCGACAGCACTCGCCTGGACGTCGAAGACCTCGATGCCGTCGCCGAGGCATTGAAGACCTGGCGCAACGATCTCGAGGTACTCGAGGTCGCAGCCCACAAATGGATGGAAGACCCCCTGGCCAAGTCAACGTGGCTCATCCAGCGCCCCGGCCAGTACACCCGTGGCCAAGCCGAGCTTCAGCGCCCCGAGGACTCCCTGCACTTCGCCAGCTCCGACATTGCCAACATCTGGGCCGGTTTCTTCGATGGTGCGATAGAAAGCGCGCTGCGCACCGCACGCACTGTCAACGAGGAACTCAGAAGCTGACGCCGCCACGCATAGTCGAAGGAACCGGGGAGCGGTACAGTCGCTGACTCCACGGCTCGACCACCGATGCCGGATTCCACTATGGTCGCGGAGGCGCAGTCGGTCGGCGATGAACAGGAAAGCCAACTGCAGAAGCCGCTTGACGAGTGACGTGGCGCACCCTACGCTTTCCTCAGCAAATAAACACTCAGTTCACTGAATGAACACTTGATTGTCCGTGAGACGCCAAAGGAGATGTCGCACATGCCACCTCACACCACCGATCCCATCGACCACCGAAGCAGACGGCCTCTCTGTCTTCTTCCTCGAGCGGGAGGTGCAGTCCGTGCCCAAGCTTGAGAAGAGCCGCAGTCTGGCGAAGCGAATGGGCCGTCGACTGCGTGTCGACGACTGCGTCGTCGTCGACAAAGCAGATATGAAGAAGGCACAGATCGGTGCCGGCGTCGGAAATTTCATGGAATGGTACGACTTCGGTATCTATGGGTATCTCACAGTCACCATCACCACAGTCTTCACCCAGGGGCTGGACGAGGGCCTCGGGCTCCTCGTCACACTGGCTGGATTCGCCGTCTCCTTCCTCGTCCGCCCCCTTGGCGGCATAATCCTCGGCCCTCTCGGCGACAAACTCGGACGGCAGAAGATCCTGTTCCTCACGATCACGATGATGGCGCTGGCCACCGCTCTCATCGGCATGTTGCCGACCTCCGAGTCGATTGGGCTCTGGGCCCTGATTCCCCTCTACCTCCTTAAAGCTGTTCAAGGCTTCTCCACCGGTGGAGAGTTCTCCGGAGTTGCGACCTATGTCTCTGAGTTCTCTACCGACAAACGCCGCGGAATCAACACATCGTTCCTCAACAGCCAATCCATGATCGGATTCGCCGCCGGTGCGGCCACCGTCGCCGCCACCAGCGTCGTGACGACGAACATCTGGGGCGAGGACGCGATGCTCGAAGGCGGGTGGAGAATACCCTTCCTTCTGGCCATTCCACTCGGAGCAGTCGTCATCTGGTTCCGCACACGCACCCCGGAGACACCGGCTTTCGAACTCGAACAGAAGCTTCCCGAAGGACTGCCCAAGGGTTCACTGTTCCACCGTTACGGAATCCTCGGGATCCTCAAAAACTACTGGCCTGAGGTGCTCATCGGCTGCGCATTGACTGCCGCTGACAGCTCCATCTCGTATATCCTCACCAGCTACATGCCCACCTACCTGGAAACAGAGGTCGGCGTCTCGAACCTCGGCGCGGCCATCGCCACGGTTCCCGTGCTCGTCGGCGTCGCCATCCTCATCCCGTTCGTCGCCCTACTCTCGGACAAGATCGGGCGCCGTCCCGTCTACTTCATCGGAATCGTCTTCTCCATGACACTGATGGTGCCGGCCTTCGCTATCGTTCAGATCGGGACAGAGTGGTCCGTGTACATCGCCATGGGCATGATCGCCATTCCAGCTGTCTGCTTCCTGGCATTGACTGCCAGCGCCTTGCCGGCACTGTTCCCCACGGCCTCCCGGTACGGAGGAATGGGGCTCACACACAATGTCGCCCTGTCAGCGTTCGGCGGCACAGCACCGTTCTTCAGCCAGGCGATCCTCCAGGTCACGGGCAGTCCCTATTCGCCGGCCTATTACGCAATGTTCTTCTCTCTGCTGGCCCTCGTTGCAGTATTCTTCATGAAGGAGAGCGCCAGGCGCCCTCTGATCGGCTCGGTGCCCGTCGTCGACAACGCAGATGAGGCCCAGGAACTCGTTGAAGACCAAGACTCGAATGAACTCATCGACACGTCGATCATGCCGGTGTTCGCTGCGGACAACAGCACGAACGAGCAGTCTGTACCCAACTCAGCCAAAGAATAACGTCACCGGCACCCAGCGCTGGCGACGAAGCAGGTCCGCGACTCTTCACTCAGTTTCGAAGGAGAAATCATGTTGTCACTCGGCTCTTCCGCAAGCACCTTCTACCGCACCGCCGCAAAGGAGATGCTCGCCCACACTCAGCCATTCATCCCGCCGGCGCGAGACGCCGTCGAGACATTTCCGTGGGAAGGGCTCTACATCAGCGCCGACCACTGAGCGGCGCATCTCAACGATCGAAATCTTCTCAGAAGCACCTGCTAGGAAGGCTCCAACTCCGGGGATGCAGTGAGATGAAGCGCTTCGAGAACAAGGTCGCCATCGTGACCGGTGGGCGGTCTGGGATCGGCAAGGAAATCGCTCTCCGACTCCAGAGAGAAGGCGCAGAAGTCGTCACCGTGCAGAGGAGTGCCGATGACAGGTTCCCCTCGATTTCGGCCGACATCGCCGATGCCGCCGGGGCACAGTCGGCCGTCGACGAGGTGGTCGCCTCGACGTCCTCGTCAACAATGCCGGCATGACGCAGGAGTCGACGGTCGAAGACATGTCGGTCGAGGATTGGAATCGCAATCTGGCAGTCAATCTCACCGGCCCGTTCCTGATGATCCGAGCGGCACTGTAGCATCTCCGAAAGACGCATGGAGCAGTCGTCAATGTCGGGTCGCTCGAAGGCCTGGGGGCCAATCCGGGCCACGCCGCCTATTCCGCATCCAAGGCCAGTCTCCACGGTTTGACCCGTGCAGTTGCCGTCGACCACGGAGACGAGGGGATCCGCTGCAACGCGGTGGCACCCGGCTGGATCGACCCCGAACTCAATCGGGCGTTCATCGAGAGATTGCCTGATCCGCAGGAGTTCAACCGCGAGATCGGTCGCATCCACCCTGTCGGCAGATCGGGGAGGGCCGAGGAGGTCGCCGCTCTCGGCGCCTTCCTCGCAGCGGACGAGGCGAGCTTCATCACCGGCCAGGTCTATGCGGTGGACGGCGGAAGGATGACCCAGCTCAGCCTGCCCTGAGATTGACGTGTGAAACCCGGTTCACCGAGTAGGGTCGGGTGATGGCGAAATATCGCTGGACCGCAGCTGACATGCCCGCAATGGGTAATCGCACGGTGATAGTCACCGGAGCCAACGGCGGGGTCGGGGCCGCGACTGCAGCTGCTTTCGACCGAGCAGGAGCGCATGTCGTCCTCGCGGTCCGTAGCCTGCAACGAGGGCAGGAGGCTGCTTCTGCTATGAGAGGCAGCACAGTGGTCCGGAAACTCGATCTCGCCGACCTGAGCTCAATCCGCGCATTCGCGCATTCGTGGAGCAGTCCGCTTGACATCCTCATCAACACCGCCGGGGTCGCCGGACTCGCCGGCAACGTGACCAAGGACGGATACGACCTGCAGTTCGGGACCAACCATCTCGGTCACTTCGCCCTGACCAACCTCCTTCTGCCGCACATCACCGACCGAGTGGTCACAGTCGCATCCGGTGCGCATAAAGCCGGTCAGATCCATTTCGACGATCTGGCGCTACGGAGGCGCAGATACGGTTTCGCCGCAGCCTATGGGCAGTCCAAGCTGACGAATCTGCTGTTCACCCTCGATCTTGAGCGTCGCCTGCAACAGGCGGGTTCGGCTGTGCGCTCGCTGGCTGCGCATCCGGGCTATGCGGCGACGAGCCTCGGCGCCAAGGGCCAGCCCAAAGTGCTCGTTGCTGCGGCGGATCTTGCCGGGCGCGTTTTTGCTCAGACCAGCGAGCATGGGGCTCTGCCGTCGTTGTTCGCAGCGACTTAGGACCTGCCGGGAGCCAGGTACGTCGGCCCGGACGGACGTGGCGAGCTGCGCGGCTCCCCCACTCTGGTCGGTCACTCCGCCGCCGCCAGCGACCCCGCCACAGCTCGTCGTCTGTGGGAGGTCTCCGCGGAGCTCACGGGCGTCGGTTTCGGACTTGATGTCGAGTAGCACTCGTCAGCACCGAAATCCCATCAGCGCGGTGGGCTATCGCAGCCGAGTCCACGGACAACCGTACCGGAGCGACTTGTGCCCATCACGACTGATCGGTCAGCGCAGATAGACCCGGCTGGGATCGAGGGTTTCGCGCAACAGAGCCAGTTCCTCTGCTGTGGGCGGCTGGGTTGTCTCAATGTCAGGCACGACGTGGAGGTTCCATCCGGTCTGTCGGACAACCTCGGCGGGGTCGACTCCTGGGTGCACCGCCGTCAGCGTGAGCTCCTCGTCCTGGGCGAACCGGGTCATGATTCCCAGGTCCGTGATCACATGTGTGACCCCCGCGCCGGCTGGCATGACACCGACGTCAGACTGTGCCGACCGGTGGGGGCTGGGCGAGGTGACGAAGTCGAGCTCTTCGACGAACGTGCGCGGGGTGTGCCGCCGCATCACGAGGAAGATCTCGGCCGCTCCGGCCATAGCTTCGATGGCTCCGCCGGAGCCGGGGAGCCTGCTGTCGGGGTGTTCCCAGTCCTCGCCGATCAGGGTGGAGTTGAGGCTGCCGTAGCGATCGACCTGAGCGGCACCGAGGAATCCGACATCGATGCGTTGCCCCTGCAGGACGTAGTTGAACAGGTGAGTCATCGGAATCACCGAGGCGGCGCCCGGTACCAACACAGAATCAGAGATGGTGCGCGGCAGGTCCGGTGGCCTGGCCCCGGTGACTCCCGACTCATAGACGATTTCGATCTCCGGTGCCACGGTTCGCTGAGCCAGTGAGGTGGCCAGCGTCGGCAGTCCGTGTCCGGCGAAGACGACGCGGCGTCCGGCCAAGGCACGCGCCGAATGAATGGCGAGCAGTTCGCTGCTCGTGATGTCCTCACCAATGCTCTTCGTGTCGGCGTGTTCAGGTGTGCCAGCGGTCATCCCCGACCTCCATAGTTGACTGGTGTCGAATAGGCGTCACGGATGCCCAAGTGATCGAAATGGTCGGCGCCAAGCAGCGCGAGGAACTCCTCGTGATCTGCTGTGTCATGAATATTGGTCTGCAACCAACTCTTGACCGCCTCGGCGTCACGGGCGAGAGCCGACCAGTCCCGGGAGAACGCGTCGTCGCGGTCGTAGTATCCCTGCACGGCGTGCGGATGTGCACCGCGTGGAACTTCGACGACAGCGTCGACGACGTGAGACGGGACGATGGTGCGGTTCGGGTCGGACCGGATGATGGACTCGTCGACGATCTCTTCGACAGTGACGATGAGTCGGCGACCGGCGAATGCTGCCTCGGTCTGGATTCCCAGCATGCCCCAGGCCTGCACATTGCCGGCTGAGTCGGCACGTTGGGCGTGGATGACGGTGAGGTCCGGGTTGAGTGCGGGCACGACATAGATCGGCGGACCCCCGAAGGGGTCATCCACGGATCTGATTCGAGGATTCTTCTGGGCGAGATCGCTGCCGCGATAGGAGGCGATCGGCTGAAATGGGAGTTTCGAGGCACCAGCCTGGTATCTGGCCACCATTCCGCCGTGGCTGTATTCGTCGAACCACAACGGTTCCGGATCCGAGTGCTCAATCCTCCGGCGAAGCTCGTAGAGGGAACCTGCCGAGCTGTTGGCCACGAAGGCAGCGATCAGTCCCGTGAGACAGTTCGCGCCGAGGAGCTGATCAACGATGACATCACAGGACATGCGCGCCAGGGTGAGATTCGAGAACTGCTGACGGATGATCTCGTGTGCGGCAGCGACTGGCACGAGGTGGCCGAAGCCCTCCAACGCGACCGTATCTCCATCATTGAGATGGGTGCTGATCGCCTCTGACAGACTCATCGTCTTGTCCATCGCGTCCTCCCTGAGCATCGATTGACTGTGACCTCGATCATCCTGTCAAAACAATTTATGCCAGTCCAATGCAGAAACTGTCCATTATTCATACAGTTTGAACATTATTCATAATTGGTCGCTGTGTCGCGCAATTGTCTCGACCGAACGATCGCTTAGGTTCGATCGGCACCGTAGACTCGAACTCGATCGGCATTTGCGCGCACCGACTCCAATGGCGGACGGTCGAGATGAGGAGAAACATGAGTGTTCTGTATCTGGTCAGGCATGGACAGGCGTCATTCGGCACCGATGACTATGACCGGCTGTCCGATCTGGGCAAGGAGCAGAGCCGCATCACCGGCGAGCATCTCGCGTCTCAGAAAGTCGCACCGGTTCGCATCATCCACGGTGAGATGCTGCGCCAGAAGCAGACTGCCGAAGGCATCCAGACGGGCCTCGGCAGCGGCTTGGATGCGCAGATCGACACCGGGTGGAACGAGTATCAAGCCTGGGAGCTCACCGGGGCGCTGACCGACACCGATCCGCGCGCGAAGCAGGATTCGAAGATCTTCCAAGCCGAACTCGAACGTGGAGCAGCCCGGTGGGCCAGCGGAGAGCATGATGGCGACTACTCGGAGACGTTCACAGAGTTCACCACCCGCGTCAACACCGCCCTCGATGACGCGTGCGCGGCAATGAGTTCTGGCGAATCCACGATCGTCGTCTCCAGCGCCGGGGCAATCGCGTGGACGGCGGCCAGATTGCTCGGCGGCGGCTTCGACCAGTGGATGGCATTCAACCGGGTGACCGTCAACACCGGAATCACGCGCATCATCACCGGCCGCAGCGGCACCAGCCTCATCTCCTTCAACGAACACGGCCACCAGATCCCGGAGCAGGTCACCTACCGATAATCGTCCCCTACAGCAGGTACGGGGCCAACGCAGACAAGGCAACGAGGACCAGGCCACCGCCGATGCGTGAGGAGATCGACAGGAACGGCAGCAGGTTCAATCGCTGCGAGGCCTGCAGCACAGCGAGGTCGCCACTGGATCCGAAGTCGGCCAGCCCCAGCCCGGCTGCGATCGCCGATTCGATCCAGTACAGCTTGACCAGCCAGCCGACGAAGCCGGCGACAACAGCGGCTACGACCACGGTCAGTAGCGTCATCGCCATATACCCGGGGTCCGAGACCAGCGAGAGCACTTCATCGATGTTGATGGCGATCACGCTGATGGCGACGAGGATCGCAGGAATCATCGCATTGGCGACGAAGACGTACCAGAGGTCGACCGACTCTTCCACGTACTGTGGCATCGGGACGAAGATCTTCGCCAGCGCGCAGATGAGGATGAGGAACACATAGGCGTGCAGTGCTGGAAACAGATCACTGAGCAGGTTCGACACGGTGAAGAGAGCGCCGGCGATGAAGAAGCCCATTGCGGCCAGCTTGACTGCTGCCGCCGGTGAGGCGAGCTTCTCGGCCGTCGCTTCGGGCAGACGAACTCCCTGGGCGAGGACCCCCTCGCCATTGAAGGCCTTGAGGCGGTGCCCGTGCTTCTTGCCCACATTGTTCAGGACCGCAGCGATGATGATGCACATGATGTTGCCGACCGCGACCGCCGGCACCAAGGCCGTCAGGTGTTCGGCCGCGGATCCGCCGCTGTTGTGAGCGATGATCTCTGAGATCGGGATGGCTCCAGCTGCAACGCCGCCACCCAGAACCGGTCCGGCGACGAAGAAGATCGCATAGCCCGCACCGACTCCGGTGACCTGTCCGATCAGACCGATCACGGTCAGGCACGCAGCGATTGTGGCGATGATCGGGATGAGAATTCGGGCGCCGGCCTTGATGAGCAGGCTGCGAGGCATGCCGAGGATGCTGCCGGTGATGAGCGCCGCCACAACGAATTCCCCGAACCCCGAGGTGTCATAGAAGCTGGTCACCAGGCCTTCGATGGAACCAGGGAGAACACCGACGTATTTGAAGATCGCCGGAACGAGGATGCAGAGAATGACCCCGCCGCCGATCACCTTGAAATAGGGGATGGAATTTCCCACCCACATCAGGATTCCACCCAAGGAGATGACTACCGCGAAAGCCGCCGTCATCCCGGTCCCCTCAGATGTGAGGCTCACTGCGATGAGGGCGATGATCGCCATCGGAATGAAAGCCAGGATGGGCAGCCCCATAATCGTGCGGTCGAATGACCTCGCGCTCTCCTGCACCTTCTCCGCCTGCGCAGAGTCCTCTTTGACTTCTCGACTTGTCATGATTGTTCCGGTCCTACCTGGTAGACAAACTTCGTTGATTGCATACAGATCCGTGTATGGTGTTTCTAGAATCGGCTCCATTGCTGGGAACGATTGAAAGCATACCTCAGAATAGCGATTGATTGTATGCAACTTATTGTTTCAAAGGAGAACCAGTGAACGAAGTGACACCGCGCCCCTCAGGTACAGGACCGCTGAGGGGAATCCGCGTTCTTGAGATGGGACAGCTCATCGCCGGTCCCTTCTGCGGACAGCTGTTGGGCGACCTGGGCGCCGAGGTCATCAAGATCGAGGATCCCAAGAACGGTGACCCGATGCGCCAATGGGGACAGGCCACCATCAGGGGCTCATCACTGTGGTGGTCCGTCCTGGCCCGCAACAAGAAATCCGTGACCCTCAACCTGCGCACCCCGGAAGGCCAGGAAGCGGCACGAGCATTGGCGAAGTCCGCCGACATCGTCGTCGAGAACTTCCGTCCGGGCTCGCTCGAGAAATGGGGCCTGAGCCACGAAGAGCTCCAGAAGAACAACCCCGGACTCATCATGCTGCGCGTTTCCGGGTTCGGCCAGTCAGGGCCCTATGCCAAGCAGGCCGGCTACGGGTCCATCGGTGAAGCCATGGGCGGTCTGCGCTATGTCGTCGGAGACCCATCCACTCCCCCATCACGCGTCGGTGTCTCGATCGGTGATTCCCTGGCGGCACTGTTCGGAACCATCGGCGTACTCGCCGCACTCCAGGAACGGCACAACAGCGGACTCGGCCAGGTCGTGGACTCTGCGATCTACGAATCCGTCCTGGCAATGATGGAGTCCATGGTGCCCGAGTGGGCAGACGACGGCATCCAACGCGAACGCAGCGGTTCGACCTTACCCAAGATCGCGCCCAGCAACGTCTACCCCACTGCCGACGGTCAGTGGCTGATCATCGCCGCCAATCAGGACACGGTCTTCGCGCGCCTGGCCGCGGCCATGGGCAATCCCAGACTCGCCGAAGATCCGGAGTACTCCACCCATACAGCCAGGGGCGAGCGCCAAGCCGAACTCGACGAGCTGGTCGCCGAATTCTCCCTGCAGTTCAAGGCCGACGACCTGGTCGAACTCCTCAACGAGCACTCCGTGCCAGTCGGGAAGATCTTCCGGGTCGAAGACATGCTCACTGATCCGCAGTACAAGGCCCGCAGGTCCGTCGTCGAGGTCGAGAGCAAGGACTATGGAACGGTCACGATGCAGAACGCCTTCCCCCGGTTCAGCCGCACAGACACCTCCGTGCGATGGGTCGGGCCCGAGCTCGGCCAGGACACCGACGAGGTGCTCACAGAGGCCGGCTACGACCACGATGCACTCACAGACATGAGAGACAAGGGAGTGATCCGCTGATGTGGAATCTGCCAGAGCGTGCTCGCGTCGTCGAGGTGGGGCTCAGGGATGGTCTCCAAGCAATCGAGGCGCCGCTGTCCACCGATCGTAAGATCGCCATCGTGTCCGAGATGATCGCCGCCGGATTCAAAGAGATCGAGGTCGCCTCCTTCGCTCACCCGAAGGTTCTGCCGCAATTGGCCGACGCCGAGGCTGTCCTGTCCGGAATCCCCCGCCCACCTGATGTGCGCTTCCGCGCTCTCGTCCCCAATGCCAGAGGTGGCGCTCGAGCCGCACAGTGCGAACTCGACGAGCTGACCTTCGTCGTTCCGGCAGAGGACGGCATGGCATTGAAGAACCAGGGGACGACGACGGACGGCCTGCTGGCCCAACTGGAAGAGATCAGGGAGGTCTCACGAGGTGCAGGTCAACGACTCATCGTCGCCGTCGCCTGCGCCTTCTTCTCCCCCTGTTATGGACAGGTGTCGAAGGCGGCACGCGACAAGGTCGTTCGGAAGGCGCTCGAGGTCGGGGCCGACGGCGTCTACCTCGCCACAACGACCGGCGAGGAGACTCCACTGGAGGTCTTCTCCGGCATCAGCGAGACCAAGCGCGATTTCCCAGGCCTGGAAGTCGGTGCGCACCTGCACAACCGCAACGGCTTCGCCCCGGCGAATGCATTGGCTGCCCTGTCTGCCGGCGCCGACTGGCTCGAATCCTCGGTGGCCGGGCTCGGCGGAGACATGTGGTTCCCAGGCGACCCGAGTGTACTGGGCAACATGGCAACCGAGGATCTCATCCACCTTCTTGATGGAATGGGCATCTCCACCGACATAGACTTGAGCCGTGTCAGACATATATCTGAAAGTCTCATCGAAGAGACGAACTTCCCAGTCTCCTCGTTCGTCAGCCGAGGTGGCACCCGTGAGGAACTCGCGAACGCATCGTGGGGATAGCTCCACATGCCGATAGACAATGAGGCGATGCCGCCCCAGTTCGGCGACTCACACTGGACCGAAGTCAGCTCACGCATCCTCGGCTTGGTGGTGTCCGGGGATCTGCCACCAGGGTCTTGGATACGTGAGAACGACCTCGCCGGTCGCCTCGGTGTGAGCCGGACCCCCATTCGCGAGGCGTTCCGTGAATTGGTGGGCGTCGGTGTCGTCGAGGTCGTACCGCGCCGCGGAACGCGTGTGCGCAGCTATGACGCCGAGGAGATCGAACAGATCTACCGCTCACGTGCGGTCATCGAACCCTACGTCATGTCCGAAAGCGTCGGGCGGCTGACCGAGGATGACTTTTCCTCACTGTCCGAGCTGACCGAGCAGATGAAGAGCCTTGGCTCCGATCCGACGACGCGGCACCACATCGCTTCGGTGAACAACGAATTCCACGCCATCTTCATCCGCAGCAGTGCGGCCCAAGCCCTCATTTCGACGACGTACAACCTCATGATTCCCATCGTGGTGGCGAAACTGTTCGCGTCATACTCGGACAACGATGTGTCGTCGAGCATGAACCATCACGATGAGCTCATCGCTGCGGCCCGAGCCGAGGACAAGGAATGGGTCGCCGCGGTGAGTAAGACCCATATCATCAGCGGGCTCAACCGGTTCAAAGCCATGCAGATCGAACAGACACCGGGGCTGGACGACCCCCAATAGGCTTCGTGCGACGAAATCACGACCGCCGTGCGGGCCCTACTGTCCGGCCGAGCGCCCGTCTTTTCGCAGCGGCGGAGCCACGGCGCTGTCCGCGCATCCGGAGATCCGCTACATCGCACTTTCGGGGCTGTGATCCTCACACGCCATCCGACCTGGCCGACGCATATACTCGCAGGCATGGAGCTTGAGACGAGATCGCCGTACGAGCGGGCCCTCGGTTCCCAACTGTCTGAGCTGCATCCGGTGCTCCAACGCTACTTTGCAGCGATTCCGGCGGGCTCTGTCGGCATCGGCGAAGGCATCTTCGAACGCTTCGGCACCGAACGCTGGTGGCTGCGGCCGCTGCTTGGGTGGTTGGCACGACGTCATGTGATTGTGCCCGGGATGCACCATAAGGTCCCATTTCGGATCGAGAACCGAACTGTTGCTGGCCATCAGACTGCGGCCCGCACCCTGGAATTGGAATCGGGCACATGGACGATGGTCGACGCGGTCTCTCTGTCCGAGTCGGGCCAAGTCGTCGATGTGCTTGGCCGACCGGCCCTCGTGGAGGCTGCCTTCGATGTCGCGGCGGATGACGGTGGGTTGAGCCTGAGCAGCCGTGGCGTCACCGTGCGGTTGGGGGCTATTCGTCTGTCTGTCCCGAAGGTCCTTCGTCCGGTGATCGCCCTGAGTGAGCGCTTCGACGCCGAGGCGGCTCGCCAGTATGTACGACTCACCGTTGACGTCCCTGTCCTGGGTCGGGTGTATGAGTACACCGGGTCGTTCACCTATCGAATTGAGAAGGAGACGTGAAAGCGGAGGCGTCCGTCCCTGCCTTGTTCCTGCGACATCCACTGCGTAGCCTCGGGTGATGGTGAAATATCGATGGACCGCAGCGAACATGCCCGCAATGGATGGCCGCATGGTGGTCGTCACCGGGGCGACCAGCGGTGTCGGCGCCGCCACCGCGACCGCGTTCTCACGCGCGGGAGCGCATGTTGTTCTGGCCGTCCGTGATGTGCAGCGCGGTAGGGATGCCGCGCGCACCATGGGCGGAAACACTGAAGTCCGAGAACTCGATCTTGCCGATCTGTCCTCCATCAGATCGTTCGCACAGTCCTGGGGCGGTCCACTCGACCTTCTGATCAACAATGCAGGAGTCGCCGGGCGCCGAGGTGTTCAGACAAAGGACGGTTTCGACCTCCAGTTCGGCACCAACCATCTGGGGCATTTCGCACTGACGAACCTCCTGCTGCCGCATATTTCCGATCGAGTGGTGACTGTGGCGTCGGGAGCGCACAAAGCAGGTGAAATCCATTTCGACGACTTGACCTTGAGCAGACGCAGATACGGATTCGCCGAGGCATATGGCCAATCCAAGCTGGCCAATCTGCTGTTCGTCCTCGAACTCCAGCGTCGCCTGCGCAGGGCCGGTTCGACTGTTCGCTCTGTGGCCGCGCATCCCGGCTACTCGGCGACGAACCTCGGGACCAAAGGTCAGCCCAAAGCCCTCGTTGCCGCGGCGAATCTGGCAGGACGCCTCTTCGCCCAAAGCGGTGAAGACGGTGCCCTGCCCACACTGTTCGCCGCGACTCAGGACCTCCCTGAAGCCAGCTATGTCGGTCCGGACGGTCGTGGGGAGCTGCGCGGATCCCCGACCTTGGTGGGAAGGTCATCGAATGCCAGCGACCTTGCTACCGCCTGCCGCCTGTGGGAGGTCTCCGAACAGCTCACCGGCGTCAGCTTCGGGCTCGATACGGATTAGTTCACCCGCGGCTCTCCGCCTTTGCCTGTTTCCGGACCGTGAGTTCGGCCACCAATGCGCGCACCAGCGCACCGAGGCGGAATCTGTCGGGAATCAACGGCGTGATTCCGTGCTCCACCAGCGGTGCCCCCGTGACGTTGCCGACCACCGCGGCGAGCACACCATTCTCGTCTGCGAGCGCGGCGAGGACCTCCTGCAGCAGACCCTGGTCACGAGCTGCGTCCAGAAATGCGGTGACCCCGGGCGCCGAGGTGAAGGCCACGGCATCGCAACGACGGTCCGCGACGAGGCCGACGGCTGCTGCCACGGCGTCCGGATCGGGCGCGGGACCCCACCGGTAGACCACCAGCGAGCTGACCTCGGCGCCGGCTGCCGCGAAAGCTTCATCCAGACCATCGGCGCCAGCACCATGGTGCTGCACCGCAATTCGAAGGCCGCGCACCCCCTCGTCGAGCAGGACCTGCTGGATCTCGGAGTTGGTCTCTGATTCGGCAACCCAGGCCGGTGTCAGCCCAGCGGCTTGGATTGCGCCGCGTGCCTTGGGACCGCGGGCGATGATCCGGGCACCGGAGAGCATGGCGTGCCACTGTTCGCTGAGGCCCTCTGCTTCGGCGACTTCGGCCCAGCCGTTGAAGCCGACGCCGGTCGTGACCACAACGACGTCGGGTCGAGCGTCGATGAGGGCACGCGTGCGTACGACGAGCTCAGGATCATCGATGTTCGGGATGACCGACAGTGTGGGCGCGTGCACGATGGTCGCATCGTGACGTTCGAGGGCTGCAGCAAACTGTTCGGCCTTCCGCTGGGCCGTCAGAACCACCCGGCATCCGGCCAGCTGGCCGCTGCGGTCACTTCGAGACTTGTCCATGCACACATCCTTGCTTCCGCAGGACGTCAGGGCAACTCACGGATCGATGCAAGGAACACTGAAATCGGCTCGGTTGCTCTCTCAGAGTCACAACGGCCTCTCACAGAAATGCGGCAGGAGTCGATAGCAGGTCAATCCCCCACAGCCAGGGAAGTACGAGAAACACTGCTGCAATGATGAACGCCAGGGCGAGGATGTTGATCCAGAATCCGGTCCTCACCATCTCCAGGATCGTGATTTTCCCGGTTCCGAACATGATCGCATTCGGTGGTGTCCCCACTGGGAGCATAAAAGCGCAGTTGGCCGCCATCGCGCACGGCACCATCAGCGCGTACGGGTGGATGCCCAGGGCAAGTGCGAATGCAGCCATGACCGGAAGGATCATCGTCGCAGTTGCAGCGTTTGACGTGATTTCCGTGAGGAACAGCACGAGCGCGGTGGAGATGACGATCACGAGGAAGATGTTGATCCCATCCAGGGTCCGCAGCTGTTCGCCGATCCACTCGGAGAGACCACTGTCGACGAAGCCCGCGGCAATTGCCAGGCCGCCGCCGAACAATAGGAGGATGCCCCACGGGATCTTGGTGGAATCCTCCCACCGGAGAATTCGCTTCTCTTGGGTGCCGCGACTCGGCAGCGTGAACAGAACAATCGCGCCCATGATGCCGATGACGCCGTCGCTGATACCCGGAAGCAGGTCTTCCCAGATGAATGAGCGGGTGACCCACATAAAGGCAACACCGATGAAGACACAGAGAACTGTCTTCTCCTGACTCGACATTGCTCCAAGGGCAGCCTTTTCGTCCCTGATGAGTTCTTCTCCGCCAGGCAGCTGTTTGAAGCGGACCTTGAACTTCACGCCTGTGAGGTAGAGCCAGGTGAGAGTCAGCAATATGACGACGATTGGCACTCCGAACAACATCCATTGCGCGAACGAAATGGTCTCGTCGAACAACTCTCCGACCGTTGCAGAGAGCACGGCAAGAGGTGGCGTGCCGATCAGAGTTCCCAGCCCTCCGATGGTGGCCGCGTACCCGATACCGAAGATGATCGATTTCTCGAATTTGGGGAGTTCGTCGTGGTACTCGCCTCCGCGCAGAGATCGCGCGGCCTGGTAAGCGACAGCCAAGCCGACGGGGATCATCATCATTGTGGCCGCGGTGTTCGATACCCACATGGAGAGGAAGCCTGTTGCGACCATGAAGCCGAGCACAATTCGACGTGGACTTACGCCGATCGCCGCGACGATTGAGAGCGCAATGCGTTGGTGCAGATTCCACTTCTCCATCGCGATCGCCAGGGTGAAGCCCCCGATGAACAGGAAGATGATGTCATTGCCATAGGCGGCAACGACCGAATCTCCGTCTAACGCTCGGGTGAGAGGAAACAGGACCACTGGAAGCAGAGATGTAGCAGGGATGGGGATCGCCTCGGTGATCCACCATGTCGCTACCCAGAGCGTGCTGGCGAGGACTGCCTGCGCCTCAGAACTTAGCCCGTCAGGTTTGAAGAAGACGAGAGTGAGTGTGAAGAGCAGTGGTCCTAGAAACAGCCCCGTAAGGCGTGCAGGTGTGTAGCCGGGCCCAATGGGGTCCGGAGCCTTCTCCGACCCGGCCTCGTCGGTGTGGTCGGAGCGAACTGTGGTCGACGTGTTCTCAGCTGCGCCGCTCATTGCCATGGTTTGGATACCGGCTGGCTTCCGGACATTTGAGAACGTGAGGATCTTCTTGATCTCGTAGTGCGACGCCCACAGGCTTCCCCATATGGCGCTGAGATGAGAGTGTGCTGTTGCCATTGCTGTACCTTCTTTGGTCTCTTGCTCGGCGTATGTATTGCAGTGTCAGATCGTGTGTCGCGTGCGAAGCGATGTCCGACTTCGTCATCAGATGGAACCGTGGTGCCGGGTGTGTAGAGGCCGGTCGGTGTGAGAGGAAGAGCCGGCGGCGTTGACGGCGATCGGTTGGCGACCCGGGATGGGCGGATCGTGAGTAACAGCTGGCGGCCCCGTTCTGCCGAGAAGGCCACGGGGGCCGCCAGCCGGATGTGGTGAGATCAGGCGTGCAGGTTCCGCAGCACCTCGTAGAACGCGGCCTTTCCTTCCAGCCCGATGCCCGGTAGATCTCCGGGTGATACACGGCCATTGGAGATGACAGCGTCGTCGGTGAATCCGCCGGTGGGTTGGAATTCCCCGGGATATGATTCGTTGCCGCCAAGTTTGAGCGCGGCGGCAATGTGCAGTGAGAACTGGTGACCGCCGTGCGGGATGCAACGGCGCGATGACCACCCGTGCTGGGCGAGCATGTCGAGGACACGTCTGTACTCTGTGAGGCCATAGCTCAGAGCGGGGTCCACTTGGATGTAGTCACGGTCGGCACGCATGCCCCCGTATCGAATCAAGTTGCGGGCGTCTTGGACAGAAAAGAGGTTCTCACCGGTGGCAATGGGATTGCGGTAGTTCTCCGACAACGTTGCATTGAGTCCGTAATCGAGAGGATCGCCTACCTCCTCGTACCAGAACAGGTTGTACTGGTCGATGGCTTTGCCGTATTCGAGCGCGGTGTGGAGGTCGAACTTGCCGTTGACATCGACCATGAGCCGCGAGCCATCCCCGTCAAGTACGTCGATGACGGCTTCGATGCGCTCGAGGTCTTCGGCGAGGTCAGCACCGCCGATTTTCATCTTGACGTTCTCATAGCCGGCGGCGAGGAAGCCTCGCATCTCGTCCTGCAGGTCGTTCAGTGTCTTGCCGGGCGCGTAATAGCCACCAGCTGCATACACGAAGACGTCATCGTCGGGATTGCCATCACCGTAGTGGTCGGAGATCCAACGGTACAGGGGAACTCCAGCGATCTTGGCGGCCAGGTCGTGGAGTGCCATATCGGCAACGCCCACGGCGACAGAACGTTCACCGTGACCGCCCGGCTTCTCGTTGGCCATCATGATGTCCCACGCCTTAGTTGGGGAAAGCTCGCCGTCGTCGGTGATCTCGTCAATCGATGCGTTTTCGAGTCGTGGCAGGATGCGGTCGTTCAATATGGCAGTGGCGTTGTACCGACCATTCGAGTTGAAGCCGTAGCCGACCACCGGCTTGCCGTCGACAATGACATCGCTGACAAGCGCCAGGATCGTGCAGTCCATCTTGCTGAAATCAATGTAGGCATTGCGCATCGACGAACTGATCGGAATGGTGCCCGCATGAGCAGAGACAATCCTCATGGTCCTCCTTCTTCGGATTAGGATCTTATAAGACTCTTATAAGCTGGTTATACCGTACACTGGCCGGACGAGCGGTACAAGGCCGAAAGGGCCTTTTCTTGGGAATGGGGTCACCATGAATGGCGCTGGCGTAATGCCGAGCAAAGGTTCGCAGGCGTACGCGGAGCTTCGGCGCCGGATCACATCAGGCGAGCTCGCTCCTGGGTCGCGCTTGTCGCAGTATGAACTCGCAGAGAACCTGGGAATGAGCATCACCCCACTTCGTGAAGCAATCCGACGGTTGGCGAGCGAAGACTGGCTCACAATAGATGCCCATCGGGACGCACGCGTCGCCCCGATGAGCGCATCCGAGGCCCGTCATCTGCTGGAGGTTCGCTACTCGCTGGAACCATCAGCCACCGAATTGGCCGCCAAACGCAGAACCGAGAGGGACATTGCCGCAATGAAGGCCGCGGCCGACAACCTGCTGCCTGTGACTCGGGACTGGGGGGAGGAAGCCATCGGTGCGCACAGGGCCTTCCATCGGTCCATCTACGTCGCCTCGCACAATGACGTGATGGTCAAGCTCTTAGACGACCTGTGGGACAAATCCGATCGGTACAGACGCATAGGCCTCGAGCTTCCCGCTGGCGCCAAGCCTCGCACCATCGATCAGAATCAGCACCACCAGATCCTCGAACTGGTCATTGCCGGCGATGGAATCGCAGCCGCCGATCTCGTCCGCACCCATGTCAGGAACAGCCTCGGCGCCGAAGTCACGGGAGCTCTGGAGAACCAAGAGTTCGGCTATTTCCCGTTTGCAGAGCATTTCGCCTGAGAGCCGGGAACCTGCGGATTGAGATCACCCGTGCATCCGCGCGCCTTTCACCAACCGATCCACCGCATTCTTCGGCCCGCGCAGAGCAATGCCGACTAAGTTGAGATCATCGGCCGCGACCGCAGCCACAGCCTCACGGTTGGCGGCATCGTGGCCGGTCGAGAACAGTTCCTGCGTGTACACAGCCATCGGTATCCCGCGGCCCAGTGCCTTCGTCCGAGCCTTGGCCAGCACCTCGGCGCCGGCGGTCATGACGAGGACTGGCTGGCGCAGCATCGGAAGATAGTCGTTGCCGTCGGCATCTCGGTAGCTCTCCCCCACCAGGTTCGGTTCGCTGGTCGCGATGCCGGACATGAGGAACGCGGTGACGTTGAGCTCCTGCCAGGGCAGCAGATCATCGCGCAGGACCACGACGGCCTTCGTGTCGAAGCGGACCACCTCGGTGCCGGTTGCTCCGACCGTATCGGTGGTGCCTGCGACTGTCTCTGCTGTGTTCGTGTTTTCGTGCATGCTCTCACTCTTGTTCAATTCCCCAGGTGGGTCTTGTACGTTTGTGACATGGCTGATGTGATCCACGCGTGGCACCCGGATGTGCCCCTGGTGCAGGAGGTGCTCCACGCACAGTTCGAGCGTCATGCCTATCCGTCGCACACTCATGATTCATGGACGGTTCTGCTCGTCGATCAGGGCACCGTCACCTATGATCTGGACCGGCACGAGCACCAGACGACGAACTCGACGGTGACGCTGCTGCCGCCCCAGGTGCCCCACGATGGTCGCTCGGCGACTCCTGATGTCCCGTTTCGCAAGCGTGTGCTCTACCTCGAACCCGAATGGCTGCCCCTGGACGCCGTCGATGCCGCAGCGCAGACACCGATGCTCGTCGACCCGGGCGTCACCTCGACGGTCGGCCAGATCCATGCCGCGTTGAATGACCCGGCCGATGTCCTCGCAGCCGAGTGCGGAGTCCTTGCGCTGCGTGACCTCGTGCAGCCGCACCTGAAATCACCAGTCGACACGGCTTCTGACAAGCCACTTGCTCGTCGTCTGCGCTACCTGCTCGATGATCGCCTGGACGAGACCTTCACCATCGCCGAGGCGGCCGCTGACTTAGGTTCCCACCGCAGTCACCTGGTTCGGGTGTTCACCCAGACTTACGGGATCGCCCCGCACCAGTCGTCATCGGCCGTCGCGTGGACCGCGCACGCAGGCTTCTCCTGTCCGGATTCTCCCCCGCCGAGGCGGCCGCCCAGTCAGGCTTCCACGACCAGTCCCATCTCACCCGGCACTTCCGCCGGACCTTAGGAACGACCCCGGGTGTGTTCGCTGCGTGAACCTATGCACCGGCGCAGGAGCGCTTCATGCAACCTGAACGCGCCCACCAACTGTCACGTGCTCAAGCGCGATACTCCTAGTCGGGACACATACCCTCGGGGTGACGGGAGCCAAATCCACCCTCTGGGAGGATCTACTTGTTGCGGGTGAGATCGACATCGACCAGAGTGAGATCAGCAGTCGCGACATTCTCTACGACGTGACCTGGATTGCGAGTTTCCGGGATCGGAACGATCTGCTCCCCCTGAGCGAGAAGCCAGGAAAGAGAACTGTGCAACGGCGGCACCCTTCAACGTGGCGAGCTCAGTGAGCTCGCGAGTGGTGGCCTCGATGAACTCCTTCACGATACCGGCGACGTCTCCGACGGGGACATTGCTGTCCTGACAGTGCTGGTGGAACTCGTCGATCTAGTCCGGTCACAAACGGTTCAGCACGGACGCCAACTACCTCTCCGGAACAACCGCCACTTGTTGCCGTAACTCACGTCCCCGCTTTGTCGCCTGCAACCAGCAAGATTGCCTTCCACACAGGGCTTTCCTGCAGCAACTCCGGTGCGGCAACTACTTGATCCGCGAATCCTCATCAATCGAGTCGCCGGGGAAGTTCCCGACGGCGGCCGGGGCTCCTGAATCGACTCCGGCCGCATTAACCGCAGGATCTTATTGAACTGTCGACAGTTTACTGTGTACAGTGACGATGGAGGACTTTCCTCCACTTCACTCAAACCAATGTTGCAGAGAGATGAGCATGAGCACGAGCGCCAACGGTCAAACGGCCAGTTCGACTTCCCCCGAGAAGATCTCCCCAAAAGTTGTTATCGCAGGGGCGGTGGGATCAGTTATTGAGTATTTTGACTTCGGCGTCTACGGGTATGTCGCGACTATCCTCGCTGCCCACTTCTTTGCGAGCGGAGACACTGTCTCCAGTCTGCTCAATACCCTTCTCACCTTCGCGGTCGCGTTTGCGTTGCGACCGGTCGGGGCGCTCCTCTTCGGCCATTTCGGTGATCGCCTGGGTAGGAAGAATGCGCTGGCCGCCACCGTAATTCTCATGGCGGTCGCCAGCGGCCTGATCGGCGTGTTGCCGACCTATGCCGCCATCGGCCTCGGCGCTACGCTCCTCCTCGTTCTAGCTCGCTGCCTCCAAGGGCTTGCTGCCGGCGGCGAACTTGGCGGGGCCGCCTCCTATGTTTCGGAGAAGTCCCCCAACAGTCGCCGTGGCCTTTTCGCTGCGACCACGCAGATGGGCGCATTGGGCGGCTCGCTTCTCGCATCCTTGTGCATTCTTCTCCTCAACGTCACACTCGGCGAAGACTTCATGGCTGACTGGGGGTGGCGGATCCCGTTCCTCATCGCCATTCCGATCGGCTTGTTCGGGCTCTGGATCCGCAGCGGACTGGAAGAGTCTGAGGAATTTAAGCAGTTCAAACACGTCCGCGCGACCGCTGACACAAAACAGCGCCCTATCCGAGACCTTTTCGTCCAGTATCCGGGCAGGCTGGCCCAGGTGGTCGGTTTGTCGATTCTGCTGTTCTCTGCCTATTACATCTCATACGTCTATGTCAGCCTCCACATGCAGACATCGCTGGGGTTCTCAGCGAGCTTCGCTCAACTGTCGACGACGATCACCCTTATCGTCTCAGTCGCCCTCATGCCATGGTTCGGCCATATCTCGGATCGAGTCGGGCGCAAGCCAGTCTTCATCGGTGCCACGATCGCGGGCATCGTGTTGGCAGTGCCGGCTTTCCTGCTCTTCGAATCGGGCGGTATCGTCGCCATAATGAGCCAAGTGACCCTCGGACTGGTGGACTCGGCACTCATGGGTGTCGCAATGTCGACCTTCGCCGAAATGTTCCCCACCCGAGTCCGCTACACAGGTATCGCGTTCGGGTTCAGCGTCGGAGCTGCATTGGCCGGCGGCACATCGCCATACATTGCCACATGGCTTGTCGAAGTCACCGGCAATCCGCTATCCCCTGCCTTCTTCCTGATGGCAACGGGCGCTATCACTTTGATCGCAGCCCTCTTCCTCAGAGAAACCCAGGGAATCGACCTACAGGACGTGAAATAGACATGCCATCCAACTCCTCACGGACAATCAGTCGCCCATCGATTCCTTCCCAAGCCGAAGAGATCCTGCGTGGAATGATCATCGATGGAACGCTCGGCCCCGGCGAGCGTCTGAACGAAGTGGCGCTCGCCGAGTCGATCGGAATCAGCAGAGGTCCACTGCGGGAAGCTATCAAAAGGCTCTCCGGACAGGGCTATCTCAAGATGGAAACCCATCGCGGCTCCTTCGTCAGAAGCTATGAGCCGCAAGAAATCATCGACCTCTACGAACTACGCGCAGCGTTGGAACTCTACGCAGTGCGTCTGGCGGTTGAGCGCGCCAGTGACAACGCCCTCGAAGTGCTTGACGATCGCCTGGTCGACGAGCAGGATAGGGTCCGGCGTCATGCCGAAAGCGCTGATGAGGAGCCCTACGCCTCGGAATTGGACTTCCACCAGCAGCTCGTCGCACTCGGCGGCAATCATGCGATCAGTGAACAGCTCTCTGACGCCAATCACAGGCTCTTCCTCGCCCTGCGCCCGACTCACCGCACGGAGATACGAAAAGGGCATGCCGTGGCCTCCCACCGGGACGTGCTTGAACACGTACGAGCGCGAGAGGCCGATGCCGCAGTCGCGCTGCTGAGCACTCACCTGACGGACTCGATGAGCAACAGCCTCCACGTGCTGGGCCTGTCGGACTCGGACGCAGAAGATCTATGAAAGGACACCCCATGAGCGAGAGCTACGACCTGAGAATCACCGGTGGAAACGTCTTCCTCGGAGGACAGGGGGTCTCCGAGGTCGATCTTCTCGTCCGCGACGGCCGGATCGCAGCGATTATCGACCGCCACGAGGCGACCACTTCCGCTGAGACAGTAGACGTGGCCGGAAAGCTAGTTCTCCCCGGCGCGATCGACCCGCATGTGCACCTTGGCAAAGACATCCGGGTTCCACGCGATCCCGACGATGCCGAACGCGAGACTGCGTCAGCTGTATCGGGCGGAATCACGACGATGCTCATCTACCTCATGAGCTCGGAATCTTACGTCGGCGAATTGGAGTCCGCACGCGCCGCTATGGATTCGAACTCACACAGCAACTACGGCTTTCACTTCGTACTCGGAACCCCCGAACACCTGGAGGAGTTCGAGAGCTACGTCGACCTCGGCGTCTCATCGTTCAAGTTCTTCATGAACTTCCGCGGCGACGAAGGCAAGTACCTCGGGCTTCCGGGCAACGACGACTCATTCATGTACGAAATCCTCCGAAAGAGTGCGGAACACGGGGCGATGATCAACCCGCACCCCGAGAACATCGAATTGGTGCGGATGTTCCGCGATGCCGATCGCGACAACTCGCTGTCCGCACTCGAAGCGTGGAACGCCGCCCGTCCCCCGTTTGTGGAGGCCGACGCGGCACAGCGCGTCGCCTATCTGGCCAGCGTCACAGGCGCTTCGGTCTACTGCGTTCACACGAGCAGCAAAGAAGCGGTCGAGGCGCTCGTCCGACAGCAGGAGGCCTACCCGAACATCTTTATCGAAACGTGCACGCAGTACCTGACCCTCGACACCACCTCGAAGGCGGACGTGTATGCGAAGGTGAATCCCCCGATTCGCCCGCGCGAGGACGTCGAGTTCCTGTGGGAAGCGATGAAGGCAGGGCAGATCGACTCAGTCGGATCTGACCACAATGCACGCCACCGCACGAATAAGGAAAAGGACATCTGGAGCGCCTCCGCCGGGTTCCCAGGGACAGGCGGCGTGCTGCCGCTCACCCTTTCCGAGGGCCTGTTTAGGGGCATCGGTCTCGATACGATCGTGGACGCGGTGAGCACACGTGCTGCAAAGCTCTTCGGCATGTATCCGCAGAAGGGAACGATTGCGGTGGGCTCTGACGCCGACCTCGTCGTCCTGGATATGGAATCGCCGTCGACGATTCGTGCCGCCACTCAGCATTCTGCTGCTGAATACACCCCGTGGGAAGGAACCGAGCTGCCAGTGTCGATCGTCCACACGATCGTCGGAGGAAAGTTCGCCCTTCGCGACGGCGTACTCACGGACAACCGCGAAGGCCACTACATTCATCGAGCCCGAAGCGGTGCTGCTGCTTTGGGACAACTGTAAGAGTAGGAGGAGCGTATGGCACGCTTCAGTTCTGACTTTATTGATCGCGACACGATGGAGCGCTACGACGCGGCCGGATTCGGTCGCCCCGTCGGCATGGGCAGCAAACCGGCTTTGCTGATCATCGACGTGCAGTATCGCACCACCGGCACAACCCCGCAGCCTTTCGACAAGGCCATCGAGGAGTTTCCGACCAGCGTCGGCAAGGTCGCGTGGCAGGCCGTGGACAAGATCGCCGAGCTTCTCGAGGTCTTCCGGGCCAACCAGTGGCCCGTCCTCTACCCACACGTGGCTCCGAAGACCAGCTTTGATCAGGGTGCGCTCGGTGCCAAGGTGCCCGCGATCATGAATATCGCCAGCCATGGATACCATTTTGTCGAAGAAATCGCACCGCGTGAGGGCGATATTCTTCTGCCGAAGAAGCACCCGAGCGCGTTCTTCGGGACCCCGCTCGCGTCTTACCTCATTCAGACGGGTGCAGACTCGCTCGTCGTCGTCGGATGCTCGACCTCGGGGTGTGTGCGGTCCACCGTGATCGACGCGTTCTCATATAACTATAAAGTCAGCGTTCCCAACGACGCAGTCTACGACCGCAGCCAGGTTATTCACGACGTGAGTCTCTTCGATCTGGACCAAAAATACGCCGACGTGAACACTACCGAAAACATCATTCAGACACTCGGACAGATCAAGGAGGCTCGTTGATGGAACGCGATGTTGATGTCATCGTTGTCGGCGCAGGTGGATGTGGGCTCACTGCCGCCATCGCCGCCGCAGAGTCGGGCGCCAGCGTTGCACTGCTTGAGAAAGAGGAACGGGCCGGCGGAAACACTTGGCTGAGCACTGGCTCAGTACCGGCAGCAAACTCCCGTTTCCAGCGCGAAGCCGGAGTCGAGGACAGCCCCGAGATCATGGCGGCAGACCTCCTGCGCAAGAGCGGGCCGCACGACGCGGAAGCCACCACAAGACTTCTTGCGCAGGAATCAGCTTCATTGGTTGAATGGCTCGTGGATGAGCACCAGGTCGATCTGCGATTGATCACCGACTACAAACACGTCGGCCACAGCATTACTCGGCTTCATGCGCCAGCCGCACGCAAGGGCGAGTATTTGGTGAAAGATCTAGTGATTGCCGCAGAACGCCTTGGTGTCGATGTCATCACCGGGAATCCCGTCGCTGGCCTTCTCGTTGAGGACGGCGCAGTTATGGGCGTTCGTGTTGCAGGTGAACGCATCGAGGAATATGAGATTCGTGCAGGCGCTGTTGTTTTGGCGGCCAACGGATTCGGCGGCAACCGAGAAATGCTGCGCACATGGATCCCCGAGATCGCGGATGCCGAATACTTCGGTGCTCACGGCTCCACTGGCGAGGCCGTCACCTGGGCGGAAAAGTTGGGGGCATCTCTCGGCAATATGAATGCCTACCAGGGTTATGCGGCCGTCGCATACCCACACGGTTCGATCGTGTCGTGGACTACCGTGGAGATGGGCGCATGTGTCCTCTCCCCTGCGGGCGAGCGGATGGGAGATGAGTCAGTTGGCTACTCTGCCTTCGCACCTGCGGTCTCAGCAGTCGCCAGTGAGTCGTGGGTCGTTCTCGATCAGCGTATCTGTGACTATGTACGAGGCAACGAGGAAGAGTTTGCGGACCTCGTGGATCTCGGTGGGATCACTGCAGCAACAGACGCTGCAGCTGTGGCAGACATCATCGGCGCAGAGACTGCGACCGTAGAGGCCACGCTCCACGAGTACGCCCAGGTCGCGCAGGGTGAGAAATCCGACCCATTCGGACGCTCAGAGTTCGGGTTCGGGCCACTCGTCGCCCCATATTGTGTCGTTCGGTCAGTACCAGCACTGTTCCACACTCAAGGTGGGGTCGCTGTCACCGACACCGCCGCAGTCTCACGTCCAGATGGCACAACCGTTCCAGGGCTGTTCGCCGGCGGGGGCGTGGCAGCTGGAATCTCAGGCAGAGATGGAGCAAGCGGCTACTCCTCAGGCAACGGCCTTCTCACGGCAATCGGCTACGGCCGCATTGCCGGTCTCAACGCGGCTGCAGCAGCCAAGTAGTCACGAAGAGGGGCTCGGCACTCAAGTCGGGGCCGAGCCCCGCTCCTGACGAGGTTGGGATTCTCGTGCATCACGAGTTTCCCGGCCCGAAACCCACCGACGAACAAGCTCAGTCCACGAATGTGCAGGTGACGACACCCAAGTCGTCAAACCTCGCAGACAGCGAATCGCCTGGTTCCACCGGGATGGGTTCGCTGCAGGTGCCGGTGGTGATGAAGTCACCGGGGACAAGTCCGATGTCGATGGCTGAGAGCTCGTTGACCAACCACGTCAGTGCGGCAACAGGATCGCCGAGGACATTTTTTCCCACGCCCTCGCTGGTGCGATGGCCCGAGGGGCCGTCGACGTCTGCAGTCATCGACACCGCTGCCAGATCTGCTGGAGCCCAGGTGGTCTTCACCGCAGAGCCCAGCACGAATCGGTGGCCGCAGGCGTTGTCGGCGATCAGTTGCAGAGCGCCGGCGGCGGTGACGTCGGTGAAGCGAGTGCTGGGCAGTTCGATGCCGAAGTGCAGAGCAGTCACCGCTTCCAACACATCATCGAGCGTGTAGGGGTTTGTGCGCGGGGCAAGCGCGGAGCCGAGTACGAACTCGGGCTCTGCCAGACACATGGTATTTCCGTTCAGGGACACTGCGTCCCCGTCTGCATGGGCGCGGTCAGAAAGTACACGTCCGCCCAGAGGGCCGTCGACGTTGATGTGTCGTTGCCCGGCCTGACTCGTCGCCGCGATCTTCCACCCGACAGTGGGTTGGCCTTCCAGCTCGGCATAGCGAGTTTGCACCGCATAGGCTTCTGCCCGAGTTGCAGGCACCGCCTCTGCGGGGAGCGCATCGATCACCGAGTTCCGCAGAAACGTCTGGCGCAGTGCAGTGGCACAGCGCTCGATCTTCTCCATCGAAGACATCGTGTTCACATTCGTCATGGAATCAGTGTGACATGACGCGATTCGCCAGCGCGCCTGCGACCGCCAAGCGGTCAGTCGCGCAGACAAGCCACCAACCAACCACTCACACGGTCACCGTCAGCACTGTCTTAGACAGGTGGCCGTCGTCCATCTGCCGATGAACCTCCACAACGTCCTCGAGCGGGGCCGTGGCCGGAGCAGGCACATGAAGCTCCCCGGTCTCGATGAGCTCAGCCACGTATTCGAGCGCAACATGATCCGGTTCGACGATGACGTTCGTCCAGCGGACACCCGCCTGTGCGGCAACCGCGTCGAGGCCCTGTTGCTGCCCCGAGGGTACTCCGACGACGATCCCGTCCGGTTTGGTCAGTGGAACTGCGCGGAGGGCGAACTCTCCCCCGATGAGGTCGATGACGATGTCGACATCACTGAGTCCTCCGGCACCGAGGTTGGGCTCGTCGAATTCCTCGCTCACATAGTCGATCACTCGGTCCACACCGAGAGACTCCAGATGTTTCAGTTTCTCCCCCGTTGCGTGACCGATGACAGTCGCGCCGAGCTTCTTCGCCATCTGCACGACATAGGTACCCACGGTGCCACCGCTGCCGAGGACGAGGACGCTCTGCCCGCTGCGCACATCCGCAGCTTCGTGCACGATCTGGTACGCCGTCGTGGCAGGCAGAGGGATCGACGCAGCAGTCGCGGAATCCAGAGAATCGGGAATGCGCACGAGGTGGCGAGACGGTGAGGTCACAAATTCGGCATACCCGTTGGCCGGGTACGGAAAACGGGGCATCCCGAAGACGCGATCACCTAGTGCGAAGCGATTCACCCCATTGCCCAGGGCGGAGACCTCGCCGGCGATATCCCATCCGACGGTGACGGGGAATGCGCCCATGAGCTTTGCCACTGAAGCTCCGCCACGAGTCTTTCCGTCGACCGGGTTGACTCCCACATGGCTGACGCGCACCTGGACCTCGGTGGGAATGGGTTCGGGGATCGGTGCGTCGTGGATCAGGGTGAGGACTTCCGGCCCGCCGAATTCGTTCTGGACTACCGCACGCATCTTGCTCATGTTTCCTCACGTCTGCTTCGCTCTGGCCTGCTGCAGTGACACATCGAGGGCAGAGGATGGGGTCAGACATTGAGCATATCCCGCACATCGGCATCACTGGAGTTGACGTCTCACTCCTCGTCTCCGCGTTGGAACTTATCACTTGGGGTGTAAGCGGGGCCCGAGTTGCGTGTCCACCACCAGATGATCGCCGTGATGACCACGATGACGAGGGCGGGAAGCAGCTGGTAAGGCGTTCCGACCCCGGCGGATCGGTCTCCGATGGCCGCTCCGAAGTCAATCCTCAGGTAGAAGGCTGCAATGAAGCTCAGGGTGTTGAGCAAGGCGTGGAGGACGATTGCGATCTCCAACCCACCCGTGCGCCAAGTAATGATGGACAAGCAGGTGAACAGAGTCAAGTACCAGGTGATGATGTACGGATCGGTGGATCCATGCATGGCGGTGAATGCCGCGCTGGTGACGACGATTCCGATGATCAACCCGAGGCGCCGGCTGTGCGTCCAGCCCCCGAGGATGCGGAAGACCAGTCCGCGGAAGCCGTATTCCTCACCCGCCGCCTGCAGCGGAGTCAGGAGGAAGGTGATGAGGAACATTGCGATGAGATCCGCGTGCGACCAGGGGACTTCTTCGACTGGTCCCAGAAATCCGATGGCGTTGACGATGAGCCACGCGGGACCGAACACCAGAAGCGATTTGCCGAGCAGGTCGAATCGGAACCGCAAGGACACGGAATGCAGCGATCCGGCTGGCACACCGTAGAGCCAGCGTTGGATGAGCATGCTCCACGGGATGAGAAGTGCGAGGCCGATCATGCTCCCGGCATGCCGGGCAGGCGTGTAGTCGGTTGGACTGTTTCCCAGCCCCGTGTCGATGACGGCGCTGAGCCAGTTGGTGGCGAGGGAGAAGAAGACCAGTCCTGCCAGCAGCAGCACGATCGCAAGGATGCCGCGTCCTATGCGCCGATGGCGGCCGGCGAGGACTCGGTGATACTCCACTCCGCTGGGAATTGCGGAGAAGTCCTTCGGCTTCCCCTCAGGGCTGAGAAGCCAGACAGGCCTACTTGACGTCGTCATGAGATTCCTTCCACGGTGACCACCGGAATGCCCGCTGGGGCAATACAGTGTATTGGTGACGTGATGGTCACTAGCGTAAACTACTAATACGGCGTAATGGAAGGGGGATGATGGAACTTCAGCCACCAGAGGGCATCGGCAGCAGAGACAAAATCCTGTGGGCTGCCGCGACGATGCTCGGAGAAGAGCCCGGAGCGATGATGAGCGTGCGGGCAGTTGCCAAGCGGGCAGGAGTGAGCACGGGGTCGCTCCAACACCACTTCCCCACCAAACGTGCGCTGATGGATGAGGTGATCGCTCGGGTGTATGACCTGATCATTCCCGCAGACGCAATGCACGACACCTCAATACCTGCACGGGAGAGACTCGTGGCATGCCTGCAACGACTTCTCGTATCGGCCGGAGCCGATCCGCGAGACGCGTGGCGTGAGACCTTCGACCGATACATCGCAAACGAGCCCTCCGAAGACGCCAGGGCACAGTACCTGGCCAGCGAACGAGAGCTTCACCGCCGCATCGAATACTGCCTGAATACCCTCGAAGACGAAGGCGCATTGCCGCCAGGTGACAACGCTCGACGAGCCCGCATCCTCTTCACCTTCATCAACGGACTCTCGATCGCACAAGCACTGCCGTCTGACGACACGCATCTGCCCACCGAAATCGACGCGCTGTATGCGGTCTCAGATTGGGTCTTATCGCAATGACTATTTGGCGTTGGCGGCGCGGACACCTTCGATCGGCACCTGCCTGCCTGCACCTATGAAGCCGAGTGCTCCCGCGCCAAAGCGATGGCCTCACTCGCGATCTCGCCGGGGTGCGATTCCGGGAGCCAATGGGATGCGCCTTCGAGGGGGACAAATCGGTATGGGCCTTCGACATACTCGGCGGTCAGCTCCGCAGTGGCGCGAGGGAAGGCAATGTCCTCACTGCCCCACACGAAGGTCGTCGGCACTGTGACTGGGGTGCTCGACAATCGAGCTCGGCCGTCCGCCGCCTGGTAGTACTTCAGCACCGAGTCCATTGCTCCAGGCTCGCTCAAGCGCGCTGCGTAGGAGGCCGCCATGTCATCGGGTACGTCACCGGCGTAGAGATCGATGAGTCGTTCTCCACCGTTGCGCAGCAGAGTGCGGGCAACTCCGTCCGGATGGTCCTGGATCGAGCGCATGTACTCCATGCGCTCGTACTGGTCCGGGTCCGCCTGCACCTGCTTGGCATGGGCGATCGGATGTGGAGTCGAGACGACGGTGTTCGTCAGCAGACGCTCTGGATGGTTCGCGGCGTAATGCCATGCGACCATCCCACCCCAGTCGTGGCCGACGAGGTGGAAGCGACCCAGTCCCACCGAGCGTGAGTTCTCGTCGAGATCCGCGACCAGATGGGGCATCGTGTACTCGTCAACAGATTCCGGGCGCGCTCCCGGCGAATATCCTCGCTGGTCATAGGCGACCACGCTCATCCCCTGCTCGAGGAGCAGCGCGGCTGTCTTCTCCCAGCAGGAGGCGTATTCTGGCCACCCGTGCAACAGCAGCGCATCTCCCAGCTGCGGATCCGGACGAGCAGGTGTCGCCTGGAAACCGGCGAACTCCCCGCCCGAGGTGCTCACCGTCAGCGCTCGAGCATTCGCAACGAACGGCAGTTCGAGCAGGCGAGCGGCCACCGAAGCGCTGTCGAATGGAGCGCCAGTGCTGGTGGCAGGTGTCGTTGACGATGTCACGGAGACTCCTAGGTCCGGCGGGAACCGTCGGCGGGGATGCCCAGAGCGTTGACCCACAGCTTCGTTGCGGTCTCAACCAGGAGGTCGTCCGAGCCCCAGTCCGGTTCGTCCAATGCGTATTTGTAGTAGGCCATGCGCCCGACCATCAGCGACAGTGCGCTTGCTGACATGACCGGGTCGAGACTCGGATCGGCGTAGCCCTCGGCCTGGAGCTTCTTCACCCATCGGCAGTTGCGTTCGGCGAAGGCCTTCCCCCGGTCCAACCGCAGGCGCCTGAACTTCGGGTCGATCGCTGCGACCTGCTCGAGCAGGAGCATGAGTTTGGCGTTGCGTTTGTAGGCGTCGACATAGGCCCGGTTGCCGGCCTCGAGTGACTCCACGACGGTGCGATCCGCGTGTTGTTCCTGCGGGGGCCCGGGGTGGAGCATGTCTTCTTGAGCCTCGTGCAGAACTGCGGCCAGAGCCTCTTCCTTGCTGTCGAAGTAGGTGTAGAAGGTGCCGGTGGAGCACCGGGCCTCCTTCGTGATGTCCGTCAGTCGCGAATCGATGTATCCATCGCGTTCGAAGACGGTGCGGGCGGCGGCCACCAGGGACGCGCGTGTGCGGACGCCTCGTGGGGTGGACGGGAGCTCGCGTGTCAGTGTGGGGTCGACCAGCGTGGGGACGTCCTCTCCCTGTTTCTCGCCCTGTTCTTCAGTCTTCGCCATGGTCAGCCCATCATACAATCCGGCGAGGCACCGACGACCGGCACCGAGGCGGTCATGAACCCAGTCCGTTCTCTCTGGCTACGTCCCACCCATGGTCGATCAGCGCTTGTATGTTCTCGGGTGTGACGGGGACTCCGGCGGCGTTCTCAGGGTTGTCGAGGACCCTGCGATAGACCCCCTCGGCGATGATGGCGACCTTCCACACTCCCAACACATGCCAGAATCCCAATGCCTGCCCATCGCGCCCCAAGGCGCGCAGATACTCTTTCGCCATCTCCGCCCGCGTGGGGAAGCCGTCCAGCGCAGAGGCGGCGAACATTCCGCCGGGCATCTCACCGGCCTGTGTCCAATACGCGAGTGCGCTGCCCATATCGGCCAGCGGATCTCCCAGGGTCGAGAGCTCCCAATCCAGGACGGCTCGGATGTCGCCCGTGCCCTCATCGATGATGACGTTGCGGATATGGAAGTCGCCATGGACCAGTGCGATCGCGTCAGGGTCCGGAACGGTGTCGCGGAGCAGCTCGGTCAGCGCGTCGAGGTCGGGTCTGGCCTGAGTTCTGCTCTCCTCCAGCTGTCGGCTCCACCGTTTGAGCTGCCTCGGCGCGTACGGCTTTGTCGACGCCAGATCGCCGAGCCCGACGGCGTCGATGTCGACCGCGTGGATCTTCGCCAGTGTCCGTGCCAGGTCGAGGCCGAGCCTGCGGCGCACCTCAGGGGTGAGCGACCGGGCGGTGTCCTCATCATCGACGACCGTGCCCTCGACATGGGCCATGAGAAAGACGGGGACGTCGGCAACGGCTAGATCCGTGCACACTCCGATGGTGTCGGGGACCGGCACTCCTGTTCCCTGCAGCGCGGACATGATCCGGTGTTCGCGGGTGACATCGTGGGCCGAGGCCAGCAGCCGCCCCAGCGGGGGCCGACGCGCGATCCATGACCCTCCGGCCTCGTCGTCGATGCGGTACGTGAGATTCGACTGCCCGTAGCCGACTCGAGTACCCGTCAGCGCACCGACGACGCTCTCCCCCGCCTCGCGCATCCAGGCGGCGAGCGCCCTCAGGTCGAGTTCGACACTCATCCGGCTTCCCGGGCCGTCTTCCGGTGGCGCAGTTCTCGCCGGGCGATCGAGCGCTTATGCACCTCGTCGGGCCCGTCAGCCAATCGCAGTGTGCGCAGGTGCGCGTAGAAGCCGGCCAGCGGGAAGTCATCCGTGACGCCGCCGCCGCCGTGAACCTGGATGGCCCGGTCGATGATCGTCAGCGCCATCTCGGGAGCCTTGACCTTGATGGCCGCGATCTCCGTCGCCGCTTCCCTGTTGCCAACGGTGTCCATCATCCAGGCTGCCTTGAGCACGAGGAGGCGGGTGGCTTCGATCTCAATGCGCGCCTCAGCGATCCAGTCCTGGATGTTGGCACGGTCGGCGACGGGCTGTCCGAAGGTGACTCTCTGCTGGGCTCGATCGATCATGAGTTCGAGTGAGCGTTCTGCCATGCCGATCGTGCGCATGCAGTGGTGGATGCGCCCGGGTCCCAGGCGGGCCTGGCTGATGGCGAACCCGTCGCCCTCGCCGGAGAGCAGCGCGGTCTTCGGCACCCGGACGTTTTCGAAGAGGATCTCTGCGTGTCCTTCCCGGTCCATGTATCCGAACACCGGCAGTCCGCGGACCACGGTGATGCCAGGGGTGTCCTTCGGCACGACGAGCATCGACTGCTGGCGGTGGGTCTCCGCGTTCGGGTCGGTCTTGCCCATCACGATGAAGACCTTGCAGTTGGCGTGCAGCGCGTTCGAGGCGAACCATTTCCGGCCGTTGAGGACGTAGTCGTCGCCGTCGGAGGTGATGCTCATTTCGATGTTCGTCGCATCGGAGCTGGCGACCTCGGGTTCTGTCATGCAGAAGGCGGAGGCGATCTCCCCGGCCAGCAGCGGTTTGAGCCATTTCTCCTTGTGCTCATCGGTGCCGAAGAGTGCGAGGACTTCCATATTCCCGGTGTCCGGTGCGTTGCAGTTGATGGCTTCGGGCGCGATCTCCGGGCTGCGGCCCGTGATCTCAGCGAGGTGTGCGTACTGCAGGTTCGTCAGTCCCGCACCCCACCCTTCGTAGGGCAGGAACAGGTTCCACAGTCCCTGCCCCTTCGCCTCCCGTTTGAGGTCGTCGAGGATCGGCGGGTGGAAGTTCGGGTCACCGGACTCCGCGCGCTGGCGGTGGTAGACGGGCTCGGCCGGGTAGACGTATTCGTCCATGAAGGCATTGAGTCTGGTCTGATAGTCAAGGGTGGTCTCATCGGGTGCGAAATCCATGGTTCCTGCTTTCTGGTGGGTTCGTATGAGTGGATCAGAATTCTCAAGGGCGCCGAGGTTGTGCGTGCGGGTGCTTGCCCATCGCGCGCAGGCGCAGGCTCAGGTGCCCGTCGCGGCTGTTGCGCTGCCATCGCCGTTGACGTCGAGGAGCACCTTGCCCCGCACGGAGCGGGAGTCGATAATCTCCAGTGCCTCACCAGCTCGATGCAAGGGCAGGACCGTGTGGATCGCGGGGTCGAGCTCCCCGGCAGACAGGTGAGGCCACAGGGACTCCCACTGCTGGGCCACCATCTTGGGCCGGCCCGCCAATGCCGCTCCCCAGCCCACGCCCGCGACGGAGATGTTGCCCAGCAGCAGCCGGTTGACCTTGACCTCGGGGATCTGGCCCGCGGTGAAGCCCAGGACCAGGAGCGTGCCGAAGGTCGTCAGGCACCGCAGTGAATCAGTGAAGCGATCGCCTCCCACCGGGTCTGCGACCAGGTCGACTCCGCGCGGGTAGATCTCTTTGACTTCCGTCTTGAAACCATCGGCGAAGACCACATGCTGAGCGCCGAGGTCGGCCACCATGTCCGCCTTCTCCTGGGTGGAGACGACGGCGACGACCTCTGCACCGTAGGCGAGTGCGACCTGAACCAGGGCACTGCCGAGTCCGCCGGCGGCCCCGTGGATGAGGACGCGCTGTCCCTTCTCGAGTCTCCCCCGCACCCGCAGAGCGAAGTCCGCCGTCAGCAGGTTCATCGGCATTCCCGCTCCAGACGCCAGTGACACTGACTCCGGCAGGGGCAGGACGCTCGCGGCGGGAACTGCCATGACCTCGGCGTAGGCGCCGGTGCCGGCAACGCCGACGACTCGGTCACCGACGGACAGGCCGGTGACATCCGCCCCCAGTTCGCGGACCGTTCCGGCCACCTCGGAGCCCATTGTGTAGGGCAGCGGCGGCTGCATCTGATATTGGCCGCGCGATTGCAGCAGTTCGGGGAATGTCACTCCTGCATAGGCGACGTCGACGAGCACCGTGCCTGGGTCGGCCGTGGGTGCCTCGACGTCTGCGAGCGCGAGCGAACTCGGCCCGTCGGTGGCGCTCAGCTGTACTGCCTTCATTATCTTCGTTCTTCCTTGTCCGTTGTGTCTCAGAATCCCGTCGAGGCGACGACACCGCCGTCGACGGCGATCGTCTCCCCGACCACATAGTCACCGGCGCGCGATGCCAGGTAGGCCGCGGCTCCGGCCATGTCCTCGGGGCGGCCGATTCTGCCTGCGGGGATGCGTGTCTGAACGTCGTCGCCGTGGTCGCGGGCGTCCTTGTTCATCCGTGAGGGGAATGCTCCGGGTGCGATCGCGCTGACGATCACGCCCTCGGGTGCGAGCTGTGCGGCCAGTCGCTTGGTCAGATGGATGACTCCGGCCTTGCTCGCGTGGTAGCTGTAGGTCTCGTTCGGGTTCGTCCTGATGCCGTCGATGGAGGCGATGTTGATGACCTTGGCCAGATGGTCCCCACCGGCGGCCGCCGAACGCAGCTCGGGTGTGAGTTTCTGGGTGAGGAAGAACAGGGCCTTGAGGTTGAGGTCCATGACCTTGTCCCAGCCGTGTTCCGGGAACTCGTCGAACGGTGCGCCCCAGGCGGCTCCGGCGTTGTTGACGAGGATGTCCAGGCTCGATTCGTGCTCACGCAGTCGGGACACGACGGATTCGAGTCCCTCCGGTGTCGAGATGTCCCCGGGGAGGGAGACGCAGGTGCCCTGCTGGGACAGCTCGGCGGCCGTCGCATCGCATTCTTCGGCCTTGCGAGCCGTGATGTAGACGCGCACGCCGAGCTGGACGAAGCCCTCTGCGATCATGCGACCGATTCCGCGCGAACCACCGGTGATGAGCGCGCAGCGTCCGTCGAGATCGAACAGTGTTGACATGTTCATGCTGATTCCTTTGCTCGGGCCGACGACTCGACATCGGCTCCGTGTTCGGTGAAGTACCCGATCGATTCGGCCACACAGACGGGTTTGCCGATCCCCTCGGCCTCGAAGACCTGTGTCGTCGTGATCTGGGCAGATCCGGGCTGACGTCGCTCCACCTCGGTGACGGTGGCATGCATGCGCACCCGCGAGCCCACCGGTCGCGGACTCGGGAAGCGCACCTTCCCATACCCGTAGTTGAGGCTGTGGGCGAAGCCGTCGAAGGCCATGAGCTCCTCCATGAAAGCCGGACCGAGCGAGAGGGTGAACAGGCCGTGGCCGATCGTTCCCGCGAACGGTCCCTTCGCCGCCCGCTCCTCGTCGACGTGGATCCACTGGTGGTCGTTCGTCAGGTCGGCGAAGGTGTTGATGTCGTCCTGGACGAGCACATGCCACCCGGTGGGGCCGAGTTCCTGACCGACGAGTGCCTCGAGGTCGGCGATCGAGGTGGGACGGATGGGAGTTGTCATTGTCTGCCTTTCGGTGGGCGCCGCACAGTGCAGGCGAAGGACCTCGAAGCCAAACTTGAAATTGACTTCATATTCGATAACGTAAGACTAGCCGCGTGAGCACCGTCACTTCAAGTGGCTGTGGTTTCCGCCGCACGGCCGCTCGACGAAAGCGAAGGAGCAGCACCATGACAGACGTGCACACTGTCACCGGCACCATCGACAGCAGCAGCCTCGGCAGGACCCTCGTCCATGAACACATATTCGTCCTCAGCGAGGAGATGCGGCAGAACTATGACACGACATGGGACGAGGATGAGAAGATCGCCGATGCCGTGGCCAAGCTCAATGACCTCAAGGGTGCGGGAATCGACACGATCTTCGACCCGACCGTCGTGGGCCTGGGCCGCTACATTCCTCGCGTCCAGAAGGTCGCCGAGCAGACCGACCTCAACATCGTCGTGGCCACCGGCCTCTACACGTTCAACGATCTGCCGCATCAGTTCGACCATCATGGCCCAGGACTGCTCATCGACGAACCGGAGCCGCTCGTCGGCCTGTTCGTCACTGATATCGAGAACGGGATCGCCGACACAGGGGTCAAAGCAGCCTTCCTCAAGTGCGCCATCGAAGAGCCCGGCCTCACCACTGGAGTCGAGCGCACGATGCGAGCCGTCGGCCAAGCGAGCGCGCAGACCGGTGCGCCCATCACGGTCCACACGAACCCAAGCACAGGATCAGGCCTGGTCGCGCAGAGAGTACTCAAGGAAGAGGGCGCGGACCTGACGAAAGTCGTGATCGGCCACTCCGGCGATTCGACCGATATCGACTACCTGATGAAGATCGCGGACAACGGATCCTTCCTGGGAATGGACCGCTTCGGAATCGATGCGTACCTTCCAACCGAGCAGCGCGTCGAAACGATCGTCGAACTCGTCAGGCGCGGATACGTCGACAAGATCACCCTTGCCCACGATGCATCGTGCTATATCGACTACTTCACGCAGGAGGAGAAGAAGGCGGTGCAGCCGAATTGGCATTTCCGCCACATCCCCGACGATGTTCTGCCGATGCTGTTGACGAAGGGAGTGTCCCAGGACGACATCGACACCATGCTCGTGAAGAATCCGAGACGATACTTCGACTGATTCCCGCTCGAACCACACGGGACAGTTCTCGAGGAGTTTTCAACGACGAAAGGAATCCTCATGCCAGTCAGTTCTTCAACAAGTACAGGCCAGAGCACAACTGAAGATCGAGCCGGAAAGCACGGGCGCCTGCGTGCGGCCGGACTCATCGGCTCATCGATCGAGTGGTACGACTTCTTCCTCTACGGCACCGCCGCCGCACTCGTCTTCCCGCACGTGTTCTTTCCGGACGCGGAGGGCATCAACGGCGTACTCCTGTCGTTCTCAACCTTTGCCACAGGCTTCATCGCCCGACCGGTCGGCGGGCTGCTCGCCGGCAACTACGGCGACAAGCTCGGCCGCAAACCCATGGTCGTCATCTCATTGCTGGCAATGGCGATCTTCACGTTTGCCATCGGGTGCCTGCCTTCGACAGCGAGCATCGGCCTCATCGCACCGATCCTGCTCGTGACGTGCCGGTTCCTCCAAGGCATCGCCTGTGGGGCACAGTGGGGTGGCCTTGCGCTGCTGCTCAGCGAATCGGCCGGGCCCAAGCATCGTGCCTTCTCGGGCTCCTTCATGCAGGTGGGAGTCCCCTGCGGAGCCCTGTTGGGCAATCTCGTCTTCGTCATCGTCTCAACTTCCATCAGCCATGAAGCCTTCATCTCGTGGGGATGGCGGGTCCCGTTCTGGGCCACAGCGCTCCTCGTGCCGGTCGTCATGTACATCCAGCTCAAGATCGAGGACTCCCCGGAGTTCGAAACGCTCAAGCGCGAAGTCTCGGCGGACAAGCCTGCTGTCGTGCGTGCACCTCTGTGGCAGGCCGTGAAGTCGCAGTGGAAGACGATCCTCCTTGCCTCCGGCACGCTGTCGGCCACGAACTGCGTCTTCTACATCACGATCGCCGGCGCCCTGTCATATGGGACGACGTACCTCGGCATGGACTACAACAGCATGCTCATTGCAGCCATGCTCTCCACCGTCGTCGCAATCCCGGTGACTCTGCTCGGCGGCAGGTTGGCCGACAGGATCGGACGTCGACCGGTCATCATCATCGGCGGCGTCGGGATTCTCATCTGGGCTTTCCCATACTTCGCTCTCATCAACGCAGCGAACATGGCCATGTTCACGATCGCGGTCAGCGTTGCCGCCGTGTTCCAGTCGCTCGTCTATGCTCCGGTCGCCTCGTATTTCGGCGAGCTGTTCGCACCGCAGATCCGCTTCTCCTCGGTGTCATTGGCCTATCAGCTCAATGCGATCATCGTGTCGGGATCGACGCCCATCGTGATGACCTGGCTGATCGCGAAGATGGACGGGTCGACCGTGGGCATCACCCTCTTCGTGTGTGCCATGGCGGTCCTCACTGTCGGATGCGCCATCGCGCTGAAGGAGACCAACTCCAAGGAAGTCAGGCAGTCGGCGACGGCTGTTCCGGGCGAACACCTGCATTCCAACAGCGTTGCCGGCTCCGCGGACTGAGAGTCAAAACCGTCTGGAGATTCAGGACCGCTCAATCGTTTCGTCAGCGCCCTGCAGCCGAGGTGCCCTGCAGCTTCGCCTGGTAGCGGCGCATGCCGCGCAACCACCTGTCGTAGTCCGACCCCTTCATGCGGTACATGTCGAGGACTTCGGGATGGGGCAGGATGAGGAAGGTCTCGGCCTCGATGGCGGCCATGACGGTGGTGGCGACGTCTGCCGGCTCGAGGACGTTGCCCGCCTCGGCGACTGCTCGCTGTCCGGTCAGCGCGTCCCCGGTGATCGCCTTGAGATCCTCGCCCCACAGGATCTTCGTGTTCACACCCATGGGGGCGAGCACGGACACGCGCAGCCCCTCGGCGCCATAGGTCACGGACAGCCATTCGGCGAAGGCGAGCGCGGCGTGCTTGGTCACCGAGTATCCTGCCTGTCCGATCTGGGTGAGCAGTCCCGCCGCCGAGGCGGTGGCGACGAAATATCCTTCCCCGCGCCCTGTCCACTCGGGGACGAGTCGTTCGGCAGCGCGAATGTGGGCCCGCAGATTGACGTCGATGACTCGGTCCCAGTCGTCCTCGCCGCCCAGGCCGGTGGCTCCGGTGATCCCGGCATTGGCGAAGTAGAGATCGACCTGCCCCAGTTCGCTCTCGGCGGCGGCGAGCAGCCCGGTCACGCCCTCTGCCGAGGACACATCCCCCGTCCAACGCGGTTGCCCCAGCGCTCCCGCGGTGTCGGCGACCTCCTCGGCGAGGTCGGCGAGGAGCACCCGCGCCCCGCGTTCATGCAGGGCCGCTGCGATCGCGGCACCGATCCCTCCGGCCGCGCCGGTAACTACTGCGTTCCGTCCTTTGAGCTCCATCGACTTCCCCCTTCAGCACAATGCCCCACCTCATTGTGTGCAGGGCCACATCCATCTATAGTTGAACCCGCACTCAGTTTCAAGTAAACAGAGCGGCGATGATGGGCGCCGGACCCAGCACGGGTCCACTCCTGCACCGTCGTGACCCGAAGGAGTCTCATGGCCGCGACCCTGCGCACGTCAATCATCGATCTGCTCATCCCCTGGGCGCAGACGATCCCGGACTCCATTGCAGTGCGCACTCCCCCTGGCCCGGACCGGGTCTCGCTGTCCCAGCTGCGCTTCCTCGGCGAGATCGAAGCCGCACGCGATCGCTGCCGTGCCTCCGGGCTTCGCCCGGGTGATCGGACGGTGCTCATCGCCCCATCGTGCCCGGAGTTCCTCATCGAATTCCTCGGCGCCCACGCCGCCGGACTCGCGACCGTCGCCGTCAATCCGCTCTCGACGGCCCGGGAGCTGGACTACATCCTCGAGGACTCGGACGCACGTCGGCTTGTGGCCCACCCAGCCATGGCCGAGGCCGGACGAAGCGCTGCGAGCGGCCGCGACATCGACTTCGACACCCTGCCGCTGGTCGGCAACGAGGGGCCGAGCCTTCGGCTGAGAGAGGACGGCGTCGCCGAATTCGATCGTGTCGAATTCGGCTGGGACGACCTGGCTGCCCTGCTCTACACCTCCGGCACCACCGGCAAGCCGAAGGGTGCCATGCTGTCCCTGGGTAATTTCATCGCCACCACGGACATCGTCAAGGAGATGACTCAGACCTCCCCTGATGACCGGTCGGCCACCGGCCTGCCGCTGTTCCACGTCTTCGGGCTCGCCGACATGGCCCTGCCCGCGCTGAGTGCCGGTGCCCCTCTCACGCTTTTCCCGCGGTGGGATCCGCAGGCCTTCGTCGACGCCCTGGCGAAGGACGAGGTCTCCATCATCTCCGGTGTGCCCACCATGTGGATGTCGGTGCTCACGAACGCCGATGGGGCCGCGACACCGAACCTGCGACTCGTCAGCTCCGGCGGTGCGGCGATCGCCGGAGAGGTGATCCGCAAGGTCGAAGCGCGATTCTCTGCCCCTGTGGCAGAGGGATACGGACTGACGGAGACGGCCGGGCTGGGCACGTTCAATCCGCTGTTCGGGACGCGGAAGGTCGGAAGCGTCGGCCTGCCCACTCCTGGGTTCGAAGTCAAGGTCATCGACCTGGACGGATCACGCCTTCCTGCAGGTAAGGTCGGCGAAGTCGCCCTCCGCGGCCCGGCAGTCATGCTCGGGTATTGGAATAAGCCCGAGGCCACCGCCGAGGTGCTCGATGACGAGGGCTGGTTCCGCACGGGAGATCTGGGCAAATTGGATGATGACGGGTATCTGTTCATCGTCGACCGGATCAAGGACCTCATCATCCACGGCGGCTACAACGTCTACCCGCGTGAGGTCGAAGAGGTCCTCTACGAGATTCCGGGAGTCGCTCAGGCCAGCGTGGTCGGCACCCCCGATGAGAAATACGGGCAGCAGGTCACCGCTGTCATCGCCCTATCCCCCGGAGCTCAGCTCGACGCTGAAGAAGTGGAGAGATTCGCCAGGGAGAATCTGGCCGCGTACAAGATTCCGCGGATCATCGAATTCGTCGAGGAGCTGCCCAAGGGGCCCAGCGGCAAGATCCTCAAGCGCGAGATCGTGGCCATGTATACGAAGAGTCCGTGACGGCAGGGGCAGCCACTACTGTGCGCGACGGAAGCTAAATGTGCGCACACAGAATTCTCGCACGGAGTCCAGCTCAGGCTCTGCGGCCCATAGCAGCTGCAGATCCACCAGGTCATGGGCGCGGGAGTAGTCGGGGTCCGTCAACGCGCGGATCTTCTGCGCAAAGTTCAGTGGTGTCGCGGTGTTCATGCAGCGTCCTACTGACCTGTCAGATTCGCGACGTCGTGGTTGTCGATCAACTCGCGCTGACGTGCCTGTTCGACCAGCGTTTTCCACCGCTCCGATGGCATCCTGTCATGCACGTCGACGAGAGCACGACGAACAGTGGTCGCGGGGATGCCTTCGTAATGCGTCAGGTCCTCGTCAGGGACATCCATCCGCGTCTCGAGGCCAACCCACTCGGGAAGGGTCCTGCGCACTCGGCGACGGGTCGCCACCCGGATGCGGTGCGGATTGAACTGTCCCAGACCCAGCAGATCGAACACAGTCTCCCGCTCAAGGAATGCTCCGTCACCGGCCAGCGCCGCCGCCACCGCCGGCTCGGTCAGGTCTGTCGTGGGCACACTACGGTGGATGTACACGCCCTGGCCATACGCCTGCAGTGCGCCGCGGTGGGCAAGTTTGCGCACCTCGACAGCGGGCACCCCCGCGTCCTCAGCCTCGGTGATCGTGACGACACCGTGCTGTTCTGCAGCGATCTCCCACAGATCGTGTCGGTAGCCCATGACTCCGCCTCTCGCCCTATGTCAAAAGCGTACCAGTTCCGGTACAGTTTTGACATTCTCGGGAGATCGATTCGTCGTGAACAACTCCTTCGGCGCACTCAGAGGGGCCTCAACCTCAAACCCACCGATACTCATACTCCGGGCGCCCTGGAGTCCCATACCGCGGCTGCTTGACTGCCTGCTTCGTCTTCACCAGATGCTCCAGATAACGGCGCACCGTCACCCGAGAGAGCTCCAAGGTCGTTGCCACCTCGGTGGCCGACACAGCAGAGTCAGCATCCCGCACGACACGGGAGATCGCCGTCAGCGTCTCCTCGATCAACCCCTTGGGCAAGCGGCCCGATGAGACAGAGCGCAGGGCGCTGAGCGCATTGTCCACCGAGGCCTGCGTGGCCAAGGAACCGGCGCCCGAACCGTCAAGGTTGAGGCGGAAATCCCGCTGGTTCTCCAGCTTCTCGCGGAAGATGGTGAAGGTGAACGGTTTGATCAGATACTGCGTCACCCCGCTCGAGATCGCGGACCGAATAACCTGCAGGTGGCGCACCGCAGTGATCGCGATAATGTCGGCACCATAGCCCTTCGCGTTCATGCGCTTGGCCACGTCGAGCCCGTGCGAATCGGTGAGGTTCATATCCAGCAGCACAATGTCGACCGGCTCTCCACTCACTCCGAAAGACTCGAACTTCTCAAGCGCATCGTGGCCGGACAGGCAGGTGCCGGCGACAACGAATCCGGGCACCCGGCGCACGAAGTCGGCATGGGCCTCCGCAGTCATCGGGTCGTCTTCGACGATGAGCACACGCAGGTCGCGTTCAACGGCCATCATCGCCTCCTCCCCGTTCGTTCCCGGCATCGCTGCTACCCTCGTCGAGGCTATCGGCAGTCAGCGGCAATGTCACCGTGAAGATCGCTCCCCCGTCGGATTCGACCTCGAGATCTCCGCCGAGTCTCGTCACAGCCTGGCGCACCAGCACCAGTCCGAACCCGCGCCCACCGGATCCAGCCGGAGCAGCCTTCGCAGAGGTGCCGAGATGGAAGATCGCGTCGATCTCCTCCGTATCGATCCCCGACCCCGAGTCCGCAACCGTGATGATGAGCTCCCCGTCGGCGGCAACGAAGTCCGCCCACACATGCCGCTCCTCAGAGTTCGCTGCAGCATCGAAGGCATTGTCGAGGAGGTTGCCGGCCACGGTGACCAGGTCGCGGGCGTCCAGGCTGCTCGGCGGCAGCTCACCGACAGCGGTGACGGTCAGTTCGATGCCGCGTTCGTGGGCCTGGGCGGCTTTGCCGATCATCAGCGCGGTGATGAAGGGCTCATCAAGGGAATCGACGAACGAATCGGTCAGCCGCTGCGACTCCTGCTGATCCCGAACCGCGAAGTCCAAGGCCTCCCGCGAACGCCCCAGTTCAATCAACGTCGCCACGGTATGCAGACGGTTCGAATGCTCGTGAGTCTGGGCCCGTAGAGCCTCGGACAGGGTCCGCATCGTCTCGAGCTCACCGGTGAGTTCCTGAATGTCTGTGCGATCGCGCAGGGTTGCCACCGTTCCCCCAGAACTGGAGCTGGAACCGAGCGCACCCCGATCGGGCTGGCTCGCCTGCTTCTGGTTGACCACGAGCACCCGGTCCCGAGTCAGGTGGATCTCATCGACGGCATCCCGACCCGACGACAACAACGATGACACGGACGAGGGCAGGGCCACCTCGGCGAGGGGAATGGGGGTGCGCTCATCGGGCTCGGGCAGCCCCAGCAGCTCGGCGGCCTCATCGTTGTAGAGGACCAGCTGCCCATCATCGTCGACGAGGATGAGGCCCTCGCGCAACGAATGCAGCGCGGAGTCGTAGAACGCGAACAGGGACTTGAGCTGTTCGGGCCCGTAGCCGAGGGTGACTCGGCGCAGGTAGCGGCTGAGTATCCAGGAGCCCAGCCCACCGAGGCCGATCGCGGCGAGGCCGACGATGATGATCTGCGGCAGTGCGGCAGCCCGGGCCACCGACAGGGTCTTCAGCGTCACTCCGACCGCGACCATGGCTGTGACTTCACCCGATGAGTCGGTGACGGGCACGATCGCGCGCACCGACTCACCCAGGGTTCCTTCGTACTCCTCGACCTGACTTTGACCGGTCAGGGCCTGGTCGATGCTGCCGATATAGTCCTTGCCCAGCTGCTTGGGGTCCGGGTGCGTGTAGCGGGTGCGATCGCGGTCCATGATCGTCACGAAGTCGACCTCGGCGGTGTCGATGACGGTCAACGCATAGGGCTGGAGCTTCGCCGAGGCATCAGAATCACCTGCGGCCTCCACCGAGGAGATGACGAAGGGGTCATGGGCCAAGGTCTCGGCGATGGAGAGCACCCGCTCCGAGGTCGCCTGCCGGGCAGAGCCCAGCGTCGAGACGTAGCTGGTGATGGACAGTGCGGTGCAGACGATGACGATGAGCGCCAGCTGGAGGAAGAAGAGCCTGCGCGCCAACGGCATCAGCTTCATGCTGCTCATGAGTCGTCCATTAGGCTCTTCACTCCTGTTCTCTTCAGCGGGTCAGGCGACCGCGCTGCAGACACAATCTATGCGAGCCTACCCTCGGGTTGCCAGATCTCGGATCGCTGCCGCATATGACCCGTGCTTGGCGAACCCGTTCTCTGTCGCATCGGTCCAGCCTTTCAATGACTGTTGGCACGATTCCATGAGCTGGTGGGCGGCTTGGCTCAGTCCGGACCGTCGGAAGACGAAGCCGAAGGGGCTTTCGATGAGGGGGTCCGTGTCGAAGATCGTCGCGCCCTGCCGATATGCAGTGAGTGCCATGCGCAGCGGGAGAAATGTGAACATGTCTCCGCTGAGCACGAATGCCAATTGGGTAGAGCGGTTTGGGCAGATGGCCTGTGGGGCGAATTTCGCTCCACATTCTTCGAACACTTTTGCCACTGCGGTGTTCTCTCGGTTTGCCATATGCGAGACTGCAATGGGAATCTCTGGGAGCTCTGAAATGCTGACGACGTCCTTCTCAGAGACATCAGCCAAGGAATGGCCCGAATTCGGTGGTGCTACGAGCAGGAGTCTCTGCGTCCCAATCGTCAAGGAAGATAGCTGTGGGTGTTGGGCTATCGGCAATGAAGTGAACCCGAGTTCCGAATGCCCGGTTTCCACGGCAGTCGCCAGGCCCGCAGCACTATCAGCCTCTGAGATGGAGTATTGGAGTTCAGGATTGCTGCGCATGAAGGCCGATGCCCACGAGACGAGCGCGTCACTGGAGAGCTCTGGCATCGTGGTGATGGTGAGGATCCCCGTTTTAGCGTCCTGGATCTCTCTCGCGTGATCCGTCACGGCCAAGACGCCCCGCAGCGCCTTGCGTGCATCGGAGACCAATGCCAGTCCGGCCGGAGACGGAGTCAGTCTCCGGCCTGTCCTCACGAACAGATCTACTTTGAGTTCTCGTTCGAGAACCCTCAGCACTTGAGAGATGGTCGGCTGTGCGACGTGCAGTGCCTCTGCAGCTCGGCTGACTCCGCCGTGGTCGACGACAGCGACGAAATACTCAAGGTGCCTGAGTTCCATCCTTCAATTCTATTTCACTCGGTATGAGTCAGGCAGGGTCTCATCCTTCGCCATCTGTTTGATCATCGCTCGACCGAGGTTTCTGCGATGGATTGGCGACGATCCTTCGTAGATCCTCAGGCCTCGAACGTCTCGCCACATTCGTGGAACAGGGTGGGGGCCGACGATTCCCTCGCCACCGAGCAGTTGAACGCATTCGTCGGCGACTCGGCTGGCCATTTCTGTGCAGTACAGTTTTGCGGCCGAGATCCGATGCCGGGCGATGATGCCTTCGTCGAAGGTGCGGGCACTTTCCAAGGTCAGAGCTCGGCCGGCTTCGAGCTGCGCGAAACACTCGCCCAGTGTGTTCTGCACGACGCCGAGGTCCGCCAGCGGAGCCCCGAACTGAGCGCGTTGGCTGACATGGGCAACGGCTTCTTCCAGCATCCGTGTGGCTTGCGCGACAGCGGTCGCTGCCACGTGCATTCGGGCGTGATTGATTCCCCGCAGCGCCATTTTCATTCCGGTTCCTTCGGCGTCTCCGACCAGCGCGCCGACAGGTACCGCGACCTCATTGAGTTCGATTTCCGCAACTGGGCCGGTTTCATGACCGTTCATCATGTCGGCGGCCCGCGTTGTCACTCCCTCGCTCAACCGGTCAACGATGAAGCAGCTGGGGTCCTCCGCCTCGTCCGTGTTCGCGAAGATGAATAGCTGGTCTGCCCAGGCGGCATTGGTGATGTATCGCTTACCGCCGTTCAGCACCCACCCGTCAGCGGTCTTCCGCGCGTGAGTGCCCAGCGCCTTGGCATCCGAGCCTGCCTCCGGTTCGGTCAATCCGAATGCGGTGACCGTGTCGCCCCCGGCCATCGCCGGCAGCCACTTCTCCCGCTGTTCTTGTGTTCCGAATTCGTTGAGCCCCTGTGAGCAGAGGCCGATGACGGTGGAGAATCGCGAACGGTACACGGCCGATGCTCGGGTGAATTCCAGGGTCAGCTTGACCTGTTCTTCCATGGACCAAGCCAGACCACCGAGTTCTCGAGGGATGGAGATTCCGAAGAGTCCCAAGGATTTCATGTCCTCGACGATCCGTTCGGGTACGGCCCCGGTCCGAACCATTTCGGCCTCGCCGGGGATGAGCACCTCGCCTGTGAATGCGGCGACTCGTTCCAGATACTCCGAGAAGTTCAGTTCTTTGATAGCTGGGTCAATCATTTCTAACTCTTTCTATAACGGTCGGGAGGGGCTGTGGAACAGCGTTTGAGGGCCTGACAAGCAGGCCTATTGGTGCGAGCGTGTTTGTGGGAGTGCGTCAGTTCGTCACGCGGATGCCTGCACCGACGGGCGGGGCGCCCTGGGTCGAGTCGCCACGCTCGCCATTGAAGACAACGGGAAGGGTCGGTAGCAGCAGCCGCTCTCCAGCCGATGATTCGACCTCAGACAGCATCCCGCTTGCCTGCAGATCCGGATCCTCGCGGATCTCGTCCAGGGTCCTGATCAGTCCGCATACGATCCCCGACTCACGGAGCATGTCCACCGCGGCGACCGCGCTCATGCCGCTCAAGGCATTGGTGATTGCTTCGAGCAAGGCTGGTCGGTTCTCTACTCGGCATCTGTTCGTGGCAAACTTGTCATCGCCGAGGAGATCTTCTCGGCCGATGGCCTTACACAGGGCCGTCCATTTCGCATCCGTGTATGCGGAGAGGACGAAGCTTGACCCGTTCACGGTGATGACTTCGGCAGCGGGGGCAGCATGCGGTTGGCCATTGCCTTTGCGAGTCGGCGCTTGCCCCGTCATTGCGTACTCGGCCCATTGCGCGCCCTGGGCGTGAACGGTGGCTTCCATCAGAGAGGTCTCAACCAAAGAGCCGTGCCCGTCACGGTCACGAGCGACGACTGCGGCGAGCACTCCGCTGGTCAATGCGTGGGATGCGAGTACGTCGGCGACGGCGAAGCCGACTCGTTGAGGCTCTCCGTCGGCTTCGCCGGTCAGGCCCAACACCCCGAATTCGGCCTGGGCCATAATGTCCAAACCTGGGCTTCCGGCGTGTGGGCCCAACCGCCCGAAACCGGAGACCACTCCGCAGATGAGCTGAGGGAAACGCTGCGAGAGTGTCGACCAATCAACTCCCAGTTTCACTGCGGTTCGAGGCAGGAAGTTGTGGATGACCACATCGGCGGTGGCGGCCATGTCGTAGAAGGTCGCTCGACCTTCTTCAGTGCTGAGGTCAAGCGCGCAACTGGTCTTTCCGCGGTTGCAAGCTTCGACCATCGTGTCTCCGAAGAGCCCGATGTTGCGGGCCTGCTCACCATGTAGTGGTTCGATCTTAATGACCTGGGCCCCCATGTCTGCGAAGTTCTGACCTGCGAGTGGAGCAGAAATATACTGTCCGAGGTCGAGAATCGTCAGACCCTGCAGTGGCTGCGTACTCATTCAGTTCTCCTTGCGGCTTGCGTATTTAGCGCTCGCAGCCAACAGCTTGCGACGCGATTTCTCTGGATCTAGGAGACTTCCGCCCAGGAGTGCACAGACGATAATGGCGACCCCGACGACGCGGAACGCCAGACCGTATCCTGCTTCGACGCTCGAGGCGCTGTCGACCAGAAGTCCGATCACGTAGGGGGCCGAGATTCCCGCGATGCTGTAGAAGCCGATGATGCACCCGAAAAAGGGAACTCGCTGCTTGGCAGGCAGGAAGTCCGCTGCACCGGCGAACGCAATCGAGAAGGCCACGCTGTTGATCGAGAAGGCGGCGACGACGAAGATACTTTGGATGAGTCCCGAATCGATGGAGCTGAAGATGATGAAGCTGACACCAGCGAAGATCAGGGCGAATGCGGTGAGGTAGCTGCGGGCGAACTTCGAGGAGAAGCCTCGTTTGATCAGCCATCCGGACAGCGCGCCCGAAGAGATGAGGACAACGACGGCGAAGGCGTAGGGCAGAGTCACCAGTGTGCCCGTGAGTTCCTGGGAGTACCCCAAACCTTCGTGCATGAAAACAGGTAGCCAGGAGGTCTTGGCGGAGGTGATGATGTAACCGCCGAAGCTCAGTATTCCCAGCCCCCAGAACGAACTCAACCGGAAGTAATAGTAGAACGGAACCGTGATGTCCCCATTTGGGTCGGCTCGGCCGCTGGTATCTTCGAGGCGGATGCGTTCACCGGCAGGCAGATTGGAATTGAACATCTGCATTTTTCCCCGGTTGACGAACCACCAGATACCGACCCAGATGAGTCCGATCGCGATGAGGACCATGAACGCAGCGTGCCAGTGATATTTGACGACGATCCAGGTCAGAATCGGCGCGCTGAGCAATGGGCCCAATGATGATCCCGCGTTGACGATGGCACCGGCCAGTGCGCGCTTCTCTGCAGGGAATCTCAGTGCGACGATTCCTTGACACAACGCGTGCGCGGGCCCCTCGAAAAAGCCCAGGACCATTCGGGAGAGGAACAGAACCAAAAAGCTGGTTTCCATGGTCAATGGGATCATCGTGGCAACCCAGGCGAGCATCAGTATGGGCGCTGCCCACAAGAGGTTGATCCACTTGAAGAGTGCGGCAATGCCGACGGCACCGGCGGCGAAGAGCCAGAAGAAGCCGCTGCTGAGAAGCCCGTACTCCGAGTCACCTATCCCCAGGTCTGTTTTGATCTGGGTAGCACTGAAACCAATCGAGGCTTTGTCTGCGAAGTTCAGGGTGAAGAACACCAGGAGCAGCGCGACAATGACCCAATCCCGCCGGGTCGGGGTGATGCCGACGGACGGTTTTATGCCGGTCGGAATTTCTGAAACCTGTGTTTTGTGCATGGACTCATCTCCGTTGACGATTGTTGTTTCAGAATCTCAACTTCGATGAATGCGAACAAGACGAAACCATTGCTAGAAGCTATAGGCCGTACCTATATCAGTGGACTACGGAGTGACCGCAACCCAGACTTGAGCCAGCAGCATGGGTGCGTTCCTTGACGAATGCCCGCGGCCGCGCCTGGCCGGGGCCACGACGCCGGCGTAGGTCTGTGGTCGCGACGGCAGCGTTCGTCCGCGTCGTCACATTGCTCGTAGCCGACGTTGCGGGGCAATCGAGGGCGATGAGCGCCAGCTGCATGCGGAAGAGCCGCCGGGCCAGGGTGCAACTGCGTTGCTTGCGCCCTGGCCCAGCGGCTCTCGGTGACTCATGGCCTCGATGAGAACTACTTCTTGAGCTTCTTCTTTTTCTTGTCCCCGGTCGTGAACATCAGTGCCAGTCCGATCGCGGCCAGCCAGGTGTCCTTGGCCACGGGGATGCCGTCTTCGGAGGGGCGAATGCCGTCGTCTTGGGTCATGGAGTCGATGGAGAAGTAGTTCGCAACGAGCCCGGCGGAGAACGTCGTCAGAGCGGCTCCGGCGATGCGGGTGGGCACGAAGGGCAGCAGCAGTGCGGCACCGACGGCGATCTCACCGTAGGACAGGAACTTCCCAAACTGGGCCGGCGTCATCTCTTCAACGAACGGGACACCATTGGCAGCCATCTGCTGCAGGCCGGCGGCGGATTCCTCATCGAGGCCGAGCTTGCCGATGCCGGAGTTGAGGATGAACGCACCGGGAACGGCGCGCAGAAGTGCTGTATCGAGTCTCATGAGCATTCCCTTCGTTTCGTCATGTCGTACAGCCCCACAATAGTCGACGATGTGATCGCGGCCATGAACACTATGAACGCAACCGAGACAGCCGTCACAGTCTCTGGAATGCTCATGGAGAAATTCTTCGCGACCCGATGTCGCGAGCACCACCACTCAAGGAGGAGACATGGCAACGTTGCCATCAGACAACACCGTCGCCGAGGCGGGTCCCACCCCACCGCAGCGTAAGAAGGACCGCACGCACTGGCTCTACATCATGGTCATCATCGCCGTGTTCGCCGGCGCAGCCATCGGACTCATCGCCCCCGAAGCCGGTAAGGCACTCGAGCCGCTGGGCACGGCCTTCATCGCACTCATCAAGATGATCATCGCCCCGATCATCTTCTGCACCATCGTCTTAGGCGTTGGCTCCGTGGCCAAGGCGGCCACCGTCGGCAAGGTCGGCGGCATCGCTTTGATCTACTTCCTCATCATGGCCACCTTCGCCCTGGTCATCGGCCTCGTCGTCGGCAACCTCATCCACCCGGGTGAGGGTCTCAAGCTCGAACCCTACGAGGCGGCTGCCGGCGGGGAATCCAACGGGACCGTTGACTTCCTCATGAGTCTCATCCCCGGTGACATCGCGGTGCTGCCGACCCTGGTGCTCGCACTCCTCGTCGGATTCGCCCTGCAGTCCATGGGCAAGGCCGGCGAACCCGTTCTCAAGGGCATCGGCCACATCCAGGCCGTCGTCTTCAAGCTCATGATGATGATCATGTGGGCCGCTCCCGTCGGCGCCTTCGGTGCCATCGCCGCAGTCGTCGGCAAGACCGGTTGGGCCGCGATCGGTGCGATGGCGACTCTCATGGGTGCCTTCTACCTCACCTGTGCCCTGTTCATCGTCATCGTCTTAGGCTCCATCCTCAAGATCGTCACCGGCCTCAACATCTTCCTGCTGCTGAAGTACCTGGCCCGTGAGTTCCTGCTCATCTTCTCCACCTCGTCCTCGGAGTCGGCTCTGCCGCGTCTGATCGCGAAGATGGAACACGCTGGAGTCTCGAAGCCCGTCGTGGGCATCACCGTGCCCACCGGGTATTCGTTCAACCTCGACGGCACCGCCATCTACCTGACCATGGCCTCCCTGTTCGTCTCCACGGCCATGGGCATGCCGATGGGCCTGGGCGAGCAGATCTCGCTGCTGGTGTTCATGATCATCGCCTCGAAGGGCGCCGCCGGAGTCTCCGGCGCGGGACTGGCAACACTGGCCGCGGGCCTGCAATCACACCGTCCCGAACTCCTCGACGGCATGGGCGTCATCGTCGGCATCGACAAGTTCATGTCCGAGTGCCGTGCCCTGACGAACTTCACCGGCAACGCCGTGGCCACTCTGCTCATCGGCAAGTGGACCCACGAGATCGACATCGACCAGGCACGTGCAGCCCTGAATGGCTCCAGCCCGTTCGACGAGCTCTCGCTTGAGCCTGATGTTCACGGTTCGGCTGCATCGACCGAGACCGGTCCCGGAGCGGTACCAGAGGAACGGGAGAGGGTCTCCTCCAACGCCTGATCCATTCGCCGAGGCGGCCGCGCCCTGAGCACGTCACCGTAGCTATCCCACGGGTGCCGACATTCCCCTCAATCGGGGAAGACCGGCACCCGTGGGATTTCGTCTCCTCTTACTGAGGAAACGGGAAACAAACGATTACATCGCCATCTGATTGTCTACCCTTGGCTATCCAGCTAAAGCTTCCCGAGATCAGCTGTTGCCACCCACTTCCAAATCACCGTAGGCGTCAGCGCATACAGGACAGACGTCGAGACCGTCAGGATTCGTCGTTGGAACGAACCACACTCCACACAAGCCTCTCACTGCGTCCCCGTCGACCGACGCGCCCACAATCTCATGTTTCCTCGCGTAATGCGCCCGAACCGCCAGACGGAAGTTGGACTCTGCGATCGAGTCGGGCAACTCACCCAATTCCACTGCGCTTACTGCCGTACCGATGACCTCTCTCGCCACAAATGTTGACCAAAACAGTTCGCTCCCCGAGCCAGGCAGCAGTCTCCACTTCTCGACAACCGGCTCCACTATCTCCCGAATCGAGCTGACTGCGTCTTCGACGAGGTACGGTTTCGACACATCTTGCGAAGAGACGTGCAACGTAAGTTCGATCAGCTCTTCATCTTCGAATTCCTCACGGTCGACATCAAATTCCAAGTGGAGCAGCGGGACTTTGACTGCGCTTGGAGACGGGGCAGGAACGTGGAGGGGAACCGTTCTCGCCTCACGGTAGGCACGCTCAATACAGATCAGCGCAGAAAGCTGGATCTGACTGTGCCAGGCTTCCATACGCGCGATTTTCGCTTCAATATTCTGGAGCCGACGGTCGTGTTCGTCCGGAAGGAAGTGACGCGCCCCGTCTGTCGCAATTCGACGCATGAATGAACGATAGAAATCTCGATCGTCGCCGGCAGCGCGCAATCCGCCTGCACAGAGCCAAGCCTCCTACTCTCCAACCATGTTTGTGTCGGTGGCAGCACCTCGCCAGCGAGAGACCTTCTGCTTCCACCAATGTGGTTCTGTAAGGCCGCTGATACTTTCCCTGCGAACCTCGGCACCAGCAAACGCGAACGACGCTTTGAAGCTGCGGACAAGAGGGTGGTCCGCCATCCCGACACTGGGCAACGATTCCAACAGAATGGCGATCTCGCTGTCCTTGTCGCCGGTGCGCACGGCATCCCACAGTGCCTGGTATTTGCGATGTTGAGCAACATCGCCCCAGTCCTCAGTCAGGTCTTCGCACAAGCAACGTAAGGTTACACGACGTATATAGTCCACATTGTCACAGTATCGCTAGCCCCTGACGTAGAGATTTATCTCATCCCATCTCGTCAAGAGCACGCGCGCGATTTTCCCGTCGTCGCGCTGCAGCGTGAGCCGCACTCTTCCGAACGTTCTCAGTCTTCTCGACAAAGGCGCGGAGATCAGCCATCGAGATGCGCCGATCACGTTTCCCCACGACGGTAAAAGGTATCGCTCCCGAATCCAACACCTTATAGAGGTGAGCGCGGCTGACGCCGAGGATTTTTGCGGCGGCCGAAGTCGTCACAGCGTCGTCGGGAGAGGCCATCACGAGGTCGTTGCCCGAGCGTAAAGTTCTAGCGAACGCTTCGAGAGCTTCGCGGACGGTGTCGTTTTTCAACGAACTGGCGAACGCGTCGATTTCCGCGAGCGTCTCTTCAGGAGTCGCCGAAGACGGGACGGTAAGGGTAGACATGATCTCCGCCATTTGTTTAGTCACAAAATTATTAGTCAGTTGAAGTACACGCTGAATCCGTCAGCCTAAAACTATATGTCACAAGTGTCACACGTCGAGGATCATGGGTCAACTCAGTCGCGAATGATCACTGGGGTTGCCCCTCCTGACCGGATCCCCTCACCCAGGCAGCCCTGCACTGACCGCGTCACCGTGGCAACACCGCTCAGCGCCACAATGCCTATCAGTCAGTTCAGGACGCTGGCGGCGGGCCGACCACGACGAGGTCGAGTTCTGCCTGCGCCTTCTCGAATCCCGCTGCCGGGAAGTGGGGTGATCCGCCTTCGACGTAGACGTATTCCTCGGTGGGGTCGTTCATGTATTCGAAGAACGGCTCAAACACCGGGGGCGTGAGCAGGCCGAGCATGTGCGTGTTGTTCGCTGCGAGGGAGAAGCTGTGGATCGTGCCCGCCGGCGCATGGAGGAAGTCGCCAGGGGTGAGGATCACCTCTTCGCCGTTGGCATGGAGCTTGACCCGACCGCCGAGGCAGAGGAAGTTCTCCGAATGCTCCTGGTGAAAATGCAGCGGAATATAGGGTGCCTTGGCGCCCCTCGTGTCCATCGCGAAGAACCTGCCGCCGGTATTGCGGGCCCGAACGGGATAGGCGTTCACCTGCTCGAAAGTCTCGAACCGATCACCGTGGCCGGCCGCATTGACGAAGGGCACCTCACCGTCGGGCAGATGATTGCCCGGACGATCGACGTCAGCACCGTGGTGAGCGGATTCGCCGCCGCCATGGATCGTGACCCCATATCCATCGACGAGTTCACTGCGAAGCAGTTCGGAGACCGCCAAGGCGGGCCGCCTGGAGAAGATGTGCGATCCCGTCGATTCCCCGACCTCGCTGGCCAGGCGGTGAAGCCATTCCTCGGTTGAGTAGAAGAAGAGCGAGTTGATCGTGGCCCCACCTTTCAGTGAGAAAGCGACTCCGGCTGGAATCGATGCCGAGTCCCCGCCGATGAGGCAGTGATCGCGTCCCTCGAAAGTCAGAGTCACCTCGCCCTCGATGATATGGACGAACGAGTGCCCCGGACCCGACAGGACCGGTGAGCCCGAACCACCCGGAAGGGCAATCCGGTACAGCGAGAACTCCCCACCGGTGTCCATGTGCCGCGCCATCGTAGTCACATGCCAATCGCCGAGGTGGTGGCGCAGGCCCTCGCCCGAGGACAGTACGAATGGAGCGAGCTCCCCGGGAAGCTCGTCGTGGAGAAGGGCAGTCCTTTGGACTCTCTCCCAATCGAATGAGGTAGTCATTGTCGGCCTTTCGTCGATGATGGATTGTGTGTTCGGCACAGTGCCCGGTCAGCGCCGGACTGCGCCGAGGTGGTGGGCGAAGAAGTTGCGGACGAGCTCGAAGGACGGGTATCTCCCCCGTGGATCGAAGCCGCCGCGGTTGTCAGCGGTGAAGGGGGTCTCGGGTTCGGCCTCGAGTCGGCCGTTGTCGAGTCGGACGCCGGGCCCGAGTTCGAGCACCTCTCCAGGGTTGAAGAATCCATGGCCAAAGCCCTCGATGAGGTAGAGCAGGGACTCGCCGCCGTGCGCGCTCAACCGCTCGTGGAATTCCCGGGACTGAGCAGCCGGCACTGCGGCGTCCACGGTTCCGTGGAGAATGAAGAAGGGCGGGGAATCGGTGATGTCCAGGAGTGCGGGGCTCGCCTCGCGAGCCCTTTCCCGCAGAGCTTCGTAAGCAGTCGCGGTGGAGGGAAGTCCGCCGAGGAGGTCCTCCTCGGGCGTGGCTGCGCGCCGATATCGCGGCCCCGCCTCCCGCCCCCGCTCAGGCTCAGGCTCAGGCTCAGGCTCAGGCTCAGGCTCAGGAAATCCTGGCAGCAGAGCCGCGATATCCGCGGGGCCGTAACCGTCGACGACGCAGGCCACCTCGGTGCTCAGGTTCGCGTAGTCGGCGGGGATCGTCTCCCCGGGCAGCCTCGGTGTGGGTGCGCTCAGCGCCGTGAACGCGGCAATGTGAGAGCCTGCCGACGACCCCCACAGGCCGATGGAATCGCTGTCCAGGCAGAACTCGTCTCCATGGCTGCGCAGCCACCGGAGCGCTTGGCGCAAGTCATGGACCTGTGCCGGATGTGGGTGTTCGGGCGCGCGACGGTAGTCGATGGAGACCATGGCGAAGCCGGCGGAACAGAAGTGCCGGGCGAAGTCCGGTCGGGCAGTGCGGTCCTGCAGCCTCCAGCCACCTCCGTGGATCCAGACGATGACGGGCCACCCCTCCTCCGGCGGCTGTCCCGAGGGGAGCTCTAGGTCGAGGAGAAGCTCGGGATGGGCCGGGTCGAATGCTGCAGTGTGGGTCATGAGGCCTCCCTGCGTTGAGTCGTGCCCTGCGGCTGCGAGTTCCCAGGCGGCAAGCCCTGCGGCCGTGAGTTCTGCAATCGTGTGTCCGCCTTCAGTCCAGTCGTCGGGAGCCCGACCGCTCTGAGCAGCGCCGAGGCAAGGACCATATCGGGGCGGTACGCCTGCCGGTACCCGCCACTTCAATCACTCCGTCCCCCTCACCTGCGGACGCATATGCAGCCACCGATGCAGTGGCCACAATATGGAAATCGGGCCGCACGAGCACCAGATCCTTACCCCACAGCGCTCGTGCCGTGTCAGCATCGGCCCCGGACAGACGAATCACCCGCAGAGGGATCGTATTCCCCCGCGCCGTGAGTTCGAGCTTCTCGGTCGAAATGTCCTCGCCGGTGACGAACACGGTGAAGCCGCGCGCATCGAGATACACGCTCGCTCCGCCTACAAGTCGAAAATGCGGCAGCAGACAACCAGGCAGAGCCTGGGGACGATACTCGACGGCATCGACGAAGGGAGCCGGACCAGAGGCGACGCGGGAAGTGCCCGCATACTCATATCCGAGGACGAGACCTTCGGAATGGAATTCGCTGGCCTTGACCGCCAACGCCTCGTGGACCCGTGCGCGCACCACGTCTCCCTCGGCTCCGGCCGCATCGAGCAAGGGGTCGATGAAGTCGTAGGCGAGTGCTTTCCCGTTCGCCGCAGCATCGGCGATCATCCGGGCGGCCACGGGACGCCGCTCTTCTTCGTAGCTGTCGAGGAGGCTCGGGTCGGCCCATCCATCATGGACGGCGATGAGCTTCCAGGCGAGGTTCTCTGCGTCGGAGATACAGGTGTTGAAGCCGTGCCCGCCCCAGGGCGGATTGAGATGAGCTGCGTCCCCGACGAGGAAGACACGGCGGTCGCTCTCCGCACCGCCGTAGGAATCAGCGAGCAGCATCCGCGCGGTCCACGAATCGGTGGCAAGCACCTCGATGTCGACGTCGGGGCCGACCCCAGCCATGGTACGGATCGTTGCGGCCACCTCGGCGGGGTCATCAATGGGGTCACAGCCCTGGAGGATGGCCCACCAGGTGCCGTCCCGATCGAGTTCGCCGATCATTCCCGAAGTGGTCTCATTGACGATCCACCACTGCACGGCCGGATCGATGCTCACCTGCCCTCTCAGCCTCGCCGAGGTGAAGACGACGTTGAAGTTCGGGCGCGGGGCGCTCGTTCCCTGGAAATTGATGTCCAGAGATTTGCGTACTCGCGATGTGCCGCCATCGGCTCCGATGATCCACTTCGCCGCCAATTCGACCACATCGGCATCGGCACCGTCGCTGGCGTCCGAGGCAACGCTGACAGTGCCAGACGAAGGATCTGCGCCCAGTGCTCGGGCTCCCGTGATGTAGGTGATGTGGTTATTGCGCGCTGCCGCCTCGCGAAGCACCTGTTCGACCTCAGGTTGCGGGATCTGCTGACCGCATTCAGGCGAGAGATCGTAGTCGCCGGCGACAAGCTGGAACGCATGATGGAAGCGCCGGAGCTCGTGACCCCTCAGGCTTGTACAGAAGACGACGTCCTGCGAAAAGGCAACCGGCAGGGCCGCACTCTCGCGGACTCTTTCGGCCAGCCCGATGCCGGCCAGCAGTGACATGGTCCGCGCGTTCGTGGTTTTGGCCCGGGGCCGCAGCGGGTCGACCTCGGCTCGTGGTTCGATGACGACCGAGTCGACGCCGGCAGCCGCCAGGCGCAGGGCCAGGTAGGTTCCACTCGGGCCGCCACCGGCGATGGCGACAGTCGTACGGTCGGGGACCTTGTCGAGTCCGTGGACGATGGTCACGCAGAGGCTCCTTCGGTGGACATGGGCTTGGCGGGCACCGCCATTCTGTCACGCAGCGGCATGGCGATAGCGGCGATCACGCCGAGCACGGCGGGGATCGCAAACCACATTGCTGCGGCTCCCGGGAAACCGCCCACGGTGGCGGCGATCGCACCGTAGGTGGGTCCGGCGATGGCGCCGAGGCGGCCGGCGGCGAGCGCCCAGCCGAGCCCTGTGGCGCGGACCTCGGGCGGATAGTACTGGGCGATGTGATCGTTGATCATGTTCTGTGTCCCCATTCCTCCCACACCGGCGAAGAAGATCGCGGCGAAGAGAAGGAGGTGACTCTGCGTCATCGAGACTGCCAGCAATGACAGTGCGGCGATCGAGAAACCGAGGATGACCATGTACTTCGGTGCCGACTGCTGAGCGATCCATGCGATGACCACGGTACCGATGATGCACCCCAAAGAGTAGATCGAGAGGAAGGCGATCGAGGACTGGGCGGCAAATCCGGCATCCTGCATGATGACGGGCAGCCAGGTGGTGATCCCGAACATTGTGAGCATGCTGATCGCGCACACGATCCAGAACAGCAGCGTTGGTACGAGCTGCTTGACTGTGAACAGTCGTGAGACCCCGGAGACGCGAGTGCGACCGGGTGCCGCTGGTGCGGCTTTTGCCGCAAGGAAGACCTCGGACTCCGGCAGCCACCGCCACACGGCGAGCAGCAGGAGGAATGAGAGCCCGCCGAGTGCGTAGACGGGGCGCACCCCGTGGTCGACGACGAGGGCGGTGGCTGTCAGTGCTCCGATCAGCGAACCCACAGGCGGTCCGGTGAGCACGGCTCCGACGGCGAGGGACACCTTGCCTTTGGGCGCGGACTCGTTTGCGATGGCCACCGCGGTCGGCAGGACACCGCCGACTCCGATGCAGGTGATGAACCGGAAGATGGCGAATGCTGTGAAGTTCGGTGCGAGGGCGCACAGGATCATGCCGATGCTGAAGATGCCAAGCGAGGTCATCAGCAGCTTCCGTCGGCCCAGCCTGTCGGTCAGGGTGCCGGCCGCCAGTGAGCCGAGCAGCATCCCGATGAGGGCGATGCTGCCGACGGTGCCAGCAAGGCTCTTGGTCACTCCCCAGTCGGGGCTTCCGAGGAAACCGGGCAGTGTCGCGCCGTAGACGTAGAGGTCGTAACCGTCGCAGAGGAGGGCAAGCCAGCAGATGAGGAGGATGGCCCATGTGGGTGTTCGCATGTGTGGTGTCATTGGTCTTCGCCTTTGAAGTGGTGACTGTCGGTGGGTGATGAGGTGAGCAATGGATGAAGAATGCTCTGTACTCAGTTCGCGCGTGCGGTGATGCGGTTCCTCAGGGACCCGAGTCTGTCGACCTCGACCTCGACGATGTCGCCGGGATGGAGGAGCCATTCGGGTTGACGCGTGTAGCCGACGCCCTCAGGTGTTCCGGTGGCCAGAAGATCCCCCGGCAGCAGAGTGAAGGTGCGTGAGATGAGGGCCAGGGTCGACGCGGGAGAGTAGACGATGTCGGCGGTGTTGCCGTCCTGGACGGTCTCACCGTTGACCCGGGTACGCACGCGCAGACCGTCGGAGAGGTCGCCGACCTCGGAGGCAGGGACGAGTGGACCGAGCGGACCGGAATTGTCGCCGTTCTTCCCGAGAATCCACTGGGAGGTGAGCTTCTGTGCGATACGCGAGGTGACGTCGTTGAAGGTCGAGTAGCCGACGATCGCGGCCTGCGCTTCATCGTCGCTGGCATCGGCGAGGGTATCTCCGACGTACGCGACGATCTCGCCCTCCCAGTCGAGGCCGCGTTCGTTGGCAGGCACTGGGATCTCGGCACCGTCGACACTGAGACTGCGGGTCCAGCGAGCGAAGAGCGTCGGATGCTCGGGGAAGGCCTGATCTTTGAAGCTGCCCTCTGCATGGTGGGCCCGATAGTTCAGTCCGATGCAGATGACCCGCGCCTCGGGCAGCACCGGCGGAACGACACGGTAGTCGGCGATGGAAACGATCTCACCGGCGGCTTTGTGGTCAGCAGCGTCGCCGGCGGCAGCGATGTGTCCAGCAGCATCGGACCAGAACTCCCGCAGCTCCGCGATGACCCGGGCCTCGGTCTCCGAGATCCTGTCGGCCACGAAGGTGGTTCGGTCGGGCGATTCCAGTCCAATGAGCTTCATTGCGTCTCCTCGCAGAGTAAAGAACTTAAACATATGTATGTTTCGTATGGTTAAATAGAAATATGGCACAGATCACCGACGATGTCCAGAACTCCGCCGAGGCGGTCCTCCCGCAATCGGGCAGCCGTTCCCGTCCGCTCTCCCGCGGGGAACACCTCGCCGAATCGATCCGCGAAGCCATCGGTGAACGCAAGTTGGCTGCCGGCGACTTCTTCGGCACCCTCGAGTCCATCCGCGATGAGACCGGGCTGGCGCGGACGACCGTGAGCGAGGCAGTCAAGCTCCTCCGCGATCGCGGTGTCCTCGTCGTCAAACCGGGCCGGGGCGGAGGCCTATTCGTGGCGAAGACGACCCCGATCGTGCGGTTGCGCCACACCCTCATGCGCGTCGACGGCGATCCGGCGTCGGCTGCCGATGCCATCGAACTGCGTGAATCGCTCGAGGAGCTCATCGCCCTCAAGGCCGCGCTCCACCGCTCAGCAGCCGACTGCCGAGAGCTCGAATCGGTTCTCGACGAGATGCGCGAGGCCCGGACTTGGGACGACTTCATGCAGAGCAACTGGAAGCTCCACGCCGCGATCGCGGCGATCTGCCCGAATTCGATGGCCCGACCCGTCTATGAGAGCACTTTGGGGTTCCTTTCAGATGCCCACGCCGAGCAGGACGGAGAGGTCGACTCGAGCTACTGGGGCACGCGTGTGCGGGTGCACGAGAACCTCGTCGCCGCCATCTCCGCAGGTGACGTCGAGGCCGTGCGTGCGGCCGTCGCTGACCACGCGTCCTCACGCGGCTGAGCGTCGAAGGAGAGACTCTGATGACCCATGAGAATTCCACGCCGTTTCGCCAGTTCATGTACCCGCCGGGGCACCCGAGGATCGAGGACCTCAAGGAGCTCAACGCCTACGAGTACCGTGAGGTCGCCAAAGCACAAGGCACCTTCACCGGTGGCCTCGTCGCCGGCTGGGAGCCCCTCTACCTCAATGACTTCACCGGAGTCACGAATGATGGGCAGATCATCCAGGGACTCTACCCACTCGCTCCTGCCGAGCCGGGTGAGGAAGCACCGGTCACGGAAATGCTCAGCGCTGCCCAGACACTGTTCGATACCTGCTCCGCCGACGAGGTGGAGAAGCTGCGCTACCCGGTCGATGCGGTCGAGTGGCAGACTTGGGCTAATCCCGAATTCATGCAGTTCGACACCGGCCTGCGGCTCGAGTTCACCTCAGATCAGGTGCGGCAAGCCGCGCTGGACCTTGTCCGGGCGAGCCTGAGTGACGAAGGATTCGAGCTCACCCATTCGATGATGCTCATCAACGGATTCCTCGGGGAGGTCGTGGGACTGGAGAACATCCTCGGCGAGTTCTCGTACAACTTCGCTGTCTACGGAACTCCCGATGAAAGGGCGCCTTGGGGTTGGCAGCTCTACGGCCATCACTGCGCCGTCAACTGCCTGATCGTCGAGGGCCGGATGACGATTTCACCGGTGTTCCATGGGGCGGAACCGAACGAGATTGATGCGGGACCACACGTCGGCCTGCGTTCCTTCGATGATCGTGTCGACGCGGGTACGGACGTGATGGCGCTGCTGAGCCAGGAACAGCGCGCCGAGGCGGTCGTCTACGAGCAGATCGTCGATCCGGCCATGCCCGAAGGTCGCGTCCATCCCGGTGACGAACGACATCTTGCCGGAGCGTTTCAAGACAACCGAGTCATCCCCTACGAGGGAGTGCGGGTGGGCACGCTGGATGCTCGGACGCAGGAGGCTGTTGTCGCCCTCGTCGCGACCTTCCTCAAAATCCTGCCCCAGGGCCCGTGCCGCGCGAAGCTGCGCGAAGTCGGAGAGCACCTGCACGACTCGTACTTCAGTTGGATCGGAGGAACCGAGCCGGGGGATGTGTTCTACTACCGGTTCCAGTCCCCGGTGCTCATCGTCGAACTTGACCACCACTGCGGAGTGTTCCTCGACTACGACGTTCCCCAACGCTTCCATGTTCACACGCTCATGCGCGTACCCAACGGCAATGATTACGGCCGCGCCTGGGTTCGCCAGTGGCAGCAACAACGAATCTGAAACCGAGCCCAGCGTGAGTCCACATGAACCTCCCTTCGGCCTGTCCCGAAACAAGACAGTGGGATCATGGTTCGTGAGCGAGACAGCATAGAGTGGCCGACGGCGACTCAACAACCATTCGTCGAGCTTGCCAACTGTTGCCGCCGACCGAAGGGGCCATTGCTGTGGGCACGACCAACACCACCGTCATCCGCGGCACCCTCGGACTGGCTCTGGCCATGGGAATGGGCAGGTTCTTCTACACGCCCGTCCTCCCGCTCATGGTCGCCGCATTGCACTGGAGCTCGGCTCCAGGTGCCTGGATCGCCACACTCAACTACGTGGGATACTTCATCGGTTCCCTGGTCATCGCCCGCGGCTGGGTTGAACCTACCCGAGGCGTCTACCGCTTAAGCCTCATCGTCTCCACCCTGTGCCTGGCCGCCATCCCCCTGACGTCGAATCTGATCTGGCAGGGATCGGTGCGCACGCTGGCCGGAATCGCTTCGGGCCTGATCTTCGTCTGCATCACCCAGCGCATCCCGTTCGTGGCCCGCAGACCTGCCGATGCCGGCCTCGTCTATGCGGGAATCGGCACCGGCATCCTCATCTCCGGAGCCATCGTCCTGACCGCCGGTTCTCTTGTCGATTGGCGCGAGCTGTGGCTCATCTGCGCACTCCTCAGCGCCGTATTCACCGCCATCGCCTGGACCTGGCCCATGCCTGCACGCGGAGGCGATGGGGCTGCCGGTCCGCCCGCCGAGGTGGTCGGCGCGAGCGAGCATCCCGCCGCCATCACCCCGACGGCACCGATCATCCGCCGGGCCATGGCGGTACTGACGGCCGGCTACTTCTTCCAAGGCTTCGGCTACATCATCATCGGCACCTATTTGGTTGTTCTTGCCAAACCGGTCTTCGGTGAGACAGCTGCCGCATCAACCTGGGTCGTCGCCGGCATTGCGACGGCGGCCTCACCGTTGATCTGGTCGAACGTCGCCGCCCGCATCGGCACCCGCCGCGGGCTCGTCGTCTGCTACTGCCTGCAGGTCGGTGGAGCCGCGATCGCGGTCTTCGGCACCAATCCGGTCCTGCTCCTCATCTCCGCGGCACTCTTCGGTGGGACCTTCGTCGGGGCGGTCATGATGACCATCGGCGAGGGCACCCAAATGGGCATCACTGCAGCTGCCGCGAAACTCACGACCTGGTACAGCCTCGGCCAGATCGCCGGCCCCGCACTGGTCGCCCTTGCACTGAGTGAGACCATCACCGGCAGCTTCATCGCCGCCGCGGTTGCCCTGCTTCTGGCCATGACTTTGACTCTGCTCGGTTCGCTGGCCGGCAACGGCAAGAGATGACCATCGAGGTGACCGGGCCCTCCCCTACCCACCCAACGACACCTGTTGCATCGTCCCCGCTATGATTGATACTGCAGGATAAGTACTGATCACACCGAGGAAGGCGCACCGCGATGGCGAAGCTGAAGAAGATGGTCTCGGCAGTAGGTTCCATCAAGGACCTGGGCAGCGCCCGAGCCGAATTCGACGATGCCTCCCGAGTCCTGCCCGACGAAGCGATCTTCCCACCCGACGACATTCGTCCGGCAGACACCGAGGCTCGTACTCTCCTGCTACGGATCACGCATGCCACCGAGGCGCAGGAGACCACGAGCCAGGGTGATACCTTCGCGGTCATCCATATCCCAGCGGCGAATGACTTCGCGGCCGTGATGACGCTCAACCCTTCCGCACAGATCGAATCGAGTCAGACCTTCGCCACCATCGCTGATGAAGGTGGTTGGCCGGTCACCGTCGCCATGGTCGAAGACATCCTGGGTGTGCGCATCGATCACGTGGCCGAACTCGAATCCTCAGCACTGGGCCAGGTCGTCACCGAGCTCGGCGGCCTGCCGGTCTACAGTCGTGCCGCATTCTGTGCCGACGGCACGGACTTCGTCGAGGGCACCAACCATCTCGATGCCGACACCGCGGGAGTCTTCGCCTCGGCCGATCCGATCGACGATGCCGGGCAGACACGGACCCGCAATCAGCGTGCAGCACTGCGTGCGCTCATCCAGGCGCTCAAGGCTGGCGGTCTGGCCAAGGACCCCAACAAGGGTGCGACTGTGCTCGGTCATTTCGCCAGCGGTATCCACCACGATAAGGCCCTGACGACAGTGGAGCTGGCCAAGATCGCCAACAGCCTCCGCCAGCTTGAATCAGATGACATCGCCGTCGTCACCATCCCCACGACTTCCCGCCGAGACCACGAAGGCACCGTCATCATTGACCTCGATGCCGAGGCCATGCCCGCGCTCAAGGGCGCACTTGCCAGCAACGACCTGCCCGACTTCTTCCGGTACCTGGTGTCGCTGGGGTACTGACCCTACTTCTTACGCATGATGAAGACAGTCACTGAGCTTCCAGCCAGGTCGATATTCAGCTCGTTGTCTTCGCCGTCAGCATCTGCGCTGGCTGTCTTCTTCGGTCCGCTGTAGGGCACTGTGTCCGGAAGCGGGTTGTACGGCACCACTTTGGTAGCGCTCTTCGCTTCATTCGACGGCCCGTAGACCTGTGTTGCTCCCTCGACGGAGAATCCGTCCGGCATTTTGAGAGTCGTAGGATTGCCACCAACCTCTGCATCGTCGTTGGCGTTGATGACGGTAGTCACCAGTGTTTTGCCGTCGTCCTTGACCACTGTGTAGGCGTTCATGTTCCCACCTCCGTTGACGGAGGTTTTTGTGAACGTTCCGCCGACGCTGGGCGCGAGGAGTCGCAGCCCGAGCATATTGGGACGCGGTTCGAAATTTTCCGAGGTCTGCCCGTGATCGGCAGGATCACAGATCAGGGACATCGGCGCCCCGCCACTACACGCACCGAGCATCGAATGCATGGCCATGCGTTCGACACCGAGCGTCGCTGCGTGCAGCGCGTAATCCGCCGCCCAGAGTGCCGAGGCGTTCGTCAGCGAGGTGTCATTCGTTCCCGGGCAACTCGTGGGTCCGGTTTCTTCGAGCCACAGCGGCAGTCCTGCGGCATCAGCTTTGTCCTTGCCGATGCCCAGGCTCTTCGCCGCCGACTTCTTCGCTAAGGGGTCAATGAGGTTCTCTGCCTGCGGGCCACGGCCCGGGATCTTGTCAGATTCACATTCGTAGAGCTGGTACCAGTGTTGGGAGATCGCAGTCTTCTGACCCACATCGGAATCAGCGAATGCCTCCATCCACGCACCGTCATAGACGTCGGGCCCGATGATCGGAGCATCGGGCCGTTTGGCATGGATCGCCTTCGCATATGCTTCGAGCTGCTGAACGTATTTCTTCTTGTCCCAGGTCTTCCCGCGCACAGCACCGTTGGGAACGTCCTTGACCGTGTACCCATTGGGCTCGTTGCCGATGGCTAGCCCTTCCAGCGAGTCGCCGAGGATGTCGACCGCGTGTGAGGCCATGTCGGCTCCTCGTTCCGGGTCGTATGTTCCCAGTGGGATACCCATGGTCACCTTGGATCCCGTGACATCAACGAGCTTCTTCAGTCGTTTGAGGTCCTCCGGTGTCACCACGATCTGTTCCGAACTTTTGGCCGACTCCCCTGACGACGTCCAGAACACCCGCCGGTCGAGTTCGTTCCCACCGAAACGCAATGCTGGGGACCCCAGTGAGGTGAGCAGATCCTCGAGATTTGACGATCCCGGATCCAGTCGGGCATCGGAAAGAGTTGTAGATTCGAATGAGATCCCAATGTTGTCAGCACGGAAGCCCTTGTTCGTCTTCTCGTCTGAGAGTGAGAGTGTGGCTGCTTCTCCGTGGGTGTCCGACGAAAAATTCTGTTCGAACTCAGTCTGGGTAGGGGTCGGCTCTACCGGTTGAGAGGCACCCCCGGAGGATGGGCCTGAGGTGCAAGCACTGAGTAGCAGGACCATCGACGCAGACGACGTCACAACCGTTCGCCTGTTCACCATCGCCCGATATTTCCCTCCAGACAGCGTGCATTGCCATAGTCATTTGTTCCACGAATGAGTTCGCGCCGACGAAGAGCTGCCAGCTGCAGTTCACTTCATCTTCGCATATCCGAACCGGTACAGGATTCTGGTAACTATGCCCGGCGGTTCTTCAGACACGGGTGGCTCGGCGTCGAGAGTCTCGTTCCAATAGTCGTCGCTCTTCGTCACATATGTGACATCAGGCTTGTACGGTGGCGGCACGAACGACAGGTGGGGGCGTTCCCATGCGATGTTGCGACGCACGACCCTGACTGGAGAACCCACTGCAATGCAGTTGTTCGGCACTCGCCCCGTGACGAGACCTCGAAAGCCGATGACCGAGCCATCCGCCACATCGGCACCAGCGAGTGCCACAGCCTGCCTGCCGAACCACACATGGTTGCCGATCGTAATGTCCTTGACCGGGTTCACCCGTTTGCCGCTGCCGAGGTCGAAGATCGGGTGTCCGTCGTCAGCTCGGAATTCGTTCTCGCTGGCGAGCATCACATCGTTGCCCAATCTCACGGTTGCCCCTTCTACCGCGCTGATGGTGCATGTCGTTGTCGAAGTCACGTCGGCACCGATGATCACACTGGAGTCCTGTCCGACTCTGATATTCATCGCGAATCCGTGCCTTGCATTCGGCCCAATGACCAAAGTGCCGTTGTCGCAGTCGAAGACCACGAACAGCCTCTTGATTTTCGCACGGGGATCAATCGAAATCCGATTGTTCGTCCCGCGGATCGTCACGGCCACATTCCTGTCGAAAACCGTCGGCGAATCGATCCTGTTGCCAAGTTCGTCGCTGTAGTCCGACAACTTCGTCAGCTTCTTCACGTCGCTCAGTCTATCCGGGAAGAACGATTACTTACCCCTCACGACAAGGGCGCTTCACCTCAAGCCCTTCACTACACATGATGTGTATCATATCCATCTGTAGTTGATCGCTATTCTTCTGTAGTCCCGACAGCTTGGCGTTCAACGCTCACTCAGGCTGCTCCTGCTCCACGCGGACGTTGGTTACTGTTCAGCGGTCATTCATGTAACATACCTTGCAGGTTCAGACTGTCGAACCAGACCAACGTTGCCAGTACTTCGAGGATCGCATGTCCGAGCAAGAACCACTCCTGACCGTCGTCATCGAGGCGGCCGAGCCGCTCGACAAGGAGTCAACGACGTATCGTCGCTTGATGTCGGCTCGATTGCAGTGGGAGACGTCGTTCGTTATCACGGTCGACAAATCTCCGTTGACGACGCCGCGAATTGCTGAGATCTGCGCTGCACGCCCGAGCAAGTACATTGTCTTCGTCAAGCAGAGCCATCAGATTTCGGCAAATTTTCTCAGTACAATTCTCAAGCACATCAATTCGCGCACCGTCTATATGGCCGAGCCATTTATTTACAGCGGATCGATCCCGAAGAAGGTCGGGAAGCCGAGAAACGAGCTCACCTACGTCTACGATCGCGATACCGATATTCACGGCGTGGTCTTCAACGCTGGCCGCTTAGCTGACGCTCTGGATGCAGTCAGCGATATCGACAGGACTGCTATATACCTGGCTTATCGGCTCTATTGGTCAATTAACGACATCAACCCACTGGAGACAGGGTATTCTGTCGCATCGGTGACAAAGTCAGCCATTGGGCTCACCACCGGCCAAGGCCCCCGTCGATTGCTCCCGTTGATTCCCTCGAGCTCATCGAAAGTGCGGCTCCACGTCCTTCGCCTGCTGATCTTGTTCCTCAGAGGCCTGCGCGAGTCGGAATCAACCGATGTTCCGCTCGATCATCTGCGCGACATCGTAGAAACATATCAGCTCACGAATTATCTCAATTACCCCGAACCGATGCACCCGTTCGAGTGCGCATGGATCAAATGGCTTGACGATCCTCACGCACCGCAGCAACTGTTCAAGAGACTCTCTGACAAGGATGCGTACTTCGAGTTCAGTGACGCCGACAATTCATTGGACTCGGACATCGAGTTGCACAGAATCTCTTTCGGTAATGAGACTGTAGCCGTCAGCAAGTCGTACCTGCCGCACGAGCGGCGGCCGGAACTCGATTCTCCGGAGGTGTATGACTTCTACTCGCGGCCCATCACCACGAATTCGACGATCATCTTCTTTGATCGGCCGATGCAGGCCGACGACAACGCCGAATACCTCTACGCCCATTTCACCCAGCAGCACCCCGAGTTCGACAAGGTCTACTTTGCGCTCAATCCGAAGTCACCGGACTGGGAGAGGCTGAGCCAGTGCGGATTCAAGCTCATCCCCATCTTCACACCCGAATTCAATGAGCTGTTCCTTCGATCCGACCTTGTCGTCTCATCTCAGATCTACAACCTCAGGCACAAGGGCAAGACGCTGGCGAACTCACGCTTCGTCTATCTGCAGCATGGGGTCCAGCTCAATGACATGACGAACTGGGTGAACTCGAAGTACTTCGACATCTTCGTCGCCACCGGCGTGGTAGAGGCGGACTACCTGAGAGAAGTTGCACCGGTAGAGGTCATCAATTCGGGATTGCCACGGCTCGAGACCCTGCGGAGCAACGCGGACCGAAGCGGGAACCTCCTGTTCATGCCGACCTGGCGCTTCAACCTGCACCATGCCAGCCCTGATCAATTCCGGGATTCCCAGTACTACCGAGCGATCAGCGATCTACTCACAGACAAGACGCTGCTCGAGTTCCTGGAACGCACGGATAGAGAACTCCACGTCAAGCTGCATCCCAACGTCGAGACGAGGGCCGGGGCATTCCGATTCTCCGACCGAGTCATCAAATCGGATCTCAGCTATCGGGAGGCCATCTCCGACGCGGAGGTGGTCTTCACCGACTACAGCTCGGCCGTACTCGATGCTTCATTCGTAGGAACGCCGATCGCCTACTACCAATGGGACACAGAAGACTTCTACCTTGAACAGCCATACCAGAGCCGCCTCGACTACCGACAAGACGGACTCGGGCCAGTGTTCACTGAACACAATGACGTCGTCGCTCATTTGGTCAGTGAGCGATACTCAACGCCCGATCCTGAGCTCGAGGCACGCCGGGACACATTCTTTGCCGGAGTCGATGTCGACCGAATCAATGACACAATCATCGACCGAATGCTGAGCCTATGAAGAACCCCATCAACGCCGTCCGGCGCGCCATGACCGAGAGCGCGAAGAGAATCGCCTACTCACCACAGGTGCGCAATGCCGCACGCACGGTGCTCACATCGGACGCAGCTAACCCGGTGCGCAATGTCCTCGCCGACAAAGGCTTGGAGGGGCACCTACAGCGATTCACGTCGGAGAGCCTCCCCGAGGACAAATACTTCGCCAAACTGACCATTGAGAACTGGGAACAGTTCAACGGCCAGAGCTTCCGCCTCTACCAGGATTCGACGGTAGCCTACGGGAACGAGATCGAACCTCCAGCCAAGGGCTTCCCATTGGAGTACCGGAACCTCATCGTCACTTCCGCAGACGTCTCAGACTTCACCCTGGACATTGATTCGCCGTATACCCTGCAGATTGGCAAGGGCGCCTTCACCACTCCCCAACAGGTTTCCTATGACAAGCAGTACGGAGTCGAACAGCATGGCGATGTCTTCTACTCCAAGCGGGGAAACACAACTTCACCGAAGAAGCTGTTCATCACATTCCCCGGGTTCGGCCCCTCAACATCACGCATCTCGTATGCAGTCAGCTACCTCAAAGGAATCACAGAGGCGGAACTGTCCGATACGTTGATGATCTGCTTCCAAGACCGCTACCTCGCAGCTGGGTCGTACATGCTCGTCGACAATGCAGGACGTTCATTGGTCGATCGGGTCAACGAGGTCATTCAGAGCTTCATCGACAAGCACAGCATCCCCAAAGACCAGATCCTCTTATTCGGAGCATCGAAGGGCGGCAGCATCGCCGTCCAATACGCCGACCACTACCCCGAGGCGCAGCTTCTACTCGCGGTTCCGCAGATGCACTTGAAGTACTACCTCGACAAGCCGTTCTTCAAAGACAACATCTACAACGAGAGCGGCATGCACTCGGTACCCCAACCAGAGTCACTGATTCGCCGGTACTTCGATCAGGGACGGACGATCGACTACTTCTATACGAACTCAGACGAACAGAGCAACTTCTCACTCATAGAAGCCGTGACCGAAGTTCCAGGACTGACGAAGTACCGCATCGACGGAAAACACGGGGACGTTGCCAAGAAGGCTCTCCCCACCATGATGGGAATCATCAGACGGTTCGTGTCAGACAACTCTCTGAAAAACGACCTCATGGCCGAGGATATCCACGTCTTCGACGATGGGGACACGTTAGGTGTTCAGATCAGGATCGATGACGACTGGTCTCCGTCTGGTACTGCTAATTGGTACCTGCAGAATACACTCGGCCGCACACAATTCTTGCAGATGCTGACCGAGCACGACCTGCCATTCGTCAAATACACTAACCCGGATCAACGCCTCATTCCTGATCTCGATCGCGCGGATAGCGACTGGGCACTAGTCGCAGTCGACGAGAGCGGGAACCACTGGGAAGGAAGTCTTCCTGAACAACCACGAATGCAAGTAGGTGGCTCAGAAGAGTGGCCACTATCGACTGCAAAACTGCGATTGGATGCGAACACACCGCTGGAGCATTTCATCGTAAGCGGCAGCGACATCTCCACATTCATATACATGTCTCGTCGCGGAATCGGACAAGTCAGCGCCATCGATATATACGTTGTCGACGACATCAACGAATTCGATCTCGCTGAATACAGCATGAACTCTGAATCCCGATTCGTCGCCGCAATCGAGACCGAAGACCTGGACCACCATCTCGCGCTTATGATTGATCGACTATCCGTGATCTCAGCGTGCGACGCCAGAAACGTATCGGACCTCCGGAGTACGTGTAACAGTGTTGTCGATCGGGCCTACGTTACCGCCAACACGGATGATCTACCCGCAGAGTGTGTTGGCGCCGAGAATCGTCTGAGCACGGATTTCGTTGTCTCCGGATAGTGCACGGAATCAGCTAAACGAGATCTTCGGCCGGCTGAAACCGTCTGGAGATACCATTGAACTCTCAACTCCGCGCATGGCGATTGCAGCCTGTTCAGGCTCAAATCGTCAGATTCATGCCTCGCCAACACCAATCTGCTGAATCACACTGCGCACAATGGATTGATAGTCTTCGTCCCGATAGTGGAACGGTTGAGGGCCCCATTTGTGGCTCCTACTGATCCGAACTTCGCTGCTCGTTCTTGTCACAGTCGAGGCAACCATCATCCTTGCAGCATCGCGGTAGCGACCATATTCCTCGTTGGCGCTAGCCGCCCTATGTGCGTATTCTTCGGTTTCCGTCGGTTTGACCGTGCCCAAGCTTCTCCAGGCTTCGCCAATACTTTGGCCCTTAGACAATCTCCTCCTTGCCTCACGAGTGCCGCGCTGCAATTTCCGCCAGTTGCGTCCGAGCTTCGCCAATCTGTCGTTCTGCGGGTGCCGAGCGCCGTCCACAGCCGCGGCCCATTCGATGTCGAGAAGAACCGTTCGGTCCCACAAATCTGCCGCGATGAGTCCCTCGATGAGTTTCTCGAATCCCGACTTCCAGCTCTCGAAATGCTCGTCGGTGCCGAATTCAACCAACCGTGCACCTGCACGGTGCGCATCGCGAGCTGCTCTGCAGGATTCGACCTCGAGCGAGTTCGTCATCGTCGTCCCATCAGTGAACAGCCAATAGCCCCGGCGTTCATCGACGAGATCGACGAGAACGAAGTCGAGGCCCTTGGCGCTTTTGACGATCCTCGCGATCCCATTGCCTTTGAGGTCGCCTGTGACCATCCGCTTCTGGAACGCAGAGTCGAGCCCACTGATATCCACTCCATCGGTGCCATGGGGCGTCTCAAGGCTGGTCACCGAGTGGCGGGCGACGTAGGCGAGCACCTCAGCTTCCGGGATGAATTCGGCAGTATCGCGGCTCACGCATGAGCCGAAGATTGCAATCTTCATCTGTGCGATTCCTGAGGTGCCATGTCAGTTTCCTGCCGCAGTTTCTGCCGTTCCTCATAACGGTCATCAGCGATCTGTCGAGCTCGTGATTCGAGTCGTCGTCCCGTGAGGTCGTCGGCTGCAGCCACGGATGAAGCCCGATCTTTCGGATCCGCGGCACGAAGAACTACTCGCTTGTCGCTCGGCCGAAGTCGCAGCGGTGGTGGCTCGTCATGGATCCGCGGAGCGCTGACAGCCTGAGAAGCTGGTTTCGGCAGGGCTGGGAATTTTGCTTTCGAACGGCGGGCTTCCAGATTCTCCGGCCAGGTCTGGGACTCGGCCGCCGCCAACAGCGGTCCTGGAGTTTCTTCGACTTCCTCGGCACTATTTCTGCGATTCACTTGCCTGGCCGACTTAACAGCCTTCTTCACTGTCCTCGCAGCATGACGAGGGATCGGATCCCTGATGAGCTCGGGTTCAAGGATGTTGATCTCTTCCTTCACGGCGTTGCTGACGACGTCGTGAAGGAGCTTGTCTGCGATATCCTCTTTGCCTTTGGCGACGTTCCACGCCCACCAGCGGTATTTCTCCGCGACTGCCTCGGCCGGACCATTCATGAGGATTTCGCCCTTGTGCATCCACACGGCGCGGGTGCACAGCTCCTGGATCACCTTGGCCGCATGGTTGACCAGCAGGACGGTTCCGGCTTCGGCAAGGAGTTCGTCCATTGCACGTTCGCTGCGCTCTGCGAAGGTTGCATCACCGGTCGAGAGCGCTTCGTCGATGAGCAGGATCTTCGGTCGTGCGGACAGAGCAATCGCGAATCGCAGACGGGCGCCCATTCCCGAGGAATAGGTGCCCATCGGTCGGTGGATGGCAGCTCCCAAGGCAGAGAGCTCCACGACGTGGTCGAAGGCTTCCGCGGCCTCCTCAGGGTTCAAGCCCATGGCTAGGCATCCCAGACGGACGTTCTCGCTTCCGGACAGCGACGGTTGAAGGGCCGCGCTCACACCGAGCAGGAGCGGCTGATACCGGACAAGGATACGGCCCCGATCGGGCTGTTCGACACCAGCTATATTGCGCAGGAAAGTCGACTTACCGGACCCGTTGGCACCGACGATGCCGACCATCTCGCCCTCCCGGGCGACAAGGTTGACTCCGCGCAGCGCGCGGACAGTCGTTTGACCTCGGCGCCCAAGCATGGCGTTGCCGATGCGTCGCAGACCCTTGGCATTCTGTTCGGGATCATTGGTATCGACGGTGTATCGGACCTGGACGTTCTCCACGATGATGTTCGGATGTTCGAGCTCAGAGTCGACCATAGCTCTCCTCCCCCCGCCAGAAGAACAGGAATCCGACAATGAGTAGCCCGAATGCCCAGACGGTTCCCATCGCCCACATCCACATCGGTGAGTCGATGCCGTAGAGCAGAGAGTTCCGGGTCAGCGTCAGGTAGGAGTGCATAGGGTTGAATTGCATGGCCGACAGGATGGCCGGATGTTTGTCCAGACGGTCCTCGATCGAGAAGAAGACACCGGACCCGTAGAGCCAGAAACGGCTGATGATGGACATGAAGTTCGTGAGATCCGGGATCTTATGGCCGACCCTAGCCAAGAAGCAGGCAAGCCCAACGTTGAAGATTGTCTGCAGGATGACGACTGGGATGACCAGCACAACGCGCCAGGTGATCACCTCAAGAGGCTCAATGAGTGCGATGAGGATGGCCATGACGACCAGGCTGGGGAGGAAATCGAGGAAGTTACGGACAACAGTGGAGATCGGCAGTGCGGCGCGCGGGAATTGGAAGCCCTTGATCATCGAAGCACCCGAGCGGATCGACCCGGTGCCACCAGTCATGCTCTTGCCGGTGAATTGGAAGAAGAAGACGCCGATGACCAGGTACCCGATGAAGTTATCGATGCCGCGATCAGAATCCAAGATGAACCCGAAGATGAACCAGAATGCGAGTACAGAGAGCAACGGGTTGAGGAACATCCAGCCGTAGCCGAGGAGGTTCTTTCGCGTCGAGCCGCTCATCTTGGCCCGGGATTCGGCGATGATGAAGTGTCGGCGATTCCACAACGCTGCAAGGTAGCTGCGCAGGCTGGTGCGCTTGCCGACGGGGACAAGCCCCTCGCTGGAGACAGAAGGGATCGTGCTCAGGCCGAGCGGATTTGCAGAGTCGCTCGGGTTCGTCGTATCACTCACTTCGGACTAACCCCCATGAGCTGAGAATAGACTTGACCGTATCGCTGACCGATGTCCTTCCACCTCCGTGTCGCAAGGACATGATTACGTCCGTTCTTTCCGAATCTGGTTCTCGCACTATCATTACAGGCAAGTTCCGACAATGCCTCAGCCAAGCTGCTCGTGTCACCTGGGGCGACGCGAAGTCCAGCGGACTCTGGCACGAGTTCGTTCAACGCAGGTAAGTCCGAAATGATGACAGGACGCCCAAGGCCCATCGCCTCGATCGGTTTGATCGGAGTGACGAGCTGGCACACCTGTTCATTCTTCCGAGGGACAACTATAACGTCGAGTCCGAGCTGGTATTGGATGGCCTCTGACTGTGAGACTCTCCCGGTGAAGACAGCGTTCTCGCCCAGAACGGCGGCACGCTCACGCAATTCCGGCAGTGCAACACCGTCGCCGGCGATGAGGAGTCGCAGGTCCGTTCCCTGGGCTCGCGCCAAGATCACGGCGTCGACAAGGATATCGAGTCCTTCATAACCGACGATCGAGGCCGCGGTTCCCACCCAGACACCGGCCGCTGGCAGTCCGAATCCCGCTCGCACTTCTGCCGGTGCTCGTGACGTGTCGGCGGCGACAACTGATTCGGACACCGAATTAGGGATGAGGGTAATCGACTTCTCCGGCACACCGCCCGCGATGAGGTGTTCGCGCATCGTCTCACCCAGGGTGATGACGGCGTCGGCGGCTGTGGCAACCTCGATCTCCTTGGCTCGCATTAGTTCGAAGCGCTGACTGGCTCGTCGTGTGGCACGCTCGGCCGGGGTGCCTCCGGCTGCCGCCCAGGTCTCCTCGAGGACGCCCCGAACTTCGTAGACCCAGGGCAGGCCAGCAGATTGAGCGGCGCTTCTCGTGGCCAGACCGTTGACGTAATGGGTCGTCGTGTGGATGATCTGCGCGCCTCGCTCCTGCGCCTGAGCGGCGATCCAGTTTGCCTGATCACTCAGACGAGCAGTGGGCGTGGGCAGCGGACGCAGCGGCACCTGTCGCAGGTAGTCGACGCCGTCGACGGTCTCGACCGGGCCCGAACTCATCCGCCCGATCGTTACCGGGTAGGAAGGCCTGGTCACGGCGGCCACGAGGTGCCCGGCATCCTGCAAGGTGGTGAGAATGGCGTGCGAGCGGTAAGCATAACCGGAGCGAGTATGGGGCAGGGAGTTCGTCAGCACGTGCAGGGCCGCCGGACGGACGGTCTCTACTGTCGAGGCCTTCGTTGAGGTCGCAGTCGAGGCGCGGGCCGACCGGGCAATGATATGGCTTGAGACCTTGGGCCACCAGCTCGGTTGCAGACTGAGACGTTCATCGACGAGCCGCGTGCGACGAGCACCGTCAGGCAGGACGTCGATCGCCTCGTCGATCTGACCCTTGGTCCAACAGATACGAGAGCTCAATGCGGCGGCACAGGGGACCGAGTCGGCAATGGTCGCGGCCTCGTCGAGGAGGCCGAGGTTGAGGGCGATCTCGCCCAGCAGCCGCGATGGCATCCGGGAACTCGACACGAGGCTCTTCGCCTTCGTCTCCTGCCCCAGCAGCCATGCAGACGCAGCCTGACCTGCATCACCGGGGACAAAGCCGAGGGCACGACCAACGAGACGCGAAGCCGGGCCGGGCAGTCGTCGCGCCAACTGCATGCCGAAGAAGACACGATCGTCGTTGACATGGGCAACGGTCGTCGCGGCCACATTGGTGAGCTGACGGGCAAGGAAAGTCAGATTCATGCGACCACCTGTGTGAGGATGCGTTCGTAGCCGTGGCCCATGGCCGCCGCCGAAGCGTGTCGGATCACCCATTCGCGAGGCTCCTGGCCCAGGGCGGTGCCGAATTCCTCTCCGGCCTCGAGGCGCTTTCGCAATGTCGTCATGGCAGTGGTCACGGAGTCGATGTCTCCCGGGTGCGCCACTTCACCGGCCGCAGTGCTGGTGACGATGTCGGCGGCCTCGCCGGCGACCACGCCGAGGACCGGGATGCGGCGCGCCATGAGCGAGTAAAGCTTCGAAGGCACCGTGCATTCATAGGATTCGAGCGGACTGAGGCTGACGAGTCCGGCATCCGCCCATTCCCAGTGAGCTGCGAGTTCAGCACCGGCGTGCTGGTCAAAGAACTCGACAGGGACACGGTGTTCTGCCGCCAAAGCTTTGAGGGGCGATGCGTCGACACCATCGCCGACGATGCGCAGGCGCACACCCTCGGTGCGGGCCATGGCCCGCACCGTGGTACTGAGATCCTGAGAGCGACCGACGGTTCCCACGTAGAGCAGATTGAGACCGGTCCGTGCCTTGGCAGGTTTCGACGCGGTGACCCCGCTCAGAGTCTCGACGGAGGGCGAGATCATGGGGATCGCACCCGTCGCGGTCAGTCCCGAGGCTCCGGCGAGCTCTGCGGGTGATACCCCGCTGCGCACCACCTCAGCGGTCACGCCCCGATCCTCCAGACGACGTTTGAACCCTTCGGTGGTGACGACCACGACCGCGGCACGCCGTTGGGCGCGGGTCAACAGATCCGGCAGGAGCCTGTGTTCGATGGAACTCGTGAGCTTGTTCGGCAGGTACTTACCGAGGGCACCGGTGACCAGGTTCATCTCAGAGATGAGATCCGGCCAAGCGTCGCGAACCTCGGCGACGTGCGGCACGTGCAGAATCCGGGACAAGGAATCTCCGGCGAGCAAGAACGGTAGTGCCGGGGTCGTGGAGACGATGACATCGGGCTTCATCCTGCCGCGCAGCCGGTCGATGACGGCGGATATGGCACCGGTGGCCGACACTGTCTGGTCGAGCATCTGTCGCGCCATAGACGAACCGCTGTGCAGATAGGGAACCCGCAGGATCCGTTCGCCATCGATTCCGGTGTCCCAGGTGCCGCCGAGGCGCACTGCGACTCGACGTCGACCTCGACCAACCCGGGACCCGAAGAATCCGTCCCGATCAGGATAGGGGTAGTGCGGATGCGGGGCGACGGTGATGACCTGATGACCGGCGGCGCGGAGGTGGTCGACAAGGATCCTCCACCGTCGCTGCGGGGCACCGACCTCAGGATAGTAATAGTGACTGAGAAGCAGGATTTTCATACATTGACCGCCTTTGCTGTCTCACGTCTATTCAGCCACATCGGCAATAGTGCGTAGAGGGCCAATAGTCCTGCCCAAAACACATGAGACGGATAGGTTGCCGCAGTGTTTCCTGCGATCAGGGTTGGTACGGCCAGAATACAGGCGAGGACGCTCAGTGAAGCGTGGAAGAGCGAGACGCTTGCGTGCGACCAGCCGGCCTGTTGGATCCGTTGATAGATGTGCTGGCGGTGAGGGAGGAGGATGTTCTCTCCCTTGAACAGGCGCAGCACAAGGGTGAGCCCAACATCGAAGAGGATGAAGATCATGGGTGCGATGATGATGACGATCGGCACACCGATCACGAACATCCACACCGCGATGGCGAATACCGCTGCACCAACGCCGTAGCTGCCCGTGTCACCCAAAAAGGCCTTTGCACGACCGAGGTTGAACGGCAGAAATCCGGCTGCGGCTCCGGCCAGCGCCAGGGAAAGAAGCGCGAGGTCATTCTCATCGATGTAGTACCCGACGAAGGCGAACCAGGCGCCCGTGACGATCGACCAGCTCGTGACGTAGCCGTTGAGGCCGTCGACGAAGTTCACCGCGTTGACCAGCGTGACACCGATGACGGCGAAGACCAGAACGTGAGCGATGCCCTGCGTGGAGAACAGAGCGATGCAGGCGCTGAAGACTACCGCGAGTATGACCTGCCCGAGCAGACGGCCGACCGGCTGCAGTGAATCAAGGTCGTCGCTCAATCCGATAGCGGAATAGCACCAGGTCAACACCAGGAATCCGATGGGCAGCATGAGACTGCCGAGGCCGAATACGCCATGTTCGGTGACGTTCCAGACCATCGCCAGGACGGTCGCCACGGTGATCCCACACCCGATGGCGACTCCCCCGCCGCGCACGGTCGCTTTGGTATGGGACGAGCGGTGGGACGGCACATCGACGACGCCTGCCCGTCGCAGCAGCGGAAAGACGATGAGAGCGCTGAGCGTCGTGACGACGGCGGCCACGACGAAGATCACCAGCGACTGCAGATCCATCAGCTGGTGGTCCCGACGTCTTCAGCTATATCACCTGAGCCAGTGATCTCCAGGCTTTGCTCTTCCAGGGACAGGCCAAGGACGCGGGTGAGGTCTTCTTCGAGCTGTGTTCGCCGGTTGTAGACACCGGCATCTCGAGAAGCTTCGACGAGTTTTCTCAGCGCATCGAGGTCGATCGGAGTGATCGGCACCTGAGTGATGAGCGGATGAGTGGGGCGGAGGTCTTTCTCTCCGGGGGACAGGAGTGCCTCGGTCAGCTTCTCCCCTGGACGCAGCCCGGTGTAGACGATGCGAGCATCGGAGCGCCCGCTGAGTGCGATGACACGATGGGCAAGATCGTTTATCTTGATCGGTTCACCCATATCGAGGACGAGCGTCTCACCGGGGCGGCCGATGGCCGCAGCCTGCAGGACTAGTTCGCAAGCCTCATCGGCCGTCATGAAGTAGCGGGTGACTTCCGGGTCTGTGACCGTGACCGGATCGCCGGCTGCGACCTGGGCAACAAAGGTCTCCAGCACCGATCCGCGGGAGCCCAGCACGTTGCCGAAGCGCACGGACATGTATTTCCGACCAGACTCAGACGCAACCGAGGCGACTGCTCGTTCGATCGAGAACTTCGTGCGCCCGAGCACCGAGGTAGCCCCCGCTGCCTTGTCCGTGGAAATGTGGACGAAGGAATCGACGTCGTTGGCCACTGCTGCGTCGAGCAGGTCGAGACTGGCACCGACGTTGGTGCGCACCGCCTGTTCGGGGAAGCGTTCGAGGAACGTCAGATGTTTCAGCGCCGCTGCGTGGAAGATGATGTCGGGTTTGCTCTCAGTGACGAGCGCATCGATGAAGGCAGTGTCCCTGAGGTCACCGAGTACGAGGTCCTCACTGGTCAGCAGCGCCGATCCCTCGAGCCCGAGCTGGGTGGCGTGCAGCCCAGACTCGTCCCGGTCGGTCATAACGAGTCGGGCTGGGGCAAATCGGGCGACCTGTTTGCACAGCTGGGAACCAATCGATCCGCCGGCACCAGTGACAAGGACGACACGGTCAGTGATCGCAGACGAGATGTCCTCGACATTTGTCGTGATCGGTTGGCGACCGATGAGGTCTTCGAGACTGACGTCACGGAAATTGCGATGCCGCAGGTCGGCCACATCGGTTGATTCCGGTTCCGGTCGGCTGTAATCGGATACAGCGAATCGCGGCATGATCTTGATCTCGACTGGCCTGGATTCGAGATTCGAAGCGATGGCTTGGAGTTCCTCAGGAGGCAGGTCGGTGATGGCGATGAGCACAACGCTGGCCCCGGTTCGGTCAACCTGATCCGCAATGCTTGAGATTGGCCCGAGCACGCGGATGCCGTTGTAGCGCAGATGTCGTTTGCTCGGATCATCGTCAAGCATCCCGACAGCCGCGTATTCGCCGTGGGAGTCCTGGGCGATCATGTCGAGGGCCAGGGTTCCCTGGCTGCCAGCCCCGACGACTAGGGTCGGCCGAGAGGACCCGGAGGATGTCAATGTCCGATGGCGCAGATTGCGGCGAATCCAGTTCTCCAAGCTCTTGAACACGAGCATCATGGCTCCGGCCGCGATCGGCACGCTGGTGGGAATCAACAGCCGGTCGGCGAAGATGAATTCGGCTACCCACATAATCCCCACGCCCAGGGCCACGGTTCCGGCAATCGCCGCGAACTGATCGGTCGAGCCTCGGCGGTAGCGTCCACGATAGACAGCCAGCGGGCCGCAGACGAGGAATACGACCAAGGCGATCGCCGCGCAGACGAACACGCCGAGGAAACTCACGCGGTCGAAGTAGAAGTCATAGCGGACAAGTGTCATCGCGACGACAAGGAAGGCGAACACAATTCCATCGGTGACGGAGAGGATAAATGCGAAGAGGCCCTTGGCCAAAGGGGTGCGTGAGTGTATGGGTCCGGAGTTGCTTCCCACAGTTCTCATTTCACTCGACTCACACGCACTGCATGAGGGATCGATCTGCAGTGCAGACGATGCCCAAGCGGCCGTAGCCGGCGCATTCCAACTCCTCGATTGTACTATTGACTGTGACAGAATTGACACATCAGTAGTGGTGCCAACATTAAGATTCGGTTTCGGATACAAGTTTGTTGCAAGCCGTCTTGGCTGGGCAGAGCGCGAGTCCCCGACGAAAGGAACACAACTTGGCCAAGACGCCGCTTCACACCCTGAGAACTGCACTGTGGCATTGGCGAAAAGGCGGACTGTCCCAGCTGACGACGTGGAGTCACCGCCGCTCGATCACTCAGGGCACGGCGGAGTCCTCGCCGCAGATCGCCACAGGTTCTCTGTCCGAAGAGGTCCTGGCCGACCTGTTTCCTCCCATGCCGGTTCCGGAACGCGTCCCGGTGTTTGCGCACTCTCGGGTCGGGGTCATCCTCGACGAGTTCTCGGCCCAGAGCTTCGGCTTCGAATGGTCGACCACAGAACTCACTCGTGCCGATTGGGCGAACGAACTCGAAGGTCTCGACTTCGTCTTCGTCGAATCGGCCTGGAACGGCAATTCCGGCGATTGGAAGTTCAAACTCAGCGGCCCCTCTGGACCGAATTCGGACATCGTCGAGCTGCTCGCCGAATGCCGGCGTCGGGACCTGCCGACGGTGTTCTGGAACAAGGAGGATCCACCGCACTTCGAGGACTTCCTTCCGCTGGCGAAGCTAGTCGACGTGGTGTTCACCAGCGACGTCCGGCTCGTCGCGGAATACCGAGCGGTGCTGGGCCATGACCGGGTGGCAGCACTTCCCTTCGCCGCCCAGCCCGCGATCCACAATCCTGCCAGGCCGTCCCGGAACTTTGCGGCCCGCGACATTGCCTTCGCCGGAATGTACTTCGCTCACAAGTACCCCGAACGTCGCAAACAGATGGACCTCCTCCTGGGTGCCGCCGAGTCAGTATCGGGTCGTATGGAATATGGACTCGAGATCTTCTCCCGATTCCTTGGCGACGACGAAAAGTATCAGTTCCCAGGACAGCTCGCTGACCGTGTTGTCGGTTCTCTTCCCTATGCGAATCTCCTGACCGCGTACAAGCACTACAAGGTGTTCCTCAACGTCAACTCCGTCGTAGGCTCGCCCAGCATGTGCGCCCGGCGGATCTTCGAGATTGCTGCAGCCGGCACACCGGTCGTCACCACGCCCAGCGCGGCAACGAAAGACTTCTTTCCCACCGACGAAGTGCCGCAACCGGCCACCCAAGAAGATGCTGAATGGTCATTACGGGCATTCGTGCGTAGTAGAGAACTGCGAGACAGGACCGTGCACAAGGCTCAACGAAGAATCTGGCGTGAGCACACCTATAGTCATCGCGCTATGACTGTGATGGACGCGCTGAACGTCGACTACATTGACCCTGTGCCCGCCTCTGTGTCGGCGATTGTTTCGACGAATCGTCCCGAACACTTGGACAACATCATTGCAACGCACGCAGATCAGGTCCATTCTAACCGTGAGCTCGTCCTTGTCACGCACGGATTCGAAGCACCCCGGGACTTCACCGCTCGGACCAAGGATGCAGGTATCGACAACCTCACGCTATTGCAGGTCGCCGCCAATCAATCACTCGGCACGTGTCTGAATCGTGGAATCACAGCTGCCAGCGGAACGGTCGTGGCGAAGATGGATGACGACGACATCTATGGCGCCAACTACCTGTCGGATCAACTCGCAGCGCTCCGGTATTCGAATGCGGACCTGGTGGGCAAGCAGGCGCACTACCTCCACCTGCAGGGACGAAACATCGTCATATGCCGTTTCCCCGAACGAGAGCACCGCTACTCGGACATGGTGATGGGCCCGACTCTGCTGGGACGCCGGGAGACATTCCTCGATAATCCCTTTGCCGAGCGCACCCTGGGCGAAGACACCGAACTGCAGCAGCGCCTCGTCACTGCTGGCGCCCGCATCTACTCAGCGGACCGCTTCAACTTCGTCCAGGTCCGCGGTGACCATGCGCACACCTGGACTGTCGAGGACAACCTGCTATTGGCCAACAGCGACGTACATGCGTTCGGATTCGCACCTCAACACTACTGTTTTTGAGCTGAATCTCGCAGTTGCTTATATACTTCAAAAAGCGTCTTCTCGTATGTGTCTCGCGGCACTGAAATATGCCCTTTGCCAAGAGGGACCTCAACTATCTGAAGCTTCTCAGCGGTCCCCTGTTCGTCGACAAAATCGGCAAGTCCGCGCACGTGCCGTGTCCAGTGGTGCGTGTCTTCCGGATTCGCCACGACCGTCACAGGCGGAGTGCCGACTGTGCGGAATCGTTCCATCACACTTATGCGTTCGAGTTCTTCAGTTTTGATTTCATGGACCAACTGCGGTCGTCCGAATACAGTCTCCATCGCTACCGCCGCAGACGGCGCATGATACTTCCGCAGATCAGTTTGCGGATTGAACGCAACTGCGGAACCGCTAGCGAGTGCCGCAACATGCATCGCTGCAAATCCGCCCCCGGAGCTGCCGACACACAGGACCGACGCACACCCGAGATCGTCGGCCATCTTCGAAACTATCAATGCGATTTCCGCATGCAGATCGACAAGCTCGTTTCCGAGGTACCACCCGAGTCGAAGTTCACGGTTCTGATCGAGAGTTGCATCGTAGAAGCTGACGACCGGTCCATCTGATATATCCACCGTAGATGACAATCGCTGGAATATCGGCGGAGTAACCTTTGCTCGATCGATCGCGCCTTGAAAAAGTACTGTCAGTATCGGGCCCGGCCTGCGGATGAGCGCCGCCGCAATACACAGATTATGGGCATCGAATGTATACACGCCATCGCGTGGAAATTCTTCAAGCTGATGGCCGACGATTTCGTAACCGTCGTCGCCTCCCAGAGTCTCGGTGAAATATGATTCTCGGTCTCGCTGCACCGTGGAATCTGAATGTCCCGTCGAGCCCGGCTTGATGTCTGCAAGCACTGCCCGAGCCCCTAGGTCGATCGGTGAAAACAGCGACTGCGCGGGGAGCTTCTCTGCTTCTTCTTTTGCAATATCGGAACCAGCCTGTGGCGATGTGCGCAGTGCCTGTCTGATCTTACTCAGCGAATCGAGCAAGTCGGCTCGAGCAGCTGAGTTCTTGAGCTCCAATGTTGAGCTTTTTCCATGTTCGATACGGCCACGTGCCGCTTGGACAACTTCGTCTGAGGAGGAGTAGACACCCGATCCGGCGATGAAAATCTGCTCGCTGACGCGTCCATTATCGATGTTCATTCCGATCAGGCTAGAGTCTGCGGAAGGGACTGTTCGAATGGCGTCATCGCTGGATCCGACAGCTGGGCAGATTGTCGTGATGAAACGAAATCGCTTGCCACTCTTCTCGAGCTCGATCTGCGTCGCTGGCTTCTGCTGTTTCCAACCAGAAGCGACCCAACCCAGTCCGTAGTCGTTATCACCGAGATACATCCGGACCGTCGGAGCTTTCCCGCTGAAGATCAAGGCAGCGGTTTTCCCTTCGGAATTGAGTTCGAACCCTCTTTTGAGTTGCTTCGCAGTGACTCCAATGTCTGTCAACCACCGTTGTTTGGCGGTGACTTGCTTATCGGCCATGATCGTATCGACAATGATCAGCGCGTCCGTATTGAATGACAGGACAACCCGCCTTTCGATACGCACCCCCTCATAGCTCAGATCCACAAGGACGAAGGTCAGACGGTCCGCGTCTTGTTCAAAATCCTTGAGCTCGACTCTGACGCTCGCGTCAAATTTGCGTCCGCGGATTGTGACGAGGTTGTGTGTTTCCCGAGAGAGGTAGCGTTTGACGACTGGTTCTTTGCCGTAGCCGAACTTGCCTGGATCGGCCAACCAGTTGATCCCTCGGCTGAAATACACAAGGGACCCGGCATCTTTGTGCCCGTGGACTTTGTCGCTACGTCCGTACGGAACTGCAAGAAAGGTCTCATCCTCGAAGTTCCGTTCGAATTCGCCCCAACCGCTTCGAGCATAGAGGTATCCGCTGGCGTTGTAAGCTTTGACCCGGGAAGCAGGCATCCGTCCATCGGCGCCAGCCGAGAGCACATAGCGAAGTCGGTCGTCGTCGATGCCAATCGGCTTGGTTGGGCCCGTATCCCCGATTCTCACGAGTTCACCCAGAGGAGTCGTCGCGTGAACGAGCTCTTCCACACCTATCCGAAGCGTCTCTCTGAATCTCGCGACGCTGAACCCTTCGATTTCGAGTGCATCGAGTATTTCCAGCCACCATTTGTGGTTGAACAGGTGGTAGGCAATCGCACCTTCACGATTGATGCCGTCGGTATCGTGCTCATCGTCGAAAAGCGTTTGCAGTCCGTCGACAGCCTGCTGAGTCCACACGTCATTTCGCAACACACGGCCGCACGCGAACAATCCTTGGAACTGATGCATCAGATGATTCGCGTGGCCGTGATTTTGCGGGTCGGCCAGCCACGCTCCATGCTTATTTAGAGCCTCAATGAGTTCGGGCAGATGTTCAGGGGCCCGCTCCGCTACAACTGGCAATCCGGCAATTAGTGTGCGGGCTCGGAATGCATCTGTCATGTCCTTCCAACGGAAAATGCTGGAACCTTCCTCCTGAGTGTCGAACCGTATCCAGCTGAGGACGATTTCGAGCCACAGAAGAAGATCATGCGGATTCCCAGCCTCGGCAGAGCGGCGAAGCGGGTCAGCCCAGCGCAGCATGTACCACTGAGCACACCAGTTCGTTTCCTGAAATGGATCGACATCCCAGTCGATGTCATCGCCAAATGTGTAAGTGGCGTGCGGTGGAAGTGTCACCGTTCTCTGCCGGAGCTCCTCCAATGCGTTCTGTTCATTGCCGATAGATGTGAACTTCCCACCAAGGGTCTGACGGCGGGCTGCTTCAAGGTCGATAGGAAGGGTAGATGGGTCAGTCACTGCGTCGCTCACTCGTCCAGGCTACGGTAGAGCCGGTCGATGCGCCCGGCCAGATTATCCCAGTCACGTTCCTCTGCAACCCAGGTGCGGGCCTGAGCACCGAGGCGAGTGACGAGTTCCGGATCGTCGAGGAGGCGTTCCAGCTCGTGTTGAAGTGATACGACATCGCCTTTGATGTGCCTAAAGCCGTTGAGCCCGGGCGTGACAATCTCGGCCAGCGCCGCAACATCGGACGATACAACGGCCTTTCCCATTGCCATGGCTTCGAAGGGCTTCAGCGGCGACACCATCTCACATACCGGCAGGGGCAACCGTGGGAACGGAGCGATATCGACGAGCGAGTAGTACTGTTCGACCTCGTGGTGTGGAACGCGGCCGGTTATGCGGAAGAGATGCGCGAATCCGCTTTCCTCCACCTCCGCGGTGAACCTCTCAAGTTCTGCACCGTCGCCGACAAGCATGACCACGAAATCGTCGCGGACGACCGCCATCCTGATCGCGGCTTCGATGAGCAGTCCGAGGCCCTCATAGTCGAGTATCGAACCGATGTAACCGATGACGGTCTTGCCCTCGATGCCGAGTGCACGGGCAAGCTCGTGGTTGCGCTCGATCGGGACAAAGCGTTTCGTATCAACTCCGTTGGGCACTACCTCGATCTTGTCTCCGTCGACTCCTCGGTTCATAAGTTCATCCTTGAGTGCCTGGGTGATCGCGATGACGCGAGTGGCGTTGGCTGCCGCTTCGGATTCCATCTTCGCCATGTATCTGAACATTCCACCCTCAGCCCACTTCGGATCTCGGGAGCCGCGGGTGACTTCCCACAGGCCACGAACTTCATAGATCGAGGGCAGACCGAGCTTGTTCGCGGCGCTGACCGCAGCCAGCCCGTTCCAGTGGTTGGAGGCGGCGTGGATGATCGATGGACGATTCTCGTGTGCGAATTCGATGAACCGGTTGACGTAGCGCTGTGTGTATAGCTGGATCGGCTTCTTCAGTTGCAGTTCTGCGTCCGTGGACAACCGCCTGTATGGGACCCCGTCGATGATGTCTTCGGACGGGATCTCTTTGAGATTGTCATGCTTCGTCATGTCGAAGGGGTAACCCAGACGGGTGACTCCTTCGATGTCCCATTCCAACCGGCGCAGGGCGCTGAGAAGCCCGTGGGTGCGCGTCGCGTAGCCGGCGGAGTTGTACGGAAGGGAATTGTGTAGCAGGTAGCTAACCTTGCCACGATTAGGTGTGTAGACAGGTGCCGAAGCCTTTTTCGGAAACGGGAATCCTTTGACGGTGAGCTGGTAGTCATTGAGGACGGTGAAGGAACGCAGCTTCTTCTTCGCCCAAGCGTCGTCGGGTTTGTGACGCAGATACTCGCGCAGGAGCTTCTCCGCGCCCTTGCTGTTCTCACGGCGCAGGTCTCGACGGATCGCAAGCCGAAGCGAATCCACTGGAATTTGCTCGGATGTGAGCGCCGTCATGCCGGTGATCGCGGCGGAACGACGGCCTCTGGCCAGGCAAAAGATCACCCAAGCTTGCTCGCTCTCGGGTCCACTGACACCCATAAGCGTTCGATTGCCACCGGTCCGTTCGAGTTCAGCCGCTGCCTTCGCTACCGTATCGGTGCTGGTGGCGGCCACCACGTCGACCACCTCGGTGATCTTGTTAGGGATTGCAAAGTCTAGGGCACGCCGGTGCCTGTTGGGCTTGTCCTTGATCGCGCGTGCCAGTCCGGTCAGCACGGAGGTAACCGCTGTCGAATCCTCCCGGTCACCGGCCATCTCGATGAACTGTTCGAGAGCGGCGAAGTTGCCGGGGTCGATTTCGACGGCATTGGTGAAGCCGAAGTATGCGAGATCGTAGCGCCCCGAATCCTGCAGCCTCTGCGCAAAGGACATCCACAGCAGGCTGTCCTCGGGAAACTCTCGTAGTCCGTGCCTGTAAAGATTCAGTGCGAACTGACGATGGCCGAGCTTCCACCTCTCGGCGGCGGCGGCGCGAGTCTCGGCGGCCCGACTGGATCGGTCGCCCTCCTTGGCGGAGCTGTGGTCCTGTTGCGGCTTCCGCCTGCGCTTCGTCATTCTGCTCAAGTAGTTCTCCATTACCATCGTCTCAGCGTCCTTCGGATGACAGAAGCTGTGTGAGGGCGTCAACGCTGCGCCGTGCAGAGTGACCGTCCCCATAGGGATTGACCGCGTTGGCCATGGCCGAGTAGGCAGCCCTGTCATCTAGGAGACGGGCCACCTCGGTGATGATCCGGTCGGTTGCCGTGCCGATGAGCTTCACGGTTCCAGCGTCAACCGCCTCGGGGCGTTCGGTATTTTCACGCAGCACCAGCACGGGTTTGCCCAAGCTGGGGCCTTCTTCCTGGATCCCGCCCGAGTCGGTGAGGATGATGTCCGAATTCGCAATCAAGTGCGAGAACTCGCCGTACTCGACAGGCTCGATGGAGATGACATTATTTAGGTCTACGATCTGCGGTTCGATCGAGGCCCGCACCTTCGGGTTCTTGTGTGCGGGCCACACGATGAGCAAGTCCGGGTATCTCGTGGCGAGTTCACGCATGGCCCGACCGATGTTGATCATGTTCTCACCGAGATTCTCTCGGCGGTGAGTAGTGACGAGAAGAACGCGCCGGTCGTCGATGCTCAGTCGCTTCAGTTCAGGAACTGTGAACTCCACGGCGCGTGCCACTGCCCAATGCAGGGCGTCGATCACAGTGTTTCCGATGACGTGGATATTTTCATCAGGCACCCCGTCTGCCAGTAGATTGCTACGAGAAACCCTGGTCGGTGCCAGGTGCATGCGTGCGATCTGCGAAACGATCTTGCGGTTGGCTTCCTCGGGGAAAGGCGAGTCAATGTCGCCACTGCGCAATCCAGCTTCCAGGTGCACCACGGGGATCTCACGGTTGAACGCTGCGATAGCCGCGCCCATTACAGTTGTGGTGTCGCCTTGCACGAGGACCGCGTCCGGCATGTGTTCATCGAGAACGGCGTCAATCCTCATGATGACGTTTCCGGCGATTTCGTTAAGCGTCTGTCCGTGAGCCATGAGGTTGAGGTCGACATCGGGGACAATCTGGAATACTTCGTTGACCTGGTCAAGCATTTCCCTGTGTTGCGCAGTCACCACAACTATCGGTGACAGTGTTTCATCTTCTTCGAGTGCTTTGATCACAGGGGCCACTTTGATCGCTTCAGGACGTGTCCCGTATATGACCATGACCTTAGATCCCTGGAACGAGCTACCAGCACTCACTGCTTCTCCTTCAAATAAGAATGGTTGCCAACCAGCAAAAGAAAGCAGGCCCGATTTTGCGCTCCGGGCCTGTTCTCTGTCCATTCAACAAATTCTATATTCAACGAATACTGCCATGCCTGGCAACCGTTCTGCGTACTGAGACGTTCGGATCGGTCAATGTTTATCAAAACTTGACATCGCCTTCACCATTTTCGTTCAAAGTCACTGGCGAAGGAGTTCACATTTCGCCCACGACGAGTCATTCACTACTATTTCATTTGTTGTACCAACCGTCATGGCACCTGATCATCTATTTAGATGATCTCCGGACCAGATATCGGCGGACCTCTATGTACAGTCTGGAGTACCAAATATGAATTCCTTCCCTGAAAGCAATCGTCCCTCGGTTGCCGTGATCGGGCTCGGCTACATCGGTTTACCGACTGCTGCCGTCCTCGCCAGCTCAGGTGCTGACGTGATTGGCGTTGACATTAATCAGAAGAACGTCGACGTCATCAACGCCGGCCAGGTGCCGTTCGTCGAGCCCGATATGGCGACAACTGTTGCCGGTGTCGTCTCCCAGGGCTACCTCCAGGCGACGACGGTGACTCCGCATGCGGACAACTACATCGTTGCCGTCCCCACGCCGTTCACCGATGGCAAGAGGCCTGATCTGTCCTACATCGAAACCGCAGGCAAGCAGATCGCTCCGCTGCTCGAAGGCAATGAACTCATCATCCTCGAATCGACTTCGCCTCCCGGTGCCACCGAGTTCCTCGCCGATACGATCCTCGCTGCTCGCCCGGACCTCACGCTCAAGCCTGGCAGCGCCCAGTCGATCTACTTCGCCCACTGCCCCGAACGCGTCCTCCCAGGACGCATCATGATCGAGCTGCGCACCAACGACCGCATCGTCGGCACCCTCAACGGTGAGGCTGGGGAACGGGCGCGTGAACTCTACGAACTCTTCTGTGAGGGCGAGTTCCTCATGACCGACGCCCGGACAGCTGAGATGGCGAAGCTGACAGAGAATGCCTACCGCGACGTCAACATCGCCTTCGCCAACGAGCTGTCGATGATCTCGGACGGTCTCGACATCAACGTCTGGGAGCTCATCCGACTGGCCAACCACCACCCCCGCGTGAACATCCTGCAGCCCGGTCCCGGAGTCGGTGGACACTGCATCGCCGTCGACCCCTGGTTCATCGTGGCCACCGCACCGGAACGTTCGTCACTGATCAGGACCGCGCGCGAGGTCAATGATGCGAAGCCGGGCTTCGTCCTCGACAAACTGCTCCCCCAGGCTAAGCGCATTGCCGACGTGCAGATCGCAGCACTGGGACTGGCGTTCAAACCCAACATCGACGACCTGCGTGAGAGCCCTGCTCGGCAGATCGTGGGACGGCTGGCAGACGAGCTTCCGCAGGCGAACATCATGGCCGTCGAACCCAACATCGAGGAGCTGCCGGCCGAACTCGAAGCACGCGAGAACGTGACGCTGACAGAGATGAACGAAGCCGTCCGCGCCGCCGACATCGTGCTCCTCCTCGTCGACCACAACGAGTTCGTCCGCCTGGATCGGACGCATCTGGCACAGAAGATCGTCCATGACACTCGGGGCGTGTGGAGCTGAGCCTGACGGCTGCTGCCTCTGCACGAGACGTCCGACCGCTGCCGTTCACCGTCGTGCTGAACTGAGGAGAAGAATTGACCGCTGAACCGATCTGGCGCCCGAACCCCGACCAGACGCCCCGCCCGCAGATTCTTGCGTTCACCGAATTCGCGAATCAGCGCACGGGTCTGGACATGGTCGGCTACGACGACCTGTGGCGTTGGTCGCTGGGCGATCTGGACGGCTTCTGGGGCGCGGTCTGGGACTTCTTCGACGTCATCGCCGATGAGCCATACACCAAAGTGCTGGCGAACAGGTCCATGCCGGGTGCCGAATGGTTCCCAGGCACCCGCGTCAACTACGCCGAACATGCACTGCGCGCCGGGCTCGACGAACGACTCATCGACGAACCAGCGATCATCACCATCACCGAGGACGGGAACCGCTTCGAGGTCACGTGGCGTGAGCTGCGACGACAGGTCGGGTCGGTGGCGGCATGGCTGCGTGAGCGTGGAGTGAAGCAAGGCGACCGGGTCGTCGGCTATCTGCCGAACACCCATCACACGCTCATCGCCTTCCTCGCTTCCGCTTCGATCGGCGCCATCTGGTCGGCCTGCGCCCAGGACTATGCAGCAGAGGGAGCCGCGGCGAAGCTCGGGCAACTCGAACCGATTGTGCTTTTTGTCGCCGACGGCTACTCCTGGAACGGGCAGGCCTTCGACCGCCGCGACCAGGTTGCCGAGCTTGCCGCTCGCATCCCGTCGTTGCGGGCAGTCGTCGGCATCGACAACCTCGGCGCGGGGCCGTTGGACGAACAGGACCGGATCGCCGATCTCGTCGCTTGGGACGACATCGCCTGCGGCGATGCACCGCCGGAGTTCGTGCGGGTCGACTTCGACACCCCGCTGTGGGTGCTGTACTCCTCAGGCACCACGGGAATTCCCAAGGGCATCGTGCACAGTCACGGAGGTGTCGTCGTCGACCATCTGCGACTGCTCGGACTGCATCTGGACCTGCGGCCGGGTGACCGGTTCTTCTGGTACACGAATACGAACTGGATGATGTGGAACCTGGTCGCCTCGGCGCTGGTGGCGGGTGCGACCACCGTCTGCTTCGACGGCAGCCCCCTCTACCCCGGCCCACGCAGGTTGTGGGAGATCGCCGCGGAGACGGAGGCGAACGTCCTCGGCGTGAGTCCGGGGATCTTCCTCGCCGGGATGAAGGCGGGGCTGAAACCCGGCGAGGAACTGGATCTGTCTCCTCTGCGCACGATCGGCGCCACCGGGGCACCGGTGCCCGCTCACTGCTTCCCCTGGGTCCGCGACGCCGTCGGCGAGCGCGTGCAGCTGGCCTCGACGAGCGGAGGCACGGACGTGGTGAGCGGGTTCGCCGGTTCCGCGCCAAATCTCGACGTGTGGGCGGGCGAGTTGTCGGGCCCGGTCCTCGGTGTGGCCCTGCAGTCCTGGGACGATGACGGCAAGCCTCTCATCGCCGAGGTTGGGGAGATGGTCATCACCGAACCGATGCCGTCGATGCCGGTGAAGTTCTGGAACGACCCCGACGGGCAGCGCTACCGGGACACGTACTTCTCGATGTTTTCCGGAGTGTGGCGCCACGGTGATTGGATCACGATCACCGACCGCGGCAGCGTCATCATCTCGGGACGATCGGATGCCACTCTCAACAGGCACGGCGTGCGACTGGGCAGTGCCGACATCTACGACGTCGTCGACGGCATCCCCGAGGTCACCGAATCGTTGGTGATCGGGGCCGAGCAGCCTGACGGCGGATACTGGATGCCGCTGTTCGTCGTCCTGGCTACAGGGGCTTCACTTGATGATGCGCTGCGGTCGCGGATCGCTCGGGACCTGCGTGAGAAGGCCTCACCGCGGCATGTGCCCGATGACATCATCGCGGTCCCGGCCATTCCGCACACCCGCACGGGAAAGAAGCTCGAAGTCCCGGTCAAGCGCCTCATTCAGGGGCATGCGCTGGCGAAGGTCGCGAACCCTGATGCTGCGGATTCGTTCGAGGCGCTGACTTATTTCGCGCGGTTTGTGTGTCGGGCGGAAGGCTAAGCTAGGGCAACGTGCGCAGAGTAGCCGACAGCCCCAGCCAGTTGAAGAACCGCATTCCGAGGCCAATTGGGTGACATTCAAATTGAAGTCTCGCACCGCCGATGCAGACGCAGTGTAATTCCATTACTCGGCCAAAATGGATCCTCCTATCGAGCGATACAGCGCCAGCGGAACAAGCGAAAACCCCGGGGCCCGAGGCAAGTCGACAAGGCCGCTAGTTTGCTCAAGAAACTGCCCAACCAGATCCACGAATCTTGCTCGATTTATGCTCCCATCGTCGTTCGTGACATCGTCAATCTCATCTCCTCCGGCCTGGCGACCAAGTTGTCCGACAACACCAACAACAGTCCACTCCTGCTCGGCTAGACCGTACCTAGAGATCAGCACCTCTGGTGACGCGTCCAAGAATCTTCGCCCTTCCTCTAGTCGAGCTGAGACAATCGGTCCTGTCTGACCGGCTGGCCTCAAATGCAGATGGACCCCTTCTCCGAATACACCACGCGTAACTCGTATCATGCCCGCAAGTTGGGCGCGCGGCACATTCATGAGCGGTATCGTTTCACCTGGCGGAAGCAGGTCCTCCGGATACTTTGCTTCAACAGATGATGCTTGCCTCGCAGACCGCTCGGCCTTCTTCTGCGCCTCAGACTTGGCTTTAGGCGGTACAGGCTTTGGCCGAACATCTTCGGTATGTTCGATACCGAGCTCAGAGATTCCGTGTGCGGCCGTTGCCAGCCCTACGATTGCTTCTGACATCTGCGCAGGTTGGAAAATAGTGCCGTGAGAGGTGATTCTAAGTATCTGTCCAGGCGATATTAGATCAACGATTGAATCCCACGTCTTACTAACCGCAAGACTCTCCGACAGGTCGGTAAGTAGCCCCATGGCTTCTAGGTCAGCCTCTAGACCCTTGAAGAGTGAATCCCCCAAGTTGCGTTCAATGGCATCTTCCGCCGACGAGCCCGATCCTCCTCGAACCAGCTTCAGGTCGGCTTCCAATCTCTTCTGCCTAGCAGTAACGTTAGTCGCCCTGTCAGGGACTCCGTCGTAAAGTTGGCTAGCTAGCCCAGAAACTTTGTCGAGGTCAACGTACAGGTAGTCACGCAGAAACAATTACACTCCGCTCGTCGTTGGTGTAGCCATTCTGACCACGGCTGTTTCCGCCACACCATATCCGGAAACACCGGGCAACGTTGGTCCGACTCCCTACGAAATAGATTAGTCGCTCTAGCCCGAGAGACACTAACGTAGTGGAACTCAGATCCTGGCATAGGCTCCGGAGTGAGGTGACGCGAGCCTCGGCGAACCGATGTCTCCGGATCATGGCCCTTCGTGTGATCAATTAGCCCGACGGGTCCGCGCTTAACCCACCCGGTCGTGTACACGCTAGGAGTGACATCCACCTCGGCGGCCTTCGCCTGATCGTCGGCATCGAAGACGCGACCTTCGTGATTCGTGATGACCTTCTTGGCCTCGTCGAAGGGCAGGGGTTCACTCACCGTCGATGTGTTCGGCGCTGGCCTCCTTGGTGTTCTCGACGTTGGCGACCACATCTGCCGACTTCAGGCGGGTCTTGATGCCGACGGCGAAGACGATAGAGGTGACGATGAGGCATGCCAGCTCGCCCCAGCCGAAGGTGAGCACACCCAGGGCACCTTCACCGTAGGTGCCGAGGTAGCTGAGCACGGCCAGACCGCCGATCCACAGCAGCATCCACCAGCCCGAGGCGAACTGCAGCGGCGGGATCTTGTTACGGTCGCTGAAGACGTAGTGCAGACCCAGCACGACGTAGCCCAGCGCCATCGCCAGGAACAGCTTCCAGTTCGTGTCCCACCCGGTCCAGAGGACGATGAGATTGGCGGCGAGGAACCCGAGGAACGGCAGTGTGTCACCTCCGGGCAGACGGAAGGGACGATCCTGGTCCGGCAGCTGACGGCGCAGAGCGGCCACCGTCACCGGTCCGCTGCCGAAGGAGATGACGGTGCCGGAGGTGATGAAGCCGACCATCTTGGCCCATGACGGGAACGGGAAGAAGAGGAAACAGGCGACGATGAACGTCACGAGCAGACCGATCCACGGAATGCCCTGCTTGTTCAGCTTCGTCAGCCCCGAGGGTGCATTGCCCACACGTGCCTGCGAATAGGACAGGCGAGGGCTGAGTGCGGTGAAGATCAGGCCGGTGTCGGCCGGGGAGACCACGGCGTCGATGTAGAGGATGATGGCCAACCACATGGCGCCGAGCATGATCGCGATCTCCGCCCACGGGCCAGCCGAGTTCGAGAACGACAGTCCGCCCCAGCCGTCCTTGAGCAGCTCGGTGGGGATCGCACCGATGAAGGCGACCTGCAGGAGGATGTAGATGATGGCGGTGATCACGATCGAACCGATGACGGCGAAGGGCACGTTCTTCTGCGGATTCTTCGTCTCACCGGCGAATTCCACGCCCTGACGGAAGCCGAGGTAGGAGAAGACGATGCCCGCTGCGGGCAGGGAGGCGAAGATCGGGGCGAGGCCGTTGGGAGCGAAGCCGCCGAACTCAGCCATGTGGAAGTGGCCCGGATTAAACGCGAGGATCGCGAGCCCGACGAACACGAGCACGATGACGGCAAGCTTCCACCACACGAGCACGTTGTTGAACTGGGCGAAGAACTTCACGCCGAACATGTTGATGACACAGAAGACCGCGACCATCGCGATGCTGACGAGGATTCCCGGGCCGGTGAGGACCAGCACTCCGTCCTTGGTCTCCATCAGCCATGGCATGTAGCTCGAGGCGTATTGGACGGCTGCCAGCACCTCGATGCCGACGGTGCCCGCCGCCGACAGCCACGTGATCCACCCGCTCGTGTAGCTGGCGAACGAGCCGAAGGCGTAGTGCGGGTAGCGCACGACACCGCCGGCGACGGGGAACATGACGCCGAGTTCGGAGTAGTTCAGAGCCACGAAGATGATGAGGATGGCTCCGATGGCCCAGGACAGGATGGCGGCCGGGCCGGCCATGCTCGCGGCGTCGAAGGCGCCGAAGAGCCAACCGGATCCGATGATCGAGCCGACTCCGGTGAAGAGCAGACCGGTCTTGCCGATATCGCGTTTGAGGCCCTTGTCATGGACGACGGTCACGCTCGTATGCGGGCCCGATGACAGTGGATTTCGTGAGGGCACCTTTGCCTCCCAAAATAGTGACGACGGCTGAGTTTCGGAGATCAGTCTTCTCCTGCAGTTTCGCCCTGTCAATCACATTTGGGCATCATCGACCGAGGTCACCGCACTAACTGTCCATCTGACCGCTTTCTCACCGGCGGGTGCGAATAGTGGAATAATTCGGGTCACTATGTGAAGTCGCCGTGGCAGGCCCGTGGGTCGCTTCGAACCTGCGGGGCACGCTTGGCTGACGTTCCATGCCACCTCGGCGAGGGTGGCGGAGGTGATTCCGACCCCTAGGAATTCCCCTCGATGCTCGTGTCCCGGGTCTCCTTAGCGAAGAAGACGAGAACGGCGATGATGACGGCGACACTGCCGGCGATGACGGACATCGGCAGGGAGAAATAGCCGCCCAGGTGTTCTGCCCAGCTGGCTTGCAGGGTCGAATTCGGCGAGGCGATGACGTTGCCCATCTGGTAGACGAAGCCTGTCAGCATCGCTCTGGCGTCCAGGGGCATGAGCTCATTGAGGTAGGCAGGGATCACGCCCCAGGCGCCTTGGACCATGAACTGGACGAGGAACGCGCCGATGCCGAGCATCACAGCAGTTTCGCTGTATGCCCGCAGGGGAATCGCGGGGAGGACACATGATCACAACAGGGGTATTGGCTTGGCTAACAGCCCGTCTCACGGGACAGCGCGGTTCACAAAGTAACTCAGCTCAGACTCCGGCCGAGGCGGCACCTACGCACAGTACGAGTCCGATGATCGCGACGAGGGCCATGGCGATCATCGACCCGGCCATCGCCCACAGGCGGATCCTGCCCGGCCGAATGGCGAAGCGGGAGATCAGCAGGACGAGGTAGAGCGCACCTGCCACGATGATCGTGGTGATCGCATACCCGATCGCCGGGCCTCCGGAAAAGATGACTGCCGCCAGTACGCCCGCGATGACGACGAGGAACAGCCCGCCTGCTACGATCCAGATCGTGCCGGTCGAGCTGCGAAGCGCAGGCTGGTCGCTGATTCGTCTCGGGTCGATCGGCTCACGTGACCTCTCATCCATGCGCCCGAATCTAGTGACCACACACTTGCACGGCCATAGCCCGACGAGCCTCGCACACCACCTCCGCAGATTGCCCAAAGGGAAACGCAGCAGTCTCAGCGTCGATCAGGCAGAAGAAGACTCTCGGTCTCGCTACTACTTCTCTGACTTGTTGAAGTCCTGGTATTCCTTGATGATGTCGGCAGCCGGACCATCGGCGCGCAGTACGCCTTTCTCGATCCACAGCACGCGGTTGCAGGTGTCCTTGATCGAGCGCATCGAGTGCGAGACGAGGAAGACCGTACCGGCATTCTCGCGGATCGAACGGATCCGTCCCTCTGAACGGTCGCGGAACTTCTTGTCACCGACGTTGAGCGCCTCGTCGACGATGAGAATCTCGTGTTGGACCGAGGTCGCAATGGCGAATTTCAGGCGCTGGGACATACCTGAGGAATAGGTGCGCATCGGCAGGTTGATGAAGTCCTCGAGTCCGGTGAACTCGACGATGTCGTCGAACTTCTCTTCCACCTCGGCGCGGGTCAGCCCCAGTGCCAGCGAACCGAGCATGATGTTTCGGGCACCGGAGAGATCCGGAATCAGTGCTGCACCGACGCCGAGGAGGTTAGGCCGCGAGCTCGCGTAGATCGTGCCTTCAGACGTCGGGGTCAGCCCGGTGATTGACCGCATGAGAGTGGACTTGCCGGAGCCGTTGCTGCCGATGACACCGATGGATTCGTTCTTGTGCGCGACGAAGCTGACTCCCTTGAGCGCGTGGACCTCCTGGAGGCCGCGCTGACGATCGAGCAGGCCTCCCCCACCACCGAGCTTGAGCTTCTTGCCCGTGGCCAGGGTCTTATAACGGACGTGGACCTCATCGCAGATGACAACCGGAGGATTGTTCTTCGTGACCTCCGGGAGACCGCCGGTGTCGTGCGATTCCTGCTCAGTCTCACTCTGCTCACTCATCGCGACCATACCTTTCCTCGGCCTGCCAGAAGAAGACGAAGCCGATGATGAAGATGCCGAAAGCCCAGATTGCGAGGTGCCAGAAGTAGTCGTAGGGAACATCGCGGCCCACCATGAGGATGCCGCGGGCAATCGCGAGCACGTTGTTCAGCGGCTGCCAGTCCGCAAACACCTGCCAAGCGGGGTCGGGGTTGATTTTCGCCACCATGACCTTGAGGTCGAAGAAGACACCGGAGGTGTAGAAGATCATGCGGGAGATGAAGGGGATGACTTGGCTGAGGTCTCTGAAGTGGACGGTGACCCGGGCGAAGATGAAGGCTACACCCTGGTTGAAGATCCAGAACAGAATGACCAGGGGGATGAAGAGGAACCAGTCCCAGGCAGGTCGGGCGCCCCACATCATCGCCAGGAGCATCATGAAGATCAGCGTGGGAATGAAGTTGAGGAGGTTCTGAAACACCTTGGAAATGGGCAGGACAATGCGCGGGAACGGCAGGGACTGCACAAGGGATGCGTTCGAAATGATCGACTTCGCACCGCCGTTCATCGAGGTGTTGAAGAACTCGAGAACGAAGACGCCGATGACGACGAACGGAGCAAAGTCGTGTGGTCGAGCGGTGGCGCCGTCCATGATGTAGCCGAAGACCGTGCCGTAGATCAGAGCCGAGAATGCCGGCCGCAGCAGCACCCAGAGCATGCCGAGACGGTTGCGCTCGTTCTCGCTCTGCATCCGGTACTTGGCCAGAGTGTAAGTGAAATCGCTGCGAGTGATCAGCTGCTTGATGTACTGAGGCAGGGACGGCCGCCCGCCGACTCTTTCGAGCCCATGCTCCTCAGCTAGCTTAGCCATATCCATGTACAGAAGTTTCTCTCGTCGGCGACTGGGGGCGAACACAGGAAGTCTACGTGATGAGGGTAGCCGATTCTCACAGTCGGCTATGAGCCTTGAAGTCGAAATCAGGGTCTTCGATCTGGGCTCGAGTCGGAATGTTACTACCGGCCAGTACTCGGCGGGCGGCTGCCTGCATGGGCGGCCAGTTGAGTGTCTCGACGCCGACGAGCCGTGCATCTGGGCCAGATCCATCGAAGTGGAAGACCTGGAATTTCTTGCCGCTCGGATCGTGTCTGATAACCGTATCGGTGGCATCGGTGCTGGTCAGGCCCGCGGTGAAGACCTTTTCTGGGCCCTGGAAGCTCCAGTGCCACGGGATATCAGACCAGGGTTCACAGGTGTCACCATCGTCGGTACTCAGCAGTTCGGCGAGGTATTTGCCGTGACTTTCGGCCACCGGTTCGCAGGCCCAAGGATGGTCAAGGGCGAAGGTGCCGTCGGTGATCTGCGCACAATCACCTGCCGCCCAGACGCCTGGGTGAGATGTTGCCAATTTCTCATTCACCTCCCACGCCTCGGCGGGTCGGAGGCCATCGATGGGAATGAGTGTCGGACGAGCCCCGACACTGGTGACGAACAGGTTGTGAATGTCTGCCGGGATCTCGTCCGGGCTGCTGGTGTGGGCAATGAACTTCACGCCGGCTTCTTTGTGCTTCTCAAACAGCGCCTTGCGCACTGGGGCAGATAGTTGTTTTCGCAGGGGTTCGTCCCCGCGCAGATAGACGGTGGCCTCATGTCCGGCGGCGACCGCCGAGGTCGCCACTTCCATTCCCAGGTATCCGGAGCCGAGGACGCCGACGTTGAGCGGGGTACCGGATTCGGCGACGAACTCACGGATCCATTCGGACTCGGCCAGGTTGTACACGGGTAGGGCATCCGGGTAGCCGGGGATCTCCGGCCGGTTCGCTTCCATGCCCGTGGCGAGGATGCAGTGGGTGAAGTCCAGAGTCTCCCCCGACGCCAAGTGGACGGTGCCGGCTACTGGGGTACCGCCGGTGGGACCGGCCTGCTGGGACTGATCGGTCGCCTCGGCGAGGGTGATCTCTGTGGCCTTGTCACGAACGAAGGTGACGAGCTCACCGGCCTCCAGGTGGAAGGGCAGGTGATACCGGGAGTCGTCGAAGAGGTGCTTCGACAGCGGTGGCCGTTCGCTGGTCTCCCCCGCGGCCGGGTCGACGAGCGTGACCGCCTGACCGCGTTCGCTGAGCTCCCGGGCGGCGGTGATTCCGGCCAGCCCTGCACCGATGATGACGATCCTCTTTGCCATGTCTCCATGCTAGTCCGCAAGCAGCGAAGTGTGGTGTGAGATGGGACGCTGCGGTGTTCTATGCGGCCTGGGCTCAGAGTTCTGTGGTGCTGCTGCCTCCCCCGGTGCGCTGTCCCGTGACCTTGGACTTGACGATCTGGGCCAAGCCAGCGACCTTGCCGCCCTTGAGACCCCAGTGCTGTGCGGATTCTCCGGTGACCTTGATGAGCCCGAGGTCCGGGTCATTGAGTCCGCCTTCGAACCAGGTGGCAGCTTCCTTGTTCCAGAGCTTTGCGAGCTTGGCTTGATCATCGACGAAGTCGACCCGACCGGCCACCGAGAGCCAGTTTCCCGCCTCGGAGACGGCGATATTGACCTGCGGATTCTGCAGCAGTGCCGTTGCTTGGTCGCCCTGCAGACCGATGAAGAACCACACGTCACCGTCGTCGGTGACCTCTTGGGGCACCATTGGGTGGGCGAGCAGCTTGCCGTCGTCGAGAGCGGTCGTGAGCATCACATAGCCGCTGTCGCGGAGGATCTTCACGACGTCCTTCTGTTCAAGGGAACCAGTGTCAGCCCCTGCACCCGCTTCATGCGCCGTATTGCCCGTTGCTGCCCGGCTCGCGTCGGTGTCTTTCTCAGCAGCCTTCACGGCGCTCTCATCGACGGCCGTATGTGAGCCGTCGGGGTTGCGGTGGAGGGTCACACCGATGTCAGCGGCCATGTCTTGGGCACGGTCTTCGACGTTCTCTTCGGTGTAGCCGACCTGCGTCTGCGAGTCGACTTCGGAGGTGCCGCCCAGTGGCTCAGTCGCCTCGTCGAGCTTCGCCGCGGCATCACGTGCCTTCGTCTCGCCGGTGGATTCGTTGCTTATGTCTCTGCTGCTCATCAACATTCCCTTCACAGACGATTCTTGCCCCAAGTCTCACATGAGGACGCCGACAACTGAAGAGGGCGTCGAGAAGTTTCCAGGTTTGTCAGGCAACCATCAGACACTGATTCACTCTAGGTCAGATACGTGGCCACGCGGTGTCAATCGGACTAGCTGCTGTGTTCGATGAGGCTGTCGACCGTCGCGGGATGCACTGCGATTGTGCTCATGCCTAGACTGTGGTCATGGATGAAGAATCAGTCTCCGTGACAGAGATCCCCGAGGGCGCCGCCATCATCGACGTTCGCGAGGACGACGAATGGGAGGCCGGGCACATCGAGGGCGCACTGCACGTGCCGTTGGGTGAGCTGCCGACCCGACTCGACGATCTCCCCCTCGACGATGTCATGTACGTCATCTGCCGCACCGGTGGCCGTTCCCACCGCGCAGTCGCGTGGCTGACGAACAACGGCTTCGACGCCTATAACGTCGCCGGTGGCATGGGTTCCTGGAACCTCGACCACGGCAAGCCGATCGTGTCGGAGAACGGCGAGGAGCCGTGGGTGAAGTGAGTCCGCTCAGAATTTGGTGACAACTGCGACGAATGTGCTGTCGAGATTTCAGTACATCTGGGTTCGGTCACTGAGCGGCGCTCCTTCTAGATAGCGACCCAGGTTGTCAATGAATACTCGGGAGAAGTTGTCATGCCGCTCAACAGTTTCCCCTGCCATATGCGGACTTATGACCACGTTGCGGCATTGCAGGAGCGGATGCCCAGTTGGAAGCGGCTCGGGTTCGGTCACATCCAGGACGGCGAGAGACAAAGGCCTCTCCGAAAGGGCATCGGCCAATGCCACCTGATCCACGGTGCTACCGCGACCGACATTAATGAAAACCACAGCCTGTCCGAGGTTCTTCAGAAATCGTTCATTGACAAGGTTCTCTGTCGATTCCGCAGCTGGCAGGCTACAAACGACAACGTCGAAGTCACCGATTCGTTCGGGAACCTGTTCTGAACTCACGTACTCGTCGAAGACAGTATCGAGTCGACGAGGATCCCGCCGGAAACCCGCGACCGTGCCAAAACCCATCACCTTGAGCGCTTTGGCGCATTCGGTGCCTATTCCACCGGCCCCAAGGATCAGTGTCGACATAGAACGGTTCGACAAAGGCTCTCTTGGCGACCAGTGGCCCTGTTGCGTGTGCAGCACTGACTGGTGAAGGCCCTTCGACCAGAGTAGAACCGCACCTACGACGAACTCCGCGATCGGTCGGTCCAGGACGCCTTGAGAATTTGTGAGGATTACACCCCGCTCACCCAAGAGTTTGAGATTTAAATGATCAAGGCCCGCCATATTGACGTGGACCCACCTCAATCCGGGTGCCAACTCAAGAAGTCGTTCCATATCAGTCCAAAATCCACCGCGAATGAGTATGACTTCAGTCTGAGGGTCCAGCATGTGTATCGTATTGGGAAGTATCCGCTGCAAACTCACCCTTGGCTCAAGCGTTGCCAGAAGAGGCGATTCTGCCCCACTGGGCCGATCGAGTATCGCTACCCTAAGATGACTCAACTTGCTCACCCTCAATCAACTCCGCTGTCTTTTCCTGCCAGAGGCGTCTGGTTCGACTTTTGCCGGGCATGCATAGGCATAGAAGATTCAAACAGCCACCCGGGGCCGGAAACGCCAATATAGGAGCTGTTCTTGACCATATTCCAAACGCGCTTGTGCGTCGATGTCTGCATCATGATCTCGGAGGCCTTGATTCCGGCAATCGATCCGAGAACATCGGTCATGAAAGCATGCATGTCTGTGTGGAACTTGAGCACAAACTGCCCAACCAGGTTGTAGCGTCCAGCAGTAGCAAACAGTGTTTTCGTTTCTTTCATTGCGGCAAGTTCGGTCCCGATCGCTGTCAAATGAGACGGCTCAACGTTGAGCCACGCCCAGAACGATGACTGGAAACCCAGCAACTCAGGCTCGACAAGTACCCGAAAAGACACGATCTCCCGACTGATCAGAGATTCAAGGATGCGGCGGGCAGTGCTCTCCGATTTCTCGATTGGAGCTGCTAAATCACTCAGAGACGTTCTTCCGTCTTTGAGGAGCAGTCCAAGCACAGTTGACTCTTCGCGGGTGAGCTTGGCCTCCAACCTCTCTTGGCGAACGTCGATCTCTCGATTCACCGTCGCAGGCAGCCAGTCCTGGCCAGAAGTGTATGTATGAGTCGCCACAAACAGCTCCGCCGAAACATCGAACGCCAACGTGATCTCGTGGATGACTCCCTGAATGTCGACAAGCGAGGGCATGACGATCTCCGCTACGCAACCGGCAGAGCCGGCTACCGCTCCGACATACCGGACGTCAGATCGCACTTGTAGCGACTGCAGGAAGTCGGGCCGCGATGAGTCTCGACCACGGAACTGCACCATGACGGGAACGGCGAGCCCGAGACGTGTCACGTCCACACGCCCGGTCACACGCAGGCGGCCATCTCGATTGAGAGCTTCGAATCGTCGCCGCACGGTGCTTGTCGAACTGTTCGTTTCGGCAGCGATACTCGACCACGCCGCCCGGCCATTATCGTGCAGCGCACGTACGATCCCCTGATCCAGATCGTTCAGGGGCCGTGGAGTTCTATTCAGATTAGATGTGCTCATATGGCAATATCCTTCATAAATGCCTTTCCATTTGAACAAATATAGCGCACATCCTATTGACATGGCATAGTCATTCATAGTTGTATTCAGGTACGTCGACTCGTAGAGAGTCCCCTGATGACTGATCGACCAATCAATGACGATCCCGACCACAATCGAGGTAGACCTTGGATGCACCCAATTTCACCCGAAAGTCAGCGTCGATGACTGTTAAGTTCGGCGCGATCGCCGCGTCACTGGCACTCCTCACCTCAGGCTGCTCCGGAGGCGGCGCCGAGAGCACCGTTCCCGAGGGTTGTCAGCCGAGCGCCGAGGTCGAGACGCTGCACAAGGGAAAGCTCACCGTGTTAGTCGCCGAGCATCCACCCTTCGTCACCACGGAAAATGGGGATCTGACCGGAATCGAAGGTGAGCTGATCAAGAAGATCGCTGCCGACCTCTGTCTTGAAGTTGACTCCTCGACGACCTCGTTCTCGGCGATCATTGAGGGTTTGCAGTCCGGTCGCGCAGATCTGTCGGCTGGCAACTGGACGGTGAACGACGAACGCAGAGAGATCTTCGAAGTCAGCAACGGCCTCTACGAGGGCGGCATGGGAGTCGTCAGTCGTGGCGACGATCTCGAAACCGTTGACGACCTCAAAAATAAGTCGCTCGGGACTCCACAGGGGTATTTGTGGATCGATCAGCTGCACAAGCTGTACGGCAAGAGCGCGGTGAGGGAATATCAATCGGATTCTGCGGTGCTCGACGATGTTAAAGCCAAACGAATCGACGTGGGAGTGGTCAGCATCCTCGCCAACACCTGGCGGCTGACCCAGGACCAGTACTCCGACCTCAAGATCGACAAGATGCAGAAATCACCCGACATGCCCTACACCCAGGAACCGCCGCTGTCTGTCGTGCTCATCAAAAAAGGTAATGCCGCGCTCAAAGGCGCCACTGATCAGACAATTGCAGACTACAAGGACTCCGGCGAGCTGGATAAGAGCTTTGAGAAGTACGGACTTGATCCGAGCCTAGTCACTCCAAACGACAAAGACTCCAAATGACTGACTTGCGAGAACTGAATGCGTTGCGAGCCGAAAGGAATTCTTAAGAATGCAAGATCCACGAGTGCTCCTCGACGCCGAATCCATCAAGAAGTCATTCAAAGACAACGAGGTCCTCAAGGGAGTCACGCTGCAGGTGCATGCCGGGGAGGTAATCGCACTGATTGGGCCCAGCGGCGCAGGTAAAAGCACCTTCCTGAGATGCCTTAATTACCTTGAACGTCCCACAGGCGGGGTGTTGAGCCTGGATGGGGAGACCGCATTCGAGGACTCTCTCAAGCCGTCGAAGACAGAACTGCTGAAGCTTCGTCGTCGAGTTGGCATGGTGTTTCAGACTTTCAACCTGTTCCCCCACCTCAGCGTGGTCAAGAACATAGTCTTGGCACAGAAGCTCAACGGTCTGCGCAACGCCAAAGAGGCCGAAGATTATGCCCTCAAACTCTTGGGTCAAGTTGGGCTTGCTGACAAAGCACATGCTAAGCCTTCGGAATGCTCCGGCGGACAACAGCAGCGAATTGCGATTGCTCGGGCGCTCTCCCTCGACCCCGAACTCATGTTGTTCGATGAGCCGACTTCCGCGCTCGATCCGGAGGTCGGCAACGACGTGCTCAAGGTCATGCGCGATTTGGCAGACCGCGGGATGACCATGATCGTTGTGACTCATGAGATGAAATTTGCGGAGCGCGTTGCCGATCGAGTCCTGCTCCTGGACCAGGGAGGAATCCTCGAAGAGGGTCCCCCGGCACAGGTTTTCTACAATCCAACGCATGAGCGTACCCGCACGTTTCTTCAAGCGGTGTTGGACAGATGAGCGACTTCTCATTCGCGTCCATACTGCAGACTCTGTCGGCGGGCTTCGGAATCACAATTCTCATGACAGTCGTCTCGTTCACTGTCGGCACCATGCTGGCAATTCCCTTGGCGCTCATGCGGACATCGAAACTGAGCGTCCTCCGCGCTCCGGCAGTGGCGGTCATCGATATATCACGGGGAATACCGCCTCTGGTCTGGCTACTCATCATCTATTTCGGCATCAGCCCAATCGTTCCACTCGAGCCACTTCCCGCTGGCCTCATCGGCTTGAGCATCATCTCTGCTGGCTATTTGGCGGAAAACTTTCGCGCCGGGATCGATAACGTCCATCTCGGACAGAAGGAGGCCGCAGCGGCACTCGGTCTGACTCCGAGTAACCAGTTCTGGAGGATCACTGCTCCGCAGGCACTCAACATCTCGATTCCACCATCGGCCTCGTATGCTGTGGCTCTGCTCAAAGATACGGCCATTGCGTCGATCATCGGAGTCGCGGACATCATCTTTCTGGCACAGAACGAAGTCTCGCGTGGTGGTTCTGCAGTACTCGTATTCTCCGTCGCCGCGATGCTCTATCTGCTGGTCGGAATCCCACTGTCCTACTTTTCCCGCTTCGTCGACGGGGTAGTGCGCTCGAAGGTGGTGACCGTCTGATGTTCGAACATTGGATCGAATGGTTGCCACAGCTCCTCAACGGCCTCGGCACATCTTTACTCCTCACCGCCTGCGTCGCCCTCATCGGCTTCCCACTTGGGCTGGTCCTCGGGCTCCTAGCCACCGCACCCAGCCGATTGGTACGTGCGTTGGTCATTGCCTTCATCGAGGTCTTCCGCGGTATCCCTCTGCTGGCAGTCATCTATCTGCTGTATTTCGGGCTCCCTGCAACGGGAGTCACGATGGCGGCGTTCACCACTATCGTCGTCGGTCATTCGCTCAACCTCGGCGCCTACTCCAGTGAGGTCTTCCGCGCCGGCATACTCCACGTTGGAGGCGGTCAGCGCGAGGCAGCGGCAAGCCTGGGAATCACAGTTCGTCAGGCCTTTTTCCACGTAGTGCTGCCACAGGCAATCCGAGCAATACCTGGCCCTCTCATGTCGATGCTCATCATGGTGTTCCAATCAACATCGCTCGCCTTCGCCATCGGAGTCTCTGAAATGACCAGCAAAGCGTTCTCAATCGGGTCAATGACCTTCGAATACTTGAATGTGCTCGTCCTGGCAGGCCTCATATACGCCGTGCTCTGCATCGTCTCAGCACGCATCGTCGCCCGAGTAGAGGAGAAACTGAGTTGACCGAGGAACCCTCTGACACCGGTAGGGACAGTGTCCTGTTCACCCCATTCTCAATTGGGAACGTGCAGCTGAAAAATCGTATCGTGAGCACCGCCCATTCGAATCGATACACCAACGGCGGACTGCCAACGCCACGATATCGCCGCTATCAGGAGGAGAAGGCAAAAGGAGGCGTCGGACTCATCACCATCGGCGGATCCGCCGTAGTCAGCCGTGACAGCGCCCCAGCCTTCGGGAATATCACCATGTACAACGACGACGTCGTCGCTCCTCTCAAAGAGGTCGCCTCTGCATGTCAGAGACACGGGAGCAAGGTCTTCATCCAGCTCACACACCTGGGTCGCAGAACAGGTGATCACGATTCCAATTGGTTACCTTCTGTGTCGTCAGTGTCGATGAGGGAGCCAGCCCACCGCTCCTATCCCAAGAAGGCTGAAGATTGGGACCTCGACCGCATTGTCGACGACTTCGCCGCTGCTGCTGAGAGAGCACGTGCGGCCGGTATCGACGGCATTGAGCTCGAACATTACGGTCATCTTCTTGACGCCTTCGCCTCACCGTGGCATCTGTCAAAGCTCGACGCAGATTCCCAGAAGATCGCCCGCGAATTCCCTGGGCGCGTCATTAGAGCGGTGAAAGCCGTCACCAGCACCGACATGGCTCTCGGCGTGAGGATGTCTATCGACGAAAGACGTTCAGATGGTCTCAATCCCGAGTCGTCAATCGCACTTCTCAATCAATACATGGCCGACGGGATCGATTTCGTCAACGTTGTGGTCGGCACTATCGAGTCACAAGGGAAGATGACGGATGTGATTCCCGGCGCTGGAAAACAGTCTGCACCATTCCTCGACCTCGTCGCTGGGGTAAAGAAGGCCGTGAGTATACCGGTCATCCATGCGGCGAAGATCGCTGACATCACAACTGCCGAATATGCCGTGAAGGAAGGCATACTCGACCTCGTCGGCATGACCCGGGCCAACATTGCGGACCCACATCTTGTCGCAAAGGTCCAAGAAGGTAAGTCCGATCAGATCCGACCTTGCATCGGAGCCCGTCTCTGCCTGGAGGCAGGCAGCACTGGGGGCGTCGTCTGCTTCCACAACCCGGCTGTCGGGCGTGAAGACACTTTGAAACACGAGATAGAACGCGATGTCACACGTCCACAGAACGTCGTCATCGTCGGAGCAGGCCCAGCTGGATTGGAGGCGGCTCAGGTGGCTTCGAAACGCGGTCACCGCGTCACGGTCTTCGAAGCCGCAGCCGAACCCGGCGGACAATTGGCGATGGTGGCACGGCTTCCTCGCAAACGCGAGTACGTCGGAGCGATCGATTGGCGCGTTGCCCAAGCACGAGAGCACGGGGCTGATTTCAAGTTCAATGTCTTTGCTGAAGAGAGCGAGATCCTCGGTCTCAATCCCGACGCTGTGATCATCGCAACCGGAGGTGTACCCCGATCCGCTGCAGACGTCGGGATCGCGGGTGGGAGCCTCATCCACGACACGTGGGAAGCTTTTGAGGTCTCCGGGAAGCGTCTCGGCCACGTGATCCTTTTCGACGATGAGGGACGCAACTCATCACTGGACGCGTTGGAACACCTCGCCCGCATCTCAGATCGGGTGACGTATGTGACTCCAGAGCGGACCGTCGGCATTGACGTCGGGACGCTGAACTTCGCCGATTATCAGGCGGTGTTCGATGCCGAGCATATCGATGTGAAGCTCGCCAGATACGTCGTCTCTGCAGAGCAGAAATCGGATCGCAGGTTCCATGTTGAACTGACGGGTGAGTCCACGGGGGTCCTCGAGACGCTTGATTGCGACGCAGTCTACTATGCGGGCGGAACTTGGCCGAACGATGAGCTCTACACCGATCTTTTGGGTCACTCGAGTAATGCCGGCCGCGTCGATGTTGAGGCGTTGATTTCTGCACAACCTCAGCCCGTGCTTGAGCAACCCGGCTTCGTGCTCTATCGAGTTGGGGATGCGGTCTCGAGTAGGAATACACATGCCGCGATTCTCGATGCCCACAGGATCGCTTTGACAATCTGAATTGGACTGGAGGTCATATTATGAAGATCGCAGTAGTCGGGCTCGGTGCTGTCGGCTCCCAGGTCTTTTGGAATCTCAGTAGGATCGCTGGAATAGACGTACACGGATTTGAATCCGCGTATGTGGGTCACCCCTTTGCAGGAGCCGGCGGGGAAAGCCGGCTCTACCGCAACCTCGAGGCAGATGATCTGGGCTATCTACCCATCATCCACCGCTCACAAGAGCTCTGGAAAGAACTGGAGACAAAATCCGGTAGGCGGCTGCGCAAGCTGAAGGGCGTGCTCTACGTCGGTAAGGCAGACAGCCCTCAGGTAAGCAATTCCCTGCTCTCCGCCACTGAGTTGGAAACACCTCACGAGGTTCTCAGTACCCGAGACATCGCCGATCGGTTCCCGCAGTTCAAGCCACAGACAGATGAGGTAGGGCTCTGGGATATCGAAGCTGGAGTCATCAACCCTGAACTGACAATCACCGCCACTGTCGGACTCGGAGTCGCCAAGGGAGGTCAGTTGCACGAATACACACGTGTCGATCGCCTCGAGTCTCGTGACAAAGGCGTACGCCTCCGTACCGCAGGAAGTATCTCGGATTTCGATCGCGTCGTCGTCGCCTGCGGCGGGTGGACGACACAGCTCGTGCCCGATCTGCGCGACTTCGTCGTGACCAAGCGATTGACGTCCGCCTGGTATCCCGGGACTCACGATAATGTTCTTCAGGGCCTGCCTCCATTCATGCGCGCAGCGCCGCGATACTGCTACGGGATCCCGACCGCGGACGGCAAGACAGTCAAACTCGGGCTGGGGTTCAACGACCATCACTCAACAGGGAACCCCAATAGTGTAGAGCGGTCTCTGAGCGGCGAGGCAGCACGAGCCGAGATCGAGCGCTTCTACCCAATCGTCACTGACTTCTTGCCAGTTCTGCAACCGAATCCCGTGCGGCTGAATACCTATATAGAAAGCTACACTCGCACGATGCACGAATATGTGCGGCTTCATCCAGAGGATCCCAACATTGCAATCCTCACTGGGTTCTCGGGGCACGGTTTCAAAATCAGTCCTGCTATCGGGGAAGCCGGTGCCCAACTCATCACTGAAGGACGCACACACCTCAGCCTCGACTTCCTCACTCGAGCAGACCCTCTCTTCGACATCGAAGACATTAAAACCGGAACAACCACTCACAATCCACTGACATCGACTGAACGAGCATAGGAAGCCCAATGAAAAAATCACAGACGCCCATCGCCACATTCGACTGTTACCGCACCCTCATCGACTTCGACCTCAATCGCGCGGCCCTGCCAATCGTCAAGGACAGCCTCGACACCGTGGGAGCGGATCACGAAGTGTTCTTGGACAACCTCAGAGTGGCAAGGTTTTACGCTGTGGCCCAAGGCCCTTACACCCGCTACCAGGATCTCGTGCGCAACACTTTGAAGACGACGATGTTGCAGCATGGAGCGCCCTATTCGGATGAACAGGGTGACCAGCTGGTCGAAGACGCAAAGAACTTTCCCGTGTTTCCTGAGGTACCGGCAGCCCTGAGGAAGCTCAAAGAAAAGGGAGTAGAGCTGGCCATCATTTCCAATTCGGACCGCGATTACATACCGCACCACGTCGAGACTATCGGTGTCGATTTCGACTACGTCATCACCGCCGAGGATGCGGGTTGGTATAAGCCAAGAGAGGGCGCTTTCGAACATCTATTTCGTACCATCGACCGCGATCCCCAGGTCATCACTCACGTTGCACAAGGCTGGGAATATGACATCATGCCGACCAAACAGTACGGAATTCGACGAATCTGGGTGAATCGATATGGTATCTCCGGCAGTGACTACTTTGAGCCCTACTTCGAGATTCCGGACCTTGCACCGCTTCCAGAACACTTCTAGCACGCCTCGGCGATGAAAATTTCGGTGCACCAAGCGGTGAAGAACCTAGCGAAACGCCTGCATGTGGCGCTGGGCTAGTTACCCACACGTCTCGATGCCGTCCCCCTCGATGCCGCCGGTACGTCATCTGCCGCGCCGGCGGCATGGGATCCTGGAACCTCGACCACGGCAAGCCGATCGTGTCGGAGAACGGCGAGGAACCCTGGGTGAAGTAAGGCCCCTCGGCTGAGGAGCGCTTCAGCTATCCGGCGACGAACTCCTGGATGATCTCCGGAGATGCGTGGATGCACAACATCTGCAGGTTGACGCCTCCGAAGCTGCGGAAGCGGTGAACAGTTTCAGCCGCGACGGTGACGATATTTCCTGCATGGGCCTCAAAAGACTCATTGTCAGCCTCGATACGCGCCTCGCCGGCCAGTACGACCCATGTCTCCGTGTACGGATGCCGGTGCAGATCGGGACCCTTCCCTGCCGGCACATCGACCCAGAAGAAGGAGACATCGGCCCCGTGCTCGGCGCCGATGAATTTCGCTGTCGCTGACCCGGGCAGCAGCGTCTGATTGCGGTCGGTGATCGTGATCATGCCGGTCTGCTCGCTTTGCCATCGAGCCAGAGGGTGTCCGATTCGTCGTTGTGGACCCCCTCGGTGCCGACATGCTTGCTGTCGATCTGCGGCCCCTTCTTGATGACGTGGACCAGCGCCATGCCATGTCCGCGGCCGAGCCCGTAGTCGGTCTTGAGCCAATCGAGGATCACCCCGGCCTTCACCGCAGGATCGTCATAGCCGTGAGTCTTGGCGATGTCGATGAGTTCGCGTGGGGTCAGCCCCGTCTTGTCTTCGATGGTGTCGAGATAGGCCTGGAAAGACATGTCGTTGTCCTTTTATCGTCGCAGCGCCGGGCCCCAATGCTCGGCATGCGTGTGTCTGAATAGTACGGCCAGACGGTGGCACCAGTCCATGGGCGCGAACTCGAAGGGCTACTTCGTCGGATCCGGGATCTCGTCGGGACGATACTTGGGCAGTCGCGAGGCCGGCAGTGCCGCGACGAGACTGATGCCGGCGAGGATGAGGAAACCGATCTTGAGAGTGCGCAGGCGCTGATCGGCATTGAGCTCCACGGCCCGCTCGACCTGAGCCGGCGTCGCCGTAGTCTCGGAGAGGACGTCTTCGAGTTCGTCGTTGCTGATGAAGTTGATGTTGTCGAGGTCAATCTGGGCGACGATGTCATCGGGCAGGCCGGCATGGTCATCGACGGCGTTCATGATCCCCGCGCTCAACACGGTCACCAGCACTGCCCCCATCATCGCCGTGCCCACTGCCGAGGCGAGGTTCTGGGCGGTGCCGCGGATGGAGCCGACGTCGCCGGCCAGATGCTTCGGTGCTGCGGTGACGAGGACGTTGAACACGAGGGTGACGAGAGCGCCTTGACCGATGCCGAAGACGATGAGTCCGAGGATCGTCGGCAGCGTCTCCCAGTTGTTCGTGACCACGAAGGCCAGCCACACCAGGGCCAGGGTGGTCAGGGAGAAGGAGAAGAGGGCGATCGTGCGAGGAGAGTAGCGCTTGTAGAAGCGGACGATCAAGGTTGCTGTGACGAAGACGGTGAGGTTGAACGGCAGCATCGCCAAAGAGGTGTCGAAGGGGGTCCTGCCCTGCACCACCTGAATGTAGGTGGGGACGGTGAAGTTCACCGAAGCCTCCATCGCGACGATGACGAACATCGCGTACACGGCGGCTCGCTCCGTGGGCCTCGAGAGCACACTGATGTCGACCAGCGGAATTTTGCCATTGGCGATGCGCCGACGCGTCCACATGAAGAAGGCCTGGCCGAGGACGACTCCGACGATGACGAAGACCGGTGCCGGTGACAGACCCGCGATGGAGAACGGGGCGCCGTCCTCGGCGCGGATGATGCCCCAGGCGTTGAGATTGTTGAATCCCATGGTCAGCAGCACGATCGCAGCCCCGATGAGCACCGAGGCGACGAGGTCGATGCGGATGCTGGGATCGCCCTTGTCCGAGCGCAGTTTGAAGCTCAGGGCGAAGACGATGGCGGCCAGACCGAGGGTGATGAAGAAGATGGGCCGCCATCCGACCAGAGTGCCAAGCGTGCCGCCGATGAGGAAGGCACTCATACCCGAGAACGCACGAGCCGACCCCAGCGAACCCACTGCGGCCGCCTGCTGAGATCCCCGATAGTTCTCCGCGATGAGCGCCACCAGGGCCGGAACGATGATGGCAGCGGCAGCACCGGCGAGGATCTGCCCGCCGATCACCCACGCCACCGTGCGCGAGAAGATCATCAGCAGCGACGATGCTGCGAAGACGATGAGCACGACCCTGAAGATGATGACCCAGCCGATACGCTGCCCGAGCTTCGCACCCGTCATCACCAGCGCTGCGACGGCGAGGCCGTAGACGACGATCGTCGATGAGGCGACGGTGGGTGCCACCCCGAAGTCCTCGACCATCCCGCCCAGAGAGATCGGGAGGGCTGACACGTTGAAGGACATGAGCACCTGGGCGAGGAACAGCCCGATCATCGGCGTCCAGGATGCACGAACCTCGGCGTGGTCGGTCGGTTCGGCCGGGGCAGTCATAGTGATTCCTTTCAGCGTTGTTGTGGTGCGGGTGCTGGGGTGGAGGCGAAGAGATTGAGACCCAAGGCTCGGGAGAGGTCGAAGCAGGCCCGCTGGCCGCGGACGCTGTTGCCAGCGGAGTCGAGCCGTGGAGAGAACGTGCCGAGCGCACCCTTGCCCGGAGCGATGGCGACGATTCCACCCGCGACTCCCGATTTGGCCGGCAGACCGATTTCGAAGAGCCATTCACCGCTGTTCTCATACATTCCGCACGAAGCCAGCAATGCCAGGGTGTCACGGGCCACCTCGGCGGAGACCACGCGTTCGCCGGTCACCGGGTTCACTCCCCCATCTGCCAGAGTCGAACCCATCACCGCGAGATCGTGTGCGCTCACCGACAGTGAACATTGGCGGGTGTAGATGTCGACGCTGTCCAGAGGATCAGTGATGATCCTCCCGTAGCTCTCGAGCAGTCGGGCGAGCGCCTTGTTTCGCTGGTTGCTCTCGATCTCGGAGCGGTAGACCCGCCCGTCGAGCTCGAGATTTCGTCCCGCGAACCGGGAGAGTCCGCTGCGGATGGTCTCCCACTTCTCTGCCGGAGTCTCACCGGTCACCAGAGCCGTTGTGGCGATCGCCCCGGCATTGACCATCGAATTCATCGGATGCCCATCATTGAGTTCGATGGCCATCACAGAGTTGAAGGGCAGTCCCGTGTTGTTGACCCCGATGCGCTCATGGACGAATTCGTGACTGCGGGCCTGGCAGACGAGGGCGAAGACGAAGGCCTTCGAGATCGACTGAAAGGAGAAGGTCACGTCGATGTCGCCCGCCTCATGGGCGCGACCGGCGATATCGATGAAGCTGAGGCCGAACCATGTGGGATCCGCCTCGGCGAGGATGGGGATGTAGTCGGCGATCTCGCCGTCGTCGAGGTCACGGTAACGGCGATGAGCCTCGGCGAGGATCCGGGCAGTTGCAGACGGGCCGGGCAGCTCGCCGGTGAAAGCGCGCTGCTCTGGTCCTGCGGGTTCGCCTTCGAACACTTTCGACCGCCTCCTCACGAACAGGGACTGTTGCCACAGATCACCGCTTTCAGCCTAATCTCCTGCACATGTCCTTGATAGGTGCCGACAGCGAATTTCCGGCGACCTTGGACCCTCACCGTCCACGATGCAAGAACTGGAGGCTCAGGACTGTGTGCATCGGTTCGGGTTTGGCATTGTAGAAGTATGACTACTCGCGCCGGCCAGCTGGCCCAGGACAGGGATCTCGTCGATATCTCCGCACTGCTTGATTCGTATTACGATCTCGTCCCCGATTCCTCCGTGCCTGCGCAGGCCGTGAGCTTCGGGACCTCCGGACACCGCGGGTCAAGCTTCAACCGTGCGTTCAACGAAGCCCACATCGCAGCGATCACCGCCGCCATCGTCGACTTCCGCAAGAAGCAGGGCATTCACGGGCCCATCTTCTTAGGCCGTGACACCCATGCGCTGAGCGAACCAGCGTTCCTCACCGTCCTCGAGGTCCTCGCCGCTGCTGAAGTGCCGGCGCTCATCGATGAGCGTGACGGTTTCACTCCTACGCCGGTGCTCTCCCACGCGATTCTGGGTTTCAACGCGGGCAAGACCGCAACGGATGCGCAGGCCGACGGCATCATCGTGACCCCCAGCCACAACCCGCCCTCCGACGGCGGCATCAAGTACAACCCGCCGCACGGTGGCCCGGCCGGCTCGGAGACGACGACGTGGATCGCCGAGCGCGCGAACTCCTACCTTGAGGCCGGATGGGATAAGATTCCACGCACCGGGTTCCAGCGGGCCTTCCACCTGGATAACACCGAGAACTTCGACTTCATCTCCAACTACACCGAGAACCTCGAGTCGGTCATCGACCTCGATGTCATCCGCAGCTCCGACATCCACATCGGCGCCGATCCCCTGGGCGGAGCCAGCGTCGACTACTGGGCCGCGATCGCCGAGGACTTCGACCTCAACCTCACAGTCGTCCACCCCGAGATCGACCCCACCTGGTCATTCATGACCCTGGACTGGGACGAGAACATCCGCATGGACTGCTCCTCGCCCTACGCGATGGCCGGGCTCATCGCCTCCCGCAATGACTTCGACATCGCCACGGGCAATGACGCCGATGCCGACCGCCACGGCATCGTCACTCCCGACGCCGGGCTGATGAACCCCAACCACTATCTGGCGACCGCGATCGACTACCTGCTCGACAACCGACCAGAATGGTCTTCCAATGCCGGCATCGGCAAGACGCTGGTCACCTCCTCGATCGTCGACCGCATCGTCTCCGCCCACGGCCGCCCGCTGTTCGAAGTCCCCGTCGGGTTCAAATGGTTCGTCCCCGGACTCCTCGACTCGACACTGGCCTTCGGCGGTGAGGAATCTGCAGGTGCTTCGTTCCTGCGCCGCAACGGCAAGGTTTGGTCAACAGACAAGGACGGCATCATCATGGCCCTGCTGGCCGCAGAGATGACGGCGAAGACCGGACAGACTCCGTCCCAGCGCTATGCAGGACTGGCCGCGAACTTCGGCACCAGCGCCTACGCCCGCCAAGATGCCCCCGCCACCCGCGCGCAGAAGGCGAAGCTGGGGGCACTCGACGCCTCCCAGGTGAAGGCGAAGACCGTCGGCGGTGAACCGGTGACCTCAACACTCACCTCGGCGCCGGGAAACAACGCACCCATCGGCGGACTCAAGGTCACGACCGAGAACTCCTGGTTCGCGGTGCGCCCCTCCGGCACGGAGGACGTGTACAAGATCTACGCCGAGTCACTGCGCGATGAGGACCACCTGCGGGCCGTCCAGCACGACGCACGGACATTGGTGGATGGGGTGCTGGAGTAGCCCGAAGCGGCTCCCAGCCACCGGCTGGTTACAGCTCGACGTCCTGATTCTGAGGCGGCAGGGCAGCGATGGCTGAGTGGTCCCGGCCGGTGTTGCCCAGTCCCGCAGCGCCTCCCGGCGAACCGAGCTCGTCGAAGAAGTCCACGTTATAGGTGTAGTAGTCCGCCCATTCCTCCGGGACATCGTCCTCATAGAAGATCGCCTCGACGGGACAGACCGGTTCGCAGGCACCGCAGTCGATGCATTCGTCGGGATGGATGTAGAGACTGCGTTCACCTTCATAGATGCAGTCGACAGGACATTCGTCGACACACGACTTGTCCTTGACATCGATGCACGGCTGCGCGATCACGTAGGTCATGCGGGCCTCCGCTCTCTGCTCGGATCGTCCACTTCCTCTGAGTGACGAATGGGATGAACCTCAGAACCCACTCTAGGGCCTCGACCCCAGTCTTCATATGGCCCAGATCACGTCCGACGAAAACGAAGAACCACCTCGGCCGGGCAATGATGATGCGCTTCCTATGTCCCGAGACTGTCGAGGAAGTCTTCGGTCAGTGTCAGCCCAGTTCTCAACGTCTCCGTGTCGTCGGCGCGAACGCCTCTATCTGTACCGACTGACTTCCTTCGTTCGAGAAATATAGTGCTCAGGCTCAGAGTGCAGTATAGTGCTCATCGTGTCATTGAAGAGCCCGCGCATCCAGACCTTCCTCGATCGCGTCGGACACCGGGTCCGCAGCCTTCGCAAGGCGCGGGGATGGACCATTCAAGGGCTGGCCGACGAGGCTGCGCTGAGCCGACGAATGCTCACTCAGATCGAGCTGGGCCAGGCGAACCCGAGTCTGGCCACCATCGACCGCATCGCCCATGCCCTCGATGTGAGCTTCGCCGATCTGGCCCTCAGCGATGCTGCCGCGTCGGGACCCGGCAGCTCGACGCCTTCGCCATCAGAACCGGGGCGGTCTGCGACCCTCGGCAGCACCGAACATTCAGATCCCAGCAACGATCACACCCTGGCCTGGGAGGGCCCGAGCGACAGCACCGCGTACATCCTCGGCGCATCTTCCGTTCCCGGCACCGAGCTGTGGCGTTGGCATCTGGGGCCAAATGTGCGGTATCAGACTGAAGCCGACCGTGCCGGCACCGAGGAGATCCTCCACATTCTGTCCGGGGAACTCGTGCTCGAACTCAACGACGAATCCCTGAGGCTGTCCGCGGGAATGTCGACACGAATCTCCACCGACCGGGGCTACTCCTACACGGCAGGCCAGGAGGCCTCGGTCGACTTCATCCGTGTGGTCATCGGTGCCTGATGACGCGACCTGGGGCTGATACATCGCAAGGCGAGGGCGGTTCGTCGCGTTCGCGCATCAACGTGCTGCGCTGGCAGATCGGCTACGGGACCTTCGGTGTTCCGCAGGCGGCGGCACCCATTGCCTTCGCCCTCCTCGCACTGCCGCTGACAGGGTCCGCCGAGTCAGGTGCCGGCCTGGTCTTTGCGATGACGGCGGCACAGATCCTCGGCTCGGTGCCCATCACTCGCCTGGGGCACCGGTTCGGCAGCGTCGGCTACCTGCGCACACTCATCGCCTTCCGGACGCTCGGGCTGCTCGCGGTGACGATCCTGGCCGCTGTCTCAGCACCGTTCGGCTACCTCGTCGTCGCCGTCATCGTGGCCGGTCTTGTCAATGGCGCGGCCTACGGCTACATGCGGACACTGCTCGACCACCTCGTCGAGCCCTCGGGAATGCCACGCGCCCTGGGAATCGCTGCCACCCTCAACGAGGTCGCCTTCGCCACCTCACCAGTGCTGGCATCCGTACTCGGCGCCTGGTCACCGGTTGCGGCGATGGCTGTTGTGACTATCGTCGGCTCGGGACCGATGCTGCTCATCCCTGCCACCCCCGAGGCCCGGTCGACGCCTGCGACCGGGTCGGGTTCGGGACGTCGAGCTCCGGTGCCGGGTGCGGTCTGGATCTGGCTGTTCGCCTCCGGCGCGACCGGAGCCTCCATTGCGGGAATCGAGGTGGGAGCGGTGTCCTTCGCGCTGTCGTTCGGGCTCAGCCCGGCCTGGGCCTTCCTGTTTGCCCTGGCGATGTGCATCGGCTCGGTCCTCGGCGGAGTCTGGGTGAGCATCCGCAACCGCATGCCCGGGCGGTGGAAGGTCACAACCTTCTTCGCCATCACCACGCTCGCCTTCTCCCAGCTCCTCATCGATGGGCATATTGCGCTGACACTTGCCGGTGCCCTCATCGTCGGATGGTTCCTGCCGATGCTCGACACCTTCTATCTGCTCGCGCTCGACAGCCTTGCACCGGAGGAGCGTCGAGCGGAGATGTTCGCACTGCTGCGGACGACGAATGCCCTGGGCATCATGGCCACGAGTGGCCTGCTCGCCTTGCTCGGGCTGACGGCAGCGCTCATCGGAGCCCTCGGTCTGCTTGTCATCGCGACCGTGCTGGCGGCGGTCTACTTCGCATGGGGACAGCGCAGCCGACGGGAAGTGCCCTTGGGGTGAACCGACCATGTGTTGGCCTGCGCGGTCGACGGTGACGTCGAGCAACCTCGGCGAGGTCCGATCACGATCGGGTTTCACTGTTCTGTCGAAAACGTAGCAAACGGTGCTCGGCAACAACCGTTCGTCACGGTCAGGTCGACTCTGCTCAGGACTTCGTCGCACCGCGCTATCAGGCAATAGATATTGTGGTGTCAGAGCCCTTGCCCCGGCATGTGTCAGTCACCGCCGCAGGACTGCAGACAACTCGTCTCCAAGCTGTTACTTACTCCGAGCGTCCTCCCAGCCGCTGTGGTTCTGACTTCAAGCGCGGCGGCAATACTGGACCGCGTCGCTGATGTGCCACTCATCCGGTGGCATCTCCGACAGAAGACGCCCCTCGAAGAAGAAGGATCGACACTATGAAGACCACCATCCGCAATCGCGCAGCAGCTCTGGGAATCGCCGCCGTCGCCGGCCTCGCAGGAATCGGCCTGGCCAGTGGCCCCGCACTGGCGGCACCCGCTCCCGCAGCGGCTACGAGCACAGACACCTCGCCGCAGTCGGTCCACTACCCGACAGATACCGGCATCTACGCCGATGAGCTCGTCAGAGCCTGGGGTGCAGGCAACTCAGAGCGAGTCGAAGGATTCGCCACGCCTGAGGTCGTCGAGGCCCTGAATGAGCACGGCAACGAGGATGCGACCCACTGGGTAAAGACCGGTGGCGACGGAGCCGCAGGGACCATCTATTCGGACTATGAGAACACCGTCACCGGAGAGACGATGTCCGTCGGAGTCGCCAACGAAGAGGTCTCGAACGGCGGCGAATGGGGCGCACCCCACGGAGTCCACAAGGTCCAGTTCGGCACCTGAGGCACCGTCACCCGATACGGGTGCGAAGAACCCCGCAGCCTGAGAACTCAGGGGGCGGGGTTCGTCACGTGCACGGGTGGGCGGGGCCACCTCGGCGAGGTATCGGGTCTGACGTTTACAGGTGCGACTCCGGGGCGTTCTGGACGTACTCATCGACGGTGTCGTTCTTGTACGCGTCTTGGACCTTCTTCAGTTCCTCTTCATCGACGTTGACGATCGACTGACCGTCACTCGATGTTCCGACTCCCGCGGTTGGGGAGGTGAAGAATTCGATGTCACCGGGGCGGACGTCGCGCATGGCGAAGGCCGTGGCAGAGATGTACTGAGCGTCCAGACCGGAGTCGACGTACATGTACGGAGAGAAGTCCTTGACCATGTTCTGGATCTTCTTCGGATTCGACAGGGTGTCAGCGGAGATGATCTCGTTGGTCAGTCCCCGGATGAAGGCCTGCTGGTTGCGGGCCCGCTGGAAGTCGCCGTCCTGGAAGGACTTGCGTTCGCGCACGAAGGTCAGCGCCTCGTCGCCGTCGAGTAGGTTGTTTCCCTTGGTGAAGGTGTAGCCGTTCTTCTCAAAGCTCTGCTCCGAGTTCACGGTCACACCGCCGAGGCTGTCGGTCAGTGCTTTGAAACCTTCGAAGTCAATGATCGCGACGTGGTCGAGTTCCGTGCCGATGAAGTCCGAGACCGTGGACACGGCCAGGGGCAGGCCACCGGTTGAGAGTGCGGAGTTGATCTTCGCCTTGCCGTGGCCTTCGATGTCGACCCAGCTGTCACGCGGGATCGACATGACTTGGACATTGGATCCGGACTCCGGGATGTGCATGACCATGATCGTGTCCGAGCGCAGTCCGCGGGAGTCGTTGACGTCGACCTGGTCCATCGGCTCATCGGAGCCCAGCAGCAGGATGTTCGTACCGCCGTCTTCCTTCTGGTCATCGGGACGCTGCGTGCCGAAGATCTGCTCGTCGGTGAGCTTGTTCGCGTTGTTGTCGAAGGTCCGACCCACGTTCCACAGGTAAAGGCCTACACCGAGCACGCCGAGGATGACGATCACGAGCACGGCGACGAGGATCTTGCGCCACACCTTCTTCTTTTTGCGCTTGGGACGCTGCGGTCGGTCTTCCTGGCTGTCGAACAGATCATCGAAACTGCTGTTGTCCGTCATCGGCACTCCGGGTTTCAGTCAATGCGGCGTGGGTGCCGGCGGGAGAGGATTGCAATCTTGGCAATTATATAGCTTCTGCTACATTCCCCCGGACACCTTGCCCCCGGTGCGCGGCTGTTTTTTGCCTGTGACCTGGGTTCATCGCTCGCCCGCCCCTCGACTGAACGTCGCCGAGGTGACTCGACTCACCGGTAACAACGCCGTATCCGTATCGTGGACGCTTCATGCCCTAGGTAGACTTTCCTGGTGTTCAACAACTATCGGGAAATTCTGTCTCTTCCCGGTGCTCTCAAGTTCTCCTTGGCCGGTCTTGTTGCACGTATGCCCATCGCAGTTCTGGGCCTGGGAATCGTTCTGTTCATCCAGGGCGTCAGCGGCTCCTATGGTCTGGCAGGCATCGTCGCCGCCGTGTACATGATCGTCCAAGCTCTTGCCGGCCCCGGGATCGCGCGCCTTGTCGACCGTCGTGGCCAAGCCACCGTCATGGTGCCCATCGTCATCACCCACCTCGTGGCGCTCTCGCTGCTCATCGTCTGCGTCTACGCAGACTGGTGGGTGGGTCTCATCTTCGTCTTCGCCGGAATCGGCGGTGCCACTGTCGGCTCCGTCGGGTCGCTGGTGCGTTCGCGATGGTCACACATCGTGGATTCGCCGAAAAAGCTGCAGACCGCCTTCTCCTGGGAATCCGTAGCCGATGAGCTGCTCTTCGTCACCGGCCCCGTCGTTGCCACCGTACTCGCCACCGCCGTGTTCCCACCGGCAGGCATCATCCTCTCGATGCTCACCGCCGGGATCGGCTCGGCTCTGCTCTACATCCAGAAGTCGACCGAGCCCCCGCCGATCGAACGCACCACAGAATCTCGCGGCCACGTGTTTTCCAACCCAGGCATCTTCACGATCATCATCGTCAACGTCTTCCTGGGTGTGAACTTCGGCGCCATCGACGTCATTGCCGTGGCCTTCGCCGACGAACAGGGTGTGAAGTCCCTGGCCGGCATCCTGCTCAGCGCCTTCGCCCTGGGCTCACTCATCGCCGGTGCGCTCTACGGGTCAAGGAACTGGAACTCCGCAACCCATCACCGCTTCGGCGTCACCGTTGCCCTGCTGGCCATCGGCGCGTGTTCGATGATGCTGGCCCAGGGAATGGTCTCCTACACGATCATCCTGTTCATCGTCGGCTTCACGATCGCCCCGAGCCTCATCGGCGCGAACTCCGTCATCGAAGCGCTGGCACCGCCACGGCGTCTGACCGAGGCCTTCGCCTGGCTGGGTACCTCCCTGGGCTTCGGCGTCGCCTTCGGGTCGGCCCTCGCCGGCAACATCATCGACGCCTCGAATGCGAAGACGGCGATGCTGCTGCCGGCCGGCTGCGCCATCGTCGGTGCTCTCTTGGCGCTGTCGCTGCTCAAGCTGCTCAACCCGAAGCGGTCGAGTCACGAGGTGCGGGTCAACCGACCCGGACGGAACGTGTCGCTGAAGGGTTAGAGAGCGAGGGCCGACGGAGTGATCCTTCTGCGCAGACGAGCAGACTGAAGAGCCCGACGGGGCCGGGCCCCACGCTCGAACCGTGGAACCCCGAGCACCAGCCAGTCCAACTCGACGAGGGGCCCATCGCGCTCGCGGGCGAGCACCACGCACCACGCACCACGCACCACGCACCACGCACCACGCACCACGCACCACGAGCATCAAAACACCGCGTTGCAACGGGAGGTTGTGCCGTTACCGGTAGTGATGGCCGCCAAATGTCAAAGATTCTTGACATGGCATGTCAATGATGTTTTACTTTTTATGTAAAGAATAGTTGACATCAGGAAGCGGGATGGACGTTCAGACTTCGAATCTCAAGCACGTCCGCAAGGCCGCCGGTCTCACGCAGGCCCAGCTTGCCCAACGCACCGGCGTCTCGCGTCAGACGATCATCGCCACCGAGCGCGGCGACTACGCACCCAGCGTCTATCTGGCACTGCGCATCGCCCGTTCGCTGGAGACCACAGTGGAAGAAATCTTTTCACTTCAGGAGGAATCATAATGAACAACAGCAGCGACAGGAAGAACCGCAGCAACGAACTCGCCGACAAGATCGCAGGCTTCAACGACCCGTCGATGGGTGATGAACGCGAGCGCGACGTCATCCTGCGCGCGTATACGCTGGGGGCCGTCGTCTCCACCTACGTGTTCTTCGCGCTCGGACTCATCTTCGCAGTTCTCGGCGCGGGATTGTGGAGTGCGTTTATCATCCTCGGCTCCATCGTGACCAGCAGCGCCATTTCGGGGTACTGCAAGCGCGAGAATGTGGACTTCGCGATGTCCATGGCCCGCGTCTCAGCGAAACGGCTGATCGTCGGCAACATCGCAGGCGCGGTGTTCGCCATTGTCTGGGTCAGTGCGATTGTCTTCCACATGAGTGAGGGCCATCCGCTCATCGATGCCGGCATGGGAGCAAGCACCACACTCGGTGCTGCAACCAGCACGTACGCCATCGTTATCGGTGCGACGGTCGGCTTCATCGCTACGATCACCCTCATGACGTTCTCTCGCATACGCAAAATCAAGCAGGCCCGTGCCGAAGCGGCCGCGGCGGCAGATATCGAAGACGAGGACTGACCCACCTCGGCGGTGTGGGCATCTGTTCAACCGACTGCCGGGCCCACGGCGGGCATCACTGCTCTTCTTCGCGGCAACGTCACTTCGCATCACTGCCTGAGCGTCCGTGGAGTGCGCCTCAGGCCCAGTTCTTGTGCGGTGAGGTCTCGCCGACCCCCGGGTTGAAGACGTTGCACGGGTCGAGCTCCTTGAAGTGAGCCTCCATCTCCGGAGGCACCTGGTAGAGGCGACCATAGTTGTGCTCGGCGGGCACGGCCGCTCCGCGTGCCTCGAGCAGCGCCATCATCTGCTTCTTCAAAGCGATCGGGTCGACTCCCTTCTTCGCCACATGATCCTGGTGGAAGACGTGGCAGAAGAAGTGGCCGTAGTAGGAACTGATGTGCAGCTGGTCTGAGATCTCCGTGGGCAGCACCTCGAGCCAATCCTCGTCATCGCGTGTCAGCGCGACGTCGAAGGTGATCATCTCCGAGGAGTCTTCGCGGTGGAGATTGAAGTAGCGGGTCGCAGCACTGGCGGCACCGAAGCGGTGGAGCATAGCGGACTGAGCCTCATCGGCAGTGCAGATGAAGAATTCACCGTCACGGCCCGCCTCGGCGAAGAAGGTCGTGAGGAACTCCTCGGTCCTCTGCTTCTGGTCGCCGCTGACGACGAGGAGCAGATGGTGTTCAAAGCGGTCGCGGTACTCAAGCATTCGGTCCGGCAGCTGCTGCGGCAGCAAGCTGAAGGCACCCTGCGCAATGGAATCGGCGACGGTCTGTCCGAAGAAGGGCAGCTTCGCGAACACCCCGTTCGCCCAGTTCTTCAACGCGAAGAGCTTGATCTGTTCGCGGCTGCCGGCGTGTTTGACGGAGACGAACGTGTCCTTGCCGTACTTCTCGGCGAGGTCGAAGGACGGCCGTCCCATGTACTCACCGGAGATCGGCAGCGGCATGTCCGAGGTCAGGATCGCCCGGCGCAGGGCCTCGAGCTCGGCGGGGCTGTCAGTTCCCACGTAGAAGGTCGTCGAATCCTTCTGTTTGGGGAAGGTCCGCGTGCGCACGGCGAAGACCATCAGCTTGCCGGCCGACCCTGACGCCTCATGAAGGAATTTCGGGTTGGCGTTGTAGCGGGCAGGAGAATCGGTGATCTCGCGGACGTGCTCGCTGTATTCGGTGTCGAGGGTGTCTTCCGGGGGCGGCGTGACATCGGCTTCGTCCCATTCGCCGCGTTGGAGTTTGTCGAGGATATGGGCCGGATCATCGCCGAGGCTGATGCCCAGGCGATTGACGAGTTCGACCTTGCCCTCGTCATTGACTCGGGCGAAGATCGCGTGCTTCGTGAAGGCCGGGCCCTTGCGAATCTGGCTGCCGCCGGAGTTATTCGCAATGCCGCCGACAACCGAAGCACCGATCGAGGACGAACCGATCACCGAGTGGGGTTCGCGCCCGTGAGGTGCCAGCTTGTCATCGAGTTCGTACAGCGTGGATCCGGCCAGACACACGGCCTCACGGGCATCGTTGATGAGATGGATCTGGTTGATGCGCAGGGTGGAGATGATGACGATCTCACGGTCGTAGTCCTGATCGCCGGGGCCCGAGCCTCCGGTCAGTCCGGTGTTCGCCGACTGTGGGATGACGATGAGATCGTGATCGACGCAGACCTGCAGAGCCCGCCACATATCGACAAGGCTGCCCGGCTTGAGGACGGCGAGCACATTGCCGCCGCCGAAGCGATTGCCTTTGGCGAAGGGTTCAGTCGCCCGGGCGGAGGTGAGCACATGACGACTGCCCATGATGTCGATGAAGGCGCTGACCGCCGGCGCTGGTTGCTGTCGTTGACTTCCGAACATTGTTGATAGCTCCTCTTGCATCGATGCGAACGTCGTTCACTCTACAAACCTGCGTATGAGATGGCGCCTGCGCCCATCCGTTATCTGTTCATGTGTCGCCATCGTCTGACGGGTCATTGTCGGCGCGACCTTCCTGCTGACGTTTTTCAGCACGCATCCGATCCCACTCGGACAGACGCTTCGCGATGATGTGTTCGTAACCGTTGCTGGTGGGCCGATACACCTTCTCCGGTGTCATGCCTTCAGGGAAGTAGTTCGCACCTGAGAAGCCTCCCGGCCTGTCCGGGTCATACTCGTATCCCTCCCCGTAGCCGAGGTTCTTCATCAGCTTCGTCGGGGCGTTGAGGACATTTGCCGGAGGCATGAGAGACCCGGTCCGTTTCGCGAGCTTCTTCGCTGCGTTGAATCCACGGTAGACGGCGATGGACTTCGGTGCGGTTGCAAGGTAGACGACGGCTTGGGCGATGGCGAGTTCCCCTTCTGGGGAGCCGAGACGTTCGAACACGTCCCATGCCGCCAGCGCTTGCTGGATGGCTTGCGGGTCGGCAATCGCGATGTCTTCGTTGGCGAATCTGACCAGCCGTCGGGCGATATAGAGGGGATCTTCCCCACCCTCGAGCATGCGCGCCAACCAATACAGTGACGCATCGGGGTCAGAACCGCGCATTGACTTATGCAGCGCGGAGATGAGGTTGTAGTGCCCCTCTTGGGCTTTGTCGTAGATCGGTGCACGCTGTTGAACCAGCTCGACAAGGCCAGAGGTGTCGAGAGTACCGCTGACGGTTTGGAGTTGTTCGATGAGGTTGAGCAGGTAACGGCCATCGCCGTCAGCCATCGCCACCAGGGCATGTCGTGCCTGCGCATCAAGAGGCAGTTCTCTCTCAGTGGTTTCCTCTGCTCGCGTGATGAGCGTGGTCAGCGCTTCCTCGTCGAGGCGTTTGAGGACGAAGACCTGAGCGCGGGAGAGCAATGCAGAGTTGAGTTCGAAGCTGGGGTTCTCCGTGGTCGCACCGACGAGCACGACCGTGCCGTCTTCTACGTACGGGAGGAAGGAATCCTGCTGGGCGCGGTTGAAGCGGTGGATCTCGTCGACGAACAGCATCGTGCCCTGGCCGATCTCGCGGCGTTTGGCAGCTGATTGGAAGACTTTGCGGAGTTCGGCGACGCCGGAGAAGGTCGCTGAAACCGATTCGAAGACTAAGTTGGTGCGTTCGGCCAGCAGTCGCGCGATGGTTGTCTTCCCACATCCTGGTGGTCCCCACAGCACCATCGAGACCAGCCTCGCCTCGGCGACCATTCGACCAATCGGGGCATCTTCCCCCAGCAGGTGATCTTGCCCGATGACATCCTCAAGGGACTTCGGGCGCAGACGATCGGCCAGCGGGCGGCCCACGTCGTCAGGCTCAAACAATGACGGCGGTTCTTGGCTCACGATGTCACCTCCATTTTCATAGCCTAATTGCCGCGGCTGATCGGTTGGTGCTCGCGCCGCTGCCTTGACGGACGCCACGGCGTTACGCGCGGCCCTTCGATGCCAACGACACGGCGCCGAGGCTGAGCAGACAGACCAGTGCTACTGCGCCGAGCGAGATGCTGTAGGGCATGACGGGCAGCAGGCCAGCGAGCACCGTGGGCAGCAGGAATCCGGAGTAGGCCAGCGAGTAGTAGACACCGGTGATTCCCGCGAGGTCCTTCGGTTCCGCGATGGCCTGGACGATGACGAGTCCTGCCACGACACAGATGCCGTAGGCGATGCCGAGGACGATGGCGACGACGAAGACGACGATCGGGTTGGCGACCAGAGCCGCCACAACCGCGAGAGCCATGCCGATGGTCATGAGCGTGAGGCCGACGACCAGCGCACGTCCGCCCGTCCACCGGTTGATGCGCGGAACCAGGTTCTGCACCAGAGCTCCCGCTCCCAGGGTGACGACGGTGAGCACGGTCGCGAACAGGGTCGTCCACTCCCCCAGCTCGTCCTGGACCAGCGCGGGCATCACCGCGTAGGCGACTCCGGCAGCGGCGAATACCCATGGTGCGGCCGGGATGATGAGCCTGATGAAGGTACGGTGTCCGACCAGTGGAATCCTCAGGCCCCGCCACCAGTGCTGCACCGATCGGCGCTCCTTGGTCAGAGTCTCCGGTGCGGTGAGGACGATGAGCAGCGCCACGATGCTGAGTAGGCCGTGGACCGCGTAGGGGATCACCTCGGGCAGCGGACCCCATTGCGCCAGGCAGCCTGTGACCGCGGCGCCGATGGCGAATCCCACGGTCAGCGTCAGCGCGGGGCGGCGAGCGCCTGCGGTGATGCCGGCCCTGTTATCGAAGGGCGGAGCCGAGAGTTCCTTGATCCAGCTGGTGCCCACGGACATGGCCACACCTACCCCGATTCCGGCGAGCACGCGGCCTATGCACAGCAGCCAGAAGAGGTCGAAGCCGAGTCCGAGCAGGACGCTGCCGATTATGGCGGCGATCGTCCCGGCGATGAGGATCGGTTTGCGGCCGCGTCGATCCGAGAGCGCCGAGGCGACGAGAAGTCCCGGTATCAATCCACCGACGTACATGCCCAGGAGGAGGTTCGCCTGCCAGACGGCATAGCCGCCGTCTTCTTCGTACATGTGCACGAGTGGGGTGAAATGGTTGCCGCCCCAGGCGAGCAGGAACATTGCGGGGACGACGCGAAGCCAAGCACCGCCTCGGCGAGGGCTGGGGTCCTCTTGTCTCTTCGTCGTTGCCGCTTCCGATTCCGCGGTTTCGGTTGCTGGTTCTGAAGTCATTGCGGGCGATTCCGGGTTGGGTGCTGGTGGATCGGGTGTCACTGGTTCTCGGGGAAGTGCGAGGACTTGATGTGCTCGCGCACGACCTGTCCGAAGCCCTTGGCTTCACCGCGTTCGGCGAGATCGGTGAGTTCGGCATGCTCGTCGAAGAGGCTGTGCAGCGAACTGGGCTGATCGATGACCACTTGGTAGGTCAGGCGGGCCAAGCGCGGACCCATCGTGGTCAGCATCTCCTCGACAATGCTGTTGCCGCCGCTGCGGATGATGCAGGCGTGGAAGGCGTAGTCGGCACTGGCGAAGTCGAGTGAATGATTGGCATCCAGTGCCTTCTGCTGCCGGTCGAGGAGCGTGCGCAGGTCTGCCGCCAGCGGCGCGAAGTCGCTGTCGAGAGTTAATGCCTGGACGGCGTCGGTCTCGAACATGGCGCGCACCGCAAGCAGGTCGCGGCGCTCCTGACGGGTCACCGTGGTGACGATCGCGCCCTTCTTCGGCACGAGGCGGACCAGCCTCCAGCGCTCGAGTTGGAGCATCGCCTCTCGTGCCGGTGTCCGGCTAGCCTTCTGAGCCTCAGCGAGGTCGGCTTCTGTGAGGAGAGCGCCCGGCTCGTAGCGCTGTTCGATGACTTCGCGTGCGGCCCAGGCGGCCATCCGGGCGGCGATCGGCGAGGAGTCGTCAGTGCTTTCCCACGGGAGCGTCAGCAGATCGTTCATGACTTCACGCTATCAGATGCATACATTGATAGATGCATCAGAATTGCATGGCCCACGCCAAGGCCGCTCGTGCGATAAGGATCAGCCGAACACGAGAACTGAAAATCTCTCTCGCTTATGAAAAGTTTCAATTGCTGTTACATTGATGTCTGGCCATTTGGCCATCACGCGCTTCGATGACACGACACGCGAAGACCCCTTATGGGTTCTTCTGACACGGCACGGTCGAGCAACAATCCCCGTCGACATGTCAGGAGAACTGATGACTTCATCTGTCCAATCCCGCCCGCGTTCCACAGGACGCGCAGGCTGGATGATCGCAGTCGCGGCAGCCGCCGCGTTCCTCGCCACCTTCAACGAGACGTTCCTCAACGTCGCATTCACGCCGATCATGTCCGACTTCGGCGTCGACGTGAGCACGGTCCAGTGGCTGACCACCGCCTATCTGCTCGTTGCTGCGGTCTTCGTGCCCGTCGCCAATGTCCTCTATCACCGCTTCCACACGCGCACACTCTTCATCAGCGTGGTCGCGATCATGGTCATCGGCTCGATCGTGGGCGCACTCGCTCCAAGCTTCAGCGTCCTCCTCATCGGCCGCCTGCTGCAGGCCATCGGCACCGGTCTCCTCACGCCCATCGGCATGAACATCACTCTGGCGGTTTCGCCGCGCGAGAAGCTCGGCATGAACATGGGCATCATGGCCGCGATGACCACGCTTGGACCGTCACTTGCCATCGTGCTCTCCGGCGCGCTGCTCACCATCGCTCCGTGGACGACCCTGATGTGGGTCTTCGGTGCCCTCTGCGTCGTCGTACTCATCGCCGGCGCCGTCTTCCTGCGCACCGTCGCCGAGCTCGGCCGCCCCGTCCTCGACGTCCTCTCGTTCCTGCTCGTGGCCGTCGCTCTGATCGGCATCCTCTACGGCGTCACCGCGGCATTCGGCGGTTCTGCTCTGGTGGCCGTCGGCTCCTTCGTCGTCGGGCTCATCGCCCTGTGGCTGTTCATCGTCCGCCAGCGTCGCATCGAGGATCCCCTGCTCGACCTGCGTCCGTTCTCCAGCAGGCCCTTTGTGCTCGGAGTGATCATGACGATGCTCGGCCTGCTGTTCGTCTTCGCCATGAACGTCGTCATCCCGCTCTTCCTCCAGGCCGCACGCGGCATGGAACCCATGGGAGCCTCGATCACCCTGGCACCAGGAATCCTGCTGACCGTGATCCTCGGCCCCGTCGCCGGTCGCATGTTCGATCGCCACGGCGGCAAGTGGTCGATCCCGCTCGGCTTCCTCGTCATGGCCGTCTTCGTCACTCTGGTCGGCGTTGCAGCCGGCGGCACGTCCATCCTGCTCTTCGGAATCCTCTACATTCCGGCCGTGCTGGCCACCGCGTTCGTCATCGGACCGGCACAGACCTTCGCGCTGTCCCATCTCGACCGTGAGACCAGCCCGCACGGCGTAACCGTCGTCTCGACGAGCTTCCAGATCGCTGGTTGTGTCGGCACCTCCCTGGCCGCCGGAATCTACGGCGCGCTCAGCGGTGCTCGTATGAGTTCAGGTGCCAGTGAGATCGACTCGCTGCTCACCGGTTTCCATGGATCAGTCGGACTCGTCGTGCTCACCTCGGTCATTGGCATCGTGCTGGCGATCGCCGCCTACCGGTCCGTGCGTGGACGTTCGGCTGCGGACGCCGCGGATGCATCCGCCGTCGACGCTTCGAAGGCCGGCGCCGAGGCGGTTCAGAGCTCCGAGCACACCATGACCTCTGAGAATACCGTCGCCTCGATCATGAAGTCCGAAGTGTTCGCTCTGTCTTCGGACCAGACGGTCCTCGAGGCTCTGCAGATGTTCACCGAACGCGGCATCTCCGGCGCACCGATCCTGGCTGAGGACGGTTCGCTCGCGGGCTTCCTCTCCGACGGTGACGTCATGCGCAATCTATCGGCGGCCCACCCGTCATCGACGTCGATCTACTCGTTTGCGATCGGAGCCGAGAACGATCTGGAGCACGCGCTGGCCGATCTCTCGAAGCTCAATGTCATGCGTCTGGCCACGCGGGACGTCATAACGATCGACGCCGGCGCTTCGGTCGCCGACGCGGTGGCTGCATTGTCGGATGCCAACTTGAAGAAGGTTCCGGTCATCGACGGCGAGAATGCTCGTGTCGTCGGCATCGTCAGTCGCTCGGCGATCAACCGTCTGGCCATCGGCAGCTACCTGCATTCGCGGGCCTCAGCGCCAGCCGACGCACGGGCGAGAGCTCGGACAACCTCGGCGTCGTCGGAGGGCATGACCACCGTCTGATCGTCACGAGCTGATCACACGACACTGCAGGCCGGGTTCTTTTGGACCCGGCCTGCAGTGTCATCAGCGTTCTTCGGGCAGGACCGGCAACGTTGCACTGGTGGGAGAATTGCCGGCGCTGCACACAGCGCGATCGAAACACACGGCAACACCTACTGTATTCAACGTTCCTTGTCAGTTATTGTAGTCCTCGGCGCTAACCCGCGCTCGATGTCGAGCACAACTACAGAGGAGATTCCCGGGCACCCATGAGTTGGGCATTCGGTGGTGTGATCAACGTGGAATCAGTTATCTGGAGCGCCATCACCCTCAGCTTCATCACCGGAATGCTGTCGAAGGCTTTGCCTCGAGTTCCGGGCGCGGTCGTGGGAACCGTGTGGGGAGCCACTGCACTGGCGGTGACCGGAGTTCTTCTAGTCAGAGACACCGCCGACACCAACCTTGAGATCGTTGGGCTCGGACTTTTAGCCACTTTCCCGGCCTTCCTCACAGGTTTCACCCTGATCAGCCTCGTCGGGGATTGGAAGCGCGAGCTCACCGCCTGACAGTTCTGGCGGTGAGTTCGCGGTTTGAGGAATGCTTCCTCACTCCACGAGCTTGCCGACCTGACTGATCTCCTCGTGGCGCATGAGTTCGGCGACCTCGGGATCGACAGCCGAAATGTCCTCCTTCACAACCCCGGTCGAGGGCGACCACACGAGGTTGACCTGCAGGTTCTCATCCTGCTCGGGGTAGTCGCTGCGGTTGTGGCAGCCGCGGGTCTCCCTGCGTTCGAGCGCGCATTCGAGCGTCGCTCGAGCAGCCAGCACCGAAGACTTGAGGTCGAAGGCGTGCGAAAGGTCGGAGAATCCGGCGATGTCGGGGTGGATGCCCACCTCGCTCATGCGTGCTTCGATCGACGCGAGCTTCTCAAGCCCTTCGGCCAATCCAGCCTCATCGCGGACGACTCCGGCATGCTCGGTCATGAGGTTGCGGATCTCGCGCTGCAGCGCCCTGACGTTCTCCGTTCCCTCGGAGGACAGGAGATCATCGATCTCAGCCCTCGCCTCGGCGATGGCAGACTGCGACCGCACCTGCGCACCCAGCTCAGACGAATACGCGATGGCGGACTGACCGACGATGCGGCCGAAGACGAGGAGTTCGATGAGCGAATTGCCGCCGAGGCGATTCGCCCCGTGCAGCCCGGACGAGGCCTCGCCGATGGCCCACAGGCCCTCGACGTCGGTGCTGTGCTCGACCGGGTCGACCCACACCCCGCCCATCGAGTAGTGCGCGGTCGGGGCGATCTCGATCGGTGACTGGGTGATGTCGAGCATCTGCGTCTCCATCATCGTCTGGAACACGCGGGGCAGACGGTTCATGATGGTCTCGCGCGGCAGATGCGAGACGTCGAGCCAGATGCCGCCGTTCTCCGTGCCGCGGCCCTCGGCGATCTCGGTGTAGGCGGCCAGGGCCACACGGTCGCGAGTGGAGAGTTCCATGCGTTCGGGGTCGTAACGTTCCATGAACCGCTCCCTCAGTCCGTTGCGTAGGATTCCGCCCTCACCACGTGCGGCTTCGGAGACGAGTGTGCCGGCAGCGTTCTCTGGTTCGATGATGCCTGAGGGGTGGAACTGGACGAGCTCGGCGTCGCGCAGGCATGCTCCTGCCTCGACGGCCAGGCGGAAGGAGTCGCCGGTGTTCTCATCACGGCGGGAGGAGGTGCGGCGCCAGATCCGATTGTGGCCACCGGCTGCGAGGATGACCGCGTCGGCATGGATCCGGTAGCGGGAACCGTCGACGATGTCGAAGCCGAAAGCGCCGAAGATGCGACCGTCGGCGACGAGGAGTTTGGTGATGTAGACGCGGTCGAGGATGGGGACGTTCAGGGCCTCGGCACGATGAATGAGGGTGCGCTGGATTTCGAGTCCCGTGTAGTCGCCGGCGAAAGCGGTGCGACGCCAGGTGTGGGCGCCGAAGAAGCGCTGCGAGATCCGACCGTCGTCCTCCTTCGCGAAGTCCATTCCGTATCGCTCCAGGTCAGCGATTCCCTGCTCGGCTCCCTGGGTGACGATTTCGACGGTGCGGGGGTTGGCGAGGTCATAGGATTCCTTGATCGTGTCGGCCGCGTGCTGCTGCCAGGTGTCGTCGGGGTCCATGGTGGCCAGGGCCGCGTTGATGCCGCCGGCGGCCAGCGAGGTGTGCGCGTCGTCCTTGGGTCGCTTGCCGACGGCGAGGACGTCGGTGCCGGATTCGGCAACCTCGATCGCGGCGCGCAGGCCGGATCCGCCGGTTCCGATGACCAGCACCGAGGTGGAGATCATGTGTTCGTGCGCGTGGACATTTCCCTGTGTGGTGTTCGGTCCCTGTGTGGAGTTCATGTCTTCCACGCTAGGTTCGGCCACCTCATGCGTCCAATGTATTGTTTCGCTTGAGTCGATAGCGATACGCTATAGACATGAATCTGGAACAGCTCGCGAGTTTCGTTGAGGTCGCCAACACCGGTCATTTCACCAAGGCCGCTGCCACTCTTCACCTGGCCCAACCGTCACTGAGTCGGCAGATTTCGACGCTGGAGAAGGAGCTCGGCTCCGAACTCTTCCATCGCGCCCATGGACACATCAGTCTCACCGCTGCAGGCGATACGCTTCTGCCGACCGCTCGACGAATGCTCGCCGACGCCGAGGCGGTCCGCCGTGACATGGATGAGCTCGCCGGGCTGCGCAAGGGTCGAATTCGCCTGGGCGCGACGCCGACACTGTGTGTCAGCCTCGTCGCCGAGGCGATCAGCAGCTTCCATCAGGAGCACCCCGGAGTCGAGCTCGAGCTCGTCGAGAAGGGGTCGCGGGAGCTTATTGAGGCGCTGGGTGCAGGCGAGCTGGATCTTGCACTCATCACGCGGACGTTGAGTCCGAGTGCGCAGATGCCGAGGCGGCGGATGCGGGAGGTGCTCAGTGAGGACCTGGTGGTGATTGCGGGGGCGGACCGCCGTTCGGGCGGCAGCACCTCATGGTCAAGCGCCAGCCGCAGCGAGGCCTCACTTCTGCCCGGCGACACGGTCACTTTGGCGGAGGTCGCGGCACTCCCCCAGGTTCTGTTTCATCACGGATACGATCTGCGCGAAGCCACCTCGGCGGCCTTCGATGCGGCCGAGTTGGCGCCGAACATCGTCGTCGAGGGAGCCGAGATGGACGCAGTGCTGCGCTTCGTCGAGCGCGGTCTCGGCGTCGCCATTGTCCCGGCCATGGTCCTCGTCGATCGGCCGCGCCTGACCTCGGCACAGCTGCTGGAACCGAGCCTGTCGCGAACGGTCAGCCTCGCCACCCGAGCGGACGTACGGCCAACCAGGGCCACCTCGGCGCTGGAGAAGACGATCCTCTCGACTGCGAGGGCACTGGCTGAGGAAGATGCAGGGTTGGCGGCGTATGTGCGGTTGGTGGACCGATGACGCCCTCGGTGGGGCGTTCCTACATGAACTCGCTCACCCTTTTCATTGCCGCGTCGAAATCTGCAATCTGGTCACGGTCTTCGTGGTAGCTGCCGATGTCCTCGCGTGTGGTCTGCTTCAGTCCGGCGCGCATCTCATCGGCAGTCATGTCCTTGCAGTAGATGGGTGTTCCGGACTGCAGTCGCCATGATTGCGCAAGGTCGCCACCGTCTACGGGGTCGAACCCGAGCTGGACGATGAGCTCAGATACCTTCTGCTTGTCCTCTCCAGACGGCCCAGCGACAGTGAGGGCCAACCGCTGGCCCTCGTCATCCGTTCCTTTGTATTTCAAACTGGGGGCGACAATATTATTGAATGCCTTGAAAACTGGACGCCCAAGGACAATGTCAACGTCAGGGACTGAGCGACATCCCTCGAGAGGATCAGGTCAGCGAGATTTCATCCGCACTGGCTCGATCCATCGCTGCGATGTACCGATCGAGGGCATCAAGATTCTGCTCGAGGAACGCGATGCGACTTTCCATCTTCTCGCGCTGCTCGAACAACAACGCACGCAATTCGGGGTCGGGATCCGCCACTATGGTCTCGCGCGTATCGTTGAGACATGGAAGCATGTCGCCGATGATCCGTGTCGGGATTCCCGAGTCAAGGAGCCCACGGACCTTGAGCACGCGCTCCACCAAGTAGTCGTCATACTCGCGGTACCCGTTGTCGAGGCGACGTGGCGCAATGAGGCCCTGTTCCTCGTAGTAACGCAGCATTCGAGTGGGCACCTCGGTCTTCTTGGAAAGTTCCCCGATTCGCATTTTGGAACTCCTGGAATCAGAACCAGGCGTCGGCGAGCAGCTTCAGGGAACGCTCCGCGACAGCAGGGTCATAGGCGTAAGTGACGGTGATGAGCTCGTCTGCCCCGGTGCGCTCGACGAACTCCGACATCTGACGGGTCGCAGTCTCGGGTGAACCAACGGCGCTGATCTGGAGCATCGGGTTCTCACCGCCGCCGGCCAGCTCGCTCGGGTCGACCGGTGGTTGCAGCTGACGGCGGCGACCGCGGCCGATGTCGGCGAACATCTGCTTGACCGACGTGAACTCGCGCTCAGCCTCTGCGTCAGTCTCTGCCACCATCACGTTGATGCCGGCCATGACGTAGGGCTTGTCGATCTGAGCGGTGGGCGCTTCGGTGGTGAAGGATTCACGGTAGACGCGGATTGCCGCATCGATCTGATCCGGAGCGAAGTGGGAGGCCAATGAGAACGGCAACCCCAATTGACCGGCGATCGCGGCGCCGTTCGTCGTCGAGCCCAGCACCCAGATGGGGACTTCGGTGTTGGCTGAGACAGCGGATTCGATCGGCATCGTATGCGCCTTGCCCTCGGAGCTGAACCAACCCTGCATGTCATAGATGTTCTGAGCAAAGGACTGCGGCTCAGCCGAGGAACGGCTGAGCGCCTGCGCTGTCATTCCATCGGTGCCCGGCGCACGTCCCAACCCCAGATCGATGCGATCGCCATGTATGTTGGCCAGCGTTCCATACTGCTCGGCGACCATGAGCGGAGCATGGTTGGGCAGCATCACTCCGCCTGAGCCCACACGGATCTTCTCGGTCACCGAGGCGGCCTGGGAGATGAGCAGTGACGTGGCACTCGCGGCCAGCCCCATGGTGTTGTGGTGCTCTGCGAACCACAGCCGCCGATAGCCCAGCTCATCAGCAACACGTGCCGCGCTCATCGAGGCATCGATGGCCTCACGAGCGGTGGATCCGTCACGGATGGGGACGAGATCGAGAATATTCAGTGGAATGGACAAAGTAGTGAGGTCCTTCGGACGAGGGTGTAATAGATCAGTCGTTAAGGACAACAGCCACCGCGCGAGGTTCTATTCCGCAATCGCGTCCGGACGCAGTGAGGCCCCGAGCACATATGCGCTCGGGGCCTCACCGTCAGATCAGTGCTGATCGCTTATGTCAGCGTCAAATCAGTCTCACTCGTTCTTCGGACCATCGCCGGAGTCATCACTATTGGTGGTCCCGGGCAGGCCCTGGGCCTTGCGGCGCATGAGGAGGACGACGATGACGATGATGGCCAGGCCACCAACGCCCAGCAGAACGATCATCGGGGTCGACATGCCGGAATCGCTTCCGGTGGATTCTCCGATCTCGCCGCGCTCTTCGGTGTCCTTGCCCGGTTCGTCGACGACGCCGCCGCCGAGTCCGGCCTGCGAGGACTGCTCAACGGAGCCGCCTGCGCCCTCGGCGTCGGCGATTTTGAAGTCGAAGTCACCGGAGATCGGGTGACCGTCGGAGGACACAACGCGCCAGGTGACCTTGTAGTCGCCGGGCTTGAGGTTGTCGGGCAATGCAACGGTGAGCTTCTTGCCGTCAACAGCGAGTTCACCTGCGGAGACGTTCTTGCCGTCGATGACGACCTTGACCTCGGAGCCGACCTCCTGAACTTCGCCGGAGAAGGTCATCTCGATCCATTCCGGCTGCTGGTCGACCGTCGTTCCGTCCTCGGGATTCGAGGAGACGAGCTGGTCATGAGCACTGGCCGGGGCAAAAGCAAATACACTCAAGGCAGCCACCAGCAGGGCAGCGAAGCCAAGCTTGAGAGCGGACCACTGTGTTCGAGTCATGTCAGTTTTCTCCTTCAAAAATTACCTTCAGTATCACCGAGTCTGCTCGGCCACAGAGTGCAGATAATCCGTGAGTCCCGGCACGGACACTTCTATTATCTCAAGAGTTTCTTCGAAATGCTTTAATTGCCCCGCCCACGGGTCGGGAACATCCGGTGCGGGAGCATCGACAGCCTTCTCCGCAGCCACCCGCGGATCGAATTCGCGCAGCATACGCAGCTGCGGGCGCACCTCGGCGGGGAGGTCTGCGATGAGGTTCTGCAGAGCTCGGTAGTGCCTGCGGGTCATCGCGATGGCCACGTCACGTTCGGCCAACCATTCGGAGGTGATTTGGCGCGCCACGTGATCCTCGGTCCGGTAGCCGGCGGTCTTCAGCACCCGCGCCTGAGTGGGGTCGATAGGGTTGCCGGCCTCTTCATCGCTGATGCCGGCGGAGTCCACGACCGCCTCGGCGCCGCTTCGTTCCAGGTGGCTCTGGAGCACGCGTTCGGCCGTGACCGAACGACAGATATTGCCCGTGCACACGAACACCACGGATGCCGCCATTGTGCGTTCCTCCTCATCGACCCGATACCCACAGCTGCGGTGGGCCACCAGCGCATGCGCATCGGAAAATCCTGACCATTGTCCTTGTTGATCACGATACTGTTGCACCATGACATCTGTTACATCGAACGCTTCGGCGCGCCCTCAGGACGATCTGTTCCGCTACATCAACGGCGAATGGATCGACTCGTTCACCATCCCCGACGACCGTGCCGGCGACGGCGCGATGCGCGAACTCTTCGACACCGCAGAGACCAAGGTCCGCGACATCATCACCGCCGTCTCCGACGCCCCGCAGGAGCCGGGCAGCGAAGGCCAGAAGGTCGCGGACGTGTTTTCCTCGTTCATGGATCTCGACCAGATCAACTCGCTCGGAGTCACTCCCCTCGATTCCTCCTTCGCCGCCATCGACGCGGCCGAGGACAAATCCGAGCTGGCGAATCTGCTCGGCCGCCTCGAGACCGAAGGCGTCGGCGGTGTCCTCGGCGGCTACGTCACCGCCGATGCGAAGGACTCCGACATCTACGCCCTCTACCTCGTTCAGGCCGGCATCTCCCTGCCCGACGAGGACTACTACTTCAACGATGACCACGCCGAGGTGCGTGTGAAGTTCGTCGAGCACGTGAAGAAGATGTCCGCCCTCGGCGGGATCGGTGCCAAGAGCGGAATCTCCGACACCGAGGTGGCCGCCAAGGTGATGGCGTTCGAAACCGCCCTTGCCCGCCACCACTGGGACCGGGTCGCCTGCCGTGAGGCGGAGAAGACCTACAACAAGCTCACCCTCGATGAGCTGCGCAAGCTGGGCCCCGGCTTCGACTTCGACTCCTGGTTCTCTTCGCTGGCCGCCGACGTCGACGGTGAACTGACCTACCTGGTCATCGGCCAGCCCTCCTTCGTCACCGGCATGGCCGAGGTGTGGGAGCGCACCGACATCGAGACGATCAAGACCTGGCTGCGCTTCTCCGTCCTCTCGGACACGGCCTCGCTGCTGACCGATGAGATCGTCGAGGAGAACTTCGACTTCAACGCCCGCACCCTCTCGGGCACCCCTGCTCTGCGGGAGCGCTGGAAGCGCGGTGTCGGACTGGTGCAGGGCCTCCTCGGCGAGGCTGTGGGCAAACTCTATGTCGCACAGGAATTCCCACCGGCTGCCAAGGACGCGATCGACCACCTCGTCGAGATGCTCATCAAGGCCTATGACAAGTCGATCAACGAGCTCGATTGGATGAGCGCGGAGACGAAGAAGAAGGCCCTGGTCAAGCTCTCGAAGTTCACGCCGAAGGTCGGCTACCCCGAGGTGTGGCGCGAATACCCGGCCGCGATCGACTCCTCGGACCTGGTCGGCAATGTACGTCGCTGCTCCCGCGCGGAGCACGTGCGCCAGATCAAGCGCATCGGCAAGGAGATCGACCGGACTGAGTGGCTGATGACGCCGCAGACCGTCAACGCCTACTACCACCCGGTGATGAACGAGATCGTCTTCCCGGCCGCGATCCTGCAGCCGCCGTTCTTCGACGCCTCCGGTGATGTGGCGGCGAACTTCGGTGCCATCGGCGCGGTCATCGGCCACGAGATCGGCCACGGCTTCGACGACCAGGGTTCGCGCTACGACGGCGACGGCAACCTCGTCGACTGGTGGACGGCCGAGGATCGGGAGCGCTTCGAGGAGCGCACCAACGCCCTCATCGCCCAGTACGAGGCCCTGGTTCCGGCCGGCCTCGAATCATCACAGCATGTCAACGGCGCGCTGACCGTGGGTGAGAACATCGGCGACCTGGGCGGACTGTCCATCGGCTGGAAGGCACTCGAGCTGGAGTTGGGTCGGGTGCCGTCTTCCGACGAGGCCGCGACGTTCTTCGAAGCCTGGGCCAAGGCCTGGCGGGCGAAGATGCGCACCGAGGAGCGCGTGCGACGGCTGAGCATCGACCCCCACGCACCGGAGGAATTCCGCTGCAACCAGGTCGTGAAGAACATGACCGCCTTCCACGACACCTACGGCGTGGGCGAGTCGGAAGGCATGTACCTGGCCCCTGAGGAGCGCGTCACCATCTGGTGAGCAGGTTGCCCTGCCAGGCAGGCGAGCTGGACTTACTGGCCGGGTTTGCCCACTAAAACTACCTGACGGCGGCCCAGATACCTTGTGCGAGGTATCTGGGCCGCCGTCAGGTAGTTGTGGGAGAGTATCGGCGCTCAGCGGCGCTGCGCGTTCAGTGGTGGTGCGCTTTCAGTGGTGGTGTTGCTCAGCGGTGCTGGCGGATGAGGCAGACCATGCGGTAGTCGAACTCTTCCCAGCTGGCGATCGGGGCGTTCGACTCCATGGCCGCCTCGAACTCTTCGATCTCCTCGAAGTCCGACTCCAGCGGGATATCGTAGGACATCTCGATGTAGATGAGTCCGCTCGCATCGGTGTGCGCAACGTCGAATCCGGCGTTCTGCGGCGTCAGCTCATTATTCATCACGATGAGCAGCTTGCCGTCGGTACCCGCGTACTCTTCCTCGATGCCGTCGACGTACCCCTCGGATTCGCGCAGTTCGCGCTGGGCTCGGATGACGAACTCGGCATACGCGCCGATGCCGATCACGGGGATGCGGGAGGTCAGGGCCTCGGTCGCGACCTTGATCAGGCGCGACCTCGCCTTGCGCGTCAGCGGCGCGACATCGCCTCCGGACATGGCGACGCCGTCGAAGCCGACCAGCGATTGAGCGCTGTGTTCGTGGTTCGGGTTGAGCAGCGTGGTGTCGAGTCCGAAGCGGGCGTACCACGGCCGGGTCACCTCGGCGCTCTTTTCGTCCCACCACACGTAGAACAGGAACGGCACGTTGATGCCGGCTTCCGAGAAGTAGAACGGCGGGGTACGCTCCCCCGCGGTGACCTCGAAGGGAACGATGTTGCCCTCGATCGGCGCCGGGCAGGTGGCGAAGGCAGTGAACGCGAACGGGTAGTTGACGGCTCGGTTGAAGTCGACGACCAGTGAGCCGTCATGGTTCGGCACACCCAGGTCGAGGGTCCTCCACGCGGGTGTGGAGACGCCATTCGTGGAGTCGTGGAAGTCGAGCTGCAGCCCGCTGGCGGGGTTGCCTGTGGCCAAGAGCTTCACCTCGCCTGCCTCACTTGTGAAGGAGACGGTGCCTACTGCCGGAGTCAGCACGTTCAGGTCGTCCTGCGCCGTGTTGATCTCGTGCACTTCAGGTTTCTCGAAGGGAGTGAACTTGGCGAGGAACACGAAGCTGGGATTCGGGTCGAAGACGGGAACTTCGAAGAACTTGCCCAGCAGCGGCGACTTGGAATCGCGCACCCGGATTCCGATGCGTCCGGCACGGTCGATGAGTTCGTAGAGCACATTGCCGACTGTGAACCATTGGAGGGACCCACCAGTCGGCAGCTTCGCGCTGAATCCGTTCTCTTCGACCCGCACCTCGGGCCCTGCGATCTCGGTAATCTTCGGCAGAATCGTGGTGTCGCTCGGCACCGAAGCCGAGCTGGAAGGAGACGCAGCATTGGTGTTCGGGCCCGCCTCGGCGGACTTGCTCATGAGGTCGAAGGTCGCGGCAGCGGGACCGGCTTTGATCCCAGGCTCAAGGGCCACACTGACCCACCCGTCATCGTCGACGGTGAAGGTGCCGGGAGCGTCGGGCCAGGTCGTCGTGTCTTCGAGCCAGTGCAGACCGGACACGCTCAGCCAGCCGAAGGGAGTCGCAAGTGCCGAGTTCCTCGAATCCCGCCAGGTGTTCCATTCGGTCACGAACTGGTTCACTTCGAACACTCCTTGCATTGCATTGTTTCTTGGCGCTGGTTCACGGCGCTGGTTCACGGCGCTGGTTCTCGGGTGATGGTCGGCGCAGCCCGAGCGGTCGATGGCTCCTGAGGCACCAGCCCCCTCACCCGCTGACGTGTCGACGCGGCCTCGAAAACCAATGCCCTTGTGGCCAAAGCTACCGCAAACGATAGGCTGTGAAAATGAGTGCATCGCCCGTGAGACCACGTACGAAAACCCAGGTCGCAGCCGATCTGGCAGACTTCATCAGTTCTTCTCCCAGTTCCTATCATGCCACCGCGACGGCGGCTGCACGATTTGAGGCCGCAGGTTTCCTCCGACTCGATGAGCGCGAGAAATGGTCTCTCGAGCCTGGCCAGAGCCACTATGTCATTCGTGACGGTGCGATCATCGCATGGCGGACTCCGGCAAGCAAAGTCGGTGCCTCCGCCGCCGGCGCGGATGAAGCGTCCAGCGATTCGAGTGAACTTTTCAGCAACTCGGGTGGACTGCCCGGCACGGTTCCCGGCTTTCGCGTGTTCGGTTCTCACACGGACTCCCCAGCCTTCAAGCTCAAGCCGGGCGAGGAGTTCACCGCTGAGGGAACTCGCCAGATCGGCGTCGAGATCTACGGCGGGCCGCTGCTCAACTCGTGGCTCGACCGGGAGCTCGCGCTGGCTGGGCAGCTCAGCCTCGCCGACGGTTCCGCCGTCCTCGCGCAGACCCCGCCCATCGCGCGCATCCCACAGCTGGCCATCCACCTCGACCGCCAGGTCAATGACGGCCTGACGCTGGACAAGCAGCGCCACACGACCCCCATCATCGGCTTGGCAGGTCTGGCTGAAGCCGAAGTCATCGAGATTCTCGCCGCCTTCGCCGAGGTGGATCCGGAGCAGGTCGTGGGACACGACGTCTACACGATCCCCGTTCAGTCCCCCGGGCTCTTCGGTGCCCAGGAGGAGTTCTTCGCCGCGCCGAGGTTGGACAACCTGTTGTCTGTCCACGCAGGTGTCTCCGCGTTGGTCGAGGTCGATGCTGCGTCGCTGGATTCCGTCGCGCTCTTCGCCGGGTTCGACCATGAGGAGATCGGGTCGAGTTCACGCTCCGGTGCCTGCGGGCCCTTCCTCGCCGACGTCACCGAGCGCATCATCGCCTCCCTGGTCCCAGGGTCGACGCGCAGCGACTACTTGGCTGCACTGGCCTCGTCGATCTGTGTGTCCTCCGACGCGGGGCATGCGGCCCACCCGAACTATCCGGAACGTCACGACCCTCATGTCCGCCCCCGCCTCGGCGGCGGTCCGCTGCTGAAGCTCAACGCCCAACAGCGCTACGCCACGGACGCGGTGGGCACCGCCGCCTGGTCGCAGGCATGTGCGGCGGCCGGTGTCGAGTACCAGAACTTCGTGTCGAACAACGCGATGCCCTGCGGGTCGACGATCGGCCCGCTGACCGCAACCCGCCTCGGCATGACCACCGTCGATGTGGGCCCGGCACTGTATTCGATGCACTCGGCCCGCGAAATGGTCGCCATCGAGGATGTCGTGGCGCTGGGTGCGGCTGCGAAGGCGTTCCTGCAGGGGTGAGCGCGGAGCCGCGAGGGTGAGCTGAGTCGTTCTTGCGGGGCAGTCCGGGGAGTTTCCGCGAAGCGTAACCTGGATTGATGTTGCCGCATGAGCTGCCGGTGTCGCCGGGAGAATGGCCCCGCAGCGTGGGCTCTCTCACGCTGTCTCTGCCTGATCCCGAGGGCGTCGATGCCGTATTGCGTTGGCGCAATGATCCAGCGGTGACGGAATGGCTGATCCAAACGCGCATCAACCCCGACTCATTGAAGAAGGAATGGCTGAGCAGCCTCACCAATCCTCTGCAGCATGTTGTCATCGCGTGGCTCGGTGATGAGGTGGTCGCCTCAGGGTCGCTGTGGATCGTCGACGGCATGGGCCAGACCCATGGGGATCCCGAGGCCTACAGCAGCCGCGAGGCAGGCATCGACTATCTGGTCGATCCTCGCCACCGCGGTCGAGGGTTCGCCAGTCGAATCGCAGGAGTGATGCTTGGTCTGGCTTTCGACGAATTCCATCTGCGACGAGTGACTGCGGGCTGCTTCGCCGACAACCATGCCTCCCGACGCGTACTCGAGAAGTCGGGCATGCGGCTCGAACAGTACGGAGTCCGCGACTCGTGACACGCCGACCACGGTTGGCTCGACGGCTGCACCTACGCGATACTCGCCGAGGAATGGACCTCGCCGAAGCTTTAGGTGCAGCACCTCGGTGGACGTCGCGCCCGCCACACTCAAATGAACAGGTTGCGGAGCAGTACACGGGTTGCAACTTGTGTACTGCTCCGCAGCCTGAGGCGGTCACTGGGAACTACCGCCGGAGCCCTCCCAGTGAACTTCCGATTCAGCCCACCTGTCTACTTGTTCAGTTCTTCCAAGGCCTTCTTCGAGCCCGGATGGAGTTTGATCGGGTCAGGTGTCTCGGCGTTTTCGAGCTTGATGTCCTTGGCCGCTGCGTGGACCTTCTCCAGGTCGGCCTTCTTGTCATAGATCAGCTTCGTCAGAGCGCACGCGGTGCCTTCGTCCATGTCGTTGCGGACCATGAGGACGTTGGGGGTGACGATGGTCTTGACGGCCTTCACTCCCTTGTATGTGTCGGCGGGGATCTCGTCGACCTCGTAAACCGGGTTGATCTCCTTCATCGGGTCCTCGAGCTTGGAGATGTCGATGAATTCGACGTCCTTGCCGTTCGAGGTGAAGAGGTCGGTGACGCCGGCCGTCGGCAACCCGCCGGACCACACCATGCCGTCGATCGTGCCGTCCTTCATTCCGTCAACGGTCTTGGTCAGGTCGAGGCGCTGAGTTGTCACATCGTCCTTCTTGAGTCCTGCCGTTTCGATGAGGCGGTTGGCGATGACCTCGGTGCCGGACTTCGGCGAGCCGGTGGAGATCGTCTTGCCCTTGAAGTCCTTGACGGATTTGATGCCTGCGTCCTTGCGCACGACCACGTGCGTGAAGTTCGAGTAGATGCGCGTCAGTGCCGAGATGTCCTCCGGCTTCTTGAAGTCCGCGTCACCGTTGACCGCATCGGCCGCTGTATCGGCGAGTGAGAATGCAACGTCGTAGTCCCCGGATGACAGCTGCTGCAGGTTCTGCACGGAGGCACCGGTCTCGGCTGCGGTGGCCTTCAGATCGGAGTTGTCGGAGATGATCTGCGCCAGTCCGCCGCCGAGGACGTAGTACACGCCTGTCGAGTTTCCGGTGGCGACGGTGATCTGCCCGGAGGCCGCGGTGCAGTCGCCGCCGCCCTCGCCTGCCGGTTTGGCTTCCTGCTTACCGCCGCATGAGCTCAACGCCAGCACCGCGGCAACGGCTGACGCCGTGATTGTGAACATCCTTGTTCGCTTCATGGACTTCGTCCCTTTCTCAGTTGGACTCGGCCGGAGATCCGGTCGAGTGTGATTCGGTGGATCCGATATCGCTGGTAGTCGCCGAGGTGAGCTTCGGTTTGCGACGCAGCAGCAGGTGAACGATGACGCCGAGGATGAGGGCAGAGAACCCGATCATCATCGACATGGGCTGGAGGTAGAGCAGGGCTCCTGCGGCGATGAAGCACAGGATGCGCTCCGGCCAGCCTGCACGGCGGATGATCCAGCCACCGGCACCGGCGGCGAGTGCTGCCACGGCGAATGCGGAGACGAGCCCGGTCCATACCGCGCCGATGAATCCGCCCTGGGCCACAAGGCTCGCGCCCTCGGGTGTAAAGGTGAAGGCCAGCGGGACCAGGAACGCAGGTATTGCATACTTGCATGCCTGCCACATCGTTGCGATGACCCGGCCGCCGGTGATCGCCGAGGACGCGACGGCCGCCAGAGCCGTCGGGGGTGAGACCTCGGACAGGACGGCGTAGTAGAAGATGAACATCGCAGCGGCTGCCTCTGGGACACCGAGTGAGATCAGTGCCGGGCCTACGATGACCCAGCTGATGATGAACGAGGCCGTCACGGGCACCGCCAGGCCGAGGATGGTCACGGCCACGGCGGCGAAGATGCAGGTGAAGATGAGGACCGCGGTCGGGTCTGTCGACAATGCCTGCGCGCCCTTGATGAGGATGTCGGAGATGACCTGGCCGAGGCCGGTCTTCGTGATCGTCGAGACGATGATGCCTGCGGCCGCGCAGACGCTGGTCACCGGCAGGACCGAGCGGATGCCCGAGGACAGTGCCCCGTAGAAGACGTCCCAGATCGCGAGGAGAATCGTCTTCGGTTCGCCGAGGCTTCGATGATCCCGAAGCCGATGCCCACCAGTGTGGCGTAGACAACCGCCTTGAGGGTGCCATGCCCATGGAGAGGAAGACGACGATGATGCTCAACGAGATGAAGTGGTAGAAGCCCCTCTTCAGGATGGGCCACGCGCGCAAGCCAGGAGGCGGCGTGTAGTCGACCTCGATCTTGCGGGAGTCGATTTCGATGGCGAGGAAGATGCCCAGGTAGTACAGAAGGGTCGGGACCACTGCCCACAGCAGGACGAGCCCGTAGGAGACGTTGAGCAGCTCCGCGATGATGAAGGCGGCAGCACCAAGGGTCGGAGGTGAGAGGATCGCACCGATACCGGAGGCGGCGAGCATTCCACCCGCGTTCTCCTTCGGGTAGCCGGCCTTCTTCAGCACAGGCCAGGTCACGGCACCGAGTGAGACTGCAGTGGCGGTGCCGGAGCCGGAGACCGTGCCCAGGAGGAAGCCGGAGAGAGCGACGGTGCGTCCCGGTGCGGCCTTCGACTTCTTGAATAGTGAGAAGCTCAGGTCGATGAAGAAGCTTGCCGCCCCGGTCTTGTCGAGGACGGCTCCGTAGATCGTGAAGAGGACGATGTAGGTGGCCGCGACGTCGAGGGGGATGCCGTAGAAGCCGGAAGCATCGTTGTACAGGGCGTTGACGATCTGGTCGAAGTTCTGGCCGGCGTGGGATCCTGGCCAGCTGATCGGAATGTAGGCGCCGTAGTAGCTGTAAAGGAAGAAGACGATGCAGAAGATCGGCAGGATCAGACCGGTGGTTCTGCGCGTCGCCTCAAGGACAAGCAGGAGGAGAACACCGCCCATGATGACGTCGAGCGAGGTCAGCGAGCCCTGCCGGTTGAGGAACTCGTTGAAGCCGCCGGAGAAGAAGGGCAGCACCGGGTAGGCGCAGGTGAGGAAGGTGAGAACGACGAGCGCCCAGTCGATGATCGTCGGATTGTCGTTCGACCGACGCTTTGCCTTCGTGCGTGGTTTCGCGGTGGAGTCAGCAGCCGCACCGCTGCCAGTGCCGACGTCGCTGCCGGCAGCGACATCGCTGTCGACAGCCTCGGCGACGTCCAGGGCCTGGTCGGCGACATCGCTCTTGCGGCCGAAACCTGGCCGGTAGCAGATGAAGACCAGTGGCAGAACGAACGCCAGGAACCACATGAGGTAGTACTGATTGCCTTGAGTCAGCGGGAAGAACACCTGTTTGAGAACGAACAGTGACACGACGAAACACACGATCCCCACGCCGAGGTCGAGCCTGCGTGTCAGGGTGCGCTGAGGAAGCTCCTCATCGTACTGCGCGATCAGTTCGTCGACGTTCGTCTGCGGTATCGGGTTCGCAGGCGGCGCCTCGGAAGGACGTGCGGACATCATTGTCCTTTCGGATGCTGGGTCATAATGCTCAAGCCATGTTGCTCTGGGGCTGTTGTGAACCACCTCACAATATACCGAGCGTCCGCTCACCTGCCTCTCCCGTGTCCCGACCAGCGGTCATATTGTCGAGATCGTTACTCGCAGTGCCGATAGGTGGGACTGGGACATCGGTCTCACGGCAGTGCGCACCCACCTCGTCGCAGTGCGTCCCCACCTCGCCGCAGGGCACCCCAACACACGACAGGGCTCAACAGTTCAGGTTCCGCATTCGCCGACCGGGCGGTCGGCCTCTGCGATGAAACACACCTTGCCGAATACGGGGTAGATTGGGGCCATGAATTCTCCGACCCCGGTCTTCGACTCACACCTGCACATCATCGACCCCAAGCATCCTCTCGTCGAGAACAACGGCTACCTGCCGGACCCCTTCGCGGTCGAGGATTATCTGATGCGCATCAGTGGTCTGGGCATTGCCGGCGGAGCAGTGGTCGCCGGGTCATTCCAAGGGTTCGACCAGTGCTACCTTGTCGATGCCTTGAGCACTCTTGGCCCCGATTTCGTCGGCGTCACTCAACTTCCCGTCGACACGTCCGACGATCGCATCCTGGAGCTCGACCGCGACGGAATCAAGGCCCTGCGCTTCAACGTCGCCCGTGGAGGCTCAGCAGTCTTGGACGACATGGAACATATGGCTCGTCGGGTCCATGACCTCGCCGGGTGGCACTCGGAACTGTACATCGATGCCCGCAGCATCGATGAGGATCTCAGCGACCGCATCGCCGGACTGCCCGCCGTGAGCATCGACCATTTCGGCATGCACAGCGACGGACTGCCCGCGCTGCTGAAACTGGTCGAACGTGGCGTCAAGGTGAAGGCGACAGGCTTCGGCCGGGTCGAACTCGACCCTGCCGCCACGATGCGAGCGATCGTCGACGTTGACCCCTCGGCACTCATGGTAGGCACGGATCTGCCGTCGACCAGGGCCCCTCGACCGTTCGAGAACACAGATTTCGACATCATCCGTGACGCCCTGTCGCCTGAAGAGCTCACCGCTGTGTGCTGGGACAACGCCGCAGAGTTCTATCTGGGACGCACGCGCGACTGATTGTGAGGCTACCGAGAGCCTGATCGCGAAGCACTGGGCAAAGTCCTGGCGAAGCACGGGGCTCGTCTTGGCCCGCGTTGACCTCAATCAAGTAGCATTCCACGGATGAACTCCCCACGATCGAATCTCGCATCCACCCTGCACAACCTCGATGGCCGCAGCTACGGAAACTACAAGCAGATCCGTGGCAGCTACGAGTTCGGGCCGGTCACCGTGTTCATCGACCGGGTCCAGGTCGATCCCTTCGCCTCACCGTCGAAGGTCCGGATCAGGATCAACCGCGCCGAGGCGGGGTTCCCCACTGAATTCACCACCGAACGCGCAGATCGCATCGCGGCCGCCGACTTCCTCTTCCGCGTCGGCAACACACGGCTCAAGCGATCCGATCGGAGCGCGATCCTCCTTGGCCGCCCCGGTCAGGAGGTGCTCGAGCGCAGCAACGTCGTCATCGACGACTCCGGGTTCGAAGCCCGACTGCTCGTCAACCTCCCAGCCCGCGGCAGGCGGATTCTCGGCCACCAGGCCGCCGATATCCTCACCCGCGATGTGCCGGCCCTGGCCGAGGCGATGTTCATCGGCTCGAATCTCAACGCCGGTGATCTGCGCGATCATGTCCAGCTCCACCGGGATCAGCTGGAACTGCAGAACCACCTCGGCGAGGAAGGTCTTCTCGCGTTCATCGGCAATGGCGCGATCCTGCCGAGGCGAACCGGGGATTCTGACATGCCGATGGATTCTCACGCCGTTCCTTTCACCAGCCCGAGTTCACTCGAGCACACATTCACGCTCTCGAGCGGACGCAGGCTCACCGGCATGGCAATCCCGCGTGGTGTCACGGTCATCGTCGGCGGCGGCTATCACGGCAAGTCGACGATTCTGCGAGCCCTCGAACGCGGCGTCTACCCCCACATCGCCGGCGACGGGCGTGAGTGGGTCATCACGGAACCCAGTGCCACCTCCATCCGGGCCGAGGACGGTCGCGCCGTGACCGGCGACGACATCTCGCCCTTCATCAACAATCTGCCATCCGGCACTGACACGAGAGCCTTCACCACAACGAATGCGAGCGGGTCCACGTCGCAGGCGGCCAACCTCGTGGAGGCTGTGGAGGTCGGTGCACGCACGCTGCTCATCGACGAGGACACCTCGGCGACGAACTTCATGATCCGCGATGATCGGATGCGGGCGCTGATTCCAGCCGACCGCGAGCCCATCACGCCGTTCGTCGACCGTATCCGCCCGTTGTTCACCCGCCGAGGTGTGTCCACGGTGCTGGTCGCCGGCGGATCGAGCGCATTCTTCGAGGTCGCCGACCATGTCATCGCCCTCGACGCCTACGTGCCGCAGGAAGTCACCGAGAAGGCACACGAACTCGTGGGGGTGAAATCAGCCGATGACAGCGACGACGCGTTCTCCATCCCACAACCTCGAATCCCGACCGCGAAGGCGCTGCGCCCCAGCTCGAAGACGAAGTCGGCGAAGGCGAAAGGACTTGGCCAGGTCCAGTTCGGCAAGGCCTTCATCGATCTGACCGCGGTGTCCCAGCTCGTCGACCCGCAGCAGACGACAGGCATCGCCGAGGCGCTCGAGTACATGGCCGAGATCTTCGACGACCAGACCTCACTCACCGAGGCTCTGGCCGAGGTCGAGGACATGCTCGATGCACAGGGGGTCGACGGCCTGACCGGCAACCGCGATCATCCGGGACATGTCGCCCGCCCCCGTGCACAGGAGATCGCGGCGGCGCTCAATCGTTTCCGGGGGCTGCACCTCGTCGACTGAGCTCGGGTGCGAAACGGACTCCCGGGCACCTGCACTCGAGCACCTGCTCAGTGCTCCTCGCTCTCGGTCGAATCGGTCAGCGTGCGAATGCCGAAGACCGACATCACCAACACGATCCCGGCGAGGACTGTGAACGAAATCTGCTGCGAGTGCACGAAGCCGGCAACCGTCGCCGAATCCCACGCCCCCTGCGGCATTGTGCTGCCGAGAGCCGTGGCCATAATCGTGCCGACTATCGCAACGCCGACTGCATTGCCGAGCTCTTGAGCGGTGTCGTTGAGTGCCGATCCGATCGATGTGTGCGTCTCCGGCAGTGCGCCGAGGAGTGCGACGGCACCGGTCGTCATGATCGTCCGCATCCCCATAGTCATGATGAGCATGCCGATCGCACACCAAATGTACCCGTGAGAGAGGGCATAGATCCAGATCACGAGACTGCTGAGGACGAGGGCGATACCGCCGATCGAAGTCTTGCGGTGACCGTAACGGGCAACAGCGCGATCGACGAACGGGCCGGCGAGCAGCATTCCGGCAACGAACGGCAGGTTCGCCAATCCGGCTTGGAGTGCTGACCAACCCCAAGCGAACTGGTAGAGCTGGGTCGAGACGAACATGACGCCGACCATGGCGATCATCGTCGCAGTCTGGAGAATCGCGGAGCCGCTCACGGTCGGCAGCGTGAGCAGTTTGAGATCGAGCATCGGGTCCTTGGCGGTCTTCTCGCGCCAGATGAATCCGCCGAGAGAGACGGTTCCGACAGCAAAGACGGTGATTGTCAGCGGTGCGCTCCAACCATTTTCGACCCCGGCGGTGAAGCCGTAGAGGAGGAATCCGAGGGAGGTCACGGAGAGGATGCCGCCGAGGATGTCCGCACCGCCTTCACGCCGGTCGGCCGGGTCGTCTTTGGCGATCCCGAAGCGCACGCCGAGCCACGCGATGGCCGCGACCGGTGCATTGACAACCAGAAGTGCCTGCCAGGGCCAGCTGCTGATTGCGAGTCCGGCAAGTGTGGGGCCGACGGCGAAACCGATCATCGAAACGACCACGATGAGGCCGATTGCCTTCGTGCGCAGATCGTCGCGGTCGAAGAGGCGGAAGATCAGGGACATGGTCAGCGGGGCGATGAACGCGGCAAAGACTCCCGACACTGCCCGCACTGCGATGAGCTGGGCCGGTGTGGTGACGAGCAGCACCGAGAGTCCGGTGAGGCCGAAAAGAACGAGCCCGAAGAGGAGGGTACGGCGGCGGCCGAGTTTGTCGCCCATTGTGCCGCCGACCATGAGCAGGCCGCCAAAGGTCAGTGAGTAGGCGCCGACAATCCACTGCAGGTCCGTCGGAGCGGCGTTGAGGTCACGTCCGATCGTGGGCAGGGCGATGTTGAGGATCGAGTTGTCGACCATCTCAACGAGCATGGTCAGGCACAGTGCGACGAGCGCGGGCCAAGCCGCGCGGAGACTCTGCGGTTTGCGTTTCTGAGTCTCGGCGAGTGAGGAGTCGGACGAGGTCGAGGGGGTGGAGGAGGACATGTACGTCCTTTCGCGGGTAGGTCGAAAGGTCGGCTGGAGAGCCGGCGAGTGAAGGACATTGCGATCGAACAATGTTCGCCAATGGAACGACGTTCGATACATCGAACTGTGTTCGAGAATAGAACGGTGTTTGATTGAATGCAAGTCTCTCGGTAGATTCAAGGCATGGCACCTGAGACTCCCCCGCGTCCGCGAGGCGATCAAAACGCGAATTCACGCAGACACGGTCCTCGTGATCCATCGAATGACGCTCAACGCAGAAGCAGCCCTCCCCGACGCCGAGGTGGTCGTGGGGTGGCGCGCACACGTACGTCCCTCTCGCTGGAGCAGATCATCGAGGCCGCGATCACCACGCTCGACGCCGTTGGGGCCGAGAAGATGACCTTGCGCGGGCTGGCCGCACAGCTCGACAGCGGCGTGGCCAGTCTCTACTGGTACGCCTCAGGCAAGGACCAGCTCATGGCCATCGTCGCTGATGAGCTTCTGGGACGCGCATTGGACGAGGCCGAGGAACTCGAACTCGCCGGTCAGCCGCATCCGGAGCAATTCGCGAAATATCCGCTGCCTGTGCCCGATGAGCGCACGAGTGCCGCCACAGCCGAAGCTCTGGTTCGGATTCGGCGACTTGCGCTGTGTCTGTTCGTCCAGATGCTCGACCACCCGTGGCTGGCCTTTCAACTCATCAAAGCGGGCCCCGATGAGCAGAATTCGCTGAGCTACTGGGAATTGGTCGGTCAGGCATTGCAGAAGACGGAACTGGACCTGACCAGACAGCTCCAGGCGTCTATGGTCGTCGCCAACTATGCCTCGGGCATGGGCGCAGAGGTCTCACAGCGGGCGATCGACCGCGAAGCACTGAAAGACCCCGAAGCCCAATACACCGCTCAGATCGACCACTGGGCAAGTTTCAGTGAAGAAGACTTCCCCTTCGTGCACTCCGTGCTCGGCGAGTTCGACAAACTCGACGAGGCATCGGATTTCGTCATGGGCCTCGACCTCGTCCTGTCAGGACTCGAACGCCTGACCTGGAGCTGACGCGGCTGAAGTTTGAGGCTACCCGTCGAGCTGCTCGGCGAGTTCATCCGCTGTGCGCACCGGCAATGAACACTGCATTCCGCGGCAGACGATAGCGGTGCCCTCGGGCACGTCGACCTCTGATCCTTCCTCGTCGGGGACTCCGGTCGAATCAGTCAGCAGCGTGACCGCTGGATGTCGGGCGGCGATGCCGCTCAGCTCAGCATCACGAGTGGCGACCCGTACCGGGTTGAGCGTCCGCTCGGACTGCCACAGCGCGTGACCGCAGCCGCGCGGAGCACGTCCGGCGAGCGCCCGATAGACGCCGAGAAGCCTGTCTCGCAGGTCCAAGAGCTGACCGGTACTCAGTGGACCTTCCGGACCGTTTCCAGCACTGCTGTCGACACCGAGCTCTGCGAGCAGAAGCGCCACCTCTGCTGCGGCAGACCTGCCGGAGGGCACCGTGTTATCCACCGGATCGGAGGCTCTCACACTCAGGATCTCGTCGCCCATTGAGTCGAAGATCTCGAGCGTCTCCCCTTCAGCAGTGAAGTCCGTGAACATCGTCGCACTCAACGACACCAGGTCACTCACCTGCACGGACGCCCCCGGCAGCTGTCGAACTGTGATGCCGGCAGTGATGAACTGTGCCCAGTCAGCGAGTCCGGCCTGGCCTGGTCCCGGCGTGTCACCGGTGAAGCTGCGTCGGACGTTGAGCCTCGAATCGGTACCGGAATCGGCGCTCACGTCTGAGTCGCGGTCAATGCCTGCACCGGAGTCGCCGAAGCGCGCCAGCATCGCGTCCCACAGATGGACTGCCGCACTCCCCCAGCTCACCGACGCGTCCGTGCCTGCGGAAGCCCCGGCAACTCTCGTCCCGTCCGTGCCGTCTGTGGCACGGGTGTACAGCGCCGCTTCGGCCAGAGCCGTGACTGCCAGTGAATTCCATTCGGTGATCGTCTTCTCATCCCGTGCGGGCTGGGACCGCTGCTCCAGCAATTCTCTGAGCCCGGATCGTTGCGCGGCCGTCGCCGAGGTGGCCCACGGCGCGGGATGCTTCTTGTCGAAGGGGACGTCGTCCATGCCCAACCAGTCGATGATGCGAATGGCGGCGACGACGGAACCGGAGAGCTCTGCGGCGGCCGGCGAATCGACGAGTTGGAACAGCCCCTCCTGCCCCACCTCGGCGAACTCCTCGGGTGTCACGACGTAGGCGGACCCCTCTTCCAGCACGCCGTCAGCGTTGAGGGAGTCCGCGTCGAGCGCGGCGATGAATCGGTCCCCGTCGGACATGTCTGTGTTGAGGAAATTCGCGGTGTCGGTGACCTCACGTTCGGCGAGCGCCAGCCACTTCGAATCCGGGTTGAGCGCGCGTTCGACCTTCGCCCATTGGACGGCGGCGCGCAGGTAGAGCGCATTGTCGTAGAGCATCTTCTCGAAGTGCGGCACGAACCACTGCCGGTCGACGCTGTAGCGGGCAATGCCGCCGCGCACCTGATCACGCATGCCGCCGCTCGCGATCCGTGCGAAGGTGCTGCGCACCGCGATGAGGCAGTCGAGGACGAGCTCGCCCTCGAGATGGCCATCGGCTCCCACCCTGTCGACCTTTCCAGGAGCAAGAGCCCCATCCCTCGCCGAGGCGGTCCCACCCAAGCGCACGAACGTGGCCAAGAGCTGCATGAGGTTCATCAGCGGCGGGAACTTCGGCGCCTTGCCGAACCCACCCCACGCGGGGTCATAGGAGTCGAGCAGGGACTCGGCTGCCGAGTCGAGTTCCTCGGCACTGAGCAGTTCCGAGGCGGCTTCGGCGGGCAACGCGTCAGAGACTGCACTGGCCATATCGGCGAGCCCACGATCCATGCGCTTGGTCATCTCGGTCACCTCGGCGCGGCGTTCCGTCCACGACTGTGACACGGCCGCGAGCACCTGTGTGAACGCGGGCAGGTTCCCCCGCGGTGCCGGCGGGAAGTACGTCCCGGCGTAGAAGGGACTGCCTTTGGGCGTGGCGAAGATCGTCATCGGCCAGCCGCCCTGGCCGCGCATCGCCTGGAGGGCGTTCATGTAATAGGAGTCGATGTCCGGGAGTTCTTCCCGGTCGATCTTGATCGGCAGGAAGTTCTCGTTGATGATGGCCGCGATGGCCTCGTCCTCGAAGGATTCGTGGGCCATGACGTGGCACCAGTGGCACGTGGAGTACCCGATCGAGATGAGCAGCGGCACGTCACGACGGGCCGCCTCGGCGAGGTTGCCCTTCGTCCACATCCGCCAGTCGACGGGATTGTCGGCGTGGGCGCGAAGGTAGGGACTGGTGGACGACGTGAGTTCATTGGCCATGGACCCAGCGTCTCATTCGGAGGCCCGACCTGAGAACCGGCGTCTCATTCCACCGGCCCTGACCGTGGCGTCGACCACTGATCGGAGCCGTCCTCTTATCGACAAGCCAAGTGGTTAAATACCATGTGGTTCTATGGGATGATTCCACCATGGATGAGGAGACGTATTCGCAGACGAAAAGTCCTGGGACAGCTGCCGCCGAGGACCAGAATCCTGCACTCAGCGGCGGCCCGTCCCCGATGCGCTTCACGGTGGTCGCACTCGCGTTCGTCGTTCACTTCGTCGCCTGGATCGGCTACTGCGCACTCATGGTCGCCTCATCCAACTACTACTTCGCCCAGAGCCTGCCCACCGGAATCGCCATGTTCGTCCTGGCCTGTGTGGCCGGCGCCGCCGCCATCGTCGTCGCGCGCGAGCTCTCGCCGATCCCGCGCAGCATCGTCACCGTGCTCAGCATTGCAATCTTCGGAATCTCCGGCATCGCCGAGGTGGTCGGACGCGTCGAACGACCGATGCCGGAACTGATGGTTCTGACCTTCGGAGAAGTTGTCACACTCATCGGCATGTTCGTGTTCCCCTTCGTCATCGCGGGGGTCCTCGTCGCAGTGGTACGCAAGCCTGAGGTGGCGGGCCGCCCGACAGCCGGCGCAGTTGCCGTGCTTCTTGTCTGTGTGGTGATCGCAGTCTGCTGCCTCCTGCCGAAGTTCGGAGTCCTCGATCCGACTGCACTGCCCTCATGGTTCCGGACGGAGTTACCGATCGCCCTGAGCTCCGGAATCGGCATGGTCGCCGCAGTGTTCCTGCTTGGGCGTGTGCAGTTCCACGCCTTATCGTTCGGCTGGTCTCTGGTCATCCGAGTCTTCGGCTTCGTCACCCTGGCTTGCGGAATGCATCTGTGCAACCTCTCGACAGGTCTGCTCGTGGGCTTCTATCCTCTTGGCGACGGCGGCAGGATGTTCTGGACGGGAGCCACGTTGGGGTTCCCCATCGGCGCAGTGGCTCTGCTCGTCTCTGTGGCAGCGGCGAGACGTCGGCTGTCTTGAGACACACTCTGCCTTCCCTCGGATCCGTTCTTTCCCGAGTCATCCCGGACCTGGTGCTCGCCTCGGCGCGCTGACCTCAGAGGTCTTCGACGACCGCGACGAGCCGGTCGGGCCTGTTGGTGATGATGCCATCGGCACCGAGGTCGACAGCCTTCTCCATGTCTTCGACGCTGTCGACGGTCCACACCAGGCTCGACATCCCCAGCTCGTGGACATGGCCGAGGAAGGTGGCATCGGCCGCGATGTACTGGGGATTGACCTGATCGACCCAGGTGGCGAAGTCGCGCAGTTCGTCCGGGCAGGGCCGCCCCAGAACCCCGACGGGGATCTCCGGTGCCAGCGCGTGGAACTCACGGATGAAGGCCCAGTCACCGGACTGGACGACGAGCATCCCCGCCGCCAATGCCCGGTCCAGATAGTCGGGGGATGCGGTCAGAGATTCAACGAGCGCCTGGGCGAATCCCGGGTATCGGGTGGGGTGTTTGACTTCGAGGAGCAGCCCGGTGCGGGTCACGTGCACCAGATCGAGCACCTCGGCGAGGTGAGGGACCCGGACGCCGGCGAACGATTCAGACTTCCAGCTGCCCGCGTCGAGGCTGGCGATCTCTGCTGTGGTCATGGACTTCACGCTGTAGTCCGTGCGGTCAGGATGGGCGACGCGGGCATCCGTCGTCCGTTCCACGGTGACGTCGTGGATGACGACGAGTTCTCCGTCAGCATTCATGTGCACGTCGATCTCGAGCATGTCGGTGCCCTGGTCGATGGCGGCGACGAAGGCCGGGATCGTGTTCTCCGGATAGTCGGCTGACGCGCCACGATGCGCGATGACCAGAGGCGGAACCCGGGTGTGGGTGACGGCCTCGGAGGTGTGGTTTGCGAGGGTGATTGGCATGGCGGGGACTCCTCAGAGTTGGCGACTCGGTGCAGGCTCGAGCGGCCGATGGTGCAGTGTATTGCGGACAACCCTAAGCAACCCGAGCAATGAACGGATGATGTCTGGGTAGACGCGACGTGAATGCTAGATGGGTACAGCGTCAGCGTCGCCGACGTTCAGTTGAACCAACCAGCACCCACTAAGAATGTGTGCACCCTTCAAGCATCAGCCGCGGGATCTCGAAATCTGCCACATGGATATGTCTTTTTGAAGGAAACAATCTATTGACTTTGCATATTTGGCGAATATGATCAGATTGTGAATCAAAACACACGATCAGTCGGCGTTCTGGATCCGATCGACAGAGCCATCGTCGATGTCCTTCATCGCGATGGCCGCGCACCATGGGCAAGGGTTGCAGATCAAGTCGGAATGTCAGCGGCAACCGTTCGCCGACGCTACGAAACCATGCACAATCAGGGCGTAATTCGAGTGATTGGAGCAACCGACGTTGCTCGGCTCGGTTTGGGAACGCCGATCTACATGCGCATCTCCAACGCCCACAGAGACCTGGACGTACTCATTCCCCGGCTCAAGTCACGGAAGGAAGTTCGATCCCTCAACACACTTCTCGGGTCCGTCGACATTGCGGCAGAAATGGTACTTCCTTCAAATGCAGACCACAGCATGCTCGTAGCAGAAATCACCGAGGGAACTGCAGCGACAGTAGAGACGCTCCTCCTCACTCACGCGTTCGCCTCCGGTCAAGACTGGGCGCCGCCGCGCGAGACGGACGAGCCTACGCGATTGGCTTCGGTGAAGACTGAACCAGCTCCACCAATCGAGCTGTCCCAATCTGAAGCGAAGGTTCTGGGAATGCTCATGCACGACGGCCGGACTTCGCTGGGCGACCTCGCCAAGGCGATTGGCAAATCTGAGAACACTGCAACTCGGACCATTGATCAACTCCAAGAAAATGGCCTCCTCGACTTTCGGATACTCGTGGAACCGGAACGATTGGGCTTCGCCACCGAGTTTCTCCTGTGGCTGGAAGTCGAGCCTCAGCATCTCACCGAAACAGCGATCGCTCTATCGGAACACTCATCCACGAAATACCTCACCGCAACAACCGGAAGTTTCAGCCTAGCCGGACAGTTCATCGTTCGTGACCGCACCGAGCTGTTCCACTATTCCACAAAGGTTCTCGGCTCCCTGCCCGGAATCCGCAGCGCGGAATTCTCTATCCAAACCACTACTCATAAGCGTGTTTGGACGGCGATCGAATCGGGAGTCTACGCAACCGCAGGCCTGCCGTTGGATCCAATTGAATACCTCCAGCCACATACGTGACAAACCGATAACGTCCACTCAGCCTCGGCAAGGTCGCACGGAATGGCCCGCACGTCCTTGCCGAGGCAACACCACAAAGGAGAATCGATGTCCTTACAAAACCCTTCATCCACGGGCCCCAATACTGAGCCGTGGCAGTGGCCTGAGGAGCAGTGGCGCTCTGAAGTCAACCGCGTACGTGCCGGACGCAGCTTGGTCGACACAGACGTCTCGCGGCGTTGGCCGGAGGAAGCTCAATGTGCCGTTCTCATTGCCTACGATTCCGATCATGAGACCCCCTATCTGCGAGACGGACAAACCTCGCCAGGCTCCCTGGCGCAGGGCGAATATGGCAGTCGGTCAGCCGTACCGAGAATTCTCGACATGCTTGCCCGTCACGAGGTGCCCACCAGCTTCTACGTGCCTGCAGTGTCGGCCCTCCTTCACCCCCAGGACATCGAAGGATATGTTGCCGGCGGCCACGAGGTTGCCGTGCACGGGTGGATTCACGAGCGCAACACCGCCTTGCCCTATGAAGCGGAACTCGACCTCATCAGCCGGGCCGCCGACGTACTCGAAAAGCTCAGCGGCACTCGTCCGAGCGGTATACGCACACCGTCGTGGGATTTCTCGCAGTCCACGTTAAAAGTCATCAAAGAGCTAGGTTTCAGCTACGACTCATCGCTCATGGCCGATGACGAGCCCTATGAGCTCAACGCTGATGGCGCACCGACGGGAATCATTGAGATCCCCGTCGAATGGATCAGGGACGACGCACCCTATTTCATGATGGATCGCTTCGGCGGCCTCCGTCCCCATCTCTCCCCCTACGATGTTGAGCGAATCTGGGTCGACGAATTCGAAGCTGCGCATGCCGCCGGCGGTGTATTCGAGCTGACCCTGCACCCGCACATCAGCGGACACAGATCTCGTCTCGCAATGGTCGACCGGCTGCTTTCACACATCCGCACTTTCGACAATGTCTGGTTCGGCACGCATGCCCAGCTCGCAGACCATCTGCGAACCAAATTCATCCTGACAACTCAAGGCTGACTACCAAACGCCTCAGACCTTAACGCTCATCACGGACCATCTGATCCGCATCTTTGGCGTCTCCGGAAACTCCGGAGCTCCCCGCATATTTTGAAAGCGCGGACACAACATGTCTACTGAAACACCACAGCCCCAACCGCCGCATGACACAAAACTGTCGAAAAAGGGCCGCAAGGCACTGTTGGCCGGCGCCGTCGGCAACACCGTCGAGTGGGTCGACTGGGCGATTTACACCACGTTCTCGTCGGTCTTTGCTGTCCACTTCTTTCCAGGTGGTGACCCTGCCGCCGCACTTCTGGCTACGCTGGCCGTCTTTGCCGTCGGTTTCATCATGCGTCCCATCGGAGCAGCAGTGCTCGGCAATTACGCCGACCGCCATGGTCGCAAAAAGGGCATGGCTCTGACAATCGGCCTGATGGCCGGAGCTTCCCTCATCATCGCGATCACTCCCGACTATTCGATGATCGGCATCTTCGCTCCGATCGTGCTCGTGTTGGCTCGCATGCTGCAGGGGTTCTCTGCAGGTGGTGAGTTCGGAGCGTCGTCGGCGTTCATGGTTGAGGCAGCAGCACCGAAACGCCGCGCCTTTGCCGGATCCTGGCAACAGGTGTCGGTGGGAGCCGGCGGCCTCATCGCTGCCGGCATCGGAGCGGTCATCACATCAGCACTCGATTCGGAGGCTCTCGACTCTTGGGGTTGGCGGCTTGCTTTTGCCCTCGGTGCACTACTCGGCCTGTTCGGTCTGTGGCTGCGCACAAACGTCGCTGAATCCGAATCGTTTGAAGCCACCAAGGCGGCCCGAGACGCCGAGCCTAAGCAGAAGAGCTCCTATCTCACCATGTTCGTTAAGTACCCGGGCGCAGTGGCTCGTGTCTTCGGCATTACGATTGCCGGCACCTTGCTCTACTACATCTGGGTCTCCTACCTCCCGACTTACGCCCACGTCGCCACGGGCCTCCCCCTCAACTTGGCGCTGACTGCGAATTTCATCGCGATCGCGTTTTTCATCTGCATGCTTCCATTCGCTGGGGTCCTTTCGGACAAGATCGGCCGTAAGCCGACGATGTCAGCATTTGCTGCAGGGTTCCTGATTCTGGCATTTCCGTTGCTCAATATTCTCGAGAACAACTTCTGGATCTTCCTTGCTGTGGAAATTGTGGGAATGACACTGTTGCTCGGGTATTCAGCCAACTGTGCGGTAATCATGGCCGAGCAATTTCCGCCCGAGGTGCGCGCCACTGGCATTGGACTTCCCTATGCTCTGGCCGTCGCCATCTTCGGTGGAACTGCGCCTTATGTCATCACTTGGATGAACGATGCCGGAATCGGAGACAAGGTGTGGATCTATTGTGCGGCCGCGGCCGCAGTTGGCTTGGCCGTCTACCTCACAATGCCCGAGACGAAAGGAAAGAAGCTCGCATGAACGAGACATTCAAGCCTCACGTCCTCATCACAGGTGCTGCGAGCGGAATCGGCAAGGAAATCGCCCATCAGTACGCCGAACAGGGCGCTCGTCTGACTGTCGTGGACTTCGATGCCGAGGCACTCCGTTCGGCTGCAGAGGATCTTCGCCGAGATGGCACCGAGATCAATACCATCACCGCGGATCTGCGTGAGCCCCAGGCTCCAGCCTCGGTGATCGAATCCGCTTTTGCCTTCGGTCAAGTTCACGTCCTTATCAATTCCGCCGGGGTCTATCCCGCGGTACCACTTCTCAACATCACTGCTGAGATCTGGGATGCAGTCCAATCAATCAATGTTCGAGCGCCGCAACTGCTGACAGTTGAGTTCGCGAAGAGGATGGGCAATCTCGGCGACAGGCTTCCCATCGGATACCCCGCGGTCGTCAACATATCTTCGGGTGCTGCCCTCCGGGCGCGACCGGGAGCCGCTCCTTATACAACGTCGAAAGCTGCCTTGGAGATGGTCACCAAGTCGTGCGCACTGGAACTTGGTCCTGTGGGCATCCGAGTCAATGCTGTTGCCCCGGGTTTCGTCGTCGTTGACAGCGAACTCAACCGTCTCACCGATGAGTATGTATCCAAGGTATCGGCCAATCCGCTCGGGAGGAAGGGGCGGCCCGATGACATTGCTAGAGCTGTCCTCTGGCTTGCGTCCCCCGCCGCGGAATGGATCACTGGTGAGATTCTGCGTGTCGACGGAGGATCGGCGGCGGGAGCGCTCGAGCTCCCCGTGCACTGGCCGGAGACACGCACCGAGATCGATGGCGAACCAACAACAAGGTCTGCGACGAAAGCGAGCACCAACGAATGACCACTGCACCTTCCACCCGGGAAGCTATCTACACCGTTGTCGGCGGAGGTGCCATCGGTGGCACACTTGCCACGCACCTGGCTCTGGCTGGCAGGCCCGTGCAGATTGTGGATACGGACAGTGCCCATATTGCTGCCATTCACCAGAAGGGCATGAGGATCGAAAGCCCTTCCGGTGTCCTCGAAACTCGTATCCCAGCTTTCGAGCTCGCGGATGCTCCTAGCGAGTTGGGTCCGGTGCTTCTGGCGGTCAAGTCACAAGCAACCGGGTCCGCAATGGAGTGGATTGCTCCGCGCCTTCGAAACGACGGCTATGTGGCCTCCCTGCAAAATGGTCTCAATGAGGCCACGATCGCCAAACACATCGGAGCCGACCGCACGGTGATTGCTTTCGTGGACCTGTTCGCCGATCTGCTTGAGCCCGGTGTAATCCAGGACGGCGGCATCGGAACTATTGCCTTAGGTGAATTTGCCGGAGGCAGGAGCACTCGTGTTGATCGACTTGCAGAGGATCTCGCCCATTGGGGCTCACCGATCGTCAGTGGCAATGTCAGCGGTTTTCTGTGGTCGAAGTTGGCGTTTGGCGCCATGCTCACTGCAAGTTCATTCATCGACGAAGATATGTCGAAAGTAATCAGCGAGAATCGCTCCCCGATGCTCGGATTGGCTCGCGAAATTTTCGCGGTTTCAGACGCGCTCGGTCTTCGGTTGGAAGGTTTCGACGCGTTCGCACCTGATAACTACCGCGTCAACTCGTCGGATCGCACAATCAATGGGGCATTCGATTTGCTCTCAGAATGGTTAGCCGGCCAAACGAAGACTCGTTCAGGGATTTGGCGCGACATCAATGTGCGAAAGCGACCGACAGAAGTGCCGTCCCACTACAAGCCTGTATTCACAGTTGCCGATGAGCAAGGGGTCGAGACCCCGAAACTTCGTGCAATGGTCGAAGTGATCGGAGAATTGGAACGCGATGAATCGTCTATGGGAGCCTCACTGATGCAGCGGGTCGATAAGGCTTAATTCGCGGGTTGCTTGCACGGCCAGATTCTGAAGCCGTCTTAACGGGGAACAACGTGGCCTAAGGAAATAGGGACCTCGGGTCGCGATTTAGTCTTGAACACTTACATCATTGCGCTCAGGGCCCCACTTCTTGTGATGCTTGAGGTAGCTACCGCACCGCCCTATTTGTGAAGAACCGCACTACTGCGACTGATATCTATACGCGCGGTCGTGAGACTCGTGGCCACGGAACTTCGACCAACCCCGCAGATTGCGCTGACTCTTCAGCCTCTGAGCCACAATTCCAGGAACCCGCAAGCAGGAAGGCGCAGAAGCGATCGATCACCGATTGGCTCCAATCGCCCTCACACCTGCGCACTACAGGAGCGGCTTGGTGGCAGACTGAGGACATACACAGCGGAAGTTCAGGCTTTCATCCGCCCGAACGTCTGATCGCATGATTGCCGAAGGAGGCTCAGTTCCATGGAGATGTTGCAGACCGCACTTGACGGCATCGATTCCGTATCGGCCTACGTTCTTGTTGCAGTGCTGATTCCCACTGGTTTGTATTTCACAATCCGCACTGGAGTAATCCAAGTACGAATGCTCCCCGAAATGTTCCGCACGCTCGTCGAGCCCGGCGGACGAGACTCTGAGGGCAATAGGAACATCTCGCCGTTCCGGGCGTTCTCCATCTCTGCCGCCTCACGCGTGGGCACGGCCAACATTGCCGGCGTGGCCTTGGCCATCTCGTTGGGTGGCCCCGGTGCGATGTTCTGGATGTGGCTGACTGCCATCGTCGGCGGTGCCACCGCTTTCGCTGAGTCCGCACTCGGACAGCTCTACAAGATGAAGGATGGCCCGAACTTCCGAGGCGGCCCGGCCTACTACATTCGGCACGGAATGAACATGAAATGGCTCGGCCTGGTCTTCGCGGTCATCGTCGCGATCACCTACGGCATCGTGTTCAACACGGTGCAGTCGAACTCGATCGTTGACGCTGTCGGAACTTCGTTCAACGTTGACGATTCGAACTTCGCATTCACAGCCATCGCCGGTGTGGTCATCGCCCTCGGCGCCTACGCGATCTTCGCTGGTGGAGCCAAGCGCATCTCGAACGTCTCCGCATACCTGGTGCCGATCATGGCCGGTCTCTACCTGATCGTCGGGCTCATCGTCGTGGCGCTCAACCTTGGCGCCGTCCCCGACATGATCGTCACTATCTTCACCGATGCGTTCAGCATGGACTCCATCGCCGGCGGATCGCTTGGATCGATCATGCTCATTGGCGTTCAGCGCGGCCTGTTCTCCAATGAGGCCGGCATCGGTTCCGTTCCGAATGCCGCGGCAACGGCCTCGGCATCTCACCCGGCCAAGCAGGGATTCGTGCAGGCCCTGGGCGTGTACTTCGACACGATCCTCGTCTGCTCGATCACCGCTTTCATCATTCTGCTGTCGAACCCCAAGTACGGCAGCTCCGGAGAGGGAATCCAGCTGACGCAGACCGCCTTGAGCGGGCAGCTCGGACAGTGGGCGATCCACTTCCTCACCTTCGCGATCTTCCTCTTCGCCTTCTCCTCAATTCTCGGCAACTACTACTACGGCGAAGCCAATATCGAGCACCTGACCACCAGCAAGGCCGCCCTGCGGGTATACCAGCTGATCGTGATGGTGTCGGTGTTCATCGGAGCAATTGCGGCGCTGGACATCGTCTGGACCGCGGCAAACATCTTCATGGCGATCATGGCGCTGATCAACCTGTTCGCACTGCTGATGCTCTCGCCTCTGGTGTTCAACCTGCTGAAGAACTACCAGGAGCAACGTCGACAGGGCCTGGAGCCGATCTTCCGCCGCGGCGACCTGCCCACCTTCAAACGCATCAACACCGATGTCGACGCCTGGGACGGCACGGACGAAGTCACCACGGCGAAGTTCTGGCAGGACCGTGGCAAGAAGGTACGCCCGGACGACGAGTGATGCTGCCGGCACAGTGATCGTGAAACCACACCGGGCGCACCCTTTGCTGAGAGCGCCCGATGTGGTTTTCATGTTCTCCACCTAGGAGGAAGTTCCCATGACTGTGGATCGCAGAGAATTGGCCGAATCCCTCGCCGAGGCGACCGGATGGTCGGTCACGGCCGATTCCCATCGAGTGACGTTCACCAATGATGATCCACCGCAGGTGGTCATCTGGACGGTCACCGATGCGGATCTCGGGCGCCTCCGTTACAACGAGAACCTCCGCGCATCAGGATACGGAGGCCGTCAGACAGCCGAGCTCGGCGTATTGGGGCTGCCTCTCGGCGAAGCGTTAGGTCCTTTTGAAGGGCCCCGCGGATATATGCACGGGGCAGACCTGACAATCCGCGAGTGACCTCGGTCATCGCTTGACCGCCCTCATTCGCGGAAGGTCAGCGCTTGACCGACTTCGAGGTGGCGCCGGTTGCCCAGCTCACCTGGCCGAAGGTCACGCGGTAGGACTTCTTGCTCTTCGTCTTGACCTTGTACGTGGCTTTGCCCTTCTTGGCAGTCACGGTCTTGAGGGTCTTCCACTTGCTCCCCGACTTGACCTGGAACTTCACCTTCGGGTTGTAGTTGACCTTGCCGTAGTGCTCAGGGTTGTAGACCTTCGTCTTCGACGTCAGGGTGACGGTCTTGCCGCTGCGCTTGGTCGACAGGGAGGCGTACGTCTTGCCGCGGACGTAGAAGTAGCCTTTGGTGTAGTCGGCGCGCTCGACTTCGCCGTAGTCGTTGTAGCTGGCACCGCCGTAGTAGTAGTAGTAGGCCCTGATTTCAGACGGACCGATCGTGTACTTCCCGAGCCCGTCTGAAGATGGACAGAACATGATCCGGTCCTTCTTCGAACTGCTGTAGTCCGAGAACCAAGCCGTATCTGTCCAGCCGTGACGGCCCTTGATATCAGTGTCGACGTCCCAATCGTCGACCTTTGACTTCTTGTGCTTCATGTAGACGTTTGTCCACTTGCAGTTCCAATCGGAGACGACAACGCTGTCGCCCGACAACTTGGTCACGTCGAAGGATGTACTCGCCGCTTCGGCTGAAACAGCGGGACCGACTACAAGTGCCACAGCAGCAAGGGCAGAGACAAGAGCACGCCTGATGAACTTCATGATGACTCCAAAGAGAAGAGGATGAGAACTGGGAATGCCAGAGTTGGAGTCTTGGGATGTGCTGTCGGCAGCGTCAGGTTTCGAAACTTGAAAGTTGTATGACCGAACGTTATCACAGATGAAGTCAGGCCTGCTCCTGCTGGGCGACGCTCACACCGGTGCGCCCACTCACACTCCGGCTCACCCTCCTGAGCACGAGACGCATCGTCAGAGCAACGCCGATCACAATGAGTGGAATGATCACATAGCCCTTCGACGAGGGCACCACTACAGCAATGAGTACGGCTGAGACTATTGCAACGGCACGACCCCTGCCGCTGAGCAGTTTGACCCCTGCGACGGCGGCCGCCAGATAGACGAAGACGACCAGAGTCGAAGGAATGACAACCAAAGCCTCGGTGCCCCAAGAGCACAGCCAGGCCAGGCCGAGTCCGACGAAGGCCACCAGCGCCACAGCCAGCACCCCGCCGACAGGAACAGAAGCGGAAACGTGCCCCGCCGGACGGGGCAGCCACCCCTCCTTCGCCAGGGAGTAACCGAGTCGGGATACACCAGCAATGAACGCATTTGCCGTGCCCAGGCTGATGACGACGGCAATGACGGCCGCAGCAAGGGCAGCATGTCCGCCGAATGCTCCACGCAGCAGCAATCCGATCGAGATGTGATCGGCTTCCGGTGAACCGTACGTTCCCGTGAGGACGACGGCCACGGCGATTCCAAGGTAGAGGACGGTGACGATGACGATCGTGATGCCGACCGCCCGTGGAACATCGCGACGAGGGTCTCGGAACTCTCCGACGAGATGGGCCACTGCCTCCCACCCGGCGAAGGCGAAGAACAGCACGATGACCCCGCTGCCGATCGGGGGCAGTCCGTGCGGAGCGAAGGGAGTCAGCCGATCCGAATCCATTCGCGGTATCGCCACAATGATGGTCGTCAGCAGCGCCAGAGCCACGGTCAGCGCCAGGCCCAGCCGTGCTCCCGTGCTGACCTTCGCACCGACAAGATTGGCGCCGACGGCCACAGCCAGGATCCCCGCCGCCGTGAGGTACGCGAAGGCGCTGCTGAGGGAGAACGCCTCCGCGACGTAGTATCCGCCGGTCAGAGGCACGACGATCTGCCCGATGGCGCCGGCGCTGAAATACATCCACCCTGCCAAACCGCCCGCAGTCGCACCATAGGCCTGGCCGACATAGGTGGCGATCCCACCGGCTCCGGGTAATCTGCGTGCAAGTGACACGAACAGCAAAGCCAGCATCGCACCGATCGCACAGGCCAAGACCCACGACAGCAGCGACGCGGGCCCGGCCGAACTCGCTATCTGACCAGGCAGCACCAGCACCCCAGCCCCGAGGATCGCACTGACGTACAGCGCGACCCCCTGCCCCAATCCGATGTGTGCCGTCAGCTTGCCTGTGTTTGCACTCTTCGTGTCCATATCTCAAGAGTTGTCCATTGACCGCACCGAATGTCAGTGGCAAACTCGTCGCTATGCGCAAGAAATCGGACAGATGCCGGGTCGTCCTCGTTGCCACCCCCGGAGTACCGCTCTTCGAGCTGGCGGGTGCCGCTGAGATCTTCGGGATCGATCGGAGTGATCTCACCCCGGATTGGTACGACTTCGAACTCGTGGGCACATCAGAAGAGACCACGGTCGGCTTCGGGATGCGAGTGCCCGACGGTCGTGGACTGGACGCACTGAAGGACGCGGACACGATCATCGTCCCGGCCTGTGCGAACATCCATGACGGGGCTCCCGCTGCGCTTCTGGAGGCACTGGTTGCCGAGCACGCCCGGGGTGCTCGGATCGTTTCGCTGTGCTCCGGTGCGTTCGTGCTCGCCGAAGCCGGGCTTCTCGATGGGCGACGTGCCACGACGCATTGGATGCACGCCGAGGACCTGGCTCGGCTCTATCCGAACGTGACCGTCGACCCGGGTGTTCTCTACGTCCATGACGACGTATGGTCCTCTGCCGGCAGTGCGGCCGCCATCGACCTCAGCCTCGAGCTGGTGCGCAGGGACTTCGGGGCCGCGATCGCCAACGAGGTGGCCCGTCGCGTAGTGATTCCCCCGCACCGAGACGGAGGCCAGTCGCAGTATATCCGCTACCGGCCGCCCACCGCTGCCGCCAAGGACGACGATGTCGAGCACTGGGCCCGCCGACACCTCGCCGAGGTGACCGTGACAGCCATGGCACGATACGCCGGAATCAGCGTCCGATCCTTGAACCGACAGTTCCGAAGCCGTGCCAATCTCTCACCGCAGGAATGGCTCCGGCGAGAGAAGCTACAAACCACCCAGGAGCTCCTCGAGAGCACCGATCTGACCGTCGAGACCATCGCGCTGCGGGTCGGACTCGGCACCGCGGCCAATCTGCGCACCCACTTCGCCGTCGAATACGGTGTCCCGCCCGGTGCCTACCGGCGCACCTTCAGTTCCCACAGTGCGAGTGCCACCGCGTCAGCGGACACCCCGTAAGCTTCCTGAGATCGGCAAAAGGTGGCCACGGCACCGAGGTCGAGCCCCGCGCAATGCGGGCCTCACTCGGCTCCGTGGCCACCTTTCACGACGTCCTTCGGCGCATCAGCACCGAATCTGAACACCGCTTGCGTCAGTGACCGACTCAACGATCGGCCACCTCGGCGAGGGAGCTTCTCAGCTCACGAGATGACTCAATCCTCTTCGACGATGAGCGGGTAGACACCGTTCTCGTCGTGGGTCTCACGGCCGGTGACCGGCGGGTTGAACACGCAGGCCATGCGCAGCTCTTCGTCTGCCACGACGGTGTGCTTCTCGTGTCCGTCCAGCAGATACATGGTGCCATCGGAGAGTGGGTAGGTCTCGCCGGTCTCCTGGTCGGTCAGGGTGCCCTTGCCCTGCACGCAGTACACGGCTTCGACATGGTTCTGGTAGTGGAAGGTCGAGGTCGTCCCGGCGTAGATCACGGTGTCGTGGAGCGAGAATCCGACGCGCTCCTTGCCCAGCACCATGCGGCGGCTGCGCCAGGTCTCTGACTTGATGTCGCGGTCTGTGTCGTTGAGGTCATCGCGGTTGACTACGTACATTCGTGGTCCTCTCGTTTGGTATATCAGACGGGTTGCCGATGTCTCAGTCGAAATGTCGACCGATCCACCGGCAACGCGTCATTCAAGTTTCATGGTTGAGTCTCGGCGAACCGAAGCTCAGTTTTTCAGGCTCTCGCGCTCAGCTGGGAGCTGACTCAGACCGCCGCAGGTTCTGCGGCCGGAGCGAACTTCAGCACAGCAGCCTCGATGATGTCGAGGCCCTGCTCCAGATCGTGCGAGGAGATGGTCAGCGGAGGCATGATCTTCGTGACCTCATCCTTGGGACCGGAGGTCTCGAGGAGCAGGCCGTTGTCGAAGGCCTCTGCTGCCACCTTGCCGGCGACCTCGTCGTCCTCGAAGTGCAGTCCGGCGAGGAGTCCGCGTCCACGGATGGATGCTCCCTCTGCCTTCTCCACAATCGAGTCGAGGCGCTGGTGCAGTGCGGCGATCGTGTCGGCCAATTCGTTCTGGAACGTGTTGTCGGCCCAGAAGTTCTTGATCGCGGCGGTCGCCGTGACGAATGCGGGGTTGTTTCCGCGGAAGGTTCCGTTGTGCTCGCCTGGCTCCCAGACGTCAAGCTCGGGACGGAAGAGAGTCAGTGCCATCGGCAGGCCCGAACCGGAGATCGACTTCGACAGGCACACGATGTCAGGTTCGATGCCGGCCTCTTCGAAGCTGAAGAATGATCCGGTACGGCCACAGCCGGCCTGGACGTCGTCGACGATGAGCAGGATGTCGTGCTTCTTGGTCAGCTCGGACAGAGCACGAAGCCATTCGGCGCGAGCGGCGCGGAGGCCACCTTCGCCCTGCACGGTCTCAACGATGACAGCGGCTGGCTTGTCGACGCCGGAGCCGGAGTCTTCGAGGACCTTCTCAAGCCACAGGAAGTCAGGGATCTCGCCGTCGAAGTAGTCGTCATAAGGAATCTTCGAGCTGTTGGTCAGCGGGATGCCTGCGCCTTCGCGCTTCATCGAGTTGCCGGTCACCGACAGCGATCCCAGGGTCATGCCGTGGAATGCGTTGGTGAAGGACAGCATGTGCTGACGGCCGGTGACCTTACGAGCCAGCTTGAGGGCAGCCTCGACGGTATTGGTCCCCGTTGGTCCGGGGAACATCACGGTGTAGTCGAGTCCGCGCGGCTTGAGGATGAGGTCCTGGAATGTCTCGAGGAACTCGCGCTTGGCCGGGGTCTTCATATCCAGCGAGTGCAGAACAGCACCTGACTGGAGGTACTCGACCAGAGGGTTCATCACGACGGGGTTGTTGTGCCCGTAGTTGAGAGCTCCGGCGCCGGAGAAGAAATCGATGAATTCCTTGCCGTCTTCGCCCCACTGCTTCGCGCCATGTGCCTTGGCGAAGGTGGCGGGCCAGGAGCGCGAGTATCCTCGCACGGCTGATTCGCGAGTTTCGAAGATATCGGGAGTTGTGGTCTTAGAGGTTTCGGTCATCACTTGAGTCCTTTCGACTTCTGGATTACGCGCTTGCCTCGTGAGCAAGCGGCTAGGCGGTGGCCGCGACCGATCAGTTTCGGGTACGGCGCTCGCCTGTCGGCGTCCTCAGACGGGATCAGCTGACCCCAGGGCGCCTGGTGGCACCACGCTTCTCAGCGGTGCATCACAGTGGTGCGATTTCGTACAGGTACTCGGTGTCGTGGCCATCCGGGTACAGATCCGGAGTGATCAGCGCACGTCGTTCGCAGTTTGCGTCACGCTGCTCAGCGAATGACTGGAACAGACGGTTTGACGCGTCGTTGTCATCGGTGATCGTCGTCTCCAGGCGGAGCGCATTGGTGCGATCAGCCAGCTCGTTGAGCATGGTCTTCGCCAATCCGTGTCCGCGGAAGTCCGACGAAACTGCGACCTGCCAGATCATCAGCGTGTTGGGCCGATCCGGGCGAGTGTAACCGGTGACGAACCCGGCGGGCTCTCCGCCGATTCGCGCGATGGTCGAGGTTGCCGAGAAATCACGACACCAGAGGATGTACGAGTACGAAGAGTTGAGGTCGAGAACGGCCGAATCTTTAGCCAGTCTCCACATGTGTTGTCCGTCCTCCATAGTTGGAGTACGGACATCGGTTTCTGTTTGAGGTTCAGCGACTGCGTTTCTCACGCCCCCAAACCTAACGACCTGAGAATGAGCGTCAACTCCGAAATCGGCGATTCACGCCACATTCAGGGGTGATTCCCGCGCGTGTCCCCCAAGTCATGAACCGGGGCTTCCCCATGGCATCTCTGGGATGCGCCAGGGCGCTCCTGCGCGCTCATTCCGGGGCAGAGCTTCGTTATCGTTTCGTTACATTCCAAGGGGTTTGGAACAACGGTTCCACGGTTGTTCCACGTTTCGATGTCGCCTCTGAGCATGACTTCGGGGTGACTTTTCAGGGTGTGGGGCTCCAGCCTTGGGCGATGCAGGAATAGTCAGCCAGGGGAGGCTCCTGACCGATACATCGCCGGAGCTTCCAGACTCCGGTGCACACAGCGGTGTATCGGATCGCAGGCGCGGTCTCGATGGCGGCACAGCCTCTGACCGGGACTTCCCGGCTGGCAGCCGTGGTCCCGAGGAGAGCTGGCAGCAGAACAGTCGGGCCTCGGCCACACAGGCAGGCAGTGCAGTGGGCCGGCCCACTGCCTCGCGAAGCTGCCTCGCGAAGCTGCCTCGCGAAGCTGCCTCATGGCTGCCACGTGAGGCCTGCCTCATGGCCGCCTCGCGGGTTACTTCAGCACTCGACGACGTTGACGGCGAGACCGCCCTGCGCTGTCTCCTTGTACTTCGAGCTCATGTCCGCGCCTGTCTGGCGCATCGTCTCGATCACCTCGTCGAGGCTGACTCTGTGCTGGCCATCGCCCCACAGGGCCATCCTCGAGGCGTTGATGGCCTTGCCGGCGGCGATCGCGTTGCGTTCGATGCACGGGACCTGCACGAGCCCGGAGATCGGGTCGCAGGTCAGGCCCAGGTTGTGCTCCATGGCGATCTCGGCGGCGTTCTCGACCTGCTCGGGAGTTCCGCCCATGATGGCGGCCAGTCCCCCGGCAGCCATCGACGACGCGGATCCGACCTCGCCCTGACAACCCACCTCGGCGCCGGAGATAGATGCCCTCTCCTTGTACAGGACACCCACCGCCGCCGAGGTGAGCAGGAAGTCCACGATCGCCGTGTGCTTGGCGGCCTCGCCGCCCTTGACGACGGAGTCCACGTAGTTCAGCGCATAGTGGAGGACGGCAGGGATGATGCCGGCGGCACCGTTCGTCGGCGCGGTGACCACGCGCCCGCCCGAGGCGTTCTCCTCGTTGACGGCCATGGCGATGAGGTTGACCCATTCCAGGTAGTAGCCGGGATCGCGATCGGGATCCTCGGCCTTGAGCTTGAGGTACCAGTCGTGGGCGCGCCGGCGCACCTTGAGCCCGCCGGGCAGATAACCGGAGCGATCAAGGGACGCCGAGGCGCACTCCTCCATCACGGAGTAGATGTGGAGGAGTCCGTGGCGGATCTCGTCCTCATCGCGCATCGACTTCTCGTTGACGAGCATGATCTCAGCGACGGACATGCCCGTCTCCTTGCATCGCTGCAGGAGTTCAACGGCAGAGTGGAACGGGTAGGGCAGCTCTTCGCTGTAGGACTGCAGCTCGGCGTCGACGACCGAATCGGCAACGGCGAACTCGCTGGCGTCGGCTGCTCCCGACTCGGCAACAGCCTCGGCGGCCAGCTCCTTCTCACGGAACTCGGTCTCGGAGGTGACGAAGCCGCCGCCCACGGAGTAGTAGGTCTCTTCGGCCAGAGTCTGACCTTCGGCGTCGAAGGCGGCGATGGTCATGGCGTTCGTGTGGCGGGGCTGGATAGTCAGGGGACGCTTGACCATATCGTCTTCGGTGAAGGCGATCTCGACGCCGCCTCCAGCAGAGTCCGCGCCGTCGGCACCAGAGCCACCGGCAGCGTCGCCGAGGAGGATGGTGCCCGTCTCGGACATGCGAGTCCGGCGGGCGGTGAGTTCATTGGCTTCGACGCGATCGGGGGCGCAGCCTTCAAGGCCGATCAGGATGGCGTCGAAGGTGCCGTGTCCGGCACCGGTGGCGGCGAGGGATCCGAACACATCGACCTTGATGCTGGAGACGGATCCGAGCTTGTCGCCCAGAAGTGTGAGGAAGCTCGATGCCGCTCGCATCGGGCCGACGGTGTGGGAACTCGACGGGCCGATGCCGACGGTAAAGAGATCGAAGACGCTCAGTGGCATGGAAGATACTCCGATTCTTTTCGGGTGATCGATGGGACCGGCCACGGCCGGAAGTTCCAGCCCGGTCGGACTGCGTCGTTCCAGCCGTAGCCGGTCCCATCGGTCGGAGGGTGTGTCAGAGGGAATTGGCCTCTGCGTAGCCTGCTGCGTCCATCACTTCGCCCAGCTCGGTGACTGTGACTTCGAACAGCCAGCCGTCGCCGTAGGGGTCGGAGTTGAGCAGCCCTGGGTTGTCCGTGGCTGCCTCGTTGATGGAGGTGACTTCACCGGTCACGGGGCAGTACAGGTCAGAGACCGACTTGGTCGATTCGACCTCACCGCAGGTCTCGCCTGCGGTGACGGTGTCGCCGATCTCGGGGAGGTCCACGTAGACGACCTCGCCGAGGGCGTCGGAGGCGACTGCGGTGATGCCGATCTTCACCGTGTTGCCGACGATGGCGTCAGCGGTGGCGTTGATCCACTCGTGTTCGGCGGAGTAGGTGAAGTTCTCTGGAAGTGGGGGCAATTGCGCCATGATAGTCCTTTTCTGCTTGATTGACAGCTGTGTGGGTGAGCAGGTGCCCCCAGTGTACGAGTCACCGGGGGCATCAGCACCAGGTGCAACGGATCAGTTCTCGCCGCGTTTGTAGAACGGCAACTCGGTCACTGAGAATTCATGCGCCTTGCCGCGGATGTCGACGAATACGGGCGTGCCGGGATCGGCGAGTCCGCGGTCGAGGAACGCCAGGGCGATGGGGTGCCCGAGCGTCGGCGAAGGCTGTCCGGAGGTGATGGTCCCGACGGCTGTTCCACCTTCGGCACCGACCTCGTCCGCCGAGGCGAAGACGCTCGCTCCCGAGCGTGCAGCGCGACGGCCCGCCGAGGTGAGTCCGACGAGCACGCGGGCCGGTTCGGTCTCTCCCAGCTTCGCCAGTGCCTCACGTGCGGCGAAGTTCTCCTTCGTTGTGAACCCGATCATGCGGCCGAGTCCGACGTCGAAGGGCGAGGTCTCGAGGCTGAGTTCGTTGCCGTAGAGCGGCATGCCCGCTTCCAGGCGCAGCGAATCACGTGAGGCCAGACCGCAGGGCACGAGGCCGTAGTCGACGCCGGCCGTCGTCAGGGTCTCCCACAGGCGCTCGGCGGCGACGTTGGGAACGTAGAGTTCGAAGCCGTCTTCGCCGGTGTAGCCGGTGCGCGCGAGCATCAGGTCGATGCCCGCGATCGTCAACGGCATCCACGCGTAGTACTTCAGCTCCCGAACCGCCTCGCCGACGGTGATCCCGGTCGAGTTGACCGAGGAATCATCGGCGGCGCCGTCGACGGCTGCATCGTTGGCCGCTGATCCGTCCGCAGCAGTGGTCGCGGGCCCGAATTCCCCATGTGCACCCTCGTCGAGGGCGCGCAGGATGATGGCCTCGGAGTTCGGTCCCTGCACGGCGATGAGCGCCGTGCCCTCGGACTCATCGAAGAGTTTGGCATCGGCTCCTGGGGACTCGTCCCGCAGGAAGTTCTGCAGTCGTTCCTTCAGGGTCGCGACGACGGTCGGGGTGTTCGAGGCGTTGGGGACGATGAGGAACTCTTCGTCGCCGATCCGGTAGGTGATGAGGTCATCGAGGAGGTAGCCCGCCTCATTGACCAGCACACCGTACTTGGCCTTGCCGATCTTCATCTTCGAGTACTTCGCCACCAGCGCGTAGTCGAGGAACGCGGCGGCATCGGAGCCGGTGAGGCGGACTTCGCCCATGTGGGAGAGGTCGAAGATTCCCGCGGCCTCACGCACGGCACGGTGCTCGGCCAGCTCGGAGCCGTACTTCAGCGGCATGTCCCAGCCGCCGAAGTCGGTGAAGGATGCGCCGAGCTTGTCGTGGGTTGAGTGCAGCGGGGTCTCGCGCGTCGAGTTCTCAGTACTCATCAGTCGTCCTCTTCATCGTTGACTTCGAAGGCCTCTGGCGGCGGGCAGGTGCACACCAGGTTGCGGTCGCCGTAGGCACCGTCGATGCGGCTGACCGGCGGGAAGTACTTGGTTGCCTTCAGTCCCTTGACCGGGAACACGGCAGTCTCGCGGGAGTACTTGGCATCCCAGTCGTCCATCACCACGGTCGCCGGGTGCGGGGCACCGGCCAGTGGGGATTCCTCGTAGGTGTACTGATCGCCGATCGAATCGATCTCTGCGCGGATGACGCGCATGGCTTCGATGAAGCGGTCGAGTTCGTCCTTGTCCTCGGACTCGGTCGGCTCGACCATCAGGGTGCCCGGGACCGGGAACGCCAGGGTCGGGGCGTGGAAGCCGAAGTCGATGAGACGCTTGGCCACATCCTCGGCGGTGACACCGGACTTTGCGGTGGCCTCGCGCAGGTCGAGGATCGTCTCGTGTCCGACCAGTCCGTGCTCACCCGAGTAGAGGATGGGGAACACGTCGTGGAGCTTGGCCGCCAGGTAGTTCGCACCCAGGAGTGCGGCACGGGAGGCCTCGCGCAGTCCGTCGCCGCCCATGAGTTCGAGGTAGGCGAAGCTGATCGGCAGGACGCCGGCTGAGCCGAACATCGATGCTGAGATCGGCAGCTCGTGCGCGTCCTCATCCCCGGCCACGAGTTCCGCCGAGGTGGGATCGCCGGGCAGGTACGGGGCGAGGTGTTCGCGCACCGCGACCGGTCCGACGCCGGGTCCGCCACCGCCGTGGGGGATGCAGAAGGTCTTATGCAGGTTGAGGTGGGAGACGTCGCCGCCGAATTCGCCGGGCTTGGCCAGACCGACCATGGCGTTGAGGTTCGCACCGTCGACGTAGACCTGACCGCCGGCTGCGTGGATCTTCTCGCAGACCTCGCGGACCTCGGACTCGAAGATGCCGTTGGTCGACGGGTAGGTGATCATGATCGCGGCGAGCTTGTCCGCGTTCTTCTCGATCTTCGCGTCGAGGTCGGCGATGTCGACCGATCCGTCCTCGGCCGTCGCGATGACCTGGACCTTGAGTCCGGCCAGGACCGCGGAGGCGGCGTTCGTGCCGTGAGCCGACTGCGGGATGAGCACGACGTCGCGGTCGGAGTCACCGTTGGCGACGTGGAAGTTGCGGATTGCCAGCAGTCCGGCAAGTTCGCCCTGGGAGCCGGCGTTGGGCTGCAGAGACACCCGGTCATAGCCGGTGACCTCGACGAGCGAATTCTCCAGTCGGGTGATGAGGGTGCGCCATCCGTGCGTCTGCTCGACGGGGGCGAAGGGGTGGATGGAGGCGAACTCGGGCCAGGTGATGGGTTCCATCTCTGCCGCGGCGTTGAGCTTCATCGTGCACGAGCCCAGCGGGATCATCGTCCGGTCCAGCGCCAGGTCCCGGTCGGCCAGGGTGCGCAGGTAGCGCATCATCGAGGTCTCGGAGCCATGTGCGCTGAAGATCGGGTGGGTGAGGAACTCGGTCGTGCGGTGGAAGCTCTCGGCGAAGGCCGGGGTCGGCACGTGGTTGGCTCCGAATGTCCCCGCCGAGGCGGCTTCGAAGTTCGCTTCATCGACCCGGGCGATGATGCCCAGTGCGTCGAGCAGTCCGTTGGCATCGGCGACCGAGTGGGATTCGCCGAAGGAGACGCCGATGGTGTCGGCATCGATGACGCGGACGTTGTAGCCGCCGCGCTCTGCGACGACTCGGGCTGCTTCTGCGTCGGCAACGCGGATGGCAACGGTGTCGAAGAACTCACGGCTGAGAACCTCGGCGCCGGGTGCGGTGTTCACGGCGGTCGCGAAGGCCTGGGCCAGGCGGTGGATGCGGGAGGCGATGCGGGTCAGGCCGACGGGGCCGTGATAGACGGCGTACATCGAGGCGACGTTGGCCAGCAGGGCCTGGGCGGTGCAGATGTTGGACGTCGCCTTCTGGCGACGGATGTGCTGTTCACGGGTCTGCAGGGCCAGACGGTAACCGGGCTTGCCCTGGGCGTCCTTGGAGACGCCGACGAGGCGGCCGGGCAGCTGGCGCTGGAGGCCGGACTTCACGGCCATGAACCCGGCGTGGGGTCCGCCGAAGAACAGGGGGACGCCGAAGCGCTGGGCCGAGCCGACGGAGATGTCGGCACCCTGGGAGGCGGGATCCTTGAGCAGGGTCAGGGCCAGGAGGTCGGCGTCGAAGGTCACGAGTGCGCCGCGGTCATGGGCGCCGTCGACGGCCTCGGCGAAGTCGCGGATGACGCCGGTGGTGCCGGGCTGGGCGCAGACGATGCCGAAGATGTCCTCGCCGGCGAGACCCTCGGCCAGGTCGGCGACAGTGACGCGGAAGTCCATGGCCTTCGCACGGGCGCGGACGACGGCGATGGTCTGCGGGTGGAGTTCGGAGTCGAGGACGACGGTTGTCCCCTTCTTCACCGCTCGACGCATGAGAAGGACAGCCTCGGCGACGGCGGTGGCCTCATCGAGGAGTGAGGCGTTGGCGATGTCGAGACCGGTGAGGTCCTGGACGACCTGCTGGAAGTTGAGCAGCGCTTCGAGGCGGCCCTGGGAGATCTCCGGCTGGTAGGGGGTGTATGCGGTGTACCAGGCGGGATTCTCGACCAGGTTGCGGCGGATGACGGCCGGGGTGATCGTGTCGTAGTAGCCCTGGCCGATCATCTGCTTGCGCATGATGTTCTGGCCCGCGATCGCGCGGAGGTCATCGAGGACCTCGGCTTCGGAGCGGCCCGTGGGCAGGTCGAGTCCGTCGATCTGAATGGATTCTGGGACGGCCGCGGCCGACAGTGCTTCAAGGGAGTCGTAGCCGAGTTCGGCCAGCATGGCCGCGGTGTCATCAGCGCGAGGGCCGATGTGCCGGTCGGAGAAGGGGCGTTCGGTGTCTCCGGTGGGCGCCGTGGTGTGCGCGAGTGAACTTGTGTGGGCGAGTGAACTGGTCAATTGCCGTCCTTGGGTCGGTGTCGCGCCCGCCTATGGAGGACGCACTGAGCAGTGGCGGTCCTCCCCGATCTGTCGGACGCGATCCTCCGTTCCGCTGTGCGCACTGTGGCACGTGCGTGAACACGTGCGCCAGGCGTCGCGCATCGGGCCGGAGTCGGCTCCTTCAGATATGCCTGCAATCGGTGGTACTGGGCCTGAGAGTTTCCCGGGGAGGGAATTGCACCTACGGCGCTGCTTAGCACTGTTCGGGCAACCGGTGGTTGCGACAGTTGAGCAGCTCTCCCACGTCATGTCTTAACGGCAGTATTCAATTGTGTGGTTTTGCGTGTTGCTGCTGTGGCTATATTCCTATAGCTGGTGTGGCTATGAACTTATGGGGCCAAGTCTAGTGTCTGCGATCACGGCGGACAAACACCGTGATGGAGCGCGGTTACCCGTGAGTCGGCCGTTCCGATCGGTGAGTCGGCTGTTCCGTTCGTGGTTGTGGGCTCGCGTGCGATTCTGTCGAGGAAATCGCACGCGAGCCCACACTGACGGAGTCAGCAGATCAGGCTCTGCCGCCGGCGGTGATGACTCCACCGTCGGCGGTGAGCACCTGCGCGGTGATCCAATCGGCGTCGGATGAGGCCAAGTAGGCCACTGCACCGGCGATGTCCTCGGGCGTGCCGAGCCGCTTGGCCGGATAAGAGGAAGCGACCTCCTCTTCCCTGCCTTCGTAGAGAGCAGTGGCGAAGTTCGTCTTCACCACGGCAGGAGCGACTGCGTTGACCCGGATGTCGGGTCCGAGTTCGACTGCCAGTGACTTCGTCAGGTGCGAGACTGCGGCCTTTGAGATGCCGTAGAAGGAGATTCCGGGGCTGGGCACCTGACCGGCCACCGAGGAGATGCTCACGACCCGTCCCTTGTTCTCACGGAAGCCCAGCTTCTCGTGATGGACTGCCTCCTGCACCCAGGCGAGCGTGCCGATGACGTTGACGTCGAGGATCTTGCGAGCGGCATCGAGGTCAAGGTCGATGAGCGGACCGTAGACCGGGTTGATTCCCACGTTCGTGACCAGCACATCGAGTCGACCGAACTTCTCCGCGATCGTGTCATAGACCTCCGCGCGGTGCTTGGGGTCGTCGGACTTCCCCGCAATGGCCAGGGCAGTGCCTTCGGGCAACTGCGCGACCGCCTCGGCGAGGGCCTCGGGTTTGCGGGCGGTGAGGACGACGGTGGCACCTTCGGCCTGCAGTCGCTTGGCGATGCCGAGTCCGATTCCACGACTGGCACCGGTGATGAGTACGACCTGACCGGCGAATCGCTTGCCGAAATGGGCCTGGTCTTGGGTGCTGGCGTGTTCTGTCATGCGTGAACTCCATCGTCCGTCGAGTTAACCGAGCGTTCGCTCAGTGCTGTGTTTGTATCGTAGGCAGGAGCGACCGACAATCACAAGGACGAGTTGGCCGGCAGCATCAGGAGATGACGGATGAGCCGATTAGAGCAGACCCTCGACCTGGGCCCGGCCGAGCTGTTCCCGATGGCACGGGAGGCGATCCTGACGTGGAAGCTGCAGGAGTCTGCCGGTGTCATCGCGCGTCCTTCGCGCCGCGTGCATCCCGGCCAGATCATCGACCTGTGGCTCAACCCGGTCTGGCCATCGGCGCCGAGGCGGTGGCGCGGCCGGGATCTGGTGCTGCCGGTCGGATCCTGCGAAGTCATCGAGGTCATCGACGCAGAATCTGCGGCGGGCTTCGTCTACCGCACTCTGCCCGGGCACCTCGAGTCGGGGGAGCAGACGTACCTCGTGTCCCTCGGATCAGACGGTCGCCTCGGCGTCTCCATCACTTCGGAATCCGTTCCCGGACACCCGCTGCTGAGAGCCTTCGCTCCGATGTCCGTTGCAGCGCAGGGGATGATGGCCCGGCGATACGCCGCTGGACTGAAGCGGATGCTCGCCCCTCGATACCATGGCGATCATGACTGAAGCTCAGCTACGTGCGATGAGATCGGCCTCCTCACTGCTGGGGCGAGAGCTGACGTTCCTTGAAGAGTTCACCGGCGGTCAGCACGCGACCACCATCCTCACTACAGACGGTGAGAACGAACTGGTGGTTCGAGCCTTTCCGGCACACCACGATGCGGCCGTCCGGGAAGCCGAGATCTCAGAGAGACTATCCGCACTTGGCGTCTGGGTCCCTCACCTGGTCGCGGCCAGCACCGAACTCGAGAATCCCCTCATCGTCACCTCACGGGTTGTCGGCAGTACGCCGCCTCCTGGCCTCTCGCCGATGACGATGGCCACGGAAATGGCGGCTGCACTCGTGCACATTCACGAAATCGATGGCACCGGACTGCGACCGACTCCAGCAGAACCTCCTCGTGGGCATGCTCCGATCATCAAGCGAGCCCAACGGGAATGGGACCGCCTGGGCATGAACGAGGCTGTGCTCACCCATTCAGATTTCTGGTGCGGAAATGCGCTTTGGGAGGGGGCTCGCCTCACCGGAGTGGTCGATTGGTCAGGCGCCAGATGCGGCCCACCCGGTGTCGACGTCGCCTGGTGCCGACAAGATCTCGTCCTCCTCGGCTCCCCCGAGGCGGCTGAACTCTTTCTCGCAGAGTACGAACGACTCCTGGGCCGCCCGATCAGCGATATCAACGCCTGGGATGTGCAAGCCGCCGCTCGGGCACACGACCGCGTTGAGACCTGGCTGCCGAACTATCACGGGATCGGACGGACCGACATCACTGCGAAGCTGCTGCGCGAGCGCCTCGATGCCTGGAACGCGACGTTGTGATCCGCGGGGCGAGCACGTCCGGAGTGGTTTAGCCCACTGTCGGCAAGACCTCCTCGGCGAGGTCGATCACTACGTCCAGGGCGGCCTTGCCATGATCGGTCCGGTGCGCCAGGTACAGAGTCGAGGGATCCTGCTCGATGTCGAGGGGCACGGCCACGGTTCCCGCCTCACGCGTATTCGCCGAGACCGAGTCGAAGGTGATCGAGATACCCAGTCCTGCTGCAACAAGGGCTCCGATCGTCTGCGAATCCGGCGCCGCCTGAGCCAGGCGAGGCGTGAAGCCGGCCTCGTGGCATAGTCGTAGGGTGTTCTCTCGCAGCGTCGAGCTGGGATGGGCAGGCAGGGTGATGAAGTCTTCGTCAGCAAGTTCGTCCACGCGCAGGGAGGAACGTCTTGCCAGCCGGTGACCTTCGGGCAGGGCGGCGCACAGGCGCTCGATCATGACCGGTCGCCCCGTCACCCCCGGCGGCTGCTTGTCCCATCTGACCAAGGCGAGATCGAGGGTTCCGTCGACCAGCCCGGCCAGGCCCTCCTCGGCGAAGACATTGGACTCGAGGCTGAAGACGATGCCCGGACTCCGTCCTCGCGAGGCTGTCACCAGGGCAGCTGCCAGAGCCCGCGAGGAAGACCTGGCGAAACCGAAGCTGATGCGCCCGGTCTCCCCCGCTGCCGCCCGCTGGACGGAATCGACCGCAAGACCCTGGTATTCGAGCATTTTTCTCGCAGGTTCGATCAGCGCCTCACCCTCCGGCGAGAGTCTCACATTCCGGGTCGTGCGCTGAAACAGGGAGACCCCGAGCTCGTCCTCGAGAGCACGGATCGTGCGACTCAGCGGAGGTTGGAGCACACCCAGCCGCGCAGCGGCACGGCCGAAGTGCAGCTCCTCGGCGACGGCGAGAAAGGCACGCACCTGCTGAATCTCCATCATGTTCTGCTCTCCATCTACCTACGACCGCACACAGATCCTGCATCCGTTTAAATACCATTAAAGATAACAATCACTTCTCATTATTACTCACATTGCTATATTGTGGGGTGAAACACTCTGAGGAACCTCAGAGTCGAGCAGAATCACCGGGAGCGTTCATCGATGAATGGCGAGACAGCCACGAGCCAGGCACCAGCGGACCACGGGACGACTGCGAGAGATCAGGCCGAATCCATCGCCGAGTTCCTCCCTCGCGCCGGCAACGGTCCTCTCTCGGGCCAAGTCGTCGTTGATTTCTCCCGTGTCCTCGCCGGCCCCTATTCCACGATGATGCTCGCCGACCTCGGCGCCACGGTCATCAAGGTCGAAGGCCCAGGTGGTGACGACACGAGGAACTGGAGCCCACCGGTCCGCGATGACGATGCCACCTACTATCTGTCGATCAATCGCAATAAGTACGACATCGTGCTCGACTTCTCCGATGCCGATGAACTTTCCGTGGCGCAGAAGCTCGCGGCCCGTGCCGACATCATCGTCGAGAATTTCAAACCGGGAGGTCTGAAGAAGTTCGGCCTCGACTACGACTCGGTCTCCACCTCTAACCCCGTGCCCAACGCAGAGGTCATCTATGCCTCTGTCACCGGCTTCGGCGCCCACAATGCGCTGCCCGGCTACGATCTGCTCGTCCAGGCCATGTCCGGGTTCATGAGCGTCACCGGCAGCCCCGACGGCTCCCCCTACCGTGCCGGCGTCGCGGTCTTCGACGTCATCACCGGTCTGCACACGACGATCGGGATCATGGCCGCAATCCAGCACAAGAACCTCACCGGCGAGGGCCAGCTGGTCGAAACCAACCTCATGTCCTCCGCGATGTCGGGCCTGGCGAACCAGTCCGGAGCCTATGCCGCCGCAGGTGTGACACCGACGCGCATGGGCAACGCCCACCCCAGCCTCTACCCGTACCAGCCGATGGCCACGAAGGACGGCGAACTCATCGTCGCCGCAGCCAACGACGGCCAGTTCGCCGCCCTCGCCACAGCCCTCGGGCGACCAGACTGGGCCGAAGACGAACGCTTCGCAAAGGCCAAGACCCGCAACGCCAACCGTGACGAACTCGAACCCGAACTTCTCGAAGCCCTGCAGCAGCACACGGCCCAGGAATGGTTTGAGAAGCTCACGGCCGTGGGCCTGCCCTGCGCCCCGATCAACTCGATCTCCCAAGGAGTCGAGCGCGCCCGGGATCTCGGCCTCGACCCGATCGTCGAGACCGGTCAAGGCGAGCGCATCATTCCCACGATCCGCAACCCGATCCGGCTGGCGAAGTCCGAGGTCTCCTACGACCTCGCACCACCGGAACTCGGGGCCGACTCCGATCAGGTCCGCGCCTGGATCGACAGCCTCTAGCCCCACCTCGGCGACAAAGGGCACCGCCCCCACCTCGGCGACAGCACCACCACCTCACCACCTCACCACACAAGGAGAGCGAAGCATGGATACTTCGGAACTGGATGACGTCCTCTCGATCGTCCGCGAATTCGTCCGCGAGAAGGTCGTCCCCATCGAACTCGAAATCGAGGCCGACGACGCCATCCCGGAGTCGATCATCAAGGAATCCGCCGAGATGGGTCTCTTCGGCTGGGCGCTGCCCGAGGAGTACGGCGGGCTGGGCATGAATGCTGAACAGGACGCGCAGCTGGCAATGGAGCTCGGCTATACGACACCGGCGTTCCGGTCCGTCTTCGGCACGAACAACGGCATCGCCGGGCAGGTCCTTGTCAACTACGGCACCGACGAGCAGAAGAGTCAGTGGCTGCCGCAGCTGACCTCGGGCGATGTCGTCGCCTCCTTCGCTCTGACCGAGTCCGAGGCCGGATCCGACCCCTCGGGCATGCGCACCAGAGCCGTGCGCGATGGCGACGACTACGTCATCAACGGCAGCAAGCGCTTCATCACCAACGCCGAGTCCTCCGACGTGCTCATGGTCTTCGCCCGCACCGACCCGAACGCGCGGGGTTCGAAGGGCATCTCCGTCTTCCTCGTCCCGACGAAGACGGCCGGCGTCACGGTCGGAACCCATGACAACAAGATGGGCCAAGCCGGTGCCTGGACCTCGGAGATCTTCTTCGACGACGTCCGTGTGCCCGCCGCCAACCTCATCGGCGGTGAGGAGGAGAAGGGCTTCTACGCCGCGATGGCCTCGCTGAACAAGGGCCGCCTGCACATCGCCGCGATCTGCGTCGGCCAGGCCACCCGCATCCTCGACGAGTCCGTGAGCTATGCCGCCGAGGCGAAACAGGGTGGAGAGCCCATCGCCCGGTTCCAGCTGATCCAGGCCATGCTCGCCGACATCTACACCGAGGTTGCCGCCGCCAAGGCTCTCGTACTCGCCGCTGCGAAACGCTGGGATGCCGATGAGGACCGGAAGCTCGGACCCAGCTCTGCAAAGCTCTTCGCCTCCGAGGCTCTGGGTCGCATTGCCGACAAGGGTGTGCAGATCCAGGGTGGAACGGGCTACATGCGTGAGTCCGCCGTCGAACGCTTCTACCGCCATGCTCGCCTGTTCCGCATCTATGAGGGCACCTCGGAAGTCCAGCGCGTCGTCGTTGCCCGGCAGCTGCTCAAGGGCGCCCACAAACCCCAGTTCAACCTGTAACTCGCCTCCACGCTGAGAAGACACATCCACACGCAAAGAAAGAAGGACCTGATGACCGACGCACCAGCCACCACCGCCTCCACCGCCCAGGGCATCTCCGAGATCCCCGGCCTGCTCACCGGCAAGGTCGCCGTGGTCACCGGCGGCGCCCAGGGCCTCGGCCTGGCCATGGCCCGCAGCCTCGTCAACTCCGGAGCCAAGGTCGTCCTCGGCGATATGAATGAGGAGAGCCTGCAGTCGGCCGTGACCGAACTCGGCGGATCCGACTCTGCCGCCGGGGTCGAGTGCAATGTGGCTTCCCTGGAGAACACACAGAAGCTCGCCGATGCGGCAACGACGATCTTCGGCGGCGTCGACATCTGGGTCAACAATGCCGGCATCACCCGTGACGCGACGATTCGGAAGATGAGCGAGAAGGAGTTCGACGACGTCATCTCCGTCCACCTGCGCGGGACCTGGAACGGGCTCAAGGTCGCCACCGGCCTCATGCGCGAACAGGACCGCGGCGGTGCGATCGTCAACGTCTCCTCCATCAGCGGCAAGGTCGGCATGCTCGGCCAGTCGAACTACTCGGCGGCGAAGGCCGGCATCGTCGGCATGACCAAGGCGGTGGCCAAGGAGGTCGCGTTCAAGGGCATCCGCATCAATGCGATCCAGCCCGGCTTCATCAACACCGCGATGACCGCGGCCATGCCCCAGCACGCGATCGATTCGAAGCTCGCCGAGATCCCGCTGGGCCGTCCCGGAGAGCCCGAAGAGGTTGCCTCGGTGGTGCTGTTCCTCGCCTCCGGCCTGTCCAGCTACCTCACCGGAACCGTCACGGAAATCTCCGGGGGACGCCACATCTGAGTGCTTTCCATCGAGCTGATCATTTGCGATTGGAAAGCATCGGCCGCTGGTGAGTAGGCACACGGTCGCCGGAACTATCTACAGCTTTCGGCAGGAGCTGAGGAGTCGTCGCCCTTTGGTCCAGTGCTAGTCGAATCCAACCGTTCCGACCGGACGTAACTGACAATACGTACGGCGACCAGCGCACCGCAGACGATCGCCCATGTGAAGAACCAGATCAAAGCCACGGGGCTGACGTGGAACAGCAGTGAGTATGGTGCTGTACGCCCGGTCAGCAACAGTTGCAGGCTGGGCAGGGCGAGTACCCAGGCTATCGGGATCAGCGGTGGGATCAGCCGCAGAATGGTCCAGATCTTGCTTCTGCCGGCTCGGCGCTGGCCCCAGCGCCGAGCACGCACCAGCCCAACAACGGCAAGAGCCACAGTGATCAGGCCCAGCCCGGTCAAGATCAAATCCGTCCACACTCCGTTGGAGAAGGCTTGCAGAGCGGGAATTTCGGGGTTGAGGTCGTGCAGCAGGTTCTGGGCCAGCACGCCCGGGTCCGGTGATGTGATGCCTGTACCGGAGTTGATCATGACGACGATGCTGTCTCCTGACTCTGTGAAGATCCCCTGGTAAGCACCAAACCCTGCACCGGCACCGCTGTGCGAGATACGCACCGGTGGCCCTTCCGCGGACTCGGCGTTGTACCAGCCGAAACCGTAGCCATTGCTGGCCTTGGACCCCGGTGTGTGCATAAGGTCGATGGCCTCTTGACTGACCAGGCGTGTGCCGTCAGGTGTGCGACCCCCGCTGCTCTGCATCTGCAGCCACTTCGACATGTCGTTCGCCGTGCTGACCACACCACCGGAGCCTTCGCTGAAATACCCAGATCCGTCAGAGTCGAAGGCCTTGCCGTATACGATCGAGTGCCCGCGTGCCATTGCGGGTACTCGGTCCGTGGACTGCTGAGTGTCCTTCGTCGACGTCATATTCAATGGTTTGAAGACGTGCTGTGAGAGGTAGTAATCGAACTGTTCGCCGCTGATGACCTCGACCATCCTGGCCAAGACATGATAGTTCGGGTTGTGGTAATTGAAGGCGGCCCCTGGGTCAGCGGCCAAGGTAGCGGTCTTCAGGTGGGCGACAGATTGCTTGAGCGTTGTGATACCGCCGTCGTAGAGATTTGGTGCCGTGGCGTCAGTCATCCCCGACGTCTGGTTGAGCAGTTGGCGCACGGTGATGCCTCCACCGCGAGGATCGTCGATGGTGAACTCGGGCAGATAAGTTCGCACCTGTTTGTCGAGATCAATCTTGTCGTGCTCCTCGAGCTGCATCACCGCCATGGCGGTGAACGACTTCGACAACGATTCGATCCGAAGCGGAGTGTCAGCCGTCATCGGTCGGTCATCTTCCGCTTCGCCTGCTGCCGAGGTCTGGGCGACTTCGTTATCGCGCATCACCGACACAGCTATGCCAGGTACTCCGGAATCGACGACCTTGGCCAAATAGTCATCAACTGTGTACCCGGCATCAGCGTGGGCCGGTGGTGAAGGGACTGCCATCGCCAGGAGACATACCAGCACGGCGATTGAGGTTAACACCACCCGAGGGCGTGAGCGCGAATGATAGCAATCTGAGAACGTCGTCATGTATTCGAGGCTACTCAGCGTCAACAGCAGATACTGTCATGATGGCCCTTCACTCTGGCTGAGGAAACCTGTACATCCCAGCCCCAAATCGCGACCGTGCTTCGCCGAGAAGCCACCACGGGGGACCGGAATAGAACAAAATCCCTTGACGTTCTAACCGCTATGCGCACCCCTGGATCTGACAGACCCGCGATAATATTTGACGTCCTGGGAACTCTCGTGGATCAAGTGGGCAGTCTGCGTCGACAGACAAGAGCCGTCACCGGCTGAGACGAGGACACGTCAGGGCGAGTAGTGGATGCGTGGCTGGCTCACGTCGCCGAGCGGGAAGACGAGATCATCGCTGGCGACACTGCCTTCGTTCCGAGCCACGTCCTCGATGCAGAGGCGCTTGAGAGCTTGGTAGGCAAGGGCGTACTGCCCGCAGCAGCTGTCCGACCGCTGAGCTCTGCCTCACAGCTCTTGGAGCCGTGGCCAGACACTGTTGAAGCGCTGACGCGGCTCTCAGCCGATGTGCCGGTGGCGGGCTTATCCAACGCAAGCCGCCGGGTACTCACCGGGCTGCGCGGCAGCTCCGGGATGAGGTGGCATCAGGTGTTGTCGGCAGAGGACGCCAATACATATAAGCCCGATCCTGCGATCTATCGGCTCGCACTGTCGGTCACGCCCGTGGGAACGCCGACACCATATATGGTTGCGGCTCATGCTTGGGACTTGCGCGCAGCGGCGAAGGCTGGTCTGCGTACTGCGTATGTACCGAGGCCCGGCGGTGATCCGCCGGCAGCAGACGACAATTTCGATCTGTACGCCGACAATCTTCTCCAATTACATTCCAAACTGCGCCCGTAAATTGTCGCGGACTTCGCCCGTGGGACACCAACCAGCCCTATTTGACAATCATAAGATCCCGAGGAGCCAGCCGCGGGCTCCTCGCCCCACTGTCTTCCGAGCCGCTTGGACCGAATATCGTCTAGGTTCAGCTGATGCCCCGATACGTCGAGTTGATTCAGCGGCGACCGCCACGGGCGTAACCCCACGTACAAGTGCCGGGAGCAGATCACGAAACTGGCGGATCAGCGTTGAGGCCCCGAGCCAAGAGCATGCCGAAATCGTGGATGTCTCAGCCAACAGCTTGCGATACCCACGATGGGACCGATAACGGTGCCTCGGCGGGACCCTCTGTATGGGATCAGCCTCGGTGGGAGAGCCTATCTGGAAGTTTGACGACGCCGAAGACGATCATGCCCACCAGCGGCAGCAGCGGCCAGATCCAGGTCACCCCGGATGCGTTGACCATGCCCACATCGGCCATGATCGCCAGTCCCGCACAGATCGCTGCCGCGGCGAGGATCGGCATCCACACCCGAGGGGCAGGGCGATCGTCGGGCTGCGCAGATTCGAACCGGCCGAAGATCACGACAAGGATGCCGGTGATCGCGAGAAGCGCCAGGCACCACAGGGGGCGGGTCAGCCACCACGCACCGGTCAGCGGGGTGGGCAGCAGCGCTCCGGCATCGAGTGCGAGGAGCACCTGGGCCAGGGCCGTCAAAGCGGTGAGATGCCATAGGAACCAGGTCATGATCCGCTGGTTCACAAGGACGGTGAGCATCCACAGTCCGGGGCTGCGCAGCAGCGCCGCCAGCGGTCGCTGAAGCATGAGCACGATTCCCGCCTGGGCCATTCCGAGGAAGGCCATTGTCACCCGGGTCGGGGCCGAGTTGGAGATCGCATCGGTGCCGGCGGTGATCATCGAGACCGGGTAGGGACCGAAGCCGACGAGGAGCCCGAGCCCGAGGGCGCCGACGGCGAAGAGCAGCAGGCAGCGTTTCAGGCTCGAGAGCCTGCCGTCGAGCCACGCGTAGCCGAACTGGTGGAAGCTGGCCCACACGAGCAGATAGTTGGGGTAGCCGGCCAGAATGCTGCCGGTGGTGATGCTGACGATGTCGATGACTCCGGCCGCGACGATGCCGAGGACGATCGACCACCAGCCCCATTTCTCCCACAGCACCAAGCAGGGTGGGGCGACGATGGCGACAAGCAGGTAGGCGGCGAGGAACCAGGTGGGCACCAGAGCCATCTGCGATGCCAGCTGCACCGCGGCCGGTTCGGCGCCGAAGCTCAACGCGATGATGCAGGTGAGCAGCCAGACGAGCAGAAGTGGGATGAGGGGCAGTCCCAGGCGACGCAGGCGGGCGCGCAGCCATTCGGCGTAGCCGATGTTCTTCCGTCTCGCCGAACGCCAGGACAGAGCGTTGGAATAGCCGCCGACGAGGAAGAAGATCGGCATCACTTGGAACACCCAGGTCAGCGGGTGCGTCCAGCGAGCCTCATCAAGCAGGCCGTGCGGCTCGATGCCTCCGGTGGAGCTCACCGCGATGATCGTCCAGTGCCCCAGCACGACGACGGTGATCGCTGCCGCGCGGAGGAAGTCGACTTCTCGGTTGCGGGAGTCGGGGGTGGCGGCATCGATCTTCCGCGCCCGAGCCATGAACGAGCGAAGCATATGTGAGGATCCTTTTCGGCAGGACGGGACTTCGGGTGGGTGGCAGGAAGGCGGTGGCTGAGCCGCGGGCGAGCGGTGGTGCCGGTCAGGCTTGGTATTTCACCTGGCCGCCGACCACTGTCAGCGCGACTGTGGTGTCACGGATCGCCTCGGCGTGGGCGAAGAGTGCTTCTTCGGATTCATAGCCGAGCAGACCATCGTCGGAGTCGGCTGCGTTGGGATTGAGCCCCTCGGCAACGAGCGGATCGGTGTCGACGACGATGAAGTCGGCGTCCATGCCCGGGGCCAGATAGCCTCGTCGATCTTCGAGTCCTGCGGCATAGGCCGGGCCCTGGGTATGCTGCCGAATTGCCTCAGCGGCGGAGATCCGACGTCGAGGCTGGAAGCTCGTGCTCGCCTCCCCCGAGATATTCGCCCTGGTCATCGCCGCATAGATCGCTGCGAAGGGATTGGCGGGCTCCACCGGCCCATCGGAGCCGAATGCCACGTGTGCCCCGGCGGCCAGCAGGTCGGGCCAGGCGTAGGCGGCAAGTTGCGCGGATTCGTCGATGAGGTGGAGCAGGTGCAGGTCAGAGATGCAGTGACGGGGCTGCATGGAGGCGATGACGTCGAGTTCGGCGAACCGGGCGACGTCGGCAGGCTGAATGAATTGGGCGTGCTCGACCCGGTGGCGCAGTGGTCGTTCGAAGCGCTCCTGCGCCTCCGTCGTGGTCTGGCGCAGACGTTCGAAGACGTTGAGCACATGGTGGTTGGCCTGATCGCCGATGGCATGGATGGCAACAGAGATGCCGGCCTCGGTGGCCCAGCGTGCGTTCTCGAACAGATCGTCCTCTGACATCTGGGCGATCCCGTAGTTGGCGTCCTCCGGCGCACTGCTCAAGGCGTCCTCGGGCACACTGCCGGGGTAGGTGTAGAACTCCTGCTCGGCGCCCGCCTCGTCGGGGGTCACAGTCTCTTCGTGAGCGTGCGGCTCGGGAAACGGTTTGGACATGTGGCAGGTGTGCGAGCCCAGGGCTCCGTCGGAGAACAGCTTCAGGCCACCTCGGCGCAGCCAGTCATCGCCGTCGCCGGTGTGCCACCCGGTCTCGATAGCCCAGGGCACCTCCGGTGAGCGCAGATACTTCGTCACGCGGATGTGCTGTCGGTCGGCTTCGCGCAGGTCGTACCACCCCAGCGTCGAGGCGATGGAGTCGAAGTCGTGGATCCCGGTCAGCCCCTGGGAGAGGAACAGCTTCTGGGTGCGATCGAGTCGCTCGACCTGTTCTGCGCGGGAGGGTTCGGGAATGAATCTGGCCACCAGGTCGGTGGCATCCTCACGGACCAGCCCGGTCAGCGAGCCCTCGTCATCGCGAACGAATTCTCCGCCGAACGGGTCCACGGTGAGATCATCGATGCCGGCGATCTCCAGGCCGTGGGCATTCGTCCAGAGGGTGTGGAGATCGACCGACCACATCGCCACCGGGTGGTCGGGCACGGCCTGGTCGAGGAGTTCGCGATCGGGGTAGCGCGGGTCATCCCACTTGTTGATGTCCCACCCGGAGCCGACCACCCATTCGCCGAACGGCATCTGGCTGGCGCGTTCACGGATGGCGTCGACCGCCTCGGTCAAGGATCGGACATCGGAGAGATCGAGGTCGGTCAGGGAGTCTGCGTAGTGGATCGAATGCATGTGCGCGTCGACGAGGCCGGGCAGGATGACCTGGCCGGCGCAGTCGATCTCCTCGATTTCGAGGCCCGGAATCACCGCGGTGGCCCCGATTCCTCCCGCCGAGGCGAGCGCTGCCGTCGTCGAGGACTCGGAGGCTGCGATGTCGAGCAGTTCGGCTCTGGTGCCCACGGCCACGATCGTCTCCCCGTCGACGAGGATCGAGTCGGGTGCGACCGCCGAGGTGGCATCAGGGGAGGCAGGTGCAGAACTTCGCACGACGGCATTGGAGAACAGACGCATGAGCACCAGTCTAGAGCGCAAGTGCACGCGTTCCAGGCTAGGGTGCGAGGTGGTTTCTGCGCGCCGATATCGCCGATCTTCTACTGGGAGTAGAATCCGAGGCATGGCCAAGGTCTTCAGTTCTCAGGACACCCGTCTCTCCGCGGGTGCTCGCATCGTTCTTCCTGCCATCTGGCTCGGTCTCATCATCGGCATCTCCCTGATCGAGGCACCGCTGAAGTTCACCGCTCCGGGCATCACGATCCCGCTGGGGCTGGGCATCGGCCGTCTGGTCTTCACCGCCATGAACTGGGTCGAGATCGTCATTGCCGTGATCCTGCTGTGGTCGGTGTTCAAGTCAGCCGTCGGTGCCGGGTACCGGCTGCTGACATCTGCGGTGACGGTCGTCCTCATCGCCAAGGTCGCCGTGATCCGCCCCCTACTCAACAAGCGCACCGATGCCGTGCTCGCCGGTGTCGATTAGGGCGGGTCGAGCCTGCACCTGTTCTACATCGCCGCCGACGGCCTGCTCATCGTCGGACTCATCACCATGCTCATCGTCGCCGCCCGCCGCTGGGTCACTGTGCAACCTGCGATCAAGGGCGCCCCGCGGAGCTGACCTCGGCCGACGTGGCGCTCTCCTCGGCCGAGGTGGCGCTCTCCGCGTATGGCTGCGGCTCAACGCCAGCGGTCCAGGGACACGATTCTGCTGTTCGCGTTGGTTGCCATGACCAGTGGCAGATCGTGTGTGGCCCAGATGATCGTGTGCCCGGCCTCGGCCAAGGCGCTGAGCAGACGGGCGAACCGCGCGGCATTCGAGGCATCGAGTGCCGCGGTCGGTTCGTCGCAGACGATCGTGTCGACTCCGCTGGCCAGGGCCCGGGCCAGGCACACCCTGGCGGCCTGACCTCCGGAGAGCTCACCGCACTTGTGCTCGAGCAGCTCCGGGTCCAGCAGTGCACGGGCCAAGATGTCGGTTCGCTCTTCGGCCTCCAGCTTGCGGCCGAGGATGCGAGCGCTCCGGTCGATCACCTCGGCGACGGTGTGCCTGGGGTTGAGCCATTCGCGTGGGTTCTGCGGTACCAGCACGCCCGGCTCACCGCGGATGCGCCCGCTGGTGGGGGTGAGGAATCCGGTCATGGCCAGGCACAGGGTGGTCTTGCCGCTGCCCGAACCACCTCGCAGAACGGTGACGTTCCCGGCGGGGAAATCGGCGCTGACCGGGCCGATCAGGGTGGTCCCGTAGTCGACCTCGAGCTCATGCAGCTCCATCGGCGTCACCCCGATTCTGCTGTGCCCGATCATCGCCGGCGAGGACGTCGTCGCTGCCGTCGATGGCGTCACCGGCATGGATGGCGGTGCTGCCGTCGATGGCGTTGCTGCCGTGGATGGGTGCCCCGTCCAAGCGACGCAGTTCATCGCCGACACGATATTCCTGCCCGCCGAGGTGGCCAGGAGTCAACGGCAGCGGGTGGGCTCCCGCGTCCGGTACGGCTGCGGCAAGGGCCCGACTGTAGGCATTGTCGGCGTCTCTTGCCAAGAAGCTCTCGACGGTGCAGGTGTCGACGATGTGTCCGTTGAAGAGGACTGCGACACGGTCATCGCCTCGGGCGTTCCTGGCCATGCCGGAGAGGTCGTGGGTGACGGCGAGTACGGCGGCTCCATTGGTACGGGCGCAGTCGTCGAGGATGTCAACCATGGAATCAGCCTGCCGGGGATCAAGTCCGGCTGTGGGTTCGTCACAGACGAGCAGCCTCGGCGTGTGTGACAGTGCCGCGGCCAGGGAGACTCGGGAGATCTGTCCGCCGGAGAACTCGTGGGGGTATCGCTGAAGCAGCGAGTTCTCCAGACCGAAGGGGCGAAGGTCCGGATCATCGATCCCGGCGCGGTGGAACCACTGCCGCAGACGCAGCCGCGGTGGGAACGTGTCCATAGCGTTCTGCGGGGCCCAGGCGAGTTCACCGCGCCCGCGCAGCTCAGCCAGCAGTTTTCTGCCCCGCCGGGTGCCCAGGTCGATCCGATCGCCGCCCAGGTCACCATGCTCGGCACCGAAGTCGAGCTGACCAGTGACATCGGCACGGGCAGGAGTCAGTCCGGCCAACAGATTGCAGAGTGTCGATTTCCCGGCCCCGGACTCCCCCACCAGCCAGGTGATGTGCCCCAGCGGCAGAGTCACGGACAGATCGGAGAGGATGTGGGCTCCGGCAGACGGCAGTCGCAGAGAACACCGGCTCACGGTAATGGCATTCACAGTGATCGCGGCCTTTCTCCGAGTCGGCGGGACATGATCGTCGGCGGCAGGAGCAGCAGCATGAGTGCCAGCGTCGGGACGAGCAGTGTCCACCATGCTCCCACGGTCATGTCGTTGCGACCCCAGGCGATGAGCGGGCCCAGGGACACCGCGGCAGGGTCGACTCCGATGCCCAGGAACGAGGTGGTGGCCTCGTGGACGACGGCTGAGGGGAAGGTGATCGCCATGGCCGCGGCCACTCGCCCCCAGACGGCCGGGAGCAGATGCCAGGTCAGGATCTGACAGCGGGTGGCGCCGAGGCGGCGGTCGAAGCGCACCCACCCGGAGTTCCATTCTTCGCTGAGCTTCGGCCCGATGAGCTGGGCTGCGATCGGCCAGTGTGTGAGTGCCACCGTGACCATGATCGCTTCTCGTCCCCCGCCGAGGATGCCCACGACGATGAAGGTCAGCAGCATAGAGGGCACGGTGACGGTGGCGATGAGCAGAGCGGTCGACATCTTCGACAGTGCCCGCGACAGGGTGGAGACGACTCCGATGGCGGCCCCGATGAGAGTTGTCGCCGAGGCGGTGAGGAGTGCGGCAAGTGCAGATCCCCCGGCCGCGGTCCAGGTGGTTTGGAAGACGCTGCGTCCGTAATGGTCGGTTCCAGCCAGTCCACCGTCTCCGGGTGGCAGCAGGGAGTTCGCGAAGTCAGTGGTCTGAGTCGGCAGGAAGCGTCCGATGATGAGCAGCACCAGGACGATTGCGATGGCGACGATCGGCAGTCGAGTTCTCATGGCCGATCACCTCTGGCCGTCGCGGTGCGCACCAGCAGCACGAGTCCTGTCGTCATTCCCGCCGCGATCGAGGTGACGGTGGCCAACAGCGGCAGATCGGCTCCGGCGGCGGCTTGGACGAGTGCGTTGCCCAGCCCCGGATAGGCCAGCACCGCTTCGACGGCGGCCTCGCCGAGGACGATGGTGGGCAGATAGACCAGTGCTGGGCTGCGCACGGCGCCGAGCACGGTGGGCAGAACCGTGCGGATCCGGGCGCTGTGGTCAAATCCCCGGCCGATCAGTGCACGTGCCCACGGAGTCGACCACACCTCGGCGGCTGCAGAACGGGCCGCGGCAATGAGCGGGGCGGACCAGGCGAGCGCGATCGTGATCGCCACCCCGGGGATCAGGGTGATCGGGGCACTGACGGCGGGATTGGGCAGCGAAGCACCCCAGACCACGACGATGATCAACGCGATGAGGAACGAGGGGACTGCCAGCCAGGCGCCGAGGATGCCCGAGGCACTCGAACTCTGGGCCAGTCCCGGGAAGCGGGCCAGCGCGATCGCCACCGCACCCACCACGATCACGGTGATGGCGGCGGCGCAGACGCTGGCCGCGATGGTGTTGAGTCCGCGAGAAGTCACGATCTCTGCGACCGGAGCGTGGAGGATCCGGGAATAGCCCAGGTCACCCGTGGTCACCGCCGTGATCAGCCACTGCCACCAGGCGGAGAGCCACCCACCGGAGTGGTAGGCGGCTTCGAGGTCGGCTCGTGCCTGCTCGGAGGCGAACTCCCAGCTGCCGACAGTGTGAGCCAGAGGGTTCGCCGGTGAGGCCGCGGCCAGCGCGAACACACCCGCACCAGCGGCCAGCACTGCGATGAGCATCCCGCCGCAGACGATCGCGCAGCGACGTACGACGCCCCTGGTCACGGCGCCCCTCAGCTCTTCGTCCAGTCCGCCAGATTCCACCATGGACCCCAGTCGGAGCCGTGGACGTGGGGTTCGAACGTGGTGTCAGGAACGTCCCAGCCGTCGGTGTCGGCGACATAGGTGTGTTCGAGGAAGGCGACGATGAGATAGCTGGGGTCGTCCATGTAGAGGTCCTGGACCCGGCGGTAGTCCGCGTTGGCCTTCGCCTCATCGGTCTCCTCGGCGGCATGGTCGAGGAGTTCGTCGGCTCCGGGAATCTCCACGTCGGAAGGATTGTCGAAGACCCCGGAGGTGCTTGTGTGGGTGTGCAGCGCCGCCCTGATCTGGTGATCGATGTTGTAGGGCTGCTCCCCACCGGCGTAGACGATCGCCTGCTTGGTCATGGACTTCTCGATCTCGTCCCATTCGTCGGCTTCGACTTCGACGGTGATGCCCAAGGGTTTGAGCTGTGCGGCCACCTCGGCGGCGATGTCCCCGCGCACGGAGTCACCGGCGGGATAGGTGAACGGGATGCTCGCGCTCTGACCGTTCTTGGAACGAAGGCCGTCGTCACCCTTCTTCCATCCGGCATCGTCGAGCATTCTCTGCGCGGCCTTGACGTCGAGTTCGAAATTTGCCGAGGGTTCGTAGGCGTCGCCGTAGAACTCACCGACCGGGGTCGAGGCCGGTGTGCCGTGGCCGGCGAGGACCTCGTCGACGATCTTGTTCCGGTCGATGGCGATGTTGAGTGCCTTGCGAACGGTCGCCGAGGCGGTGAACGGGTTGTCAGAGGGCAGGGTCAGTCCGCGCCAGTCGGCGGTTCTCGCGGTGACGATCTCATGGTCCTCCCCCGCGATCTTGTCGACCGAGCGCGGTGGCACGGCTGCCCCGGAGACCTTGCCGTCTGAGACTGCTGCCGCCAGCGCGGAGGAATCCGCGTAGGCCTGGATCGTCACCGATTTCAGTTCCGGAGTGGTGCGCCAGTAGTCGTCCGTGGCCTTCAGCACCGCGGTGTCCGAGGTCAGGGATTCCAGGACGTAGGCACCGGTGCCGACGGGTTCGCTGTTGACGCTCCAATCGGCGGCCGGAGTGCCCTTTTCGATGGCCTCGCTGGGCAGGATCCCCAAGGTCAGCCGTGAGGCGAACGTGGGCGTCGGCTCGCTCAACCGGAAGACGACGGTGGACTCATCCGGTGTCTCGATGTCCTCGATCATCCGGAATGCGTCGACGACTTCCGAGGCGGAGTCGGGGTCGATGATGGCCCGATAGGTGGCGGCCACGTCCTGCGCATCGAAAGCGGAGTCATCGGAGAACGTCACGCCCTCACGCAGTTTCACCGTCCATGCGCTCGAGTCCTCATTCGCCTTCGGTTCCGCGGCTGCCAGCGCCGGTGTCAGGTCCGGCATCTGTCCAGTTCCCGGGTCCTCCTGCAGGCGCAGCAGGCCGTCGTAGAAGGGTGAGTTGCCGTCGACGGAGTAGCCGTTGACGGGGTTGTATCCGCCGAGGTCCTCGGTGCCGATGACCAGCTGCGAGTCGCCCCCGTCGGGGGCCTCGCACGCGGAGAGTACGAGTGCGAGCGCCCCCACAGAGGCCACCAGCGCCGAGGTTGTCCTTCGTTTCATATCATCGACTCAGTTCAGTGCTGGTGGGCTTCTCCACCTTCGGCATGGGTGTGCAGATAGCCTTCGCCTTCTTCCTCGGCGTGGAAGTGCGGGGCCATCGGGCCGGGGTCGACCGGGGTGTGATCACCTTTGACGAAACGGGCGTGGACCTCGCGGACCCAATCGGCCAGTGCGTCAACGGTTTCGGGGACCTTGCGGGAGACTCCGAGCACGGGCCCGCCCTCGCGTGCCTTCTTCGCGTCCTCGAGCATGAGATCGACGTCGACATCGACGTGCGGGCCGAGGTCGATCTTGTTGATGATCAGGAGGTCGGCGCGACCGATTCCCGGCCCGCCCTTGCGTGCCACGTCACCGCCGCCGGCGACATCGAGGACGAAGAGCTGGGCGTCGACGAGCGCTGGTGAGAATGTGGCGGTGAGGTTGTCGCCGCCGGATTCGATGAGGACGATGTCGAGGGGGTCGAAGTCCTCTTCGAGGGCCTCGACGGCCAGCAGGTTCATGCTCACGTCGTCACGGATGGCGGTGTGCGGGCAGGCACCGGTCTCGACGGCGCGGATGCGCTCATCAGGCAGGACTCCTGCGGCCTTGAGGAAGCGTGCGTCCTCATCGGTGTAGATGTCATTCGTGATGACGCCGATGCGGAACTCCTGCGCGAGCGCGGTGCAGATATTGGCGATCGAGGAACTCTTGCCGGTGCCGACAGGCCCGGCGATGCCCAAGCGAAGTGCTCGTTTTCCAGTGCTCATTGTCTCTCCTTCTCTTCGTGGTGGTCCTTGTGGGTTGTGGATGTCAGGTGAGTCGTGGGGCTCATCGTGGGACCGCGGACCAGACTGGCTCGCGGCCCCAGGGTTCGCCGATGTGCGTGAGTGCGGCGTCGAGGCGTTTACGCAGGGCCAAGGCGTCGGCCCCGACCGCGGTGATCTGCACGCAGGTGTCGTCGACGGGCAGGATCGCGGTCTGCGGGTCGATGACCACGGTCTCTGCCGGCAGTCCGCCCTCGGGGTCGACGATGACGATGGAGCCGACGCCCTGGCCCCGTCCTGCCACGGCGGGTGAGTCGAAGCCGAGGCTGTTCGGTCCCAGGTCGAAACGTTGGATGCTCAGCGGAGCACCGCCTCGGCGGACGGTCAGGGCGGAACTGAGGTCTCCGGGGTCTTCGCCGTGACGGCCGAGGACGAGCTCTTCGCGGTAGAAGAGTCGCGCGTCGGCTGCGAGGTCGATGTCGACGGTGTGCGTGTGGCGGCACCCATTCGCCGCGATCACCGGCTCCGGCACCCACACCAGGGTCGCTGCCTCGCCGACGTGGGCGTGTGATTCCAACAGTGAGGGGTGACCGTGAACGCCTGGCAGTACGAGGGTGGCCGAGACTTCACGGATGAGCAGGCTCGAACCGTCGCCGACGCTGACGTCGAAGCGGTAGTGGTCGCCGCCGAGTGGCCCGGCTGCTCCCGAGGTCAGGGCGATGCGGGCGGCGTTCGGATCCCGATCGATATAGGGTTCGTGGCCGCTGGCGCCGGTGGGTCGCGGCACCAGTGGGGCTTGGGCGCGCAGGCCCGACACGCGTGTTCCCGGCTGGCCCGGCTCGCTCAGCTCGGTCGCCACGGAGGCCCGACACGTCATGCCGCTGGGGCCATTGGCTTTCACCTCGGCAGATGAGGTGCCGGGGCTCCTGTTCTCAGGATGCGAATAGTCGAACATGGTCCTTCACGTGCATCTCGGCGGCGAAATCTGACAGGGGCGAGCTCAGCGCCGGCAGGTCCCGGGCCGGGGTGAGTTCGTAGTCGGCGGCTGCTTCCGCGGCGACGTCGAGTTCCTCGCCCAGGCACAGGATTGCTCCGTGGGCTTGGAAGGGGTCGATGCTCATGAGCTTGACCGCGGCGGTAGCCGGTCCGGTGACTGCTTCGTGGAGCACGACGGCCGCCGTCTCCGCGGCACCCAGCCCCAAGGCTCGACCGATTGCCCCGTACACGAGTGGCTGCTGCAGTCCCTTCGGCAGGTTCTCAAGCAGCGGATGCGGATGGATCCGCTGCATCGACCGCAGCATCAGCGTCCCCAACCACTCCCCCGTCGTGCGCAGGGCCGGGGCGGGTGTGCGGGCACAGAGCTCCGCGTCGAGATCGGCGAGGGACTGCGCGATCTCGTTCCCGAGCTTCTCGTCCACGGTCGTATCCGCGGGACGATCCCCCACCTCGGCGGTGGCGTGGTTCTCACCGAGGAGTCGCCGGGCGGAGACCGCGAAGGCGGCGTTCATCAGCCCGGTAGTGTGCAGGCGTCCGCGCAGGAAGTCCTTCAGGTCGGACACATCGGTGACCCAACCTTGGCGGATGGCCTGTTCGAGCCCACCGGAGTGCGCGTACCCGCCCGAGGGAAGTCGCCCGTCGCCGAGCATCAGGAGGGTCGCGCGTGAGGTGCTTCGTGTCATTCCTGTTCTCAGAACAGGAAATAGCGTTGGGCCATGGGCACGAACTCCGCGGGTTCGTGTTCGATGAGTTCATCATCGATGGTGACGGCGTAGGTGTCGGAGTCGACCTCGATCTTCGGGCGGGCCGAGTTGTGGATCATGTCGTCCTTCGTGACTCCACGTGTCGAGGTGATCGGCACGAAGGGCCTGTCGACGTTGACCTTGTCCGCAATGCCGTCGGCGATCGCATGTTCCGACACGAACGCCATGCTCGTCGCTGCTGCCGCGGACGACCGGAAGTTGAAGCCCATCCGTTCGGACACGGGCTGCGGGGTCGGGATCGAGGCGTTCGGGTCGCCCAAGGCGGCCACGGCCGCCATGCCGCCCTTGAACACGGTGTGCGGGCGGACCGCGAACATCGAGGGCTGCCAGAGCACGAAGTCGGCCAGCTTGCCGACCTCGATCGAGCCGACGTGGGCGTCGATGCCGTGAGCGATGGCCGGGTTGATCGTGTACTTCGCGACATAGCGCATGGCGCGGTTGTTATCGGCCCGATCATCGCCTGCCAACGGTCCGCGCAGGCGTTTCATCTGGTGAGCGGTCTGCCAGGTGCGCATGGCGACCTCACCGATGCGCCCCATGGCCTGAGCGTCGGAGGACATGATCGACAGTGCTCCCATGTCCTGGAGAACATCCTCGGCGGCAATGGTTCCCGCCCGCACCCGGCTCTCGGCGAACGCGAGATCATTGGGCACCTGCGGGTTGAGGTGGTGGGCGACCATGACCATGTCCAGGTGTTCGTCGACGGTGTTGGTCGTGAAGGGCCGCGTCGGGTTGGTCGAGGCCGGGAGAACGTTGAGCTCCGAGGCGATCGTGATGATGTCGGGTGCGTGGCCGCCGCCGGCACCCTCGGTGTGGAAGGCGTGGAAGGTGCGCCCCTTGACCGCAGCGAGCATGTCTTCGACGAAGCCGGCCTCATTGAGGGTGTCGGAGTGGATGGCGACCTGGACCCCGGTGCCATCGGCCACGCGCAGGGCGTTGTCGATGACGGCGGGTGTTGCGCCCCAGTCCTCGTGGATCTTGAAGCCGCCCGCACCGCCGCGCACCTGTTCGAGCAGGGCTTCGTCGTTCATGGTGTTGCCGCGCCCCAGGAAGAGGACGTTGACCGGCCAGGGGTCCATGCTTTCGAACATGCGGGCCAGCCACCAGGGGCCGGGGGTGGCCAGTGTGGCCTTCGAGCCTTCCGTTGGCCCCGTTCCGCCGCCGACCATCGTCGTGGTTCCGGCCATAAGTCCGACCTGGAACATATCGGGTCCGACGTAGTGGACGTGCGTGTCGACGGTGCCGGCGGTCATGATGAGTCCGTTGCCCGCAGCGATCTCCGTGTTCGGGCCGATCACCAGATTGGGGTCGACCCCGTTCATGGTGTCGGGGTTGCCTGAACGTCCGATGCCGACGAACCGGCCGTCGCGAATGCCCACATCGGCCTTGATGACTCCCCAGTGGTCGAGGATGATCACGCCGGTGATGACGAGGTCAGGGGTGCCCTCGGCGCGGGTCCGTGATGATTGGGCCATTGATTCGCGAGCGGACTTTCCGCCGCCGAAGACGACTTCGTTGCCGCCGACACAGTAGTCCTTGTCGATCTCGATGACGATGTCCGTGTCGGCCAGTCGGACTCGGTCACCGACGGTGGGGCCGAACGATGCCACGTATTCGGACCTCGATATGTCAACCATCCAACTCTCCTCTGCATTCGCCTCGGAACCCAAGGGCGATGCGTGCGCCCTGCATGGGAACGAGTTCGACTTCTTCATCGGCATCCGGCTCGAAACGCATCGCGCCGCCGGAGAGCACATTCAGTCTCTTGCCCCAGGACCGTTCGCGGTCGAATTCCAAGCCGGGATTCACCTCGGCGAAATGGAAGTGCGAACCGACCTGGATCGGACGGTCGGAGACGTTGGCGACTCGCAGGGTCGTCACGGCCAAGCCGACATTGATCTCGACCGGCTCATCGCGGAGGAAGATCTGTCCGGGGATGACCTTGTCTGCAGCCGTGACCGGCGCAGTCGATTCCTCGCGTGGCCCCTGCCTCGAACCCGCTCCGGGTCGCCTCGGCTCGCTGGGGCCGCTGGGGCCGATGAGGGGTGTCGTTCATGCTCGTCGATTCCCGGTTCCACCACGACGGTGGTTTCGACATCCTCGTAGTCGCGCCCGGGGTCATCGCTGGGATGTTCGCGTCGATGTCGCGATGCTCAGGCTTCAGGTCCTCGTTTTCGAACGGGTTTGTGCCCTGCTTCTCATCGTCGGGTCCCGTTTCCGCCGGTCCGTGTTCGTTGCTCATCATTGGAGCGGTCCTGTCACGGTCACGAGTTTGGTCCCATCGGCGAAGGTCGCCTCGACCTGAACCTGGTGAGCATTTCCGTACCCCTTCCATGACGTCATCTCTGCTGAGATGACGTCATGGAAGGGGTACCGGAAATGCTCACCCAGGTTCAGGTCGAGGCGACCTTCGCCGATGGGACCAAACTCGTGACCGTGACAGGACCGCTCCAATGATGAGCAACGAACACGGACCGGCGGAAACGGGACCCGACGATGAGAAGCAGGGCACAAACCCGTTCGAAAACGAGGACCTGAAGCCTGAGCATCGCGACATCGACGCCGAACATCCAGCGATGACCCCGGGCGCGACTACGAGGATGTCGAAACCACCGTCGTGGTGGAACCGGGAATCGACGAGCATGAACGACACCCCTCATCGGGCCCCAGCGGCCCCAGCGAGCCGAGGCGACCCGGAGCGGGTTCGAGGCAGGGGCCACGCGAGGAATCGACTGCGCCGGTCACGGCTGCAGACAAGGTCATCCCCGGACAGATCTTCCTCCGCGATGAGCCGGTCGAGATCAATGTCGGCTTGGCCGTGACGACCCTGCGAGTCGCCAACGTCTCCGACCGTCCGATCCAGGTCGGTTCGCACTTCCATTTCGCCGAGGTGAATCCCGGCTTGGAATTCGACCGCGAACGGTCCTGGGGCAAGAGACTGAATGTGCTCTCCGGCGGCGCGATGCGTTTCGAGCCGGATGCCGATGAAGAAGTCGAACTCGTTCCCATGCAGGGCGCACGCATCGCCCTTGGGTTCCGAGGCGAATGCAGAGGAGAGTTGGATGGTTGACATATCGAGGTCCGAATACGTGGCATCGTTCGGCCCCACCGTCGGTGACCGAGTCCGACTGGCCGACACGGACATCGTCATCGAGATCGACAAGGACTACTGTGTCGGCGGCAACGAAGTCGTCTTCGGCGGCGGAAAGTCCGCTCGCGAATCAATGGCCCAATCATCACGGACCCGCGCCGAGGGCACCCCTGACCTCGTCATCACCGGCGTGATCATCCTCGACCACTGGGGAGTCATCAAGGCCGATGTGGGCATTCGCGACGGCCGGTTCGTCGGCATCGGACGTTCAGGCAACCCCGACACCATGAACGGGGTCGACCCCAATCTGGTGATCGGCCCGAACACGGAGATCGCTGCGGGCAACGGACTCATCATGACCGCCGGCACCGTCGACACGCACGTCCACTACGTCGGACCCGATATGTTCCAGGTCGGACTTATGGCCGGAACCACGACGATGGTCGGCGGCGGAACGGGGCCAACGGAAGGCTCGAAGGCCACACTGGCCACCCCCGGCCCCTGGTGGCTGGCCCGCATGTTCGAAAGCATGGACCCCTGGCCGGTCAACGTCCTCTTCCTGGGGCGCGGCAACACCATGAACGACGAAGCCCTGCTCGAACAGGTGCGCGGCGGTGCGGGCGGCTTCAAGATCCACGAGGACTGGGGCGCAACACCCGCCGTCATCGACAACGCCCTGCGCGTGGCCGATGGCACCGGGGTCCAGGTCGCCATCCACTCCGACACCCTCAATGAGGCCGGCTTCGTCGAAGACATGCTCGCTGCGGTCAAGGGGCGCACCTTCCACGCCTTCCACACCGAGGGTGCCGGCGGCGGCCACGCACCCGACATCATCACGATCGCCTCGGAGCTCAACGTTCTCCCGGCCTCGACCAACCCGACGCGGCCCTTCACGACCAACACCGTCGACGAACACCTGGACATGGTCATGGTCGCCCACCACCTCAACCCGCAGGTGCCCAATGATCTCGCGTTCGCCGAGAGCCGGGTGCGGGCGGGAACCATTGCCGCCGAGGATGTTCTCCAGGACATGGGAGCACTGTCGATCATGTCCTCCGACGCTCAGGCCATGGGGCGCATCGGTGAGGTCGCCATGCGCACCTGGCAGACCGCTCACCAGATGAAACGCCTGCGCGGACCGTTGGCAGGCGATGATCGGGCCGATAACAACCGCGCCATGCGCTATGTCGCGAAGTACACGATCAACCCGGCCATCGCTCACGGCATCGACGCCCACGTCGGCTCGATCGAGGTCGGCAAGCTGGCCGACTTCGTGCTCTGGCAGCCCTCGATGTTCGCGGTCCGCCCGCACACCGTGTTCAAGGGCGGCATGGCGGCCGTGGCCGCCTTGGGCGACCCGAACGCCTCGATCCCGACCCCGCAGCCCGTGTCCGAACGGATGGGCTTCAACTTCCGGTCGTCCGCGGCAGCAGCGACGAGCATGGCGTTCGTGTCGGAACATGCGATCGCCGACGGCATTGCGGACAAGGTCAACGTCGACAGGCCCTTCGTGCCGATCACCTCGACACGTGGAGTCACGAAGGACGACATGATCCACAACTCGGCCCGCCCGAAGATCGAGGTCGACTCCGACACCTACGCCGTCACCATCGATGATGAACTCATCGAACACGAACCCGCGGAGTTCGTGCCCATGGCCCAACGCTATTTCCTGTTCTGAGAACAGGAATGACACGAAGCACCTCACGCGCGACCCTCCTGATGCTCGGCGACGGGCGACTTCCCTCGGGCGGGTACGCGCACTCCGGTGGGCTCGAACAGGCCATCCGCCAAGGTTGGGTCACCGATGTGTCCGACCTGAAGGACTTCCTGCGCGGACGCCTGCACACTACCGGGCTGATGAACGCCGCCTTCGCGGTCTCCGCCCGGCGACTCCTCGGTGAGAACCACGCCACCGCCGAGGTGGGGGATCGTCCCGCGGATACGACCGTGGACGAGAAGCTCGGGAACGAGATCGCGCAGTCCCTCGCCGATCTCGACGCGGAGCTCTGTGCCCGCACACCCGCCCCGGCCCTGCGCACGACGGGGGAGTGGTTGGGGACGCTGATGCTGCGGTCGATGCAGCGGATCCATCCGCATCCGCTGCTTGAGAACCTGCCGAAGGGACTGCAGCAGCCACTCGTGTACGGGGCAATCGGTCGAGCCTTGGGGCTGGGTGCCGCGGAGACGGCGGCCGTCGTGCTCCACGAAGCAGTCACCGGACCGGCTACCGCCGCGGTCAAGCTCATGAGCATCGACCCCTTCCAAGCCCACGGAGCAATCCTGTGCCTGGGCGAGGAACTCGACGTCGCCGCGGAAGCAGCCGCCGACTACGAACTCACCCCGGCCCGGGACCTGCCGGCGCTGAGCTCGCCCCTGTCAGATTTCGCCGCCGAGATGCACGTGAAGGACCATGTTCGACTATTCGCATCCTGAGAACAGGAGCCCCGGCACCTCATCTGCCGAGGTGAAAGCCAATGGCCCCAGCGGCATGACGTGTCGGGCCTCCGTGGCGACCGAGGCGCCGTGGCGGCGGCCGCCCCCAGCCGAACACGCGTGTCGGGCCTGCGCGCCCAGCCCCACTGGTGCCGCGACCCACCGGCGCCAGCGCCACGAACCCTATATCGATCGGGATCCGAACGCCGCCCGCATCGCCCTGACCTCGGGAGCAGCCGGGCCACTCGGCGGCGACCACTACCGCTTCGACGTCAGCGTCGGCGACGGTTCGAGCCTGCTCATCCGTGAAGTCTCGGCCACCCTCGTACTGCCAGGCGTTCACGGTCACCCCTCACTGTTGGAATCACACGCCCACGTCGGCGAGGCAGCGACCCTGGTGTGGGTGCCGGAGCCGGTGATCGCGGCGAATGGGTGCCGCCACACGCACACCGTCGACATCGACCTCGCAGCCGACGCGCGACTCTTCTACCGCGAAGAGCTCGTCCTCGGCCGTCACGGCGAAGACCCCGGAGACCTCAGTTCCGCCCTGACCGTCCGCCGAGGCGGTGCTCCGCTGAGCATCCAACGTTTCGACCTGGGACCGAACAGCCTCGGCTTCGACTCACCCGCCGTGGCAGGACGGGGCCAGGGCGTCGGCTCCATCGTCATCGTCGACCCCGAGGGCGGACTGCCGGCAGAGACCGTGGTCATCGACCCGCAGACCGCGATCCTGCCCGTCGACGACACCTGCGTGCAGATCACCGCGGTCGGGGCCGACGCCTTGGCCCTGCGTAAACGCCTCGACGCCGCACTCACGCACATCGGCGAACCCTGGGGCCGCGAGCCAGTCTGGTCCGCGGTCCCACGATGAGCCCCACGACTCACCTGACATCCACAACCCACAAGGACCACCACGAAGAGAAGGAGAGACAATGAGCACTGGAAAACGAGCACTTCGCTTGGGCATCGCCGGGCCTGTCGGCACCGGCAAGAGTTCCTCGATCGCCAATATCTGCACCGCGCTCGCGCAGGAGTTCCGCATCGGCGTCATCACGAATGACATCTACACCGATGAGGACGCACGCTTCCTCAAGGCCGCAGGAGTCCTGCCTGATGAGCGCATCCGCGCCGTCGAGACCGGTGCCTGCCCGCACACCGCCATCCGTGACGACGTGAGCATGAACCTGCTGGCCGTCGAGGCCCTCGAAGAGGACTTCGACCCCCTCGACATCGTCCTCATCGAATCCGGCGGCGACAACCTCACCGCCACATTCTCACCAGCGCTCGTCGACGCCCAGCTCTTCGTCCTCGATGTCGCCGGCGGCGGTGACGTGGCACGCAAGGGCGGGCCGGGAATCGGTCGCGCCGACCTCCTGATCATCAACAAGATCGACCTCGGCCGCACGTCGATGTCGACGTCGATCTCATGCTCGAGGACGCGAAGAAGGCACGCGAGGGCGGGCCCGTGCTCGGAGTCTCCCGCAAGGTCCCCGAAACCGTTGACGCACTGGCCGATTGGGTCCGCGAGGTCCACGCCCGTTTCGTCAAAGGTGATCACACCCCGGTCGACCCCGGCCCGATGGCCCCGCACTTCCACGCCGAGGAAGAAGGCGAAGGCTATCTGCACACCCATGCCGAAGGTGGAGAAGCCCACCAGCACTGAACTGAGTCGATGATATGAAACGAAGGACAACCTCGGCGCTGGTGGCCTCTGTGGGGGCGCTCGCACTCGTACTCTCCGCGTGCGAGGCCCCCGACGGGGGCGACTCGCAGCTGGTCATCGGCACCGAGGACCTCGGCGGATACAACCCCGTCAACGGCTACTCCGTCGACGGCAACTCACCCTTCTACGACGGCCTGCTGCGCCTGCAGGAGGACCCGGGAACTGGACAGATGCCGGACCTGACACCGGCGCTGGCAGCCGCGGAACCGAAGGCGAATGAGGACTCGAGCGCATGGACGGTGAAACTGCGTGAGGGCGTGACGTTCTCCGATGACTCCGCTTTCGATGCGCAGGACGTGGCCGCCACCTATCGGGCCATCATCGACCCCGACTCCGCCTCGGAAGTCGTCGACGCATTCCGGATGATCGAGGACATCGAGACACCGGATGAGTCCACCGTCGTCTTCCGGTTGAGCGAGCCGACGCCCACGTTCGCCTCACGGCTGGACCTTGGATCCTGCCCAGCGAGGCCATCGAAAGGGCACTCCGGCCGCCGATGGAGCGTCAACAGCGAACCCGTCGGCACCGGTGCCTACGTCCTGGAATCCCTGACCTCGGACAC
>NZ_JACBOT010000002.1 GCF_021532275.1 Brevibacterium sp. UCMA 11754
CCGTCCATTGCGGTCAGGACTCGAACACGGTGCTTCTTGGGGTGAATTCTCCGACGAGGGCATAGTCGACGGGATGCCTCCGCCGAGCCCGAATCCAGCGAGGAATCGGAAGAGGATGAACCAGCTGAACGCTGGAGAGAAGGCGCCAGCGACGGTGAAGATCGAAAACACGAGGAGTGTGAGTGTGAAGGCCTTCTTGCGGCCGATGACATCAGCGATGCCGCCCCAGATGAAGGCGCCCAACGCCATGCCGATGAGGTTGGCCGTAGCGATCCAGGCTGCCTGGCCTACGCTCAGGCTCCAGTAGTCGCTGAGCAGTGGGATGAGGAACCCGTTGAGGGCGACGTCCCAAGCGTCGAACATGAACCCGAGGCCGCCGATGATGAAGATGGCACCTTGGGTTCGCCACCGCCACGGAAGGTTGGCGACGACTTCGGAAGCGGTCGGCGTGGACGCCGAGGTTGCAGTAGACACGAGGCCACAATACCTCTTTAACGCATTTGTGAGTAAAATTGTTCGCATCTCGTCGCTGCACCTTACGCAGCCGGACAGAAGCCGAAGGAATCAGCGCGCGGAATCTTCTTCGTCGGCACGGCGCCGTGGCCGAGAATCGCGCTTCTCCTCATACCTGAGCCACGTCTGCCGAATCGCACCTGCTGACCCATGTCTGCTGAGTCCAGCGCTGGAACTGCCGAAATCCACATGGCACGCTAAGAGGGTCGGGTGCCGCGATCGAAATCGCAGCAGCCGCCCCTCTCAATGTGGGACGACCTGAGCCGCCTCGTCTGAGCAGTCCTCAGCACTCAAGTCCTCAGCACTCAAGTCCTCAGCGCTCAGGCCCTCAAGCCCCAGACTTCAGGCCAGACGAACCATCCAGTTGTTCTTGTCCTCGGCGCGGCCGTACTGGATGTCGAGCAGAGTCTTACGGAACTCCATGGTCTTCTCACCGGGCTCTTCACCGTGGTCGATCGTGAATTCGCTGCCGATGACACGGCCGATCGGAGTCACGACTGCGGCGGTGCCACAGGCGAAGGCTTCGACGATGTCGCCATTGGCAGCTCCCTCACGCCATTCCTCGACGGAGATCTTGCGCTCTTCCGGCTTCAGGCCCAGCTGCGGGGCAAGGTCGAGCAGGGACTGGCGAGTGACACCGTCGAGGATGGAATCACCGAGCTCCGGAGTGAGCAGGCGGCCATCCTTGGTCACGAGCATGAGGTTCATTCCGCCGAGCTCATCGACGTATTTGTTCTCTGCCGCATCGGTGAACAGCACCTGCTGGCAGCCCTGGGCTGCGGCTTCATTCTGCGCTGCCAGCGAGCCCGCGTAGTTGCCGCCGCACTTGGCGAATCCGGTGCCACCGGCGCCGGCGCGGTTGAAGTTCTGCGACAGCCAGATCGAGACGGGCTTGATGCCGCCGGAGAAGTAGGGCCCGGCGGGGCTGGCGATGACGTAGTAGTCGACCTCATGGCTGGAGCGCACGCCCAGGAACCGTTCGGTGGCGATCATGAAGGGGCGCAGGTACAGGCTCGACTCGTCGGCTTCGGATTCAGGGGTGGGAACCCACTCCTGATCGAGTGAGACCAGCGCCTTGATCGATTCGATGAAGTCGGATTCCGAGATCTGCGGCAGCGCAAGACGCTCGGCGGACTTGTTGATGCGCGCAGCGTTGCGCTCGGGACGGAAGGTCCAGACGGAGCCGTCTGCGTGGCGGTAGACCTTCATGCCTTCGAAGATCTCTTGCGCGTAGTGGAACACTGCAGCAGCAGGATCGAGCACCAGCGGGCCGTACGGCTTCACCTCGTGAGCGTGCCAACCATCGTCAAGGGTGTACCTGACGTGGGCCATGTGGTCGGTGAAGTAGAGCCCGAATCCGGGATCCTTCTTGATGTTCTCTCGCACCAGCTCGGGTTGCGGCTGGACATTCTTGAGAACGGCAAACTTGGTCATAAGAACTCTTTTCTCATTTGTGATGAGTGACACTGTCAGGGTAGTCCATCACCCCGGTGCGCGTCGCACCGGGGTGATGGCTCACGAATCGTCCAGTCGGCCCTCGCCACGCCGAGGTGGTCGTGCCCACCTCGGCCCCTGCAGGCCGCGTCAGCTCAGGCGGGCAGCGATCGCGTCGCCCACCTCGGCGGTGGAGCGCTTGGTTCCGTCGCGGTCGGCCAGATCGGCTTCGACAGCGGTCTCGATCGACTTCGCCACGACGTCGAGTCCCAGGTGCGAGGCCATGAGCGCACCGGAGAGGATCGAGGCGGTCGGATCGGCGATCTGCTGTCCGGCGATGTCCGGTGCCGATCCGTGGATGGGCTCGAACAGGCTCGGTCCCGTGCCTTCGACGTTGAGGTTGCCCGAGGCGGCCAGACCGATGCCGCCGGTGACAGCCGCGGCGAGGTCGGTGAGGATGTCACCGAAGAGGTTGTCGGTGACGATCACGTCATAGCGGCCGGGGTCGGTGACCATGTAGATCGTGCACGCGTCCGTGTGCTCGTAGTTGAATGTCACCTCTGGGTATTCTGCGCCGACCTTCTCGACGACGCGACGCCATAGGTGACCCGCGTGGACCATGACGTTGTGCTTGTGGACGTAGGTGAGCTTCTTGTTCCTGGCCTGCGCACGTTCGAACGCATCGCGGACTGCCCGCTCCACGCCGTACCAGGTGTTGATCGAGACCTCGGTCGCGACCTCATAGGGGGTATCGGTGCGCACCGAGCCGCCCATTCCGGTGTAGGAGCCTTCGGTGCCTTCGCGGACGACGACGAAGTCGATTTCGCCGGGGTCGGCCAACGGGCTGGTGACTCCGGCGAAGAGCTTCGAGGGACGCAGGTTGACTGCGTGGCTCAGACCGAAGCGCATCTTGAGGATCACACCTCGCTCGAGCACGCCCGACGGCACGCTCGGGTCACCGCAGGCGCCGAAGAAGATGGCATCGTGGGAACGCAGCGATTCCAGCTCCTCGTCCGTGAGTGTCTCGCCGGTCTCGTGCCAGCGCTTGGCACCGACTTCATAGTCCGTGAGATCGAGTTCCACGGGCTCGCCGGACACCTCGATGGCGCGCTTGAGGACCTTGAGGCCTTCGGGGACGACCTCGTTGCCGATACCGTCGCCGGGCATGACTGCAATTGAGAACTTCATGGTCTCAGACTAGAACTCATCTCAGCATGCAACTTGTTCGTCCTACTATTCGGACACATTTCGACCGCCGGGTTCAGCGAATCCCGTCATCCACAATTTCATGTCTCAAACTTCGTTCCCGACTACAATTTCGCGGCTCGAGCGTCGAAGATGGGAGGAACACCCCGAAACCCCCAGAGAAAGTCGATCATTGACAGAAACGATCCGCAACGCCCGAGCCGCCGCACTTCCCGCCAAGCTCTCCCGCTCCTGGCTGTTGGTCAACGCGGCCAAGGAGGAGATCTTCACCGAGGCGCAGATCTCCGAATCGGATTCCGTCATCTTCGACCTCGAGGCCTCGGTCTCCGACGACAAGAAGCTCGCCGCCCGCGACAATGTCGTACGAGCTCTTGAAGGCGGCATGTCCGCATGGGTCCGGATCAACAAGATGGACTCTGAGTTCTGGGACGACGACCTTGCCTCCATCGCCATGCTCCCCGGCCTGCGCGGAGTGATGCTGCCCGAGACGGAACGTCCCGAGCAGGTCTCCTACACCGCGATGCGCGCGAAGGCAGGACTCCCGGTCATCGCTCTGCTCGAATCTGCGATGGGTGTGGAGAACGCGACCAAGATCGCCGAGGCGCCGGGCACATTCCGCCTTGCCTTCGGAACGAACGACTTCCGCAAGGACACCGGCTTCTCCGGCGATCCGATGGCACTGGCCTATGCCCGCTCACGACTGACCATCGCCTCGCGCATGGGTGGACTGCCCGGCGCGATCGACGGCCCTTCAGCAGCCACTGCCAGCGATGAGCAGGTCCGCACGGATGCCGAGGTCACCCACATGATGGGCATGACCGGAAAGCTCGTGCTCAACGTCGATCAGGTCGTGACGCTCAACGAATCGATGAGCCCGAGCGAAGACGAGCGCGACTGGGCCCGCCAGCTGCTCGAGGCTGCCGAGGGCGGCTCCGAGATCACGGACGGCTCGTACCTGCCACGTCTGGCACGCGCAAAGAAGATCGCCTCCCTGGCGTCGACCTACGGGCTCTGGAACGCCTGAGCCTGATCTTGAGTCTGAGTCTGAGTCCGAGCCCTCAATAGTGTCGGTCCGTCAACCCTCGTGGATTCTGTGGTCCACCCTGCCGGTGGTCCTCCTCGTCGTTGCCTTCGGCCTGTGGCTGAGAGTCGATGTCTCCGGGCCCACGACGGTTGACCAGGACTGGCTGAATCTCGTCGGGCTTGAGCCCGACACCTCCGGGTACTGGCTGGCGGTCATCCTCGCCGAGGTGGGCGGGGGCACGGGGGCCGTGATCTGCACCGGCCTGCTGGCTGCGCTCTTCATCCTCCTGCGACGGTTCCGCTCCGCGGGCGTCCTCGTGACCACCATGCTCATGGGAATCGTCCTGTCCGAGCTGCTCAAGGCCGTGGTCACCCGGGTCCGCCCCAGTGAGCAGCTCTATGACTCCCTGGGCTATTCCTATCCTTCAGGCCATTCCATGGGCGCGGCCGCACTGGCCTTGGGGCTGGCATTCATTGCCTCCCGTGCGCACATGCTCCGGCTGGCCGGGGTGGGCGCAGTTCCCCCGTTGGCAATCCCACCGGAGAACAAGACCGAGCCTGTCCCTACTGACACCGAGACTGCCCCCACCGAAACCGCAGCCGTTCCGACCGAGATCACTGCCCCGCTCGAACCGGTGCGCCTGCGGTTCCACTGGTCCATGCTCCTGGCCTTCGCGTGGATCCTGCTGATGATGTGGTCGCGCACCGCGCTGCAGGTGCACTGGCTCTCCGACACGATCGCCGGAGCCCTCATCGGCATCTCGGCAGCTGTGCTCGCCGACGAGCTCTGGACCTGGGCGACGATAAGGTCCCGTTCACCTCATCGTCAGGGGTGAACGGGACCCGTTCGGTCTGCTGTTTCCTGTGGAGGTCAGTCCTCGCTCAGTGAGACCCCGCTGAACGCTGATGCGTTGACGGCCCCGGCCACTGCCTTGACGACTTCCTCGGATACTGCCGAGTCGACGGCCAGCACGGAGAGTGCATCGTTGTCGGTCGCCGAGGGCGAGACCTGCATACCGGCGATGTTGATGTCATTGGCACCCAGGGCCTGGCCCAGCTGACCGATGATGCCGGACGGTCCTCATAACGGAAGATGAGCAGGTTGTCGGTGAGCTCGATCTCCAGGTCGAAGTCGTTGACCTCGGTGAGCTTCTGCACGAGCTTCGGTCCGGTCACGGTGCCCGAGACCGAAATCCGCTGCCCTTTCGCTCGTCGTCGCGGTCAACCGTGACGTTGCGGAAGGATTCGCAGTACGGATCGGTGACCAGTTCGACGCCGATGCCGCGCTCCTCAGCCAGCAGCGGTGCGTTGACGTAGGAGACCTGATCGGATACGACGTCCTTGAACAGTCCCTTGAGCGCGGAGAGCTTGAGGACGGACACGTCCTTGTCTGCGATCTCGCCGTTGACCTCGACCTTGAAGTGAGTGACAGAGGATTTCGCCAGCGAGTTGACGACTCGGCGAGTCGTTCGGCCAGGGGAATGCCCGGGCGCACGTCCTCATGGATGGCTCCGCCGGCAACGTTGACCGCGTCGGGAACGAGCTCCCCGGCCAGGGCCTTGCGCACGGACTTGGCCACGGCGACGCCGGCCTTCTCCTGTGCTTCAGCGGTCGATGCGCCGAGGTGGGGCGTGACGTTGACGGCGTCGAGTTCCATCAGCGCCGAGTGCTCCGGAGGTTCGGTGTCCACACGTCGATGCCGGCACCTCCGACCTCACCTGCGGCGATCGCCTCGGCGAGGGCGTCCTCGTCGATGATGCCGCCGCGAGCCACATTGATGAACCGTGCGCCTGACTTCGCGGCCTTGAACTCCTCGGTGCTGATCATGCCGATCGTCTCAGGAGTCTTGGGCATGTGGACGGTGACGAAGTCGGACACGGCCAAGAGCCCGGCAGGTCGACGACCTCGACGCCCATCTGCGCGGCGCGTGCCTGCGTGATGTAGGGGTCGTAGCCGACCAGACGCATGCCGAATGCCTTCGCACGCTCGGCCACGAGACTGCCGATGCGGCCGAGTCCGACGATGCCAAGAGTCTTCTCGTAGAGCTCCCACGCCCGTGTACTTCGAACGCTTCCACTCCCCCGCCTTGAGCGAGGTGTTGCCGCGCCGAAGTAGCGTGCGGACCCGAGGATGTGGGCCTGGTGAGCTCAGCCGCGGAGATGATGTTCGAGGTCGGAGCGTTGACGACCATGACACCCGCCGAGGTGGCCGCCGGGACGTCCGACATTGTCGAGTCCGACGCCGGCACGGGCGATGACCTTGAGACCCTTCGCCGCACCGATCGCCTCGCATCGACCTGAGTGGCGGAGCGGACGAGGATCGCGTCGCATCGACGATGTCGCTGAGATAGCTGAGCGGTCAGCGCCTTCGTGTGTAACCGCTCTCAGCTCCTCAGCGACATCGTCGATGCCGACGCGATCCTCGTCCGCTCCGCCACTCAGGTCGATGCCGAGGCGATCGTGGGGCGGCGAAGGGTCTCAAGGTCATCGCCGTGCCGGCGTCGGACTCGACAATGTCGACGTCCCGGCGGCCACCTCGGCGGGTGTCATGGTCGTCAACGCTCCGACCTCGAACATCATCTCCGCGGCTGAGCTCACCATGGCCCACATCCTCGGGTCCGCACGCTACTTCGGCGCCGGCAACACCTCGCTCAAGGCGGGGGGAGTGGAAGCGTTCGAAGTACACGCGTGGAGCTCTACGAGAAGACTCTTGGCATCGTCGGACTCGGCCGCATCGGCAGTCTCGTGGCCGAGCGTGCGAAGGCATTCGGCATGCGTCTGGTCGGCTACGACCCCTACATCACGCAGGCACGCGCCGCGCAGATGGGCGTCGAGGTCGTCGACCTGCCCGGGCTCTTGGCCGTGTCCGACTTCGTCACCGTCCACATGCCCAAGACTCCTGAGACGATCGGCATGATCAGCACCGAGGAGTTCAAGGCCGCGAAGTCAGGCGCACGGTTCATCAATGTGGCTCGCGGCGGCATCATCGACGAGGACGCCCTCGCCGAGGCGATCGCCGCAGGTGAGGTCGGAGGTGCCGGCATCGACGTGTGGAACACCGAACCTCCGGAGCACTCGGCGCTGATGGAACTCGACGCCGTCAACGTCACGCCCCACCTCGGCGCATCGACCGCTGAAGCACAGGAGAAGGCCGGCGTCGCCGTGGCCAAGTCCGTGCGCAAGGCCCTGGCCGGGGAGCTCGTTCCCGACGCGGTCAACGTTGCCGGCGGAGCCATCCATGAGGACGTGCGCCCGGGCATTCCCCTGGCCGAACGACTCGGCCGAGTCGTCAACTCGCTGGCGAACTCCTCTGTCACTCACTTCAAGGTCGAGGTCAACGGCGAGATCGCAGACAAGGACGTGTCCGTCCTCAAGCTCTCCGCGCTCAAGGGACTGTTCAAGGACGTCGTATCCGATCAGGTCTCCTACGTCAACGCACCGCTGCTGGCTGAGGAGCGCGGCATCGGCGTCGAACTGGTCACCGATCCGTACTGCGAATCCTTCCGCAACGTCACCCGGTTGACCGCGACGACGAGCGAAGGGCAGCGGATTTCGGTCTCGGGCACCGTGACCGGACCGAAGCTCGTGCAGAAGCTCACCGAGGTCAACGACTTCGACCTGGAGATCGAGCTCACCGACAACCTGCTCATCTTCCGTTATGAGGACCGTCCCGGCATCATCGGTCAGCTGGGCCAGGCCCTGGGTGCCAATGACATCAACATCGCCGGTATGCAGGTCTCGCCCTCGGCGACCGACAACGATGCACTCTCCGTGCTGGCCGTCGACTCGGCAGTATCCGAGGAAGTCGTCAAGGCAGTGGCCGGGGCCGTCAACGCATCAGCGTTCAGCGGGGTCTCACTGAGCGAGGACTGACCTCCACAGGAAACAGCAGACCGAACGGGTCCCGTTCACCCCTGACGATGAGGTGAACGGGACCTTATCGTCGCCCAGGTCCAGAGCTCGTCGGCGAGCACAGCTGCCGAGATGCCGATGAGGGCTCCGGCGATCGTGTCGGAGAGCCAGTGCACCTGCAGCGCGGTGCGCGACCACATCATCAGCAGGATCCACGCGAAGGCCAGGAGCATGGACCAGTGGAACCGCAGGCGCACCGGTTCGAGCGGGGCAGTGATCTCGGTCGGAACGGCTGCGGTTTCGGTGGGGGCAGTCTCGGTGTCAGTAGGGACAGGCTCGGTCTTGTTCTCCGGTGGGATTGCCAACGGGGGAACTGCGCCCACCCCGGCCAGCCGGAGCATGTGCGCACGGGAGGCAATGAATGCCAGCCCCAAGGCCAGTGCGGCCGCGCCCATGGAATGGCCTGAAGGATAGGAATAGCCCAGGGAGTCATAGAGCTGCTCACTGGGGCGGACCCGGGTGACCACGGCCTTGAGCAGCTCGGACAGGACGATTCCCATGAGCATGGTGGTCACGAGGACGCCCGCGGAGCGGAACCGTCGCAGGAGGATGAAGAGCGCAGCCAGCAGGCCGGTGCAGATCACGGCCCCCGTGCCCCCGCCCACCTCGGCGAGGATGACCGCCAGCCAGTACCCGGAGGTGTCGGGCTCAAGCCCGACGAGATTCAGCCAGTCCTGGTCAACCGTCGTGGGCCCGGAGACATCGACTCTCAGCCACAGGCCGAAGGCAACGACGAGGAGGACCACCGGCAGGGTGGACCACAGAATCCACGAGGGTTGACGGACCGACACTATTGAGGGCTCGGACTCAGACTCAGACTCAAGATCAGGCTCAGGCGTTCCAGAGCCCGTAGGTCGACGCCAGGGAGGCGATCTTCTTTGCGCGTGCCAGACGTGGCAGGTACGAGCCGTCCGTGATCTCGGAGCCGCCCTCGGCAGCCTCGAGCAGCTGGCGGGCCCAGTCGCGCTCGTCTTCGCTCGGGCTCATCGATTCGTTGAGCGTCACGACCTGATCGACGTTGAGCACGAGCTTTCCGGTCATGCCCATCATGTGGGTGACCTCGGCATCCGTGCGGACCTGCTCATCGCTGGCAGTGGCTGCTGAAGGGCCGTCGATCGCGCCGGGCAGTCCACCCATGCGCGAGGCGATGGTCAGTCGTGAGCGGGCATAGGCCAGTGCCATCGGATCGCCGGAGAAGCCGGTGTCCTTGCGGAAGTCGTTCGTTCCGAAGGCAAGGCGGAATGTGCCCGGCGCCTCGGCGATCTTGGTCGCGTTCTCCACACCCATCGCAGATTCGAGCAGAGCGATGACCGGGAGTCCTGCCTTCGCGCGCATCGCGGTGTAGGAGACCTGCTCGGGACGTTCCGTCTCGGGCAGCATCACTCCGCGCAGGCCGGGGAGCATGGCGATGGAGGCAAGGTCGTCGTCCCAGAACTCAGAGTCCATCTTGTTGATCCGGACCCATGCGGACATGCCGCCTTCAAGAGCTCGTACGACATTGTCGCGGGCGGCGAGCTTCTTGTCGTCGGAGACCGAGGCCTCGAGGTCGAAGATGACGGAATCCGATTCGGAGATCTGCGCCTCGGTGAAGATCTCCTCCTTGGCCGCGTTGACCAACAGCCAGGAGCGGGAGAGCTTGGCGGGAAGTGCGGCGGCTCGGGCGTTGCGGATCGTTTCTGTCAATGATCGACTTTCTCTGGGGGTTTCGGGGTGTTCCTCCCATCTTCGACGCTCGAGCCGCGAAATTGTAGTCGGGAACGAAGTTTGAGACATGAAATTGTGGATGACGGGATTCGCTGAACCCGGCGGTCGAAATGTGTCCGAATAGTAGGACGAACAAGTTGCATGCTGAGATGAGTTCTAGTCTGAGACCATGAAGTTCTCAATTGCAGTCATGCCCGGCGACGGTATCGGCAACGAGGTCGTCCCCGAAGGCCTCAAGGTCCTCAAGCGCGCCATCGAGGTGTCCGGCGAGCCCGTGGAACTCGATCTCACGGACTATGAAGTCGGTGCCAAGCGCTGGCACGAGACCGGCGAGACACTCACGGACGAGGAGCTGGAATCGCTGCGTTCCCACGATGCCATCTTCTTCGGCGCCTGCGGTGACCCGAGCGTGCCGTCGGGCGTGCTCGAGCGAGGTGTGATCCTCAAGATGCGCTTCGGTCTGAGCCACGCAGTCAACCTGCGTCCCTCGAAGCTCTTCGCCGGAGTCACCAGCCCGTTGGCCGACCCCGGCGAAATCGACTTCGTCGTCGTCCGCGAAGGCACCGAAGGCTCCTACACCGGAATGGGCGGCTCGGTGCGCACCGATACCCCCTATGAGGTCGCGACCGAGGTCTCGATCAACACCTGGTACGGCGTGGAGCGGGCAGTCCGCGATGCGTTCGAACGTGCGCAGGCCAGGAACAAGAAGCTCACCTACGTCCACAAGCACAACGTCATGGTCCACGCGGGTCACCTATGGCGTCGCGTCGTCGAGAAGGTCGGCGCAGAATACCCAGAGGTGACATTCAACTACGAGCACACGGACGCGTGCACGATCTACATGGTCACCGACCCCGGCCGCTATGACGTGATCGTCACCGACAACCTCTTCGGTGACATCCTCACCGACCTCGCCGCGGCTGTCACCGGCGGCATCGGTCTGGCCGCCTCGGGCAACCTCAACGTCGAAGGCACGGGACCGAGCCTGTTCGAGCCCATCCACGGATCGGCACCGGACATCGCCGGACAGCAGATCGCCGATCCGACCGCCTCGATCCTCTCCGGTGCGCTCATGGCCTCGCACCTGGGACTCGACGTCGTGGCGAAGTCGATCGAGACCGCTGTCGAAGCCGATCTGGCCGACCGCGACGGAACCAAGCGCTCCACCGCCGAGGTGGGCGACGCGATCGCTGCCCGCCTGAGCTGACGCGGCCTGCAGGGGCCGAGGTGGGCACGACCACCTCGGCGTGGCGAGGGCCGACTGGACGATTCGTGAGCCATCACCCCGGTGCGACGCGCACCGGGGTGATGGACTACCCTGACAGTGTCACTCATCACAAATGAGAAAAGAGTTCTTATGACCAAGTTTGCCGTTCTCAAGAATGTCCAGCCGCAACCCGAGCTGGTGCGAGAGAACATCAAGAAGGATCCCGGATTCGGGCTCTACTTCACCGACCACATGGCCCACGTCAGGTACACCCTTGACGATGGTTGGCACGCTCACGAGGTGAAGCCGTACGGCCCGCTGGTGCTCGATCCTGCTGCTGCAGTGTTCCACTACGCGCAAGAGATCTTCGAAGGCATGAAGGTCTACCGCCACGCAGACGGCTCCGTCTGGACCTTCCGTCCCGAGCGCAACGCTGCGCGCATCAACAAGTCCGCCGAGCGTCTTGCGCTGCCGCAGATCTCGGAATCCGACTTCATCGAATCGATCAAGGCGCTGGTCTCACTCGATCAGGAGTGGGTTCCCACCCCTGAATCCGAAGCCGACGAGTCGAGCCTGTACCTGCGCCCCTTCATGATCGCCACCGAACGGTTCCTGGGCGTGCGCTCCAGCCATGAGGTCGACTACTACGTCATCGCCAGCCCCGCCGGGCCCTACTTCTCCGGCGGCATCAAGCCCGTCTCGATCTGGCTGTCGCAGAACTTCAACCGCGCCGGCGCCGGTGGCACCGGATTCGCCAAGTGCGGCGGCAACTACGCGGGCTCGCTGGCAGCGCAGAATGAAGCCGCAGCCCAGGGCTGCCAGCAGGTGCTGTTCACCGATGCGGCAGAGAACAAATACGTCGATGAGCTCGGCGGAATGAACCTCATGCTCGTGACCAAGGATGGCCGCCTGCTCACTCCGGAGCTCGGTGATTCCATCCTCGACGGTGTCACTCGCCAGTCCCTGCTCGACCTTGCCCCGCAGCTGGGCCTGAAGCCGGAAGAGCGCAAGATCTCCGTCGAGGAATGGCGTGAGGGAGCTGCCAATGGCGACATCGTCGAAGCCTTCGCCTGTGGCACCGCCGCAGTCGTGACTCCGATCGGCCGTGTCATCGGCAGCGAATTCACGATCGACCACGGTGAAGAGCCCGGTGAGAAGACCATGGAGTTCCGTAAGACTCTGCTCGACATCCAGTACGGCCGCGCCGAGGACAAGAACAACTGGATGGTTCGTCTGGCCTGAAGTCTGGGGCTTGAGGGCCTGAGCGCTGAGGACTTGAGTGCTGAGGACTTGAGTGCTGAGGACTGCTCAGACGAGGCGGCTCAGGTCGTCCCACATTGAGAGGGGCGGCTGCTGCGATTTCGATCGCGGCACCCGACCCTCTTAGCGTGCCATGTGGATTTCGGCAGTTCCAGCGCTGGACTCAGCAGACATGGGTCAGCAGGTGCGATTCGGCAGACGTGGCTCAGGTATGAGGAGAAGCGCGATTCTCGGCCACGGCGCCGTGCCGACGAAGAAGATTCCGCGCGCTGATTCCTTCGGCTTCTGTCCGGCTGCGTAAGGTGCAGCGACGAGATGCGAACAATTTTACTCACAAATGCGTTAAAGAGGTATTGTGGCCTCGTGTCTACTGCAACCTCGGCGTCCACGCCGACCGCTTCCGAAGTCGTCGCCAACCTTCCGTGGCGGTGGCGAACCCAAGGTGCCATCTTCATCATCGGCGGCCTCGGGTTCATGTTCGACGCTTGGGACGTCGCCCTCAACGGGTTCCTCATCCCACTGCTCAGCGACTACTGGAGCCTGAGCGTAGGCCAGGCAGCCTGGATCGCTACGGCCAACCTCATCGGCATGGCGTTGGGCGCCTTCATCTGGGGCGGCATCGCTGATGTCATCGGCCGCAAGAAGGCCTTCACACTCACACTCCTCGTGTTTTCGATCTTCACCGTCGCTGGCGCCTTCTCTCCAGCGTTCAGCTGGTTCATCCTCTTCCGATTCCTCGCTGGATTCGGGCTCGGCGGATGCATCCCCGTCGACTATGCCCTCGTCGGAGAATTCACCCCCAAGAAGCACCGTGGTCGAGTCCTGACCGCAA
>NZ_JACBOT010000003.1 GCF_021532275.1 Brevibacterium sp. UCMA 11754
CAACAACAACGGAGGGGCGCACCTCTCTCGGGAGGGCGGTGGCTCAGATTGACGGACGCTGAAGTCCGAACCCGACGCGTACTCGGGGCTGCAGACCAGACTCTTGGCCTCACGATCACCGCCGGTCAGTCATCGCACCGGCGGTGGCAGATCGTGGGCGCACAGGCAGTGCTTCACCTTCTCTTCGCGCGCGAGCACATGCAGAGCGGCCGCCGGCAGGATGCCATGGCAATGTGGAGCTTGTTCGCAATAGACGCAGGGATCGCCGACGGCGAACCTGGCGCAGCGGCCTCCAGCCGGCCAACGGCCAGTCCGGCATCGCGCTCCCGGGCGAACGCTTCGGCATCCACACCCTTCCACCGGTATGGAAAACGCTCATCCCGCGTTCGACAGCCACTCACACAGACGTCGAGAAGCTCAACACGTCGACGATGACGTTCACTTCAGCACCGACAGCCCGCGCACCTCGAGGCCCCCAGTCGAAGCGCACGGAGTACCGGCGCTGGCCGAACAGGTCTGCCTGGACAGACAAACTCAAGCCACCCGCAACGGCTTGATCGCGGCGACCTTGTCACGCAGCGCCCGACGCTGGAGCCGCAGCTCGTAGTTTGACTGCAGGTTCATCCACAACTCCTCGGACGTCCCGAAGTACCTCGCCAGACGGATCGCGGTATCGGCCGTGATGCCCCGCTTGCCGTGCACGATCTCGTTGATCCGCCGCGGCGGCACACCGATCGACACCGCGAGCTTGTTTTGAGTGATCCCGAAGCCCTCGATGAAATCCTCCATCAGGATCTTTCCAGGGTGGATCGGCTCGATCAGGTCGCTCTCAGTGGTAGTCGACGAGTTAGACATCGTCCGCACCTCCATCTCTCCAGACGAAGCAGAGACGCCATTGCGCGTTCACGCGGATGCTATGCTGCCCGCGTCGGTCGCCGACCGGACGCTCCAGGCGGTTGCCTGGCAGGACCCGGAGGTCCTCGACATCCTTCACCGCATGGATCAGCTCGAGCTTCCACAAGGTCGCCCGCTGCACCATCCGATCAACGCGCTTGACGTACTGCTCATGCCAGATGTGCTCGGTGTCCTTGCTGCCGAACGATCTGATCACGAGTCCAGTGTATAACGGACACCGTCATTAACGCTATACGTTAAACCTAAATTCCACCACGTCGCCGTCGACCATCACGTATTCCTTGCCTTCCATCCGGACCTTGCCGGCTGATTTGGCTGCGGCCATCGAACCGTTGGCATCGAGGTCATCGAAGGAGACGACCTCGGCCTTGATGAAGCCCTTTTGGAAGTCGGTGTGAATAACGCCGGCGGCTTCAGGGGCGGTTGCGCCCTTCGGAATGGTCCAGGCACGGGATTCCTTAGGACCGGCCGTCAGGTAGGTCTGCAGGCCCAATGTGTCGAATCCGACTCGTGCCAGCTTGTCCAGACCGGCTTCGTCCTGACCGGTGGATTCCAGCATCTCGAGGGCTTCCTCGGCGTCGAGCTCGGCGAGTTCCGACTCGAACTTGGCGTCAAGGAAAATCGCTTCGACAGGTGCCACCAATGCACGCATCTCTGCCTTCTTCTCTTCGTCAGCGAGCACATCGTCATCGACGTTGAAGACGTAGAGGAACGGCTTGACGGTCATCAGCTGCAGCTCGCGCAGCTCGGTGACGTCGAACTTGTCGGCCTGCATCGCCTGATAGAGAGTCTTTCCACTCTCGAGGATCTCGACAGCGGCGTCGATGGCAGCCAGCTGCTCTGCCGGCGCCCGTTTGCCTTTGACTTCCTTCTCGATCCGCGGCCGCGCTTTTTCCAAGGTCTGGAGGTCGGCGAGGATGAGCTCGGTGTTGATGGTGTCGATGTCATCAGCTGGGCTGATCTTTCCTTCGACGTGGATCACGTCGTCATCGACGAAGCCACGGATGACCTGGCAGATCGCTTCAGCCTCGCGGATGTTGGCCAGGAACTGATTGCCCAGCCCCTCACCTTCGGATGCGCCGCGGACGATCCCTGCGATATCGACGAAGTCGACTGTTGCGTTGAGGATTCGCTCCGAGCTGAAGATCTCTGCCAATCGAGTCAGTCGCGCGTCAGGCAACGGCACCACGCCAACGTTGGGTTCGATCGTCGCGAACGGGTAGTTCGCCGCGAGAACTTGGTTCTTGGTCAATGCATTAAACATGGTCGACTTGCCGACATTGGGCAGTCCCACGATTCCGATAGTTAGAGCCACGGTAGCTAAGTCTATCCCGGCGCCGAGGTGCGGGTCTAAATCTCGTGTCAGTGCCGTCTGTCACGCTTGAGTCATGAACTCTTTCCCCGCCACAGGAGTGATCGTCGTCCTCATCCTGGCGATCATCATCAGCGTCGTCCTCGGCTTCCTCCTCGGGCGCGCGCACGCGCGTTCTCGCTATATTGAGCGACTCACGAGAGCGGAGACTACGTCTCGGATTCTCACCAGCCGGACAGAGGATTTGGAAGCCGATGCGCAGATGGCTGGTGAGATCACCGCGGCCATCGGTCCGTTGGCGGCAAGTGTCAATCACCTGCAGGAGAACCTTCAGTCCCAGGACCGAACACAACTGGAACAGATTACGCGCCTCAATACGCAGATCGGGCACCTGAGCCAACAGAACCTCAGACTGCAGGAGTCCACCGGATCACTGGCAAGCGCACTGAATTCGACGACTCAACGTGGAGACTGGGGCGAGGTCCAGCTCAAACGCATCGTCGAATATGCAGGCCTCCTCCCCCACGTGGATTTCGAGACTCAGGTCAGCAGTGTGCGTGATGGCAAACGCCATCGCCCCGACATGACCGTGAACCTACCCGGCGGCGGAACGATCATCATCGACGCCAAAACCCCACTGTCTGCCCGGATGGACAGTACTGATTCCAACGCCGATGATCATGCTCGCGCGCTGCTGCGACACATCGATTCGCTGGCATCCAAGGAGTATTGGAAGTCCTTCGACTCGGCCCCGGACTTCGTTGTCTGCTTCGTCCCCACGGACGGGCTGCTGTCCTCGGCAGCGTCCACCTATCCGAAGATGATTGATCATGCTCTCGGCAAGAACGTCGTACTCGCCTCCCCCGCCACGCTTCTGGTTCTGCTCAAGACCGTGGCGCTCAATTGGCGACAGGCGGACATGAGCACGTCCGCGGCCGAGGTGCTCAAACTCGGCACCGAACTCTACGAACGCATCGGCACTCTGGTCACGCACGTGACGCGGATGGGATCGAGTCTGGATCGATCGGTTGAGGACTACAATCGTTTCGTCTCTTCACTGGAGTCGCGGTTCCTCGTCACTGCCCGAAAATTTCCGAACACGGGAATCGTTGCCACCGAACTCGATGCAGTTGCTGAGCTCGACTCACGCAGCCGCGGAGTCAGTGCTGAAGAACTTACACGGCCAAGCACTGCGGGACAGGATTCATTCGCAGCACAGGATACGACTGATCTGAGACGTCGCCGCACGGGCTCCGATTAGACCAGGTACCGATCAGATCAGATCAGGTCGTGATCCCGGTCAGCGCCATCACGTTTGTTCGATGTCTTCTTCCCGGCGGCCTTGAGATCCTTGCGCAGTTCGCGCGGCAGGGAGAACATGATGTCTTCCTCCGCTGTGACGATTTCCTCGACCGAGCCGAAGCCGTACTCGCCCAACAGCTTGAGAAGGTCCTGGACCAGCCCTTCCGGCACGCTCGCTCCTGAGGTCACGCCGACCGTTGCGACATCATGGAACCAGGACTCGTCGACCTCTCGAGCGAAATCGACGCGTCGTGCGTCCCTGGCCCCGTGCTCCAGAGCAACTTCGACCAGACGCACGGAGTTCGACGAATTGGCTGAGCCGACAACCAGCACCAGATCGGACTGCGGGGCGATCTTCTTCACGGCCACCTGCCGGTTCGAGGTGGCATAGCAGATGTCGTCGCTTGGAGGGTCCTGCAGGTGGGGGAACCGTTCCCGCAGAATGTTGACCGTCTCCATCGTCTCGTCGACACTCAACGTCGTCTGTGAGAGCCAGACCAGGCTCTCTGCATTGCCGATCTCGACAGTCTTGGCTTCCTCAGGGTTCTGGATCAGCGTGATGTCGTCGGGAGCCTCTCCCATCGTGCCTTCGACCTCTTCGTGACCTGCGTGGCCGACCAGAAGAATTCTGTAACCGTCACGGGCGAATCGAACTGCCTCGCGGTGGACCTTCGTCACCAGTGGGCATGTGGCATCGATCGTGGACAGCTCACGAGCGGCCGCCTCGGCGTGCACCGCAGGAGACACACCGTGCGCGGAGAACACAAGTCGAGCACCCTCGGGAACTTCATCAGTCTCGTTGACGAAGACGGCGCCGCGTTCGGAGAGGGTGTCGACCACATGACGGTTGTGCACAATCTCCTTGCGAACGTAGACGGGAGCACCATAGTGCTCGAGTGCGCGCTCGACGGCGATCACTGCGCGGTCAACTCCGGCACAGTATCCGCGCGGGGCAGCCAGAAGCACCTTCTGGTCAGCACCTTCGGGCGTCCGGATGTCCTCCGGAGCAATACGCTTGCGCGGAATGGTGGCATGGGTACAGATACGGCAGTCCAAGCTCAGTTTAGGCCGGGCACCTGAACAACGGCTACAAAGGTGCCCGGCCTAAACTGAGCTTGTGACTGCCGTATCTGTACCCATGCCCACCATTCCGCGCAAGCGTATTGCTCCGGAGGACATCCGGACGCCCGAAGGTGCTGACCAGAAGGTGCTTCTGGCTGCCCCGCGCGGATACTGTGCCGGAGTTGACCGCGCAGTGATCGCCGTCGAGCGCGCACTCGAGCACTATGGTGCTCCCGTCTACGTTCGCAAGGAGATTGTGCACAACCGTCATGTGGTCGACACCCTCTCCGAACGCGGCGCCGTCTTCGTCAACGAGACTGATGAAGTTCCCGAGGGTGCTCGACTTGTGTTCTCCGCGCACGGTGTGTCTCCTGCGGTGCACGCCGAGGCGGCCGCTCGTGAGCTGTCCACGATCGATGCCACATGCCCACTGGTGACGAAGGTCCACCGCGAGGCAGTTCGATTCGCCCGTGACGGTTACAGAATTCTTCTGGTCGGCCACGCAGGTCACGAAGAGGTCGAAGGCACGATGGGAGAGGCTCCCGACGACATCACGCTGATCCAGAACCCTGAGGAAGCCAAGACTGTCGAGATCGGCAATGCAGAGAGCCTGGTCTGGCTCTCACAGACGACGTTGAGTGTCGACGAGACGATGGAGACGGTCACATTCTGCGGGAACGGTTCCCCCACCTGCAGGACCCTCCAAGCGACGACATCTGCTATGCCACCTCGAACCGGCAGGTGGCCGTGAAGAAGATCGCCCCGCAGTCCGATCTGGTGCTGGTTGTCGGCTCAGCCAATTCGTCGAACTCCGTGCGTCTGGTCGAAGTTGCTCTGGAGCACGGGGCCAGGGACGCACGACGCGTCGATTTCGCTCGAGAGGTCGACGAGTCCTGGTTCCATGATGTCGCAACGGTCGGCGTGACCTCAGGAGCGAGCGTGCCGGAAGGGCTGGTCCAGGACCTTCTCAAGCTGTTGGGCGAGTACGGCTTCGGCTCGGTCGAGGAAATCGTCACAGCGGAGGAAGACATCATGTTCTCCTGCCGCGCGAACTGCGCAAGGATCTCAAGGCCGCCGGAAGAAGACATCGAACAAAACGTGATGGCGCTGACCGGGATCACGACCTGATCTGATCTGATCGGTACCTGGTCTAATCGGAGCCCGTGCGGCGACGTCTCAGATCAGTCGTATCCTGTGCTGCGAATGAATCCTGTCCCGCAGTGCTTGGCCGTGTAAGTTCTTCAGCACTGACTCCGCGGCTGCGTGAGTCGAGCTCAGCAACTGCATCGAGTTCGGTGGCAACGATTCCCGTGTTCGGAAATTTTCGGGCAGTGACGAGGAACCGCGACTCCAGTGAAGAGACGAAACGATTGTAGTCCTCAACCGATCGATCCAGACTCGATCCCATCCGCGTCACGTGCGTGACCAGAGTGCCGATGCGTTCGTAGAGTTCGGTGCCGAGTTTGAGCACCTCGGCCGCGGACGTGCTCATGTCCGCCTGTCGCCAATTGAGCGCCACGGTCTTGAGCAGAACCAGAAGCGTGGCGGGGGAGGCGAGTACGACGTTCTTGCCGAGAGCATGATCAATCATCTTCGGATAGGTGGACGCTGCCGAGGACAGCAGCCCGTCCGTGGGGACGAAGCAGACAACGAAGTCCGGGGCCGAGTCGAAGGACTTCCAATACTCCTTGGATGCCAGCGAATCGATGTGTCGCAGCAGCGCGCGAGCATGATCATCGGCGTTGGAATCAGTACTGTCCATCCGGGCAGACAGTGGGGTTTTGGCGTCGATGATGATCGTTCCGCCGCCGGGTAGGTTCACGGTCATGTCGGGGCGATGGCGTTTGCCATCACGCACACTGCTGACCTGAGTCTCGAAATCCACGTGGGGGAGGAGGCCTGCATATTCGACGATGCGTTTGAGCTGGACCTCGCCCCAGTCTCCACGTTGAGTCGTCGAATTCAGTGCGCTTGCCAGTGATCCGGTGGACTCCTGCAGTCTGAGGTTCTGTTGGCTCAGGTGCCCGATCTGCGTATTGAGGCGCGTAATCTGTTCCAGTTGTGTTCGGTCCTGGGACTGAAGGTTCTCCTGCAGGTGATTGACACTTGCCGCCAACGGACCGATGGCCGCGGTGATCTCACCAGCCATCTGCGCATCGGCTTCCAAATCCTCTGTCCGGCTGGTGAGAATCCGAGACGTAGTCTCCGCTCTCGTGAGTCGCTCAATATAGCGAGAACGCGCGTGCGCGCGCCCGAGGAGGAAGCCGAGGACGACGCTGATGATGATCGCCAGGATGAGGACGACGATCACTCCTGTGGCGGGGAAAGAGTTCATGACTCAAGCGTGACAGACGGCACTGACACGAGATTTAGACCCGCACCTCGGCGCCGGGATAGACTTAGCTACCGTGGCTCTAACTATCGGAATCGTGGGACTGCCCAATGTCGGCAAGTCGACCATGTTTAATGCATTGACCAAGAACCAAGTTCTCGCGGCGAACTACCCGTTCGCGACGATCGAACCCAACGTTGGCGTGGTGCCGTTGCCTGACGCGCGACTGACTCGATTGGCAGAGATCTTCAGCTCGGAGCGAATCCTCAACGCAACAGTCGACTTCGTCGATATCGCAGGGATCGTCCGCGGCGCATCCGAAGGTGAGGGGCTGGGCAATCAGTTCCTGGCCAACATCCGCGAGGCTGAAGCGATCTGCCAGGTCATCCGTGGCTTCGTCGATGACGACGTGATCCACGTCGAAGGAAAGATCAGCCCAGCTGATGACATCGACACCATCAACACCGAGCTCATCCTCGCCGACCTCCAGACCTTGGAAAAAGCGCGGCCGCGGATCGAGAAGGAAGTCAAAGGCAAACGGGCGCCGGCAGAGCAGCTGGCTGCCATCGACGCCGCTGTCGAGATCCTCGAGAGTGGAAAGACTCTCTATCAGGCGATGCAGGCCGACAAGTTCGACGTCACCGAGCTGCGCGAGCTGCAGCTGATGACCGTCAAGCCGTTCCTCTACGTCTTCAACGTCGATGACGATGTGCTCGCTGACGAAGAGAAGAAGGCAGAGATGCGTGCATTGGTGGCACCTGTCGAAGCGATTTTCCTTGACGCCAAGTTCGAGTCGGAACTCGCCGAGCTCGACGCCGAGGAAGCCCTCGAGATGCTGGAATCCACCGGTCAGGACGAAGCCGGTCTGGACAAGCTGGCACGAGTCGGATTCGACACATTGGGCCTGCAGACCTACCTGACGGCCGGTCCTAAGGAATCCCGTGCCTGGACCATTCCGAAGGGCGCAACCGCCCCTGAAGCCGCCGGCGTTATTCACACCGACTTCCAAAAGGGCTTCATCAAGGCCGAGGTCGTCTCCTTCGATGACCTCGATGCCAACGGTTCGATGGCCGCAGCCAAATCAGCCGGCAAGGTCCGGATGGAAGGCAAGGAATACGTGATGGTCGACGGCGACGTGGTGGAATTTAGGTTTAACGTATAGCGTTAATGACGGTGTCCGTTATACACTGGACTCGTGATCAGATCGTTCGGCAGCAAGGACACCGAGCACATCTGGCATGAGCAGTACGTCAAGCGCGTTGATCGGATGGTGCAGCGGGCGACCTTGTGGAAGCTCGAGCTGATCCATGCGGTGAAGGATGTCGAGGACCTCCGGGTCCTGCCAGGCAACCGCCTGGAGCGTCCGGTCGGCGACCGACGCGGGCAGCATAGCATCCGCGTGAACGCGCAATGGCGTCTCTGCTTCGTCTGGAGAGATGGAGGTGCGGACGATGTCTAACTCGTCGACTACCACTGAGAGCGACCTGATCGAGCCGATCCACCCTGGAAAGATCCTGATGGAGGATTTCATCGAGGGCTTCGGGATCACTCAAAACAAGCTCGCGGTGTCGATCGGTGTGCCGCCGCGGCGGATCAACGAGATCGTGCACGGCAAGCGGGGCATCACGGCCGATACCGCGATCCGTCTGGCGAGGTACTTCGGGACGTCCGAGGAGTTGTGGATGAACCTGCAGTCAAACTACGAGCTGCGGCTCCAGCGTCGGGCGCTGCGTGACAAGGTCGCCGCGATCAAGCCGTTGCGGGTGGCTTGAGTTTGTCTGTCCAGGCAGACCTGTTCGGCCAGCGCCGGTACTCCGTGCGCTTCGACTGGGGGCCTCGAGGTGCGCGGGCTGTCGGTGCTGAAGTGAACGTCATCGTCGACGTGTTGAGCTTCTCGACGTCTGTGTGAGTGGCTGTCGAACGCGGGATGAGCGTTTTCCATACCGGTGGAAGGGTGTGGATGCCGAAGCGTTCGCCCGGGAGCGCGATGCCGGACTGGCCGTTGGCCGGCTGGAGGCCGCTGCGCCAGGTTCGCCGTCGGCGATCCCTGCGTCTATTGCGAACAAGCTCCACATTGCCATGGCATCCTGCCGGCGGCCGCTCTGCATGTGCTCGCGCGCGAAGAGAAGGTGAAGCACTGCCTGTGCGCCCACGATCTGCCACCGCCGGTGCGATGACTGACCGGCGGTGATCGTGAGGCCAAGAGTCTGGTCTGCAGCCCCGAGTACGCGTCGGGTTCGGACTTCAGCGTCCGTCAATCTGAGCCACCGCCCTCCCGAGAGAGGTGCCCAATGTCGGCAAGTCGACCATGTTTAATGCATTGACCAAGAACCAAGTTCTCGCGGCGAACTACCCGTTCGCGACGATCGAACCCAACGTTGGCGTGGTGCCGTTGCCTGACGCGCGACTGACTCGATTGGCAGAGATCTTCAGCTCGGAGCGAATCCTCAACGCAACAGTCGACTTCGTCGATATCGCAGGGATCGTCCGCGGCGCATCCGAAGGTGAGGGGCTGGGCAATCAGTTCCTGGCCAACATCCGCGAGGCTGAAGCGATCTGCCAGGTCATCCGTGGCTTCGTCGATGACGACGTGATCCACGTCGAAGGAAAGATCAGCCCCAGCTGATGACATCGACACCATCAACACCGAGCTCATCCTCGCCGACCTCCAGACCTTGGAAAAAGCGCGGCCGCGGATCGAGAAGGAAGTCAAAGGCAAACGGGCGCCGGCAGAGCAGCTGGCTGCCATCGACGCCGCTGTCGAGATCCTCGAGAGGGAAAGACTCTCTATCAGGCGATGCAGGCCGACAAGTTCGACGTCACCGAGCTGCGCGAGCTGCAGCTGATGACCGTCAAGCCGTTCCTCTACGTCTTCAACGTCGATGACGATGTGCTCGCTGACGAAGAGAAGAAGGCAGAGATGCGTGCATTGGTGGCACCTGTCGAAGCGATTTTCCTTGACGCCAAGTTCGAGTCGGAACTCGCCGAGCTCGACGCCGAGGAAGCCCTCGAGATGCTGGAATCCACCGGTCAGGACGAAGCCGGTCTGGACAAGCTGGCACGAGTCGGATTCGACCATTGGGCTGCAGACCTACCTGACGGCCGGTCCTAAGGAATCCCGTGCCTGGACCATTCCGAAGGGCGCAACCGCCCCTGAAGCCGCCGGCGTTATTCACACCGACTTCCAAAAGGGCTTCATCAAGGCCGAGGTCGTCTCCTTCGATGACCTCGATGCCAACGGTTCGATGGCCGCAGCAAATCAGCCGGCAAGGTCCGGATGGAAGGCAAGGAATACGTGATGGTCGACGCGACGTGGTGGAATTAGGTTTAACGTATAGCGTTAATGACGGTGTCCGTTATACACTGGACTCGTGATCAGATCGTTCGGCAGCAAGGACACCGAGCACATCTGGCATGAGCAGTACGTCAAGCGCGTTGATCGGATGGTGCAGCGGGCGACCTTGTGGAAGCTCGAGCTGATCCATGCGGTGAAGGATGTCGAGGACCTCCGGGTCCTGCCAGGCAACCGCCTGGAGCGTCCGGTCGGCGACCGACGCGGGCAGCATAGCATCCGCGTGAACGCGCAATGGCGTCTCGCTTCGTCTGGAGAGATGGAGGTGCGGACGATGTCTAACTCGTCGACTACCACTGAGAGCGACCTGATCGAGCCGATCCACCCTGGAAAGATCCTGATGGAGGATTTCATCGAGGGCTTCGGGATCACTCAAAACAAGCTCGCGGTGTCGATCGGTGTGCCGCCGCGGCGGATCAACGAGATCGTGCACGGCAAGCGGCGGCATCACGGCCGATCCGCGATCCGTCTGGCGAGGTACTTCGGGACGTCCGAGGAGTTGTGGATGAACCTGCAGTCAAACTACGAGCTGCGGCTCCAGCGTCGGGCGCTGCGTGACAAGGTCGCCGCGATCAAGCCGTTGCGGGTGGCTTGAGTTTGTCTGTCCAGGCAGACCTGTTCGGCCAGCGCCGGTACTCCGTGCGCTTCGACTGGGGGCCTCGAGGTGCGCGGGCTGTCGGTGCTGAAGTGAACGTCATCGTCGACGTGTTGAGCTTCTCGACGTCTGTGTGAGTGGCTGTCGAACGCGGGATGAGCGTTTTCCATACCGGTGGAAGGGTGTGGATGCCGAAGCGTTCGCCCGGGAGCGCGATGCCGGACTGGCCGTTGGCCGGCTGGAGGCCGCTGCGCCAGGTTCGCCGTCGGCGATCCCTGCGTCTATTGCGAACAAGCTCCACATTGCCATGGCATCCTGCCGGCGGCCGCTCTGCATGTGCTCGCGCGCGAAGAGAAGGTGAAGCACTGCCTGTGCGCCCCGATCTGCCACCGCCGGTGCGATGACTGACCGGCGGTGATCGTGAGGCCAAGAGTCTGGTCTGCAGCCCCGAGTACGCGTCGGGTTCGGACTTCAGCGTCCGTCAATAGAGAGCCACCGCCCTCCCGAGAGAGGTGCGATGGTCATCGGCTTGCTGAGTCCAAAATATGCCGTCAGGGGTTCAGGACCTTGTGACAGAGAGCTCCTCACGAACGATGCTCGTTCCCGCGCTCAGCGCGCTCAACTTCCCGAGGGCGACATCCCGCGAGAACGGCGCCATGCCGCAGTTTGTGCTCGGGATGAGGTTGTCCGAGTCGACGAATTTGAGCGCCTTGCGCAGGGTGTCGGCAACTTCCTCCGGAGTCTCGATGGTCTCATTCGCCACGTCGATGCCCCGAGCATGACCTTTTTGCCGCGGATGAGCTCGATGAGGTCCATCGGGACACGGGAGTTATGGCACTCCAGTGAGACGATGTCGATGGTCGACTGCCGCAGGAGCGGGAACGATTCCTCGTACTGGCGCCATTCTGACCGAGGGTTGCTTTCCAGTCATTGTTTGCAGTGATCCCGTAGCCGTAGCAGATGTGCACGGCGGTTTCCGCGCGCAGTCCTTCCGCAGCTCGCTCCAGCGTGGCAATTCCCCAGTCCTTCATCTCGTCGAAGAAGACATTGAAGGCAGGCTCGTCGAACTGGATGATGTCCACTCCGGCTGCTTCCAGGTCCCGCGCCTCCTGATTGAGAACTGCGGCGAACTCCCAGGCCAATTTCTCGCGGCTCTTGTAATAGCCGTCGTAGAGCGTGTCGATCATAGTCATCGGGCGGGGAGCGCCCATTTGATCGTTGGTCGGTCTGCTGCCGGAGGAACTTCGCGTCGTCGGCGAACACTGGCTTCTCACGGCTCACTGCGCCGACCACGGTAGGCACGCTTGCGTCATAGCGATCACGGATTCGAACCGTCTCCCGCTTCTCGAAATCAACGCCGTTGAGGTGTTCGATGAATGTGGTGACGAAATGCTGTCGGGTCTGTTCTCCGTCGCTGACGATATCGATGCCGCGGTTGGTCTGCTCGTGGACTGCGATACGCAGGGCATCACGTCTGCCCTCGGCCAGGTCATCGCCCTGCAGATTCCACGGTGACCAGAGGATCTCAGGCTGTGCGAGCCATGACGGCTTCGGCAGGCTGCCGACGATCGAAGTGGGCAATAGTGTCGGCGTCATCGATTCTTCTCCTGTGGCTCATGCAGCTGGAATGGGATAGTTGGCGGCCCACTGTTCGAGCATTTCCCGGTGTGGTTGATGAAAGCCTCCGCCGTGTACTTTCCTGCTTGATTGCAAGCTGACTACGTTCGGCGCGATCGTAGGCAATCGGTGTCTCCGAGAAGTCCTGCCGCTTCAGCGTCGGCCGGTAGGTCGCCTCGGCGGCCACGTGCGCATTGTAGATTCCGGTCGATAGATCCTTTGGAAGGTCTCCATCGTGCTGATCGTGCCGATGAGCTGCAGATTGGAATAGTCGTTGAGGAGATCGCCGCGAAAATAGAACGCAAGCGGCGCGACACTGCCGGGCGGCATGAAGTATCTCACCTGCAGTCCCATCTTTCCGAAGTAGTCGTCGGTCAGCGAATACTCGTCCTGCTGGTACTCCACGCGAGGATCGGATGGTGATTCTCGGTGCGATGGTACGTCTTGCTCGTCGACACACTGATGCAGACCACGGGTGCCGCCCGGAAGCGTTCCCGATATGCTGCGGAATCGAGGAAGTGCTGGAACAGTTTGCCGTGGAGATCGCCGAAGTCGTCGGGGACGGTGAATTCGCTCGCAGCATCGTTGACCGCTGGAAGGTCGCACGCTGAAATCGAAATCGCGGACGTAGGACGAGAAGTTGTTTCCCACGATCCCGGGGTGGCGGTCAACAGTCCTTCGATCGACGATTTGGATGTCCAGAAACTCGAGCAATGGGAATTCCTGATCGCCGTCTGCAGCCCTGAACTGGAGCTCCCCGGAGACGATCTCGAGGTCGACGGTGTAGCGGTCCCTATCGGGGTTGTCCCAGTGGGCGAGGTCGTTGAACCGGCGATTGATAGTCGTCAGGGTGTTGCGGAGGTTCTGCCGACGATGCTCGCCCCTGGCGAGGTTCGCGAAGTTCGTCGTGGCTCGTGAACTATCCGATGGCGAGTAGTGCTCGTCGAATCGGGTGGTAGTGAGCTGAATGTGAACTCGGTTGTCATGGACGTCCAATTCCGTAATCGATCGGCGGGCTCGGCCATGCGGAGGTCTTCGAAACCATCCTGCAGGCAACGGGCGGATATCGGGTAACTTGGCTCAACTATGGATTCATATAGTCTTTATCTATGGCCCGAGGATTGAGAAGCATCACGCTGCTGCAGGCTCCACTACTTCATCGAGGGTCGCGGCGGAGGGCTCGATCACGGCCGCTGCTGATCTGCTTATGTCTCCAGCCGACGATGTCTGCAGCTATGAAGGATCTGAGGACCCGGGTGGGTCGGGCGTTGCTCTTCCGATCCGCCCGCGGGGTGACGCTCACTGTTGATGGTGCGGAGTTCCTCGGCTATGCGAGGCAAGTGGTGAGCAGGCGGAGCTCCTCGAGCAGCATTATCTCGGCGCGCCCCCGTCGCGACGTCTACTCGGGGTATCGGCGCAGCACTACTCGTTCGTGGTCGATGCGTTCGTGCGGATGGTCAAGGCCAGCGATGCGCCGAGTATGAGTTCTCGCTGCGTGAGACTCGCACCTGGGACATCATCGAAGATGTTCGCACGCTCCGCAGTGAGCTCGGCATTCTTTACCGGAACGACTTCAACCAGAAGGTCATCGACAAACTGCTGCGGGACTCCGGACTTGTCTTTCACCCGCTTTTCGTTGCAGTCCCGCACATCTTCATCCTCCGGAAGAACCGCTTGCCGCCGAGATCGCGTCACCTCGACGATCTCGACCGCGCGTACCACGGCTCACCTTCGATCAGGGAGCGAACAACTCGTTCTACTTCGCCGAGGAGATCCTGTCGACTTTGTCGAGTAAGCAGGAGATCCGGGTCTCCGACCGTGCGACGATCTTCAATCTCATGATCGGGCTCGACGGCTACACACGATCTCGACGGGCATCATCAGCGATGACCTCGATCCAGAGATCGTCGCCGATTCCGCTCGACGCTCGACGAACGCATCGAGATCGGCTGGATCGAACATTCCCGGAGATCCCGCTCACCGAGCAAGCGCGACGCTACCTCGAAGAAGTGCCGGGCCGTCATCACAGGGTTTCGTCTCGAACTGCTCGGCTAGCTCCGAGAATGCTGTCTGCGTCCATGATGCTCGTGCGCAAGGGGGATTGCTCACCTAACCGGACTCATGTCCTGCGCTAGCAGTCGACCCTGGCGTCAGCATATGATCGCAACGATGAGATCTGATGCAGGTGCGAGTGTCAACCTGGAAGCGAAAGTTGAGGACAGGAAGATGACCAGACGCGCGATGTCGCGCGAGTTCGCTGCCGCCAGTCGGGAATAGAGGGGGCGTTCGTTCCGCGTAACGGTAGTTAGGGTGTGTATATGGTTCCTCGCACGTCGGCCTGGCTCTTCCACTACTGGGCTTGATTGCAGCGATGTCGGACTACGCGCATCTCTGTATCCCGGGGCTTGGGCCACCTCGTCACTGGTGGGTCGGCCGGTGATGTCGCCGCGCCCACCGTGTGGCCACCTGATTAGACTGGCGTCGGCCGTATGGACTGATTCGGCTATCCACAGCGGGTAATCGTCGATGCGGCAGGGGCCGTTTGACTGCACCTGTGCGCCGACGCCCCCTGCGCATAGCGACGATTCCGACGAGGAGCACGATCAGTCCTGCCAGAGCCGTTATCGGTGCCACGGTGGGCGCGAACCGAGCCGCAACCGTGCTGAGTGGCCCAAGCCCGGGAATCAGCGATGCGAGTCCGAAGATCGCTGCAATCACGCCCAGTATGAGACCGAGGACGAGGACCATTACCCGGAATACTTTCGCGACGCCCCCTCTTTCCGAGTGCGGCAGCGAACTCGTGCTGTTGGTCATCTTCTGTCCTCAACTTTCGATCTTCCAGGTTGACACTCCACCTGCATCAGATCTCATCGTTGCGATCATATGCTGACGCCAGGGGTCACTCTAGCGCAGGACATGATCCGGTTAGGTGAGCAATCGCCCTTGCGCACGAGCATCATGGACGCAGACAGCATTCTCGGAGCTAGCCGAGCAGTTCGAGACCGAAACCCGTGATGACGGCCCGCACTTCTTCGAGGTAGCGTCGCGCTTGCTCGGTGAGCGGGATCCCGGAATGGTCGATCCAGCCGATCTCGATGCGTTCGTCGACGTCGAGCGGAATCGCGACGATCTCTGGATCGAGGTCATCGCTGATGATGCCCGTCGAGATCGTGTAGCCGTCGAGCCCGATCATGAGATTGAAGATCGTCGCACGGTCGGAGACCCGGATCTCCTGCTTACTCGACAAAGTCGACAGGATCTCCTCGGCGAAGTAGAACGAGTTGTTCGCTCCCTGATCGAAGGTGAGCCGTGGTACGTCGGCGAGATCGTCGAGGGTGACGCGATCTCGGGCGGCAAGCGGGTTCTTCCGGGAGATGAAGATGTGCGGGACTGCAACGAAAAGCGGGTGAAAGACAAGTCCGGAGTCCCGCAGCAGTTTGTCGATGACCTTCTGGTTGAAGTCGTTCCGGTAAAGAATGCCGAGCTCACTGCGGAGCGTGCGAACATCTTCGATGATGTCCCAGGTGCGAGTCTCACGCAGCGAGAACTCATACTCGGCCGCATCGCTGGCCTTGACCATCCGCACGAACGCATCGACCACGAACGAGTAGTGCTGCGCCGATACCCCGAGTAGACGTCGCGACGGGGGCCGCCCGAGATAATGCTGCTCGAGGAGCTCCGCCTGCTCAACGACTTGCCTCGCATAGCCGAGGAACTCCGCACCATCAACAGTGAGCGTCACCCCGCGGGCGGATCGGAAGAGCAACGCCCGACCCACCCGGGTCTCAAGATCCTTCATAGCTGCAGACATCGTCGGCTGGGAGACATAGAGCAGATCAGCAGCGGCCGTGATCGAGCCCTCCGCCGCGACCTCGATGAAGTAGTGGAGCTGCAGCAGCGTGATGCTTCTCAATCCTCGGGCCATAGATAAAGACTATATGAATCCATAGTTGAGCCAAGTTACCCGATATCCGCCCGTTGCCTGCAGGATGGTTTCGAAGACCTCCGCATGGCCGAGCCCGGCCGATCGATTACGGAATTGGACGTCCATGACAACCGAGTTCACATTCAGCATCACTACCACCCGATTCGACGAGCACTACTCGCCATCGGATAGTTCACGAGCCACGACGAACTTCGCGAACCTCGCCAGGGGCGAGCATCGTCGGCAGAACCTCCGCAACACCCTGACGACTATCAATCGCCGGTTCAACGACCTCGCCCACTGGGACAACCCCGATAGGGACCGCTACACCGTCGACCTCGAGATCGTCTCCGGGGAGCTCCAGTTCAGGGCTGCAGACGGCGATCAGGAATTCCCATTGCTCGAGGTTCTGGACATCCAAATCGTCGATCGAAGGACTGGTGACCGCCACCCCGGGATCGTGGGAAACAACTTCTCGTCCTACGTCCGCGATTTCGATTTCAGCGTGCGACTTCCAGCGGTCAACGATGCTGCGAGCGAATTCACCGTCCCCGACGACTTCGGCGATCTCCACGGCAAACTGTTCCAGCACTTCCTCGATTCCGCAGCATATCGGGAACGCTTCCGGGCGGCACCCGTGGTCTGCATCAGTGTGTCGACGAGCAAGACGTACCATCGCACCGAGAATCACCATCCGATCCTCGGCGTGGAGTACCAGCAGGACGAGTATTCGCTGACCGACGACTACTTCGGAAAGATGGGACTGCAGGTGAGATACTTCATGCCGCCCGGCAGTGTCGCGCCGCTTGCGTTCTATTTTCGCGGCGATCTCCTCAACGACTATTCCAATCTGCAGCTCATCGGCACGATCAGCACGATGGAGACCTTCCAAAGGATCTATCGACCGGAGATCTACAATGCGCACGTGGCCGCCGAGGCGACCTACCGGCCGACGCTGAAGCGGCAGGACTTCTCGGAGACACCGATTGCCTACGATCGCGCCGAACGTAGTCAGCTTGCAATCAAGCAGGGAAAGTACACGGCGGAGGCTTTCATCAACCCACACCGGGAAATGCTCGAACAGTGGGCCGCCAACTATCCCATTCCAGCTGCATGAGCACAGGAGAAGAATCGATGACGCCGACACTATTGCCCACTTCGATCGTCGGCAGCCTGCCGAAGCCGTCATGGCTCGCACAGCCTGAGATCCTCTGGTCACCGTGGAATCTGCAGGGCGATGACCTGGCCGAGGGCAGACGTGATGCCCTGCGTATCGCAGTCCACGAGCAGACCAACCGCGGCATCGATATCGTCAGCGACGGAGAACAGACCCGACAGCATTTCGTCACCACATTCATCGAACACCTCAACGGCGTTGATTTCGAGAAGCGGGAGACGGTTCGAATCCGTGATCGCTATGACGCAAGCGTGCCTACCGTGGTCGGCGCAGTGAGCCGTGAGAAGCCAGTGTTCGCCGACGACGCGAAGTTCCTCCGGCAGCAGACCGACCAACCGATCAAATGGGCGCTCCCCGGCCCGATGACTATGATCGACACGCTCTACGACGGCTATTACAAGAGCCGCGAGAAATTGGCCTGGGAGTTCGCCGCAGTTCTCAATCAGGAGGCGCGGGACCTGGAAGCAGCCGGAGTGGACATCATCCAGTTCGACGAGCCTGCCTTCAATGTCTTCTTCGACGAGATGAAGGACTGGGGAATTGCCACGCTGGAGCGAGCTGCGGAAGGACTGCGCGCGGAAACCGCCGTGCACATCTGCTACGGCTACGGGATCACTGCAAACAATGACTGGAAAGCAACCCTCGGGTCAGAATGGCGCCAGTACGAGGAATCGTTCCCGCTCCTGCGGCAGTCGACCATCGACATCGTCTCACTGGAGTGCCATAACTCCCGTGTCCCGATGGACCTCATCGAGCTCATCCGCGGCAAAAAGGTCATGCTCGGGGCCATCGACGTGGCGAATGAGACCATCGAGACTCCGGAGGAAGTTGCCGACACCCTGCGCAAGGCGCTCAAATTCGTCGACTCGGACAACCTCATCCCGAGCACAAACTGCGGCATGGCGCCGTTCTCGCGGGATGTCGCCCTCGGGAAGTTGAGCGCGCTGAGCGCGGGAACGAGCATCGTTCGTGAGGAGCTCTCTGTCACAAGGTCCTGAACCCCTGACGGCATATTTTGGACTCAGCAAGCCGATGACCATCGCACCTCTCTCGGGAGGGCGGTGGCTCAGATTGACGGACGCTGAAGTCCGAACCCGACGCGTACTCGGGGCTGCAGACCAGACTCTTGGCCTCACGATCACCGCCGGTCAGTCATCGCACCGGCGGTGGCAGATCGTGGGCGCACAGGCAGTGCTTCACCTTCTCTTCGCGCGCGAGCACATGCAGAGCGGCCGCCGGCAGGATGCCATGGCAATGTGGAGCTTGTTCGCAATAGACGCAGGGATCGCCGACGGCGAACCTGGCGCAGCGGCCTCCAGCCGGCCAACGGCCAGTCCGGCATCGCGCTCCCGGGCGAACGCTTCGGCATCCACACCCTTCCACCGGTATGGAAAACGCTCATCCCGCGTTCGACAGCCACTCACACAGACGTCGAGAAGCTCAACACGTCGACGATGACGTTCACTTCAGCACCGACAGCCCGCGCACCTCGAGGCCCCCAGTCGAAGCGCACGGAGTACCGGCGCTGGCCGAACAGGTCTGCCTGGACAGACAAACTCAAGCCACCCGCAACGGCTTGATCGCGGCGACCTTGTCACGCAGCGCCCGACGCTGGAGCCGCAGCTCGTAGTTTGACTGCAGGTTCATCCACAACTCCTCGGACGTCCCGAAGTACCTCGCCAGACGGATCGCGGTATCGGCCGTGATGCCCCGCTTGCCGTGCACGATCTCGTTGATCCGCCGCGGCGGCACACCGATCGACACCGCGAGCTTGTTTTGAGTGATCCCGAAGCCCTCGATGAAATCCTCCATCAGGATCTTTCCAGGGTGGATCGGCTCGATCAGGTCGCTCTCAGTGGTAGTCGACGAGTTAGACATCGTCCGCACCTCCATCTCTCCAGACGAAGCAGAGACGCCATTGCGCGTTCACGCGGATGCTATGCTGCCCGCGTCGGTCGCCGACCGGACGCTCCAGGCGGTTGCCTGGCAGGACCCGGAGGTCCTCGACATCCTTCACCGCATGGATCAGCTCGAGCTTCCACAAGGTCGCCCGCTGCACCATCCGATCAACGCGCTTGACGTACTGCTCATGCCAGATGTGCTCGGTGTCCTTGCTGCCGAACGATCTGATCACGAGTCCAGTGTATAACGGACACCGTCATTAACGCTATACGTTAAACCTAAATTCCACCACGTCGCCGTCGACCATCACGTATTCCTTGCCTTCCATCCGGACCTTGCCGGCTGATTTGGCTGCGGCCATCGAACCGTTGGCATCGAGGTCATCGAAGGAGACGACCTCGGCCTTGATGAAGCCCTTTTGGAAGTCGGTGTGAATAACGCCGGCGGCTTCAGGGGCGGTTGCGCCCTTCGGAATGGTCCAGGCACGGGATTCCTTAGGACCGGCCGTCAGGTAGGTCTGCAGGCCCAATGTGTCGAATCCGACTCGTGCCAGCTTGTCCAGACCGGCTTCGTCCTGACCGGTGGATTCCAGCATCTCGAGGGCTTCCTCGGCGTCGAGCTCGGCGAGTTCCGACTCGAACTTGGCGTCAAGGAAAATCGCTTCGACAGGTGCCACCAATGCACGCATCTCTGCCTTCTTCTCTTCGTCAGCGAGCACATCGTCATCGACGTTGAAGACGTAGAGGAACGGCTTGACGGTCATCAGCTGCAGCTCGCGCAGCTCGGTGACGTCGAACTTGTCGGCCTGCATCGCCTGATAGAGAGTCTTTCCACTCTCGAGGATCTCGACAGCGGCGTCGATGGCAGCCAGCTGCTCTGCCGGCGCCCGTTTGCCTTTGACTTCCTTCTCGATCCGCGGCCGCGCTTTTTCCAAGGTCTGGAGGTCGGCGAGGATGAGCTCGGTGTTGATGGTGTCGATGTCATCAGCTGGGCTGATCTTTCCTTCGACGTGGATCACGTCGTCATCGACGAAGCCACGGATGACCTGGCAGATCGCTTCAGCCTCGCGGATGTTGGCCAGGAACTGATTGCCCAGCCCCTCACCTTCGGATGCGCCGCGGACGATCCCTGCGATATCGACGAAGTCGACTGTTGCGTTGAGGATTCGCTCCGAGCTGAAGATCTCTGCCAATCGAGTCAGTCGCGCGTCAGGCAACGGCACCACGCCAACGTTGGGTTCGATCGTCGCGAACGGGTAGTTCGCCGCGAGAACTTGGTTCTTGGTCAATGCATTAAACATGGTCGACTTGCCGACATTGGGCAGTCCCACGATTCCGATAGTTAGAGCCACGGTAGCTAAGTCTATCCCGGCGCCGAGGTGCGGGTCTAAATCTCGTGTCAGTGCCGTCTGTCACGCTTGAGTCATGAACTCTTTCCCCGCCACAGGAGTGATCGTCGTCCTCATCCTGGCGATCATCATCAGCGTCGTCCTCGGCTTCCTCCTCGGGCGCGCGCACGCGCGTTCTCGCTATATTGAGCGACTCACGAGAGCGGAGACTACGTCTCGGATTCTCACCAGCCGGACAGAGGATTTGGAAGCCGATGCGCAGATGGCTGGTGAGATCACCGCGGCCATCGGTCCGTTGGCGGCAAGTGTCAATCACCTGCAGGAGAACCTTCAGTCCCAGGACCGAACACAACTGGAACAGATTACGCGCCTCAATACGCAGATCGGGCACCTGAGCCAACAGAACCTCAGACTGCAGGAGTCCACCGGATCACTGGCAAGCGCACTGAATTCGACGACTCAACGTGGAGACTGGGGCGAGGTCCAGCTCAAACGCATCGTCGAATATGCAGGCCTCCTCCCCCACGTGGATTTCGAGACTCAGGTCAGCAGTGTGCGTGATGGCAAACGCCATCGCCCCGACATGACCGTGAACCTACCCGGCGGCGGAACGATCATCATCGACGCCAAAACCCCACTGTCTGCCCGGATGGACAGTACTGATTCCAACGCCGATGATCATGCTCGCGCGCTGCTGCGACACATCGATTCGCTGGCATCCAAGGAGTATTGGAAGTCCTTCGACTCGGCCCCGGACTTCGTTGTCTGCTTCGTCCCCACGGACGGGCTGCTGTCCTCGGCAGCGTCCACCTATCCGAAGATGATTGATCATGCTCTCGGCAAGAACGTCGTACTCGCCTCCCCCGCCACGCTTCTGGTTCTGCTCAAGACCGTGGCGCTCAATTGGGCGACAGGCGGACATGAGCACGTCGCGGCCGAGGTGCTCAAACTCGGCACCGAACTCTACGAACGCATCGGCACTCTGGTCACGCACGTGACGCGGATGGGATCGAGTCTGGATCGATCGGTTGAGGACTACAATCGTTTCGTCTCTTCACTGGAGTCGCGGTTCCTCGTCACTGCCCGAAAAATTTCCGAACACGGGAATCGTTGCCACCGAACTCGATGCAGTTGCTGAGCTCGACTCACGCAGCCGCGGAGTCAGTGCTGAAGAACTTACACGGCCAAGCACTGCGGGACAGGATTCATTCGCAGCACAGGATACGACTGATCTGAGACGTCGCCGCACGGGCTCCGATTAGACCAGGTACCGATCAGATCAGATCAGGTCGTGATCCCGGTCAGCGCCATCACGTTTGTTCGATGTCTTCTTCCCGGCGGCCTTGAGATCCTTGCGCAGTTCGCGCGGCAGGGAGAACATGATGTCTTCCTCCGCTGTGACGATTTCCTCGACCGAGCCGAAGCCGTACTCGCCCAACAGCTTGAGAAGGTCCTGGACCAGCCCTTCCGGCACGCTCGCTCCTGAGGTCACGCCGACCGTTGCGACATCATGGAACCAGGACTCGTCGACCTCTCGAGCGAAATCGACGCGTCGTGCGTCCCTGGCCCCGTGCTCCAGAGCAACTTCGACCAGACGCACGGAGTTCGACGAATTGGCTGAGCCGACAACCAGCACCAGATCGGACTGCGGGGCGATCTTCTTCACGGCCACCTGCCGGTTCGAGGTGGCATAGCAGATGTCGTCGCTTGGAGGGTCCTGCAGGTGGGGGAACCGTTCCCGCAGAATGTTGACCGTCTCCATCGTCTCGTCGACACTCAACGTCGTCTGTGAGAGCCAGACCAGGCTCTCTGCATTGCCGATCTCGACAGTCTTGGCTTCCTCAGGTTCTGGATCAGCGTGATGTCGTCGGGAGCCTCTCCCATCGTGCCTTCGACCTCTTCGTGACCTGCGTGGCCGACCAGAAGAATTCTGTAACCGTCACGGGCGAATCGAACTGCCGCGGTGGACCTTCGTCACCAGTGGGCATGTGGCATCGATCGTGGACAGCTCACGAGCGGCCGCCTCGCGCGCGTGCACCGCAGGAGACACACCGTGCGCGGAGACACACAAGTCGAGCACCCTCGGGAACTTCATCAGTCTCGTTGACGAAGACGGCGCCGCGTTCGGAGAGGGTGTCGACCACATGACGGTTGTGCACAATCTCCTTGCGAACGTAGACGGGAGCACATAGTGCTCGAGTGCGCGCTCGACGGCGATCACTGCGCGGTCAACTCCGGCACAGTATCCGCGCGCGGGCAGCCAGAAGCACCTTCTGGTCAGCACCTTCGGCGTCCGGATGTCCTCCGGAGCAATACGCTGCGCGGAATGGTGGGCATGGGTACAGATACGGCAGTCACAAGCTCAGTTTAGGCCGGGCACCTGAACAACGGCTACAAAGGTGAAGCAATCACAATCACACCACCGCTCCCACCACCGGATTCCATCCCCGATCGCCTGAGTTCCTGCGCGGCGATGATTCGCCATGTCACCACCGTTCGTTAGGGTGGTGGATTGGGAAGGGGAGACAACATGGCGAACGAATTCCGGCACTCCGGAACCCTCGGCGAAACAGTCGACGCTCAGGAACTGGCTGCGACGGCAGGTGAGACGACGGCGGAGAACCCGTGGCCCCTGAGTCTGCTCTCAAGCAAGATGAAATCCTATATCGACCGCATGTCGAGTGTGTGGATCGAGGGACAGGTTGTCGAGCTCAATCACCGCGGCAAGGCCAGCTACCTGACTCTGCGCGATAACGACGTCGAAATGTCGTTGCCGGTCCAGATCTGGAAGAACGTGCTCGACCGCACTGGAGCTCCGCTGTCGGAGGGCAGCCATGTCGTCGCCAACCTCAAGGCAGATTTCTGGACGAAGACCGGTCGTCTGACCATGCGGGCCAATGAAATCCGGGCTGTCGGCCTCGGTGAGCTGCTGGCCCGGCTCGAGCGACTGAGAAACAGCTCGGCGCGGAGGGACTGTTCGATCCGAATCGGAAGAAAACGCCTGCCGTTCCTGCCCAATCGGATCGGCCTCATCACCGGCGCGGACTCCGACGCGCAGAAGGACGTCGTTCGCAACGTCGCCCTGCGCTGGCCGGCCGCCGAGTTCGAGATCCGCAACTGCGCTGTCCAGGGCCCCGACGCTGTGCCGGGGTAATGAAGAATCTCGCCAACTCGATGCCGACCCGCAGATCGACATCATCGTCATCGCTCGCGGCGGTGGGAGCATGGAAGACCTGTTGCCGTTCTCCAACGAAGGCCCTGGTCCGGGCCGTGTCTGAGGCGAGCACTCCCGTCGTGTCGGCGATCGGCCACGAGGCCGACCGCCCGATCCTCGATGAAGTTGCCGATATCAGAGCGTCGACTTCCCACCGACGCAGCCAAACGCATCGTGCCGGATGTGGCCGAAGAAGCAATGAACCTGCTGCGCGGCGCGGGCGGAACTCGATGCCGCCGTCAACCGGATCATCGACCGGGAGCAGGAGATCTCACCTCAGTCCGATCACGTCCGGTGCTGGCCGAGCCGCAGACTATGG
>NZ_JACBOT010000004.1 GCF_021532275.1 Brevibacterium sp. UCMA 11754
AAACAGGAGCCAGCCATGGAAGCGACCACCACCGACAAACCCACTCAGGAACGACTCCCGGGCGTTATCCTGATTCCTCAACGTCATCGGAACGTCGGCAACCGACTCCCGCACCCCTTCTGGCTGTTCTGGATCCTGGCAGGAATCCTCGCCGTCCTCAGCCTCGTCCTCTCCGTCATGGGAGTCGGGGTCAACGACCCCGGCACCGGGAATGGACGCCGGTGAACAACCTGCTCAGCGGCGACGGGATCGCGATGGCGGTGAGCACCTCGCTCGACGCCTACCAGTCCTTCCCACCGCTGATCACGATCATGGTCGTCATCATGGCGTGGCCCTGGCAGAGCGCACGGACTCCTCTCCACGGCGATGAAGGTCTCGATCGCACGGGTGCCCGCATCCCTCATCGTCTTCACCGTCGCGTTCATGGGAACGGTCTCCCACGTTGCTTCGGCCGCGGCCTACGTCATCCTCGTCCCACTCGGCGGCATGGTGTTTCAAGGCGGTCGGCCGCTCCCCCGTCCTCGGCGTCATCGTCGCGTACACCTCGATCGCCTCGGGATATGACGCCAGCCCGATCCCGACACCAATGATGCGATCTTCGCAGGAATCACCTCGGCGGCGGCCCACATCATCGATTCCCGACTATCTGTCACCCCGATCGTCAACTGGTACTTCAACATCGCCAGCTCAATCCTGTTGGCCATCGTCATCACCATCGTCACCGAGCTCGTGCTCACGAAGCGGCAGAACCTCGAGGCCGACGAGGACGCCGAGCACGAAGACCTCGTCATCACCGACAGGGAACGCTCGGCCCTGCGGTACTCGATGTTCGCAGTGATCGCGATGCTCCTCTTCGTCGTCGTCCTGGTGGTCCGGACAATGCTCCCCTGCGCGGAGACGGACCAATCGGAGAGTCACCGTTCCTGACCGGCATCGCGTTCATCATCGCCATGCTCTTCGGTGTCGGCGGCATGGTCTACGGGTTTCCGTGAGGCACGATCGAGAAGTTCGCCGACGTCCCCAAGCTCATGAGCCAGGGCATCGTGTCCATGGCCCCGGTCCTCGTCCTGTTCTTCGCGATCGCGCAGTTCCTCGAGTACTTCGAGTGGACGAACATCGGCATGCTGGTTTCCGTGTCGAGCTCGGAACTGTTCACCGGCCTCGGACTGCCCACATGGGTCATCTTCATCCTCGTGCTGCTCGTCCTCTCCGTCGTCAACGTCCTCATCACTTCCGGATCGGCCATGTGGGCGATCATGGCCCCGGTCATCGTGCCGATGCTCATGCTCCTCGACGTCCCGCCTGAGACCTCGCAGGCGATCTTCCGCATCGCCGATTCGGGCTCGACTGCGATCACTCCGATGAGCCCCTACTTCATCCTTGCCCTCGCTTCATGCAGCGTTATCAGAAGTCCGCCGGCATCGGCACCCTTGCCTCCCACACCCTGCCGCTGGCGGTGTGCATGACGCTCATGTGGAGCCTGCTCTTCTTCCTCTGGTGGGGCCTGGGCATCCCACTGGGCCCCGACGCGCCCGTGCGGTGAACTTCGCCCAGGCTGTAATGTACTCACCTCATTGGCCACGGGTCCGTGCCCTGGACAGACGTTCTGCATCCGGGCCGACCGGCTAGAGCTCAAGTGCCCTTTCAACAGAACCTCGTGAAACTATATGAAGAAAAAGTTATTGACTCGACACATTTGACCGATATACTCGTCGGTAATACCCGCAGTAACATACATCACAATGCGACGAAAGACGTCACCATGCGATGCTGACATAGCTGTCGGCATCCGGAGGAGGATCAATGAAGTTCCCAAAGCTCGCCAGCAGCATCAGCGCGGTCGGCAAATCCCACGCGGGGCGGATCGCTTTGGTAGCGATTCCTACCGGCGTTGTCTCCGCCATCCTGATGGGTGGGGTTGCTCAGGGTGCAGTACCTGTTTCATTCGCCATATCGGGAAGCCAGTTCAAGATCAGCTCCACACAGCTCGAGGGAACAGATTTCTCCCAGTACAGCGGGTTCGCCAAGGACGCAGAGGGCGGAAAACATTCGGTCGTGACCGCCAACATCGGCAACGCCACGCTCGAAAATCTCTGCCAGTCTGCAGTCGCGGACACCCCGCTGGGCAAGGCGGGCGTTCTCATCAAGGCTGGCGGAAAAGGCGAGCCGGCATCGGCCAAGAACCTGCAGATCGGCATGACCGGGCTCAGGGGCGACGCCGAATTCAAGAACATTCGGATCGGCGTCGACGCATCCGACGTCAACACCAAGGAAAAGGGTTCCAAGGGTGACTTCGCTCAGGACTCCGACACGGTGTCGATCAAGGACCTGAAACAGGACTCGTGGAGCACCACAGCATCGGTCTTCACCCTGAAGGACATGGAGCTGAAGCTCACTGACGGATCCGAGAAGTGCTTCTGATGAGGGAGGCCGCAATCAACGATCAGCAGACCGACAAGCAGGAGGGCGCCGAGCAGCGAACGAGCCTGCTCGCGCTGTCCCGCCGGTCGCGCCGCAACAGCGAGCGCGAGGAGGCCAAGCCCGAATCGACCGTTGAGACGGCCGAGTTCGACGCTGCAACATCCCGTCGTGACGATGCCGGTCGTGAGAATGCCGTGCGCGAAGGAGCTGGTCGTGAGGATGCCCCAAAGCGTCACCGCTTCCGGAACTGGCGTCGGCAGCGCCCCTTCATCGGCGGAGTGCTGGCCGCGCTCGGGGGATCGAGCTCTTCTTCTCCGGGCAGCTCGACACCGGCAACCTGCAGATCCAGTTCGGCATCGAGGGGTTGCAGGCCACGGTCATTCCGATCGCCCTCGTGGTGCTCGGGCTCTTGGCGATCTTCAGGCCCACGCATCACGTGTTCTACGGGATCATCGCCCTCGTTCTTGCTGTCTACTCGCTCGTCGGGGTCAACCTCGGTGGGTTCATCCTCGGCATGCTGCTGTCCTCCATCGGATCGGATCGATCCTCGTGGTCGCCTGGATGGGACCTCGGCGCCGAAGTCCGATGCTCAAGGCTCGGACGCTCAGGCACCAGCTGCCGGGCGGAGGGAAGACACTCAATCCGCAGGTGAAGAGGGCACTGCATGAGGGCGCCCAGCCGCCGCACGGCGTCGCTCTTGGCGGCAGCAGTCCTCATCGTCCCCTCGGCCGTGGGAGTGACAGCGGCAGCACCCGCTCAGTCGTCCCCGCTGTGCACTCCGCTGCTCGGATGCGAAAGTTCGGATTCGACTGAGCCGGGTTCGGATGACTCGAAGCCCAAGGCACCGATCTCTCCGGAGATTCCTGTGAAGCCGAAGACCCCGGAATCGCCGGGCCCACGGACGAACCGACGGAGACACCCACAGACGGACCGTCCGAGACACCTACGGACGAACCGACTGAGACGCCGACGGACGAACCGTCAACTGATCCCACTGATCCCGGTGGGTTGGGAGTCAAAGACCCGGACGAGAAGTCGGATGAAGAGCTCAACGGCGACTTCCCGAAGGATGCGCAACTCGATGAGAAGGCTCCGATCTTCACGAAGACTCCCGCGGCAATGGGGTCTGAGTCACTGTCCTTCAAGGGGCTCAGCGGGATCTCGTTCGCAGCTGTTCCGACCGCCGACGGCGGGAAGATCACCACGCTGAAGATCCAGGCCGATGAGATATCAATCTCCGGGTTCTCACTCACGGTGCGCCCGCCGGAGGAGAAGGAAGGACTGTTGACCACTGCTGACACAATGACGCTCAAGGGCGATGTCACGGTGTACATCGGTTCGATCACCGCCACGACGAAGAACGGCGATTCGCTGACCCTGGGTCCCGAGACGCCGCCGACCATGGACGATGTCGAACCGGGACTCCTGCGAGTCACGATGGGATTGGTCGGTTCCACAGCCGATTCGATCAACTACTCGAACACAGACCAGGAGCTCAAGGAAGCCTGATCACACCCGCGTCGACTCGTTCGTCGCAGGCGCGTCATCCAACAGAGGCCCGTCGTTTCCCAGCATTGCGTACTGCTGGGAAACGACGGGCCTCTTCTGTGTGAGGATATTGGTGTCGGGATACGCGGAACTTTTCAGCCCCCCTTCTTCAGCTGTCCTTCTGGGCACGCGCCAGCTTCTTGGCTTTCAGCGAATCCCGCACCTCACGCAGCTTGTCGCGCTTACGACGACGGCCCGCCTCCGCGGCTCTGATCTGCTCCATCGTCGGCTCATGATCACCCATGCCGACCTGCAGCTCGGCGGGTGTGATCTCACGCATGATGCCGACGTCGATGCGCTTGCGCAGCCGCAGAATCTCAAGGCGCAGGATCCGGGACAGGAAGTAGAGCCCCAGCAGGTTGGGGAAGGCCATGAGGAAGAAGATCGCGTCGGAGAACGCGATGACGGACTCCAGCGACATTGAGGCACCGACGATGACGGCCAGGATCCAGAAGACCTGATATGCCTTGTCGGCCTTCTTCGAGTTCCCCGTCAGATACCCCAGGGCCTGTTGACCGTAGTACCCGTAGGCGAGGATCGTCGAGAACGCGAAGAGGACGACGCAGATCGTGAGCAGGAACGGGAACCATCCGGCGACGCTCGCGAAGGCTTCGGAGGTCAGCCCGATTCCGTCTTCGGACGTCGACCCGTAGAGCCCGGTGGTGATGATGGCCAGGGAGGTCAGGGTGCAGATGATGACGGAGTCGATGAGCGGTTCCCACATCGCCACGAAACCCTCGGTTGCCGGCTTCGTCGTCTTCGATGCGGCATGGGCCATACCGGCCGAGCCGACGCCTGCCGCGTTTGAGAACAGGGCACGCTGGATGCCGACGATGGCGACGCCGATGATTCCGCCGGCGACACCGTCGGGGCTGAATGCCCCGGTGAACATCAGCACGAATGCGTGCGGGATCTCGCTGGCATTCATGATGAGGATGACGAGGACGCTGAGGAAGTAGAGGATCGCCATCATCGGGGTGAGTTTCGAGGTCCACTGCCCGATCTTCTTGATTCCGCCGAGTATGACCAATGCGGTCAGCGCTGCGAACACAACACCGATGAGCCACGATTTTCCGTCGAGGAAGCTGCCCTCACCACCGGTGCCTTGACGAGGATCGAGGCGGCCTGGTTGGCCTGGAACAGGTTGCCCGCTCCGATCACGCCGATGACGGTGGTGGCAGCGTAGAAGACCGCGAGGAACTTGCCCAACTTGGGGCGGCCGATCTCGGCCAGCCCGTCACGCAGGTAGTACATGGGGCCGCCGGAGACTGTCCCGTCGGCATGGACCTTTCGGTACTTCACGCCCAGAGTCGCCTCGGCCATCTTCACGGTCATGGCGAAGAAGCCGAAGATGATGATCCACAGAGCGGCCCCGGGCCCGCCGATGGTGATGGCGACGGCCACACCGGCGATATTGCCCAGGCCCACCGTGCCCGAGAGCTCTGTGGCGAGCGCCTGGAAGCTCGATACCTGACCGGGGTCGGTCTTGCGGGTGAAGCGTCCGCGGATGATTCCGACCGAGTACTTCAACCCCTGTGACCGGCTGAAATCTCAGATAGACGGTGAGGAAGACGGCGGCGGCCATGAGCCAGACGACGATGAGCGGAATGGCTAGGTCGCCGATCGTGAGCTCGAAGAAGACGATGTTGCTGAAGGCCTGCGCAATCGGACCGAAGAACGATTCGATCGCCTGGTCGACGCCTGAAGCAGCGATGATGTCTGCGGCTGCCGAAACATCGACAGCTTGGGAAGCTGCGGTCATCCGATCTGCACTGATCGGGGTGGAATCCAGGACTGCGATGTCGTGGATCTGGCCAGAATTTTCAATTATGGGATTCATTCTCACGGGCGCTTGCTAGCGATTCGTCCGGAGGATCGGTCCGGCACCGGCGCCTGAAGACAACCTAGCAAGAACGCCGCAAGCTGTCAGCTAATATTCAGCTTTCAACGATGCCTGGGGCCACCGTGCCGTTTCAGAAATCACCGCGCTCTTCCACAATTCACGGCCGTCCCCGCAGGAAGTGAACGAAGCTGTGTGCAAGTGCCTGATTGATCCGGATCAGATCGGCGTCCGCCTCGGCTGCCTCCGTCGTGATGGACTCATTGGTTTTGCCCTCGGGCAGCCGTAACGGGTCCGAGCTCAGCCACTGCTGAACCTGCGCGGCGTCGGATTCGGGATGGAACTGTGTCCCCCACGCGAATTCCCCGACCCGGTAACCCTGGATCGGAGCATCGGACCCGGTGACCAGGAGTTCACCGCCGTCTGGCAGCTCCATCTCCTCCTGGTGGAAGAGGACCGCCGGAAATGTCTCCCCTGCAATGGCGCAGAACACTGGATCCTCCTCCCCCGCCGAGGTGGTGTGCAGATCGTAGATCCCGATCTGCGGGTGTTCCCGGCGGATGATCTTCGCCGAGGTGGCCGCGGCCAGGAGCTCCCCCGCCGAGGCAGATGTTGAAGCTCGGGAACTCCCCCGCCGCCGATCGCTGCAACAGGTCCCTGACCTGGGGCAGCCATGGATTGACGGCGTCCTCGAGCGGCCCGGCAGACCCGCCGAGGACGAGAAGAGCGGCATAGCTGTCAATATCAGCGGAGCCAGCACGCTCAGCAGAGCCGACAAGCTCAGCGGAGCCGTCGAGAGCGGAAGGAATCTCATCGCCGAGGTAGGGACGAACGACAACCACCTCAGCGCCAGCTTCGGTCAGCCACTCGCCGAACCTCTTCGGACCTGTGCCGCACTCATGTTCGATGACCAGGATTCTCACTGCGCTCATGCCGACCATTGTCACCGATGCGAACCGGCGCCGTCGACAAGGTCTCTGATGCGACACTGCGTTGAGGCCGACAGAACAGTGAGGCCCACAACGTGACAGATAGGCAGACGAAGCAGGGTCCGTGCTCAACGATGACGTCGTTGAGCACGGACCCCGGCACCACCTCGGCGGCGGTGTTTGAGTGATTATTCCGAATTGAGATCTGAGCTGCGATCCGAGCGGTGGTCAGCCGTCGATCGACCGAGCTGTGGACGTGGTGACGGCCTTGTCGGCGACGATGGCTTTGCGCAGTGACAGGAAGAGCAGAACCATGCCGACGGAGAGCGCGATGTGTCCGAGTCCGGCGATGCCGGCGATCATGGCGCTGGACTCCTGGCCGAGGACGGTGAGCATGCCGTGCCAGACCATGGTGCCTGTGGTGAGGATGATGCCAGCGTTGTAGGTCCAGAAGAACCAGGAGAACAGCTTGGTGCCTGACAGGCCGAAGACCTTGTCGAGGACGAGGACGATGAGCAGGACGATGAAGCCGAGCGTGAGCAGGTGGGTGTGGACGAGGCTGAGCTGGGTGAAGCCTCCTTCTGGGAAATCGTTGGCCTTGGTGAACTCCCGGTAGAACAGGCGGAGAGGACGCCGATGATCATGTATGCGAATGCCGCGTTGAATATCTTCTTCATGCTTCTACTTCATCAAGATCCGGCATTCGAATCCTGACCCAGAGGATTGAACTCTTCTCCCAACTTTTGATTGATGTTCCTCCTCACACCCTCAAACTTCCCCACTTCGCAGGAAATCCGGCCCAGTCACGGTTAGCCTGAAAGCATGTCCATGGAGAATCTGTTCGCAAAGATCGACCGCATCGCGGGTGGCAGCAAAGCAGGACTCATCGTTCCTGCCGAAGGGCTCGCCCACCCGAAGACGAAGCGCGCGTTCGCGTGGATCACAGGACTGCTCGCCTTCGAGCTGGTCCTCGGCGTCGGTGCCGTCGTCTTCGCTGTCATCATCGCCCGCGCGGGCGAACCCGTGCCGTTCGCAGTCTGGATGCGTACCGTCGTCGTTCTCGGAATGACCGCCACCCTGTTCTACTTCTTCTGGCGCTCGACGAAGGCTACTACTGGGGCTACCAGCGACTGCGCCTCTTCGCCCAGATCTTCCCGGTGATCACCCTCGTCATGGCGGCCATCCCCGGCCTCTATCCGGTCTGGATGATCACTGAGCAGATCGTCTTCAGCCTCATCATGATCGGTGTCGGTGATTTCCTCACCAGCGATCATATGCGCGAGGTGTTCCGCAAGCCCGAGAGCTGAGGTTGTGGGTGGGCTGGGCACGTGGGCTGGGGGCGGGCTGGGCTGAGAGCGGCCCGTGGGCTGGGTCTCAGCCGGCCACGAGCTTGCGAGCCTCCTCCTGGTGGGCCGCGATGAGCGCTTCCTTATCCAGCTGTACCCCGTTGCTGCCGACCGCGTTGCCGTCGAGTACTCGCCATTGACCGGCGACCATGACTCTGTCCGCCTCTCCGCTCCGCAGAGGACGAAGGCGGACAGAGTCTGGTCGCCGGTCAATGGCGAGTACTCGACGGCAACGCGGTCGGCAGCAACGGGGTACAGCTGGATAAGGAAGCGCTCATCGCGGCCCACCAGGAGGAGGCTCGCAAGCTCGTGGCCGGCTGACCCAGCCCACGGGCCGCTCTCAGCCCAGCCCGCCCCCAGCCCACGTGCCCAGCCCACCCACAACCTCAGCTCTCGGGCTTGCGGAACACCTCGCGCATATGATCGCTGGTGAGGAAATCACCGACACCGATCATGATGAGGCTGAAGACGATCTGCTCAGTGATCATCCAGACCGATAGAGGCCGGGATGGCCGCCATGACGAGGGTGATCACCGGAAGATCTGGGCGAAGAGGCGCAGTCGCTGGTAGCCCCAGTAGTAGCCCTTCGTCGAGCGCCAGAAGAAGTAGAACAGGGTGGCGGTCATTCCGAGAACGACGACGGTACGCATCCAGACTGCGAACGGCACGGGTTCGCCCGCGCGGGCGATGATGACAGCGAAGACGACGGCACCGACGCCGAGGACCAGCTCGAAGGCGAGCAGTCCTGTGATCCACGCGAACGCGCGCTTCGTCTTCGGGTGGGCGAGCCCTTCGGCAGGAACGATGAGTCCTGCTTTGCTGCCACCCGCGATGCGGTCGATCTTTGCGAACAGATTCTCCATGGACATGCTTTCAGGCTAACCGTGACTGGGCCGGATTTCCTGCGAAGTGGGGAAGTTTGAGGGTGTGAGGAGGAACATCAATCAAAAGTTGGGAGAAGAGTTCAATCCTCTGGGTCAGGATTCGAATGCCGGATCTTGATGAAGTAGAAGCATGAAGAAGATATTCAACGCGGCATTCGCATACATGATCATCGGCGTCCTCTCCGGCCTGTTCTACCGGGAGTTCACCAAGGCCAACGATTTCCCAGAAGGAGGCTTCACCCAGCTCAGCCTCGTCCACACCCACCTGCTCACGCTCGGCTTCATCGTCCTGCTCATCGTCCTCGTCCTCGACAAGGTCTTCGGCCTGTCAGGCACCAAGCTGTTCTCCTGGTTCTTCTGGACCTACAACGCTGGCATCATCCTCACCACAGGCACCATGGTCTGGCACGGCATGCTCACCGTCCTCGGCCAGGAGTCCAGCGCCATGATCGCCGGCATCGCCGGACTCGGACACATCGCGCTCTCCGTCGGCATGGTTCTGCTCTTCCTGTCACTGCGCAAAGCCATCGTCGCCGACAAGGCCGTCACCACGTCCACAGCTCGGTCGATCGACGGCTGACCACCGCTCGGATCGCAGCTCAGATCTCAATTCGGAATAATCACTCAAACACCGCCGCCGAGGTGGTGCCGGGGTCCGTGCTCAACGACGTCATCGTTGAGCACGGACCCTGCTTCGTCTGCCTATCTGTCACGTTGTGGGCCTCACTGTTCTGTCGGCCTCAACGCAGTGTCGCATCAGAGACCTTGTCGACGGCGCCGGTTCGCATCGGTGACAATGGTCGGCATGAGCGCAGTGAGAATCCTGGTCATCGAACATGAGTGCGGCACAGGTCCGAAGAGGTTCGGCGAGTGGCTGACCGAAGCTGGCGCTGAGGTGGTTGTCGTTCGTCCCTACCTCGGCGATGAGATTCCTTCCGCTCTCGACGGCTCCGCTGAGCTTGTCGGCTCTGCTGAGCGTGCTGGCTCCGCTGATATTGACAGCTATGCCGCTCTTCTCGTCCTCGGCGGGTCTGCCGGGCCGCTCGAGGACGCCGTCAATCCATGGCTGCCCCAGGTCAGGGACCTGTTGCAGCGATCGGCGGCGGGGGAGTTCCCGAGCTTCAACATCTGCCTCGGCGGGGAGCTCCTGGCCGCGGCCACCTCGGCGAAGATCATCCGCCGGGAACACCCGCAGATCGGGATCTACGATCTGCACACCACCTCGGCGGGGGAGGAGGATCCAGTGTTCTGCGCCATTGCAGGGGAGACATTTCCGGCGGTCCTCTTCCACCAGGAGGAGATGGAGCTGCCAGACGGCGGTGAACTCCTGGTCACCGGGTCCGATGCTCCGATCCAGGGTTACCGGGTCGGGGAATTCGCGTGGGGGACACAGTTCCATCCCGAATCCGACGCCGCGCAGGTTCAGCAGTGGCTGAGCTCGGACCCGTTACGGCTGCCCGAGGGCAAAACCAATGAGTCCATCACGACGGAGGCAGCCGAGGCGGACGCCGATCTGATCCGGATCAATCAGGCACTTGCACACAGCTTCGTTCACTTCCTGCGGGGACGGCCGTGAATTGTGGAAGAGCGCGGTGATTTCTGAAACGGCACGGTGGCCCCAGGCATCGTTGAAAGCTGAATATTAGCTGACAGCTTGCGGCGTTCTTGCTAGGTTGTCTTCAGGCGCCGGTGCCGGACCGATCCTCCGGACGAATCGCTAGCAAGCGCCCGTGAGAATGAATCCCATAATTGAAAATTCTGGCCAGATCCACGACATCGCAGTCCTGGATTCCACCCCGATCAGTGCAGATCGGATGACCGCAGCTTCCCAAGCTGTCGATGTTTCGGCAGCCGCAGACATCATCGCTGCTTCAGGCGTCGACCAGGCGATCGAATCGTTCTTCGGTCCGATTGCGCAGGCCTTCAGCAACATCGTCTTCTTCGAGCTCACGATCGGCGACCTAGCCATTCCGCTCATCGTCGTCTGGCTCATGGCCGCCGCCGTCTTCCTCACCGTCTATCTGAGATTTCAGCCGGTCACAGGGTTGAAGTACTCGGTCGGAATCATCCGCGGACGCTTCACCCGCAAGACCGACCCCGGTCAGGTATCGAGCTTCCAGGCGCTCGCCACAGAGCTCTCGGGCACGGTGGGCCTGGGCAATATCGCCGGTGTGGCCGTCGCCATCACCATCGGCGGGCCCGGGGCCGCTCTGTGGATCATCATCTTCGGCTTCTTCGCCATGACCGTGAAGATGGCCGAGGCGACTCTGGGCGTGAAGTACCGAAAGGTCCATGCCGACGGGACAGTCTCCGGCGGCCCCATGTACTACCTGCGTGACGGGCTGGCCGAGATCGGCCGCCCCAAGTTGGGCAAGTTCCTCGCGGTCTTCTACGCTGCCACCACCGTCATCGGCGTGATCGGAGCGGGCAACCTGTTCCAGGCCAACCAGGCCGCCTCGATCCTCGTCAAGGCCACCGGTGGTGAGGGCAGCTTCCTCGACGGAAAATCGTGGCTCATCGGTGTTGTGTTCGCAGCGCTGACCGCATTGGTCATACTCGGCGGAATCAAGAAGATCGGGCAGTGGACCTCGAAACTCACCCCGATGATGGCGATCCTCTACTTCCTCAGCGTCCTCGTCATCCTCATCATGAATGCCAGCGAGATCCCGCACGCATTCGTGCTGATGTTCACCGGGGCATTCAGCCCCGACGGTGTCGCCGGCGGAATCATCGGCGTCGCCATCGTCGGCATCCAGCGTGCCCTGTTCTCAAACGCGGCAGGCGTCGGCTCGGCCGGTATGGCCCATGCCGCATCGAAGACGACGAAGCCGGCAACCGAGGGTTTCGTGGCGATGTGGGAACCGCTCATCGACTCCGTCATCATCTGCACCCTGACCTCCCTGGCCATCATCACCACCGGGCTCTACGGGTCGACGTCCGAAGACGGAATCGGGCTGACCTCCGAAGCCTTCGCGAGCGTCGCCGGATGGTTCCCGTTCCTGCTCACGATCTGCGTCGTCCTCTTCGCGTTCTCGACGATCCTCGCCTACGGGTACTACGGTCAACAGGCCCTGGGGTATCTGACGGGGAACTCGAAGAAGGCCGACAAGGCATATCAGGTCTTCTGGATCCTGGCCGTCATCGTCGGTGCCTCAATGTCGCTGGAGTCCGTCATCGCGTTCTCCGACGCGATCTTCTTCCTCATGGCCTTCCCCAACCTGCTGGGGCTCTACTTCCTGTCCCGGATCCTGCGCCTTGAGATTCTGCGGCTGCGCAAGCGCATCGACGTCGGCATCATGCGTGAGATCACACCCGCCGAGCTGCAGGTCGGCATGGGTGATCATGAGCCGACGATGGAGCAGATCAGAGCCGCGGAGGCGGGCCGTCGTCGTAAGCGCGACAAGCTGCGTGAGGTGCGGGATTCGCTGAAAGCCAAGAAGCTGGCGCGTGCCCAGAAGGACAGCTGAAGAAGGGGGGCTGAAAAGTTCCGCGTATCCCGACACCAATATCCTCACACAGAAGAGGCCCGTCGTTTCCCAGCAGTACGCAATGCTGGGAAACGACGGGCCTCTGTTGGATGACGCGCCTGCGACGAACGAGTCGACGCGGGTGTGATCAGGCTTCCTTGAGCTCCTGGTCTGTGTTCGAGTAGTTGATCGAATCGGCTGTGGAACCGACCAATCCCATCGTGACTCGCAGGAGTCCCGGTTCGACATCGTCCATGGTCGGCGGCGTCTCGGGACCCAGGGTCAGCGAATCGCCGTTCTTCGTCGTGGCGGTGATCGAACCGATGTACACCGTGACATCGCCCTTGAGCGTCATTGTGTCAGCAGTGGTCAACAGTCCTTCCTTCTCCTCCGGCGGGCGCACCGTGAGTGAGAACCCGGAGATTGATATCTCATCGGCCTGGATCTTCAGCGTGGTGATCTTCCCGCCGTCGGCGGTCGGAACAGCTGCGAACGAGATCCCGCTGAGCCCCTTGAAGGACAGTGACTCAGACCCCATTGCCGCGGGAGTCTTCGTGAAGATCGGAGCCTTCTCATCGAGTTGCGCATCCTTCGGGAAGTCGCCGTTGAGCTCTTCATCCGACTTCTCGTCCGGGTCTTTGACTCCCAACCCACCGGGATCAGTGGGATCAGTTGACGGTTCGTCCGTCGGCGTCTCAGTCGGTTCGTCCGTAGGTGTCTCGGACGGTCCGTCTGTGGGTGTCTCCGTCGGTTCGTCCGTGGGCCCCGGCGATTCCGGGGTCTTCGGCTTCACAGGAATCTCCGGAGAGATCGGTGCCTTGGGCTTCGAGTCATCCGAACCCGGCTCAGTCGAATCCGAACTTTCGCATCCGAGCAGCGGAGTGCACAGCGGGGACGACTGAGCGGGTGCTGCCGCTGTCACTCCCACGGCCGAGGGGACGATGAGGACTGCTGCCGCCAAGAGCGACGCCGTGCGGCGGCTGGGCGCCCTCATGCAGTGCCCTCTTCACCTGCGGATTGAGTGTCTTCCCTCCGCCCGGCAGCTGGTGCCTGAGCGTCCGAGCCTTGAGCATCGGACTTCGGCGCCCGAGGTCCCATCCAGGCGACCACGAGGATCGATCCGATGGAGGACAGCAGCATGCCGAGGATGAACCCACCGAGGTTGACCCCGACGAGCGAGTAGACAGCAAGAACGAGGGCGATGATCCCGTAGAACACGTGATGCGTGGGCCTGAAGATCGCCAAGAGCCCGAGCACCACGAGGGCGATCGGAATGACCGTGGCCTGCAACCCCTCGATGCCGAACTGGATCTGCAGGTTGCCGGTGTCGAGCTGCCCGGAGAAGAAGAGCTCGATCCCCCCGAGCGCGGCCAGCACTCCGCCGATGAAGGGGCGCTGCCGACGCCAGTTCCGGAAGCGGTGACGCTTTGGGGCATCCTCACGACCAGCTCCTTCGCGCACGGCATTCTCACGACCGGCATCGTCACGACGGGATGTTGCAGCGTCGAACTCGGCCGTCTCAACGGTCGATTCGGGCTTGGCCTCCTCGCGCTCGCTGTTGCGGCGCGACCGGCGGGACAGCGCGAGCAGGCTCGTTCGCTGCTCGGCGCCCTCCTGCTTGTCGGTCTGCTGATCGTTGATTGCGGCCTCCCTCATCAGAAGCACTTCTCGGATCCGTCAGTGAGCTTCAGCTCCATGTCCTTCAGGGTGAAGACCGATGCTGTGGTGCTCCACGAGTCCTGTTTCAGGTCCTTGATCGACACCGTGTCGGAGTCCTGAGCGAAGTCACCCTTGGAACCCTTTTCCTTGGTGTTGACGTCGGATGCGTCGACGCCGATCCGAATGTTCTTGAATTCGGCGTCGCCCCTGAGCCCGGTCATGCCGATCTGCAGGTTCTTGGCCGATGCCGGCTCGCCTTTTCCGCCAGCCTTGATGAGAACGCCCGCCTTGCCCAGCGGGGTGTCCGCGACTGCAGACTGGCAGAGATTTTCGAGCGTGGCGTTGCCGATGTTGGCGGTCACGACCGAATGTTTTCCGCCCTCTGCGTCCTTGGCGAACCCGCTGTACTGGGAGAAATCTGTTCCCTCGAGCTGTGTGGAGCTGATCTTGAACTGGCTTCCCGATATGGCGAATGAAACAGGTACTGCACCCTGAGCAACCCCACCCATCAGGATGGCGGAGACAACGCCGGTAGGAATCGCTACCAAAGCGATCCGCCCCGCGTGGGATTTGCCGACCGCGCTGATGCTGCTGGCGAGCTTTGGGAACTTCATTGATCCTCCTCCGGATGCCGACAGCTATGTCAGCATCGCATGGTGACGTCTTTCGTCGCATTGTGATGTATGTTACTGCGGGGTATTACCGACGAGTATATCGGTCAAATGTGTCGAGTCAATAACTTTTTCTTCATATAGTTTCACGAGGTTCTGTTGAAAGGGCACTTGAGCTCTAGCCGGTCGGCCCGGATGCAGAACGTCTGTCCAGGGCACGGACCCGTGGCCAATGAGGTGAGTACATTACAGCCTGGGCGAAGTTCACCGCACGGGCGCGTCGGGGCCCAGTGGGATGCCCAGGCCCCACCAGAGGAAGAAGAGCAGGCTCCACATGAGCGTCATGCACACCGCCAGCGGCAGGGTGTGGGAGGCAAGGGTGCCGATGCCGGCGGACTTCTGATAACGCTGCATGAAGCCGAGGGCAAGGATGAAGTAGGGGCTCATCGGAGTGATCGCAGTCGAGCCCGAATCGGCGATGCGGAAGATCGCCTGCGAGGTCTCAGGCGGGACGTCGAGGAGCATGAGCATCGGCACGATGACCGGGGCCATGATCGCCCACATGGCCGATCCGGAAGTGATGAGGACGTTGACGACGGAGAGGACGAGCAGCACGAGGATGAAGATGACCCATGTGGGCAGTCCGAGGCCGGTGAACAGTTCCGAGCTCGACACGGAAACCAGCATGCCGATGTTCGTCCACTCGAAGTACTCGAGGAACTGCGCGATCGCGAAGAACAGGACGAGGACCGGGGCCATGGACACGATGCCCTGGCTCATGAGCTTGGGGACGTCGGCGAACTTCTCGATCGTGCCCTCACGGAACCCGTAGACCATGCCGCCGACACCGAAGAGCATGGCGATGATGAACGCGATGCCGGTCAGGAACGGTGACTCTCCGATTGGTCCGTCTCCGCGCAGGGGAGCATTGTCCGGGACCACCAGGACGACGACGAAGAGGAGCATCGCGATCACTGCGAACATCGAGTACCGCAGGGCCGAGCGTTCCCTGTCGGTGATGACGAGGTCTTCGTGCTCGGCGTCCTCGTCGGCCTCGAGGTTCTGCCGCTTCGTGAGCACGAGCTCGGTGACGATGGTGATGACGATGGCCAACAGGATTGAGCTGGCGATGTTGAAGTACCAGTTGCCGATCGGGTGACCAGATAGTCGGGATCGATGATGTGGGCCGCCGCCGAGGTGATTCCTGCGAAGATCGCATCATTGGGTGTCGGGATCGGGCTGGCGTCATATCCCGAGGCGATCGAGGTGTACGCGACGATGACGCCGAGGACGGGGGAGCGGCCGACCGCCTTGAACACCATGCCGCCGAGTGGGACGAGGATGACGTAGGCCGCGGCCGAAGCAACGTGGGAGACCGTTCCCATGAACGCGACGGTGAAGACGATGAGGGATGCGGGCACCCGTGCGATCGAGACCTTCATCGCCGTGGAGAGGAGTCCGGTGCGCTCTGCCAGGGCCACGCCCATGATGACGACCATGATCGTGATCAGCGGTGGGAAGGACTGGTAGGCGTCGAGCGAGGTGCTCACCGCCATCGCGATCCCGTCGCCGCTGAGCAGGTTGTTCACCGGCGTCCATTCCCCGGTGCCGGGGTCGTTGACCCCGACTCCCATGACGGAGAGGACGAGGCTGAGGACGGCGAGGATTCCTGCCAGGATCCAGAACAGCCAGAAGGGGTGCGGGAGTCGGTTGCCGACGTTCTCGATGACGTTGAGGAATCGGATAACGCCCGGGAGTCGTTCCTGAGTGGGTTTGTCGGTGGTGGTCGCTTCCATGGCTGGCTCCTGTTTGTCCAGGTGATGAAGGAGCCTTTGGGCACGACTCGGCGCTACCCGTGAACTCCATTGGTCAGAGAGGTGGGACTGAGGTGGGACTGAGGCGGGGAA
>NZ_JACBOT010000005.1 GCF_021532275.1 Brevibacterium sp. UCMA 11754
CCGATCGTCATCGAGCGACTCTCTTCCACCCTGGCACAGGCAATTCCAGAACCAGCTCCCGCTGTTGCCGAAACCGCTGCCCCCGAAACTTCCGTCCTCGAAATATCTGCTGCCAAAGGACCTGGAACCGAGACAGCTGCAGCTGCAGACGAATCAGCCGCAGAGCCGACGCCGGCACCAACCATCGCTGCAGGTGCAGGTGCGACATTGGCACCCGAAGCAGACGATGAGTCCGCCTCTCTCACCGCGTTCGGTGCGCCATCCGCAGCCGCTCAGACCTCGACCCAAACGCCTGCACCAGCTGGCTTCAGCATGCCGAAACCCGTTCTGATCCCGGTGGTCGCCGCGTGCATAGGCCTCCTGGGAACACTCGTCGGCGTGGCCATAGTGCCGCAGCAAGCTGGACAGACGGGGCTTCATTCCGGCAACGCAGGCACTGCAGCCTCACCTGAAGACTCCTCCTCAAAGGAGGACTCCTCTTCGAAGAGGGACGACAAGAGCAGCAACTCCCAGTCTCCAGAGGACACGAACTCGGACAAGACAGAGCAGGAGTCGGGATCCGAGAGTTCGAAGGCATCTGATTCCGACAGGGACGAGGATGAGAAGTCATCCCGGACCCCAGGGCACGATGACAGCCGCTCGGACGAGAGTCCATCAACCGAGGACAATCCCGGCGACAAGGGCGACAGTAACGATCGCCCGTCAGCAGAAGAACCCGACGAACCAAGCCCATCGGATTCTGAAAAGCCAGCCCCAGAGTCACCTTCGGAACCGACACCACCACCATCCGACGACCCCGAAACACCTTCGGACCCACCGCCGTCGGATGAGCCGACTGAGGAGCCAAGCGAGGAACCAAGCGAGGAACCGTCCGAAGAGCCGTCAGAAGAGCCAACTGATGAGCCAACCGAGGAACCATCTGATGAGTCGCCTGAGGAGCCGTCCTCGCCAGGCTCCGAAAACCCCACCCCTGATCCGACACAGAACGGCACCTCGAACTGAGCGCAGGCTCTTCAGCGAAGTGAGCGCTGGACACTGTGACATTCCTCAGGCTGACTGCACCTCCAAATGGGCTGACTGCACCCCAAATTGAAGCATCAGCTGACGCGCATCGCCCGTTCGCACACCCAAAGCCCCTCCGCCTGGGGCTGCTCCTAATAACCACAGGTTCGCCTGAGGTAAATACCCCGGTCGCTTTCAGCAGTCCCATAGAATATCTATCCGAACGACAATTCATCGTGATATGGATCACCAAATTTGTTGACATGGGTGTTTAATCGAGTGAGGATGTTCAGCATTGTCGAAAACCGAACGCCCTGGAACCCCAGGTTCGACGGGCGGTAGAAAATCGAATTGCATCTGAAACGAGGAACCACTGATGTCAGAAGGCCAAGCAACCCCCATGCCGGATGGGATAAAGCCGTCTCGCCGGGAGCGGAAGGCACTCAAGAAAAAGCGTCTGGAGGCCGACCACTGCATCGTCATCGAGCAGAAGTCCATTCGCACCGCAATCGGCGGAACCACAGTCGGCAACTTCATGGAGTGGTTCGACTTCGGTGTCTACGGCTACCTCGCCGTCACCATGACCGCCGTCTTCACTGAGGGCATGGACAGGCAGATGGGACTCCTGGTCACCCTGTTCGGTTTCGCAGTGTCCTTCCTCGTCCGCCCCCTCGGCGGCATGATTCTGGGACCGCTGGGCGACAAGATCGGGCGCCAGAAGGTCCTCTTCTTCACCATGGCCACGATGGCCACCGCCACCGCACTCATCGGCGTACTGCCCACCGCAGCTCAGATCGGCCTGTGGGTCATCATCCCTCTCTACCTGCTCAAGATGATCCAGGGCTTCTCCACCGGCGGCGAATACGCCGGTGCCACCACGTACGTCTCCGAATTCGCTCCTGACAAGTCACGTGGATTCTGGGCTTCCTGGCTCGATGTCGGCTCCTACCTCGGCTTCGCAGCGGGCGCGGGCACCGTCGCCATCACAACCGTCATCTCAACTAGCGTCGCAGGTGAGACCGCCATGGCTGACGGCGGCTGGAGGATCCCGTTCCTCATCGCAATCCCCCTCGGCGCCGTCGCCATCTGGTTCCGACTGAAGATTCCAGAGACCCCCAGCTTCGAAGCCTCGGTTGCCGAGGGTCTCGATGTGAAGGTCAAGGACGATAAGTACGCTCGCCATGGTCTGATCGGCGTCGTCCGTCACTTCTGGAGAGAGATCCTCATCGGCATCGCCATCGTCGCCGGTTCGCAGACGGTGGGCTACGCTCTCACGAGCTTCATGCCGACCTATCTCGAGGAGACTGTCAAGGTCTCGAACGTCCAAGCAGCCGCGGCCACTATTCCGGTGCTCGTGATCATGTCCCTATGCCTTCCGCTCATCGGCAGGCTCTCGGACCGACTCGGACGCAAGTTCGTCTTCATTGTCGCGGCAGCTGCCACGATCGTGCTCATCGTTCCGGCGTTCGCCATCATGCAGATCGGTGAGATGTGGGCGATCACGATCGCCTTGTTCATGGTTGCGGTTCCGGCAGCCTTCTACATCGCCTGCCTGGCGTCGACGCTTCCTGCCCTGTTCCCGACGGCCTCGCGCTACGGTGCAATGGGCCTGACGTTCAACCTCGGAGTCTCCCTGTTCGGCGGCACCACACCGTTGGTCAGCCAGGCGCTCATCGACGCCACCGGCAACTCGTACATGCCCGCCTTCTACATCATGTTCTTCTCCATCGTTGCTCTCGTTGCCGTGCTGCTCATGAAGGAATCTGCACACCGGCCGTTGCCGGGGTCGTTCCCGACGGTCAACACGCACGAGGAAGCAGTCGAACTCGCGCGCACCCAGGATGACAACCCCGACCTCGATATGGACACCATGCCGATCCCGGTCGTGGCTAAGCTCTAGCCCAAGACCGAGCTATAGCCCGAGTCTGCGGTCGAGCGTCTAACCCCAGTCCTGGCCAGCACCGAGGCGGCCGGTCCCGATGCGGGGACGGCCGCCTCGTCGTATGCCTGCGCCTGGCTGACCTGAGCAGCTAGCGTTCTACCGCGCGTTTGAAATAGAAGAGGTTGTCGACGACGAGGGCCCGTGCCTCGTCAGAGCGGCCCGCCTCGATGAGTCCGACGAGGTCGACGATCTGCTGAGCCGACTCGCTGTCGACGACCGAGGCGATCGAGTGCGCCGCGAAGACTCGCGACTGGTCGCGCAGGCGCAGGCTGATCTCTGCAGCTCTCCTGCCGAGCCCGTATTCGAGAAGGTGTTCATGGAACATGCGATCAGCAGTCATGAATCCGATCGTGTCATCCCGGGCAGCAGCGGCCAGAGCGTCCTCGGCATTCCTGCGCAGATCACCGAGTGCGGCCTCGCACGATGTCGGATCCTCCACAGCACGGGAGCACAGCGCTTCCACTGCCGGATCGGCAAGCAGCGCTCTGATCCGGATGATCTCCTCCAGGTCTTCTCGCGTCACCGGAACCAGACGGAAGCCGCGATTCGGCACGGCCTCGACGGTTCCCTCTGTCACGAGAGACATCATGGCCTCCCTGACCGGGCTCAACGAGATCCCCAACTGCTTGGCCAGTCCCGCCGCCGAGTAGATCGTGTCCTCGGCGAGATCACCGGTTGTGATCGCATGACGGATGACGATAAGCGCGTGCTCCCGCAGCGAGGGAGCCGACTCGGGTCGCACCGGGGCAGGCGCCGGTGCGGGCCTCGGAGTCGGTCGCTTCGCAGCAGGGGCGGGGGACTCGCTTCTGATCAAGATTCTCCTTCGATGGCTATTGACAGCATAACCACAACGACTCACGATTGAGTGAAGTAATCGGTTATCGACTACTCTCATTTCGATCGAGTCGGGATGAGCTCGTCGACACCATGGTGTGGTTCCTGCGAAGTGACCACAGTCGTTCCTGCGAAGAAGGAGGAACCATGTCCCACGATCCTCTGCTCCAGCCCTTCACCTTGGGCCCGGTGCAGCTCAAAAACCGCATCGTCTCCACCGCGCATGAGCCGGCCTACACCGAACTCGGCATGCCCAAGGACCGCTATCGTCTCTACCACCGGGAAAAGGCCCGCGGCGGGGTGGGGCTGACGATGACAGCCGGCTCGGCCATCGTTTCGAAGGACTCCCCCGCCGCTTTCGGCAATGTCGACCTCTCCACCGACGAGGTGATTCCCTGGCTGGCCGCGATCGCAGATGACTGCCACGCCGAGGGGACCGCAGTGATGATCCAGCTCACCCACCTCGGCCCGCGCAACTCGAACTTCACCGCCGATTGGCTGCCTCTCATCTCCTCGGGCCGCCACCGCGAACCCACCCACCGGTCATTCACCAAGGCCATGGAGGACTTCGACATCGAGCGGGTGGTCGAGGACTTCGCGGCGGCCACGGCTCGAGTCAAGGCAGCAGGATTCGACGGTCTGGAGTTCCTCCACTCCGGCCACCTCGTCGACTACTTCTTCGCCTCGCGGTTCAATGAGCGCGAGGATGAGTACAACGGGGATCTGACAGCCCGGATGCGCTTCCCGCTCCAAATCATCGACGCGATGCGCGGCGCTTCGGAGGGACTCGCCCTCGGCGTCCGCATGTCAGTCCTCGAACAGCTCGAGGACGGCATCACCGAAGAGGCCTCCATCGCGGTGCTCAAGGAGTATGCCGCCCATGGCGTCGACTTCCTCAACCTCAACGTCGGAAGCATCAGCTCCGACAAAGAACTCGCCGAGGCGATCCCGGGCATGGGCACCCCCTCGGCGCCCTGGCTCGAGACCTGCCGACGCATCCGCGAAGCGATCGACGTCCCCGTTCTCCACGCCGCCCGGATCGCCGATGCACCCACGGCCCGGTTTGCGATCGAGGACGGCTGCCTCGACCTCGTGGGTATGACCCGGGCGCAGCTGGCTGACCCCTATCTGGTGAAGAAGATCGAGGAGAAGCGGGAGGATGACATCCGCCCGTGCGTGGGAGCGAACATGTGCCTCGACAGCATCTACACCTCAGGCGCTGCAACCTGCATCCACAATCCCGCCAGCGGGCGCGAGGCCGATCTGCCACAGGAGATCACCCGCGACGTCGAGTCCGGCCCGAAGCACATCGTCATCGTCGGCGCCGGACCCGCCGGCCTCGAAGCCGCACGGGTCGCTGCAGTGCGCGGGCATCGGGTCACCCTGCTCGAGGCCGACTCTGCCGTGGGAGGCCAGGTGAAGATCGCCGCTCGCTCACAGCGGCGCCGCGATCTCATCGGCATCATCGACTGGCGCGAGCAGCAGTGCCGCAAGCACGGCGTCGACATCCGCGTGGACACCTTCGCCGAGGCGGGCGAGATCCTCGCGCTCTCACCTGATGTCGTCATCGTCGCCACCGGCGGTGTCCCAGATGCCGGCTACCCCTTCCGTGAGGAGGGGCCCTCGTTCGACGTCTGGGACGTCATGGATGACAGCCTGCGCAACAAGTCCCGTGTCCTCGTCTTCGACGACCATGGCTTCTACCCTGCCCTCGACGCCGTCGAACACCTGGCCCGCAACGGTCAGGAGGTGACCTATGTCAGCCCCGAACGCACCATCGGCGTCGACGTCGGATCGATGAATTCCCCCGCCTATCTGCAGGTGTTCTCAGAATTCGGAGTCACCGTCCACCTCGGGGAGCGGCTCGCGGCGAAGCCGAAGATCGCGGGCAAGTTGGTCACCGCACGACTGCGCAATGACTACTCGGGCATCGAGACCGAGCTCGAGACCGACGCCGTGGTCGTCGATTTCGGAACCACACCCAATGACGATGTCTACTTCGAGCTCAAACCGCAGTCGAGCAATCACGGTGAGATCGACATCGATTCTTGGATTCACGGTCGAACCCAGCCGCATCGCGAAAGCGGAGCAGTCACCTACCCCACCCCCGGATCGGCTTCCCCGGGCCCCGCCGCCGAGGCGAGCTCTCCCTTCGCGCTGTACCGGATCGGTGATGCGGTCGCCTCACGCAACGTCCATGCCGCGGTCCTCGAAGGACTGCGAGTGGGAATGGGGCTGTAGCGCCGCCTCCTTCGCACTCAGCTCTGCGACACTCAGTGACTCTGCGACACTCAGTGACAGGGAGCCATGGCAAGCCCGTCTGCCGATAGACTTTTTTCGGCAGATCATTGTTAGCTGAGTCACATAAAGGTAGATTGAACATACCTTTACGCATCGATGGAGAGAGCGAACGTGGGCAAATACATCGCCAGGCGCATATTTCTCATGGTTCCCATCGTCCTCGGCGTTGCCACACTCTCGTTCGTACTCATGCAGCTCGCTCCCGGCGATCCTGCCGCTGCCTACCTCGGTGACAAAGCCACTCCGGAGGCGGTTGCCCAGCTGCGGCACGCATGGGGACTCGATCAGCCGTTCCTCATTCAGTACTTCCAGTTCCTCGGCGGTCTGGTCATCGGAGATTTCGGCCCGTCATTCATCTTCCAGACCTCCGTGCTCGAGCTGCTCAAGCTGCGCATGCCTGCAACCCTCATGCTCATGCTCGTCTCGGTCATCTTCGCCGTCGCCATCTCCATCCCGATCTCGCTGTGGGTGGCAGCGACCAAGAGCCCAACAGCGGCGATCGTCTCCCGGATCTTCACCGCCACGGTCCAGGGGATGCCTGCATTCTTCGTCGGCACCCTGTTGATCCTGGTTCTCGGCGTGAATACGGGACTGTTCCCTGTCGGCGGATATGGGCGCAACCTCGGCGAGCATCTCTATTCTCTGGTGCTGCCCGGGATCGCGGTCGCACTCACAATCTGCCCCGTCCTCATCCGCAGCCTGACCGCGGCGCTCAACGATTCGCTGTCGGCCGAGTACACGAACTTCGCAATGTCCAAGGGCCTGAGCCGGTCGAAGACGGTGACGAACTACGCGTTCCGCAATGCAGGAATCACGGGGATCTCGATCCTCGGCATCCAGGTCGGGCATCTTGTCGGCGGTGCTCTCATCGTCGAGAACGTGTTCGCGATCCCGGGCGCCGGTTCGCTGCTCATGCAGTCGGTGCTGGCCCGTGACTACAACGTCGTCCAGGCGCTGACCGTCGTCTTCGGCGTGCTCGTCGTCCTCGTCTATCTGCTCACCGACATCATCTACAGCGTCGTCGATCCGCGCGTACGGCTGGGAGGCTGAGCATGTCCGTCGAACCTCTTGCGTCCCAGACCACACCACAGGCCCGCTTCACGTTGCCGCTGCCGGCGTTCCTGCGGCGGCACAATCTGCAGCTGTGGACCGGTCTGGCCATTATGGGGATCATCGTCGCGATCCTGGCAATCGGGCCGCTGCTCGTCACTGCCGATCCGAATCGACAGGACCTCCTCAACGCCTTCGGCCCGTCCTCTCTCGCCCACCCTATGGGCACGGATCAGCTGGGTCGCGACATCCTGTCCCGCTTTCTCAACGGCGGACGAGTCGATCTCATGGTCGCCGTCATCGCCGTCATCGTGCCGTTCATCCTGGGCACCGCGCTGGGGGCCTTGGCGGGATATTTCGGCAGGTGGGTCGATGTCGTCATCATGCGCCTGGCCGATATCGTCTCGGCCTTCCCCTTCTACGTCCTCGTCATCGTGCTCGTGTTCGTCATGGGCAACGGCATGGCCAGCATCTTCGTCGCCATCAGCCTCGTGTCCTGGGTCGCCTACGCCCGCATCGTCCGCGGTGAGGTCCTTGTGCTGCGAGAGGCGGAGTTCATCTCCGCCTGTCGCGCCAGCGGACTCTCCACTCCGCGCATTCTCGCCCGACACGTCATCCCGAACACCGTCAGCCAGGGAATCATCTACGGCATGAGTGACATCGTCCTCAACATCGGCGTCGTCGTCACCCTCAGCTTCTTCGGCATGGGCATCGTCCCGCCGACAGCTGACTGGGGCCAGATGATGAATGACGGCCAACAGTACATGGGCACCGGCAACTACGGACTCATCCTCTGGCCCGGCTTCGCCGTCGTCCTCGTATCCCTGGCGTTGGCGCTCATCGGTGACGGCCTGACCAACATCCTGAAGCCGAAGAGGTGAACCATATGAGTCCCGAATCCGCGACGTCTCAGCCTAGTCAGTCACAGCCCGGCAGGCCCTGCCACTGCTCGAGGTCGACTCGCTCACCGTCGACATCGACGGGGAGGTCGGCAAGCACCGGATCCTCGACGATGTTTCGATCACCCTTGAGCCGGGAGAGCCGATGGGCCTCGTCGGCGAATCGGGGTCAGGGAAGTCGATGACCCTGCGCACGATTCTCGGGATGCTGCCGCCGGCGGCCACTGTCGTCGAAGGGGAAGTCAGATTCCGGGGGAGAAAACATCCTGAGGATGTTCCTCCCCCGGAATCTGACTTCCCCTTCGACGACAGTGGCCGCCGGCGGCAGCATCCCGAGAATCGTGCGCAGGGTCATCGACTTCCCTGACCCCGATTCGCCGACGAGGCCCATCGGCTCTCCCGGCTCAAGGGTGATCGAAACATCGTCGAGGATCCGGTGCTTGCCGACCTCCCCGTCGATGTCGACGGTGAGCGAGTCGACCTCGAGCAGTGGCAGGGCCTGCCCGGGCTGTGACTGACTAGGCTGAGACGTCGCGGATTCGGGACTCATATGGTTCACCTCTTCGGCTTCAGGATGTTGGTCAGGCCGTCACCGATGAGCGCCAACGCCAGGGATACGAGGACGACGGCGAAGCCGGGCCAGAGGATGAGTCCGTAGTTGCCGGTGCCCATGTACTGTTGGCCGTCATTCATCATCTGGCCCCAGTCAGCTGTCGGCGGGACGATGCCCATGCCGAAGAAGCTGAGGGTGACGACGACGCCGATGTTGAGGACGATGTCACTCATGCCGTAGATGATTCCCTGGCTGACGGTGTTCGGGATGACGTGTCGGGCGAGAATGCGCGGAGTGGAGAGTCCGCTGGCGCGACAGGCGGAGATGAACTCCGCCTCTCGCAGCACAAGGACCTCACCGCGGACGATGCGGGCGTAGGCGACCCAGGACACGAGGCTGATGGCGACGAAGATGCTGGCCATGCCGTTGCCCATGACGAACACGAGCACGATGACGAGGACGTAGAAGGGGAAGGCCGAGACGATATCGGCCAGGCGCATGATGACGACATCGACCCACCTGCCGAAATATCCCGCCAAGGCCCCCAGCGCGGTGCCCAGGATGAACGGCACGATGACGGCGATGACGGCGACCATGAGATCGACTCGTCCGCCGTTGAGAAAGCGGGACAGGATGTCGCGACCCAGCTGATCCGTGCCCATAGGGTGGGCGAGAGAGGACGGGCCGAAGGCGTTGAGGAGGTCCTGTCGATTCGGATCGGCAGTGACGAGCAGCGGCCCGATTGCCAGGATCGCGACGATGATCCCCATAATGGCCAGACCGGTCCACAGCTGCAGATTGTGCCGCCGCAGGAACGCCGGCAGCGGCAACGTGAAGCGGGCCTGTGGTGTGGTCTGGGACGCAAGAGGTTCGACGGACATGCTCAGCCTCCCAGCCGTACGCGCGGATCGACGACGCTGTAGATGATGTCGGTGAGCAGATAGACGAGGACGACGAGCACGCCGAAGACGACGGTCAGCGCCTGGACGACGTTGTAGTCACGGGCCAGCACCGACTGCATGAGCAGCGAACCGGCGCCCGGGATCGCGAACACGTTCTCGACGATGAGAGCACCGCCGACAAGATGCCCGACCTGGATGCCGAGGATCGAGATCCCCGTGATTCCTGCATTGCGGAACGCGTAGTTCGTCACCGTCTTCGACCGGCTCAGGCCCTTGGACATTGCGAAGTTCGTGTACTCGGCCGACAGCGAATCGTTGAGCGCCGCGGTCAGGCTGCGGATGAGGACGGGGCAGATTGTGAGTGCGACCGCGATCCCGGGCAGCACCAGAGAATAGAGATGCTCGCCGAGGTTGCGCCCATATCCGCCGACAGGGAACAGTCCCGTATTCACGCCGAGAACCAGGATCAACAGGGTGCCGACGAAGAATGCAGGCATCCCCTGGACCGTGGCGGTGAAGATCCGGGAGACGATCGCCGCTGTTGGGCTCTTGGTCGCTGCCACCCACAGCGAGATCGGGATGGAGATGGCGACGGCGAAGATGACCGAGACGAGCATGAGCATGAGGGTTGCAGGCATGCGCAGCTTGAGCAGCTCGAGCACGGAGGTCTGGAAGATGAATGACGGGCCGAAATCTCCGATGACCAGACCGCCGAGGAACTGGAAGTACTGAATGAGGAACGGCTGATCGAGTCCCCATGCGTGCCGCAGCTGGGCAACCGCCTCCGGAGTGGCTTTGTCACCGAGGTAGGCAGCGGCAGGATCGCCGGGAGCGAGCTGCATGAGTACGAACGAGAGTGTGGCAACGCCGAGGACGATGGGAACCATGAGAAATATGCGCCTGGCGATGTATTTGCCCACGTTCGCTCTCTCCATCGATGCGTAAAGGTATGTTCAATCTACCTTTATGTGACTCAGCTAACAATGATCTGCCGAAAAAAGTCTATCGGCAGACGGGCTTGCCATGGCTCCCTGTCACTGAGTGTCGCAGAGTCACTGAGTGTCGCAGAGCTGAGTGCGAAGGAGGCGGCGCTACAGCCCCATTCCCACTCGCAGTCCTTCGAGGACCGCGGCATGGACGTTGCGTGAGGCGACCGCATCACCGATCCGGTACAGCGCGAAGGGAGAGCTCGCCTCGGCGGCGGGGCCCGGGGAAGCCGATCCGGGGGTGGGGTAGGTGACTGCTCCGCTTTCGCGATGCGGCTGGGTTCGACCGTGAATCCAAGAATCGATGTCGATCTCACCGTGATTGCTCGACTGCGGTTTGAGCTCGAAGTAGACATCGTCATTGGGTGTGGTTCCGAAATCGACGACCACGGCGTCGGTCTCGAGCTCGGTCTCGATGCCCGAGTAGTCATTGCGCAGTCGTGCGGTGACCAACTTGCCCGCGATCTTCGGCTTCGCCGCGAGCCGCTCCCCGAGGTGGACGGTGACTCCGAATTCTGAGAACACCTGCAGATAGGCGGGGGAATTCATCGATCCGACGTCGACGCCGATGGTGCGTTCGGGCTGACATAGGTCACCTCCTGACCGTTGCGGGCCAGGTGTTCGACGGCGTCGAGGGCAGGGTAGAAGCCATGGTCGTCGAAGACGAGGACACGGGACTTGTTGCGCAGGCTGTCATCCATGACGTCCCAGACGTCGAACGAGGGCCCCTCCTCACGGAAGGGGTAGCCGGCATCTGGGACACCGCCGGTGGCGACGATGACGACATCAGGTGAGAGCGCGAGGATCTCGCCCGCCTCGGCGAAGGTGTCCACGCGGATGTCGACGCCGTGCTTGCGGCACTGCTGCTCGCGCCAGTCGATGATGCCGATGAGATCGCGGCGCCGCTGTGAGCGAGCGGCGATCTTCACCTGGCCTCCCACGGCAGAGTCGGCCTCGAGCAGGGTGACCCGATGCCCGCGCACTGCAGCGACCCGTGCGGCTTCGAGGCCGGCGGGTCCGGCGCCGACGATGACGATGTGCTTCGGGCCGGACTCGACGTCGCGGGTGATCTCCTGTGGCAGATCGGCCTCGCGCCCGCTGGCGGGATTGTGGATGCAGGTTGCAGCGCCTGAGGTGTAGATGCTGTCGAGGCACATGTTCGCTCCCACGCACGGGCGGATGTCATCCTCCCGCTTCTCCTCGATCTTCTTCACCAGATAGGGGTCAGCCAGCTGCGCCCGGGTCATACCCACGAGGTCGAGGCAGCCGTCCTCGATCGCAAACCGGGCCGTGGGTGCATCGGCGATCCGGGCGGCGTGGAGAACGGGGACGTCGATCGCTTCGCGGATGCGTCGGCAGGTCTCGAGCCAGGGCGCCGAGGGGGTGCCCATGCCCGGGATCGCCTCGGCGAGTTCTTTGTCGGAGCTGATGCTTCCGACGTTGAGGTTGAGGAAGTCGACGCCATGGGCGGCATACTCCTTGAGCACCGCGATGGAGGCCTCTTCGGTGATGCCGTCCTCGAGCTGTTCGAGGACTGACATGCGGACGCCGAGGGCGAGTCCCTCCGAAGCGCCGCGCATCGCGTCGATGATTTGGAGCGGGAAGCGCATCCGGGCTGTCAGATCCCCGTTGTACTCATCCTCGCGCTCATTGAACCGCGAGGCGAAGAAGTAGTCGACGAGGTGGCCGGAGTGGAGGAACTCCAGACCGTCGAATCCTGCTGCCTTGACTCGAGCCGTGGCCGCCGCGAAGTCCTCGACCACCCGCTCGATGTCGAAGTCCTCCATGGCCTTGGTGAATGACCGGTGGGTGGGTTCGCGGTGGCGGCCCGAGGAGATGAGAGGCAGCCAATCGGCGGTGAAGTTCGAGTTGCGCGGGCCGAGGTGGGTGAGCTGGATCATCACTGCGGTCCCCTCGGCGTGGCAGTCATCTGCGATCGCGGCCAGCCAGGGAATCACCTCGTCGGTGGAGAGGTCGACATTGCCGAAAGCGGCGGGGGAGTCCTTCGAAACGATGGCCGAGCCGGCTGTCATCGTCAGCCCCACCCCGCCGCGGGCCTTTTCCCGGTGGTAGAGACGATAGCGGTCCTTGGGCATGCCGAGTTCGGTGTAGGCCGGCTCATGCGCGGTGGAGACGATGCGGTTTTTGAGCTGCACCGGGCCCAAGGTGAAGGGCTGGAGCAGAGGATCGTGGGACATGGTTCCTCCTTCTTCGCAGGAACGACTGTGGTCACTTCGCAGGAACCACACCATGGTGTCGACGAGCTCATCCCGACTCGATCGAAATGAGAGTAGTCGATAACCGATTACTTCACTCAATCGTGAGTCGTTGTGGTTATGCTGTCAATAGCCATCGAAGGAGAATCTTGATCAGAAGCGAGTCCCCCGCCCCTGCTGCGAAGCGACCGACTCCGAGGCCCGCACCGGCGCCTGCCCCGGTGCGACCCGAGTCGGCTCCCTCGCTGCGGGAGCACGCGCTTATCGTCATCCGTCATGCGATCACAACCGGTGATCTCGCCGAGGACACGATCTACTCGGCGGCGGGACTGGCCAAGCAGTTGGGGATCTCGTTGAGCCCGGTCAGGGAGGCCATGATGTCTCTCGTGACAGAGGGAACCGTCGAGGCCGTGCCGAATCGCGGCTTCCGTCTGGTTCCGGTGACGCGAGAAGACCTGGAGGAGATCATCCGGATCAGAGCGCTGCTTGCCGATCCGGCAGTGGAAGCGCTGTGCTCCCGTGCTGTGGAGGATCCGACATCGTGCGAGGCCGCACTCGGTGATCTGCGCAGGAATGCCGAGGACGCTCTGGCCGCTGCTGCCCGGGATGACACGATCGGATTCATGACTGCTGATCGCATGTTCCATGAACACCTTCTCGAATACGGGCTCGGCAGGAGAGCTGCAGAGATCAGCCTGCGCCTGCGCGACCAGTCGCGAGTCTTCGCGGCGCACTCGATCGCCTCGGTCGTCGACAGCGAGTCGGCTCAGCAGATCGTCGACCTCGTCGGACTCATCGAGGCGGGCCGCTCTGACGAGGCACGGGCCCTCGTCGTCGACAACCTCTTCTATTTCAAACGCGCGGTAGAACGCTAGCTGCTCAGGTCAGCCAGGCGCAGGCATACGACGAGGCGGCCGTCCCCGCATCGGGACCGGCCGCCTCGGTGCTGGCCAGGACTGGGGTTAGACGCTCGACCGCAGACTCGGGCTATAGCTCGGTCTTGGGCTAGAGCTTAGCCACGACCGGGATCGGCATGGTGTCCATATCGAGGTCGGGGTTGTCATCCTGGGTGCGCGCGAGTTCGACTGCTTCCTCGTGCGTGTTGACCGTCGGGAACGACCCCGGCAACGGCCGGTGTGCAGATTCCTTCATGAGCAGCACGGCAACGAGAGCAACGATGGAGAAGAACATGATGTAGAAGGCGGGCATGTACGAGTTGCCGGTGGCGTCGATGAGCGCCTGGCTGACCAACGGTGTGGTGCCGCCGAACAGGGAGACTCCGAGGTTGAACGTCAGGCCCATTGCACCGTAGCGCGAGGCCGTCGGGAACAGGGCAGGAAGCGTCGACGCCAGGCAGGCGATGTAGAAGGCTGCCGGAACCGCAACCATGAACAAGGCGATCGTGATCGCCCACATCTCACCGATCTGCATGATGGCGAACGCCGGAACGATGAGCACGATCGTGGCAGCTGCCGCGACAATGAAGACGAACTTGCGTCCGAGTCGGTCCGAGAGCCTGCCGATGAGCGGAAGGCATAGGGACATGATCACGAGCACCGGAATAGTGGCCGCGGCTGCTTGGACGTTCGAGACCTTGACAGTCTCCTCGAGATAGGTCGGCATGAAGCTCGTGAGAGCGTAGCCCACCGTCTGCGAACCGGCGACGATGGCGATGCCGATGAGGATCTCTCTCCAGAAGTGACGGACGACGCCGATCAGACCATGGCGAGCGTACTTATCGTCCTTGACCTTCACATCGAGACCCTCGGCAACCGAGGCTTCGAAGCTGGGGGTCTCTGGAATCTTCAGTCGGAACCAGATGGCGACGGCGCCGAGGGGGATTGCGATGAGGAACGGGATCCTCCAGCCGCCGTCAGCCATGGCGGTCTCACCTGCGACGCTAGTTGAGATGACGGTTGTGATGGCGACGGTGCCCGCGCCCGCTGCGAAGCCGAGGTAGGAGCCGACATCGAGCCAGGAAGCCCAGAATCCACGTGACTTGTCAGGAGCGAATTCGGAGACGTACGTGGTGGCACCGGCGTATTCGCCGCCGGTGGAGAAGCCCTGGATCATCTTGAGCAGGTAGAGAGGGATGATGACCCACAGGCCGATCTGAGCTGCGGTGGGCAGTACGCCGATGAGTGCGGTGGCGGTGGCCATCGTGGCCATGGTGAAGAAGAGGACCTTCTGGCGCCCGATCTTGTCGCCCAGCGGTCCCAGAATCATGCCGCCGAGGGGGCGGACGAGGAAGGACACTGCGAAACCGAACAGGGTGACCAGGAGTCCCATCTGCCTGTCCATGCCCTCAGTGAAGACGGCGGTCATGGTGACGGCGAGGTAGCCGTAGACACCGAAGTCGAACCACTCCATGAAGTTGCCGACTGTGGTTCCGCCGATTGCGGTGCGAATGGACTTCTGCTCGATGACGATGCAGTGGTCGGCCTCCAGACGCTTTTTCTTGAGTGCCTTCCGCTCCCGGCGAGACGGCTTTATCCCATCCGGCATGGGGGTTGCTTGGCCTTCTGACATCAGTGGTTCCTCGTTTCAGATGCAATTCGATTTTCTACCGCCCGTCGAACCTGGGGTTCCAGGGCGTTCGGTTTTCGACAATGCTGAACATCCTCACTCGATTAAACACCCATGTCAACAAATTTGGTGATCCATATCACGATGAATTGTCGTTCGGATAGATATTCTATGGGACTGCTGAAAGCGACCGGGGTATTTACCTCAGGCGAACCTGTGGTTATTAGGAGCAGCCCCAGGCGGAGGGGCTTTGGGTGTGCGAACGGGCGATGCGCGTCAGCTGATGCTTCAATTTGGGGTGCAGTCAGCCCATTTGGAGGTGCAGTCAGCCTGAGGAATGTCACAGTGTCCAGCGCTCACTTCGCTGAAGAGCCTGCGCTCAGTTCGAGGTGCCGTTCTGTGTCGGATCAGGGGTGGGGTTTTCGGAGCCTGGCGAGGACGGCTCCTCAGGCGACTCATCAGATGGTTCCTCGGTTGGCTCATCAGTTGGCTCTTCTGACGGCTCTTCGGACGGTTCCTCGCTTGGTTCCTCGCTTGGCTCCTCAGTCGGCTCATCCGACGGCGGTGGGTCCGAAGGTGTTTCGGGGTCGTCGGATGGTGGTGGTGTCGGTTCCGAAGGTGACTCTGGGGCTGGCTTTTCAGAATCCGATGGGCTTGGTTCGTCGGGTTCTTCTGCTGACGGGCGATCGTTACTGTCGCCCTTGTCGCCGGGATTGTCCTCGGTTGATGGACTCTCGTCCGAGCGGCTGTCATCGTGCCCTGGGGTCCGGGATGACTTCTCATCCTCGTCCCTGTCGGAATCAGATGCCTTCGAACTCTCGGATCCCGACTCCTGCTCTGTCTTGTCCGAGTTCGTGTCCTCTGGAGACTGGGAGTTGCTGCTCTTGTCGTCCCTCTTCGAAGAGGAGTCCTCCTTTGAGGAGGAGTCTTCAGGTGAGGCTGCAGTGCCTGCGTTGCCGGAATGAAGCCCCGTCTGTCCAGCTTGCTGCGGCACTATGGCCACGCCGACGAGTGTTCCCAGGAGGCCTATGCACGCGGCGACCACCGGGATCAGAACGGGTTTCGGCATGCTGAAGCCAGCTGGTGCAGGCGTTTGGGTCGAGGTCTGAGCGGCTGCGGATGGCGCACCGAACGCGGTGAGAGAGGCGGACTCATCGTCTGCTTCGGGTGCCAATGTCGCACCTGCACCTGCAGCGATGGTTGGTGCCGGCGTCGGCTCTGCGGCTGATTCGTCTGCAGCTGCAGCTGTCTCGGTTCCAGGTCCTTTGGCAGCAGATATTTCGAGGACGGAAGTTTCGGGGGCAGCGGTTTCGGCAACAGCGGGAGCTGGTTCTGGAATTGCCTGTG
>NZ_JACBOT010000006.1 GCF_021532275.1 Brevibacterium sp. UCMA 11754
GCTAGGCTGTGGCCATGGCATGGACTCTGGGGCAGCTGCGCACCTTCGTCACGGTGGCCGAGCTCGGGTCGATGACCCGTGCCGCCGAACAGTTGGGCTACAGCATCGGCGCGGTCTCGCAGCACATGAGCGCCCTGCGCCGAGCAGTCGGTTCCGAGCTGTTCCTCCGCCGAGGCAGGGGAATGGTCCTCGCCGAGGCCGGTCGCACTCTGCTTCCGCGCGCCCGAAGCATCCTCGCCGCCCAGAAACAGGCAGAGATGGCGATGCTGGGTAGAGACTTCCGCAGCGAGGCCATCGTCACGCTCGGCGTCTTCGGTTCGGCATCGACGAGGGCATTGCCGTCCATTGTGCGCCTCCTTGGCCAACAGCACCCGCATATCGAGGTTCGGGCCCGCGAGATCAATGTCGAGACGATGTCGGCGGCCGTCATCGACGGAGCCATCGACTTAGGGATCGGGATCAACTATCCGGCCGTGCCGCTGCCGCCCATGCGGGGCCTGAGATGGACGACCGTGGCCAGTGAGGACTTCGGCATCGTCGTGCCGGCAGGCGCACCGAGACCGACACCGCAGGACCTGGCCGAGGCCGATTGGATCCTGCCACCGGCCGAAGAACTCTTCGGTCGAGCGATGCGCCTAGCCACCTCGGCGCTGGGGATCGCCGCGAAGGAGACCCACATCGTCACCGACACCGCCGTCGCGCTCGCCCTGGCAGGCACGGGACTCGGGCTGACCCTGGCCACACCGATCATGATGTCCCTGGGCGGGCCCGACGTCGACCTCCATCCCATCGCCGAGGCGGGCGGACGGGAGATCATCGTCCTGACCTCACCGGACCCGGCAGACCCGGTCGCCGCTGTCGCCGAGGTGGTGGCCGAGGTCTTTCGTCCTAGGATGGGGCCATGAGCTTCGACCATCAGTGGAACCGCATCCGTGAGACCAATCCCGACCATTCCGCGAACTATGCGCAGCGGTGGCGCACACTCGCCGCCTCCGGCCACGACATCGGGGGAGAGGCGAGATTCGTCAATGCGATGGCACCGCGTGGGGCACGTATCCTCGACGCCGGGTGCGGCACCGGTCGTGCCGGTGGCCTGCTCATCAGCGAAGGGCACAGCGTCTACGGCGTAGACCTCGATGAGTTCCTCATCTCAGTCGCCGAGGAGGACTTCCCAAGCGGTGAATGGCACACCGGCGACTTGGCTGAATTCGACTTCGCGGCCGCGAACATCACCGACATCGACGTGGCGTTCTGCGCAGGCAATGTCCTGTCCTTCCTCGATCCCGCCTCACGTCGCCAGACCCTGTCGAACATCAGATCGACGCTGAAATCCGGCGGACGCTTCGTCGCCGGCTTCGGGGCCGGCCGCGGCTATGACTTCGCAGACTTCATCGACGATGTGAAGTCGACCGGGATGTTCGTCAATCTCAAGCTGTCCACCTGGGAACTCCACCCCTTCGAGCCCGATTCCGGCTTCCTCGTGCTCATCGCCGAACGTGTGTGAGCGCGGGTTCTGAAGTGAGCAATCGCGCCTATGAGGACGAGTTTCTCGCCGCCATATATGATGATGACAATCCGGATGGGCCAGATCACGACTACTTTCGTGAACTCGCACGAGACCTGTCGGCCGCCTGCATCACAGATCTGGGATGCGGCACAGGGACGCTCACAGCAACCCTGGCAGCACCTGATCGCGTCGTCGTCGGCATCGATCCTGCCGCAGCGATGCTCGAAATCGCTTCGAAACGGCCCGGCGGGGACATGGTCGAATGGCGCCTGGGAACATCGGAACTGATTGAGACGAAATCAAGCGATCTGATAGTGATGAGCGGCAACGTCGCGATGCACATCCTCGGTGATGAGTGGAAGTCGACGCTGCACGACATCACCCAAGGACTCCGCGAGGACGGAATCGTGGCCTTCGAAGCTCGCAATCCAGATGCTGAAGCCTGGCGGAACTGGAACACGCATGCCGAGACCCGGCAGACCGCAGGGGGGCGTCTGCGCGAAACGACGGCCACCTCGGCGCCGGACGAGCTGGGCATCATCACCATGGACAGTGTCAACGAATTCCTTGATGCCGATGAGGTGATCAAGGTCAGTCAGCGATTGCAGTTCCGGACGTTCGACACTTTGCGTGACGATCTAGGTGCCGCCGGTCTGGCCGTGCGCAATGTCTGGCGGGACTGGGATCGTACTCCGTTCACGGGATCTACGGACGAACCGCTGATGATCGTTGAAGCGGTGAGCGCAGACGTGGCTCTTGGAGCGCAGGCCGAAACATGATTGGCTGGTTGCGTCGGACGGACACGGTTCGACTCAACTCGCACAAACACAGGAGCGGTCAGCATGATTTTCATCGTTGTGAAGTATGACGTGAAGCCCGAAAGCGTCGAGAAGTTCCCCGAGGCGGTGCGCACCTTCACCGAGGCAGTGCGACAGGAGCCCGGCAACCTGTGGTTCGAATGGTCCAAGAGCCTGGAGAAGGACAACGAGTTCGTTCTCATCGAAGCATTCACCGACGAAGGGGCCGAGCCCCACGTCAAGAGCGACCACTTCGCTGCCGGCCTCGAGGCTATGCGTCCGCACCTGGCGTCGACGCCGAAGATCATCTCCCGCAAGATCGACGGCGAAGGCTGGGACGAGATGGGCGAACTGCAGATCGACTGAGGCCGCTCTGCAGCGCTGAGCATTATCGGCCCGCAGAGCATTCACGGTTGGGCGATAGTTGCTTAGACTTCACTCATGGCGACCAAAGCGATGAATGTGCAGGCGATTGAGCAGGCCCTCGGAGAACCCTGGGCGGAGACCAGGGCCCGCCTTGAAGCGGCCGGGGGAGCGTCGGCGAGTCACAAGGAACTCGCCGACGCCCTCTACCCGCAGTTCGACGGGGTCGTCGAGAAGCACGGCTGGTGGGTCCAAGGCGCGGTCGTCGCCTTCGAGCAGGAGATCGGCCGACGAGTGCCGGGCCAGCGGGCCGACGGCACCTTCGATGTGGCGGTCTCACGCACCGTGACCGGTCAGCGAGATGACGTTATCACCCGATTCGCCTTCCTCATCGATGAGGGAACACTGGCAGGCCTGGCCCTCGACGGTGAGTCGCGCACGTCGAAGACGGAGAAGCGCTCCTTCTGGCGGGCGAACCTCGAGGACGGAACCAAGTTCGAGGCCGCCGCCGAACCGAAGGACGAGAACAGAACACTCCTCGTCCTCACAGTATCCAAACTGCCCAGCGCCGAGAGACTCGAGGAATGGCGGTCAGACCTGAAAGGACTTCTCTCTCAGATCTAGTTCCCGCCGACGATCGGATTCCAGGTTCCGAGCATGTGTGCGGCCACGATGGCAAGAGCACAGACTGCCAGAGACACCAACACCGCCAGACGGTCACCGGAGCCGAAGGTCGACTCGCGACGCCAGGTCCGGCCCGGACGACCGAACGCACGGCCCTCCATCGCCATCGCCAAGGTGGTGCCGCGACGGATCGACTGCACCAGCAGCACGAAGATGCCGGCGAACAGACTGCGCGTGCGCCGGACGATGGAACCGCCGGCTATGCCCCTGGCCCGTCTGGCCATAGCCAGGGTCTGCCATTCGCTGACGAGCAGACCAAGCAGTCTGCTGGCCGCCAGCACCGAGACGACGACCACCTCGGGCAGCCGCAGTCGCTGGACTAGCGCATCCGCCAGGTCACGGGGATCGATGGTCGAAGCGAGCACGATGAGCGGAATCGCCAGAGCCAGGGCGCGCAGGAAGATCGCCCCCGCAGCACCCAGCGAACCAGTCGTCATCAGGATCGGACCGGCGTCGATGACCACCGCGCCGGTCTTCTCCGCCAAGATCGCTGTGCCCCACGCGGCCAACAGCGCACCGAGAGGCAGGAACCACAGCCGTTTGAGCGCAGCCCGCAGGTCGAGCCCCGTCGCCGGCAGCGCAAGCAGGCAGAACCCGAGGACGATTCCCGCCGAGACCATGTCGATGCTCAGCAGCGTCCCGACCATGAGGATGAGCGCCACCGCGATCTTCGTCAGCGGATTGCACCTGACCAGCGCCGTCCTGCGCACAAGCGGAATGAGCTGACCGGGATCGTGGACTGCGACCGGTGACGGTGTTGCCGCACTCAATTCTCTCGCCCTTCGCGGATGTCTCCAGCTCGGGTCTTCTCGACTGTGGGCTGCTTGGCACCGCCGAGGACGATGCGCCTGGCCCCGATCGCTTCGAGGAAGGCATGGTCGTGGCTGATGGCGACCACCGTCGATCCGCGTGCGAGGACATCGAGGAACAACTCGACCAGTCCTGCCCAGGTCAGGGCGTCCTGACCGAAGGTCGGCTCATCGACGATGAGGACCTTCGGCCGGGGTGCCATCATGGCCGCCACCGACAGGCGCCGCTTCTCACCTCCCGAAAGGCCCTGCGGATGCGCCTCGGCGAGGGTCTCAAGGCCAAGCGCCTGCAGCAGCTCGGCGACACGCTCCTCAACCTGGCCAGCTGACCATCCGGCCAGACGCGGACCCAGCGCCAGCTCCTCGGCGACACTTGAGCGCAGGAACTGATGCTCCGGCACCTGGAACACCATCCCGATACGAGGAGCCAGAAATGCTGAGGGCCAGCGGAAGGGCCGGGCCTGTTTGGCTCCAGCCCGCAGAGAGCCCAGCGCGCTGACTTCTCCACCGAACTCGGGAATGAGGCCGGCCAAGGTCAGGGCCAATGTCGACTTACCGGCCCCGTTGGCACCGACGATGCCCACGGCCTCACCAGCCCGAATGGACAGATCGAGACCGGTCGCGGCCGGGGCCTTCACCCTCGGTCGAGCAACGCTGAGCTGCTCGGTCCAGAGGACGACCTCCCTGATAGACACCGCAGCAACGCCCGCTACGGACTCCACCGGATTCCGATCGTCTCCGGCCAGGGATCCTGTCGTTCCCGGCACCCAGATTCCACACTCGAGAAGCACCTCGGCGAGTTCGGGGTCACCGAAGACCGAACTCGGTGTGCCCTGTGCGAGCAGCCCATCTGGGCTGAGGACGATCACCGTGTCCACATGATCGAGCCACAGTTCGACCCGGTGTTCGACGATGACCATCGTCGCCGAGGTCGCCGCCTGGGTATCGAGGACGGCATCACGAATGGAGGCGGCCGAGTCCGGATCGATATTCGCCGTCGGCTCGTCAAGGATGATCACCTGTGGGGCCATCGCGTGGACTCCGGCCAGCGCCAGCCGCTGCTTCTGACCCCCGGACAGAGCTGCGGTGGGATGGTCATGAGGCAGATCGAGGCCCATCGTCTGCAACGAGGTGGAGATGCGGGCATCGATGATCTCCGCAGGCAGGCCCAGGTTCTCCATACCAAATGCCACATCGTCGCCGACGCGGGAGAAGATGACCTGCGAATCGGGATCCTGCAGGACCAGCCCGGTCTCACCTCGGCGCGGATCGGGTGGCAGGTCACCGACGAGCAGCTCGCCGGCGGCTTCACCGGATTCGGCGGGCAGGACCCCGGCGATCGCATGCAGCAGGGTGGTCTTGCCAGCCCCGGATGGACCCAGAAGAAGCACCTTCTCACCTGCGTCGATGTGCAGGTCGAGGGGGCCGAACGCAGGTTGCTCGCGATCAGCGTGGCGCCACGAGAAGCCGTGGGCGTTGATCGGCAGGGCCATCAGCGCAGGCGACCGGAGGCGAAGGAACTCAGCGCCCCGGTCTTCGCGATCGCACGGTAGGCGAACCAGGCGCCGATGCCGGAGATGACGACGCCGGAGACGATCGCGCACACCGCGTAGGCGGCTTGGAAGCTGAACTGCCACGCTGCGTTGTACATGATGTTCTCGCTCACGGACATGAACGCAGCGGCCAGGAGGCCGGCCAGGCTCGTGACCCACAGGTTGAACTTTCGATACCCGAAGGCTGCGAAGATGAGTTCGGCGCCGAGGCCCTGGACCAGTCCGGACAACAGGACGGTGGCACCGAAGTGGGAGCCCAGCACTGCCTCGACGATGGCGGCGATCATCTCACACAGCAGTGCGGCACCGGGTTTGCGGATGATGATCCCGGCCAGGGGACCGGCGAGGACCCAGAGCCCGGCGATGAGGCCGATCGAGGGCGGGAAGGTCTGGAACCCGAGTTCGAGGACCTTCCAACTCAGAGCCAGGACCCAGAAGATGAGTCCGACGCCGATCCCGAGCACAGCGGTGACGACATAGTCAACGACCCGCCACTGCTTCGTCGTCGGTATGTGGGAATGGTTTCGCGCGGTCTTCGAAGTGGATTCAGGCGCGGCTGTTTCTGGCATTGTGCCTCCTCATATCAAGGAGGGGTAGAAGAGTCTCGACTTCCTTCGGCGGTGCTAGCCGCATCAGGTTCGAGGGTCTGCAGCTTCATCTGCACTCTCAGCGCCCCTGTCGGCGCTCCCCTGTCGTGTAGGGCCAACTGTACAGCAGTTCACGGCAACGCCCGTGGCGAAAAATTCACCTGCCGTTGACTCGGCAGCCGCCCTTAGGGGTTGGAGCTTTCATTACCGATGGGTAGGAATGGTCGGGTGAAAGCACAACATCATCTGATCAGGCCACTGGGCTTCCTGTCCGCGTTGGCGCTGCTGGCCGCGCTCGTGTCGGCCCCGGTTTCGGCACATGCCCAGGAAGAGACGCTCGGCAGTGACCCCACTGTGAGGAGCCAGGAACGGACATCCGCGATCACCGATCCCGTCCTCCAAATCGGAGCCGACGAGCGAACGCGTAACCTGTCGTGGATGAGTGAGAGCGGCGGCGGGGGAGAGATCCGGTGGGCCAAGGCTTCCGAACTTGAGGGGCGGGACCTTCCCGCCGATGCCAAGCGCGCCACGACCACGGAGTCCGGGCTCTCAACTGATCTCAAGCGCCACTACAACCATGCGAGTATGACCGGGCTGGAGCCGGACACCGAATACGTCTACCAGGTCGGAAGCGAGGAGGACGGCTTCTCATCAGTGGCGCAGTTCGATACGGGGACAGCAGGTGGGGACAGCGAGTTCCTTGTCTTCGGCGACCCGCAGATCGGTGCCGGTGGTGGCAATCCTGACGATGCGACCGGCTGGAACAGGACGCTCACCTCGGCGCTGGGGACAGCGCAGGATCCGCGGTTGGTCTACTCTCTGGGTGATCAGGTGAACTCCGCCGATGACCAGGGCCAGTACGAGGAGTACTTGGCACCTGAGGCGACGACAACTGTTCCGCAGGCGACGACGATCGGCAACCATGATGTCGCGTCGAAGTCCCATGAGCAGCACTTCAACCGGCCCAACGTCAGCTCGGACCACGGTGAAGGTGGAGCCATCACCTCCGGCGGGGACTACTGGTTCATCGATTCCGGGGTTCTGTTCATCAACATCAATTCGAACAGTCATGACACCGACGAGCACGCCGAATTCATCGACGAAGTCGTCAAGGAGCACGGCGACGAGGCCCGGTGGAAGGTCCTCGGTTTCCACCACTCGATCTATTCGACCGCGACGCATAACAGCGACCCTGATGTGAAGAAGCTGCGTGAGGCGATTCCACCGGTTGCTGCGCGCAACGACATCGACCTCGTGGTGTCCGGTCACGACCACATCTACAACCGGACGTTTCTCATGGACTCCGAGGGTAAGAAGGTCGGAGATTCCGACGCCGGCTTCGAGCAGGAAAAAGAGGAAGGGCAGACGATGTACCTGACGCTGACCTCATCCTCGGGTTCGAAGTACTACGACTACGTTCCGGGGTTGGAATGGGAGGCCAAGAGCGTGCACAACGACACCCCAACCTTCACTCGAGTGCGGGTGAGTGACGAAGCTCTGCAGGCAACGACCTATGAGGTCCCAGCAGGCGGTGCACAGGAGCCGGAAGCGCAGGCAGCGTCCGAGAAGATCGACGATGTCGAGATCACCCGCGCAGGAAATGACGTTCCAGAGACTGAAGCTGACTCGGGTTCGGACACCGCCGAAGCCGGCGGTACGACCGAGACTGACGGCACAAACGAGTCTGACGGTACGACCGAGACGCACGGCACAAACGAGACCGACGGCACGACTGCCGGCGTGGAAGCCGGCGCGCAGGCGAATGCCACCTCTGCTGCGTCCAGCTCGGGTGCCACCTCGGCGAACGTGGGTTCAGATGCGGACGCCGGCGATCTCCCGCGCACCGGCACTCAGCTCGGTGTGCCGATCATTGTCGGTGCCACCGCAATCATCATCGGGGCGGTGCTGCTGTTCGTGTCAAGGCGCTGGCGCAGTCTGCGCTGACGCTGCCTGCGCGGTCAGCGCTGACGCCGCCAGCTCAGCTCGGGACGACCATGATCGGACCGTCCGCGCGGTGGAGGACTCCACGTGACACGGAGCCCAGAAATGCACTTCGAACTGCTCCACGTCCGCGTGTGCCGAGGACGGTCAGCTGTGCGGTCTCGGCGGCTTCGACGAGGATCTCGGTCGGGTCTCCGATGGGCACCTCGGCATTGACCTGCAGATCAGGGAACTGCTGAGCCACTGCCGCGACCTCGGCCTCGAGCGCTGCCTCGAGCTGCTTCTTCCTCCGATCCGAGACCTCGGCGCTCAGCTCCAGTTCGGGGTACCAGTAGAGCCATTCCTCGCCGGCTGGGAGGACGGAGATGATGTCGAGTGCGGCATGTCGCGAGTTGGCCACCTCGGCGGCGGTGAACATCGCCAGGCGTCCGGCATCCGAGCCGTCGACGGCGACGACCACCGGGGCGTCGTCAGTCTCGGTTCGGTTGCCCGGGACCACGATCGTCGGGCAGTGGGAGTGGGCAGGCAGTGCTGTGGAAACCGAGCCGAGAATTCGGCCCATGAATCCGCCGCGGCCTCTCGCGCCCACGACCACTGTCCGTGAGTGTGCGCTCAGATCCTTCAGCACCCCAGCCGCGTCTCCCCGATCGGCGCGGTAGGAGACCTTGCCTACATGGTCTCGCAGGAGTCCGGCCGCTTCGCCGAGGAGTATTTCGACCGCTCGGAGTGAGGCCTGCTCCTCGTTCTCCTGAGGCATTGATGCGATGTTCGGATAGATCATCGCAGGAACGGTATAAGCGGCGACGACGGTGAGAGCGGCGCTGCGGCGAGCGGCCTCGGCTGCCCCGTACTCGAAAGCGCGCGCGGCGAGTTCGGAGCCGTCGTAACCGACGAGGATCCCGAGGTTCGTCGATGTCTGGTCAGCGGTGTGGTTCTCGGCAGTCATGGCAGACCTCCAGTGGGGGCCGACTATACCCGGACGAGGACGATGGCCCCGTCATCAGAACCGTCCTCGTGGACTCAGTCTACCAAGGGACTTCTACAGAGTGTAGAAAATTGTCAGATTGCGAAGCCCATATGGGCCAGTGCGTAGCGGAGGATGTGCTCCTGACCGTGGCACATCTCGCCGACGATGTCCGAGCGCAGCGTTTCCTCCGGTGTCAGCCAATCGAGGCTCAGTGCATCCGCGCGAGGAGTGCACTCGCCTCGGACTTCGAGGATGAAGCACATCGAGATCGCATGCTGGCGGGGGTCGTGGAGCAGGGACGAGCCTTCGGTGGGAAAGTACTCGGCGATGTGGAACGGTGCGATCGCAGGCGGAATGACCGGCAGTGCCATCGGTCCGAGGTCATTCTCTGCATGGCGCATCAGCGCTGAGCGGATGCTCTCGTGGAAGCGGATCCGCCCGCCGACGACCTCTCGACCCAGTGTTCCATCGTCCAGGCTGCGCAGCAGGAGGCCGATCCGCTCGACGTCTCCCGATTCGCCCACCCGCACCGGAATCGCATTGACATAGGGGATGGGCAGTCGCCGTCGCAGCTGAGCGAACTCGGCATCGTCGAACCAGTTATCGTCGAAGTCCAGAGCAGTGCGCGTCATGGCTCAATTGTGGCACATCGGCACGTGATGCAGTTCACGCCCGCTGGTATCCTTGAGACCATGGTCTTCGCGAACGTCGGCACCCTCGGGACACTGCCCGGACAGCGCGACGTCCTGGTTGCTCTCCTCACTCGTCGCAACGACTATCTCAAGCGGATCGGCTGCCTGAGCTATGAAGTCGGAGTCAGTGATGATCAGCCCGACACCGTCTTCGTCATCGAACTCTGGGAGAGCGAGGATGCACACCGAGAGTCCCTGCAGCTGTCCGAAGTCCAGGCCTCGATCGCGGAGGCCCGCCCCATGCTCTCCGGTGAATTCGGAGGCTACCGCTTCGACATCGCAGGGTCACCTTTGCACGACTGAGTCTCGTTTCTCCGGGGTGGTTCCTCACTTCTGTGCGGCTCTCCCACACCGCGGCTGTGCGAGCGAAGAATACCGCGGCTGCGCGAGCGAACGGCGCCGGATCGGCATTGCGAGACCGGGTGGTGGGAACTCGGTGCGGTCGGGTAAAGTATCTTGATGTCGAGATAAAATTCTGACCAGACCGTGACAGCGACGTGACGTAGCCTACAGTTGTGTCAGCCACTGGAAGACCTGAACGGTCAAGGACGTTTGAAGGGGTTAACCATGATCAATCATGAAGTCCGCACGCACAAGAGCTCAGAGAACCTGGCTCGCGAAGACCAACTCGCCTGGAAGATCGCCGAGGTCGCCTCAGACCCGACTCCGGTGGACTCAGAGGTCACCGAAATGGTGATTAACCGTGTCATCGACAACGCCTCGGTGGCCGCAGCCTCGGTGCGCCGCTCGGCCCCGCTGCACGCCCGTGAACAGGCACAGACCCACCCGTACTCACCCGGAGCCACCGTCTTCGGTCTGCCCCTGGGCGAGCACTTCTCCCCAGAATGGGCCGCCTGGGCCAACGGAGTCGCCGTTCGTGAACTCGACTTCCATGACACCTTCCTCGCCGCCGAATACTCACACCCCGGCGACAACATCCCACCAGTCCTTGCAGTCGCCCAGCACAAGGGCATCAGCGGCAAGGACCTCATCAACGGCATCGCCACCGGCTACGAGATCCAGGTCGACCTGGTCAAGGGAATGTGCCTGCACGAGCACAAGATCGACCACGTCGCCCACCTCGGCCCATCCGCAGCAGCCGGCATCGGCGCCATGCTCGGCCTCGACACCGAAATCACCTTCCAGGCGATCCAGCAGGCCCTGCACGTGACCACCGCGACCCGTCAGTCCCGCAAGGGCGAGATCTCCTCGTGGAAGGCACACGCTCCCGCATTCGCCGGCAAGATGGCCGTCGAGTCCGTCGACCGTGCCATGCGCGGCGAGGGTGCGCCCAACCCGATCTATGAAGGTGAAGACGGCTTCATCGCCTGGATCCTCTCGGGCCCCGAGGCTCGCTACACCGTTCCTCTGCCCGGTGCCGGAGAGGGGAAGCGCGCGATCCTCGACACCTACACCAAGGAGCACTCGGCCGAGTACCAGGCGCAGGCCCTCATCGACCTAGCCCGCAAGCTCGGCGGCGAGATCGAGGATCTGACGAAGATCAAGCGCATCGTCATCCACACCTCGCACCACACGCACAATGTCATCGGCACCGGCGCGAACGACCCGCAGAAGATGGATCCCAAGGCCAGCCGCGAGACCCTCGACCACTCGATCATGTACATCTTCGCCGTGGCCATGGAGGACCAGGGCTGGCACCACGAGCACTCCTATGCTCCCGAGCGTGCCGGACGTCCGGAGACCGTCAAGCTGTGGCACAAGATCGAGACCACCGAAGACAAGGAATGGACTCGCCGCTACCACTCGACCGATCCCAATGAGAAGGCCTTCGGCGGCCGCGTTGAGATCGAATTCGAGGACGGGTCGACCCTGGTCGACGAGATCGCCGTGGCCGACGCGCACCCATTCGGTGCCCGTCCCTTCGCCCGCGCGAACTACATCGAGAAGTTCAAGACCCTGTCCGAGGGCATCCTCACCGGTGCAGAGCAGACTCGCTTCATCGACCTGGCCGAGAACCTCGAGAACCTCGACGCGAAGGGTGTTGCCGAACTCAGCTTCACCGTCGACGGACTCGAGCACACCGGCTCGAAGGGCATCTTCTGATGTTGGGGGCAACCGCAACGCCGGCCGAGCGCCGGAAGAAGTTCCGTGAGCTCCTCGCCGGTGACCAGATCGTGCAGTTCCCCGGCGCCATCAATCCGATCAACGCTCAGATCATCGAGCAGACCGGATTCGAGGGCGTCTACATCTCCGGTGGTGCCTTCTCCGCCGCCATGGGCCTGCCCGATATCGGACTCACCACCCTCACCGAGGTGGCCGATCACGGCCGCAGCATCGCCCGGGTGACGAACCTGCCGACCTTCATCGACGCCGACACCGGCTGGGGCGAAGCCATGAACGTGGCGCGCACCATCCAGGAATTCGAAGACGCCGGAATCTCGGGGATGCACCTCGAAGATCAGGTGAATCCGAAGCGCTGCGGCCACCTCGACGGCAAAGAGGTTGTCACCGCTGCTGAGATGAGCAAGCGCATTGCCGCCGCCGTCAAGGGCCGTCGGGATGAGAACTTCGTCATCAGCGCCCGCACCGACTCCCGCGCAGGCGAAGGACTCGACGCGGCGATCGATCGCGCGAAGGCCTACGTCGACGCCGGAGCGGACCTGATCTTCCCCGAAGCCATGCGCGACCTGAGCGAGTTCGAGAAATTCGCCAGCAGCGTGGATGTGCCGATTCTGGCGAACATGACAGAATTCGGAAAGAGCGAACTGTTCACGACCGAACAGTTGGCGAACGTCGGAGTCAAAGTCGTGATCTACCCGGTCACAACTCTGCGTCTCGCCATGGGTGCGATCAAATCGGGCCTGCAGACCATTCGAGATCAGGGCACCCAGGTGGACCTGCTCGAGGGAATGCAGACCCGTGCGGACCTCTACGACACGATCGACTACGCTGCGTACAACGATTTTGACGCAGCCGTATTCAACTTTTCACAGGAGGGTCACCAGTGACCGAAGAAATCAAGAAGGGCCTCGCCGGCGTCGTCGTCGACACCACGGCCGTTTCGAAGGTAGTCCAGGAAACGAACTCGCTCACCTACCGTGGGTATCCCGTGCAGGAACTCGCTGCCGAGCGCAACTTCGAAGACGTCGCCTACCTGATCTGGAACGGTGAACTGCCGACGAAGGCTCAGCTCGACGAATTCAAGGCCCGCGAGCGCTCACAGCGCACCGTTGACGACAAGCTCGTCCAGCTCATCCTCGACCTGCCCAAGGACTGCCACCCGATGCACGTGGTGCAGACTGCAGTGTCCTACCTCGGCGCCGTCGATCCTGACGCAGACGTCGAAGGCGAAGAGGCCAACCTGGCCAAGGCTGAACGTCTCTATGCCCAGCTGCCGACGATCGTGGCCATCGACCACCGTCGCCGCCACGGCCTCGACCCGGTCGCTCCGACCGAGGACCTCGACTACGCCGCGAACTTCTTCAAGATGGTCTTCGATGAGGTTCCCGACGAGGCGGTCGTGCGCTGCTTCGACATCTCGATGATCCTCTACGCGGAGCACTCGTTCAACGCGTCGACGTTTACCACCCGCGTCATCACCTCGACGACGGCCGACCTGTACTCGGCAGTTGCCGGTGGCATCGGCGCCCTCAAAGGCCCCCTGCACGGCGGTGCCAATGAGGCCGTCATGGCGATGCTCGAAGAGGTCGGCACCGCCGACAAGGCATCGGCGTGGATCGACGATGCCCTGGCGAAGAAGGCCAAGATCATGGGCTTCGGACACCGTGTCTACAAGAACGGCGACTCCCGAGTTCCGACCATGCGAAAGGCCTTCGAGAACATGGTCGCGGCCAAGGGTGCAACCGATCTCCTCGATCTCTACAATGCCTTCGAAGAAGACTTCGTTTCACGCAAGGGCATCTACCCGAACCTCGACTACCCCTCAGGTCCGGCGTACCACCTGATGGGCTTCGACACCGATCAGTTCACCCCGATCTTCGTCATGGCCCGCATCACCGGCTGGACCGCTCACATCATGGAACAGCAGGCCAACAACGCTCTGATCCGTCCGCTGAGCGCATACGGCGGTCACGAGCAGCGCGAGGTCCCCGAAGACCGGGGCTGAAGAACCACAGCTGAAAGGCTCCGCACATGACCGTTGACGGCACATACCGTCCGGTCGATCTCGAGGGTTTCGACTTCACCGTCACAGGTGGAGTCGGAACCCTCGTCATTGATCGGCCCGAAAAACGCAACGCCATCTCCCGTCCGATGTGGCGGGCCCTGCCCGAGATCATCGCCGGCATCGACGCCGATGACTCGATCGGGGCGCTGGTGATCACGGGCGCGGCCGGGCACTTCTCCGCCGGGTCCGACATCGCGGACCTCAACGTGGCCCTCGCCGACTTCTGGGAACTCAATTCCACCGCCGAGGCGGCTGTGGCCAATGCCCGCACCACGACGATCGCGGCCATCACAGGCAACTGCGTGGGCGGGGGCACCGAGATCGCGGCCGCCTGCGATATCCGTATCGCGGCGCCCGGCTCGATCTTCGGAGTCACGGCTGCGAAACTCGGCCTCGTCTACCCACCGGGGCCAACTCGCCGCCTGGCCACTGTGCTCGGTGACTCCTGGGCCAGGTACCTGCTGCTGACAGCCTCGATCATCAAATTCGAAACGATGCGCGAGCTCGGATTCTTCCACGAGGTCTCCGAGACTCCGCAGGAGACGGCACAGGCGATGGGAGAGAAGATCTTCGGACTCTCACGCTTGTCCCAGGTCGGCTCGAAGGCCGTCCTCGCCGGAGAACTCACGGAGACCGCAGGCACTCCGGATGCAGACACCGCCTTCGACCCACCGCACTGGCTCGACGAGGCCTATCAGGACGAGATCGCGCAGGGCCAGGAGGCCTTCTTCGCCAAGCGCCGGCCCGAGTTCGGCTTCGCCGCCACTGACTGGTCACCGCAGTGAGACCTGAGTCGACAGCTGCCTCGTCGCACGGATACCGCCGACCGGCAAACCCGCATTCTGTGGTTAAACTGAACGAATGCGCCTAGCAGTCCTCGATATCGGGTCCAACAGCGTCCACCTCCTCGTGGTCGATGCTCACGTCGGAGCCCCTCCCTTGCCTGCCACCTCCCACAAAGAGATCCTGCGCCTCGCCGAGTACCTCGGCGACGACGGGATGATCGACGCCGCAGGTCAGGAACGACTGCACAACTTCATCGCCGAGGCGGTGGAGATCGCTGAAGACCAAGGATCGGAACAGATCCTGGCGTTCGCCACCTCGGCGGTCAGGGATGCCCCGAACGGTGCCGAGCTTATCGATGCCATCAATGCTCAACTCGGCGTGACCCTCAACGTGATGTCCGGCAAGGACGAGGCACGGGTGACTTTTCTCGCAGTCAGGCGCTGGTTCGGCTGGTCGGCGGGGAAGATCCTGCTGCTCGACATCGGCGGCGGCTCCCTTGAGATCGCGGCCGGTCAGGACGAATACCCGGAAGCGGCCGTGTCCGTGCCCTTGGGCGCTGGTCGCACCTATTCCGACTTCCTCCCCGATCCACTGCCCAGTGCCGATGACATCCACAGCCTGCAGAAGTATGCGCGGTCCCAGATCGGTCGCATCGCCGGCAAGATCAACAGAGTCGGCACCGCCGATCAGGTGGTGGGGTCCTCGAAGACGTTCCGTTCGCTGGCTCGGATCGCCGGCGCGGCACCCAGCGGCGACGGCATCTACGCCCCACGCAAACTCTTCCGCCGTGACCTCGCCGGAATCATCGAAACACTGTCCTCCCGGACGCCCGAGGAGCGTGCGACGCTACCCGGAGTCTCCCAGGCTCGGGCCGGACAGATCCTCGCGGGTGCCATCGTCGCCGATGCGGCCTTCGCCATCTTCGACGTCAACGTCATGAGCATCTCCCCATGGGCACTGCGGGAAGGGATCATCATGCGCAAACTCGACCTGCTCGATTCCGCGGAGACCTCCTCGGCGATGCGGGTGGAACTGGTGTGAGCCCTTTCGCTTCTGTCCGTTGTGTTTCACTTCTGCGCATTGCCTGTTAGATTTTTCCTAACTGCCGTACACGGCCCACATGCTGATATCGGGGCGTGATAATGGTGGGAACACACACGCTCGGAGAAGGAAAAGAACTGTCAATGCGAAATGGCGAGCTGTCCCCATCGTTCCGCGATGAAGCCCTGCACACCCTAGAGAACACCACAGCCGACAACCCCCTTGACGTCTTCGTCGTCGGTGGGGGCGTCACCGGAGCCGGCTCCGCATTCGATGCAGCCACCCGCGGACTGAAGGTCGGGGTCGTCGATGCCAAGGACTGGGCCTCGGGCACTTCCTCGCGGTCCTCGAAGCTCATGCACGGCGGACTGCGCTACCTCGAGATGCTCGACTTCAAACTCGTGGCCGAGGCGCTGAAGGAACGCGACCTCCTCCTCCAGCACACGGCGCCCCACCTGGTTGAGCCCGTCGCCTTCGTCTTCCCCTTCGAACATCGCCTCATCGACAGGGCATTCATCGGCTCCGGCGTTCTGCTCTACGACACCATGGCCACCCGCCCCGGGCGCAAACGCGCTCTGCCCCTGCATCGGCATCTGGGCAAGAAGGCCCTGACCTCGCATTTCCCCGGCCTGGCCGATGATGCCGCTGTCGGTGCCCTCGAATACTACGATGCGAAGGTCGATGACGCCCGCTTCGTCATGACGCTCATCCGCTCCGCTGTTGGCTACGGCGCCGCCGCAGCCAACCATGTCTCCGTCATCGGCTACCTCCACGACGGAGAACGAGTCTCCGGCGTCCGCGCCCGCGATGAGATGACCGGACGCGAGTTCGACATCCACGCCCGCCGCACAATCCTCGCCGGGGGAGTCTGGACCGAGGAGCAGCAGGACCTGGCCAAGGCCGACGCAGGCCTCCAGGTGCTCGCGTCCAAGGGCGTGCACATCACCGTCGACCAGGACAAGATCAAGGCAGACCCAGACACCGGCATCATCTCGAAGACGGAGAAGTCCGTGCTCTTCGTGATCCCGTGGGAGGGATACTGGGTCATCGGCACCACCGACACCCCGTGGGACCAGGACGTCGACTCTCCGGTGGCCAACTCCGACGACATCGACTATCTGCTCAAGCACGCGAACGCGATCCTGACCGAGAAGCTCAGCCGCAACGACGTCATCGGCGTCTACTCCGGACTCCGACCTCTGCTGCAGCCCGTGGTCAAGGAGGGCCAGGCCTCGACGAAGGTCTCGCGCGAGCACACGGTGATGGAGGTCGAACCCGCACTCGCCGCGATCGCCGGCGGAAAGTTCACGACCTACCGGGTGATGGCCGAGGACGCCGTCGACTTCGTCCTCGGCGACGATGCGAAGGATCGGCGCTCGCTGACCGAATCGGTTCCGCTGCTCGGTGCCCAGGGCGTCGGTGCCGTGAGACGCGGTCAGGCAGGCATCGCTGAGAAGTACGGCTGGGACGAGGACCGGGTGAAGAGACTCATCCGCCGCTACGGCACGCTGCTTGAGGACATCCTGGACCTCGTCGACGAGGATCCCGAACTCGGGCGGCCGCTGCCCGGAGCGCAGCGCTACCTGCGCGCAGAGGCCCACTACGCGGCGACCTCGGAAGGTGCCGTCCACCTCGGCGATATCCTCGAGCGCCGAATGCGCCTCAACTATGAGGTCAGGGACCGGGGCAAGGACGCCGCCGAGGCGGTCGCCGCCATCGTCGCCCCGATCCTGGGTTGGGACGATGAGCGGGAGGCGAAGGAGATCGCCGACTTCAATGCCCACGTCGACGCACAGATCGCCGCCGAATCCACCCACGACGATGCGTCCGCTGCGGCACTCGTCGAGGAGACACTGAAACCGTAAATCCGCTAAGCAGGACAAACATAGGAGTTTGTGAAATATGGGTACTATCTTCCTTTATGAGATCGGCGGCACCGCCATGCTCATGCTGCTCGGCGTCGGCGTCGTCGCCAATGTGGTTCTGGGTAAGACGAAGGGCAACGGCGGAGGCTGGCTCCTCATCTCGTTCGGTTGGGGCCTGGCGGTCTTTGCCGGTGTCTTCGTCGCCTTCAAGACCGGAGCGCACCTCAACCCGGCGGTGACCTTCGGCATCCTCTTCAGCGACGCCGACGAATACGCCAAGGGCATTCCGATCACCTTTGCCAACACCATCGCCTACCTTGCGGCCGAGATGATCGGTGCCATGATCGGTGCGTTCCTCGCCTGGGCCGTGTACAAGAAGCACTACGACGAGGAGAAGGACGCCGGCAACATCCTCGGCACCTTCTCGACCGGACCGGAGATCCGCAGCTACGGCTGGAACTTCGTCACAGAGGTCATCGCCACGTTCGTCCTCGTGTTCGTCATCCTGCTCTTCGGCGGAACCCCGGACAAGCTGGGACCACTGGCCGTCGGACTCCTCGTCGTCGCCATCGGCGCCTCCTTGGGCGGCCCGACCGGCTACGCGATCAACCCGGCACGTGACCTCGGCCCCCGCATCGTCCACGCCCTGCTGCCCATCCCGAACAAGGGCAAATCGGACTGGGCGTACTCATGGGTGCCGATCGCCGGACCCCTGGTCGGCGCCATCATCGCCGGACTGCTTTCCCGAGCCTTCGTCTGAGCCCATCGGACCTCGTCTGAGACACCAGCAATCCACAGCATCACCTCGCCATAGGAGTCAGCATGAGTCAGGAAAAGTTCATCCTCGCCATCGACCAGGGCACCACCTCGTCGCGGGCCATCGTCTTCAACCACGACGGACAGATCGTGTCCTCGGGCCAGCTTGAGCACGAGCAGATCTTCCCCCGCGCCGGCTGGGTCGAGCACGACCCGTTGGAGATCATCAGGAACACGAACGAGGCGATCGGTCAGGCCCTGACCCGCGCCGGCATCAACCGCCACCAGCTCGAGGGTGTGGGCATCACGAATCAGCGTGAGACCACGGTCATCTGGAACAAGAACACCGGCAAGCCCGTCTACAACGCGATCGTCTGGCAGGACACACGGACCCAGAAGATCTGCGATGAACTCGCCGGAGACGAAGGGCCCGACAAGTACAAGGAGCGCGTCGGCCTGCCCCTGGCGACGTACTTCGCGGGACCGAAGGCCAAGTGGGTCTTCGACAACGTCGAGGGCGTCAAGGAGTCCGCTGAAGCCGGCGAACTGCTCTTCGGCACCATGGACACCTGGGTTCTCTGGAACCTCACCGGCGGCGTCAACGGCGGAGTCCACGTCACCGACGTCACGAACGCCTCGCGCACGATGCTCATGAACATCAAGAGCCTCGACTGGAACGAGGAGATCGCCGGCGACATGGGCATTCCCGTCGCGATGCTCCCAGAGATCAAGTCCTGTTCGGAGGTCTACGGCTACGGCGCCAAGAACGGCCTCATCATCGACACTCCGATCTGCGGCATCGTCGGCGACCAGCAGGCGGCGACCTTCGGTCAGGCGTGCTTTGAGAAGGGCCAGGCCAAGAACACCTACGGCACCGGCAACTTCATGCTCATCAACACCGGCAACGAGCCCGTGGCCAGCAAGAACGGACTGCTGACGACTGTCGCCTACAAGATCGGCGACAACGCGGCCGTCTACGCACTCGAAGGCTCCGTGGCCGTGACCGGTTCCCTCGTGCAGTGGTTGCGCGACAACTTCGGCATCATCTCCGAGGCCCCCGAGGTCGAGACACTCGCGAAACAGGTCGACGACAACGGCGGCTGCTACATCGTGCCGGCTTTCTCGGGACTCTTCGCCCCGCACTGGGAGTCTGACGCACGCGGAGTGATGGTGGGACTGACACGCTTCGTCAATAAGAACCACATCGCCAGGGCGGCTCTCGAGTCGGTGGCATTCCAATCCCGCGAGGTCCTCGATGCGATGGACCTCGATTCGGGAGTCAAACTCACCGAGCTCAAGGTCGATGGCGGCATGGTCGCCAACGAAACGCTCATGCAGTTCCAGGCTGACCTCCTCGGCGTGCCCGTCATCCGCCCCGAGGTCGTCGAGACCACGGCTCTGGGTGCGGCCTACGCCGCAGGCATCGCCGTGAAGTTCTGGGAAGGTGAGGAGGACGTGAAGAGCAACTGGCGTGAGGACAAGCGCTGGCTGCCGTCGATGGACGAGGACACGGTCGCTCGCGCCTACCGACTGTGGAACAAAGCAGTCGAGAAGTCGAAGAACTGGGTCGACGAGGACGTCGAAGCCCTCCAAGGCTGACCTCCGGTCGAGGCCGGCCCTCGCCGAGGTGGGCCTCAGCCGAGGTTGATCGTGAACATGCGCTCTGGCACCGCCGGGGACACTGCGTCGAGGATGTGGGTGACCTCTGTGCGGTGCCAGAGCGCATCGTCGACGCGGGCGCGGCGAACTCGACGATCAGCCATCGCTCTACCTTCGCGACCTCAGGGCTTATGCTTTCTGAGGGAATATGGAATCTTCGAGGACTAAACTGGGTGAGATGAGCAGGGCGAAACGGTCGAAGTCAGCACGTAAGGTCTACACCGCAAAGAATTCCGCGCGGTCCAATTCGCGACGGCACCGTGAGTACTTCGACAGCCATCAGGTCTACGACCACGAGACCCAGCACAGTTCGGACCACCAGATCCGGATCGGACTCTCCAGCTCCTCTGTGTCACCGATGACCGTTGCCGAGACCTTCTCCCAAGCGGCCGAACACGGCTACGACGGTGTCGAGATCATGGTCACCCACAATGCCGAGACCCGCGACGTCGACCTCATCAACGGCCTGGCCGCGGAGACCGGACTCGAGGTCATGTCCCTGCACGCACCGACGCTGCTCTTCCTGCCTCGCGTCCTGCACAAGGACCACTGGGAGAAGCTGCGCATCACCGCGAACCTCGCCAAGGCGGTTGGCGCCAAAACTGTGGTCCTGCATCCGCCGTTTCGGTGGCAGGGGGAGTACGCGCTGGGCTTCGTCGACGGTGTGCGGCAGGTGTCAGAGGAGACCGGAGTCGTCCTCGCCGTGGAGAACATGTACCCCTGGCGCGCAGGCGTACGCGAGGTCCTCGTCTACTATCCCGACTGGAACCCTCTCGACGAGGACTACGATGCCCTCACCTTCGACTTCTCCCATGCCTCGACTGCTGGGATGAACGCCGTCGAGACCGTGTCGGAGATCTTCGACAAACTCCGTCACGTCCATCTCACCGACGGCTCCGGATCCCTCAAGGACGAACATCTGATCCCCGGCGCCGGCACCATGCCCGTGGCCGAAACCCTGCAGCTCCTGGCCAAACGCAACTGGTCCGGCGACGTCGTCGTTGAAGTCAACACACGATTCGTGACGAAGAAGTCCACTCGGGAGCAGATGCTCGCCGACTCCCTTGCCTTCGCCCGCACCCACCTCGGCCTTGAGACCGAGGACCGCCACCGCAACGCCTCGAGCCACGTGCGCACCAGTGAGACAGGTGCCAGCGAGAGACAGTCGAACAACTGAACACAGAACGCACGCCAACAAAACCACCACAGAAAGGCAGGTCTGATTTGACCTCCATCGCCTCCATCGGCACTGGAAACATGGGCTCGGCACTGATCAAGGGAATCCTGAGCGCCGACGAGAAGCTCGACGTTCGCGCGACGACCAATTCGGCCGCCTCGGCGAAGCGACTCGCTGCGGATCTCCCGAGCGCGACCATCATCTCGTTGGAAGACGATGCCGAGGCCAACCAGAAGGCCGCTGCAGGTGCGGACTTCGTCTTCCTCGGCATCAAACCGTGGATGATGGCCGACACGCTGCGCGAGCTCGCCCCGAGCCTGGACGCGAACACAGTCCTCGTCTCGATGGCTGCCGGTGTCGCCATGGACGATCTGGCCACGCTGGCGCCGAAGAACCCGATCGTGCGAATCATGCCCAACACCCCCAGCGCCATCGGACACGGCGTCATCGCCCTCGCCCCCTCCGCCGAGGTGGACGAGACCACAGTGGACACACTGCGGACTCTGCTGTCCGGAGCAGGGCTCGTTGTGGCCCTGGAGGAAGCGGAGATCCCTGCCATGACAGGAATCTCAGGCTCCGGAGTGGCCTACTTCTTCCTCCTGGCCGAGACGATGATCGCCGCCGGTGTGAAGATGGGACTGAGCGAGGAGACGGCCAAGCAGATGGTCGTGGCCACTGCGGATGGGGCAGGTCGACTCCTGAGCGAGAAGCCGGACCCGAGCGCACAGCGTCAGGCGGTGAGCAGCAAGGGCGGCACCACACTCGCCGGACTGCAGACCTTCATCGACGCAGGGCTCTTCGATATCGCCGAGGCGGCTGCCCAGGCTGCAGGCGACCGGTCTCTTGAAATGGAGAAGGAGAACTCCGCAGTCATCAACGGCTGAGACCCCGAATCAAGGTAGAGCCCCGGCCGACCTTGCGATGGACACTGCCTCATGCCGGGTGCCGGCCGAAAGTTTGACCATGGCCGTATTCAGGTAGGACTTCACGGTCGACTCCCGCAGTCCCAGCCCCTCGGCGATCCGGGCATTCGACCATCCCAATGCCACATGCGAGAGAATGTCGGTTTCCCTGGGGGAGAGGCTGACAGCGGGCGTCGGGTTCGGGAACAGATCGGAATTGTGGCCGGAGAGGATATCAGCCAGGCGGTTCTCCACGACGGTCAGTCGCTGGCGCATCTCGTTCTCATCGACGCCTGAACGGATCGAGCGCAGCTCCGCATAGGTGCGTCGCAGAGCTTCCCTGCTCGAGGACTCGAGATCGGAGTACAGACGCTCGGGCTCGATTGGGTCCTCGGGTTGTGGGGGCTGACTGAGCCGACCCAGATCCACTGACAGCTGCCTGACACGTTTGACCAGGTCGCTCGTCTGCGGCGCCGCAGAGTTGTAGTTTTTGCGATGACCGCAGTAGATCATGCCGGTGACGTCACCGCCGCGTAGCGTCGGGACGGCGATGAGCACCTTGATTCCCTCGCCGAGGATCTCTTCGTCGTAGTGATGAGTGATGAAGGGGTCGAGTCCGTAGTCCTTCGTCAGCTGTGGAGTGCCTTCGGTGAGCGCACGTCCGCCGAGCCCACGTCCGGTGCTGACGATGAGCGAGGAGAGGCGGTCCTTGCCGCCTCCGGCCACCGCCTCGACGGTGACCTCGTCCTCGTCGACCGTTCCGCCGAAGACCACATCACCGGTTCCGCTGCGGTGCAGAGAGTCGATGGCTTCGACGAAGAGTCGGCGAGTCTCGGCCTTCAGCGCCCGAGATTCTCTAGTTTTGGTATTCATGTGAACAAGCTACCAACTTTCGGTGGTATTCCCCAGCGCCGACTGACCGTTAGTTTAAAGTTGTGTGATTCAGACCACTGATGCTCGACGCACGTTCCGAATGGAGAAGCAATGACCGATCCCGTCAGTACTCGGGTCGATTTCCTCATCGAAGAGGAGAATCCCGAATTCAAAGCACTTAAGCGCAAAAGGTTCTCGGTGGTGATACCACTGTCGATCGGATTCATGGCGTGGTACTTCCTCTACGTCATCCTGAGCACCTACGCGCACGATTTCATGTCCACGAAGGTCATCGGTGAGATCAACCTCGGGTTGGTCCTCGGCCTCCTGCAGTTCGTGACGACCTTCGCGATCACGATGTTCTACGTCTCGTTCGCGAACAAGAAACTGGATCCGCCGGCCTCGGCGATCCGCGAACGCCTCCAGCAGCAGTCGGAAGGAACCACCCCATGAGCACAGTCGCCATAGGAGACCTCTTCGCTTCAAGTCTCGACAAAGTGTCCCAAGGCGTGACCGAGGTCGAGAACAACCCGATCCTCAACATCACGATCTTCGCCGCCTTCGTCGCGGTCACGATGTTCATCGTCCTGCGGGCCAGCAAGAACAACAAATCCGCTTCCGACTACTATGCGGGCGGCAGGTCCTTCACCGGCCCCCAGAACGGGTTCGCGATCGCAGGTGACTACCTGTCTGCGGCTTCGTTCCTGGGCATCTGTGGTGCGATCGCGGTCAACGGCTACGATGGCTTCCTGTATTCGATCGGCTTCCTCGTGGCCTGGCTCGTCGCTTTGCTCATCGTCGCAGAGCTGATGCGCAATACCGGCAAGTTCACGATGGCCGACGTGCTGTCCTTCCGCCTCAAGCAGCGCCCTGTGCGGATGGCGGCAGCGCTGTCAACTCTGGCAGTCTGCTTCTTCTACCTCCTGGCCCAGATGGCCGGAGCCGGTGGCCTCGTGTCATTGCTCATGGGCATCGACGGCAAGGTCGGCCAATCACTGGTCGTTGCCGTGGTCGGTGCGCTCATGATCATCTACGTGCTGGTCGGCGGCATGAAGGGCACCACCTGGGTCCAGATCGTCAAAGCGGTCCTGCTCATCCTCGGCGCCTTCGCAATGACCATCTGGGTCCTCGCTCTCAACGGGTTCAACCTCTCGACCCTTCTCGCCTCGGCAGTCAACAACTCGGGCGTCGGTGAGGCAATCCTCGAACCAGGTCAGCAGTACGGTGAGAACCCGCTCGACTTCATCTCCTTGGCACTGGCCCTGGTGCTCGGCACCGCTGGTCTGCCGCACGTTCTGATGCGCTTCTACACGGTGCCGTCGGCGAAGGAGGCTCGTCGTTCTGTGGTGTGGGCCATCTGGCTCATCGGTGCGTTCTACCTGTTCACCCTCATCCTCGGATACGGTGCAGCAGCACTTGTGGGTGCCGATGCGATTGAGAACGCACCGGGCGGAGTGAATTCGGCGGCACCGTTGCTGGCTCTCCACCTCGGCGGGCCCCTCCTCATGGGCTTCATCTCGGCCGTGGCCTTCGCGACGATCCTCGCGGTGGTCGCCGGTCTCGCGATCACCGCGGCTGCGTCCTTCGCTCACGATATCTATGCGAGCGTCATCAAGAAGGGCAAGGTCGAAGACCCCGACGCTGAAGTCAAGATCGCACGTCGCACGGTCATCGTCATCGGTGCCGTGGCGATCATCGGCGGCATCGGAGTGCAAGGGCAGAACATTGCATTCCTCGTGGCACTCGCCTTCGCAGTCGCGGCCAGCGCGAACCTCCCGACGATCGTCTACTCGCTGTTCTGGAAGCGCTTCACCACCCGCGGTGCGGTGTGGTCGATCTACGGTGGTCTGGGATCTGCAATCCTGCTGATCGCGTTCTCGCCGGTCGTCTCCGGTTCCGAGACCGCGATGATTCCAGGTGCAGACTTCGTGCTCTTCCCGCTGTCGAATCCCGGAATCATCTCGATTCCGCTCGGCTTCCTCCTCGGCTGGATCGCGTCGATCACCGACAAGACAGTCGAGAGCCCCGAGCTGGCCGCGGAGATGGACGTTCGCGCCCACACCGGGTTCGGCGCCGAGGAGGCTGTCGAACACTGAGTGTGAGACATAGTGCTCGTACGACATGATGCTGAGGGGGTGGCTGCGGCCGCCCTCTCAGGCGTTGTTGCAGCATTCCCCTGCAGGGACTCCCTCCCGAAGATATACACTGAGGGAGTCGATATACACTGAGGGAGTCGCAGCGGGAACGCTTTCGTCTCTTTATGGTATATTCCCTGGTGAGAACATGTTCCGCCGGTAGATCGCGGGCGTAGCTTAATGGTAGAGCCTCGGCTTCCCAAGCCGATGACGCGGGTTCGATTCCCGTCGCCCGCTCTCGTGCACGTAGGTGGGGTCCAATTTCCCTCATTGCCGTTCCTGCGCTTCTTGCGCTCCTTCCTGCGCCTTAGTCACCGCGAACCCGCTGCTCGCTTGCCCGAAGTGCACAAGTGCTCTACCTATGCACTTTCAGCAAGCTGGTGCTGTTCGCCAGCCGATAGGGCACCGGCCCGCACTGCTCCCCGCCGGCTCGCACCTCGCCTGCGGCTGAGGCTGCTCTTCGTCCAGTTGTCCTACGGTCGTCCGGCGAAGCGCCCCAGCAGCTCCACGTGGCCGGCGACGATGAGCAGGTCCTGCTTGCCGACGCGGGTCGTGGGCTCGGCGTATGTGAAGTCGCGCCCGGGGCTCTTGATGCCCACGATCGTGACCCCGTACTTGTCGCGCACGCCGGACTCGCTGAGAGTGAAGCCCTGGATCTCACGCGGCGGACGCATCTTCACGACCGCGAAGTGACCTTCGTCGAATTCGATGTACTCCATCATCCGGGAACTCACCAGGTGCGCCACCCGCCGGCCGGCATCGGATTCGGGGTAGAGGACATGGTGTGCGCCGATGCGGTGGAGGATCTTGCCGTGTGAGGGGGAGATGGCCTTCGCCCACACCTGACCCACGCCCAGATCGACGAGGTTGGCCGTCGTCAGCACACTGTCTTCGATCGAGGTGCCGATGCCGACCACAGCCGCGGAGAAATCACCGGCGCCGACTTGCCGCAGTGCATCGATGTTGGTGGCATCGGCCTCGACGACATGGGTGAGCTTTCCACTCCAGTCCTTGACCAGCTCGGCGCTGTGTTCGATCGCCATGACCTCGCGTCCCAGCTTCGCCAGCGTGGCAGCGGTCGATGACCCGAAGCGGCCGAGTCCGATGACTAGGATTGAGGTGTGTTCGTTAGCCAACGACAGGCCTTTCTTCGGGATAGCGGTACAGGCGCACCGAGTCCTGCATGGACAGGGCTGCCGCCAGTGTAATCGTACCGAGGCGACCGATGAGCATGATCACGGACAGGCAGTAGAGACCTGTCTCATTGACGGTGGCAGAGACCCCGGAACTCAACCCGACGGTGCCGAACGCGGAGATCACCTCGAACAGCACCTTGTCCAGCGGCTCGGCGGAGATCTGGAGCATCGCCAGAGTGCCGATGAAGACGATGATCGCACCCGTGAGGAGAACCGAGATCGAGAGCTTGATCGTCGACGAGGTCAGGCGGCGTCCGAAGACATGTACGTCCTGCAGACCGCGGGCCTCGGCATAGGCGGCCAGCACCAGCACGGCCACGGTCGTGACCTTGATGCCGCCGGCCGTCGACGACGAGCCGCCGCCGATGAACATCATCAGGTCCATGAGCAGGTGCGAAGACTGATTCATATCCGCAATGTCCATGGTCGAGAACCCGCCCGAACGCGGCATCACCGCCATGAACAGGACCTCTACGAACGTATGCCCCGCGTTCTTGTCACCCAGAGTATCCGGGTTGGCTGATTCGAAGATGAGGAGGAACAACAGGCCGATGGCCAGGACCGCGGTCGTCGTCGTCAGTGTCAGCTTCGTGTGCAGGTCCCACTTCCTCGGATGATTCCACTGCATGGCGATCATGAGCACAACGGGGAACCCCAGCGCGCCGACGAAGACACCGAGCATGAGCAGCGAGAGGATCCACGGGTCCGAGGCGAAATAGGCACCTCCGCCGGGGTGGATCGTGAAGCCGGCGTTGTTGAATGCCGAGACCGAGTAGAACACCGAATACCAGACGGCGTCGCCGATGCTCTCGCCGCGGATGAGGAACCGGGGGAACATCAGCACGGCAAGAATCGCCTCGGCGGTGACGATGGTGATCACAACGGTCTTCAGCAGTGTGCCGACCTGGCCCAGATTGAGCGCCGAGGTGGCCTGCTGGGCGATGAGGCGCTGCCTGACTCCCAGCCTCCGAGAGACCGCCATGCCCAGCACCGAGGCGAGGGTGAGGATACCCAGGCCGCCGACTTGGATTCCGGCGGTGATGACCGAGATCCCGAAGTCTGACCAGTAGTTCTCAGTCATCACCGGAGTCAGTCCCGTGACGCAGACAGAGGAGACGGCCACGAATACGGCATTGGCGATCTGCTCGGACTGGGACACCGAACCGGGATCGCGCATGCTCGCAGGCAGCATCAGAAGGATCGCGAAGAACGCCACCACCGCGACGAAGGATCCGATCGCCAGGCGAGCCGGCGAGGCAACGGCGAGGTCGTCGACGAAGTCGCGGACCCACCGGCCAGGGCGCAGGATCCGGTCGAAGCGCTGCGGGGAATTCTTGGACACAAGCTCCATGGTAGATCCCGAAGCGTGCGAATCTCCGTAGGTGAGCTGTGCCATATAGCATGGTGCTCATGGCCGATAGCGATGTATATGTCGTCTGGGACGACGCGGTGACCGGGTACAACTTCGGTCCCAGCCATCCCATGCACCCCCTCAGACTTGATCTGACTGCGAAATTGGCCATGGACTTCGGCCTCTTCGACGCCGACAACGTCCATATCCACGGTGTCGGTGAGGTCGAAGAGGACACGCTGGCGAATCTCCACGCTGCGGACTTCATCGCCGCGGTGAAGAAGGTCGGCGCCGGCGCCGACCTCAGCGACGAGGAAGGGAAGAAGTACGGCATCGGCACCGAGGATGTTCCCGGATTCGACAACATGCATGCCGCCTCGGCGATGCTGTTCCAGGGCTCGGTGGCCTCGGCGCGGGCCATCATCTCCGGGGACTACTCCCACGCCGTGAACTTCACCGGCGGAATGCACCATGCGATGCCGGATCACGCGAGTGGGTTCTGCGTGTACAACGACATCGCCGGCGCCATCACCGAATTCCTCAAAGCGGGATACGAGCGCATCGCCTACATCGACCTCGACGCCCACCACGGGGATGGCGTCGAGAAGTTCTTCTGGGACGACCCTCGGGTGCTCACGGTCTCGATGCACGAATCGGGGAAGTTCCTGTTCCCCGGCTCCGGCTTCCCCGCCGACATCGGCGGACTCCGCGCGGCCGCCTCGGCGGCGAACATCGCACTGCCGCCGCGCACACTCGACGCGGAATGGCTGCGGGCGTTCGACGCGACGATCCCCGCGATCATCGGCGGATTCGAACCGCAGATCATCGTGTCCCAGCACGGCTGCGACGGGCACCGCAGTGACCCACTGACACACATGCGACTGAGCGTCGATGCGATGCGGGTGGCCACCGAATGGGTCCGCGACCTGGCCGCCGAATACACCGAGGGAAAATGGTTGGCGACCGGGGGAGGGGGCTACTCGATCATCGATGTGGTGCCCCGAGCCTGGACCAACGTGCTCGCGATCTCCGCAGGGCTCGACATCGATCCAGGTGCCCGCATTCCGGGCCGCTGGGCCAACTACGCGCAGACGAAGACCGGGCGGGAGGCGCCCCTGTCGATGACCGACGGCTTCGATGGCACATTCACCCGCTGGTCGAACGGGTTCGATCCCGAATCCGAACTCGACCGCGCCGTGATGGGCACCCGCAAGAACCTGTTCCCGTTCTTCGGCCTCGACGCCTACTTCGACTGAAGCCAGTCGCCTACTTCGACTGAAGTCGGCCGCCAGCTTCGACTGAGGCTCACGTCCTCCGGGATCGCGAGACCGCCAATCCGCGGATCGAGGAAGCGGCGCTGTGGATCTGGACACAGTTTTGGGAAAGCAGAGGCCCAAGCGATAGAATTGCACGGTTAGTTCAAAGGGTGGGCACCAGATGTTCACCTCCACCGACGATCACAAGGGGTACCCGCGTGGGCTCAGTCATCAAGAAGCGCCGCAAGCGTATGTCGAAGAAGAAGCACCGTAAGCAGCTTCGCAAGACACGTCACCAGCGTCGCAACAAGAAGTAAGACCGGACACGGTCCTACGCCCCCGCTCGAATCTGAATTCGGCGGGGTTTGTTGTCGCCCGATGAGGAGTGCGCAGTGGTCACATTGACCTTCCTGACACGCGCCGACTGCCACCTGTGCGAGACCGCAAGGGATGCCATCGCCGAGGCTGTGGCCGGCAGAGACGTCAGCGTGAGTGAGGTCGACATCGATACCGATGATGATCTTGCCGGACAGTACAGCTGGGATGTCCCAGTGGTTCTGCTCAACGGCCGGCAGCACAGCTTCCATCGGGTCGATTCGGGCCGGCTGTCGAGAGCCCTTGAGGCTCTGGGCGCATGAGATCGTTTGAAGGAGTGACGCGTTTTCGTGGGCGAGATTCTGTCCGCCAACAGCATTGAGGGTGTCGTCCGCAAGGACGTGCCCGAACGCGTCATCTCCCGACTCCCGATCTACCTGCAGACGGTTGAGACGATCGCTGCAACGGGTCAGTCAACGATCTCCTCGGAGGCGTTGGCGGCCCGCAGCGGTGTGTCGCCGTCGATTCTGCGCAAGGACCTGTCCCAGCTGGGACGCTCGGGTCGGCGCGGGGTCGGTTACTCCTGTGAAGATCTCGCCTCGACTCTGCGAACATTCCTCGGTCTCGACCGGTCACGCACCGTTGCCATCATCGGCGCCGGTCGTCTGGGCTCAGCCCTGGCAGACTACGCAGGATTCAAACGCCGCGGACTTTCACTCACCGCAATCTTCGACACCGATGAGGCCAAGATCGGAACCGTGATCGGCGCTCTGCCGGTCTCAGACCTCACCGAACTTGCCACCTGGCCCGAGGACATCGACCTCGTCGTCATGGCAGTACCCGCATCCGCGGCACCGGCGGCGGCGCACATCGCCGCCGAGGCAGGCGTGCGCGGGATCCTGAACTTCGCACCCACCGTGCTCGACGCCCCGGATTCGATCCGTGTGCATCAAGTCGATCTGGCCAGTGAGCTGCAAGTACTCGCATACTATTCGGCGCTAGATTCGGCACCGCTCAACCCAGGTTTTGAGGAGCACAGGAATTGACTCTCTTGGTTCTCGGCATTTCCCATCAGTCGGCCCCGATCGACATGTTGGACGCCCTCGCATTCGGCACCGGTGAGGTCGGAGCACTGCGCACCGACGCTTTGGCCGGCGATAATGTGGAGGGACTCGCGGTTCTCTCGACATGCAACCGCCTGGAGCTCATCGCCGATGTCACCGCCTTCCACGGAGGCCTCGCCGATCTCGGCAATGCCCTCGTCTCCTCCATCGACAAGGAATGGCAGGACATCGCCGGGCACTTCTACGCCCACTACGATGCTCAGGCCCTGGAGCACTTGCTCAAGGTCTCCTGCGGTCTCGATTCGATGGCGATCGGCGAAGCCCAGATCCTGGGACAGCTGCGCTCGACATTCACCGAGTCGCTGTCGGCGGGAGCACTGACCTCCGACCTCTCGCATGCACTGCAGCAGAGCCTGCGGGTGGGCAAGCGCGCCCATTCGGAGACCGGACTCGATGAGGTCGCCCGCTCTCTCTTCAGCGCCGCCCTCGAAGCCGCCCAAGCCCACATCGGATCTCTGCGGGCCGCGAATGCGCTGGTCATCGGTGCCGGCGCCATGTCGGGCCTCGTCGTCTCGGGCCTGCACAAGGAGGGCGTGGCGCAGACCACGGTGCTCAACCGGACCGTGGACAAGGCAGAGCGCCTCGTCGCCGAGGTGGGCGGCCGTGCCCGCGAACTGACCTCCCGGATACTCGCCGAGGAGATCGCCGACGCCGACCTCATCATCTCCTGCACCGGTGCCCGGGAAGTCGTGGTCACCCGTGAGGACATACAGGCCGGTCTGTCCCAGAACCCCAAGGGCGCAGCGAACAAGGCCTTTGTCGATCTCGCCCTGCCCCACGACATCGACCCCACGGTGCGCGAGTTCGAACACGTCGCGCTCTTCGGCCTCGCCGAGATCCGAACTATGCTCACCAGCTCCGCGAACCAGCGTGACGCTGCGGTCGTCGAAACCGTCGAATCGGTGCGTGCGATCATTCAGGAAGAGCTGGCCAAGCTCGAGACCGGTGCCAAGGAACGATCGGTCGCCCCCACAGTCACGGCGCTGCGCAGCCACGCCAAGGATGTTCTCGCCGCGGAGACGAAGCGTCTGGAGAAGAAGATCGGCGCCGATGTCGATGACAAGGCCTTCGCTGAGATCCGCAAGTCCCTGCATCGTGTGGCAGAGAAGCTGATCCACACGCCGACGGTCAAGGTCAAGGAACTGGCCGTCACGGACTCCGACGTCGACTACGCGCAGGCGCTGATGCAGCTCTTCGACCTGCCGACGAACAAGGTCGCGCACTCGATCGCGAAGCCAGAGACCAAGATCGCCACGGCCTCGAGCGCGAATCACGTTGAGGCCGACGGTGTGCGTCCCGTTGCCGACCACACCCTCGACATCGTCGAACCCGAGCACTTCTCCGGTCGCACGATCCGCCTGGGCACTCGCCGCTCGAAGCTCGCACGCTCCCAGTCCACGGCGATCGCCCACCAGCTGGCGGCACTGACCGGCTGGCGCGTTGAGATCGTCGAGGTCGTGACCGAGGGCGACGTCAACATGTCGCCCCTGACCGGATTCGGCGGCACCGGCGTCTTCGTCTCCGCCGTCCGACAGGCTCTCCACCAGGGCAAGATCGACATTGCAGTGCATTCGCTCAAGGACCTGCCCACCACCCCCGAGGTCGGCATCCAGATGGCTGCGATCCCGCCCCGGGTCGATCCCGCCGATGTCCTCATCGGCCGGGACGGTCTGAGCTTTGCGGATCTGCCCGCAGGCAGCGTCGTCGGCACCGGCTCCCCGCGCCGTGCCGTGCAGCTGCGCGCCGCACGACCCGACATCGAGGTCCGCGGAGTGCGCGGAAACGTCGACACGCGCATCGCCCACGTCCGTGATGGACGACTCGATGCCGTCGTGCTGGCCGCGGCCGGAGTCCGTCGCATCGGCCGCTTGGCCGAGGCTACCGATTCCCTCGACTTCGACACGATGCTTCCCGCCCCGGGGCAGGGGGCTTTGGCCATCGAGACGAGGGGCGCTGACAGCCCTTATGCCCTCGACAACGAGGTCATGGCTGCAGATGCCGAGGTCCGCGATCAGCTCAAGCGCCTCCACGATGAGACCACCGACCTGGCCGTGACCTGTGAGAGGGCGATCCTGTCCCGCGCGGAGGCCGGATGTTCTGCCCCCATCGGTGCGCTGGCCACAATCCAGGGCTCGGACTTCGTTGTCGACGCGGTCATGGCCGATGACGACGGAAACCTCGCCCGCACTCGCCAGAGCGCCCCACTGCCCATGACTCCGGACGTAGATCTGGACTCGGGCAGCGCGAATCAGCTGTCGATCACAGGCAAGGAGCTCGCTCGGCTCGCCGACGAACTCGGCACCGCAGCGGCAGAAGATCTGTTGGGGCAGCTCGGCATCGATCCCGCGCAGTCTGCGGATCACCTCACCCCTGTCAAAGTTCAGGAGCAGGTATGACAACAGGCCAAATCCAGCCCCGACGTCTTCTGCCCGCCTCACCTCGCGTCGTCTTCGTCGGCAGCGGTCCCGGTGAGTCGGGTCTGATGACGATCCGCGGCGCCGACATCCTCGCGAACGCCGAGATCGTCGTCTACGACACCCACGTGCATTCGGAGATCGTCACCGCTTACGTGCCTCAGGCCACGGAGATCATCGAAGCTGCTCAGCTCGGTGCGACCGCTTCCACACGGGGACGCAAGCTCGCCGAGTTGGCTCGTCCCGACAAGACCGTCGTGCGGTTGAGCTCCGATGACGGGATCATCTTCACCCCGACCACGGCCGAAGCCGCTGTCTGCCGCAAGGCCGACGTCGACGTCGAGATCGTGCCCGGAGTCGGACTTTCGGCGGCCACCTCCGCCTACACCGGCACAGCGCTGACGACAAACCGAGTGCGTTCGGTCCGCTTCATCGAGGCAGGCCCGCAGACGCACGTCGACGTGTCTCGGCACCGCAACACCACCCACGTGCTCACGGGCACGACAGCCGATCACGAACAGGCGATCCGCGCTCTGCTCGACGACGGCTGGGATGAGAACACGAAGGTGCTCCTGGGCTGGGGCATCTCCACAACCGATCAGACGAGTGTGGAGACCACTCTGGGGCAAGCCCTGACGATGGCGCAGTCCGGCGGAGATCGTATGGTGGTCATCATGGGACAGGGAGTGGAATCGCGAGGCGCACTCAGCTGGTTCGAGACCAAGCCGCTCTTCGGATGGCAGGTCCTCATCCCGCGGACGAAGGAACAGGGCACCTCCACCGCCGAGGCGCTGGGGGAGTTGGGTGCTGTCGGCACCGTTGTCCCCACGATCGCCGTTCAGCCCCCGCGCACGCCGACCCAGATGGAGAAGGCGATCCGGGGCCTCGTCGACGGATCCTACGAATGGGTGGGCTTCACCTCGGTCAACGCCGTCCGCGCCGTGCGCATGTGGTTCGAGGACTTCGGTCTCGACTCCCGCTCACTCTCCGGTGTCAAGGTTGCGGCCGTCGGCGGTCGCACCGCCGCTTCACTCATCGACTGGGGAATCACCCCCGACCTCGTCCCCGACGGAGAACACTCGGCCCGTGGCCTCGCTGCGGCCTGGCCGGACTACGTCGACGACATCGATCCGATGAACACGGTGCTCCTGCCGCGCGCCGACATCGCCACCGAGGTGCTCGTGGCCGGACTCCTGGAGAAGGGTTGGGACCCGGACGACGTCACGGCCTACCGCACCGTGCGCGCCTCGCCGCCTCCGGCTCCCATTCGGGAAGCCATCAAGGCCGGTGACTTCGACGCCTTCCTCTTCACGTCCTCCTCCACGGTGCGCAACCTCGTCGGGATTGCCGGAAAACCGGCAGCCACCTCGGTGATCTGCTGCATCGGACCTGCCACGGCGAACACCGCGGCCGAACATGGCCTGCGGGTCGACGTCCTCGCCGAGGAAGCCAACCTCACCTCCCTCATCGACGGATTGGTCGAATTCGCGATGTCCGCACGCGAAGACGACCTGGCGGCGGGGACCACCCCGACGCGCCCCAGCCAGAAGCGCCGCAGAAAGAAGGCCTAACATGACATTGGTCCCCGGAACCGTTCGGCCCCGCCGCCTGCGGACGACACCGGCCTTGCGCCGGCTCGTCTCCGAGTCGCGCCTGCACCCAGCCGAACTCATCCTGCCCATGTTCGTCAAGGAGACGCTGAGCGAACCGGCCCCGCTGACCAGCATGCCCGGCGTCGTCCAGCACACCCTGGATTCCCTGCTCGAGGCGGCCAACGAGGCTGTGGACGCCGGTGTCGGCGGACTGATGCTGTTCGGAATTCCGGAGCACAAGGACAATGACGGCTCCCAGGCTGATGATCCCGAGGGCATCCTCAACCGAGCGTTGACGCTGCTGCGGGACAACCTCGGCGATACGACGGTCGTCATGGCCGATCTGTGCCTCGACGAGTTCACCTCTCACGGACACTGCGGAGTCCTCGATTCCGCGGGCGGCGTCGACAACGACGCAACTCTGACGCGCTACGCCTCAATGGCCGTGGCGCAGGCTCGCGCCGGAGCCCACGTGGTGGGACTGTCCGGGATGATGGACGGACAGGTCGCGGCCTGCCGGGAGGCATTGGACCTCGAAGGCTTCACCGACGTCGTCGTGATGGCCTATTCCGCAAAATACGCTTCGGCGTTCTTCGGTCCGTTCCGCGAGGCCGTGGATTCGGAGCTCCAAGGCGACCGCAAGACCTACCAGCAGGACCCCGCGAACGGCCGCGAGGCAATGCGCGAACTCGACCTCGACCTGGCCGAAGGTGCCGACATCGTCATGGTCAAGCCCGGCATGCCCTACCTTGACGTCCTCGCCGAGGTGGCCTGTGAGTCGCCGGTGCCCGTGTGGGCCTACCAGGTGTCGGGGGAGTACGCGATGATCGAATTCGCGGCCTCCGCCGGCGCCATCGAACGCGAACGCGCCATCGAGGAATCCCTCATCGCCTTCAAGCGTGCCGGAGCCGACGCGATCCTCACCTACTGGGCCACAGAGGTCGCGCAGCGACTGACCTCGCAGACGCAGGACGGGGCACTGCGATGAGCGAACCACGATGGCTCAGCGGTCCCGATCAGAAAGCCTGGAGAAGCTATCTCACCGGATCCCAGCTGCTGACCACGCAGCTGGACAAGGAACTGAGGGAGCACCACAACATCGGCATGCCCGAATACGAGATCCTGGTCCGGCTGAGCGAACACGAGAACCGGACGATGCGCATGGCTCTGCTCGCGATGGACACCACGATGTCGCGTTCGCGTCTGACCCACAGTGTGGCCCGGATGGAGAAGAAGGGCCTCCTCGAGCGCTTCTCGATTCCCGAAGACGGACGCGGAGTCAACTGCCAGATGACCGATGCTGGCTGGGAGCTGCTGGTGACCGTGGCTCCCACACATGTGGAAAGCGTCCGCGACCACCTCGTCGACCTGCTCGAGCCAGAGGAGATGGCGACCCTGGGGCGTGTGTTCGGCAAGGTCACCGCCCACATGCGTGAGATCGGCGAGGGGCCCGTCGATTCACCACCGACCGATGCCGAACCTTCGACGTCTGCGAACTGAGCTCACCGACTCGACTAACATCTGAACCGACCACCGATCCGGCGACCTCTTCAGGAGAACCCATGAAACACGAGACTGCGAAGTCGGCCGCGCTGTTCGAGCGCGCCGAACATGTCATCCCCGGTGGAGTGAACTCACCGGTGCGGGCCTTCAAAGCCGTCGGAGGCACCCCGCGCTTCATCACCTCGGCGACCGGAGCATGGCTGCGCGACGCCGACGGCAATGACTACATCGACCTCATCGGTTCGTGGGGTCCCATGATCATGGGCCACTCCCGCCCCGAGGTGGTCGCGGCTGTGCAGGAAGCCGCCGTCAAGGGCTTCTCCTTCGGCACCCCGTCAACCGGCGAGGTCGAACTCGCCGAGGAGATCGTCGCCCGCGTCGATCCCGTTGACCAGGTCCGGCTCGTGTCCTCGGGCACCGAGGCGACCATGAGCGCCATCCGATTGGCCCGCGGATACACGGGCCGGGCGAAGATCGTGAAGTTCGCCGGGTGCTACCACGGACACGTCGACGCGCTGCTGGCCCAGGCCGGATCCGGTCTGGCGACCTTCTCCCTGCCCGACACCCCGGGTGTGACCGGTGCACAGGCCTCGGACACGATCGTCGTCGACTACAACGACGCAGCCGGCCTGGAGGCCGTCTTCGCCGAACACGGTGATGAGATCGCCTGCGTCATCACAGAAGCGAGCCCGGGCAACATGGGCGTCGTGCCTCCTCGCGACGGCTTCACCAATACCGTCCGCCGCCTGACCAGGGCCCACGGTGCATTGATGATCAGCGACGAAGTGATGACTGGCTTCCGCGTCTCGGCCGCAGGCTGGTACGGCTATGAGGCCGAATCACTCGGCTACCCGGAGGGATCCGCTGACCTGTTCACCTTCGGCAAGGTCATGGGAGGCGGCTTCCCGGCCGCGGCCTTCGGCGGACGTGCCGACGTGATGGAGCATCTGGCACCGACAGGCCCGGTCTACCAGGCGGGAACCCTGTCCGGAAACCCTGTGGCCACTGCCGCCGGCCTGACCACGCTGAAGCTGACGACCGAACTCGATGTGTACTCACACATCTCCCGCGCTGCGGACATTCTGCGGCCCGCAGTCTCCTCTGCGCTGGAGGCTGAAGGGGTGGCCCACACCATTCAATCGGCGAATTCGATGTTCTCCGTCTTCTTCACCGACCATGAGGTCATCAACTACGACGACGCACGGACGCAAAACGTCGAGCGCTACTCCGCGTTCTTCAACGCCATGTTGGATGCGGGCATCCACATGCCGCCGAGCGCTTTCGAAGCCTGGTTCCTCTCCTACGCCCACACCGATGAGATCCTCGATCGGATCATCTCGGCACTGCCGGCCGCAGCCAAGGCGGCAGCGAGTGTCCCGAACACGCAGGGGAACTGATGACGACGATCCACCTGGTCAGGCACGGGGAGGTCGACAATCCGGAGGGCATCCTCTACGGACGGCTGCCGAACTTCGGTCTGACCGAACGCGGCCATGAGATGGCCCGACGGGTCGGCGAGCACTTCGCGGCAGCCTCGGCGCCCCCGGTCGAGCTCGTGTGCTCCCCGCTGCTGCGGGCGCAGCAGACGATCACCCCGCTGCGCCAGCGACTCGAGCTGCCGGTCTTCACCGATGACCGCGTGATCGAAGCCGCGAACTCCTTCGAAGGCCAGAAGGTCAACGGTCGAAGGTTGGCCGAACCGCGCAATCTGCTGCGGCTGTACAACCCGCTGACACCGTCCTGGGGCGAGCCCTACAAGCAGATCGTTCTGCGGATGCAGGCAGCCATGGCCAGCCTGCGCACAAAGCTTGCCAAGCACGACCCCGAGGCCGAGGGAATCATCGTCTCCCATCAGCTTCCGATCTGGATGACACGCTTGGCGGGGGAGGATCGCTCGCTCGTCCACGACCCTCGCAAACGGGAGTGTGACCTGGCATCTATCACCAGTTTCACATTCGAATCGTCCACACTTGTAACCGTGAGTTACGAGAGCATCTGTGCAGATCTGCAGCCCGGGCAAGCGGTGGCGGGAGCATGAATGCCCGCCCCAATCGGTTCAACCGCACCAACCCGATGAACCGTCGCACCCTCCTGACCGGTCTGGTCGCTGGCACCGCTGTGGTTCTCAGCGCGTGCAGTGAGAATGACGAACTGGCCGATCAGGCCGGATCCGATCAGGGATATGTGTCCGGCTCCGGTGTCGTGTCCCAGGTGGCCAAGGACAAACGCGGGGAGCCTCTGGAGCTGAACTTCGAGACACTCGACGGGAAGCCGATGTCGCTGGCCGACCTCCGGCCGACCCCAGTCGTCATCAACCTCTGGTACGCGGCCTGCCCACCGTGCCGGAAGGAAGCCCCGGCGCTGAAGTCACTGGCCGAGGAATTCGGTGACGAGGTCCAGTTCCTCGGCGTCAATGTCCGCGACCAGGAGGCCGCAGCGAACGCCTTCGTCTCGAACTACCAGATTCCCTATGCGAACATGCTCGACGCCAACGGCGACATGGTGGCTCTGCTCTCGGGGGTCCTCCCGCCGCAGGCCACACCCTCCACCGTCGTCCTCGACGCGAAGGGTCGCGCCGCAGCTCGAGTCGTCGGCGAGGTCGATGAGTCGACGCTCAAAGGACTCATCGAGGACGTGCAGGCGGAGTGAGTGGAATCGGGGCGGACTTCGCCCAGACGGTTCTCGACGGGCCGCTGCTTCTGGCCGCCGGCGCGGCCGCACTGGCCGGACTCGTCTCCTTCGCCTCACCCTGCGTGCTGCCGCTGGTCCCCGGCTATGTCGGCTATGTCACCGGGCTGAGCGGATCCTCCCTCAAGGACAAAGAGACCTGGCGGGTCGTCGTCGGCATCGCACTGTTCGTTCTCGGGTTCACCATCGTCTTCGTCCTGCTGGGGACAGGATTCTCGGCCCTGGGCGCACTGTTCTCACAGTGGCAGGGACTGCTCATGCGGATCCTCGGCGTCGTCGTCATCATCGCCGGCTTCGTGTTCATGGGCGGCTTCGGCCTGCTCCAGACCGAGCACCGCATCCGTGCTCGCCCTCAGGCAGGGCTCTGGGGCGCGCCCGTGCTCGGCGCCACCTTCGCCCTCGGCTGGGCCCCGTGCGTGGGCCCGACTCTGTCGGCAGTTCTGTCGATGTCGGTGAGCTTCGGCGGCGAGGGAACGATCTGGCGCGGCGCACTTTTGGCGTTCGTCTACTGCCTGGGACTGGGCATTCCCTTCATCCTCCTGGCGGTGGCGATCCACAAGGGTGCAGGCCGCCTGACCTGGGTGCGCAGGCACCAGACGGCGATCGTCCGTGCCGGCGGCATCATGCTCATCGTGTTGGGCGTTCTCATGGCCTCGGGGCTGTGGAACGCGTGGATGACCTCTCTGCAGGGTCTGATCTATGATTTCGAAGTGGTGATCTAGTGGCGAAGAAGACCGCCGACAAGAAGGCTGACAACAGCAAGCAGGTTGGCAGCCACAAGTCCGGTGTGAGCCAGCCGCAGCTGGGGTTCATCGGCATGTGCCGGTGGGCGTGGCGTCAGCTGACGACGATGCGGGTGGCACTGATCCTCCTCCTCGTCTTGGCCTTGGCCGCGATCCCTGGGTCCCTGCTGCCGCAGCGCATTCAGGATCCGGGCCGGGTCACCACGTTCCTCGAAGCCAATGGTGCGTGGGGGCAGTTCCTCGACACGATCCAGATGTTCGACGTGTACTCCTCGATCTGGTTCTCCGCGATCTACCTCCTCCTCATGATCTCGCTGATCGGCTGCGTGATCCCACGCTCGGCCCAGCACTGGAAGGCCATGCGTTCGGCCCCACCCAAGGCGCCGAGGCGCTTGGGTCGCATGCCCGGATACGAATCCTTCACCTCGGCGACCGGATCAGCCGAATCTCGCGAAGCCGCAGACCAGGGCTTCCTCGACACAGCCCAAGCCCGGCTGAAGAAGCTCGGCTACCGCACTGTTCGCCACGACGATCACGTGGCCGCCGAACGCGGCTACCTGCGCGAGACCGGCAACCTGGTCTTCCATATCGCCCTCCTCGTCGCGACGCTGACGATGGCGATCGGATCCCTGTTCGGCTATCAGGGCCAGCGGATCCTCGTCGAGGGGGAGACCTTCACGAACTCTCTGGTTGCCTACGACTCGTTCGAACCGGGTTCATATTACGACGCTAACAACCTGCCGGATTTCCGGCTCAAGCTCGACAGCTTCGAATCCACCTTCGACGATCAGGCTCCGGGCAGCCAGTTCGGCCAGCCCCGGACCTTCGATGCGAAGGTCACGGCAACTGCCGATGGGAAGAGCGAGAAGCACACTTTGCGCGTCAATGAACCCGTGCGCGTGGGCGGGACGGGCGTATACCTGACCGGAAACGGCTACGCTCCGGAGGTCACGGTCAAGGACGCCAAGGGCCAAGTCGTGCAATCCGGCCCGCAGGTGTTCATCCCCGACGGCGGAGACCCGGGCTACACTTCCGAAGGCGTCATCAAGGTACCCGACTCCGCGGGAACTCAGATGGGCTTCGTCGGTGTGTTCCTGCCGACGGCGACCCAGAACGAGAACGGCGAACTGGTCTCGAGCTTCGCCGAACTGCGCAATCCCTACCTCGTGATGAGCGGGTACACCGGTGACCTCGGCCTTGACAACGGAACGCCGCAGTCGGTGTACACGATCGATGCCGAGAACATGACGGAGATGACCAATGCCACTGGCAACCCTCTGCTCATCCAACTTGCCGAGGGAGAGACCCAGAAGCTGCCCGACGGCGGATCGGTGACCTTCGACGGGGTCAAACGCTACATCGCCGTCGACATCTCCCAGGACCCGACACAGGGTCTGATGCTCGTCAGCGCGATCGCCGTGCTGCTGGGTCTTGGTCTGTCCCTGTTCGTCCCTCGCCGACGCATGTGGGTGCGCATCAAGGACGGCCAGGCCGAAGTTGCGGCTCTAGCCCGCGGTGAGGACCAGTTGGTCGAACGGGCTGCGAAGGACCTCGCGAAGGACCTTGCCGACGAACCGGACGATGATCCTGACGATGATTCCGACAAACGGATCTGAGGATCTTGACGAATGGATCTGAGGATCGTGACGAACGGAAGGCCCCGGGTCGGAGCGCCCAGGCTCGGAGCGCTCGGGGTCGGAAGGCCCGAGATCGGAATGCCCGGGGGAGACGAATGATTCGCTTTAGGTACTACGCGGAGTAGAATTGTCGCGGGTCGGCCCCGACGAGGGCTGCCCTGGCACAGCAACAGCACAGCAACACCCACGACGCAATGGAAGAGCACCGCTGGTGCGGAGGATGTATGGACGTCAACACTGACCTCGCAATGTGGTCGAACCAGCTCATCATCTCGGCGATGGTCGTCTACGCCGTCGCTATGATCTTCTATGCCTTCGACCTGTTCGGCGGGCGCGAACTCAAGCAGTCCGAAATCGGTGCGACGAGTGCTGCCAAGCCCTCGAATGTGCGACGCACGAACAGGAAGGCCACCACGGCACTCCTCGATCCGCCTGAGACCGAGGCGTCGGCAGAGGTCACGACCGGGTCCGGCAGAGATAAGCCTCGGCGTGGGGCAAGGATCGGCACCTCGCTCCTCGTCCTTGCTGCCGTTCTTCACGTGGCCGCTGTACTCACTCGCGCGCTGTCGGTGATGCGTGTGCCGTGGGGCAACATGATGGAATACGTCCTCACTGCCACCGTGATCACCGTCATCGTCTTCCTCATCGTCAACGTGAAGAAGGACATCCGCTACCTGGGAACGATCGTGGCCGGAGGAGTGCTCCTGTGCTTGGGTCTGGCCATTACGGTCTTCTACACACCAGCCGCGAAGCTCATCCCGGCGCTCGACTCGTACTGGATCGCCATCCACGTACCCATCGCAATCCTGTCGACCTCACTGCTTTACATCTCCGCGATCCTCGCCGTGTTCCAGATCCTGAAGAACGCACAGGAGACCAAGGACCCGAAGTGGCTGCGGTTCATGCGTCGGATGCCCGCGAGCATCGACCTGGAACGGTTCTCCTACACGATCGCCGCGGTCGGATTCATCACGTGGACGTTCACCCTCATCGCCGGCGCCATCTGGGCCGAGGTGGCTTGGAGCCGCTACTGGGGCTGGGACTCGAAGGAGATCTGGACGTTCGTCGTCTGGGTCATCTACGCCGCGTACCTGCATGCCCGCGCCACACGCGGTTGGGGGCCGACAAAAGTCGCAGTGCTCAACCTCGTCGGCATCGCCACGGTGATCTTCAACTTCACCGTCGTCAACATGTACTTCAACGGCCTGCACTCGTACTCGGGACTCGGCTGATCTGCGGTCAGGCCTGCACAGCAGCCTGAGCCGCACAGCAGCCCGCGCCGAGCTGCAGCCAGCGCCGAGCTGTAGCCAGCGCCGAGGCAGATCACACCTGAGTCACGACGCTCCAGGGCTACTTCCCGGGCGATGGCCCTGCCTACGACGCTCGGCAATCCAAGCACAGTCTTGGGCCTACGCACCAACACCAACTGTTGCTGGCTACGCGATGCTCTTGTGTGCCGCAGATTCAAATCGACTGCAGAGAGCCCCCTAGAACCCGTTCAGCGTGAGGCAACCCGTTCAGCGTGAGGCAACGGGGCCCGCTGAGCCTCAGTCCGCGGCCGCTCAGCGCCGGTCAGACGAGGGAGTGCGCGGGCCAGCACTCAGTTCGAGTGGCCGCGTCCGTCGCCGGTGGAACCGCCCGAACCGTGTTCGTCGGTGTCGGCGGAATGAGTGTCGGAATCGGCGGAGGCATCGTCGCCGATGTCATCTGCTGCGCCGGGGGTCTTGTCCTCGGGCTTCTGCGCCTCGGGAGCGTGCTTTCCCAACTTGACGTCGCGATCGACTTTGCGCAGATAGTCATCGTCATCGTCCGGGGCGCTGGGGCCGCGCTGACGAGGCGCTGCTGAGGGCTTGTCCTCAGTCCCCCGGCCGAAGACGTACCAGAGGACGAAGCCGATCACGGGGATCAGCACAATGATGATCGCCCACACGGGTTTGGGCAGGACTCGGATCAGACCACGATCGCGCAGAAGGCAATCGAAGAGTCCGTACAGTGTGACCGCTGCCGCCAGGACGATCGCGGCAATGAGTATTCGAGCCATGCACCCAGGATAGTCCACTAACCTGAACACCCGCCCACACGGGCAGTGATGAATCACTGATGTGGACGGACTAAAATAGGTGCAATGCGCAACTTCTGGATCTATACATTGGCTCGTCTGGGCATCATCGTCGCCGTTGGGCTGATTCTGCAGCCATTCCTCGGGTTCAACCTCGTGATGGCGATGGCTGCGATCGTCATCGGAGCCATCCTCAGCTATCTCTTCTTGGGCGGCATGCGCGCCAAGGTGGCCGAAGATATCGAGAAGCGCGTTGCGAAGCGGGAAACGGCTCCTAAGCTCAAGAATGTTGACGAGGATGCCGAAGACCGTATCGTCGACGAAGGGAACTGAGCCAGGCTACAGCGCCAGGCCCAGGCTACAGCGCCAGGCCCAGGCTACAGCGCCAGGCCCAGGCCCATCAGGGAGGCGAAGGCCAGAGCGGTGAGGCCCGTCGATTTGATCGGTGGGATGAGCCCGGGGCCGGTGGTTCCACGCAGCACCGTCTTCAATGGGTTGAGAGCGGGCACCAGCGCGAGGACGGCAAGTGCTACGGCCGGATGACCGTCGAGGATCGCCAGGACCAGCAGTGCGAAGGGCACGAGCACGAGGCTGGCAAATGTGATCCTTGAGCGGTTGTCGCCGAGGCGAACAGCCAGGGTGATCTTGTCGGCTTCGATGTCGGTGGGGATGTCGCGCAGGTTGTTGACCATGAGCACCGCCGAGGCGAGCGAACCGATGGCAATCGCACCGGCCCAGCCGCTGAGGCTGAGTCCGCCGACCTGCATCCACATCGTGCCCAGCGTGGCCACCAGGCCGAAGAAGACGAAGACGAACACCTCGCCCAGCCCCATGTATCCGTAGGGCTTCTTGCCGCCCGTATAGAACCAGGCGGCGGCCACGGCGGCGGCGCCGACGATGAGGAACCACCACGCCTGTGAGATGAGGACGAGCACGATTCCGGCGACCCCGGCGATGCCGAAGAACAGGAAAGCCGCACGTTTGACCGCATTCGGCTCGGCGAGTCCTGTCGCCGTGAGACGCACGGGACCGACGCGGACATCGTCGGTGCCGCGGACGCCGTCGGAGTAGTCGTTGGCGAAGTTCGACCCGATCTGCAGGCAGAGGGAGACGAGGAGGGCGAGCACCGCTCGGAGGAAGATCTGCGGCAGCGAATGGTCGTGGCCGTTGCGGGTGTAGTCGCCGATGATGAAGGAGGTGAAGCCGCCGACGGAGCCGATTGCGGCGCCGGTGCCGATGAGAACAGGGGCAACAGCCAGCGGCAATGTTCGTAGTCGGGCTCCGGAGATCCACTGCGCGGCAGTTGCCATTGGGCGGGATACCTTCCTCATAAAAATTCGAACCGTCTCATATTACCGATAGTTCACTTGTTAGGGTATTCGGGCGGCGGAGTCCTGTGGTTCTGTGTCTCAGCCAGCTCGGCGGCAAGCCGGGCCGCAGCCTGTCGGTCGGGTTTGCCGATCGACCGATTGGGGATCGCAGTGACGGGAAAGACCAGCCGAGGCAGCAGCTGCCCATGCATTCCATGATCGAGTTCGCCCAGACTCCGCGCGAACACACGCGGTGAGCCCATCGAATCGGCCACGGCGTCGGGCACCTGACCATCGATGCGGACGAGTGCGACTAGCAGTTTGCCCCACTCCTCATCGGGCACCCAGGTCACGAGCACCTCGGCGATCCCATAGTGCTGCCAGGTGGGCAGCAGTCCGGTCTCAAGGGCATGAGGCGAGACGTTCGTGCCCCCGGAGACGATGATGTCATCGGAGCGGCCGAGCACCGTGAGCACCCCTTCGTCGAGCCGACCCAGATCGCTCGTGTGAATGGTCCGTGTGCCGTCATCGTCGGTGGTCAGGCCCGGACTGTCGACGGGGCCGATGTAGCCCTCAGCCGTGATCTCGACGTAAGAATCGGCCACGACGCGACTGCGCAGGTCGATCGTCGAGGACTCGGTGATCGTGATCTCGACACCATCGAAGGGAACCCCGTTGTACACGCACCCACCTGCGGTCTCGCTCATCCCGTAGGTGCGCACGATGTGCAGGCCTCGTGCATCGGCGCGTTCGAGCAGGGCCGGCGATATCGCGGAGCCGCCGAGGAGGATGGCGTCGAACTTCGCCGCAGCGAAAGTGGCCCGGTCATCAGCAAGGATCCGGTGCAGTTGAGTGGGCACCAGCGAGGTGTAGGTCGGTCGCTCGCCGGATTGTGCGAACAGCGCCTGCGCCTCGTCGGAGAAGGAACCTGCGGTGAATGTCGCCGAGGTGGTCCTGATCGGTTCCCGTCCCGCGAGCCGGGCCCGCAGCTCCACCTGGAACCCGGCAATGTGGTTGATGGGCAGACTCAGGTGCCAGTCGCCGGGCCCGGACAGGGATCGTTCGGTGGCCCGCGCCGAGGTGGTCAGCGCCTCGGCGGACAGAGCGACGGCCTTGGCCGTGCCCGTCGAACCAGAGGTGAAGAGCACCAGCGCAGGCGCCCGGCCAGCACCCGTCCACTGACTGGGAGCCACCTCGGTGATGGCAGCGTCACGAGTACGGGGCAGGACGAGGATCGAGCGGCCGTCCAAGGCACGATCGATCGCACCGGGCAGATCCGCAACGGGCTGTGCGTTCATGTGGCGGGGGTGCTCAGTAGTACCAGGGGTAGGGGGACCAGTCGGGGTCGCGCTTCTCCAGGAAGGAGTCACGGCCTTCGACCGCTTCGTCGGTCATGTAGCCCAGACGGGTAGCCTCACCTGCGAAGACCTGCTGGCCCATGAGACCGTCATCAACGAGGTTGAATGCGAATTTCAGCATCCGCTGGGCGTTGGGGGACTTGCCGAGGATCTCCTTGGCCATGGTCAGGGCTGCGGTCTCAAGATCTTCGTGGTCTACGACCTCGTTGACGGCGCCCATGTCAGCCATGTCCTGGGCCGAGTAGGTGCGGCCGAGGAAGAAGATCTCGCGCGCCTTCTTCTGTCCGACCATCTTCGCCAGGTAGGCGGAGCCGTAGCCGGCGTCATAGGAGCCGACATCGGCATCGGTCTGTTTGAACTTCGCATGCTGGCGCGAGGCAATCGTCATGTCACAGACGACATGGAGGCTGTGGCCACCGCCGGCAGCCCAACCCGGGACGACGGCGATGACGACCTTGGGCATGGTGCGGATGAGTCGTTGGACCTCGAGGATGTGGAGGCGACCGGCACGAGCCGGGTCCACGGACTCGCGAGTCTCCCCGGAGGCGTACTGGTAGCCCGAACGGCCGCGGATGCGCTGGTCGCCGCCGGAGCAGAAGGCCCAGCCGCCGTCGCGTGAGCTGGGGCCATTGCCAGTGAGCAGGACCGCGCCGACGTCCGAGGTCTGGCGGGCGTGGTCGAGGGCTCGATAGAGTTCGTCGACGGTGTGGGGTCGGAAGGCGTTGCGGATATCGGGCCGGTCGAAGGCGATGCGCACGCAGCCCAGGTCAGTGCCGTCGGGTTTGACCGCGCGGTGATAGGTGATGTCGGTGAAGTCGAATCCGGAGACTTCACGCCACTGGGAGGGGTCAAAGATTTCAGAAACCGTCATGGCCCCAACCCTATCGCCTGCCACCTGACCGATATGGTTGCTCCATGGCTGATACGGAGCAGATCCCCGAGTCGATCGCTGAGATTGTGCCGAATTTCCAGGTGCTCAAACTCCCCATGGTCACCCGGTTCCGGAAGATCACCGAGCGCGAGATCATGCTCTTCGAAGGCCCCGTTGGGTGGGCGGAGTTCTCCCCTTTCACCGAATACGATGCAGCCGAATCCTCACGCTGGCTGCGCGCCGCCCTCGAATTCGCAGGACTGCTGCCGGGAGCCGCCGCGGCTGGGCCCAGTGCCGTCGGTCACTCGGCTGACACCTCAGGTCAGTCAGCCGCTGCTGTCCGATCCGTGGCCGTCAACGCGACCCTGCCCGCGTGTGCAACCTCCGAAGTTGAGTCGATCCTGGCCCGCTACGGACCCGTCGGTACAGTCAAGGCGAAGGTTGCCGAACACGGGATCGACTCCCTGTCCGGTGACTTGGAGCGGCTGCGAGAGTTTCGGCGCCTGTTTCCCTCAACGACGCTGAGACTCGATGCGAATGCCGGCTATACGCTGCCCGAGGCACTCAGAGCCTGCGCCGAGTTCGTGGAATTCGACCTGCAGTACTTCGAACAGCCAGTCGCGGCTGTTGAAGACATGGCGCGGCTGCGCGAGCAGCTCGATGGACTGCCTGTGGTCCTGGCCGCTGATGAGTCGATTCGCAAGGCCGAGGATCCCCTGCGAGTGGCAGAGCTGGGAGCCGCCGAGGTTGTCATCGTCAAGGTCCAGCCGCTGGGTGGGATCGCTGCCGCACGATCGATCATCGAAGCCTGCGGTCTGCCGGCTGTTGTGTCATCGGCATTGGAGTCATCTGTCGGATTGGCAGCCGGTGCCCACCTGGCGGCCACGCTTCCGCGCACACCTGTGAGCCGGGAAATCCTCGGTGAGCACCCGGCCTGCGGTCTGGGTACTGGCAGGCTCTTCGCCGAGGATGTGGTGAGTGCGGATCTCAGCCTGAGTCCTGTCGACGGTCAGATCCCGGTGACGCGAATCGTCCCGGACCCACAGCGCCTGGAGAGGCTGGCGGTGGATCCGGGACGATTCGACTGGTGGTCGACGCGACTGCAGGAGTGCTGGAGTGCTCTGCGGCCGTCGCTGCCCAGTTCGCGTTCTTGAGACTGCTCAGTTCGCGTTCTTGACGGCGTCGACGAACGTCTTCGCGGTTTTGGGAACCGCTTCCTCATCCCCGGTGTCGGCGATGTTGGCAGCGGTGACGGTGTTGTTGCCGACGCGGCTGGTGACGGTGTCGGTGTCGAGGACGGTCTGACCGCCGGCACCGATCTTGGCGCGGACTCCCACACTCTCGTCAGCGCCTTCGACGGTGGCATCGGAGGACTCGTAGGACATCGTCATCTCGATGCCCTGTGACTTGATGGTCACGTCGCTGCACTTCTCGGCGACCTTGGTCGAGTTCTTCAGCTGTGAACCGGCGGCATCCTCGTCGGCCAGGCTCATGAGCGCAAGGCTCATAGTGTTGTCCGCTGAGGTTCCAGCGAGGGTGGTGCCGTTGCTCGCCTCAGTGGCGTTGAGGGCAGACATTGCGAGGTCCTTGCACTCAGCAGGTTCGTATTCGGCGCTTTCGAGGGCCTTGATCGCTTCGCTGCCGGAGGCCGCCCCGATATCGACGGACTTGAACGACTGACCATCGACATCTGTGGATTCGATGATCTTCTTGAGCTGACTCTCGTCGAGCTGCTGTACTTCGGGGGTCTCTTCTGCGGCGGGCTGTGCGGCGCCGCCTGCTTCTTCGGCCTGACTGTCCTGGGAGTCAGCTCCCGAACAGCCTGTCAGTGCCAGTCCGGCGATGAGAGCGATGGCTGGGAGTACGCGTTTCATGGGTGACCTCTCGAAGTCAAGGTTCAGTCAGACGGAGGAAAGACGGTCACGATGTTGTGACCTTTATAACCAAAGACAGTAGGTGTCTGAGACCCGTCATCGACATGTGCCGATTCCGACACATCTGTTGTGTCCTCTGCGTCTTCGGCTGACCTTGCGGCTCGCAGCGGGACGTCTGCTGGGGCAGCTCGTGCCGAGGTGTCTGAATCGATGGCTCGCGCTGCGGTGTCTGAATCGATGGCTCGCGCCGACGCGGACGATTCATCCGGCGTCGACGCGATGCGCACCGTCGTGACCTCGGACTGACCCACCGTCGTGAAGTGCTGAGTGCGCTTGCCCGGAATGATCGGGTCGTGCATGGCTGCAGCCAAGCGCCCGGTGAACGTCAGGCGCCCCTTCTTGTCGGCGCGCTGCGGATAGTCGTTCGAGCCTATCGGCCCGGTGACGGAGATGTCGTATCGGCGACCGGGTTCGTACAGGCCCGGTGTGCGTACCCGGAAGCTTCCGGTTCCAGTCAGGGAGAAGCCAGCCGTGCTGACGGAGCCGAAACACACGACCTGAGCTCTGCGTCGCGAGATCTCGACTCGCCATCCGTGGATGTCGAAGAGGGCATGGCCGGTGAGATAGGAGAATTCGCCACCGTCCGCGACGCGGGGGCAACCTCGGCGGTCATCGACGCGGGGGCCACCGCGACGGTCATCGTCGCCGCCACTCCGGCGCTCGATGCTGCGGTGATCGGAGCTGGCATAGTCACGCTGACGTCGCAGGGTCTTCAGCCAGGCGCCCAGCTCTCGTTCCCAACTGTTCCAGTTGTGCAGGCCCGTCGTGCGGGGAAACCACGAATGGCGGATGCCCAGCGAGTTCAATCGCGCAGAGAAGCGCTCGCCCTGCTGGTTGACCATCGATTCGAGGAGGTCACGATCTTTTGATTCTTCGAGATTTCCGGAGCCTGCACTGAGCCACAGGTTCAGGCCGTGCAGGTTCTCCGCGAGGCCGTAGGGGGAGTTGGCGATCCATTCGCTGCGGTCGGTGACGGGATCGCCGAACAGCGTCATCGACTTCGCGCCCTCCCGCATGGCGATGATGTCGAAGGCAGGGATCGCAGACAAAGGGTCGAGCGGGGAGGAGAAGGCTGCTGCCCAGCTGTAGCGGTCCGGGTGCCAGGCTGCGTATTTCATCGCCCCGTATCCGCCCATCGACAGTCCAGCCAGGAGCTGGTTCTCCGGTGCGAAGTCCACGGAGAAGGTCTTGCGCAGGAAGTTCGGGATCTCCTTGGTGTGGAAGGTCGGCCAGTCGTGGACCTCGCTGCCGACTGCCACACGAGAGTAGGTGCCGGCCCCCGCATCGGGCATGACGACCAGGTAGGGCGAGTCGAGTGTGATCTCCTCGGCGGACCCGAAGTCCGTCCACGATCGGAAGTCGTCCCCGCCGCCGTGATAGAGGTGGATGACCGGGCTGACCTCCTGCGGAATTCCCGGCAGCAGCACGCGTACTCCGACGGTGCGACCGAGCGCGGGGGAGTAGATGAAGAACTCCCGCAGTCGGTTCGAGAGTTTGCGTTTGTCCCGGATATACCATTTCCTCGCGTCCTTGCCGCGAGGTTCAGGGCCGAGAAATGAGCTGTTCTGGTCGAGGGTGGGGAAGCGTCCTCTGTGGGAGCGCGCAGCGGTCAGCGAACGGATTGCACGCGCTCCAACCGCGAAGAGAATCGATCGGCGCATGGGTCAACCGTAGGGAGTCAATGTGAACCGCAGGTGGGTTAGTGGTTGAATATCAGGTGATGTTGAATTCGAGCGCAGTGGCGCAGCAGATTGCCCGTGGGTTGGCTTCGTCGGGAGTCACCGAGGTCGTCATCGCACCCGGGTCCCGTTCCGCACCATTGATCTATGCGCTCGTTCCTCTCGCCGAGGCGGGGGTGATCCGTACACACGTGCGCATCGATGAGCGTGATGCCGGGTTCTTGGCGCTTGGCCTGGCGCGGGGACTGCGCAATAAGGCGGCCGGTGCAGCTGGCGGTGCCGCTGGCATTGGGGGTGCTGCTGGCGCCGGGGGTGCTGGTGGCGCCGTGGCGCTGGTGACAACATCGGGTTCGGCTGTGGCCAACCTGCATCCTGCGGTGCTCGAGGCATCCTACGGTCACCTTCCGCTCGTGGCGATCACGGCAGATCGTCCTGCTCGGATGCGGGGGACTGGTGCAAATCAGACGATCGACGACCAGTCGCAGGTGCTCAGCGATGTGCGCGCTCGAGTCGATGTCCCTGCCGGAAGTGCTGATGCACAACACCTGCTCGCCGAGGCGGTTGAGCTCTCGCTGGGCACGGACACTGGTAAAGCTGGTCCCATCCAATTCAACGTGCAATTCGATGTGCCGCTCGTGCCGACTGTGACGGAGTTCGCCGATTGGAAAGCCACGGTGCAGACGTTGGCAGCGGAGTCAGCGGATTCCGTAGATTTAGCAGGGACAGTGGAGACAGCGGATTCAGTGGAGACAGTGGAATCAGCGGCGGATGCTGCGCGCCGCGCCACGAATGCTTTGAGGAGCACTTCGGTCCGAATTCTTCCTGGCACGGTCATCGTGGCCGGAGATGCCGGCGGCCACTCTGCCCAGGCTCTGAAATCTTTGGCTGAGGCTTACGCAATCCCAGTCCTGGCTGAGCCCTCGAGCCCTCTCACCCCTGTTCTGCGGAACTCACCGGTTGCGGTTCCGGCGCATGCCCGTGTGCTCAGCGAACGTGAGGACCTGAGAACAGCGATCCGCACTGCGATCGTGCACGGGAAGCCGACTCTGACCAGACCTGTCGCCGCGCTCCTTGCCGATTCCGAGGTGTTGGTTCAGCGGTTGCCCGATGACGTCGACGCGGTGTCGCTATCGGTGTCGTTCTCGGAGCCGGAAGTCAAGGAATCCAGCGACAGCACCCTCCACGGAGATCGCGTCGGCGGCGAGGACAGCGCCAGCGATACCTTCTCGCGCGCGAGTGAAGACACGACGTGGCGCGACGAGTGGGTGAACGCCGGCGAAGCGATCATTGCCGGATCTCGGCATGAGCGCGAGCATGCGGCCGTGTCGAAGCCGACGACCGCCCGGGCGATCACTGAACATCTGGCCGGCCGCACAATCAACCTCTTTGCGGCGAGTTCAAATACGATCCGCTATCTCAGTGAGGCCACTGATGTGCGAGCGCGAGTCCACGCATCACGCGGATTGGCCGGCATCGACGGCCTGATTTCGACCGCCACGGGGCTCTCCCTTGCACTCGAAGAACAGGTCGTGCTGGTCATCGGTGATGTTGCAATGCTTCACGACGTGGGCGGCCTGCTCACGCCGAGCGCTGAAGAGGCCGGGAACGTGCTCATCGTCGTCCTCAACGACGATGGGGGTGCGATCTTCTCCGGGCTAGAACACTCGCAGGAGCATGTGGCACCGTATCTCGAAAGATATTTCACGGTTCCTCACGGTCGGGACTTCAGCGATCTCGCGATTGCCTATGGGTGGGAATATTCGTGGGTGGGATCTCAGGACGAGCCCAGCCTACTCAACGACTTCATCGCGGAGTTCGAGAAAGCTGTTTGCGGTGTAGAGGACGACAAAGCAGCGGCCAACCCACAAACGAGGGCCACACAAACGCGGACGCTCGGCCGTCGGATCATCGAAGTGGATCTCACCTGATCAGTCTGACTTGAGCAATCCACCAGATCAATCGGACCTGAGCAATCGGACCTGAGCAGAAGGACAGGACAGAAGGACAGGACAGAAGGACAGAGCAGAGGGACTGGCCCGACGACCGTTCAGTGGAAAGAGCTTCAGCAATCGCGACCGCCGGCGGCTCTGTCGCCGCGGCACCTCGTCAGCCGGTGTCCCTCAACATCAGCTCCTCGAAGAGTTCTTCTACCGGGCTCAGTCGGGGGAAGTCGACGACGTCTTCGTTCGCTTCCGGCGCGGATTTGCCGCTGGGATGACTACCTGCTGCGCCGGACCTGCCGCAGCAGTCTGGTTTGTCAGAGTCTGCGGGCTCCTCAGCGTCTCCCGAAGCGGTGTACCTTCTCGGCGGTGGATGACTGAACTTGGTGACGAACGGGGGAGTGGCAGTCTCGTACTCTTCACCGGTGGGGGTGGAGACGGTGAGGTCGTCGGCAGTCGCCTCGTGCTTCCACCCGGGGTGCTCCTTGGCATAGTTGCAGGCCGCACACAGTCCGGAAGCGTTGGACCACTGGGTCTCTCCGCCTCCGGCTACAGGATTCGCATGGTCGGCGTGCTTGATCGGGGCGTCACACCACGGGGTCCGACACACGTCGTCGCGGAAGACCACCATGCGTCGCAGCAGGCCACCGAATGTTCGCCTGCGTGAGTCCATACCGACCAGCTGCCCTGTGTCCGGTGAGGTGAACATGCGGCGGATGAAGGCCCGGGCCCGATCTGCCGCAAGGAAATTCCGAGCCGTCTTTGCCGGCAAAGGACCATAGCTCGGAATCCACGCAGGAACCTGTCCGTCAGAGAACAGGCTCTCGGCCTCCATCACGACATGGACCTCAGTGGGCACATCACCGGCAGAGTCCTGTCCCGTGAGCCGTTCGACGAAGATGTCGGCCATCAGCTGGTTGCGACCGCGGTCGAAGTCCTGACCGTTGAGCTTGTGCTCGGCGGCAGCGGCGTCCAGACTTTCATACGCAGCAACGGCCTGCTGCAGAGGCAGCGTGGCGCTGAGCATTGCCATGCCGTTGTTCAGTGCGCTCAAGGACACATGGCGATCCGCACTCGCGGCTTCGGCCCTTTCGTGCGCATTGTCGGAGGACACATTGGCCGCCAGGGAGCGGACCTCGGTGCGTAACCGGCGACTGCCGGCAACGGAGGCACGGTCTTTGAGCTCCTCGTCGACGAAGAGACGCTCGTCGGGAGTGAGCCAGGCCGTCTCATCGGCGATGATGCGAGCTTTGGATTCGGAGATGGAGCCTTCGGCCAGCGCCTCGTAGGTGCGAGGCAGATCGTTGACGACGGCCTTGGACGTTGAGAGAAACTTGCGCCCCGTCGCGGGTGAGACCCGTTTGGCCAATGCGATCTCGTTGCCTGCGTACTTCCCCTGTTCGCGTTTGGGCACGTCGTTGGCAGCATCTTCGCGCTGGCGGTGCCTATGGAAGGCGACGGCTTCACGGGCCTGAGCGGCGGCGGCCGCGGACGTGAGCTCTTCCAGGGCACGGATGCGGGTCTGGGCCTCCCACGCATCGTCTGCTGGCTCGAGGTCACGCAGAGTCTTACACCACCGATCGATATCGGTGGTGATGCCCGGAAGCCGGGCCCACGATCCGGGGCCCCGATAATCGGGGTGGTCCGGGTCATCCGCGGGATGCGTGAACATGTGAAGAGACTATGCCGAGCCACTGACACAGCCACTGACACGAGCCTTTAAAACCTTGACAACGTGTCAAGGCTACGAGGCTCAGCTAAGGGGCAGCGAGGCTCAGCCAAGGGGCAGCAAGGCTCAGCCAAGGGGCAGCAAGGCCCAGCCAAGGAGCAGCAAGGCCCAGCCAAGGGGCAGCAAGGCCCAGCCAAGACAGCGAGGCTCAAGTTCTATTCCAACCCCAGCGCACGGCGCATCGGAGCGAATTTGGCTTCGGTCTCGGCCACCTCGGCGAGGGGATCCGAATCGGGCATGATGCCGGCACCGGCGAACAGGCGGATACGGTTGCGGTCCTCGAGCTGTCCGCAGCGCAGGGCGATTCCGAACTGACCGTTGCCGTGGTCGTCCATCCACCCCACGGGGCCCGAATACCGGCCGCGATCGAGCGGTTCCAACTCGTCCACGTGGGCAACCGCGCTGGCCTGCGGGTACCCGCCGACGGCCGCGGTCGGATGCACAGCGGCCGCGATGTCGAGGGCATTGAGGCATGAGTCTTCCCGCAGGTGGGCCGAAGCATCCGATGCCGAGTGGATGACGTTGGCCAAGGGCAGCAGGTGCGGCCGCTCGTCGACGGTGACATCATCAGCGACGAGTCCGAGGCTGCGCTGGAGCGAGGCGATCGCGAAGGCATGTTCGGTGCTGTCCTTGTGAGCGCTCAACAGCTTCCTGGCAGCGGGCATCTCGGCCGTCGGGTCGTTCTCCACCCGATACGTGCCCGCGAGCACGCGCGAGATCACCCGGTTGTTCTCGACGCCGATGAGCAGCTCCGGCGTGGAACCGATCAGGCCGGCGACATCGAAGGTCCAGCAGCTGGGGTAGCTGCGGTTGAGTGCACCCAGCACGGACCGGACGTCGATGTCATCGTCCGTGGTGACAAGCTCATCACGGGCCAGCACGATCTTGCGCAGCGTGGAATCGTCGGCGAAGGCGTCCACCTCGGCGGAGTCTCCGACGGGTGTGAGCATGTGCGAGACCTTCGCGACCAGGTCCGCCCAGGAAGCGCTGTCGAGGTCACCGGGGGAGGCCGTCGCCGAGGTGACGCGGCGCAGCGGTTCGGACTTCAGCACGGGCGGGGTGGGGGTGTTGCCCTCGGCGATGATCGACGTCATCCACACGCGACCGCCTCGGCGTCCGAGCACGAATTCGGGGACGTGGATGAGGGAATCGACCTCCGATTCGCCCGAGTAGGCGACGGTGGCGAAGCACATCAGCCCAGAGCCGAGCAGGTCGACCTCGTCCTCGATGGTCGCGGCGCCCGTGATGGCCTTCCAAGCCTCGGAGAGCTCGGTGAAACGATCGCGGCCGCGGGCACGGATGCGCAGCGTGCGACCGAAGCCGATGAGGCCCGATGTGTCGCGGACCCAGCAGGAGAACGCCGAGGTGGGCAGGAGCTCCAGCGTCTGTTCGACGGTCGTAGGCAGTCCGGATTCGAAGGGGAATCCGGGTCCAGGTTCGACGTCGTCGACGAAGCGAGATCGCACGTGCAGGCGCGGGGGCGCGGTGCGGATGTCAGAGGTATCGAAGGTCGTAGTCATTTCAGGCCCACTCTAGTCGAGGATTTCGGCACGACGATGATGACTGTGGCCGGTTCCACACCGTGAGGAGCATGGAAACGGGTCCGCGAATTCGCCCCCCGGCATCAGGTGTTGAGAGAATGGTGCCATGAACCGCGCTCAGCTGGACAAGCAGCCCGATGACGTCGCATCGATGTTCGATGACGTCGCCTCCCGTTACGACCTCACCAACGATGTGCTCACCTTCGGTCTGGCACGCACCTGGCGCCGGACGGTTGCGCACTCCGTGGCTGCCGGACCCGGCGAACGCGTCCTCGACCTCGCGGCCGGCACGGGAACGTCGTCGATGACGTTCACCCATCACGGCGCCGAGGTGGTCGCCGGTGACATTTCACAGGGCATGCTCACCGAGGGGCGCCGTCGCCACCCGAAGATCGACTTCATCTACGCCGATGCAATGGATCTGCCGTTCTCCGACGCCAGCTTCGACGTCGTCACCATCTCCTTCGGCATCCGCAACGTCAACGATGTCGACACGGCGTTGGCAGAGATGCTGCGCGTGCTCAAACCAGGTGGCCGACTCATCATCTGCGAGTTCTCGACACCGACGTTCGACCCCTTCAGCCTCGTCTACAAGGAATACCTGATGCGCGCGCTGCCCGCCGTGGCGAAGGCCGTGTCCTCGAACCCCGAGGCCTACGTCTACCTGGCCGAATCGATCCGTGCCTGGCCTGACCAGGACGAATTCGCGCAGCAGATCCTCGGTGCCGGCTTCGACCAGGTCAAGCACCGAAACCTCACGGGCGGAATCGTCGCCGTCCACCACGCTCTGAAGCCGGGCGCGAACACGACTGCCGCCGAACGCTGACCATGAACAACTTCGAGGCCGAGGTCATCGTCGTCGGGGCGGGCCCTGCCGGATCGGCCATCGGCACCTACCTGGCGCAGGCCGGCCATGAGGTCATCATCCTGGAGAAGTCCGGGTTCCCACGGGACAAGATCTGCGGCGATGCCCTGACCCCGCGTGCGGTCAAAGAGGTCGGGTTCCTCGGGATGGAGACCCCCGAATCCGAGGGGTGGCACAAGAACAGAGGACTGCGTCTCATCGGTGGCGGGCACCGTTTGGAGATCGGCTGGCCCGAGATCGACGGCACCCCGAACTATGGTCTGACGAAGCCGCGGATGGGCATGGACGAGGCCTTCGCCCGCCACGCCCAACGCAGCGGTGCCCGCCTGTTCGAGCAGGTCAAAGCCATGTCCCCGGACATCGGCGAGGATGGCTGGATCAAGGGCATCCACGCCTCCGGAACAGACCACCGCGGTCGTCGGGTCGGACCTGAGGCTCACTTCAGCGCCCCGATCGTGATCGCCGCGGACGGCGTGTCCTCACGTCTGGCAGTGGCCATGGGACTGGAGAAGCGAGACGACCGACCGATGGGTGTGGCCGTGCGCGCCTATCATTCCTCGCCGAGGCATGCCGACGACTACATCGAGAGCTGGGTCGAGATGCGCTCGAGCAATTCGGCGGGCGAATCCGAGGTTCTGCCCGGCTACGGCTGGCTCTTCCCTCTGGGCGACGGCACGATCAACATCGGTGCCGGTCTGCTGGATTCCTCACCCCAATTCGGATCCGTGGACTTCCGCGCCATGATGGGTCAGTGGATCGCGGACATGGGGCACGAATGGGGCATCGATGAGTCCACGTCGTTGGGCCCGATCAAGTCCGCGGCACTGCCGATGGCCTTCAACCGCACCCCGCATTTCCACAAGGGGCTTCTCCTCGTCGGCGATTCGGGTGGGATGGTCAATCCCTTCAATGGTGAGGGCATCGACTATGCCCTCGAATCCGCTCGATTGGCCGCCGAGGTGATCTCCACCTATTCCCGCTACCCGAAGCATGTGATGCGGGAGAAGCTGCAGGAATATCCGGCGCTGGTGGGCGATTCTCTGGGTGGCTACTTCACTCTGGGACGCGTTTTTTCCGCCATTATCGGCCACCCTGCACTCATGCAGTTCGGAATCAAGTACGGTATGGGTGTTGACGTTGTGATGGAGTTCGTCGTGAAGTTGTTGGCGAACCTCTACCGCGACCCGAAGGTCTCTGAGGCCGATCTCATCGACCGGGTGATTTCAGCTCTCACCCGAATCGTGCCGGCCACCAGCAATGCTTGAACTCACCAGCGACTTACAACACTGACTACGATGAATGACGAGGACATGAGCCACCTAGCCTCTCCGGCGACTTTTATTGGTGCCGATGCCCAGCTTGCGGCGGATATCTCCACACAGTTGGAAGCCGTCGAGCGCAGGCTCTACGAAGTGACCGAGCAGACGCGCAAGCTGCCGGACACCACGTCAAAACATCTCCTTGCAGCCGGCGGAAAGCGGGCCCGTCCCAATCTTCTGCTGCTCACGGCCCGCCTCGGCGAGGCCGATCGTGAGGCGATCATCGACGCGGCCGTAGCCGTGGAGCTCATCCACTTAGCCTCCCTGTATCACGATGACGTGATGGACGATGCTCCGGTGCGCCGAGGTGCTCCGGCCGCACACGAGGTGTGGGGCAACTCCGTGGCCATCCTCACCGGCGATCTCCTGTTCTCGAAGGCCTCCGGCGTGACGGCGAAGCTCGGCCCCGAGGCCGTCGCCATCCAAGCCGAGACCTTCGAACGACTCGTCCTGGGCCAGCTCAACGAATTTGCGGGCCTACCCGAGGGCGCGGATGCGATCGAGCACTATATCCAGGTGCTCGCGGACAAGACCGGGTCCCTCATCGCCACCTCGGCGCAGTTCGGGGTCATGTTCTCACAGGCGGACCAGGCTCTGGCCGAGCCCGTGCGGGTCTTCGGCGAACGTGTCGGCATCGCCTTCCAGCTCGCCGATGACATCATCGACCTGACTGCGGCCTCCGCAGTGTCGGGCAAGACCCCCGGCACTGATCTGCGCGAAGGCGTTCCGACCTTGCCGGTGCTCTATGTCCGGGCCGCTGCGGCCGACGGTGACAAGGCCGCCGCCGAGGTGGTCGAACTCCTCGACGCGGATCTGACCTCCGACGAAGCGCTCGAGTCCGCCCGTGCTGCCCTGGCCGCTCACCCGGTGACGGTCCGTGCACGCGACGAAGCGACTCGATGGGCCGAGGACGCGAAGGCAGCGCTGGCTCCCGTCCCCGAAGGACTGGTCAAGGAGTCGCTGTTCGCGTTCGCCGATTCGGTGGTCTCACGCACAGCGTGAGGATCTGATCCTTGACGATCCAAGCGACTGCTGAGGCAGGACGTCGACGGCGACTGACCACGGTCGACTGGGTCGGACTCGGCGTGCTCGTGGTCTTCCTCATCATCGGCCTGAGCTGGTCGAAGTGGATGCCCTATTGGGACAAGGCCTGGACGATGAGCCAGACTTCCGTGTGGGACGGCAGCCCGCTGTTCGAAGCTGCTGGGGACACGTTCTCCTTGGCCGGAGCCTGGGACTTCACACTGGTGTACTTCATCGCGGTGTGGAAGGCCCTGCTCGTGGCGCTCGTGGTGGCTGCGGCCATCGATGCTCTGGTGCCGCGAGATTGGCTGCTGCGGGTGATGAATCGGCGCAGTCACACCAGCCAGTCACTCGTCGGCGCGGCGATGTCGCTGCCGTCGATGATGTGCACCTGCTGTGCGGCCCCGGTGACTGCAGGACTGCGGAGTTCGGGCGTGATGCGAAGCGCCGCCTTGGCCTACTGGGTGGGCAATCCGCTCCTCAACCCTGCAGTTCTGATCTTCCTCGCGCTCGTCCTGCCCTGGCAGTACACTCTCACCCGACTTGTGTTCGGAATCCTCATCGCAGTCGGTGCCAGCGCGCTCATCGGCCGGTGGATCAAGGGGCGCGCCGAAGTGGTTCCCGAGCAGAGTCCGGAGCCGCCGAGGATGTCGTCTCTTCCCCAGCGTTACCTGCGATCGCTGTCGAAATTCACGCTCATCCTCGTGCCCGAGCACCTCGCCCTGGTCTTCGTCATCGGGCTCATCAGTCCATGGCTGTCGGGGGTGTACGGGCTCGAGGCTCAGGTCGGTGCCCTCGCAGTGCTCATCGCTGCTGTTGTGGGCACACTCCTGGTGATCCCGACCGGGGGCGAGATTCCCATCATCATTGCGCTGCTCGCCGCAGGGGTGGGAGCGGGCATCACCGGAGCCCTGCTGATCGCACTTCCGGCACTGAGCATCCCGTCGATGGTGATGGTCGGAAAGTCCCTCGGCTGGCGCACCACCACCGCAATGGGCAGTGCTGTCGCCCTCGGAGGGGTGCTCTCCGGGGTCGTGCTCATGCTCATGAGCTGATTCGACCAGAGACGGTCAGCTGATTTCAGACAGTCAGTCGTCGCAGAGTCAGATACGAACCCGCGGCGAAGACCACGCCCAATCCCATGGCCCAGAGCGTCAGTCCCATGCTCTGAGTCTCGAGGACCCACATCCATACCTCGAGCCAGGCTCCGTTGAGGCTGATGAGTGCGGCGCAGCCCAACAAGACGAGTGCGATGACGAGCAGCGCGGTGGTGAGGATGATAGCTCCGAAGCGCTTGTGCACGATGGCGAACCAGAAGCCGAGGATGAACACGAGCATGGTGAGGGCGAAGTAGGTCAGCCCCGCTGCGAACGGCCCACCCTCCCACACCCAGGGGAGGTAGGCGAAGAACCCGTTGATGCCGTAGCCATCGGTGGCCTGTTCGATGAGACCGAGGAGGACGAAGACGGTGGATATCGCCGCGGCGCTGATGCCTGCCGCGGTCAGTGATCCGAGATAGAACTCGCGACGTGTGAGGCTCATGGCTTGCGAGAAGTAGAAGGTCAGATTCATCGCCTGCGCTCCGACCACGGCGAAGTACCACAGAGGTGCCTGGGATCCACCACTGTACATCGGCCCTTCGACTCCGGAGGCGGAGATGATCCAATAGATCAGCAGCGTGATCAGCCAGACTCCGCTGAGCACGATGACTGGTACCCAGACGAAGGTCTGAGTGTTCATGAAGTGGAGCCGGACGACACCGAGTATCCGACTATTCGAACGAGTCGAGTTCTGATTGCCGAGTGCTTCTGTGGTTGCGGTCATGACTGAAGACTCCTGACATCAGTGTCGGCGAGGGGATCGGTGTTCTCATCCTCGTTCGAGGAAGTGGTGTCTGCCTGTGTGGTGCGCACGATGAGCTGCTGGAGCGATACCGGAGTGAGATCCAGATTCGCGTCCGCAATGAACTCACGATCGACGTCGGAGAGCTGACCGAGTATCGTCACGGACGACACACGCCCCAGCGCTTCCCGGTGGATGACCTCTCGACCGGAGACCAGACGCTGAACCGAGTCAGCATCTCCGACGATGTTGACTGCACGTGTGCGCGCCTCTTCCGTGGACTCATCCATGATGATCCGACCGCGATCGATGACGATGACATTCTCAATCAGGTTGGCCACCTCGTCGATCAGATGACTCGACAGCACAACCGTTCGTGGGCACTCCGCGTAGTCGGCGATGAGGCGGTCGTAGAACATCTGTCGAGCCACGGCGTCGAAGCCGAGATAGGGCTCGTCGAAGAAGGTGATCTCCGCCCGAGACGCCAAGCCGATGATAACTCCCACTGCCGACTGCTGACCCCGGGAGAGCTTCTTGATCGGTGTTTTCAGGGGGAGACGGAAGTCGTCGATGAGCTCCTCGGCGAACGACTGGTCCCAGCGGGGAAAGAAGAGGCGCGCGGAGGCGATCGCGTGCTTTGCGTTGGAGTCCTCAGGATATTTCTGGCTCTCCCGCACGAAGCACATCCGATTGAGGACGCGAGCGTTCTCGTAGGGATGCTCACCGAAGATCTCGACATCGCCGCTTGTGGCGAAATTCTGTGCGGTGAAAATGGACATCAGAGTCGTCTTGCCGGCGCCGTTGCGCCCGAGGAGGCCGTAGATCGAGTCCTTTTCGATGGACAGACTGACGTTATCGAGGGCGGTGGCGTGCTTGTACTTCTTGGTAAGGTCGCGTGCGTCGATGACGGAGGTCATTTTCTTCCCTTCGCGGTGGTGGGGTCCAGGCTGTGTGAAGTGCCGAGTTCTCTCGAGCGGTCGGCGATGAGGGCGATGACTTCATCGCGGTTGAGTCCTAGCCTGTTGGCTTCGGAGAGCAGCGGGGCGATGAAATTATCGGAGAAGGTGGACTTGTATTCATTGATGAGCAACGTTCGGGCTCCTTCCTTCACGAACATTCCGATTCCGCGCCGTTTCTCGAGAACACCCTTGGCAACGAGCTGGTTCACGCCCTTGGCGGCGGTAGCAGGGTTGATCGAATAGAAGCTTGAGAGTTCGTTCGTCGACGGTGCCCGAGACATCTCCGGCAGAGTGCCATTGATGATCGAATCCTCGACCTGTTCGGCGATCTGTGCGAACAGTGGTTTGGCTTCGTCGATCACATCAGCTCCATGTGTATTGGTTAGTTACTCAACTAATGAACCATGTAGGTGATTGTATTGTCAAGGGTGCGCCGGATTCGTGGACGATTGATAGCCGCTCTGCAGCGATGTGTGAAGCCGGGAACGGGGGAGGTGGCTAGGGTCTGCGGCGGCTTTGGCGGATCATGTCGACGCTCAGCAGGACGACGGCGATCCAGATGACGAAGAATCCGATCCAACGGGTCGTCGACATCATCTCACCGAGGACGAAGACTCCGGTGATGAACTGCATCGTCGGGGTGATGTACTGCAGCATCCCGACCCACGACAGCGGAATTCTTCTCGCCGCAGCACTGAAGAGAATGAGTGGAATCGCCGTGGCCGGGCCGGTGATGAGGATGATGATGACGTGGCTGGCACCGAACCCGGTGAACGTGGAGAGGCCCTGCGCACCGAGGACGATGAGGAAGATCAGGCTGGGCACGGACAGCACGGCACTCTCGATCGTCATGCCTTCGAGGGCTCCGACCCGATTGCCGACCTTGTTCTTCACGAGTCCGTAGAGACCGAATGAGATGGCAACGGTGAACGAGAGGTAGGGCATCCGACCGAGGCCGATGCCGACGATGACGACGGCGATGAGGCCGAAGCCCACAGCAGTCCACTGCAGGCGACGCAGCTTCTCACCGAGGAAGATCACGCCCAGGCCGATCGAGATGAGCGGATTGAGGTAGTAGCCAAGTGACACCTCGACGAGGCGGCCCGTCTCGACTCCATAGATGAACGTGGTCCAGTTGACCGCGATGAGCACCGAGGCCAGCGTGAGCAGCCAGAAGGTCCGACCTGAGCGCACCACAACCCAGGTGCGTCTGAAGCCGCCGGTGAACGTCAGCAGGATTGCGCAGAAGAGCAGCGACCAGACGACCCGATGCGAGACGAGCTCCAGGGCCCCGGTCGGGGCTGCAGCTGCGAAGAGCAGGGGGATGAGCCCCCACAGAAGGTAGGCGGAGAGTCCGTTGATCAGCCCTGCACGGCGGAAGGCGTTCTCATCGGGGGCTGAATCTGCGATCACACACAGAGTCTAGTGAGTCGCAGCAGCCTGTCGGACCACTGGTGGCACCGGACTGCCTGTGACGTGGGACCACCAGTGATCGGGACTCAGCCCAAATGCGGTCGCCGTCGGTTCTGCCGGACCATGTCCGTGCACAGCAGGATGACGGCGATCCAGATGATGAGGAACCCGATCCATCTTGTCGTCGACATAGCCTCACCGAAGATTGCGACGCCGAGGACGAACTGCATCGTCGGTGCAATGTACTGCAGCATTCCCACCCAGGACAGTGGAATTCTCCGGGCGGCTGCGCCGAAGAGGATGAGCGGGATCGCCGTCAGCGGTCCTGTGGCCAGGAGCAGGATAACGTGCCAAGGCCCGAATCCGATGAATGTCCCATTGCCCTGCACAGCGAGGTAGGCGAGGAAGGCGAGGCTGGGAATGGTGAGTACAGCGGTCTCGACGGTCATGCCTTCGAGCGCACCGACCTTCCCACCGACCTTGTTCTTCACCAGGCCGTAGAGGCCGAAGGAGAGCGCCACAGTGAGTGCCAGATAGGGAAAGCGGCCGATCCCGATGCCGACCACGATTACTGCTGCCGCTCCGAAGCCCACCGCGGCCCACTGCAGTGGGCGCAGCTTCTCCTTGAGGAGGACGACGCCCAGACCGATCGAGATGAGCGGGTTGAGGTAATAGCCAAGCGAGATCTCGACGAGGCGGCCGGTTTCGATGCCGTAGACGTAGGTTGTCCAGTTCACAGCGATGAGCACGGATGCCAGAGCAAGCAGCCAGAAGATCTTTCCCGAGCGCATCACCAACCAGGTGCGGACAAAGCCCTTGGCGAAGAAGAGGAGGATAGCGCAGAAGATCAGCGACCAGATGATCCGATGGGCGACGATCTCGAACGCGCCCGTCGGAGCCGCAGCGGCGAAGAGAAGGGGAATGAGACCCCAGATGATGTAGGCAGCGGTTCCATATCCCAGTCCGATGCGTCGGAAGGCAGATTCTTCGGGTGCAGAGGCATTCACAGGGCGAGTCTAGGCAACGCACAGGAAGCTGGCGATTCCGACTGATGCCTGAGATGAAGCCGAAGGTCGAGATGCGAGCTTCGTCACGTGTTTGTTAGGAGGACCTTCTTTGCCGATACAATCGGAGATGACTTACTAGAGAGGTGTGAGAATGACGCGTCCCTTCCGTGTGGCTATTGTGGGTGCCGGCCCTGCCGGGATCTATGCGGCCGATCTGCTGACCAAGGCTGAGCGTGACTTCGAGATCAGCATTGATCTCTTCGAACGTCTGCCGACTCCGTTCGGGCTGGTCCGGTACGGAGTGGCTCCGGATCATCCGCGGATCAAGGGCATCATCAATGCGCTGATCAAGGTTCTCGACCGGGGTGACATCCGCCTGTTCTCCAATGTTGAGTACGGCGTTGATATCGCTTTGGAGGAGTTGACCGATCGCTACGATGCGGTGATCTTCTCGACCGGTTGCTTCGTCGATGCATCGCTGAGTCTTCCTGGAGTGGATCTGCCCGAGTCGTACGGTGCCGCGGATTTCGTCAATTGGTACGACTCGCATCCGGACGTGGCTCAGGCCTGGCCTCTGGATGCAGAGAAGGTCGCTGTCATCGGCAATGGCAATGTTGCCCTCGATGTGGCGCGTGTGCTGGCGAAGCAGCCCGACGATCTGCATACGACGGAGATCCCCGATCATGTCTACGAGGGTTTGAAGTCGTCGAAGATCACGGATGTGCATGTGTTCGGTCGGCGTGGTCCTGCGCAGGCGAAGTTCACCCCCTTGGAGTTGCGTGAGTTGGGGCATGTCAAGGACGTCGATATCATCGTCTACCCCGAGGACTATGAGTTCGATGACGGGTCGCTGGAAGCGATCGAGTCGAACAACCAAACCAAACAGGTCGCAAAGACATTGACTGATTTCACAATGCGTGAGCCGGTAGGTGCCAAGCGTCGTCTGCACCTGCATTTCCTTCATTCCCCGGTGGCCATCCTCGGCGAAGACAAGGTTACGGGCCTGCGTACGGAGCGCATGGAGCTCGACGGATCCGGTGGAGTCAATGGCACTGGTACCTTCCATGATTGGGAGATCGATGCCGTGTATCGCGCCGTCGGCTATGCCGGCACTCCTCTGCCACAGCTGCCCTTCGACGAGGCCAAGCGGGTGATCCCGAACCATGAGGGTCGAGTCGTGGATGCAGATGACCAGAAGGTCTCTGCTGACGCGGATGTGGTGCAGGGAGTGTATGCGACTGGTTGGATCAAGCGTGGTCCTGTTGGTCTGATCGGTCATACGAAGGGTGATGCTCTGGAGACGATTGGGCATATTCTCGATGACCGTGCTGCTGGTGTCTTGACGGAGCCTGTGTATCCGGATGACTCTGCGATCGTCGAGCTGCTTGAGTCCAAGGGCGTCGATTATGTGGATTGGGAGGGCTATCACCGGGTGGAGACTGCGGAGAAGGCATTGGGTGAAGCCGAAGGTCGTGAGCGAGTGAAGCTCGCGACCCGCGAGGCCATGCTCTCCGAGGCCCGCAGCCATCTGCAGGCGGAAACGGCCAGCCAGCCCGCATCGGGCCACTGAGGTCGACAAGCCACTGAGTTCGACAAAGCACTGAGTTCGACAAAGCACTGAGTTCGACAACTCAATCCGGAAATCTGCGAGCGCGTCACTGTATCGGTGGCGCGCTCGTGGTTTGATGGGAGCAGTGAGGACCCTGTGACAGAGGAGGTACGGTGAGTGCGGATTCGGCAATGAGGGAAGTGGTCTCGCAGGCCTATGCGCAACGGCGCGACGCCTGGGAATCTGCCGCCGTGCGAATCAAACGCTGGCTCAAGCAGCAGCAGAAGGGTCTCCTGAAGGACAAGGACATCTCCCGCTTGGATGTTGACGGGCATCGCATCAAGGATCCGGCTCGCACCATAGCCAAGCTCGTCGAAAAGACCGCCGAAGACCCGGAGCTGCGGATCTCCACTCCACATGACGTTGAGGATCACATCCGAGACATCGTCGGAGTCAAGGTGCTGTGCAAATCACCGCGCGACCAGAAGATGATGTTCGACTCGCTCACGGATCCGCAGCAGCTGGGATCCTTCGTCCTCATCGAGCAGAAGAACTACGTCGACCCACCCAAGCCCAGCGGCTACCGGGCCTGCCACGTGACCCTGCAGATTCCCTCCGACAAGGGTGAGCCGGTCTTCGCCGAGATCCAAGTCAAGACCAGGCTCCAAGACGCCTGGGGCGAGCTGACTCACGAGGACATGTACAAACCCGGCGCGGCGATGAAGCCCAGTGAGCTGCACGGTGAGTTCGCCCGGGCGATGGCGAACATGCTCGCAACTGTCGATGACATGGCCGATACCCTCGCGGTCGAACTCTCCGCCCTGACGAACCCCGACCTCGACACCGGTGTGCCCTCGGCCACCGACGACACGATCGAGGTGAAGGTGAGGGCCACGGGCCCGAAGTACGCGCTGGCGGTCGACGGCGATGGCCGTCAAGGTCTCATCCCCGCCTTCGCCGTCCGCAAACTCAGCGACTCCAAGGGCACGATTAAGGTCAACGACTTCGTCAGCGTCGACGACCGCCTGCGAGTCACCGTCGAAGAGGACTCAAAGGGCCTGTACTACATCCCGAGGGAACTGGCCTGAGCTCAGATTCGGCATCATATTATTTCTGGAGCGTCTGCTCCATAAGCAATTGTGGAGCAGACGCTCTACAATGCAAGGGTGGAAGCGAATAACCGCGGACGGCCACTCGAGTTCGATCGAGCCCGGGCCGTGCTCGACGCCGCACGATTGTTCTGGCGCCTCGGCTACAGCGGAACGTCGACTCGGCACCTGAGCTCGGCGATCGGTATCTCGACTTCGAGCCTGTACTCGGCATTCGGCAGCAAATCCGGACTGTTCGACGAGTCCGTTCGGGTCTACGCCCGGAGGTACACCGCTCTGTATGAAGAGGCAGTCGCCGCGCAGTCCATCAGGACCGTCGTCGATGAGCTGCTGAGATCCTCGGTCATCGAGTTCACTCAACCCGCGGACTCGCACCCCGGTTGCCTCATCACCAGTGCAGTCATGTCAGAGGTGCCGGCGACGCACAAGGCGCGCGGAGACATATCCACCATGCTGACGAAGAACGAACGACTTCTCCGAACTCGTGTCACCAGGGCGATTGACGAGGGCGAGATCCTGGGCGGAACCGACGGTGATGTCGTCGCCGGCTTCGTGCAGGCCAACTGGCATGGTCTGGCTGTCCAGGCGAAGCACGGTGTGAGACGCAACGAGCTGCTGCGGGTCGCCGATTTCTCGCAGAGGGCCATGTGGTCGACATACTCGAGGTGAGCCACACCTTGTGTCATCGGCGAACGCGATTGCCAGGGTCTTCACCGCGGTGACCTTCTCCTCGGCGGCGGAGGGCCAGGAAGCCTCATGAACGTTCAGATCGGTCTCGACTGACACCGCGTGGGGCGTATCCAGCACCGAAGTCGAGGTGGAGACGCTGAGCGATTCGCGATCACAGTCCTCCAAGACCGACAAGCTGGTGGACAGGTTGTCAGCCATCGCATTGCAGCCGTCGATGACACCGGCGACGAGGTGGACCGAGGGTGGAGTCTCCGCGGCAATGCGGGCAACGGAGCCCGGATCGGACGCGCGGGTGGCTGTTGAGACGTCCACACCAAGGGCATCGATGCCGCTATGCGCCAGCGCGGACAACCCTGCTCGCAGACTTCCGTGCGGGGCCGTGACGAAGATCTGCGGGCGAGTGGTCGACCTGCTCAGGGCGGTGTAGGCACGGGAGGCCGCCTCGGCGAGCTCGGAATCGGAGTGTTCGTCGAAGTCGGTCACGAGGGCAGGCTCGTCCAACTGAACCCAGTCGACTCCGGCCGCGGCGAGAATGCTGATGACGTCGAGGTAGGCGACAGTGAGTTCGTCGAGCCGGTCGAACGCCGAGATGTTCGTGTCGGGGCTGGTCTTCGCCAGGGCCAGTAGGGTCACGGGACCGACAAGGACAGGTCGGATCGTGTGACCGGCGGCTCGTGCCTCCGACACCAGCGACAGAAGGTGCTGAGGCCTTGCCCTGAACGGTGTGTAGTCCTTGAGTTCCGGCACCAGATGGCGGTAGTCGGCACTGAACCACCTGTCGGCCCCCAGGGGCGTTGTCTGCCCCGTGGTCCGTGCCGCGGCGAAGTATTCATCGAGGTCGAAGTCGGTGCCGATGGGCTCCGACTCGATGAGTCCGACGCTCAGGGCAGTGTCGAGGACATGGTCGCAGTGGCTGTAGGAGGCGGGGATCGAATAGTCCTCGTCCAAACCAAGCTCTCGCAGGCGATTGTAGGTGTTCAGCCGCAGGGAGTGCATGGACCGTGAGAACGCCTCGGCATCGATGCGCCCTGCCCAATAGTTCTCGAGGGCCTTCGTCTGCTCACGATTCGGGCCGATGTGCGGATAGCCGATGACGGTGGCTGTGGGGAATGTGCTGGACATGCCACCATCGTGCCGTCAGGCTCGGGGCGGCGGTGGGGCAGACGACCATCGCCGACATCTGCCGTCATGACCAGCTCAGACAGCGTCTCGAGCCGTCAGGCAGAGTCTTGAACTGTCAAGCAGCGTCTCGAGACGTCAGGCAGCGTCTTATTGAGACATGCTGGTCGAAGCGAGGGCCAGTGGCCGGTGCAAGCGGGGATGTGGGTGAGGGGAGTGCTGCTCACCGATCGTTGCGGCTCAGCGGTAGTTGACGAACTGCAGGTCGAGGTCGAGATCCTTGCTCTTGAGCAGGGCGATGACTTCCTGCAGGTCATCGCGCTTCTTCGAGCTCACGCGCAGCTCCTCTCCCTGGATCTGTGCCTTGACGCCCTTGGGGCCCTCGTCTCGGATGTACTTCGAGATCTTCTTCGCATTGTCCTTGTCGATGCCCTCTTTGAGGCTGGCATCGATGCGGTATTCCTTGCCCGAAGGGTAGGGTTCGCCGTCTTCGAGGGACTTCAGCGAGATGCCGCGCTTGACCAGCTTCGACTGGAAGACGTCGAGGATCGCCTTGACGCGGTCCTCGCTGACGGCCTTCATCTGGATGGCTTCTCCGGTCCAGGCGATCGAAGCGTCGGTGCCGCGGAAATCATAGCGTGAGTTGATCTCCTTGGCAGCCTGGTTCAATGCGTTGTCGGCCTCCTGCCGGTCGACCTTGCTGACGACGTCGAATGAGGATTCGCTGGCCATGAATGCTCCTTGTGCGGTGAGAAGATGGACGAGTATCTGGTCACCGAGTGTAGTCGAGACGCATAATTGTGACCTGCGTCTATCGAGTTGGTGATTCGGGGTGGGTGCTTGTAGTATTTTCAAGTGCTCATCGAGCACACACTGCGGCAGATTGCCCGAGCGGCCAAAGGGAGCTGACTGTAAATCAGCCGGCATTGCCTTCGAAGGTTCGAATCCTTCATCTGCCACGCAGAAGTGAGAAGCCCCGTGATCTTCGGATCACGGGGCTTCTTCGCATTCGCCCCCATTGCGCGGCCCCCGGCGCTTCTCTACTGTGGAAGAAAAGCCGAATGGAATCGTCGCTATGAACGAAGAACAGCCTCCCCGCCGCATAGGTTCGCTCGAGGATCGCAACGCGATCGTCGAATCCGCTCTGGACAAGGCGATCAGACGCGGCGATTTCGACGACCTGCCCGGTCTGGGCAAGCCCCTGTCCGGTCTCCACAACTCGGAAGATCCCGACTGGTGGGTCAAGGCGAAGATGGATCAGGAAGACATGAGCGGCGTGGCTCCCGCGGCCTTCCAGCTGCGCAAGGAGAACGCCGTCCTCGAGGACACGCTCGATGCCTTTTCGAAGGAGGCCGACGTGCGCAGCTATCTCGCCGGGTTCAACGATCGTGTCCGTGACGCCATCATGGATCTGCGCGAGGGACCGCCCGTGTTCACTCCGCCCCGGAAGGTCGAGGATGAGGTTGCGGCCTGGCGCCGGCGCCGAGCTGCGAAGGCTGCGCCGACGACGAACCCGCCCCCGGCCCCGACCGCAGGTCAGGGCGAGGAGCGGGAGCAGCCTCGGCGGTGGTGGCAGAGGAAGCGGAGTTAGATCTCCGCGCGCAGACGTTCAAGGGCCAGGTGAGACAGCATTGCCGCCTGATCGCCGAGCACTGTGTCGTCGAAGATGACGAAGGGTGAGTGGTTGTCGCCCTGCCGTTCTTCGGGCACGTCCGTGCGTTTGGCGCCGAGCATCATGTAGGTGCCCGGAACCTCCTGCAGGACGAATGAGAAGTCCTCACTGGGCATGATCGGGTGCGGTGAGACCTCCACCCGGTCTTCGCCCAGCAGGCCGCGGACCTGATCGATGGTCCATGCAGTCTCAGCCTCGTCGTTGACGGTCACTGGGTACTGAACCTGGAAGTCCACCTCGGCGGTGCATCCGTGGGCCTCCGCGATTCCTCGAGCCAACTGTGTCGATTGCGCGCGCACCGTGTCCAATGACTCCTGGGACAGGGTGCGGACCGTGGCACCGAGGCTCGCCGAGGCGGGGATGACGTTGACAGCCTCACCTGCCATCAGCTGGGTCACGGACAGGGCGATCGGGTCGAAGGTGCTGATGCGTCGGCTGACCATGTTCTGCAGCGCGGTCACGAGTTCGGCCAGGGCCGGGACGGGGTCGATCGCCGACTGCGGCTGGGATCCGTGGCCGCCGCGTCCGTGCAGGGTGATGTGGAGGACATTGGAACCGGCCTGCAGTGTGCCGGGCTTCGTTGAGACGACTCCTCTGGAGCCCATGTGGACATGGGCTCCGAAGGCGGCGATCACCCGTGGCCCCGCAGCGTCGAGGACACCCTCGTCGATCATCACTGAGGCGCCGTTGTAACCTTCCTCGCCGGGCTGGAACATGAAGACGACGTCGCCCGCGAGCTCTTCCCGGTGCGCATGCAGCAGTCGGACGGCACCCACGAGCCCCGCGGTGTGCAGATCGTGACCACAGGCGTGCATGTTCCCATTCGTCGACCTGAACGGTTCGTCGGTGAGCTCTTCGACGGGCAGCGCGTCCATGTCGCCGCGTAGGAGGACAGCCGGAGCACGCGCCGGCCGCTCGGGGTGGGTTCCCCGCAGGACTGCCACCACCGAGGTGGTCTCAACGCCAGAGCTCACCTCCAGAACGAGTCCTTCCAAGGCGGTGAGAACCGCGGCCTGGGTGTGCGGCAGGTCGAGGCCGACCTCGGGGTGGGAATGGAGCCGTCGTCGGAATTCCTGCAGCTGGGGTAGAAGGCCATTCGCCTCGCTCAGAAGGGTGTTCACAGCATTCCCACGAGGACGCTGGCGATGACGACGGAACCGGCACTGACCGAGGTGAACCCGCCGACGAGCATCGGTGGCAACATGACGTTGAGGAGGGCTTCCTTCTCGTCCTCGTCGCGGGCGATGGAGCGAGCGACCTCGTTGGTCAGCAGGTAGTCGGCAGGAAAGCCGTACATGGCGGTCAGTGCCACCGACATTCCCAGTGTGGCCTTCCACCTCAGCAGCTTCGTAGCGATGTAGCCGCCGGCGACGATGCCGATGCCGCCGATGATGAGGATCGAAATGGTGGGCAGGAACGCGTTGATGACGTCCTGCACCGAGGCCGAGACCAGCGGCGCCATGACGATTGCGATCACGCCGGACATGGCGATGCCGAAGGAGTTCGACCGCTCCATCGCTTTGTCCGGGGACAGGCCGATTGCGGTCGCGACGATGCCGAGGATGAGCGCGAGGATCGACGACGGGATGTGCGTCGGGCCCGACAGCAGGGTTGCGATGGAGCCCCCGACGAGGATGAGGAAGAGCATGAACAGCTGGTTGTCGACGAGGAACGCCGGCAGCGTCACGAGCTTCTTCTTCTCAGCGGCGTCGGCCTCGTCCTCCTGATGAGCCGCCGCGAGCTCGTGGAGTTCGCCGCTGTCACGCAGCTTCGTCGCATAGCGGCGGAGCAGGAAATTCGTCATCGGCATCGACGGCAGCGACTGCAGCATGAGCACCAGAGCCGGAAGCACGATGATCGCCGATGCGGCTCCGGACGCTGTCAGGCCCTCGGTCGTGAGGCTTGTGGCGACGATCCCGCCCGCCAGTGGTCCCGAACCTGCCACGAAGGTCTCGAATCCGAAGATGGGAGCGATGATGAAGAAGATGAGAAGTACGGCGACGAGCATTCCGGAGATGGCGATGATGACCGAGCGCCACTGCTTGAGCATCACGCGCAGAGGAATGAGCGTACCCATGTGGAAGAGTAGAGGAGCCACGAGGATGGTGTAGACCTGGACGAGCATCGAATCGTCGACGACGGTGTCCGGGACGATGCCGATCTTGGCGAAGATGAAGATCCCCAGCATCGCCACGAGGAGGCTGGGGATGCGGGCCTTGGACCAGATCGAGACCAATTCGCCGATGGCGATGAAGCCGAGCACGATCGCGGCAGCATAGATGCCTTCCATAGCGATCCTTTCGAAGATGGTGAGTGTCGTGTGGGCTCGGTCGTCACATCCGCAACGGCGTGGATATGAAGCAGCTCACAGAGAGTACGTTATTGCCTGTTTTCGGATAGTGCCTATGCCTTTCTCAGCATTCAAGATAATGAAGACGATTCAGGTCCCGCGTGACCGGGCGATGAGGGGAGACTGGGTGTGCCTGGATTGAGGCGAGGGCCGGGGCAGGGCATAGTCTGGGCGTATGAGTTTTCTGCAGTTCCTGCACGAACGAGGCATCACTGAGCGACCTGGTTCCTCGAAGCGTCCCCTGGTGATCGCGCACCGCGGTTATTCCGCAGTGGCCCCGGAGAACAGCCTCGCCGCAGTGGATGCGGCACGTGCCCTCGACGTGGACTTCATCGAGGTCGACACCTCGACGAGCGCCGATGGGGTCCCGGTCATCCTCCATGATCCGGATCTGGATCGGACCACGAATCGGAAAGGACCGGTGGCGAATCTGACGGCGGAAGAACTCTCCTTCGTCGACGCCGGCTCCTGGATGGGGCCGGGATTCACCGGTGTCCGGATACCCACGCTGGCAGCCGTGATGCGAGATATCCAGCACCGAGGCGGTGAGCTCCTCCTCGAACTCAAGGGTGAGTGGTCCTCCGGTGCGGTGGCTCAGATCTCCGAACTCGTTGTTGCGACCGGGACCGCTGACCGGATGGTCGTTCAGTCCTTCAACACCGAGACGCTGGCGGCCTGCAGAGACATGCTGCCGATGGTTTCGCGGTTCCTTCTGCGCATGGTCCCGCGCCCTGAAGACATCGAGTTGGCGCGGGTCCTGGGTGCCGTCGCGATCAATCCCTCCTTCAAGGGCTTCTCCATGCGCAGGTCGGTTGTCACCGAGATCCGTGACAATGACCTGGGCGTATTCGTGTGGACGGCTGATTCCATGGACGAATGGCGTGAGCTCCTCGATGCCGAGGTCGATGGCATCATCACCAACCAGCCCGGCCGTCTGCAGGGTTTCCTGGCAGGGCGATTCGACCCGGTGAAGTGAACTCCTACAGTCTGTGAGTGACGTCACCGAACGCCGATTTGCCCTCGCTGCGCGAAGCCGTGTAAATTCTTACCTGTTGCCCCGATAGCTCAGTCGGTAGAGCATCTCCATGGTAAGGAGAAGGTCAAGGGTTCGAATCCCTTTCGGGGCTCTCGTGCCGCTTAAATGCGGTGCTGGGGCGGGGTAGCTCAGCTGGTTAGAGCGCACGACTCATAATCGTGAGGTCGGGGGATCGAGTCCCCCTCCCGCTACCATTCGAAGAACCTCCATCCACTGGATGGGGGTTTTTCTCATTCACAAGTTCGCCAAGGAGTTCGGCCAAAGACACGCCAAGCGCGTTTGCGATCATCATCAGCTCGGGGGCAGTGAACGGTAGAACGCCACGCAGGCGCTTAGAAACTGCCGACTGGCCGACTCCCAAGAGTTCTGCAAGCCAAATCTGCCTCAGACCTTTACGTGCCAACCATGCTCTGACTTCGCTGCTGACTTTAAGGTTGGCGGTTCGTTCTAGATCAATTGCCGGTTCTGTCGATGTGCTCATGTGGTAATTATATCCTCCGCATGCACTGAGACATAGCCCCGGCGACAAAAATATTCGACACGGGACATTTGTAGCTTGCAGAATAGTCCCGACAGGACTACGGTCGTCCCCATGACCTATCAAATGGTCCTGAGGGGCAACATCAAAGCAGCCATGGCGCGTCGCGACTGGCTAGGACAGAAAACCGCAGAATCAATTGGGCTGACACCGGCGACATTCTCATCTCGGCTACACGGCCGTACTGAGTGGCGGATGAACGAACTTGTCGGTCTTGCAAGGGCACTCGATATACCGTTCTCGAGCCTCGTCGAAGGGATCGATTCGGAACTGGCGGTGTCAGCATGAGCACCGAGCTTGTGAGCCAGTTTTCAGCCGATGAGGCCCGTGAACTCACAGACGAACTAAGGGCCGACTATGGGTCGCTGCAAGTCAAGATCTCAACCGCTTGGAGAGGGCGTATTTGGCTTGCTCTGGGCTACGAATCCTGGCAGGACTATCTGGACGAAGAATTCCGAGACGTAAGTTTGCGACCCCCTAAGGAACTTCAAGAGCAGGTAATCGCGGAGCTGCGTGAAGCGGGGATGAGTACTCGCGGGATTGCGTCAGCGACGGACCTGAGCCAACCAACCGTAGTCCGCAGACTGAGCGTTCCAGGTGATTCAAATGAATCACGTGAAAATACCGAACCTGTAATTGGCCTGGATGGAAAGCGTTACGAACGCGAACAGCCTCCGAAACCGCCTGCCACGATGAACCATACGGCAGAGAACATCATTGATGCTGAAGTCATCGATGAGGACGAGACAGAAGACTTCGGCCTCGCTTCTACGTCTGGTCTCGAACCCGCCTCCGTGGACCTCACTGAGTCGAGTAATACTCCTGGTCGTGAGCATGTCGTGCGTGCGATCCGGGAACTCCACTACGGAGCAGCGGCACCACTGCCGATGGTGAAGAAACAGTCAAAGCTCCTCGAAGTTGCGTTCAGCGGGGGAGTGTCCGACCTCGCGACTCTCGAAGCAGACAAGGTTGAAGATCTTGGCCGCGATGTCGCCGATGCCCTCGGCGTCCTCTCCGATCTGCTCTCAGCCATGGCAACCCAGCCGGCACCGACGTTCCAGGCCGCGCTAACCCACTCGGACACAGTCGGGTCAATCAAGAAGACCATGACGAACCTCCAAGTCATCGACCGGAGCCGGTCATGATGTTCTTCGCCGCTGACACGGGCAAACCCTCTTTGGAAATGTGGATTAACGAGCAGGTCTTGTCAATCGGCGTTCCAGCGTTCATCGCTCTCTGTACGGCTGCAGCAATCATGTTCGCATTGGCGAAGTATCTGATGGCCCGTCCCTTCGATATTGGTCAAGCGCAGAACCTGACCAACGACGACACATCGTCAACCGATGTGTGGGATGAGGCGGCAGTCGCAGTAACCCGACATAACGCGGCTCAGGCACGGTGGGATCAGTGGCATACGGATCTCGACCTGCTCATCGAGTACCCCGCTATCCACGACGTTGCACACGAGAAATTCGCTGTGCGGATCCTCGATACTGCCGAAGCTGCGAACAGCGAACGCGACTCATGGGAGGCCCAGCCTCACAGCACGAGTCGCCTCCAGGGATACCGCGCGGCTGTCGACGACTTCGACAAGGCACTCTTCGACGGTGAACACCAGGCCAAACTCCTCGGACGCGGACCATCCCTCGACCCGGTGCTGAAACGAGTCATGGACGATGCCGCCCACCTTGTAGAGATCCTGCGTCGTTCCGACACCACAGACGATGACCGCGACCGGACAATGCGTGCACTGTTCAAGGCACTCAAACCCGTTGTCGGAGACCAAGTCGTGAAGATCCCTGAAATCGAACCGTTCGTGATGAAGCAGATCACGACCACGAAGACCAAGTGATTGGAAGACCCATGAAGACCACATCCGTGAAAAAGCCGACCGTTCTTCTGGCAACAGTGATCCTGACCGCCGCATTGGCAGGATGCCAGCCCACCAAGGTCGAGGACGCTCCCGAAGACGAATCCAACGAGACCAACGACCCCTCGGTTGTTGATGAACGAGGCGACGGGCAAGGACTGCACGAAGAACCCATCGTCCTCGAAGACGGGCGGACGATCACCTGCGTCGTCTACGACGGCGACAACGGGCAAGGCGGAGTTTCATGCGACTGGATCGGCCCGGTCGACCAGTGAGAGAGGCAACCATGAATACTGACAACACAGCACTGGCGCACACCACTTCTGACGAAGAAAGAGCGACCTCACCCGTGGAGGATGAGGCCGCCCAGCCAGAGAACCATGCAAGAGCATTTAGCAGAATTCAAAGGCAGAACCAGGGTACACCGAACGAGTCGACTACTGCTGTCAGCACTGGCCCGAAATCGCGAATCAACCCCGATGATCATCGGTTCGTTCGCCTCATCACTATCGGTGTTGCATTCGCTGGTCTCGTTGCCTTTGCGATCAGCTTCGTCGCGCTCATGGAAGTCGCGTCCTGGCTCGGTCTGCCCGAGTGGATGCACTGGGCAGTCCCAGCGTTCATTGACACTGCGATCCTCGTCTACGCCGGATCGATCCTGATTCATAAAACACGTGGCGAGAAGACCTGGCAGTCGTGGGTGCTGTTGGCCGCGTTCACCGGCCTATCCGTGATCGCTAACGTCGCTCACGCGCTCTCATACGGTGATGCTCAGGCAGGTTCATGGCAGGGCATCATCGGAGCTGTCATTGCCGGAATGGTCCCCTTTGCCGTGTTCGCCGCGACCGAGCAGCTCTCCCGAGTCGCCGTCGAGGATCCAATCTCTCGGCGTCGTGAGAGGCAGGCCGAGGCAGAGTGGTTGGCCGAGCAGGCCGAGCGTGAACGTAAACAGCTCGAGGTCGAGGCTGAACGTGAAGCCGCGAGGCAGGACGCTGAGCTGGCACGTGAACAGCACGCCACGAACCTCGAAGTCGTTCGGGCACAAAGAGACGCGCTGGCCTCGCGGGCGGCGCAAGCAGCCGAAGACGGTGAGCAGTTCGCTCTCCCGCGCACCCCATGGCTGGCCAGTGTCCCTACTCCGGAGGAACCAGAGAGAGAACCTGAACGGCCTGTGGCGAAGCCGAAAACGTCCTCGCCCGACATGGACGCGCTGATCGAGTTCATCACTGAACGCGCCGCGCAGGGTGAGGAAACGTCCGGTGCTGATCTCGCGAATGAGTTCGGCTTCAGCGATAAGACCGGACGCCGCCGCCTGTCGGCACTGCGCGAGTCCCATCCCCACATCTTCACAGGAGTCAACGATGCCTGAGAACACTACGACCACGCCCCAAGCGTTTAAAGAGCACATCGCTCATCTGCTCGGAACGAAGACGGTTGTGCCATATCTCTATGCGGGACATGTGGACCACGACGATCCTGCAGCAACTCCCACGGTCAAAAGGATGCAGTGGCCCCGAATCAAGCACCTGCATCCGTTCACCGGCAAACCCTTGATCGCGATCCAGTTGGAGGACGACTCCCGGGTGCTGTTCGCAGCATTCGACCGGTTAGCGTGCACCGACACAGCCTGCGCGACATGTGACTCCATCTGGGAAGACTACCAGTCCGAGATCAACGCCGTGCCCGAAGACGCCAGTATCTCCGGGCTGATGGAAGCAGGGCTCGGCGACCCCGTGATCATCGATGCCCGTGATCTCCCACCAGAAGCATTCGACGAGTCGGATGACTCGACCAGTGATGAGGGTGAGCAATGATGCCATCGTATTTCGACTTTCTGCCTCCACATTGGGTTGGTACTGACTGGCCGACTACGCCGCCGAAAACAACGGAGTCGTTCGGGAACGTCCAGGAGGTGTCCCTGCTGTACCTGGCGGCGCTGTTCGCGGTGGCATTCATCATCTGGTGGATCCTGGCCATGATTGCCCGGTCGAAGACAGGCCGCATTTCCACAAAGCGGCTCCTGGTCCTCATCGGTATGGCCGGCATCGCGGTCACCTTGGCCCTGCTTTCGGGCGAAGGAGGCGTGTCGCCGTGGATCGATGTCGCCATCGTGAATATCGGTTTTGTACCGCTGTTCCTGCTGATCGTGGGTCTGTACATCGCGATGCCGTTTGCGGTGGCCAGTGCAGTCCTCGTCGTGATCGCGCGTTTGATGGTCCGTATCTGGAGCGGCCCGAAGCACGAACGGAACACAAGCGCTGCTGGGCTTTTGAACAAAGGAGAGCAGTCATGATTGATCACCCCACGCACTCGGTGGCGTCGTTAATCGAGTTTCTGCCTGCACATTGGTTCGACGCTGAATGGCTGGGATTGTCACCCACCACAACGCGAATGCTCGGGCACGCACTGCTGTATCTGATTGCGCTGTCGGTATTGGCATACATCATCTGGTGGTTTGTGGACCAGATTGGTCGGTCGAGGAGAGGCCGCATTTCCACGAAGCGGCCAGACATAGCCATTGAGGAGGACGAGCAATGAGCACTGAGAACGACCGCGCTGAACCTGCTGAGCATCGCCCCAGGTGGCCGATGCGCCTTGGCTCTGCCGGGGCAGTGATGGGTAAAGCCGTCAGCGAAGACTTGGCTGGCCGATACCAGCCGGTGACGGTGTATCAACGCAAGTCCTCGAAACTGCGGCAACTGTTAGGCATCGGCGGCTGGTTTGCTGGCGTGAGCTATGTGGTGGCGTATCTGACACAGGCTCCGATTCTCGTCGATGCCATTGAGTGGGTGCGTGAGGCACCGGCAGAACAAGTGGCCGGAGGAACTGTGACCCTCGTGATCTTCTGGGGAACCTGCAAGATCATCGGTCGAGCCATTCGGATTGGTCAGGATCGGCCCTGCCTCGTCTACGTCGCTTCCGGAGACGAAGAGCAGGCGAGGTCGCCGCAGCCCTTGGTCTTCCTCAGGACCGGGACAGACAAAACCCCTGCCGGGTTCGATGCAGAGACGGGTGACCGTGATGACTGACTACCGAGTCAATATCTCAGACACAGAACTCAGAGAGGAGTGATTGGTGATGAAGATCGGTGGATTCATTCTCGTCGCGGTACTAGCCGTCCTGATGACATTGGGCACGCTCAGCGAACTGTACCGAACCGGGCAGTGGTACTTGCAGTGGCTAGACGTGCGGTGGTGGTGGCACTGGATCGCCGTCATCTACACCTGGGGTTCCTCGCTAGTCGACATCAATATCGACTTCCACGGCCCTGAAGGGGAACTCGGAGAGTGATGACGATGACGAAGACACCAGAAGCAAGCGGCGGAGAAATGCCGGGCCAGTTGGATCTTCTCGACGAGATTCCTGGAGAGACCCGAGGAACGAAGAAGTGCGGAGATGAGGGAAAGGACGAAGGCAATGAGCATGCAGTCAGTACCCGGTGACGAAGCCCGAGAGTGGGCGCGTGAACTTGCACGGACCGGCCGTTTTGCGCCCGAGCAGCTGTTTCTGCTGTGGCTGATGACGATGACGGTCAATGACCAGTGGGAATCGGACGAGACGCTCGAAACCCTGAGTGCCGCTGCGGGAATGAGGGTGGAGAACGTTAAGCATCATCTCGAGATCCTCCGCGAAAACAACGCGGTGTCCTGGCACATCCGAGACTACGGGGTGCCCGTAGCTACTCCTTTCAGCCTCAACCGCAGCTTCCCAGAAACAGCGAAGCAATGACCGTGATGACACATCAGAAGACGACTGGAAGGAGGGAAAAGCAATGAGTGTTCAGGCATTGAATTGGGCACGTCAGATGGGTTCCGCTGCGAAACTGCCCCCTGGACAGCTCGTGTTGCTCTGGATGATGGCCGACAGGGCCAACAAACAGTGGGCATGCTGGGACGGCGTGGACACACTGGCCAGGGAAGCGTACCTAAACGAGAAGACAGTTCGGCGGCATCTCCAAGCCCTCGAGGACAAAGGCATCATCACTCGTTACGAACGTCGCGGTGAGTTCAGAGATCCTCGGACTAGAGTCCTGTACTCGAACGTGCGCCTCAGCGATTACATCGTGCTTGAGGAAGAGGCGCTGGCACGCTTTCAAGCTATCGACGACCAGCAGAAGGTCCCAGAGGACCCATTCGAGTCACCGAGCGGAACCATTATTGGCCTTAAAAGCAAGCGTGATATTCGATCCCAGGAACCGGCGGAAACCGATGCGAACAGGGGCGCCGCGACCCAGGCGGACAATTTGTCCGGTAGGTCACGAGGCCAGGAAACACCACTACCGGACAAATTGTCCGGTAGGCACCTCACCCCTGTGGATAACTCGCCGGTAACCGAGAAAACACCACTACCGGGCAATTTGTCCGGTAGAGGGGGTCTACCGGACATTTCGGAGGGGGTCTACCGGACATTTCAGGACGATCCGGGTCAGAGTGGTTCCTTTGAATCGCGCACGCGGAATAAGAACCCACATAAGACCCCTCAGTCGTCGTCTATGAGTTCCAGCGCAACTACAGCCGAGAACATGCCATCGGCGGGAGCCGAGGCAGACCAGAAGACGACGAAGAACGAAAGAGATCCGAGACAGCACGACTCCGAGTCGCACCAGGTCCGGTTCGGTACCTGCCGAGTGTCGAATGCCCGAGGTGAGGTGGACCTGGACAAGCTGGTCGCGCTCGTGGCCGGACACTGGACGGTCACTCTCGACCGTGACCGGGCTGTGTGGCTGGCCGAGGCCATCATCGGTCGGTCGGCTCGCACGGTCGGCTCCCCGGACGCGTTTGTCCGCCGCAGCCTGGTCAACGACGGTCCCGAGTGGCAGGCAGCGGTCATGGACCACTTCGGTGACCGAAGCAACGCTGGCCGGTCAGTCGGCCACAGTTCGAGCGGTGACCGGAAGTGTCCGATCAAGCACCACGCTGATTCTGGCTGGAGTGCCCGGTCATGCCCTGGGTGCCGCAAGCAGTTCGACTTCCCCAAACAGCTCGACCGGGCGACATACGACGCCCTCGATGCCGATGTCCGGTCACTCGTTGACCGGGACCAGACGGTCACAGTCGTGGACATGACCGGCCCGAGTGTCCGGTCACGCGACCGGTCAGACCCGACAGACGACCGGGATGCCGGTTGATGGGGAAGGAAGGACGGCGAACCATGCAAGAGCACGAAGAACCATTCTCTGAACGACAGTTGTTGACCGCAGTCGAGACAGTGGCCAAGCGGACCATCCGGCCAAAGATGTCCGCGATCGGGTTGTCCCGGTGGGCCGAAGACGTTGCCGGTGATGTGATCGTTTCGGCCTGGAAAGCCCGGTCGAGGTTCGACCCCGAGCTGGGTCAGTTGGAGGCATGGATCACGGGCATCGCTCGCAATCGAATGGCCGATCTCATCGACGCTGAGACTCGACGCAATCCGGCTGACTTGGTGTCCGGGCCGAAAGACTCTCCTGCCGCGGTTGAGGAAGTCCTTGACCGGATCGCGGCCTCAGACCCTCGGTCGTGGGGTACGGACATCGCGGTCGTCGTAGCCGAACATTTAGCAACGATGACCTGGCTGCGACCGGTCATCTCGGCGGCAGCATCGGTGATGGAAACTCAAGCATTCATGGTGGGGTTCCTCACCCACCTGAAGTTCGAATCCGATGTGAAGACCGCGTCAACCGCGTTTGGACTCAGCGAACAGCGGGTCCGGGACTGCAAACGACTGTTCGAACTCCACTGCCAAGTGATCAGGACCGCGATCGAGCACAAACGAAGTGTGAGCGGTCGGGGAATACGGATCACGGACCTGATCGAGTGCCTGCCAGGTGCTGACGAGTCCGGGTCATGGACGAGAGAGACCGCTCAGGCGATGAGCTCGTGGAAAGGACCGATTGGTCAGGTACCGGTTGAGCACGTGGTGAAAGTGACGGGATGGGAGAGGAACACGGTACGCCAATACGTATCGACGACGAAGACTCTTCTGGAAGTGGCGCTGGGAGTTCTCAGCGCCAAGGACTCGAAAGGGCAGGCACGATGAGCAAGAAGAACGAGACCGGCAGTCTCAACATCAACCTCGATGAGGCGAGCGAGACCACAAAGACAGGACAGACTGGTACGAGTAACGGCGACAGATACAAGGGTCTGTTCGGTCGGTGGCGGATGCTGCGCGACCGGAACCGGGCAAGGTTCCGCAAATGGTGGAGCTACTACCTGGAGAACGTGGTCCCGATCGAAGACGATGATGCGCCCGAACATCTGCCGAAAATCTTCCACGGACCCGTTGGCCGTTTGTTACTGGCTGGGTGCGGCGTCGTGGCGATGGGCGTGTGGGTGTTCCTGCTGTGGCTGCTGTGGACACTGTGATGGACACGATGCAGGCACGCCAACGAGTACTGAAATACGCTTCTTCCGTGGTGCGAGAGGTCACCTACTACACACCAGAGCGACAGCGAGCTACCGCACTGGGGCCAGTCGGTGAGGTCGAGCTTGAAACACTGAGTCAACGTCCACCCAGGAATGTCCTGTCCACTGCTCGGGAAATGACGTGGACCCCATACGTTCTATCGCCTGATCTGCATATTCCCCTCTTTTGGTTGCTCCCAGGAGCTGTGTTTGTCGGCCTGACCGTGTTTGGACCGTTCTCGTTGTTCGCAGGTGAGGGGGAAGTCCTCAACGGTATCTGGGCAGGAATGGCCAACACTGGAATCAGCGTCTCTGTAGGTGCTGGCCTGTATTTGCTCGAAGCGTGGTTGGCCAAGCGGGAAGCGGCCGGCTGGGCGAAATACGATGCCCTTGGTCCGGACAGCTGGGCGGCACCGTTGATTCCCGACGATGACGTAGACACTGTCGCGGAGCTGATTGTCGAGGTTGAGACAGGAATGGATCGCCTCGCCGCCTGCGGACTATTGACCGACCAATACCAGGCTCAGATAGTTCCGCTGGTCGAAGAAGCGATGCTGTATGCCTCGGACCATCACCGGGCGCAACAGGAACTTATGGAAGCACAGCGACTACTGGCGGGAATCTCCATTGATGCCGTGGACAACGACGATGAATTGCAGCAGCTCGAAGAAGATCGGAAAGCTATCGAGGTGGAAACCAGCACGGCATGCGCGCGGTGGATGAGCACTCGGCGGAAGCTCGAGCACCTTGGCAGAGAGATTCACGAATACGCCGACGTGGGTGAGGCGAAACTCGCGGCAGCGAAGTGGAACGCCGACCACCGAAACAGGAGGAACTAAGACATGGCCTGATCAGACTTACACGGTTCGACGAACACGTGACGGCTGAGACGAACTCACAGGAGTCACGAGAAACCCTCGTGAATACTCAAGCCATCGAATGGGTGACGACGCTGGCTAAAGGCGACCGCATCTACCTGGGCATCAAAAACGTTGGAGAAACCAGGACTCGCCACTATGCGGCGGTCAATGCGATAGGCAACAACACCGGCTACGAAATGAGCGCAGAGCAGGTCCTGAGAGACTTTCAGTCATTCGTTCAATCGGCTGAGGAACGATAATGATGTGGCATGTCAGGCGGCATTGTCGAGACTACAGAATCCAGATTCCCCGTGGCCCCCACGTCGGGCAACGGTTGGTCCACGTCGACGTAGTCCAGTACAGCCCTTTCCCGGCAAAGGCGACCGTGGTGAGGCTGTTGATTGCCGTCGCCGGTATCACCTGTATGGCGGTGTGGCCAGGGTGGGGTGCGGAGGATGTGCCGTGGATAGTCAAACTGATAGCCGTTACCGCGTGTGCCGGTTGGGCTTTCGTGTTCTACCGCGTTCTTCGTGGGAGACGGAAGGTGGCGAAGCAATGGACTGTCCCACCGCAATCGCAGGATCTTCCCGAAACAGTGCTGATGAAAGCCGCAGACTCAGGCGCGCGCGCAGAGCCTGGAATCGAGACTCCGGACGTTGAAGTACGGTCGGCACTTCACCGGCATGGAAGCGGTGTTGCTGCAGAGGCAAGAACAGGATGAGGTGCTGCGGCGTAGCGTTGAGGACCAACTTGAACGGGCACGAGAGGATCTGATCGTCGCGGTCGAGACCGCACAACTCGATCTGGACCTCGAGGACAGATAAGCAAGGTAAGGAGCCACCGCTATGAATGTAAATCGGGACCATCACGCAACCGAGGCCGTGCCGTGGACGCAGACGGTACGTCGCCTCATCGTGACCGCCGGAATTCTACTGAGCTACGTCGCGCTAGCCGGTCTGGTACTGGCGGTTTTCATCTTGGCAGTGAGCGCACTGTTTTGGCTGTTCGAGTAGTTCGCAACTGACCATCTGCCATCAGGGGCGGGTGTTCTCCACACGGAGGACGCCCGCCCCTTTTTTGTGCCCTGACAGACATGTGCTGGCCGGAGAGAGAAACGACTACGACAGTACATACCCACTTTGGAGACTTGGATGCTTGAAGATATCGCTCCACCGTTGACGCAGTTGAACACGGTTGCGGCGTGGTTCCTCGGGTCAGCAATCGCCCTTGCCGTCGTCGGAGCTGTGTGCCTGCTGTTGACCTGGCTGGCCGGGAAGACCTTCTCGATGCAGGACTGGGTGAAGAAGGGCCAGCTCGGGGTGGCGATGTTCTTCCTCGGTGCCATCCTGCTGGGATCCATCGGCGGGGGAGTGCAGTGGTCATCGACGAACTCGAGAACTGAGGGCCTGCTTCCTGAAGCAGCGAAACAGAAAACGATCCGTGTTGACCGGAAAGCCCCGCACTCAAAGTGCACGTCAACAGTATCGATCTCGTCGAAGAAACACCTGAAGGCAAAAAAGGAACAGCCGATGGACGAGAACACGAAGAAGAAGTACATGCCAAGTGAAGCAGAGGCCGGGAAGATGGGCCGCGCTATTCGCGAAATGGGGGCCGATAAGTGGCCTGCCGAAAAGGCGTGGACCAAGTCGCTGGTTTGGGGTTCGAACCTTGGCGATATGCCCAGCAAGGATGACTGGCTGAAAGACCGCGATAAGTACTTCGAGGCGCATGGTCCGATGTACTCCCGTATCCAGTGGCAGCCCGACGGAAAAAAGGGCAACTGCGACAACACCAACTTCCATGCCGCCAAGGGCGCACCAGTTGAGGTGATCTTCTGGGAAACCTTTGTCGGAGATCCGAAAGCAGCCGATGACCAGCAATACGGCTACCGAATGTTCCGCATCCCCGTGAAGTAACACTCCCTATCCTTCCCGGCACCGTGCCGAGAAATCCCTGAAAGGAACCAAGAAAGATGAACGCTGTACACGCTGAAATCATCAACACCAGTCTCGACGTCCTCGCCAAGGGCTACGACCCAGGAATCAAACCACGATTCGATGCCCCCTGGATGGGGTTCTTCCGCACTCTCGGTGGACAGATCATCGGTACGGTCATCGCCTGCCTGGTGATCTTCATGGTCTGCGCGGCTCTCGTGTGGGTGGCCTCGAAGGTCTTCGGCGCCGGGAACGGTCAGACACTGGGTCTGCAGGGCCTGCTCATCGGAGCAGTTGCTGCAGCAATTATCGGCTCCATCGGTGGTGCGGTCATGTACTTCTCCGGAATTCCCCTGTTCCCGTGATCCGACTGCACCGATGAGAGGCCATGATGTATCTAGCTAAGGGCAAGGACTGGGGAGGAATCCTCGACGGTCCTTGGAAAGACTGGGGCGAGTCCCTCCAGGCTTTGATCCAGCAATCCATCGACGGATTCGCAATCGCGTCCTGGGAATTCCTCAAAGGCGCATTCGGAGTCGGTTCATTCACCGCCGACGGCGGGGGATCGGACTGGTGGCTGGCCGTCATCGGCGGCAAGATCGAGGTCTACCAGGGCGGGGTGTACCAGCACACCGTGGAGTATCCCGGAATGCTCAACGTCATGGTCATTGCCATGGTTCCGTTGCTGATTATCTTCCTGTCGATCCAGATCTTCATGTCGATCTATCGCGCATCGACGGCAGGGATGATCCGTGCATTCGCCTCAGCCGTCCTCGCGGTACCGGCAACGTATATCTGCGCCGGGATCGTCTACCTAGGACTGACCGGCACCGACCAACTCACGCAGTGGATCCTCGAGGTCGGCGTCGGCGACACGAGCGGCGATGACGTCGGCGTCGGCGGAATCTTGCGCCTCTTCGGACTCTGGTGGGATCCATCGGCGAACAACAACGCCGGGGGAGTCCAAGTCGATGCGGGCTTCGAGATCTGGGCCATGGCCAACGGCACAGACCAGGTAGGACAGTCGATCCTGCCGTGGCTGGTGGCAGGCGTCATCCTCATCTCCTGCTTGATCCTCATGCTCATGATGCTCTTTCGCACCGTGATCGTTCTAGTCCTGGCGATGTTCACTCCCGTGGGAGTGTTCTCAATGTCGTGGGACGCGGCAAAGGGAATCGCGTCGAAATGGGCGAGCTTGGTAGTGGCTCTTCTCATGGCCAAACCCATCGCGGCGGCGGTCACGAAGTTCGGAATCACGATGGCCTCGATCGGGTCTGACTGGGTTCAAATGGCCGCTGGTGTGGTGTTGGTGCTCATCTCGGCGGCGATGCCGATCGTGATGATCAGCATCATTTCGTTCATGACACCCGACTCAGCGCGAATGCTCGAGCAGACAGCCGGCGGATTCGCCATGGCCGGTCAGCGCCGGGTCTACGGCGGTATCGGGCGAGGAGGCCAGCGAGTGATGCGCAGCAGCACAAGCGCGGTGAGGAAATCATTTGGTGGGGCCTCCAGGGCCGGTCGCCGTCTCTTTACAGGCAGAAGGTGAAAACGATGAGTATGCAAACACTCAACAGTGAAGAAAGCGAATGGGACGGTGCCCGGTTCGGGCGCGAGGAATCGACCGGAGTCGTCTTCGGACTCGACTTCCCTCAGGTTCTGTTCCTCGGAATCGGAATGGTTATCGCCGTGGTCTTCGTCATCGCGGGAGGATTCCCCGGTGGAACCTTGGCAGCGGCGGGAACAGTCGCCGTGTTCGGCGGACTCGGCATTCCACGGGTCTTCGGCAAATCATTCCTCAAATGGGTGCAAGTATTCGTGTCCTCTTGGAGTCGGAAACGCACCGGGCAGAACGAGTTCATGCCCGAAGAAGAAGGCATCGACGTTGTTATCGGTGACGAGGGCGTTCAGCTGATGCCGGAACTCGATGTCATTGACCCGCCGAAGCGCAGTGAAGACACCCCTCGGGATAAGAAAGGTCGCATCGCCCCGCTGAAGCCAGGTCGCCTGCTGTTGCCCGGTGAGTTCGGTGAACTGCTGGTGTACCAGATGCCAGGGGGAGCCGCATTCGCCTATGACCCGACAGCGAAAGAAGGCGTCATTGTCGCCCAAATCTCAACGCATAAAGCCTTTGGCCTCGAATCGTTCGATAACCAAGAAGCACGCTTGCGTGCCTGGGCAGAAGCCGAAGCAACGATCGCCGGTATCGACGGGGTAGTGAGAGTGCAGATGTCGGACCAGACCACGATTGTCTCTGGTGCTGCCGTCCTCGACCACTACGACCACGAAATCAACAACGCTCAAGTCGTCGAAGATCCGGAAACAGGGGAGAGAGTCCACCAAGCCGGTGAGGGCATCGATGAGTTCTTGCACCAGTCACTTGTGGACATGCTCTCAGCGGCTGAGGGCCAACCGGTCCACGGAATGTGGATGTCAATCGTCTTAAGCCAGACGAAACTGGCGAAACGCATTCACTCGTCAGGACGGGGAATCCGTGGCTTCATGGAAACTGCACTCGTGGCAATGGGCGCCATCGAATCGGCCCTGCCAGAGTCAGGAACAGAAGTGGTTCGGTGGCATTCTCCCCGGTCCTTGGCTGCACTGGTGCGATCAGCATTCGACCCGGCGTCGTCGGTCGAGATCTCAGAGCGCGGCGACGACGGTGTAAACGTGTCAGCGGCAGGACCCCAGTACGCCAAAGACTCATTGGCGACGTTCTCATCCGAGAACGCCCTGCATCGGACATTCAAGATCTCGGAGTTCCCCCGTTCTCAGGCACAACTGGGATTCCTCTCCGGGTTCATCTTCTCCGGGGACTTCAGGCACACGGTCAGCGTGTACATGAAACCCCGCGATATTGGTAAGGCGCTGAAGACGAACGAACGGTCCAGGGCCACCTGGGGCACGAACGATACGATCCGGCAGAAGCTGGGCAAGCAGAAGACCCGACGCAATGACCGACAGATCGAGGACCTGGACCAGGAGGAAGAGGAACTCGTGCGCGGGCACGCGGCGTTGAAGATGACGATCCTCATCACGGTCTCGGCGTTCTCGGAAGAAGAAATGGATGCCAACATCTCCGAGTTGAAGACTGCGGCTGCACGCGCGAACTGTGAAGTTCGAGTGAAGTACGGCCAGCAAGACAGTGCGTTCATGGCATCAGCAACTCCTTTGGGCAGGTTGAGTGTGTAATGGCTAAAAAGCAGCATGTATTCGCGTTCATCGACGGAGACAAGAAGACCCGCAAGGAACAGGCCAAGGCAGTACGTACCCTCGGCCTTGAGGCGCAACGACAGTTGGCTGAGGCACAGCCGAAAAAAGACCTCAACGCAGGCTTTCCGAAACGTCGTTGGTCCTCCGGCGGCCAACCACGGAAGAACTCGGGACGCGGCGCGACGATGCTCACCGACGGGGGAGTGAAAGTCGCCGGTCACACTGCGGCCACAGCGTACCCGTACTGTGCGGGTCCGAACCTCGGAGCGTCGGGACCGCCGATTGGTGAAGACCTCTACGGCGGTGGCCTGTTCTGCGCGGACCCGTGGGATCTGTACCGACGCGGCATCATCTCGGGAATGGCGATGTTGCTGTTTGGCACGGTGGGAACGGGAAAGTCGTCGCTGGCGAAGTCATGGACGACTCGGCTGGTGCAGTTCGGGAAGAAGCTCGCTGTAGCCAGTGATCTCAAGGGCGAGTGGACCGAGGTGATTCACCGCCTCAAGGGCAAAGTCATTCAGATCGGCCCCGGCCTCCCAACTCGCCTCAATCCCCTCGAAGAAGGGGTGCGCCCGTCAATTGACCGCATGGGCAACCGCCTGACGGACGAGGGATGGAAGATGATGGTGCGGACCCGTCGTCTCTCGATCCTCACAACGATCGTGAAGATCCTCACTGGACAAGACGATCTCACCCCAGCAGAGAACAATGCGCTGCAGGAGGGTGTCGAAGGTGCGTTGGAGATTGCCGAACGTGCTGGGCGGATGATGATCATTCCCGACGTGATCGATGCGTTGAAGATCGCGGAGAAGAAGGCCCCCGCCAAAATCGCGAGTGCCTGCGAAGATCTGGTGATGTCGCTGGAGAGATTGCTCACCGGCGACGTCGGCGGCATGTTCGACGGACTGTCTACCGTGACTTTCGATTCCGACGTCCCAGCGGTGTCGATCGACACAGCCGCCCTGCGAGGAGCAACCCAGGCTGGACGGCGTGTAGCGTCGGCGTGCTGCGGCACCTGGATCGAAGCGATGGTGACGAACCCAGACGCCGGTCAACGCCTCGTCGTCTATGAAGAGGGATGGGATGCAGTCACGTCTCGGGCCGACCTTGAGCGGATGGTCGAGAACTGGAAACTCGCTCGCGATTACGGCATCTTCAACATCCTCATCCTCCACAAGGTCTCGGACTTGAATATGGCCGGTGATCAAGGATCCCAAATGGCTGCAATGGCGAAGTCGTTGCTGGCTGATGCAGATATCAAGGTCATCTACCGACAGGACGCGGCAGCACTGCGGTCAACGACGGAAGAGCTGGAGCTCAACGACAAAGAGCGACAGATCCTGAAGACCCTGCCCAAAGGCACCGGCCTGTGGCGGATGGGGCAGAAAACGTTCCACGTCAGCAATGACCTCACGGATGAAGAAATTCCGTTGTTCGATACCGACCAACGGTTGAGGGCGGCTGGGGACACTGACGATGATGCCCGGTTCGTCAAGGTTGGGGACCGACGCTTCACCGATTGGGCACACCCAGATGCAGGAAAGGACGTTGCCTGATGGGACTGTTCCAGGAACGCGACAACCAGATGATGGTGTCGACGAAAGGCGACATCATTCTCTACATCGTCGCCACGTGCGTCGGGATTCTCGCGTTGCTTACCGGGCTGGCCATGATGGTCAACCGCCTCGCCTGCGGGGCGTGGGCAACACCGTCAGGAATCTTCGACGTGTTCTCATTCTTCAACACGGGCGACGCCGCCGCATTTGGCACCACCGAGTCAGGTTGCGCAGCATCGACTGCAGCTATCGGCACCGTGTGGGTGATCGCCCTACTCATCATCAGTGGGGGAGTGCTCTTCGGAATCGTGAAGTACCGGGACTATCTCGAGTCGGATGGGTACTTCATCAAGAAGCTGCGCGAACGCCGCGGTGTCGCCAAACGCCGTGAGGTGAGCAAAGCGGTCGGCCCACGTGCGGCGGGTAAGGCCGTCAAGAACGTCAGACCGACAATGGTCGACAAGTCGGTCCAGGCGAAAACACTGCGAGCAGTGGGGCTAGCGAAAATCGCTCCCGAACTCGGCAATATCGAATTCGGACGAAGTGAAGGCATCCAGTCGTGGATTGCCTTGGAAGAATCAATCTGTTTTATCGGCCCTCCACGGTCAGGTAAAGGCGTCAATGTCCTCGTGAAGGCAATCATCGACGCTCCTGGCCCAGTGATCACGACTTCATCTCGTGCGGACAATTACTCGATGACGGCAAGCATGCGTGCTCGCAAAGGCCCGGTGACACTGTTCGACCCGCAGGGATTGACTGGAAAGCCGACGAGCTTGAAGTGGTCTCCGATCACCGGGTGCGAAAGAGGAATCGTCGCAAGCCAGAGAGCAACCTCGTTGATCTCTGCCACCGGATTGAACGACGACTCATCGAACTCTGAGTGGAAACCCGCCGCAGTGACGATCATGCAGTCCCTGCTCCATGCCTGTGCCCTGGACGGGGCCGGCGTCGACCCGCTGATGCGGTGGGGCACGTCCCCGGCAGGCGCGAAAGACGCCGTGAAGATCCTGCGCGACTACGAAGCCATGGGAATGGCTGAGACCGGCTGGGCAGCAAGCCTCGAATCCGAAATCGAGTCAGACCCGAAGATGCGGACGAACAAGTGGTTCGGCGTCGCCAACGCGGTCAGTGGCCTCAGCGTCGGTGCCGTCCGCGAGGTCATGAACCCGAAGGGCAAGGCCGAAGAATTCAACATCGACGAGTTCATCAAGAACTCCGGCACCCTCTACATCATGGGTACTAAAACCGGTGGTTCGTCAGCCGGTGCGTTCCTCGTGGCGATGATGGATGCCATCACCGAACGTGGACGAGAGATCGCAGCCAAACGCGAAGGAAACCGCCTCGATCCTCCAATGGCTCTCGTGCTCGATGAGATCGCCAACATCACCAAAGCCTGGGACGGACTTGTCCCGCTCATGGCCGACGGTGGAGGTGTAGGAATCTGCGTCATGGCCGTGTTCCAGTCCATGGCGCAGGTGCGCAATTCCTGGGGCGAACAAGCTGCGTCAGCACTATTCGACGCGGCAACAGTGAAAATCCAGTTAGGCGGAGCCTCGAACACTCAGGACTTGGAGGTTCTGTCGACGCTAGCGGGAAATCGTGAAGTACTCAGGGCGTCTCGGACTCGGCAGAACGACGGAACGACGGTCTCGGAACAGCTGCATGAGAAGAAGGTCTTCGAAGTCTCGGAGCTGCGGCGACTGCCGTTCGGATGGTCGGTCGTGTTCTTCCGCAACAAGCGTCCGATGCTCATGCACCTGACCCCGTATTGGAAGTCGAAGTACGCCGCCGAAATCAACATGACGAAGAAGCTCTACGCCCAGTCGTTGCTCGAAGATAGCGAGCATGATCGGTGGGAGCACCATCTGGCCTCGGCAACGACGGCAGAGACGGTTCAGGGCGAAGTCGTTGAACCTGACACGGAGGTCGACGAGACGCGGCCGCGAACAGCCGACGATGGGGTGCAGAACAAGCCTGAGCCTCCATCGGTGACGATGTTCTGATTCAGGTGATGAGTGATGAGTCGGCTGAGCCTGACGCGGACAGGGTCAAACGCCTACCAAGCAGGGTATCTGCGATCCCAACAGTGGCACTGGAGGCGGCGCCGGTGGTTCCGCGACCGCCGTGGCTCGGGCTTTGAGCCAGCCTGCCAGGTGTGCGGTGTGCGGCTCGAGGATGCAGGCAGTCTCGATCTGCACCACGTTTCGTATGAGGGTGTGATTGAGAACGCTGATGGTTCCTGGACGGCGCGAGAGGCCGACGAGGATCTGATGCCACTATGCAGGGGCCATCACCAAGCGGTCCATCGGCTGATGGACCGGAAACGAGACTTCTACGGATGGGACCGGCGACGGGCAACGCTCGTGATCGTTGCTTACCTCCGTTCGAGAGGGGAAAAGAAATGACAATAGATTCAACAACCGGAGGGTCCACGATGAGCGCGAGCAGTGCTGCGAAGCCGATGCTGTGTGAGGTGTGCGGACGTTTCGCTGATCTCGAATGGCACTCAATCAGCGTGGATTACAACACCGCGATTGAGTGCTCGGCCTCGGTCGCATCAGGTGGAGCGGGGTACTGGTTGTGCTCGGATCTGTGCCATTCAACGGCACACGAGCTGATGAGGGACGAAACCGGGGAAGGCCGTTCTGCAAAGGTCATCGGCGCAATGGTGCGCCGCTTAGCCGAGGCAGTGTCAGTAAAGGCACGTAAGTATCACAAGAAGGGACGGACCAATGGTTGACGAATCCGACACCACTCCGGAATCTGAGGACAATGTGGATCCTAGTGATCTCGATGCTCTGTTAGCGAAGATCACGGACCCGGAACAGGTCTACGGCAGTACCCAGACGTCGTCATACGTCGATCCAGGCCTGATGGGATTGGCAGAAGAGACCGCGCACCCAGCCTGGTTGGGGATCCGGTGGCGGGAGATCCCTGTCGAACTTCAACAAGAAGCATGGGTGGGTCTCCGCCGCTGGGTGGACTGGCTGATCGCGGAATTCAAGATCACCAAGGCAGTGATCCCTCCCTGCTGGTTCCGTCACTCAGAAATCGTTGCCGAACTCCATGCAGCTATGAACCTGGAATGGAAGGCCTGGGAAGAGGGCGCTCCGACGGTGAACCCGATGTGGATGTGGTTGCCCCAGTTGCAGGCCATGATCATGCGACTGCGCATCTTTGTTGATGAGCTCGGCGGGTGCGGGGAGGGAAAGCATCACGAACCCGAACTGGTGAAACGTGATTATGACGAAGACCTGTGGGAGTCCACCGTGTTTACTCGCACAGAGACGAAGACAATGGATCGGCCCGAAACCGCAGGAGAGGCGACGTATGTGCGGGTGCGAGCTGTCGACAATAACGGCGAGATCGTCAGCGAGTCGAACCTCGGAGGTGCTGGAGCGATGCGAACGGCTCGCAGAGACTCGACGGCTGTCCTCACTGGTGATGGTGTACCTGGTGGGTCGGATGCTGTGTTGACGACAACAGTGAATCAGGTGCCCGAAGTTGTCGAACTTGTGTGGGAGAAAGCTGACTCCCAGGACGGTCCATGGACTGGTTTCGATGATGACGATGAACCCAAAGAGCAGCCGCCTGCGGACCTGTGAGCGGTTGAGAGAACGAGTCGAAAGCGGGATTCATGATGGGACAAAGAGAAGCGTTCGAGCACCGGCTGGGTACGTGTTTTCGCACTGAAATCCAGGTTGCTGACGAAGACGGTGGAGCCTGGATGATTGAGGACCTCGACGGCTACGAGATCTGCTGGATCTACGAGTACTCCGATGGCTGGAAACGCAATACCCCGTTGGCGAACTACCCGCAGGGCCGTTATAAGAGCTTCAGAGCTGCGTTGGATGCTCACGTGGCCGCGATCGATGCGTCCGCTGGTGTTCAGACTGATGAGTTGTTCTGGATGGGCAAGGGCCTGCCTCGGTGGATTTGATCTGTGGCTGATCTTGCGGAGTGAAGCGAAGCTGGGCGAAAGAAAGGGTTAAGGAAAATGAATGCGGCAGGAAATACGACTGTGACTGAGGAAGAGCTCGCGGCAGCTGAGGCCAGGGCCAGAGATGAGTTCGGTGTTGCCAGTGCCCGATTGGAGCGGGCACGGAATGTACTGGGGCGTCTGCAGTGCCGGTTCTCATGGGAGCCTGAAGACGCCCGGCCCGGGTGGTCGGCGTTGTGGTGTGGACGCCCGGACGGCCATGACGGGACTCATGATGCGCGGTTCTATCTGGAAGAGAACCCTTGCGAGGATTTCGCGGTTGCGGTCGCCGAGTATGTGTTGGCAGATCGTGATGCTGGGATCGCATCACAGCGATGGTTGGACGCCATTAGCGCGGTTCAATGGAAGGAGGATCCTGACGACACCTGGCAAGAAGGAGAGTTGGACAGGGTGATGGAGTCGAAGGGGTTGATGGAATCGGAAGATGAGATGTCGTCGGAAGACACCGAAATCGTCGACTTATTTGATCAGTATCCGTTGGACGGGTTCTGGGATCCACGATGGGGCAGTTGGTTGAGTGAGACCGAAGAGGTTGTGAACCAAGAGCAGCCGCCTGTGGACCTGTGAGCGACCAGGATGAGAAAGGAAGAAGTCATGGTGAGTGAGACCGAATTTGCAAAAGCGGTGTGTGAGTTGCACCTGGCGGTTGACGCCGCTCGACAGGCAGAAGTGGAAGTCTCCGAGGCTCGGTGGGCGTTGGAGGAGATGCAATGCTTCAAGGAGTTCCAACTCGTTGTTCCGTATGAGGACGGTGACGACTTCGCGTTTGTGTTGACGCTGTGCGGACTTCGAAAGGGGCATGAGGGGCCGCACGCTGAAGAGCCGATGACGCCCGAACACGAGTCGGCAATCATCCTCGACGAGGTCCATACAATCCCAGAGAACTCAGGGTGGATTCGCGAAATGGGCCGGAAGGCCCGAGCGTTGTTTGCGGTGGGACCGGACCGTGGGTGAGTCCTCTCGCCCAACGGGTTTGAGCGAGGTAAAGCGGTGGCCTGAATGCCCAGGTCACCGCTTTCAGTGTGTTTACGGTGTTTCGGGTGGAAATGTTTGTCACTCGAAGAGACATACCGGCTGGTGGGTACTCCTGGTGAGTCGCAATGAATGCGGTCTCACGATTAAGGAGAGTGAGCACGATGGCCGAGAAGAGAACTATCAAAGCATATGTCGCCGCCGACCCCGAACGGATTACCACCCCGGAGGGCAAGCAGTTCGCTGCGTTTCCCGTAGTCGAGAACAAACGGTATAAGGATCCGGAAACGCAGGAGTGGAAAGACGCAAAGGCCACTCGATACGACGTCACTGTCGACCAGCCGAAGCTACGTGAGAACGTGCTTGCCTCACTCGAAAGGGGTCAGCGAGTCACCGTCGAGGGCAATTACGTTGCCAAGCCCTTCATTGATGGGGCCGGCAATCAACGAATCGGACACAAGATCTTCGGCCACGATGTTTCGGCCAGCTACATGCACGAATCACAGGGTCGCGGCGGTGTTGCCGTGGGACGGGACAGCCAGCCGGACGTGAATCAGAATGTGAACGGGCCGGAGACCGAGCACGAGAACTCGCTTGCATGGGGGCAGAACCCGGACCCGTACCCACAACATTCACAGCAGTTCGCGGACCGTGGTCAGCCAGTCCACCAGCAGTACACACCGCCACCGCCACCGGACCACGCGCCGGATGCCGGTCTGGGACGGTGACCGGCAATGGCTGAAAATTCGGAAGAAGGCCCCGCTGCCGGGGGTGATCTGCAAGAACGCATGGTCGGTGCTGCTGACGCACAGGTGAGGCGAATGCGGCGGGAAGTGGTTGCAAGTCTCGCGGATGCACACGAGAAATTGATGAAAAGTCCCGCCCGCGACCGTGACGTCCTCCATGGGCAATTGCATGCTGAACTGCGGATGATTGCGGACAGGGCAGTCTACGCAAGGGACCAGTATCAGGCGGTCTCCGAACTGTCTGGAGTCGAAGAAGTCCAGCAGGAGATGAGCGCACGTGCGGCCCATCTGAGTGCTTTCAGCGATTCTGTCGTCAACGCTGTTATGGACCGCCGACCATGGCTGGCTGGAATGTCGGTGACGACCGCAGAGGTGGTCAGCCCTGAGAAGCTTCCCGAACTGCGTGAAACACCAGAATGGGGTCTGATGCAGCAGGCCAGTATCGAAGCCACCGTATCGTGCATGCCACCGTCCCCTGATGGTTGGTCAGCCCCCACCGGTGCAGGACTCAAACGCTTGAAAGAGCACGACGCAGATGTTGCGGCGTGGTTGGTTGCTGACGAACCGCCAGTTTCGGAACGTTCGGCTGATGGGCCAGCGACTGGGCACCTGTTGCGGGAGGCGGTGGGACAACGTCTCAAGGTGAGCTGTCAGCGCACCGACATCAGTTGGTTGGCCATGGACACGGCGTTTACCAAGGCCTACGAATTCGATACGCGAGAACCGGCGATGGAGTCGGTCGGAGTGCCTGAGGGCGGCGATCTCGAGGAAGAGCGATTCGTGCCAGTGCCGGACCAGGGCGCGTTGTCTCCGACTAGTGACTGGTGGGCACTGCGCAATGGCATCCCGGTCGAGATTGATTCGTTTCCGGCTCCGAACGAGTCTGTTCAGCAGCACGCCGACGTGCGATTCAAGCTCCCCCGCCCGGTGTGGGAGGCAAGCCGGGCATACATGGGACCGGCGTTCGACCACGCTGTGATCGAGGGCGAGAGCGACGTCGACGTGACCGTCAGCGCACAGAAACGCATCGAGCTGCGAAAACGAGCCGAGGACGTGCAGTTCAGAACCGTCTACGAGGCGGAAGAACGTATCGAATTTAGCCAGAGCAGCGACGACTATGGACTCGACGGTGGTGAGACTGTGGGGCAGGTCGAGGAACTGCGCGACGATGCGGAGCGGGTCGCTTACCAGTGCAGTGTCGTCGTGGGTGCGCTCAACTCAGCCAAGCCGGTCACCATGCACAACAGTGCCCCGGCTCCGGCGGTGGCACCACACATAGTTCCTCCAGCGACCCCGGCGGTTGCCGGTGCCGACCTGGATCGGTGATCGAATATGGATCCCTACTACGAGGACGAGCACGTGGTGATCTACCACGGCGACTGCAGTGAAATCTTGCCGCAGTTTTCAACTGCCGACCACATCATCACGGACCCTCCTTATGGAGAACACATTCACCCGAATGCGCGTTCTGGTCGAATGAGAGCAGCCAACGACCGGGGAGGCCGCTACGGTGCCGATGTACGCCGCACCGTTGACCTAGGGTTCGACCATCTTGACGAGGACCTCAGACGCTGGTGCGCTGCCGAGTTCGCCCGTCTGGCCGAGCGGTGGGTGCTCGTGTTCTCCGACGTTGAATCTGATCACCTCTGGCGGTCCGACCTGACAGGGGCCGGATTGGACTACGTGCGTACAGGGGCATGGGTGAAGCTCGGAGCGACACCACAGTTCTCTGGGGACCGTCCCGCAACTGGCTTCGAGGCAATCACTATCGCTCACCCGAAAGGTCGGAAGAAGTGGAACGGCGGGGGCAAACACGCCGTGTGGTCGTTCCCAATCGTGCTCGACCGTGGCCGCACCGGGGCGCGGCTCCACACCACTCAGAAACCCCAGGAACTCATGCACACGCTTCTGTCACAGTTCACGGACCCCGGTGAGACGATCCTCGACCCGTTCGCTGGGTCAGGAACGACTCTGGCAGCGGCACGGATGCTCGGACGAAAAGGGATTGGCATCGAGATCAACGAACGCTACTGCGAGGTGATGGCACGTCGTTTCGACCAAGGAGTGCTCCCAGTGGGAGACACCAGCGACACCCCCATCACGGGCGGTTTTACCCGTCTCAGTGCCTGAAGCAACACGAGAAAGAGGATGACCATGAACTTCATTGAGCTAGAACAATTGCACGCAGAGCTAGCGGCAGCGCCTCCTGGAACGGCGATGCGTTTGGGCGTGGCAGGTAATACGCCGGATGATGTCGCGTTGCGCTGGGAACGCTGGAGTGAACTGGCCGACTACGAACAGCAGTTGCGCCGCCAGGCTCGAGACGCTGGAGAGCACGAGAGTCCTAGGATCTTCGGTCTCGATGCCGTCGGTTACGCATATGGCGACCTTGACCGGATCGAGAACGACGGCGTCCTGATGTATGCGATGGAAACACATCTAGAGACTGGCCATGGTGAAGTGTCACCCGAAGTCGTCGACCGAGTGGTCGAGGACGCGATCGCGGACGCTCGGAACCCGGACAGAACAGTGCGGGTGCCGGGACGAGACGAAGCGTCGCAGTGGTGGGAAGACGAACAAGGCGTGTATCGGAACCATCAAGAGGCTGAGAGTGGTCCTCTGGACCTGGTTGAAGCTGATGAGGCCGTAGTGCTGCTTCGGCGACGTATCGTTGACGCTCTTGTCCATGGACAGGCGATGGCGGAAGATCCGACGCGGCGTGCCGAGGCTGAGCGGTACATTAAACGGGAAATCGCTATGGCTCGTGAGCACGTGGAGCTCGCGACGAGAAAGTACACGGCAGCGGCTAGAGACTTCCACGAAACGAGGGACCGGGAGTCCACGCCTGATTCTCTTCGCGAGTTGTTCGAGGCGAACAGACAGGTTGCCGCGAGCAGAGCTGCCGCTTTGACCGCGTACTCGTTGGCCCTGGAGCGAGCAGCGCGTCGGACAACACCATTCATGGCGTGCCTGCGGCGGAGTCTGAGCGAACGATTCCCTCATCAGGACAGGGAGATTCTCGCGACCAAAGCTGGCAGGCTCACCGAGCAGTCTAGCGTCGAGGCGGCACTGCGATTGACGCCGAGAGATCCAGTGAACTGGTATCCCGACCAAGATGGGATGATCAAGCGGATCCACAGCTATATCGACACAGCCCAGGAACGTGACCGCCTCGATTGGGACGAAATGGTCGATCGACGTCATCTACCTCGCACTCCCACCCTGCGGGGGCAAGGATTAGCGATGGCGTGCTATGACGTGATCAGCAAGGAGCAAAAGGAGCTCAGCGACCGGTGGCGGAAGTTGTCATCGGTCGAACGCTCCATCGTAGATGACCGCGGAGTCAACAGTGCCCGAGCACATGACTACTCGACAGCGATTGGGCTTCCCGCCATGCCTGCTCTTGCAATGGCTGATCAGGCCAGGGAAGAGGGCGAGGGCCTGAACCTGCAGAAGTGGATGGTCGAGAAGGCCGCAGACCCGCAGAGCATGTACGGGGTGGAACCGCCCACAGTCGAGTTCGAACAGACGTCGACGTTTGAGATGTGGAAGTGAACGGTCATGGCCGATACCGATATTGCTGAGATCCGTGACCGGATGAGTCTGCGAGTTCGCGTGGTGAGGCAGTTGGGACAACGGGTGGATCAGTCACCTGAGTCCCAGATTGAGTACATGGAGGACATGCAGAAGCTTCTGGGTGGTCAAGCGAAAGACGCAGAACTGGCGGCGTCGAACCTCGCCGAGCAAGCACCGGCAGAGGCGGCAGTCATGGAACGCTACGCCGATGCTCTCGTTGCGGCCAAGGATCCCGTCACTGGGGGCCAGGACTGGGCCATCGTGAGACGGGCAATGCAGGCTGAACTCCCGGCTCAGACGGTCAAACAGCTTGAGGACAGTCAGAGCATGTACGTGACAAAGGCGGCGAGTCGGGAGGCGGCGTTGATGTCGTGGACACCGACGGCCGAAGCACCCCAGGTCGAGACCGCCTTGAACCGGTACTGGGAGGCCTACGAACAGCAAAATAGGGCATGCACGATCGATCTGGGCGAGTCCGGTCAGAAGTATGACCGGTCACGGCTCGTGTCCGAGGCGTGGAGGGCAGTGTCCAACGACGCTGATCTGTCCACACGTGCGCGGACACGGTTCGAACAATCAAGTGCCCTCATGAACGAACCCGAGTCTCCGACCGGTCAGCTCGCGGCACGAATGATGACCGTTGACCGGGCAACCGGGGTCAGCCAAACGCGAGCCTGGGACGAACACATCGGTCGTGACCGGACACCAGCAACCACCACGACCGGGCCAAGCCTGGACATGATGACCGGTCACTCGGTGACCGGTCAGGGACCGGACACCGGCCTTGACCGGTGACCGCGAGAAGCACTGTGTGAGTCCGACAGGGACCGGATAGACCGAGGGCGCAACAGACCTCCGAGGGCAAGCGCGTCCACTATTGACGTAATCGTAGGTATGTTCTAATCTGTGAGGTAAGGCAGAATGGCGAAAAAAGAGTTTGACGACGCTGAGGGTCTGTTTGACCTCATTTTTTCGGATGATGCATCGGAACAGCCGGTGCTCAGTGTCAAACAGGAACTCGTGTCGGAGCCACGAGCTGAGAGTGCAGGAGCAGGTGAGGAAGATGGCCGAGGGCCAGAGGATTCGGGAGTACGTGGAGAGGTTCGCGCCGAGCAGGGCAGCAGCGATCCAGAACCCGACGGAACACTATTCGGCGATGTTCGACGAGTACGTGAGCCGGCGCAGCCAGGTGATCGCGGATCTGGAGCCGGAGGGCGTACAGCCGAGCGCGGAAGAGCGGGCGAATCCGTTGCTGCTGATTGGGAAGAGTCGGGCGAATCGGCGGCAGGCCGAGGAGATCGCGTGGCAGGAGGTCGTTCTCGACCGGTATCCACCGGAAGTCGACGAGAGCGGCAGTCCACTGGACGACTGAGACTGACCGATTTCCTCGAGTCGGACAATATCGAGGTGGTGTCCGTGACCGGCGACGATGTTCGTCCGGTCACGGACACTGGTCATGACCGGACAGAGGCGGACACGACACCGGACACTACTGGGCCGAGGTTCGTCGTTGACCGGGCCAAAGAGTATGTGCCCTCGGGGCCAAAGGCACGGTTTCAGGCGAATCTGGCCGCGATTGAGCGTGTCCGTGAGTTGACCGAGTCCGGTCGGACGGTGACCGGTCAGGATCAGGAAGTCCTGGCCGGGTGGTCATCGTGGGGTGCCGTGGCCGATGTCTTCGATGAAGCGAAAGAGAACTGGTCGAGCGAACGTGACCAGTTGCGGCAGGTGCTGACCGACGATGAGTGGGAAGCGGCACGGGCAACGACGCTCAACGCTCACTTCACCTCCCCGGCCATCGTGGCCGAAATGTGGTCATCACTGGAGCGTCTGGGAGTCACCGAGGGCCGCGTGATCGAACCAGGGTGTGGATCCGGCAACTTCATCGGCTCGGCACCAGAGTCAATGAACATGGTCGGAGTTGAACTCGACCCACTGTCAGCGCAGATCGCATCGTATCTGTATCCGCACGCCGATGTGCGCAATGAATCGTTCGGCAAGACCCTGATTCGGCCAAACCATTTCGATGCCGCGATTGCCAACGTCCCGTTCGGCAACTTTCCCGTCTTCGACCCGTCGTGGAATCCGGGTGAACGATTCTCCATCCACAATCACTTCATCCGCAAAGCCGTCGGTGGCCTCCACGACGGTGGTGTTGCGGTGATGATGACGTCGGCCTACACCATGGATGCGAAGAATCCAGCGTTCAGGGCAGAGATCGGTCGCGAGGCCGACTTCCTGGGCGCGGTGCGATTGCCGACTGGGGCGCATCGCCGGACCGCGGGCACCGAAGTGGTCACCGATGTGCTCGTGTTCCGTAAACGCCTGCCCGGTGAAGATCCCACACCGGAGACTCTGCGGTGGGTGAAGACGCAACCGACCGACCTCGGTGAGGCCGGTGCACGGCCCTTGATGAATCGGTATTTCCATGACCACCCAGAGAACATTCTGGGCGAGCTGGAGGCGAGCACGTTCCGGGAATCGCAGATCAACGTGCGTGCCGAAAGCCTGGAGCAGGTACCGGAACTGCTGCGGCAGCGGCTGACCGCTATCGTCGATGCGGCCAACGAACGTGGTCGCGGGTACGTGGCTCCCACGGCGGAGATGCTGGCCGAGCGTGAGCGTGAGACTCCCGTCGAACTGGCTGAGGGCCAGTGGCCGGGAACGATTGTCGAGACAGAACCAGGTCATTTCGTGCGCGTCGTCTACGGCGAGAACGTGGACGTGAAGGTGCCGAAGAACGCCATGGCCGAGGTTCGGTCACTGATGGATCTTCGAGACCGTGCCAGTGCCCTCATCGAGGGACAGGTGGCCACTCCGGTCGATACCGAGGAACTGGTCGCACTGCGCGAGGACACACGGGCCGTGTGGGCCAAGCACGTCGCGAAGTTCGGTCCGATCAATCGGCACGGGATGAAGTGGCAGACGGTGACAGTTGACAACGACGACACCGGGGAGAAAGAAAAGGTCCGGGTGCAGGTGCGGCAGGACCCGAAACCGGCACAGGTCATGCGCGATGATCCGTTGTGGTCACTGACGAAAGCCTTGGAAACCTACAACGACGAGACCGGGGAAGCGGTCGCGGCAGACATTCTGCACCAGCGCACCGTCGAGCAGAACCGGCCCCTGTTGGGTGCCGACACGGCAGAAGAAGCCCTCGGACTGTGCCTGGATGCCAAGGGCAAGGCCGAGATCGAACGAATCGCCAATCTGCTGGGAACAGACGAAGCTACCGCTCGCGAAGAGCTCGGCGCTCTCGTGTTCGACGATCCGACCACCGGAGACCTGGCAACGCGGGCGGAATACCTGTCGGGCAACGTGCGCCGGAAACTGGCTGAGGCCGAAGCGGCTGCGGTCAACGATGACCGGTACACGGTCAACGTGGATGCATTGAAGTCGGTGATCCCGGACGATATTCCCATTGAGGACATCACCCCGACTATCGGGGCGGTATGGATTCCGGCGTCCGATCATGAGGCGTTCTTGCAAGAGATCGCCGGCGACCGTTGGGCGAGCGTGCATAAGGCCGGCGCAGGCTATTGGGATGTGAAGTTCGGATATGCCGGTGCACGCCAGTCGGTGCAGGCCACCACGGAGTGGGGCACATCGAGAATGCCCGTCTATGACATCTACCGCCACCTGCTCACCGGTGCAGAGATCCAGGTCATGGACACGATGGAGGATAAGACCCGTGTCCTCAACCCGACCGAGACCGAGGCGGCACGAGCGAAAGCCGAGGAAATCGCCGAACGGTTCGAGGACTGGGTGTTTGCCGATCCTGAGCGTGCTGAACGACTCAGTGCCGATTACAACCGCCGCTTCAACTCACTCGTACCCCGTGATTACACTCCAGAGGCCGAGCGACTGACGTTCCCCGGCCTGGTCGATGATTGGGTACCGAAACCGCATCAGCGCACGGCGGTGGCGAGGATGATCGCTGAACCGGCAGTGGGCCTGTTCCATGTCGTGGGTGCGGGCAAGACCGGGGCCGCTGTGATGGGAATGATGGAGCTGAAACGGCGAGGGTTGGTCACCAAACCTGCCGTGCTGGTTCCCGGCCACATGCTCGAACAGTTCACCCGCGAGTGGCAGGAGATGTACCCCAACGCGCGGCTGCTTGCTGCCGGAAGTGACGATCTGGCAGTGAAGAAAGGCAGTCTGGCTGGGCGCCGGGAATTCGTGGCCAAGGCAGCTACCGGCGACTGGGACGGCATCATCATGACACACTCGTCGTTCAAGATGCTGGGCGTGAAACCGGAGACCGCGAAGAGCTATTTCCGTGACATCACCGCCGAGCTCGATGAAGCCAAAGCGGCCATGGAAGCGTCGACGGAGAGCGAAACGAACCGCACCGTCAAGCAGATCGAGAACGCGAAGAAGAAGCAGGAAGCACGGTTGGAGAAGATTCTCGCCGCCGCTGACGAGACAAACCTGACGTTCGAGGCCACGGGGATTGACTACCTGACCGTTGATGAGGCTCACGAGTTCAAGAATCTGCACACGCCCACCTCGATTGCCGGTGCTTTCATCGAAGGATCCGAGAAGGCCACCGACATGGAGCTGAAGATCAACTATCTGCGGGACACCTATGGTGAGCGGGTGGTCACGATGGCCACGGGCACCCCGATTGCCAACAGCATCAGCGAAGCCCACGTGATGACACGGTATCTGCGTCCTGATCTGTTGGAAGAGGCCGGAGTGCGTGCTTTCGACCAGTGGGGGTCAACGTTCGGTGAGACGGTGACTCGAGTCGAACGTGATGCTGCGGGCCGGCTGAAGCAGCGGACTCGGTTCGCGAAGTTCAAGAACGTCCCCGAAATGCTGTCGTCATGGCAGCAGTTCGCCGATGTGAAGCGTGCCGAGGATCTGAACCTGCCGGTGCCCGAACAGGCGGTCAACTCCAATGGTGACCGCCGCCCCGAGATGGTCGTCATTCCTCGCACCGAGGCTCACGCACAGTACATGGAGTACCTCGAAGGACGCTTGGATAAGCTGTCGGGTCGACCAGAGAAAGGCGAGGACAACCACCTGACCGTGTACAACGACGGCAGACAGGTGGCATTGGACCCTCGCATGGTCGGCTTGGAATTCAGCGGGGATGTGAAGCTCAACTACGTCACTCGCCGAATCGCGAAGATCTGGCGCGAGAACCGCGACAACGAATACCTGGTTCCCGGCACAACCGATGTGTCCGAGAACAAGGGTGGGCTGCAGTTGGTGTTCTGTGACTTGTCGACGCCGACTGATGATGAGTGGAATGCCTATGACCAGATGAAGTCCGATCTGGTGGCCAAGCACGGGATGGACCGGTCGCGGATCCGGTTCATCCACGAAGCCAAGGACGATGAGAAGCGGGCGAATCTGTTCCGGGATGCCCGCGAGGGTCGTGTCGACGTGCTCATCGGATCCAGCCAGAAAATGGGCACCGGAGCCAATATCCAAAATCGTGCGGTGGCGATGCACCATGTTGATTGTCCGTGGCGACCCGACCAGCTTGAACAGCGTGAGGGACGGATCCTGCGGCAGGGCAACGAGAACAGTGAAGTCCAGATCTACCGGTACGCGACGGAGAACACATTCGACAGCACGTCCTGGGACATCATCGGTCGAAAGGCCACCGCGATCGCTCAGGTGATGCGGGGCCGACTCGATGTCAGAGAGCTCGACGATCCCGGCGACCTGGCGCTGGATGCGCAGCAGATGATGGCTGGATCTTCCGGAAACCCGTTGCTGGTCGAACGTACCGAAGTCGATGTGACGGTGCAGAAGCTATCTCGGCGTGCACGCGGTCATGACAAGGCGCAGGCGGCGTTGAAGTTCCGCCGAAGTTCGGCTGAGCAGCGGCTCGGGCAGATCAAGCGGATCCTGCCTGCCGTCGAAGAGGCACTGACACGACGAATCGACACGCAGGGTGATCGTTTCCGAGCACGGGTCGCCGGTGTCGAGTATGACAATCGTGGGGATGCCTCGGAAGCGATCTACTCGCATATCAAGGGATTCACTCGGCCCGGTGGCGGTTTGATCAATGGTGAGGGCAACCGCATCGAGATTGGTGGGTTCTTCGTCAACGTCGACTTCCGACACGACTACGCGACGGGTCGACGAGTCCTCCTGACGTTGGAAGACACCGGGGCGTTGCCTGAATCAGTGCAGGTGGAGATCGACTTCGACGCCATTTTGGATCCGCAGAGTTCAGCACCGCGGAATGTCGCGCAACTGCTGGAGAACAAGGTCACTGGCCTGGACAAGGTCAGAGATCGGCTGGTGGCGAACCAGAACGAGGCCGAGCAGACGCTGGAGGCCGTGGGTGAGCAGTTGGGCAAGCCGTTCAAACATGCCGACGAGCTGGCCGAGGCGGAGGCGAAACTGGCTGAGATCGACGCGAAGATCAAGGAGATGCAGGAGGCTGAGGACCGCAAGAAGCGGGAGCCGGGACCAGAGACGAATGGAGACGGGACCGAGGCCGGATATTCAGTGACGAGGGTCGCGGTGACACCCACGAGATCGGGCGTGACCGTGAGCCAACCGGAGACGGTCAAGTACACAGAGACAGGGCATCGACTGTCCAGCGTGCCTGAGACGGCGACGAACGAGGCGGAATCCGAAGGGGCCGCGCACGCTCAGAGTGCACGGATGGAACGGTCGCAGAAACTCGGCGACGAGGCGAAGAAGATCACGATTCAGATCGAGGAAAGAACAGCAGCGGCGGTGGAGCGCGTGCGTCGTGAAGCCACGGATAAGCACAAGCTCTCTCCTGCATTGAGTGTTTACCGGTATGAGCTGGAACGGGTGGCCACAATGTGCTCAACCGGATTGGAAGCTTTCTCTGCCGCTGTGGAAACGGCGGAAAGCTCAGCACACGAGGACGACCTCAAGGTCCACGAAGCACGGTTGATCGATGCTCACGGCAAGATCAAGCAGCTCCAGGAGAACCTCAAGAGCGTCGAGGCCCAGGCGGCACGGTCCCCAGGCGAGCCAGTATCACCGGACCTTTATACTCCGCCTGCGCCACAGCCGGCTACTACTGTCCCCAGCGTTGAGTGAGAAGCAGGTCTCGTCGAAAAGAGGCGTGTCATGGGTCACCGGTACGATCGCGAACAAATCAGAGTGGAAGGATTGACGACGTGAGAAATGCACACATGGACGGCCGAATTTGTTTGGTGGAACTGTGTATTAGGAGCACGGAGAAGACGCGGTGTCGGTTCCACGATTGGGCAGCGAAGAGCCGCTTGCGGGCATGGCTGGCTGGCGAGGAACATTTCGATCCGTTGACGACCCATGACATGGATATCAGTGGATGGTGGGTGGCGAGCCAGAAGCGAATGCGGAAACTCGAGAGCATCCGGAGCGGTGATATGTGGAGCCGAAGCAGCCGAGCCGCCCATCGCGAGATCAACGAGATTCGCCTCTATGCTGCGTCTCAGCTTGTCGAGCCACTAATTTCACAGTGGCGGTCGCAGAAAGGCCATTCTGCGTGGCGGTTGCCTCCGGACGGCTGGCTGGCGGAGACCATGATCGAGCAGTACCCATACATGCAGTTGGATGAGGTGTCGGGCGTGCCACGCGACGACGGAGATCTTTTTCCAGTGCTCTCGTTTGAGAGCTGGATCGATAGCGTGGCGAGGCAGCAGCAGGAGATGAAATCTCCGACTCCGGCGCCATTCACACCAGTGACGCGGCGGCGACGCGTTGACGACGATGCCAGGAACTTGCTTGATGAGCAAGAGATTGCGAACGCAGGTGTGATCGAGCGACATAAGTCGGTGATTCATGCCTATAAGCATCATGAGCGCCCGCCAGAGATTCAAGATGTCTTCGACGACCCCGAGGCCAATCTGGACCTCGAAGACGGACTCGTGGTGTATCACCAGGAGATGCGACCCTGTGTGGGCACGTCCGAATTGTCCCGGTTGAGTCTGTGGGATCAGTGGGCACGGTGGTCGTTCGACCAGCACCAGAATCTGCAAGTGGGTGATGTTGTGCGATACGAGCACGCGCGTTCGGCGACGACGAAGACCTGGTGGTTTGGGTCAGTGTTGGGCAGGGATCCACATTGGTTGAACAAAGAGGGTGAGGAGAACGGTCTGCGGCTTGAGCTCGCTCCAAAGCGTGGATTGTTCCTGTCCGAGAGGTCGGAGCCAGTGGTGAAGTCGCATCTGATGGGTGAGAACGAGCTGATATTGCCAGGTGATACCTGGTGGCAGGTCGTTGGCGTCGGCGACGTGGTTCAGGCGAACTCGCGGCTGGGAGACTACGACTCAAATGAGCGTTTACGTGGAATCCAGATGGTCGAGGTCAATCCTGAAGACTTCGACCAGACCAGCAATGTCAAGCTGCTATCGGCAAAGTCGGACGGAAAAGGAAACGCAATCTTTCCAGTCACGTGAGAACTGCTAGTTCTCGTAATATCAGTCAGACCCTGGCCCACTGACAGTTGGGTCGGGGCCTGACTTGTCTCGGTGCCGTTCGAGGATCCTGTAGAGCGTGGACCTGGAAATGCTGAAGTCGTCGGCTATGGCTGTCAGGCTCTGTTGCCCGCCGTCGACGACGGAAAGAACCGCCTGTTCTTGCGACGGCGTCAGTCGGGGCTTGCGCCCACCGACTCGTCCTCTGGCACGTGCGGATTTCAACCCCGCGTTGGTGCGCTCGATGATTAGGTCGCGTTCGACCTCTGCCATGGCGGCTGTGACGGCGAGAAGGATTTTGCCCCCTGGTTTGCGGCGGTCGGTGGATAAACCGTCCAGCGTTTCTACGGATACGTCTTCCTCGGCGAATTCGTGAATGAGACCGAGGATGCCCGACATCGAGCGTCCCAGGCGGTCGAGAGACGTGACTAATACAGTGTCACCGGGGCGCACGTGGTCGCGCAGGGCAGTGATTCCTGGACGATCCGCCTTAGCTCCCGATCCAGTGTCAGAAAAGACTCGTGAGCATCCGGCCTGTTTGAGAGAGTCGAGCTGTCGTTCGAGGTTCTGACCGACAGTGGAGACTCGTCCATAACCAAGCCTGCGGAAACTGGGGTGGGGCGAACTCATGCGTTCAGATGTACCACAGGTCGCTGACAGTGAAGATGTGTCAATTCCCGTTAGAGGTTCGTGTTCAATTGTGGAACACGTTTGTGCGACATTCCAGACGCAGTGTGAAGCGGAAATGAAGTGGTGAAGTTGGGACGTCGCGGAAACGATCGTTTACTGACCACCGTTCGCGTTGTCGATAGACGCCCATCGCCACAACATCTAGTCGGCAACAACTTCCCAAAAGTGGTCGAGAACTTTTTGCCCAGTCCGATCTATTACTATCACGAATTGTAGCTAGTTCACCTAACCGAGTGAGTCTGCTAGCTCGAGCAGAAAGTATGCGTGCTGACCAACTGGCGATCCGCTAGCTGCCACATACTTGTGCTATCGCCTATCTTCAAATCCACGTCGGACTTAGCCCTCACGAGTGACTTGATCGGCTACGATCACATGTAGTGACTGAAATTACTACGCCGCTCGACGAAAGACTCATCTAGAGATGCGGCAACAACATTCCCGCGAGAGGGCTAGAAGTGATCGAGAAGGTGCGAATCCGTGGATACCGCATTTTTCGGGATGAAACGTTTTTCCCCCAAGCTAAACTCAACATTCTTGTTGGAGACAACGAATCCGGAAAGTCGTCACTCCTCGAAGCGATCGGCCTCGCGCTTACAGGTCGAGTGAATGGTCGGCGTGCAGCCGAGGAATTAAACCCTTACTGGTTCAACTCTAAGCTCGTGGCCGAGTTCTTCGAGGCTCGCGCTGCTGGAGACCCAGTGGCACCGCCCACCATAGACATTGAGGTATTCCTCGAAAATCGTGACGAGTTCGCCCGGCACCTCCTAGGGGCGCATAATTCCGATATGCCCGTTCACGAAAGTGCTGGTGTACGAATGCGTATCGAACCTGATGCCGATTACGCAGAAGAGATGGAGCAGCACCTTGAATCTGGCAGCGTCATCTTACCCGTCGAGTACTATTCGGTGGACTGGAGGACTTTCAAAGACGGAGTGCTTACCAAGCGGCCGAAAGAGCTGACCACAGCAATAATCGATTCTCGTACTATCCGGTCGAACAATGGCGTCGACTGGCACCTCCGGCACATCTTGAGCGACCACCTCAAGCCTGAAGATAAAGCACAGGTTTCGCTGGCGTTCCGTACTGTCAAGGAGGAGATGACTAGACAGCATCTAGCATCGGTTAACGAAGGGATGCGAGAGCTGGGGAGCGTTCTTAACGGTCAGCCGATCTCCCTCGCTATGGACCAGTCATCGCGCACTTCGTGGGACTCGAGCGTCGTGCCACACGTATCGGACTTGCCGTTCGCGATGGCCGGACAAGGTCAACAGGCAACGATCAAGATCGAACTTGCCATGGCCCGCCGGGCTCACCAGGCGCAAGTAGTCATGGTTGAAGAACCAGAAAACCACCTCTCGCACACTAGCCTCAATATGTTGGTGAAACGCATTAATGATCTGGCCGGCGATGAGCAACAGCTCTTCATCACCACACACAGCTCGTTTCTATTAAACCGGCTCGGTCTGGATGGGCTCCAGCTCATGTCCGAGGGGACAATCTCTACGTTCGGCCAGATTAGCGCCAGCACCGTGAAGTACTTTCAAAAGCTGCCCGGCTATGACACGCTGCGTATGGTACTTGCGGATCGATTCGTGCTTGTCGAGGGACCGTCTGATGAGCTCGTTTTCGAACGCTTCTACTATGACGAAACTGGGAGCCGGCCGATCGAACACGGTATCGACGTGTTCTCAATGCGCGGGCTGTCACTTTCGCGGTGTCTGGAGCTAGCGAAGGTGACAGGCAAGCGTTGTGCGGTGCTTCGCGATAACGATGGCATACCGAGCGAAGACCTTATTTCAGAACTGGGAGACCTCGTCAACGGGACGAGCCGTTCCGCATTCATCGGTGAACCGGCTCTCGGAAACACGCTCGAGCCTCAAATTTTGAACGCCAATCCTGACGAAGCCCAAATGCGCCGGGTCCTAGACATAACCGAACGAGCGGACCCCCAGAAGTGGATGTCGAACAACAAGACCGAGGCTGCACTGCGGATCGCAGATTCCGATGAACGGCTTTCTCCTCCGCCATACTTCCGCCGAGCCATTGAGTTCCTTCGTGGCGAATAATCACCTGACCTTGGCTGCGGCTGGCTCAGGAAAGACACAGAGCATCGTCAATGCTAGCGTCAGAGCAGATCCAGACGAACAGATACTCATCCTCACATACACTGCTGCGAATCAGGAGGAGCTGCGGGAGCGGCTCGCGAGGATTGCAGGAAAGCACCACAACATTGAGGTACGTGGGTGGTTTTCGTTCCTCATTAATGACATCGTCCGCCCATACCTTCCGTTCGCGTTCTCCCACTCACGAGTGTGTGGTTTCGACTTCAAGAGTGCACCGCAACAAGGCGTCTCCAATTACTCGTGGGATCGGTACTTCAACAAGCGTGATGAAGTCCGCAAGGTTCACCTTTCTCAGCTTGCGCACCACGTGAATAAGTCAGCTTCCGGCAGACCTCTCATGAGGCTAGAGCGTGTCTATGACCGCATCTTCATCGACGAAGTCCAGGATCTTTGCGGATGGGATTTGGAGATTTTGAGACTGCTCATGGGTACATCTCTTCCGCTCGATATGGTCGGGGATGTGCGTCAGGCAATTCTCCTTACTAACCCACGCGAGACAAAGAATAAGAAGTATCAGTACTTGAATATCTGGGACTGGTTTCGAGGCGAGGAGGCTGCCACGCGTCTCGCCATTGTACAGATGAGCGAATCGTATCGCTGCCGACCCGAAATAGTGGAGATGGCTGACTCGCTATTTTCACCGGAACTTGGGTTCAGTCCAACAACATCACGAAACACCACTGTCACAGGGCACGATGGGATCTTCCTTGTTAAGTCGAACGACGTGGGCCACTACGTGGAGACTTTTCGTCCACTTGTCTTGCGACGCACAGCGAACTCCGGCAAGGCTTTCGAACGCCTTAAGCCTATTAACATAGGAGTCTCGAAAGGTCTTGGCCGAGAACACGTCCTTATCATCCCGACCAATGAAGTTAAGAAACTTCTTCAGTGTGGTACGCCTCTGGAGCAACAACGCGCCGCTTACCTCTACGTGGCGCTTACACGTGCGAGACAAAGCGTCGCATTCATCCTTGATGAGCCCGCCAACAGTCCGTATCCGTACTGGCAAAGACCGTCAGAGTCCTAGCTGTCCTTTCCGCTCCTGCAATTACCGCGGAGGATGGGACCATGCACTATTGAGTAGAACGGCTCGCCGCACCTATTGAGTCCAACGAGGTGGGGTCGGAAGCGGTCGCAATCGAAAGGATCGGAAGCTAAACTCATTAGACTGGTAGTCATCACAATCAAAAGAAGAGACTGCGCAGATCTAGGTCTGGTTGCACTCAGCCAGGCGGAAGTAGTTGGAACGACAGGGGAGACGGGTGACGATGATGGGCAACCAGGCCTCACGACCACTCCCGCATAAAGAGAAGCTACTTCGCGAAGGTGTTCGACTAATCTATCAGAACGGTTTCAACGGTACCTCGATCGATGGAGTTCTCGCGGCTGCTGAAGTCCCGAAAGGATCCTTTTATCATCATTTTGGGTCGAAGGACGGATTCGCAAAGGCGCTTGTCGGGCGCTATGTCTCGCACCAGGCAAGCATGCTCGATGACTGGCTGGCCAAGGACGGCTTGAGCACAGCGGAGAAGATTGTCGGCCATTTCATGAGCATGGTTGATCGCTTCATCGGTACCGGACATCAGCGTGCTTGTCTCGTTGGCAAGCTCTCCTCTGAGGTCAGTTCGACCTCGGAGTTGTTCAGGCAGCAGCTGAGCGCGGCGCTGAATGAGATGAAGTGTGACATTGTTGTCGCGCTGGAAGCCGGACAAGCCAATGGCGATGTACGTCAGGATCGTTCCTCCAGTGACATCGCTGACGGGATCATGGCGCTGATCCAAGGTGCTTTCGTCGTGGCACTGTCTACTCACGATGACCATTCATTGACTGCAGTGGGCGAGACCATCGCAAGCATCATCGAACCCCCGAAGTAATTCGCTCGCCGGCATCTGCCGGTTCTCCGACCTTGGGTCTTTCGGCAACAGGGCGTGTCTCGTTTCGCGTACCTGCGGCGTTCCTCGTGCTCTGCGCACACTTAGCAGCGGTTTCCTCTTCACGGCGTCGCGGTCTACAGACTCCGGCGATGCGGTTATTCTCCTGAACGGCAATATGCGAGCCGGTGAAGAGACACCATGTCCTGAGCCCTATTCCTGTCGAGCTGCGCGGCACCGCCAGTCAGGGTGAACAACCCTCCACTGTGCAATTCTCGGATGTCCAGTTCTTGCCGAGGAAGTATTCTGCTGAAAGTAGTTGACGGCTCGGTCTAGACGAAATAGTCTAAATGCAGCAGGCGCCCTGATAGGGGCAAGTCAGAGTGGACTCGATGCGTCCGTCGATGCCGATGGACCCTGCAAGGAAAAGCATGAACTCGAAGCAGGAACTCGGCGCCGTGACGATGGCCGTTGATGGCCATGTCGCAATCATTACCGTGGAGAACGAAGCGAAGATGAATGCGTTCACACCGGAGATGATGAAGCAGCTGTCAGACCATCTGACCACTGTGGACGAAGACGACGGCCTGTGGGCCGCGGTGCTGTCCTTCTCGGGCAAGCATACGACGGCGGGTTTGGACATGCCTCGCTTCTTCGGGCCTGACGCCGAGCCCCAGGCGGTCCCCGACGGGCAGGTCGACCCTTTCGGGCTGAGTCGGCAGTGCCGCAAACCGGTCGTCGCCGCAGTGCAGGGAATCACATACACGATCGGTATCGAGATGATGCTGGCCGCCGACATCGCCGTCGCCGCTGACACAACACGCTTCGCTCAGCTTGAGTCGAAGCGCGGCATTGCCCCTCTAGGTGGCGCGCATTTCCGGTATCTCACACGCACGGGATGGGGCAACGCGATGTACCACCTCTTCCTCTGCGACGAGTATGACGCGGAGCGGGCTCTGCAGTTGGGCTTCGTCCAGGAGGTCGTGCCCGAAGGCGATCAGATCGAACGCGCCATCGAACTTGCGCACGAGATCTGCAAGAACGCTCCTTTGGGGATCAGAGCCACCAAAGAGGGTGCACGCAAGTTTCTTGAGGCGGCAGAGCAGGCCGCCATCGCTGAGATCGACCGTATCCAGGAGACGGTGTTCGGCACGGAGGACTTCCGCGAGGGCATTCAATCCTTCGTCGAAAGACGCGATGCGGAATTCCAGGGGAAATGACGGTGAGCGCAACGAGAGGGAGCGACCAATTATGACGACTTCGACCGATCTGTTCTCCGTGGAGGGGAAGACCGTTCTCATCACAGGAGGAACTCGCGGCATCGGCTATATGCTGGCTGAAGGGTTTCTACGCCGAGGTGCACGAGTGTACATCTCATCACGTAAAGTCGAGGCCTGTGAATCCGCCGCCGCGCAGCTTGCCCCGTTGGGCGAGGTCACTGCTGTTGCCTGCGATGTGGGCCGTCCACAGGACTGTGAAGCGCTGATTGAGGAGATCACCGCCCGCGAGTCTGCGCTGCATGTTCTGATCAACAATGCCGGCGCCACATGGGGCGCACCCCTGGACGACTTTCCGGGCTCCGCCTGGGACAAGGTGCTGACCGTCAACGTCAAGGCACCGTTCATGCTGGCCCAGCTGGCACGACCGCTGCTGGAGAAGGCGGCGGCGGAGGGAGATCCAGCGCGCATCCTCAATATCGGATCGATCGACGGCCTCGTAGTTCCCTCGTTCGAGAACTATTCGTATTCGAGCGCCAAGGCCGGGGCCCACCATCTGACTCGACATCTGGCTTCGGCATTGTCGCCGAGCATTCTCGTGAATGCGATCGCGCCAGGCGCGTTTCCCACCAAGATGTTGGCCAAGGCACTGGAAGAGAAGGGTGACGAGCTGCGCGAGGCCACTGCCGTCGGCCGTATCGGCGACCCAGACGACATCGTCGGCGCCGCCATATATCTGAGTTCGCGGGCGAGTTCATTCGTCACAGGTGCGGTTCTGCCTGTGGACGGCGGACTGAGTACCACGGTCGGCGCAGCGATCTAGGAGGCCACCATGTATCGTCCACCAGTCGAAGACTATGCGTTCTACCTCGAGAACATCATCGAAGGGCAAGCTGTTCTCGACGATCTCGGACACGAGGAGATGTCACTGGCAGACCTCGTGGACGTACTCGCCCATGCCGGAGAATTTTCGACCAGCGTCATCCATCCGCTGAATGCCCCAGCGGACAGAGAAGGTGTAGGACTCGCCGCTGGAGCGGTGACGAGCTCTTCAGGGTTCGCTGATGCCTACCGAACATTCATCGAGGCAGGGTGGCCGGCACTGGCCGCCCCGATCGATGCGGGCGGCGATGGGCTGCCGCACATCATCACTCACCCGATTGATGAATTCTGGTCAGCCGGCGGGGCTGCATTCGGCCTTATTCCCGCGTTGACAAGGGGTGCTGTGACTGCACTTCACGCCGTGGGCGACGACGCACTGAAGGCATGGCTGCTTCCGGCAATGGTCAGTGGGCGGTGGACGGGAACGATGAACCTCACCGAGCCGCAAGCCGGCACCGACCTCTCAGCCGTGCGGACCATGGCTGAGTCGAACTCTGACGGGACGTGGTCGATCAAGGGACAGAAGATCTTCATCACATGGGGCGATCATGATCTGGCCGATAACATCGTCCACCTGGTTCTAGCGCGCACGCCGGAAGCGCCCGAAGGCCACGGGGGGCTGTCATTGTTCGCCGTGCCGAAATATCTGCCGTCCCCAGATGCAGTACCTGGTGAGCGCAACGGCATCAGTACGGTCTCGGTCGAGCGTAAGCTCGGTCTGCATGGCAGTGCCACCTGTGTTCTGGACTACGACGGAGCAACAGGCTACCTCGTAGGTAGACTCCATGCGGGACTGGAATCGATGTTCGTGATGATGAACGTCTCTCGTATCGGGGTGGGCGTCCAGTCAGTCGGAGTCGCCGACCGGGCCTATCAGATGGCCCGCGATTATGCGCACGAGAGAGTGCAGGGGACTCCACTCGAACGCTCGCAGGGCGCTCCGATCGCCGAGCACCCCGATGTCGGTCGACGACTTACGTCGATGGCCAGCAGGATCTCAGCCATGCGTGCATTGACCGTCCAAGTCTCAGCGTGGATCGATGCCAGTTCCGGATCCGACGAGGCACAAAAGTTCGCTGACTTCTTCTCACCCGTGGTCAAAGGGTGGATGAGCGAATCAGCAGTCGAGATCACCTCTGACGCGGTGCAAGTGCACGGCGGCAGCGGCTACATCGAAGAAACGGGAATCGCACAGTACTATCGTGATGCCCGGATCCTGCCCATCTATGAGGGAACCACAGCGATCCAGGCCAACGACCTGATCGGACGAAAGATCTTACGTGATCGCGGAGTACTTGCCCGCCGCGTACTCGATCGGATCGCCAGGGACGTCGAGCCGCTGCGAGACAACCAGGACTCTGTTGCTGCCCGCACCGCGGGACAGCTCGAATCGGCTGTGGCCACGATGGGCAAGGCTGTGGAGGCCCTCGTCGCCGTTGGAGAGCAGCACCCCCGTGATGCTTTCGCGGCTTCGGTGCCGATGTTGCTCGCCTGGGGCGACCTCGCCGGTATGTGGATGCACGCGCGCATCACGGCGGCGTCTGTGGCGCATCCGGACTCCCAGAGCCACCGTCGTCTACGCGAGGCCGAGTTCTTCGGAACGCATCATCTCGGCTGCCGCCTCGGCAACCTCGTAGAAATCATTGAGATAGGAGAGATCACATGACCTCGCTCGCACTGGATGTCTATGTCAGCCCCATGCTCGAGATGGCCGGAGGCGGTCACTTCTCGCCCACTTCGTCGACGATCATCTTCGGCGCGGATGAGGCGATTGTGGTCGACACTCCTTATACGCGGGAGTCGGTGGACGAGGTGATCGAACGAATCGAACGCTCCGGCAGACGTCTGACCGCGATCCTGGTCACGCACGGACACTGGGACCACTACTTTGGGCTCGATGCTCTGCTCGAACGCTTCCCCGAGGCTCGTGCCTGGACGATCCCATCCGTGGCGGCGTCCATTACAGACAGCTTGGACCAGGACCGTGCAGACGTGCGCCAGTACTTCGACGGCGCTGCTTTGGACAATTCCGCAGTTCCCGAAGCGCTGGAAGGCGACGAGGTCACGGTCGACGGAGAACCGGTCCGCCTCATCGAACTCGAACAGGCCGACATCTCGCCGACGGCGATCGTGCACATTCCGGGTCTTCAGGCTGTGATCGCCGGGGATGCCGTCTACAACGGCATCCATCCCTTCCTCGCAGTGACCGGCCCGGCAGAATGGCAGAGATGGCTGGCCAGCATCGACGAACTCGAGGCGCTGGCACCGAAGACCGTCGTCGCCGGACACAAACGTGCGGAAGCCCGTGACAACGACCTCGAAGCAACGATCACCGCTACGCGCGCCTATATCGATGAGTTCTCCCGCGCAGTGGAGGAGATGACGAGCTCGCGTGACGTGATCGAGCACATGCAGTCGGAATTTCCCGACCACGACAACCCCTCAGCGCTGATTCTGTCCGCATCCACAGCGATGAAGCGGAAGAAGGCCGCGAGTTCCCACACTGAATGAGTCCCACCGTTGCAAAGGAGCACGATGTATCTGACTCAAGGCCTTCGTCGGGCCGCACAGACGACGCCGGAGCGAGTTGCGACTATTTCGCAGTCCGGTTCCCAAACCTACAGCCAGCTGCGTGACCGCGTCGCGCGACTAGCCGGGGGCCTCCGATCGTTGGGCGTCGACCCCGGCGACCGGGTTGCCATCTTGTCCATGAACTCCCAGCGGTACACCGAGTACCTATTCGCAGTGCCGTGGGCCGGCGCTGTGCTGAACCCGGTAAACACACGCTGGGCACCAAAGGAGGTTGCCTACTCCCTGTCGGACTCAGAGAGCAGTGTTCTCATCGTCGATGACGCCTTTGTTCCCCTCGTCGATGAAATCCGCGGACAGTATGACGGTCTGCAGAACGTCATCTACGCAGGCGATGAACGCTGCCCGGAAGGACTGGTCTCATATGAAACACTGACCGCCTCGTCTCCACCCATCGATGACGCTCTCCGCTCCGGAGATGATCTAGCTGGAATCTTCTATACGGGAGGGACGACAGGCTTCCCCAAGGGAGTCATGCTCAGTCATTCCAATATCGTCACATCTGGGCTTGGGATGCTGGCCGAGGGAATCAGTATTCGGAGAGACGGCGTGCTCCTTCATGCTGCGCCGATGTTCCATGCCGCCGACTTCGCCGTGTGGGTGCAACAAACGATCCTCGGAGGCACTCACGTGACCGTGCCAAAGTTCGATCCGATATCAGTCTTCCAGGCTGTGGAACGTTGGGGCGTCACAGATCTTGTCCTTGTGCCAACGATGATTCAGATTCTCGTCGATCATCCAATATTGGTGAGTACGATCTGTCGACACTCGAGGTGCTGTGCTACGGGGGGTCGGTGATTTCGCCGGCACTGTTGGCTCGAGCCCAGCAGGTTCTGCCACCTAACTTGCGTTACACACAGGCTTACGGCATGACAGAGACTTCGACTGTCGCGACTCTCTTGGGGCCGGCAGACCACACTCTTGACGGACCTCATCGAGAGCGCCTGCGATCGGCCGGCCGTGCTGTTGCACATTCAGAAGTGAAGATTGTCGATGTAGACGACGCCGAGTTGCCGCCATTCGCGCCAGGACAAATACTAGTGCGCGGTGGGCACATATCGACTGGGTACTGGAACAAGCCAGTTGAGACTCGCGAAACATTTGTGGATGGGTGGATTCGCACAGGGGACGTAGGCTATCTGGACGAGCACGGCTATCTGTTCGTTCAAGACAGAATCAAAGATATGATTGTCAGCGGCGGTGAGAACGTGTATTCGACTGAGGTAGAAGCCGCTATCGCTGAGCATCCTGCGGTAGACGCCGTCGCAGTAGTAGGCCTACCCGACGAATTATGGGGCGAACGCGTCCATGCCGTGGTCGTTCTTCACGAGGGAGAGGCTGCGACTGCCGAGGAAATCCGTGAACACACAAGGCAACTGATTGCCCACTACAAAGCTCCTCGCTCGGTTAATTTCGTTTCGCGACTACCGCTCTCCGGCGCAGGTAAAGTGCTCAAACGATCTATTAAAGAGTATTACTCCGGGGGCAAGACGTCTCGTCCCGGAGTTCATAGTTTGCAGTGGAACGGCTGACCCTGACTGAGCAATCCTGGGTTAGCTGAAGTTATCTCCCGGCACTGTAGAACCTTGTGTGGGGCGTGTCGGTACGGAGGCGGAGGTGAACGCTTTGCGTCTGCCGGTGCTCCAGTCAATTTCGTATCTTGGAGAGGCCATCTTATTCAAAGCACTGCTATCAGACGATTTCGATAGTCGTCTCAACTAGATATTCAGCGATCGCCAAGGATGACGTAGCGCCGGGGGATGGCGCATTGCGCACGATAGTGGAAGCTCCGACCCTCTCGATCACGAAATCGTCAACCAAATGCCCCTTACGATCCATAGCTTGAGCGCGAATTCCCCTGGTGAGCGGAGTGGATTCAGCGCCGACTAAATCTGGAACGTACTTTGCCGCCCCACCGATAAACTTCCTACGCGACACGACAGCTTCAAGTTCTCGTCCGGCAGCTTTGAGATTCCGACTGGCAAACTTCCAGAAGCCTGGTTCGCTCGCCACTGCCAAACTGTCCTTGAGACCGATCTGCCAACCAGAGTAGTTCTCGCGGCCGAGAGAGAGGAATGCATTGGGTCCAACGAGCATCTCGCCGTCCACTCGCTTCGTCAGGTGGACTCCGAGAAATGGGTAGGTTGGGTCTGGGACTGGATAGACCAGACCGCGAAGGATGTTGCGGTGTGCTGCACCTAACATGCTGTACTGACCGAAAAACGGAACTATCCTGGGATACCGAGAACCGCCTGCGAGTAAGGCCATGCGATCGGATTGCAAACCCGCGCAAATTATAAGGTGATCGAAAGTATACTTTTCTTCACCGTCGTCGCGCCGGACGACCACTGAGCACGAGCGGTGCCCATTGAGAATCTCTGTTACCTCGGCACCCAATAGGACATCACCACCCGTATCTACGACATCCTGAATGAGATGTCGCGCCACAGCCGAATAGTCGATAATTGCGGTGTGCGGTGAATGTAACGCCATGCGTCCTACGGCATTGGGTTCAATTTCTCTGATGCCGTCTGGTCCGACCAGTTCGACATCTGGGACCCCATTGGCCAAGGCCCTGTTATAGATGTTTTTCAATCTGGGTTCTTCATGGGTCTCGAGGGCTACGACGAGCTTGCCACATTCGTCGAAAGGTAATTCTCCGTCCACTGCATACTGACACATGAGATCGACTCCACGTCGGCACAAGCGGGCCTTAAGGCTCCCAGGTTCGTAGTACAGGCCAGCATGCACAACTCCGGAATTGTGGCCTGTCTGATGAGCGGCAACTGTGCTGGCTTTGTCAACGACAGTTACGTGGGCCTTTGGGAATTTTTGAGAGACCTCGCGGGCTACTGCGGCGCCGAGTACTCCGGCGCCAATGATTCCAAAGTGTTTGGTAGTACCCATGGTTATCAGCTTCCTTTCGGACATACCGTGGTGAGTGAAGTGCTCATCTCGTGCATACGTCGCGTTGTCAGTGTGCCATTCAGCCAGATGCTGTCCGCGCAACGTCCATTGCTGCACGCACTGAGGACGTGATCAGAGTATTGGTAACCGGTTGTTCGAGGAGGAAGGAGCGAACGTAAACACCCCCCACGAGCACTTCAATTACTGCCTGCGGATCTGCCAACTGAGGTACCTCTCCTCGTCTGATTGCGCGGGCGACAATGACCGTCCCCATCTCGAAGCGTGTTCTCCAAAATCTCTTGCACTCGTTGCTTATATCGGAGTTCTTGTCATCGACAGACATCGTGAATCTGAATACTCGGCGCACCGCAGGCTTCTCGATAATCGAAGCTACGTTTGCAAGCAAACGTTTTAGATCGTCCTCAAGGGATCCTGAATCGGGTATTTGGTTTTCTGACAGGACCAATCGGGACATTGCTTCTGCGATTATCTGAGGCAAAGATCCCCAACGACGATAGATTGTTGTCTCTGCGACTCCAGCTGCCTGGGCGATTTGCGACACATTGAGCTCTTCAATGCTGTGCTGTTCTAGCAGCCCTAGTGCCGCGGACACCACCGATTCCCGAATTCGGGCGCTCCTGCCCCCGGGCCGAAGACTGGGCCGCGGTCTCGGTGTTGGACTCGGCTTGCTCATAGTCATTCTCCAGACGGCGAGTACCTATTGCAGAAAAAGTTGCATTAATATTATGATAGACGATGAAGAGAGGAGCCACGATGGCGAAGCACCTGCAGATGGTCACACAGATCGGCGATCGGGAGGCGAGCCGTGAGGCCGTGCTCTCCTGGGAACTCACTAGGTTGAAGAGTGTTTCCAGATTGTTGGGCGCTCCTGCCCCGGACGGGGGAGACGTCGATGACCTGCGCCGGCGACTGTTCGAGTTGAAACGGATCATTGGACCCACACAACTGCAACGTAAGCTCAGGACCAGAGTGAGGCTAGGCAATTCCATTTCTCTCGTCGCGGCGAAGAGCGCCAAAGGTGAGCGAATCGCAAGTTCGGTAAAGATTACGGTTCCGGCTGGTAGTGCCGAAGAGTTCGTGAGATGGTTCAACGATCAATCGGCTCTGCCCGACTCAGACGCAATGCTTGCTGCCTGTCCGGATCACTACTTCATCGGCGAAGATGATAACGGTCGTCAGAAGGTAGTCGAAACGACAGGAGGTTCGCCTCTCCCGACAGAGTTCTTTATTGACTACAACGACATTTCTTCGCTGAAGCTCCAAGCATCAGATGAGTACCCGTTCCAAATTGCCGGGGTCGCGCGCACAGCGGCGGGACTGCCAATTGGGGGAGTGCGGCATCAGTTCCGCAACTTGATCAACGGCGGTTTCGAATCGTGGAACACCGTCGAATTTCCTAAGCACGTTGGAGATCGCGTAGCCAAAGGACACCAATGGCACTTGGCCTGCGAGTTTGGAAACTGGATAGAGTTCCATCAAGCTCGCACTGTGCTTTAGTGATAATCTTTCGGGCAGCTGACCGCTTCAGTTTTCCAGTCCCAGTGACAACTCGCCATTGGCTCGAGTCAAACAGCTGAAGCGTACCTGGTATCTCCGAGGGGAACCGATCGTGCGCCTGGTCTAGTAGGCTGCCGGCGCTTGTTGCTCAGGTTGTTGAACTAAACGCGAGAGTTGTGCAGGAGGACGGTTGCGACCTGCAGTGACCTGACAGTTAAATCCTTTGTTAGGTTGTCGCCTTTGAACAAGCAGCGCGATCTCAGTGAGTGACGGTTGAGAACTGATGACCTCAGTAAAGATTCTGAGACTCTCGATTAGACCAGATCTTGAAATAGCAACACTAGATTGAACTGGTGTTCGATGTACTAGTCGCGGTAAACACGATTCCCGCAGCGTAAGAGACTTGAGTGCAACCACCCCTAGTCGTGATGCCTATCCACCGTCTTCAGTTTGCCCGGAGGCGAACTCGACTTTGCATCAGGGGAGTCGTCGGCGGGATCGAGCTTGATTGATTCTGCTAGCTGGCCGGATTGATTTCGATTGGATATATGGCTCCAATTTGCTGAAGGCTTGAAACGAAAGTGACTCGCCAATGGTCTATTGCTTTGACCAGCCGAAAAGTCGCGGAAATTCAACTTTCTCTGCTCGTGCTGGGCGAGCCGAGCCTGCAAGTCTCGACAGTCTTGCCGCTTCGAATGGACCCGTCAGCGTAATTCGGAGGCTTGCAGATTTCGATCCCACGTGTGAGTTTGGTCGGGTTGGCAACGAGAGATGGCAGAGTTGCGTCGCTGTAGTTCCTCCACCGTTGGAAGAGATGACGCGTCGGCTTCTTGCAACCTCCATAGAGGTGTGAAATAGATCGTCGATCTTCTGCGCCGTCCTCGTGGTCAGGCATTGCACGACGTGCGATGCTGTTTCATAATCGAATTAGAAAGTTGTTAACTATGGCAGTCAACAACGAGTTCGAACACGAACTTGTGTCTCCCACCGCTGAGGCGGGAGAGCTCAAAAAAGGTACTATGGGTGTCTTGGGCGCGTCAGTAATGGCGGTAGCACTAATTACACCCCTGACGACTTTATCTTCCAATATGGTCGAGAGCCTCGTGCTAGGTGTCGGCCCGGCAACGGTGGTCGTCACCGTCGTCGTGACGGTGTTGCTGTTCTTCTTTTCTGCAGGTTACAGCGTCCTCGGGCGATTCGTAGTCGACTCGGGCGCCTACGCTGCATACGCTGCTCACGGGTTGGGGCGTATGGCTGGATCTGGGATCGGGTTGATAGCTGCAGTCGGTTACAACCTCGCTACCGTTGCCTTCGTCGGTATCGGCGGGTACTTTCTTATGAATTCCTTCGTGCCGCTGGGCTTAGATCTGCCCTGGTGGGTCTATTCAATCGTAATACTGGTGCTCGTCACTTGGCTCGGCGTGATCGGGGTAGGAGTTGCCAGCAAAGTGAACAGTGTGATCTGCGCATTGCAGTTCGTTATGATCTTTGTGTTCTTCCTTGCGGTGCTCTTTCAGTCGCCTGGCAATTTCACCGGAGAAGTATTCTCGATGACGGGTGTGACCCCAGCTGCATTCGGGCTGTCAATCGTCTTCATCCTGCTTTCGCTTTCGGGATTCGAGTCAAGTTCTGCTTATGGTGAGGAAGTTCGGGAGCCCGTCAAGACGATCCCGCGGGTCACTTACCTCGTTCTGATCACGCTCAGTATCCTTTTTGCTTTAGGTTCTTGGGTACTGGTTGCAGCTTCCAACGGTGACCCTGTTGGCCTCTCGGGCGGCGACCCGGGCACACTCGTGCCGACTCTGTATTCAACCTATCTAGGTGGATGGACCGGGCCAGTCACCAACTTCATCATCGCCGTCACTATTGTCAGCGCAGCGATTGCCTTCAACAACCTGTCGACACGCTACATGTATGCTTCGGCACGCGCGGGAATTCTGCCTGCGGCCCTCGCCAGGACCCATTCTCGATTCTTCACCCCCCACATAGCCGTGTTCTGCCAAGTCGGTGTTACGGTCCTACTCCTCGTCCCTTTCGCGGTGTCTGGAGGCAGCCCCATGGTAGATCTGCTCCCTGCAATTGGCGGCTACAACGCTTTGAACATGATGACGAAGATGACGACGGTATCAGTCAGTACTATTGCGTCGAAGGTGAAGGGCACTATCCACGGGTCCACCTACGAGACGCTGATCGCTCCGACGATTGCAATCGTCGGGTTCCTCGCGGCGACATGTCTAGTCATCGCCCACTATGGAGACATCACAGGCTCGGGTACGTTCTGGGTCAATCTCATGCCTGTAATGATTCTCTTCTTCGCCGGCTGGGGGGCAATACGCCAACGGCAGGTCGACCGCATCGCCGCGTCGCTACAGAACGTGCGCGCTTAATCCAGCGAGCACCCGGTTACCGCCAGTCGAATTCTATTCGATCCGGTCTCGAGACCGCGTGAGGTGCGCGGTTGTTCGTGAGGCGGACCGAGAACTCGTGTGTCAGGCGAATCCCATAGGGGTTCGTGGCCCTGCTCGCACATCAACAATTCCAACTGATCGCCAAAGGACAGAAACACAACATGTATACCTATTTCAGTGACTATCCCGCCGACTTAGCTTTGTCAATGGCTCTAGACATGGGGGCTAACATCGACGAGATCGACCGCTCCTGTTCGCATCTGCGCGGTGGAAAGCTCGAGCAGTCGGATGAACCCTCGCTGGCGCTCTTCGAAGCGTGGCTCAATGGCGCAGATCAGTTGCGCCGGAGGGCGGAGAACGACGTGGCCGAAGGCCACACATTGTCGGGCGCCGAAAAATTCCGCCGAGCGACAATCATGTACCTCACTGGCGAACGGCTTCCCAATCACAGTAACCCTGATCGGCACGCTGCCTACGACCGGGTACTGGAATGCTTCGCGAAGTACGTCGAATATGGTGAGGCCAACTGCGAGCGAGTGTTGGTTCCCTTCGAACAGTCCGTCCTTCCGTCTCTGTTCGTACGCGCCGAGGGCACCGGCCCAGCGCCCTGCCTTGTCCACTTCAACGGCCTAGACGGTATCAAGGAGTTCCTGTTCCTAACTGGCTATGGCCAGGCCCTTTCCCGAAGAGGCATATCCGTCCTGTTCGTCGACAATCCCGGAGTCGGTGAGGCACTCCGCAAGCATGATCTACATAATTCGCCGAACGCAGAACTGCCCGCCTCGGCGTGCCTCGACTATTTGAAAACCAGGACCGACGTAGATTCTGAGCGAATCGGAATGGCCGCGTTGAGCATGGGTGGCTACCACGCTCCCCGCGCGGCGGCATTCGAGAAGCGATTCCGTTGCTGCATCGCTTGGGGGGCAAACTACGACTGGGGAAAGCAGTTTCGAGAGCGGATCGCCGGCCAGGGAACTGAAAGGTCGGTGCCACATGTGTTCGAGCACGTTATGTGGGTGCTGGGCGCCCAATCGCTCGAGAACGCCGCAGAAATCGCAGACGGGTTCACGTTGGAAGGGATACTCGAGCACATAACAGTGCCGATTCTGATCACCCACGGCGAGAACGACCGGCAAATCACAGTGGACAAGGCCGAGGCGACATTTGAAGAATGCACAAATAGCCCGAATCGAGAATTGAGAATCTTTACCTCTGAAGAAGGGGGAGATCAACACTGCCACATTGGAAACATGTCTCCCGCGATCGATTATATGGCCGACTGGGCCCGCGAGGTTCTTAGTTCCTGACTACAAATCCAACTATTGGAAGATGACCAGCGTAAAACGGTCCATTATGGACGACCATCGGCCGTACAGCTGGTCGAATTGTAGTCGGTAAAGCCTGACCTATTACATATTCTTTCAGACGATAAGGATGCTTTTCGTGTCACTCCGTGAAGAAATAGACATACGACCCGTTGGACGATTACAAGTTGTCGTACTTGTTTTATGTATCTTGTGCTCAGCTGTGGAAGGAATAGACATCATCGCCATGTCGATCGCCGCAGTTCCTCTGAGTTCAGAATGGCAGTTGAGCGGCGCTACAACGGGCCTCCTGCTTTCGACCGGATCGGTCGGGATGCTGCTCGGAGCTGTTCTAGTGGCGCCATCCGCAGACCGATACGGGAGACGCAATCTTCAACTGTTCTGCATCGCTCTTGCTGGGTTGGGAATGGTCCTATCCGGTGTTACCTCCTCTTCCGAGTTTCTAATGGCAACACGGTTTCTTACCGGTATAGGAGTAGGTGCAGTCATCCCCATCCAAGCGCTAATAGTCGGTGAATTCTTTCCATTGCATAGACGGGCGACCGCGATCGGACTATGCGTAGTTGGCACGCCGGCTGGCTCCGCAATCGGGGGAGCAGCGGGAGAGTATCTAATAACGCACCTCGGGTGGCGTTCAATATTCTTCGCAGGGGGAGCAGCGACCCTAATGGTCCTCATCGCGTTGTTCCTCCTACTTCCCGAAACGCCGGATTTTCTTGATTCCAGTCGGAAAAGAAGACAGCATCAACCGTCGCGAGAGCGACTGGAACGATTTGTCCGGACCACAGAACCATTCGATCCAAGCACCATGCTCAGAGTCTCCTCTAATCGCGAACATGGGAGGTCAGCAGATCTCAGTTTGAAATCAATAGCGATGGTCATTCTTGCGATCGCGTTTGTTATGATTAATGGTGCCTACTATATGGCAAACCTATGGTTGCCCCAGTTGCTAGTGCTTTCTGGGATCGGGGATGGCGAGAGCGTACGCGCAATAACATTCTTTTCGATAGGCGGGGCAGTAGGAGCTCTCTTATTCTCGGCTTTAACGACACGCTACTCTGCGTTTGCAAGTTGCTTGGGATTATTGGCCGGCGGGATCGCGGCTTTTATCGCACTTTCTATGGTGACTGCAAGCGTGGCGACAATTTACGCACTTTCCTTTGTCCTGGGAATGTGCATGCTGGCAGTGTTGGGAAGTCTTTCGGTGCTTGCGCTATTACTCTTTCGGACGGAGGTTCGGGCGTCGGCAGTAGGCATAGGAGGCGGTGCGGGGCGCATCGGCGCAATCCTTTCGCCACTTGGTGTCGGGCTTCTCGTTGATGCAGGATGGAGCTCCTACTCAATATTTCGGCTTGCATCAGTGCCAGCCATAGTCGCTTTTATCTGTATTTTTGCTGCTGGAGTCTTGAGGAGCAGGAAAATGCCGGAAAGGCGGACAAAAGGTAGCGAACCTGCTTGAAGCAAATACTTTTATATAGAGAGGTTATCGGTCCTAAAGTTCCGACTTGGGAAGGACCCCATAACTGTCTACTGACCTTGGTCAGGATAGTATTACGTACTCAAATAGACGAATTTTCGATAATCACTAATAGTTGGATGAGAAGGAGCTTAGTAGTGTTAGAAGTCAAGCGAGTATCGAACCGTCTGATGGTGTTCGACACTAAGAGCGAAGGAAAGTTCCCAATTGCGGTTCGAGTCGCCGATCACGTATTCGCGCCCGGAGTTTTCATTAGTGAAGCACCTGCTTATGGGCCAGGAGAATGGTCGCAGCGTCTTTGGTCTAACGACACCTACACATACGCGAAAGAAGTGCTTTCGGCGCTGAACTGCCCGAGCTCCGGAATCCTTCACCTTATTCAGTATATGACGGACGACAGAACTATGGTCACGGCTAGCTATCCGGGGAGGCAGTCTCTGTTTGGCGACGAGTTGCCGTGTACGACTGCGATTGGAGTTTCTGATTTGGCGACAAGGGCGGGATACATGCAGTTGGACATCGCGGCGTATGCTGGGTCAGCAGCCGTAGTTGAGCGGACGCGTGGTGCGGACGTATTGCTGTTCTCTGAGAGCATCGAAGTGGCTGGCGACTTGTATTTTGCCGGTGTTACAGTAGGTGACGCCGCGGCATCTGCTGATCTTTCTAGGTGGGCTAGCGTTCCCAGTCAAGATGCAGTTGAATGGTTGTTCAGGGAAAAGCTAACGCCGCGCCTGGACGCTGAAGGCTGTAGCGTTAACGACATAACAGTATTGCATTGCCATCTGAAGAATCTTGCGCGCGAGGTTGCTCCCGTGGTTTCTGCGTTGAAATCAATATTTCACAATGAACTTCCTGTGCTGCAGTTTAGTCCGGCTTCGCAGCTGCATTGGCAAGATGGGAGAATCGAGATAACTGCTATGGCTACTCGATCTGCTGATCGAGATATGAGCAGTTTAGCGTCGAAAGATCCCTCTGTGTGGGGCGGGCCTAGATCTTCTCGCATTGGTGACTTCGTGCATACTGCCACATGTCTTGCCGGCCCGCGCTGCCAAGAGCAAGTTCCAATGAGCTATTACACGAATCCCGTTGCCCTGGAGACGCGCGACATTTTGACTCAGATCGAAGAGATTTGTGCATTGTACGAACGGTCAATTGCTGATCTGGTGCGGCTGCGCATTTATCTCAAGGACATCAACAACGCGTCGGATGTGTTCGCTGCGATTCACGATATGGTTGGGGACAGTGTCGCTGTCTCATTCGTCGGTGATCGTTCTCCCGATTCATTTATAGACGGATGCTCGGTTAGTGCCGACGCTGTATTTTATTGCCCCTAGCTTTAGCTAGTCTTTCGGGCATTTGCGCGCAACGTGTGCTTCTAGCTGTGGATGTGGGCGTACCGTCGTTCTCCGCAACTTGTGGTCTGGCGGGACGCTAAGGGGCGTCTCGTCGGTCCGCACACGATTGTTTTCGCCGCTGGGAGCTGATTGCATTTGTGGCGAGGGAGCTACGCAGAAGGCTGTCAACCGATCAACGGAATGTGAGACGTGGTATTCGCGTGGGGAGGGATTCTCTCTGAGAATCGGAAAAGTTGGTTGCAGACTTCTGTGCAACGAATAGGCATTGACTCTACCGAGAAGTCGGTTGTGGGTTGGCTCTGTGCTTTCGGAGTTTGGTCTTTTTCGAAGGGTGACTGGCCTTTCCGGATTGAATCGGCTTTTCCAGAGCAAGGCGAGTCGCTGCCCGGATAGATTCCGAGGTCTTTCGAAGATGGAAGTTCTCATCGAGTCCATCCGGGCAGCAATTCAACCTAGCCTGTAGCGGCGACCTCATCACCCGTCGCAGAGCTATCCTGGATTACTGTCCCAATGCGACGACGTTTCGTGCTGGCGATATGATGGCTATGCAAGGATCCGCAACAATATAATGCACGAGCCTTTTGGGCCACCGTTTCGTGACACTCCACATCCGCCTCCACCGCTACTGATGCGTCGATTGCGGCCAGGTTCGGCGCCTTCACCGCCGAGACCTGTAGTTGCTGCTTGCTTCGTCAGCACATCAGCGGTCGTGTGTGGCGTCCTGCGTGACCAATACAAAAGGTCTCTCGCTCGACCGCGGCGCCCAGTAGTATCCTGCTGAACACGGTGACGCGCCTAGTCGAGAACATCACCGAGGTCGTCGACAGGCACGGTTGGGTCGAATGGCGAGCACGAAGCAATCATAAAATCAGCTGCTGTCGTAGCATGACTCTCTGATTGTCACCTCTCCTTAAATCAGTCCCGCCGTCGATTAGCGATTTCTGTATAGTTTGTTGGAATGCCCTATTCGCAAGCGAGAAACGGCACAATCAGAGTGACCTGAGTGTAGATAGAATTATTCACCGATAAGGGTCGGCTGGAGTACAGGCATGTACTTGTACCTATTCAGAACGGCGCCGGGTAATCTCCGCCATCCCGGACCAGTCCAGTGCCTTGAGATCTGGATCTTCGCAGGCTTCGGCGAAGATCTGCCGAAGAACTGGTGCACTAGGTAATGAAGAGCCGACTTCGACCGCTGCTTGCTCTGTCAAGGCCAGATCTTTGAGTCCGAGATTCATGGAGAATCCAACAGGGGAGTACGCACGATCGGCTATCATAGGTCCGTAACCAGTGTATGCACTTCCAGTGAATGCTGCATCAGTGAGAATGTCGACGAACTGTTTGCCGTCGACTCCTCCACGTTCCATTAGCGTGACTGATTCCGCGAGTGCCTGGAGGGCGTGGATTAGATTGTAGTTGACACCGATCTTGACGAGGTTGGCTAATGCAGGTTCCGCCCCGATTCTCCAGATTCGTTTGCCTAGAACCTGTAAGTACGGTTCCACTATATCGAGGATTCGTTGTTCTCCAGCAGAGACAATGTTCAATTGTCCAGTTCTGGCAAGATTCGGTCGACCGAGAACAGGTGCAGAGACATAGTCAATTCCATTGCGCTCGTGCCGTTTGCTGATTTCTCGGGCAGTTTGAACGCTGACCGACGCCATATTGACGTGAACTTTTCCGTGAGCGTCTGCGAGTGTCTCCTCCGAGAAAACGGCCTCCACAGCCTGGTCGTTTGAAAGCATCGAGAATGTTAATCCTACAGACATGGCGGCGGCTGGAGACTCCGCCGTGATTGCGCCTTTAGCTTCTAAACGAGCGGCTGGCGCGTCTGAACGGTTCCAGATATGAACCCGATATCCAGCCTCCAAGAAACGGCAGGCCATGGCCGCTCCCATAGTGCCCAAGCCGATAAAGGCGACGTCAGTCATCTTTGTTCTCCTTACGAGTAGGGGTTACGGTTGAACGAGCATTTTGACCGCGGGAGGATTTCCCTCGGCCATTGGGCGAAGCGCGCCGTCGACCACGTGTTCGATTGCTATTGGTTCAGGTGCAATAGACTTCCAACGACCTCTCCGAGAAGCCACGAGCCGTGCAGCATCGACGAAGTCTGTTTCGCGGACGAGAGCATTTGTTCCCGACAGTGAGAGTTCCCGTAGAGTCAAACGTGCAAGGTCTACTTCACGGAGCTTTTTATGGATCCCCACTTGAACTATCTGTGTCCCAGGGGGTGAGACCTCAAGCGCGACTTCTAAGCCGCTCACGGACCCTGTCACTTCATAGAAGATTGGTATGGCATGGCCAATTTCGGCCGCGATTCTAGCTACGGTGTCTGTTCCTCCACCAGTGATTACTCTGTTCGCTCCCATCTCGCGGGCGAGATTAAGACGCTCCTCCGACAGGTCTACCGCAGTCACCACCGCGCCAAGTTCGACGAGAGCATGAACAAGGAAAGCGCCAATGCCGCCAATTCCTTGAACCACGGCGCAGTCGCCAGCCTGGACCTTGGCACGCCGCATCGCGTGTACTGCTATAGCCATTGGCTGGAAGAGTGCTGCTTCGTCTGCCCCCACGCCAAGTTCTCCCGCATCAATACAACTTTCGACCGGAGCTGTGACGTAAGCGGCGAGGGCGCCGTCTCTATAAACACCGACAGAGGAATAGTCCCGACATAGGTTAGAACGATTCGAGGTACAGGCAACGCACTCCCCACATGGTTGTGCCCCACAAGAGCCAACTAATTTTCCGATCCAGCTCTCCGAGACGCCGTGGCCCACGTCGACGACTGTTCCTGAAAACTCGTGTCCTATGATCATTGGGCCGACATGACCGCTGACACGATGCGCGTGTGCAACTGGAAACAATTTAGGCCCAACAGACCATTCGGTAGCATCAGTTCCGCAGACGCCGACGACAGCGGTGCGCAAGAGTACTTCGCCAGCGGCCGGCGTAGGAACCGGTCGCTCCTCTATACGGAGGTCGCGCCGTCCGTGAAGGACTGCAGCCCGCATTGTACTTGCGAATCCCAATTCTCCAGTCTTGGACATCATTGTCTCCTTGTAGTCGTGTGCTTTGAAGATCGCGCTTCGGCGAAAACTTCAGGATGCTTTGCTAACTCCATTCGACTGCGTCGAATGTGCGTGGCCAATGAAGAAGTAGCCTCATGTTCGTCTCGCCGCCTAAGTGCTCCAACAATAAGTTGGTGGTCGTGGTGGAGACTGAGGTCGCCACCTGTGTAATACAGTCGGGTGACCGCTCGACGATAATGTTGAGTCCGGTTCCAGAGAGAGAGCACCGTCTCGGCTAGGACGACAGTTGGGGCGTACCGGAGACGCGAGAGGTGGAACTCTCTGTCCATCGTCAAGAACGACTCGACGTCGTCGCATGCTTCCATCTCATTGGCCAAACTCTGCAACTCGTCGATGTCGGCGTCTTTGATTAGCGGCACGTTGAGACCCAGCAACATGGGTTCGAGATGCTCTCTCATATGGTAGAGCTCTTGGCATTCGAGCTGGTTAAGCTCAGAGACCCAGGATCCTCTGTTAGCGATCATGGTGACTAGCCCCTCATTCTCTAGCTTGAGGAGTGCTTCACGCACGGGCACACGGCTCGCCCCATGATGCTCTGCAATTTCATCTGGACGTATGCGTTCGCCCGGTACATACAAACCTGCAAGGATGTCCTCGCGGAGTTTTTCTGCTATGTGAGCGCCGGTCGCTCCGTGATCGATCGTTAAAGAAGCCAAAGGATCTCCCTAATCTCGGACAGGGTGGGCAGGGTGCCAGAGCAAGCGTTCTGCCCCTTGCTCGTACGCTTTCCCCTGCGGGTAGCTTACGAGCTCGAATTGTAGGCCCCATGGACTTCGAAAATAGACCCACTTCTGTCCTTGCGCCGCCTCTGAGCTCGGCGATGGTTCCCCCATTATCTCCACATTCTTGCTCCGCAAGTACTGAATCGCCTCGTCAATATCGTCCACATAGAGCGCGATGTGGTGCCCGCCCGGGTCGCTGTTGCGGAGTGGCGGTCCCGGCAGATCTGCGGGTTCGTAGTGGAAGACTTCGAAGTTGGCGCCGTTCCGCAAGCGGTAAAAACGGATCGCTCTGATCACGGTATCGGGATGCACACCGAGGTGTACCTGCATCCAGTCATCCTCTGCCTGTTTCGGCCCGAGTTCATAAATGAAGTCGCAGCCGATCACGTCAACGAGGAACTCGTGGGCGGCCTCCATGTCGGGGACATTGAAACCTATGTGATCTGTGCCTTGAAGTCCTGGCACACCACTGAGACTGTTCGACGACACTACTCCTCCTCGAGGTCAAGGTTCACCTGATTGGATAATATCAGGTTCGTTCCGATGCGAATATACCTGATTCGACCCTCTTGAGGCGTTGAATTGTATTAAATCTGTGAGTATGGTGTTCTTCACAAAGACGTCAGAGGCGAAGAACTATAGAAAGTTGCAAACATGGCAAAGAGGCGCCGGCTGCAGACAGATGCCGACTGGACGGAGATCAAATCGACTGCTGCGGATTGGCGGTCGGCAGATCCGCAGTTGCTCAAGACGATGCTTTCCGAAATGCATCTGATCCGAGCGTTTGAAGAAACGGTGCTTGATCTCGCGAGCGAGGGCCTTGTTCACGGCCCTGCCCACTCGAGCATCGGTCAAGAAGGCGGAGCGGTCGGTTCGATTGCTTCGCTACGCTCGACAGATGCAGTGAACGGTTCTCACCGGGGGCACCATCAGTTCCTCGCTAAAGCGCTGACACATGTCTCGAAAGGGGACCTTGATCCGACTGCGGACTACAGTGCGGAGGTCGAATCCGTCGTTCACCGGACACTGTCAGAGATCCTGGGCCTCAGCGAGGGATTCTGCCGTGGTCGGGGAGGGTCGATGCACTTGCAATGGTTCGAGGCCGGGGCGCTGGGAACGAACGCCATCGTGGGTGGCGGTGCCCCGATTGCAGCAGGCAATGCGTGGGCTCAACTGCACGATGGGACTTCAGACGTCACAATCAACTATCTGGGAGATGGAGCCTCACAAATCGGGTCAGTTCTCGAGTCCATGAACCTGGCAGCGACATGGAAGCTACCGCTTGCTTTCTTCATCGAGAACAACCTCTACGCTGTCTCAACTCGAGCTGACGAGATCTCTGCAGACCCGAGATTTTCTGTCCGGGGCCAGGGCTTCAGCATCCCATCGTGGCGTGTCGACGGCATGGATCCACTAGCCGTTCATATTGCCACGACTGAGGCTGCCAAGAGGATGAGAGCGGGAGAGGGACCTGTCATCATCGAGGCCGAGGTCTACCGCTATTTTCATCAGAATGGTCCGTACCCAGGCAGCGCATTTGGCTACAGGAGCAAGGGAGAGGAAGAGGAGTGGAAGGAGCGCGATCCGCTATCACTGATGCGTCGAAAGATGATCGAACTCGATCTGATCTCCGATGCGGAGGTATCTGACCTCCAAGAACGGTGCAAGGAGGTCATGAGCACAACGGTAGATCAATTGATCGAAGCGGATCCGGAGAATCGCGGAAAACGAAGGATCAGGACCAACCTTTGGCCTTCGCCTGACTTCGTCAACGTCGGGGTTCGTGGGGACGCGAGTGAGTTGGAAGGTCTGCCGACTCTGGAAACGGCGAGCTCGGAGCGTCGAGAAGTCAAGTTCGTCGGTGCCGTCGCAGAAGTCATGAACCGTCGAATGCATGACGACGAACGTATCGTTGTACTAGGCGAAGACGTGCACAAACTCAACGGTGGAACCAACGGCGCGACGAAGGGGCTCATCAAAGAATTCGGCAGCGGACGAGTGCTCGGTACGCCGATTAGTGAGAACGCCTTTCTCGGTTTGGCCGGTGGCTTAGCGCTCGACGGGCGGTTCCGACCTGTAGTCGAATTTATGTATCCCGATTTTGTCTGGGTCGCCGCCGATCAGGTATTTAACCAGGTCGGTAAGGCTAGACACATGTTTGGTGGGGACAACCCTGTGCCTCTTGTACTTCGAACCAAAGTCGCAATGGGCAGCGGTTATGGCTCCCAGCATTTGATGGATCCCGCAGGGATCTTCGCAACGAGTCCAGGCTGGCGAATTGTAGCCGCCTCTAACGCCACCGACTATGTCGGTCTGATGAACGCGGCACTGGCACTGGAGGATCCCGTGTTGGTTATCGAGCACGTCGATCTCTACGGGAAGAAGGACACAGTCCCGGCCGGCGACCTCGACTACATCATTGCCCCTGGCAACGCCGCAGTTGTGCGGGAAGGTAACGATCTCACGGTGCTGACCTACCTTTCCATGGTTGAGCATTCGCGCGAGGCGATTGAGCAATCGCAGATCGACGCAGAACTTATTGATCTGCGGTGGCTCGACAGGGCCTCGATTGGCTGGACGACGATAGAAGCAAGTATTCGCAAGACCAATGCCGTGCTCATCGTCGAGCAAGGTGCCCAGGGAACTTCCTACGGCGGATGGCTGGCGGATGAGATCCAGCGCCGATTCTTTGACTGGCTCGACCAGCCAGTTGCCCGAGTCAGTGGTCAGGAAGCATCCCCGAGCATCTCGCGAGTCTTGGAGCGAGCGGCAATAGCAAAAACGGAGGAAGTCATTCACGGACTCGAGTCTGTACGGCGCGGATTTGGAGAGGTCTGACATGGGGACAGTTGTTCGAATGCCGGAAGTGCTAGCTGGAATCGACGAAGCGGCTATCCAGAACTGGCTAGTGTCCGAAGGCGACTCAGTATCAGTGGGTCAACCGCTTGCGGAAATCGAGACGGAGAAAGCCGTCGCCGAATATGAATCTGAGATTGAAGGCGTAGTGGCCCGCATTCTGGTCTCGGCGGGCGAGGATGTCTCGGTTGGGACTCCCATACTTGCAATCGGAGACGATACCGACGATGCGTCTCGAGTAGATGCTGCTTTGGAGCTTGAAGTGCGAACCGAACCGACCGGTTCCTCTGCACAATCTGCTTCAAGCGTTCGGCCAGACCCCGAGGCCCCAAAGACTGAACCTCTGCAGCCGGCTTCATCTGCTCGATACGCCGGACCAAGAGTTTTCGCTAGCCCCCTTGTCCGGAGACTGGCTGTTCAGAACGATGTCGACGTTTCGGAGATTCAAGGTACCGGCCCAGGCGGGCGAGTGGTGCGACGGGACATGGAGCGCTTTCTAGCCGCATCAGAGGGATCCGAAACTCCGAGCTCTAATTCGGACGATCAGGGCGAACGAACTGATTCCGATCCTACTGAGCAGTCAGACGAATTCACCGACGTGCCAAACGATCGAATGCGTCGAGCTATCGCGCGACGCTTGACAGAGAGCAAGTCGACAATTCCTCACTTTTATCTTTCGGCAGAGTGCCGAATGGACGAACTGTTGGAGCTGCGCTCAAAGATCAACGCTATCGCCACGCGAAAAGTCTCAGTCAACGACCTCATCGTGAAGGCAGTCGCGGCAGCATTCGAAGAAGTTCCAGATGCTAACGCTATTTGGAACGGAGACACGATTCGTCGCTACTCAAGCGTGGACATATCCGTCGCTGTCGCAACCGACGGTGGGCTGGTTACTCCAGTCGTGAAATCTGTCGACAAATTGTCAATCAGTCAGATCGGTCTGGTCGTGGGAGACCTCGCGGATCGCGCACGTTCCGGGGGGCTCAAACAGCACGAGATTGTCGGCGGGAGCTTCGCGGTATCAAATCTTGGCATGTATGGGACAAGAGAGTTCACAGCCATTCTCAATCCTCCGCAGTCCGGAATCCTGGCAGTGGGCGCCGCCGAACAGCGTGCAATCGTCGTAGAGGACGGCTCCGTTGAAGCCCACCGAATGATGACGGTTACTCTGTCCGCCGACCACAGGGTGATCGACGGCGCACTGGCTGCGAAGTGGATGGCGGCCTTCAAACAGCACATCGAAAACCCGATGTCGATTCTATTGTGAAGAGACAGGAGAAGGTGAGTAATAGATTCAGCCAGCGGGATCAAGCGGAGACTGATGTCTCTCCCCGCCAACCACAACGTGGAAGACCTTTGAACACGAAAGCGGACTATAACCATTCCCGAGGCGGTCGGCACCAGCCGGTCGTCTGACATAAGAATTATGAAAGGTAAAGGACGATGAAGCCTACAGGTACTCAAGGAACGATGTCAGTTGATTGGGAAGCGCGCATCGACTTTGAGCGTCTTCGTAGCGAGCGGCTCGCTAAGTTGCGCGCGCAGTTGGAAAAATCGGATATGGGTGCCATTCTCGCATTCGATTTCTCCAACATTCGTTACATGACGGCCACGCACATAGGCACATGGGCGATGGACAAACTAATCAGATTCAGTCTTCTGACGCGCAACTCCGACCCTATTTCGTGGGACTTCGGCTCCGCAGCGAAGCATCACGAGCTATATAATCCCTGGCTCAACCAGACCAGCATGGAAATGGATGCCCACCCGCACGCACCCCATCACGGAGCCATTAAGCCGCGCGAGGAAAACGGAGCACGGGCAGGCGTCTCTGTCCTTCGCGGAGCTTTCCACCCAGACGCTGGAATCGCCGAATCGCTCGCAAAGAGGATTAAGCGTGAGCTGGAGAAATTCGGGCTTGCGGACGAGGCATTGGGCGTCGACGTCATTGAGCTCCCCATCATGTTCGCATTGCAGCGCGAGGGGATCACGGTTGTCGACGGACAACAAGTGTTCATGGAGGCTCGGCGAGTAAAAACGTCCGATGAGATCGGACTGTTGTCGCAAGCCGCTTCCATGGTCGATGCCGCCTACGAAGATCTCTACGAGTTCCTCCGCCCGGGTGTCCGCGAGAATGAGGCAGTCGGCTTAGTCGCCAACAAACTCTACTCGCTTGGCTCTGAATACGTTGAAGGAGTGAACGCGATATCAGGCGAGAGGTGCGCGCCACACCCACATGTCTACTCCGACAGGCTTATCCGCCCCGGTGACCCTGCATTCTTCGATATCCTGCACAGCTTCAATGGATACCGGACTTGCTACTACAGGACGTTCTCTGTCGGGTCAGCCTCACGTGCTCAGCGGGATGCATATGTCCGCGCTCGTGAGTACATGGATGCGGCAATAGCTCTTGTCAAGCCGGGTGTCACGACTGCGGACATCGTTTCAGTCTGGCCCAAAGCTCAGGAATTCGGATTCCCGGACGAAGAGGCAGCGTTCGCACTTCAGTACGGCCATGGAGTCGGTCTGTCGATTTGGGAGAAGCCGATCTTCTCCCGATTGGTCTCCTTTGACCATCCAGAAGTAATCGAAGAGGGAATGGTGTTTGCTCTGGAGACATACTGGCCGGCCTCTGACGGCTGGGGCGCGGCTCGCATCGAAGAAGAACTCGTCGTCACGGCCGACGGATGTGAAGTGATCACGAAGTTCCCCGCGGAGAATCTCATGGTGGCAGGTGGACAACGCTACTTCACTGTCGACGGCCCGATGAATTTGACCCGCGATTCGCAATCGCATCTGAACTCTCCGCTATTCACAGCCAACAACGATTCCTCAAGCATCTAGCAACGCACCATCCATCCAGCTGGGCGGTCAATCGACCGCCCAGCTGCCCATCACCAACGGAGTTGATATGTCATTCACACACAAGCGAACCCTGTCGGCGCGCAACCTGATGTCTGTACTCACAGCTGGCGCACTACTAATTTCGGCATCTGCCTGCTCCTCCGATTCGACTTCGTCCGAAGACCAGGTAGAGGGCTCGGGACACATCGATGGCGACGGAAAGTCGATCGTGGCGTTCATGCCGTCGACAGCGACGATCTATATGAAGGACTGGGCCGAGTCTGCCAAAGACGAAGCTGATGCGCTCGGATACTCGCTGAAGATATTCGAAAGCAAGGCGGACCAGTCAGAGCAGGACCAGCAGGTACAACAGTTCCTGGCCACTGGTGAGGACCCTGCCGCTTTCATTTGGTGGCCGTCAAACGCAAAAGCGGGTATCAATTCATCGCGTCTTCTGTCGCAAGTCGCTCCGGTAGTCCAGACGAATCAGGATGTCCTAGCTGAAGGCAGAGACTACATCACGGCCTACGCCGGAGTGAAAGCCTATGGAATTGGTGAAGCGATGGGTGAAATGGCCATTGAGGCACGCTCCGAGATCGACGAGCCGCATTCACCGGAAGGAAACACTCTCGAATTCACTTTCCCCGCCGGCTACCAATCTGGGATCGATAGACAGAAGGGCTTCAAAGCTGCGACGAAGAATGAACCGTTCAAGATCCTGCAGAGCGAACCGAATGCTCAAGGTTTTGACTCTCAAGGAACGTTCAAAACAGCCAGCCAAGTGGTTCCGAAGTACTTGAATAAGGGCATTGACATCGTTACCGCGCAGAACTTGTCGATGGCCGCCGGCGCTAACACAGCATTGGAACAGAACGGTCTAGAGCCGGGCAAGGATGTCATCGTGATCGCAGGTAACGATGCAGGCGACAAAACTCCTCTCAAGGATGGCTCAGTGTATTCAGCTGTTATCCAATCGCCGGTCATCGAAGGAAAGGTATCGGTCCAGACCGTGGCCAAATACATCGCCACTGGAGAGGTCACCGACGAGACAGTCGATCTTGAGGTAACCGACGAGGAACCCGAGCTCAAGGTCGAGCCGCCCGCAAAAACGACGTATATGCCCAACCCGCCCATCAAGGCTGATCAGATCGACGACTTCAAGTTCTGGGGTCTCTCATATGAACAGCTCGGCTCACAGTAGAGCTCAACGGGGAGAAAAGAGGAACCATGACTGGAGAGAACCCGCGTCTGCGTGCAACTGGTCTAAGTAAGCGCTACGGGGCAGTCCGAGCGTTGACCGACGTCGAGTTCACCATCCAACCCGGAGAGATCGTCGCGTTGCTGGGAGAGAACGGTGCCGGAAAGAGCACGCTTGTCAAAGTACTTTCGGGACTTGTTACGCCCGATGAAGGGACAATCGAAATTGACGGTGTTCCAGTGGACCTTTCGTCCAGCAGCAAGTCCCAGGCGGCTGGAATAGCTGTGGTTCAGCAAGAGTACAGCACCGTAGGGGCGTTGACTATTGCCGAAAATCTTGCGCTCGGTAGTAACGAGGCGCCCTTCTTCTGGACCGGACGCAACCTAAGAGCTCGCGCAAATGAGCTCCTGGCAGAGGTTGGGCTCAGCCACCTAGATCCACGCACTTTGGTTGAAGAGCTATCGGTGGCTGAAATGCAATTACTCGAGATCGCCCGAGTGCTGGCGCGTGATGCACGTATCGTAATCTTCGACGAGCCGACTGCAGCTCTTTCTGACACAGAGGCTGCACGCGTTCTTGATGTTGTGCGCCGCCTCGCGTCGAGAGGCATCTCGATTATATATGTAACTCATCGACTCCCAGAGGTCTTCGCGATCAGCGAGAAAGTAGCCATCTTCCGCAACGGACTTTCCCAGCCGTCCGTAGTGACAGCGAAAACGAACGTGGATGAGGTAATCGCTCTCATGCTTGGTCGGCGACTAGGCAGCCTCTTTCCGGAAAAGGCAGAGTCCTTCGGGTCCGAACGAATTCGCTTGGAAAATGTTCACGTAGCTGGTCTGCGTAAGCCAGTGAGCTTCGTAGCAAGACAGGGAGAGATTTTGGGCTTGACAGGTCAGTTAGGTTCCGGCGCCGATCTTATTATCAAAGCAATCGGTAGTGAGACCGAAATACTCACCGGAACGATATCGATCGATAACGAAGTGTTGCACGCACGTACACGCGCTGCCGGAATTCGAGAGGGCATCGCCTATGTGACTTCAGACAGAAAGCGGAACGGGATATTCGCGGGCCTTTCGATTCTGATGAATCTATCCGCCTCTTGGCTCAAACGCATATCTTCGGCTGGAGTGCTCATCAGCCGTAGAGAGCGTGAAAAGTCGACAGAGTACGCATCGAGCTTCACGATCGACGTAACGAGGCTGGGAGCAAGCGTCGGGCAACTTTCGGGAGGCAATCAGCAGAAGGTTGTTCTCGCAAGATGGCTAGGCAATGAGCCCCGGGTCTTTTTAGTGGAGGAACCCACGCGAGGTGTGGACGTAGGCGCACGCGCTGATATTTACCGGAAGTTGCGAGAGCTTTGCGATCGCGGGATGACGGTGATTGTCACTTCATCGGATACTGCGGAGATCTACGGCCTGTGCGACACAATCGGCACTTTCTACCACGGAGAACTTGCGGAGATGCGGCCAGCAGATGACTGGACCGAAGACCGTTTGGTTGCTTCCGTAATGAATAGGAGCGAGTGACCAGTGAATACTTCAAGTCTTGCAGACGCGAGCGGAACCTCAGCACTGAAGCCCAAGCTCGGAGGCCGAAAGACGGCCGACATCATCACACGGTGGTCCTTGCCATCACTATTAGTTCTCATTATCGCAATCGCGACAGTGAGTACTCCGGGCTTTCTTTCTTTTGACAATATCCGAGGAATTCTTCTTAACACCTCAGTGATCGGAATCGCTGCGGTGGGGATGACCGCCGTCACAATGTCAGGAAATCTGGTGTCTCTGGGAGTCACTCAACAAGGAGTCCTGGCCGCGATTTCCTTCCTCGGACTGCTCTCCTTCGGCGCTAACGTCTGGCTCGCCGGCGGCGCGACCCTGGCCTTGCTCGCAGCGATTGGAGCAATGCAGGGGGCAGTCATATCAGTTGGTCTTAATCCCATGATCACTACTTTGGCAGTAGGCGCCGTAATATTTGGCTTAGCCACTGTCGTGACTGGTGGCGATGTTGTGTCCGCTCCGGGAGCCGACTACCGATGGATCGCGCTTAACAGCCCGCTCGGACTGCCACTGCCGATCTACATCTTCGTGGGGTTCACCATCATCGCGATCTTCTGTATCGACAAGACAGTTAGTGGACGCGAAGTCCTACTCGTTGGAGCGAATAGGGCGACTGCTCGACTAAGTGGACTGTCCCACTCCCGTGCAACGATTGCGGCGTTTATCCTGTTTGGCGTTGGCACCGCTCTATCAGGAATAGTCGTCGCTGCACAGGCGGGCCAAGCGACGACGCTTGACTTGGCAACGATGACTTCAGATGTGATCGCGGCTGTCCTCGTAGGTGGTACCGCTATTCAAGGCGGCTTCGGTTCACCCACCCGCTCAGCCCTTGGAGCATTAACGATCGCAATCTTCGGCAACGTCATGGTCCTGCACGATTTTGAACACGGCTGGCGCTTGGCGTCCGTGGGCGCCCTCGTTGTGCTTATGGTCTCCCTACTTCATGTACTGCGAAAGAAGGCGATTTGAAATGAGAGCTCCTGTCATGTCCTTAGAGTTCTTGCGGGACTACGGTCTACGCTTAGCGATTCTTGTCGCCGCCATCGCGATCTTTCTAATTGCGTCTCCAGGTTTCAGGTCAGAATCATCGCTTTTCGCTGTAGTTGAGCAGATGACTTTTGTCGGGGTTGCATCGGCTGGCCTCGCAGTCACCATGATCGCTGGGGAATTGGACCTATCTGTCGCCTCTATGGCCTCGATGATGGGGGTAGTTGCGGTCAGAATGGGGGAATTTGGATTGGTGGCTGGCATTCTCAGCGCGTTGCTGGGCGGTGCATTACTCGGTGGTATACAGGGCTTCGCAATTGCGAAACTCGGCATCAATTCGCTTGTGTTTACCACTGGCACTCTAATTCTTTTCAGCGGCTGCGCATACATCTTCGCTGGTGGCCAACCGATCGTGCTCGACGACTTTACGGTAACTGACCCACTGCATACACGACTGCTCTTTTTGTCCCCGAGCAGCACAATTGCGATCGCTTGCCTCGCTATCCTCGGACTCTTCCTAGCCTACACACGTCCTGGACGAAACATTTATGCGATCGGTGGTTCGCGAATAGAAGCGACTGCGGCCGGCGTGCCGGTGAGGTCGTCGCTGACCCTGGCGTTCATGGCCTCTGGCGCGGGTGCCGGGCTTGCTGGCGGGATCACGTGCCTAAAAGGTGGAAGCGCAGCACCTGAAGGTTCAAGCGACTTGCTTCTACTCGCTGTCGGAGCTGCTCTGATTGGTGGAGTCGGTCTGTACGGCGGCGTCGGCAACGTATGGAACATGCTCATCGGTATTTTGATCGTCGGTGTCCTGACAGCAGGAATGGCAACCCTAGCGAGTCCGTCGTACATGCATTCCCTGGTCCTGGGGACGGCGCTCATTGTGTTGCTTCTCTCAGACTTCCTCCTTGATCGCGTCGTCAAGGCTCGGCGGCTTACAAAGAGAAGAGCGATGGCTGAAGCGGTAACGCAATAGTCGTTCAAACTGATTTGCACCTTGGTCTATACCTGCGTTACAAACCGCGTACCTGAATATACACACTAGGAGATTTCAAATGCCTATCGCCACAACGGACCCCGCGACTGGAATTGTTATCAGGGAGTACTCTCCGCATAATAACGACGAAGTCGACATAAAGATTGACGAAGCCCGAAGGGCTTTCGTCGCTCTTAAACACACCGATTTTCCCAAGCGGGCTGCGTGGATGCATAGAGCTGCGGACATGCTCGAGGCTGAATCGGAACATGTCGCAACGACTATCGTCAAGGAGATGGGCAAGCCCATTACGCAAGCGCGCGGTGAGGTAGCAAAATGCGTCACTGGGATGCGGTTCTACGCGGAACATTCACAAGAATTCTTGTCTGGCCACGAGTTGCCACGTCCAAGCGTCGTAGGAGCATCGTCTGCATCAGTCCGCTATCAACCACTGGGGACTGTCCTCGCTGTAATGCCGTGGAATTACCCACTATGGCAGGTCATTCGCTTTGCAGCGCCTGCATTGATGGCTGGTAATACCGGACTGCTTAAACATGCTTCCAATGTTCCGCAGTCGGCGTTGTACCTCGATTCACTGTTCGAACGCGCTGGCTTCCCAGCCGGTTGCTTTCGGACGCTTCTCATTCCAGCGTCTCGGGTTGAGGCAGTGGCACGCGATAGTCGAGTGGCTGCCGTTACTCTCACTGGTTCAGAACCTGCTGGCCGATCCATAGGCGCAATAGCCGGAGCGGAGCTGAAACCTTCCGTGCTCGAACTTGGCGGTTCCGACCCGTTCATTGTGATGTCATCCGCTGACATTAGCCGAGCAGTTGCGACTGCGGTAACTTCCCGAACGTCGAATAATGGGCAGGCATGTATCAACGCGAAGCGGTTTATCGTTCATGCTGATGTCTATGACTCTTTTGTCGATAAGTTTGTGGTGGCGATGGAGTCTCTCAAAGTTGGTCCGCCAATGGACGAAGAGACCGACGTCGGCCCAATTGCTACCTCAACAGGGCGAGATGAGCTTCACCAGCTGGTTGGCGACGCCCGAAAACACGGCGCAAAAGTCGCCACTGGAGGGGAAAAGCTTGAAGGCGGAGGTTGGTACTACCCACCTACAGTGATCACAGGTGTGACAAAGGGGATGCGCTTGTATGCAGAAGAAGCGTTCGGCCCAGTTGCTACCGTGTTTCGGGTTGCCGACCGACAAGAGGCGCTTGAGCTAGCGAACGACACAACGTTTGGACTCAGCTCGGCAGTTTGGACGCAAGATTCTGCAGAAGAGGCATTCTTTGTGGATGGTATTGAAGCTGGTGCAGTATTCGTCAACGGCATGTCTGTTTCATACCCTGAGCTGCCATTCGGCGGCGTGAAAGACTCCGGTATCGGTAGAGAATTGTCCGCCGAAGGCATCCGCGAATTCTGCAACCTGAAGACTGTGTGGCGCGGGTGATGGCGTACGTCTGGACCGCGCCAGAGCTGGACACTTCACTGTATTTCGGAGATCGCAGTTCATGAGTTCAGCCCCGCTTCGGGGAATTGGCTCGAGCCAGCTGTGTGTCGTGTGCTGCGACTTTAGAGATGAGGTAGTCCAAGATGGAATCACGTCAGGCCGAAGTCTTCCTGGCTGTGGTGGAGGAGCTGCATTTCGGTCGCGCCGCAGCACGTTTGAACATGACTCAACCACCGGTAACTAAAACTATCAAGAATCTCGAGAGGGAATTCGAGACTGAGTTGTTCGTGCGGTCGACACGGCAAGTATCGTTGACCGCGGCTGGTCTTGCGCTCATTGGTCCTGCTCGCAGGCTCCTCGATGCCGAGCTCGACGGACACCGTGCAGTTCGTGACGCGCTCGGCGGCAAAATAGGGGAAGTCCGTGTGGGTTTTGCAGGAGCTTCGACCTATTCAATGATAAGTAGGCTCGCGCGGCGCGTCCGACGCGAACAGCCAAGAGTCGGTCTAGTGCTCGAAAGCCAGAACTTTGCACAGGTTCTTATGCGCCGGATTGTCCGGGGAGAGATTGATATTGGTATGGGGCGCTGGGACTACATGCCGGCGTCAATAAGCAGCCAAGTTATCGCCACTGAAAGTTTGGTCATAGCGTTGCCTGTGTCGCACCCCCTCGCCGGCGAGAACAAAGTCCGAATTTGCCAGTTTGCCCACGAACCGTTTGTCGCTCTGCGCCCATTTCAGGGCTCGGTTCTCACAGATCGTCTCGAAAGGTTGGGAAGGAGTGAAGGGTTCGTCCCGGATATAGCCCAAGTTGCTCCGGATACTTGGACTGTATTGGCGCTTGTAGCTGCGGAGATCGGTCCCGCACTAACGCTATCAAGCGTTGCGGAGAACGTCTCTGACCCGCACGTGGCTTTTGTGCCTCTCGTTGACGAAACTCCGCCAGTGCAATTGCGAATGGCTTGGCGTCGAGATGAACCAGTGAAGCCCGTCGTTGCCCGAGTACTCAATATTGCCTCAGACGAGTTTGCAACTTAGTTTCGACTGTTCGAAATAGGCGGTTTCGTCGTCGAACGGGTAAATAAAGATAATAGACCTCGAAATTAGAATGCTTTCGGCTGATCTGTACAACTGGCGGACGCGTACTGAGAGATGTTCAGAGTTTTTTAGGCCCCGCTGCGCGTGGATTTGGATTGCCGGGTTAGCTGCGGGACATCATGCACCGAAGTACTGGGTGGCGATTCCCGTGGGAAATGTTCAGGAGCCCTCAGAACGAGCGGCTAGATAATTGTGATCGTATGCGAGCTAAATGCCCCAGAGATTAGAAACTCGCGTCGTTTGAGTCCGTTGCATGCTCTCGACCAGGAGTGGCTACGGAACCGTTGGGCTTCCTTTTGCTGGCTCATCCCAATCGGGGGTGTAGGAGTTGGGGTCTGAAGCCGCCGGTCTCGAGCAGGCTTCGGGCGATGTAGTTGGTCAGGTTGCGGAACCCGAGTGCGGAACCGCGCAGGTGTTCGAGCCGTCCGTTGAGTGCCTCGGTCGGCCCGTTGCTGGTGCCGGGTCGTTCGAAGTAGGCGAGCACGTCGGCGGCTCGCTTCTTCAGGGTCCGGCCCAGGGTGGTGAGCTCGGTGAGCACCTTGGGGACGCCGGCGCTGAGGTCGGTGATCAGCTTCTCCATGAGCTCGCGGCCACGTTGCCGGTCCTCGTGGCGATAGGCGGCGATCATCCGCTGGTAGACACCCCAGGCCGCCTCGACCTCGACGTGAGCGTCATCAACGAACAGCGCGCGTAGCCTGTCTCTCTGCTTGTCGGTGAGCAGGTCCGCGCCGGTGTGCAGCGTGCGCCGCGACTTGTAGAGCGGATCGTCCCTGAACCCACGGTGCCCGTGGATCGCGAGTTGGACCCGGCGCCGGCACCTGTCGAGGGCTTCACCGGCCAGGCGCACGACGTGGAAGGGATCCATCACCGTGACCGCGTCCGGGATCTCCTCCGCAGCGGCGGTCTTGAACCCGGTGAAGCCGTCCATCGCGACCACCTCGACCGCGTCACGGAAGGCGTCGTCGCGGTCGGCGAGCCAGGTCTTGAACGCCGCCTTCGACCGGCCCTCGACCATGTCCAGCAGCCTTGCTGGGCCGGCGCCATCGCGGACCGGGGTGAGGTCGATGATCACGGTGACGTACTTGTCGCCACGCCTGGTGTGGCGCCAGACGTGCTCATCGACGCCAATCACCTTCACGCCCTCGAACCGCGTGGGGTCGTTGATCAGCAGCCGCTTGCCTTCGGCCAGGACCGCGTTGTTGGCGGTGTCCCACGCGACCCCGAGTCCCTCGGCGACACGGGCGACGGTGAGGTGTGCGACCACGATCCCTTCCAGCGCCCACCGCAGCCCGGTGCGCGAGAGCTTCGCGCGTGGCTCCGCCGCGGCGCTGGTGTCTTGGCGCCACACGTGTCCGCAGTCTGCACAGCGGTAGCGGCGCACTACAACTTCCAGCACGGTCGGTCGCCAGCCCAGCGGCTCGTGGGCCAACCGCCGGATCACGGTGTCACGAGCAGCGCCTTCGCTGCCGCACCGTCGGCACCACTGATCTGGTTCCACCACGCGGCACGCGAGGACCGCACGATCCGGTTCAAGTCGTTGCCCGATCACGCTCAGACCGCGGCCGTCGAGTCGAGCGAAGGCGGTCAGGTCAGGGCGGCCGAAGCCGGGCGGCGGGGTAGCGTCGGGCACGTCGAGGTCTTTCCGATGGATGGCGTAGGAACCTCCATCGTCGGGAGACCTCGACGTCTATCTGCGGACCGACTCGGCGGGCCCGATCGTCTCGTGCGTTGGCGGACTACGGGAGCTTGGACGCGAGGACGTCGGCCGCCAGGATCTCGGGTGCTGCGCCGAGGAGGTGCTGGTTGGCCATCAGGGCTGCGACGATGGCGCCGTTGGCGTGGGCGTCGCGAGCGGCTTCGTCGGGGAATGCATCGAAGATCCAGAAGGTGTCGGCGTGGGTCCTGACCGCGAACCAGACAATCGTTCCTACTTCTTCGTTGGCGAGTGCGACAGCGCCGGCGAGCAGATCAGCGACCGCGTCGTGCTGTCCATCGGCCGCGACGATCTTGGCGACGAAGGCATACGGAAGTGATGCGGGTGTGGACATGAGGGACTCTCCTTGACGTCGGGGTTCTTCGTGGGACGAGTTCAGCGTATGACGAGCGAGGGCCGGTGGGGAGTGGCGTATACGGCAGTATTGCTATTGTTTACGTCATGCGTATCGGACTGATCGCGATCGACGGCTGCTTCGGTTCGGCTATCGCGTCGATCATCGACATCGTGCGGGTGGCCGACGGAGCCCGCGGCGATGTCGACCCGCGGATCGACCCAATCGAACTCGCCATCCTCGGACCGAAACGGCGAGTGACCACGACGGCATCGATGACCCTGTCGGTGGACCACCCGCTGCCGGAGTCCGGAGAGTTCGACGTGGTCGTCGTCCCTGCGCTTGGAACCCTCACGGCCGCCGCGACCCACGACGCCCTCCAGAGCCGAGATGCTCGTTCGGTCATCGCCTCGCTCGGGCGCCTCGACGACGCGACCACCCGGATCGCCGCGGCGTGCACCGGCGTGTTCGCCGTCGCCGAGACAGGACGGATGCATCATCGGCGGGCGACGACCAGCTGGTTCCTGGGGCCGGAGTTCCGGAAGCGCTATCCGACCGTCGCCCTCGATCTCGACACCATGGTCGTGGTCGACGGGAACCTCGTCACCGCCGGCGCCGCCTTCGCCCACATCGACCTCGCGCTCTCACTCGTGCGATCGATCAGCCCCGACCTGGCCCAACATGTCGCCAAGCTCCTCATCATCGACGAGCGCCCGTCGCAGGCGGCTTTCGTCGCCTACGAACATCTCCGGCACGAGGACCCGATCGTCGTCGAGTTCGAACGCTTCGTGCGCGCCCGCCTGGACGAACCGTTCAACGTCGCCTTCGTCGCGCAGTCGCTCGGCACCAGCCGGCGCACCCTCGAACGACGAGTCCGTGCGGCGCTCAACCTCACTCCGCTCGGCTTCGTCCAACGGCTTCGCACCGAACGAGCTCGACACCTCTCAGCAACCACGGACCTCACCTCCGCCGAGATCGCGCTACGGGTCGGCTACGCAAACGCCGAGACTCTGCGCTCCCTCCTGCGCAGGGAGCGACGCCGTTCCTGACCTATCGCCATGCCTGTAGCCGGTGTGCTAGTGCTCGGTTGGAACCACCTCTCAGCACGTCGCGTCGACGCTCCTGCGTCGCCCCTGGACTACCCACTCGACACGCCCGCAGCACAGCCCATGTGACGTGCCCCGGCTTCCCGGACGGTCGGGGTTGGGTGGCTGTGATGTCGCTGCGTTCTCGTCGAGAGGGTCAGCAGACCCGATCAGAGCCGATTGGGATGAGCCGCGAAGGCGGTTAGGTCAGGGCGGCCGAAGCCGGCCGGCGGGGTAGCGTCGGGCACGTCGAGGTCTTTCGGGTGGATGGCGTAGGAACCTCCATCGTCGGGAGACCTCGACGTCTATCTGCGGACCGACGCGCCCGGCCGACCTACACCTTCATCTGGGAAGAGCCCTTTTGCTTCGCTGTTCTTGAGAGCTTGCCTGAAAACCGCAATTGCCGGACCTGGCGAATTTGCATAGTTGCTTTTGATCCCATTAAACCGTTAAGCGGTAGACCTATTCCCCTGAGGCAATGAAGTCGTCCCTGACGCATTGCCTCAATTCGTGGTGCGCTGCGAGCAGTTACACGGCAAAGATTCGAGGTCAGCTTCATATGACTCAGAATTGAGACATTCCTCCCCTTGTCACCATTCGTAGACTCGAGTTCCAGGTCGTAGCTGATCGTCGATGGCTGGCATCGACACTGCGGCCCTAATGTGAAAGCGAGCGGCACAAATGGAACAGCGAGTGACATTCAACAGCGACGGCGAGACTCTGGTGGGCACGCTCTTCCGCCCTGATGGAGCGACTGGCCCACTGCCCACCGTAGTTGCAGGAGGAGGGTGGTGCTATGTGAAGGAGATTGTACTTCCACACGTTGCACGGATCGTAGAAGAACAGGGTGTCCAGTTTCTTGGATTCGATTACCGCGGGTTCGGGGAGAGTAGCGGCGATCGGCGGCAGCATATCGATCCCTGGGAGCAAATCTCCGACTATAAGAATGCCCTGAGTTATGTGGAGAATCGTGACGATGTCAATTCAGAGAAGCTAGGAGCCTTTGGGATCTCATACAGCGGGGGTCACGTACTCGTTCTTGCTGCTACTGATCCTCGAGTGAAGTCAGTGGTAGGGGTTGTTCCTGTAGTCGAAGGCTACGACAATATGCGCCGCGCTCACGGCGAGATCAACTTCGCCAAGCTCGAAGATTTCATCCTTGACGATCGACGTGAACGCGCTAAGGGAAACGCTGGCAATTTCCTCCCGATGAGCTCACCCACGCCATCGACTCAGCTGTCGACTTGGCCCTTTCCCAACATTGGTGAGGTATTCCACCGTCTCAAGGAATCGGGGGAAGCCGAGCGACACATCCACGAGAGCACTGTGGAGTCGACAGAATTGTTGCTCAACTACTCGGTTTTTCCCTACCTGAGTCGCATTCTTGACACGAAGGTCATGCTCATCGTCGCCGAAGGCGACAACATCACCATGTGGGATCGCGAAATAGCTGCCTTCAATGCTGTCGCATCACCGCACAAACGCCTCGAACTCTTACCCGCAGTTAGTCACATGAGTCTCTACTCCGACCGTGCAGACACAAACGTCGCAGCCGCGGCCGCTGCAAATTGGTTTGCCCAAGCCTTCGAGCCGGTCGCCTCGAATCTGAAAGATGCCTGAGCTGCAGGTTCAGCTCCAACTCGCACTTGCGCCCTGTCTCAGGCGCGACTCAAAGGAGAGAAGAATGCGAATTCCAAAGCGATGGATCGTGCTGATTGGTTCGTTCCTTGCCTACATGTTCGATGCGCTCGAATTGTCTATCCTGTCCTTGGCCCTACCCGCAATGCGCACAGACCTTGGCATCGATGTCGTGCAAGGCGGCTGGCTAGCAACGGTGACGTTGCTTGGAATCGGCGTAAGCTCGGTGACAATCGGAAGACTGGCAGATCGATACGGGCGTAAACGTGCGCTCGTGTGGTCATTGTCGATCTTCGGCACTCTCACAGCACTAGTGTTCTTTGCGCCAAATTTCACCACCATCCTTATACTTCGTTTCCTTTCTGGACTCGGACTCGGCGGGGTATGGGCGATCGTGTCAACTTACGTGGTGGAGACTTGGGCGCCTGCCAAACGCGGACGTGCAGTGGCGTTCGTGCTTAGCTCGTTCGCTATTGGCGGCTTGCTCGCTGCTCTAATTGCTAACATCGGAGGAACTGACTGGCGAATCATGTTTCTTATCGCCGGGTTGAGCGCGGTTGTACCAGTTCTCTTCTGCGGACTACTTTTCACCGAATCTGAGGCCTGGCTCGCCAGCTCGGCTGGCCAGCGCCGAAACTCGCCAACTCATGAGAGTGCTCCTGAGCTAAAATATCGATTCCGGGATCTGTTCGGTCGGCGCTATGCCCGTAATACCGTTGTTGGGACACTAGTCTGCGCATTTGCGCTTCTCGGGTTTTGGGGCGCAAGCGCTTGGCTGCCAACCTTCCTGGCCGAAGAACGAGGGGTGCCCGGAGATACGGTCGCAGTCTTTGTCGCGGTGTTGAATATTGGGTTGTTTGTTGGATACAACGCTTTCGGCCTGATAGCAGACTATATAGGTCGTAAACGTGCTCTTATGATTTCCCTCATCGGCGTCGGAGTGGTGCTACCTCTTTATGCCTTTACTGCAGATGAAACCACTCTGTTAGTGCTCGGTCCGGCATATGCATTTTTCGCCGTGTTTACTGGCATACTTGGCAGCTATCTCGGCGAACTATTCCCAACCGAATTGCGGGCGACCGGAGTCGGCTTCGCGTTCAACATTGGCCGCGGAATCTCGGCTCTCGCGCCACTATTGCTCGGATACATCGCAGCCGGACATGGCTTTGGCTTTGGCTTCATAATCTGCGGTCTCTGCTTTTTGGCATCTGGAGTTCTCGTGTGTTTCCTGCCGAACACATTTACTCGACGGGATAGGAAATCAAACTCTGTTCGTGATGTTGGACTCAACGAGGAGAAAGGAACAGTATTGTCGTGACGGCCTTAGAGACCAGTCCGCCCAGGCGGACACGCGCATTGGCGGTAGTGCTGGAGACCGCTGACGCCAAGCGCCCGTACGCACAATCTAGACCACTCACTGTGGCCGAAGTGGACCTTGACCCTCCCGCGGCTACCGAGGTGAACATCCGAATAGAAGCAGCTGGTGTTTGCCATTCCGATTTGTCCGTCGTGAACGGGACCCGTCCCCGTCCGCTGCCTATGGCACTTGGCCACGAGGCGGCCGGAATTGTCACAACGGTGGGAGACGAGGTTTCTGCCGACCTCATCGGTCGAAGGGTAGTAACCACTTTTCTTCCTCGTTGTGGAAAGTGTCTAGGCTGCCGTAGTGCAGGTGCTCTGCCTTGCGCTCAAGGCTCGACTGCCAATGCTTCAGGCACCTTGTTAACTGGAGAGAGGCGTATTCGCCGAGATGGAGAGATCGTCAACCATCATCTCGGCGTGTCCGGATTCGCAAGTCACGCGGTCGTTGACCGGCGCTCGGTTGTCGCTGTCGGTGACGATGTACCGCCCGATGTGGCAGCCGTCCTCGGATGCGCCGTGCTGACTGGCGGAGGAGTGTTCCTCAACACCGCGCCGGTGAACAGCGACTCTGTCGTTGGCGTTGTTGGTCTTGGAGGTGTCGGCATGGCCGCGCTCATCGTCGCAAAAGCACTCGGCGCGCGTCGAATCGTCGCCATCGACGCGCTACCCGATAAGCTCCAGCGCGCCCTCGAACTCGGCGCCGACGAAGCCATGACGCCTGACGAGGCGCTCAATTCTGGAGTGAAAGTTGACGTCGCAGCCGAAGCCGCCGGCAACACGCGCGCTTTTGAGACTGCTTTCGCGATCACGGGCGTCGGCGGAACGACCGTCACTGTCGGCCTGCCTGCTCCAGGACAACTCTCCCAAATCGAACCACTGACTTTGACTGCAGAAGCACGCACTGTGAAGGGCAGTTACATGGGTTCGGCAGTTCCTGAACGAGACATCCCTCGGTATGAACAGCTTTGGCGGCAGTCCAGGCTGCCGGTCGAGAGGCTGATTTCCTCCGAGTTACCCCTTTACGAAATAAACGAAGCAATGGACAGACTCAGCGACGGCACTGAGATCAGACAAATTATTCGATTCCCCTCGGTACAGGAGCAACCACATGAATGACGAACACGTCTATGACGCCATTGTCCTGGGCGCAGGATTCGGCGGACTCGGAGCCGGAGCCCAGTTGATGCGCACTGGAATCACCGACTTCCTGATTCTGGAAAGGTGCAACGACATCGGAGGAGTCTGGCGCGACAATATCTACCCCGGCGCCGCCTGTGACACTCAGTCAGTCATCTACTGCTATAGCTACTTTCTTAACCTATCGGCTTCTAGCATGTATGCCGGACAATCAGAGCTCTACAACTATCTCAAAAATCTGGCCTCCGAATTCGACCTCAATGAACGCATCCGACTTGGCTTGGAGGTCACCGAAGCGCGGTGGGATGAGGCAACTGATTTATGGGAGATTTCAACTATCTCTCACATCTTCTACACCCGAGTCTTTATCCCTGCTTGGGGGCAGCTAGGAACACCGAACATTCCCGACATCCCAGGGGCCGAAACGTTCGCAGGCTTGTCTTTCCACTCCGCGCGTTGGGATACCGAGGTGGATCTGCAAGGTGCGAAAGTCGGAAGTATCGGCAATGCGGCTTCTGCAGTACAGTACGTTCCTGAACTCGCTCGCACTTCTGCCGAGGTCGTCGTATTTCAACGCTCTGCTAACTATATTCTGCCGCGTAACCAGATCGCCTTCACCCCCGAGCAATCAGCCGGGTTCCAACGCGACCCCGAAACATATCGTCGCATTCGAGATGACATCCACCGACAACGTGAAGACGGATTCGATCGTGTGCGCCATCACACGGGCGCACAAGAAGCCGGAGCAAATGAAGCGCGCGCCCACCTTGAATCTCAGGTCATCGACCCGCAAATGCGCGAGAAACTGACGCCTAACTACGAGTTCGGATGCAAGCGCATACTTCGTAGCGACGACTATTACCCCGCGTTGACTCGAGCGAATGTCGAACTCGAGACCGATCCGATAAAACAGATCACTGAAACTGGGATCATCACTGATTCAGGGAGAGCTCACGAACTCGACGCAATTGTCTACGGAACAGGGTTCGATAGCCAAACGTTCAACGGTACAACTGCCGTCATCGGCCGTGACGGTGTGACTCTCGGAGAGCGATGGGGGGATGATCCCGAGGCGTTCCTTGGAATGGCGGTCGACGGTTTCCCGAACATGTTCCTCGTCTACGGTCCGAACACGAACTTGAACCACAACTCCGTCATTTCAATGCTCGAAGCACAACACGACTACATCGCCCGGGCAGCAGATTATGTGAAACGTCAGCGCACCGCGTTGGAAGTTCGAACAAATGTGCTCCGTAAGTTTAATAGAGAGTTGCAGGCTGAGCTGCAGAATTCGGCCTATGCCTCAGAATGTTCCTCGTGGTATAAAAACGCCGCGGGAAAGGTCATCAATAATTGGAGCGGAACAGTCGAGGAATATGTCAATGCCGCCTCACTCAATCTGGCGGACTACACGTCGAGGAGCGCAGTGCATGTCGGGTCATGACCAGATCGCTGAGGATGCTTGGCCGTTAATCAAGGCTTTCCGTGAGAATGGATCCAAATCGTTCGAGAAGCAAGGACTCGAGCAGGCTCGCCTCGGATATGAACAAAGTTGCGCGCTCAACGGTCCTAGGCGTTTGCCAATGGCACAGGTGTCGGACTTGCACGCCGCTGAACAGGTACCCGTGCGTCATTACGTTCCCGAGTCCTCTGCCGATGACGGACGAATCGTCCTCTATCTTCACGGTGGAGGATGGGTGTTCGGCAGTCTCGACACCCACGACGGGGTTTGCCGATCACTTGCTTCGAATGCTCGGACCGATGTCATTGCCGTGGACTACCGTTTAGCCCCCGAACATCCGTATCCTGCTGCCCTCGAAGATGCTCGAACAGTGCTCGAATGGCTTGCCTCCTACTCAAACACCCTGGGAGTAACGCCATCTTCGATCGCGGTAGTCGGCGACAGCGCCGGAGGAGGTCTTGCGGCGGTGCTGGCGCAAGAGTATGCCGGTCATCTTCCGGTCGCGGTACAAGTTCTCTTCTATCCAGTGACAGACCTAACAATGAGTACCGAATCGTATAAAAGAGTGACAGCGGGGCTACCCGTGGTGTCATCCACAATGGAATGGTTCGCTAATCAATATGCTGGAGAAGCTGATCGCGGTGACCCCGCACTTAGCCCGTTGCACGGTGAGGTCGCAAACCAGATTCCCGCTAGTTTTGTGTGCACTGTTGGCCAAGATCCACTCTGTGATGAAGGAATTGCTTACGCCGGTAAGTTGGCACGGGCGGGCTCACGAGTCGAGCATGTGCATCTCCCGGAGCACGCGCATGGATTATTTACCTCAGCGGGGGCAATTGAGACGGGACAGCGGATCCTCGACCGGGCGAGCAGATTTCTTGATGAAGTTTTTGAAGCCAGCATCAGCAATCGTGACTGACCGTGCGCGGTAGGGAAAGTCGATGCGGGGGAACTGTTGGTCATGTCTCAGTGGTGAGATAATGCTGCCTAGAAGCCCGGAACGAGGTGTTAGGGCAATTCCAGAACAAGGACGCCGGCGGAAGGGGCGAAGCTCGTGAGAAGGGATGCGCAGTGCCGGCTCGTCAAGGCGAGGGATCGCTTTTTCGAGTACGGCGAAATATCTGATGAAGTGCGCGCGGACATCGCGGTTTCTTGGCAGCGTTCCGTACTGGCAGGAATCACGCCTGAGTACCGAGTGGAACCGCGATTCACAGTAGCACGGAGCGAGAAGAGGCTGAGGCGGGCCGCCGGCCCGGTAGCAGCTAAGCTGTTGCAGGACATTGGCGAGAACAGGGCTGCGATGCTTTTGTTAGACCCCGACGGAGTTGTTGCCGGAATGTGGTCGAAGTCTTCGGCAGTTAACCGACTGCTCGATGACGCAAATGTGGGGCCTGGCAGGATTTTTGACGAACAGTCAGCTGGAACCTCGGGCTTAGGTACCCCACTAGAAACTCGGCGGCCGGCAATTGTTGAGGGCGCTGAGCACGTCTTAGATCATCTAGACCCTTTGTCGGCCGTTGGCGCTCCTATTATCCACCCCACCTCTGGGACAGTCGAAGGAATCGTCGACATTGTCAGTCAGGTCGGCATGGATGTAGAGCTTATGTACGCCGCGGTGACACGAGCAGCGAGAGAGATCGCCGATCGACTAGTCACAGGTTATGCCGCTGAGGACCGAACGCTGATGGACGCTTTCCTTGCCACAGAACGGAGGGGTCCGAAACGGGCGGTTATCGCGCTCAACGATCGACTTCTCATCGGAAATTCGCTTGGCAATGCGCTGTCGTTGGGGCCTCTCCATAAGCAATTGTGGGCCCATAGCCGAGCTGCACTCGAAACGGGGGAGGACCGGATCGAGGTTCTCCAAAACGATGCATCACCACTCATTGGCAGAGTCAGCGCCGCTGACGACGACTCTTCGGTCGGAGCGATAGTTTCGATCGATTCTTCCGGAAAGTCGTCAAAGCCCCCGGAGGAAATCGGATCGTTTGAAGCTATGCCACAGGAAGAATACGGTCGAGGGTCGTCACTGCTTGAGGACGCCGAACGAGAGGTGATAGTGAGGGCTCTCGCCAGGGTCGGCGGGAATCGTGGCCTAGCTGCCGAACTGCTCGATATTTCTAGAGCCACTCTTTACCGTAAGATGGCCAAACTGTGGATCTGAACGTATGGTGAGTGCGAACGGTTGTTCCCAAGCACCTGTCGGTGATTGGATAACTGTCGAACGTCTTGGCGCTTCGGCCAGCCTCACCTGGGCGTCTATCAAATCGCATCAGTTCTGTGAGAATGAGGAGTTGCGGGGTTCGTATCGGTTGTTCGCTTGCCTTGGGCGAGATGCGGACGTACGAATATCATTCGTAAGCCCCGTGTGGACCGCTGGTTTCGGCCAAGTCGCCGGGGCACTGTTTTTTGAAAGACTTCTTGCATGTCAGACCAGTGGATCGACTCGTGGCTCGGAGAGGCTCGTTTCCGTCGATACGTCGATGAGTGCGGTGGAGACCGGGTGCAGGCGCTCGAGTTGTATGAGTGGAATGTCGAAGCTGGACAAGCGCTAATGCACGACATCGCTCACTTCGAGGTTGCGTTGCGCAATGCCTATGATGTTGCGATCTCAGCTGTATGGCCCCACGAGAAGCACTGGCTCCTCCATCCAGAATCTCCGGCTGTAATGCCCGTCTGGCGGACAAGAACAGTCCAGGGAATCAAGCGTGGATCGGACGTCAATTTCCGCACACGTAAAAGCGTTGACGACGCGATTAAACATTGCGGGTACCGCAAAGCAAGTCCGGGCAAGGTCATCGCGGAACTTTCGTTTGGTTTTTGGCGCCAGCTCACCACAAATGCCATGGAGAAGACGGTCTGGGTGCCCTATTTGCACACTGCGTTTCCCAAGGGTACATCACGCAGTGAGGTTGACACTCACGTTTCAACGGTCAACCGGTTGCGTAATCGGATTGCCCACCATGAGCCGCTATTCACCTCGGCTTTTCCCCCGAGCGGTGTGCACAAGGGCATGTTGGCCTGTCTCATGTCGTTTGCTCCGGACGTGCACGACCATATCGTTCGCACTTCGAAAGTCGCTCAGTGCTCGCGGATAAGCCTGATACAGCGAGCCATGGAGAACTCGGCAACTCTACTGGAGCCGAAAATCAATGTCTGACTGGAGATCACTGAACCTGCGCTCGATCTGGGTCAAGCGTGCGAGACTCTGGTTAGCCGTGTCGTGGTCGCAATGAGGTGCAGGTTCCACCCGATTAGTTTCCAGCGCATCTTGCGCGCGGTGAGCGACTACGCCACCAATGACGATGACGACGAGAGCACCGATTACACGCTATCCTGCCCAGCCCGCATTGACGTTGCCAATGAGTGGGCTGACTACCGCTGACAAGATGCTGGTCCTGATGGCAGCTGACATTTCCGCAAGACGAATATCGGAGATGACAGTCCGGAAGAGGTGTTTCATTTCACAAGTTTCATCATGATTCTCTTCTACCGGAGATATCGATCTGGACCGCGGTGTGTTGGAGAGGGAGGCGGCGGGTAAGGGGTGCGAGTTTCGGTTCGTGTGATCTGTTGAGTGAAGTCGTCCAGGGCGGCGTAGTCAGGATCGAAGACTTGTGTTCTCCAGCCATTTTGGTCGACGTCAGGATCGACCGTATGTTCGATCTGCTGGCAAATTCTTTCAGTCGTGGCGGCGATGACTGTTTGCATTCTGTTCCAGTACGGGCGGAGGTAGTCATCTTTGGGTGGTTCTGTTCCAAGGGCTGTGGGGGAGTCAGTTTGGTCGGATACTTCGCGCCACACGATCACGGCCTCGATAACGTCGTCATGGCGGGGGTGGTGGGAGTACTGCTCGCGAAGGGTCGAAAACCACTCTGGAGGATCCTTCGCCAGCACTGCTCGCCGCGCTGCGACTTGGTCCTGGAGGTCGTACATGGTCTGTGCCCACACCCGAGCCTGCTCGCCCGTGGCGATCGTGGTATCGGCGATCATGTCACCAGACCCGGTGACCGGAGGGTCGGCGGGCTTGTGGCAGCGGTCGATGATGGTTTCGGCTGTGTCGGTTGGTTGAAGCTCTCCACGCATGTTCTGCGCCGGGTCGACGCTGATGAGGCGCTGCCAGTCGCTATCGGTACGGATCTGCTCGGCAAGCTTCGGGTCGGCGTTCTCTTCGAGCCATTCTTGAGTTCGGGTGACTTTCGCCGCCCAACTGAGGTAGGTGAGTTCGTGGCAGAGCCGTCCGACATCGTTGGCCCAGCCAAGCTCAGCATCTTGGACTTCATGTGCGGACTTCTCAGCCGTGGAGCGGGAGACGACGGACTTGATGTAGTAGGCAGGGTAGTCGATGACTTCCCCGTCCTTGTCGACGGCGGCGGCTGTCATCTGCACGTTCCAGTCCTCAGGGGTGGGGTTTTCGGGGTCGTCGATGTCCACGTAGGCGTGATTGCCGCTTTTGCCTCGTGTCATCGCGACGTAGAACAGTTCACGAGAGAGTTTCGGTGTAACCACGGCGTGGCCGGTATCGACGGTGACTCCCTGTGACCGGTGCGCGGTGGTGGCATAGCCAAGTTCGACAGACGACGCGAGGTAGTCCGCGTCGAGCACAATCGTGGGAGGCGTGCCGTCCTCCCCTGTCTGCACGTTGGCCTCGACGCTGCCGTCAGGGCGGATCTCTGTGATGGTCAGGCGGGTGCCGTTGGCGACGAAGGCACCGTTAGAGTCGCGGATGCTGCGGTCGTTGCGCCTTGCCAAGAGGACGTCACCGATGCCGGCCGGTACCTCGGAGCGCAGTGTGACCTGGTCGGTGATGTCCACGTCGCCAGCTTCCACCAGGTCGGTGTGGGCACGCTGATTGAGTTCGGCAACGGTCTCGTTGTCGGAGGCAATGAGGATCGAGGACAGACCCTCATCGACGTCAGCTTTCCATGCGGAGTAGGCGGTGTCGGCGGCTTCCTGGTTGGGATCGCCGTGGATGCGATCGTGCTTGTCGTAGGTATCGACGACGGCGTCGATTCCGTCTTTGTCGGTGACCGATCTGAGCTTGAGGGAGGCGGCACGTTCCCATTCGTTCTTGAACCGCCAGACGGTATCGAGGGTGGTGTGGTCGAGGTTGCGTTCGACGTGTCCGAGGAAGCCTCCGGCGTCGACAGCCTCCAGTTGTGCGGGGTCGCCGACGATGAGGAGTTTGGCTCCTGTGGCTTCGGCTTGGCGGGAGAGCTCAGCGAGGTTGGATGTTGAGACCATGGAGGCTTCGTCGACGATGATGAGCTGGTTGGGGTGGAATTGGTATTGAGCTTGGGTGGCGTAGTCGGCGGCGAGCTTGGCTTGCATGGCCTCGCGTTGCTGGATGAGTCTGGCTCGGTCACGATGTGGTGTGCTGTCGATGGTCGTGTTGAGCGTGGCCAGCCGTGTTTCGAGGTTGGTCACACGTTCGGCACGCCGTGCTGCGCCCTCCCCGACGGATTCGAAGAGCCATTTGGCCACGTTGTCGGTGTCCACGTGGATCTCATCACCGAGGACACCTGCCGCCACCGCGGAGGGAGCGAGACCGATGACGGATTGCTCACCGTGAACCGAGTGCCAGGTATCGGTGATCGCGCCCATGGTGGTGGACTTGCCTGTGCCTGCGGGACCGATGATGGCGGAGATTCCAGCGTCGGAGGACAGTACGTGTTTCGAGGCACGCATCTGATCCGCGCTGAGCGGGTGTCCATCATCGGTGCGCCACTGTTTGAGAACGTCGACATGCTCTGGGTGTCCGGCCAGGGTCGGCGCCCCGGTCGCGGTCACGCGCGAGATGAGGTAGTTTTCGTCGGCCATGACTTGCTCGGTCGTGTAGACCCCGGAGTGATGCTGGTGGTCAAAGACTGACCGGTCACGGAGGTTGACCGTGGTGTCCGGTCCCTCGGGTGCTCGTGACCGGTCAGGGGTCAGAGAGACGGCCTTGTCGAGAGTGAGTTCGACGATGTTGTCCACGAGCGCGTGCCGGTCATCGACGGTCGGACACCGGACAAGGCGGAGGACTCGTTCAGCCGAGGCGCGCACGTTGGCGCGGGCGAACGTCGTGCGGCGCTGTGAGGCGTCGGTCAGTGTCCACTGGCTGATCTGTTCGATGATGTCGCCGGTGAGCATGTCGGCGGTCACTGTCCGGACATGGTGACCGACCGCGTTCTTCACGAGGGTGTCCGGGTTGAGACCGGCCATGTGAGTGCGTTGCCTCCACCAGTGCATCTTCTCCGGCAGGGTGGTGCGCTCGATGGTGTTCTTCTTGGGCCGGTTCTCGAGGGTGGCCTGCTGTCGTATGAGCAGCACCTCGCGTGGGGTCGGTCGCGTGCCATAGGTGTCGGTGTATTCGGCAATGAGTTCATCGGTGCGGGTTTCAATGCTGATTGACCGGCTGGAGAATTCCTCGATGAGCTCGTCGGGGATTCCGGCCAGTTCGACCCGATGTGCGGGTTCGTATTCCGAGTCGGTGTCTGTGCCGGATTCGATGAGCTGTTGGACGTCGAGATCAACGTCGGTGCGCGATTCGGCGACGGTGCCGACATCAGCGGCGAGCCGGTCGAAGATCAGCGAGTTGTACATTTCCGAGATGGCCACGACGTGTCGATGGAGCGTGTATGAGTCGATGGTGACCCAGTGGCCGTCTGAGGCCCGCTGGACCCGGTTGGCGATGACCAGGTGGGTGTGCAGTTGCGGGTCACCGGCACGTGAGTCCCAGTGGTCGAATGCGGAGGCGATGACACCGTTGACGGCGACGTGGGCGACTCCCCCGTGACCGGCACGGGATTGGATGACGTTGGCCTCGACCCACGCGAGTGTTTCTTCGAGGGCCTGCCGATGTGCGGCTTGGATGCGGCCATGCAGCTCGGGACCGGCCAGTGCCCAGAGCGCGGACACGGACTTCGGTGGGGAGAAGGTCAGGTCGAAGCCGGCCACGCCCTCGCGTTCAGACTTGACCGGTCGACCTGCCGGTGTGACCGCACCGTTGGGCGTGGCCTGTGTCTTCATCAGTGGTCGACCGAGCGGACGACCGGACATGGGGTCTTCCTGGTCCTGGTAGAGCGACCGGGCATGGGATTCGGTCACTTGCTGACCGACGGACAGCCCGGTCAGTCCGTCGAGACCACTACCGAGCCATGTGCCCGGAGGGGCTTTGGCCTCGGTGTAGTAGGAGGTCATGTCGCGGGTCTGACCGTCGCCGGTCGCGGCATGTTCGAGGTAGTAGTTGATGGACATCTTCGAGATGGACACGGTCATGAGCGGTCTCCTTCGGTCACGGACCGGTGTGGCTGGTGAACGGTCACTGGATCAGCGGTCATTGTCCGGTCCGTCGGCGTCGGTCACGTCCGGTCTGCCAGGTCGCCCACATGCGGACAATCTCTCGGTCACCGGCGGACAGGGTGGTCGTCCTGGCCGATTTCGCGAGACGGCCGGCCAGGGTGTCCCACGCCTCGATGACCGGACGGAAGCGTTGCCGGTCTCGGGCGAGGTCGTTGAGCCGGTCGGCGGCTTTGTTGTAGTTGGACACGATAGCGGCGTACCGGTCACGCAGTTGGGCGTGTTGGCCGGTCAGTGCTTGGTGGCGGTCGGTGACCGTGGCCAGTCGCTTCTGCAGGTCCACGATTTGCTGGGCGGCGATTTCGAGGTCTGTCCGGTCGTTTTGGTTTGAGGCGGCAGTTTCGAGGTCAGCGGTCACCGAGGTCAGCCGGTCACGTGTGGCCACGAGGGTGTGGACGCGGTCGATGATCGCCCGTTGGGCGTGGCGTTCGCGTTTGCGGTGCTTGACCGCTTGGCGGCGCATCTTCGTCCGGGTGGTCTCGATGCGTTCGCGCGCGGCCGCGATCCGTGATTCGAGCCGGTCTTCGCGGGCGGTGGCTTCGTTGAGTAGGCGTTTTAGCCGAGCGATCTCGGTCTCGTGTGCGGCACGCCGCTCGCGCCGACGGCTTGCGCGTCGGCGGCAGGTTATGCCGCAATACCGGCGACGCTGTGGGGCCGCGACTGGCAGCAGGGACTCGCATTCGATGCAGGTGCGGGGTCGATTGCTCATGATCATTGTTCGCTGGAGGTCGCGCGGGGCGTTTGTCACCGTCCCATGGAAACGTGGGACGTATGCACCTTGGTGCCAGAGGTGTGTAGATTTTAGGGTTGGGTTCGCTCGTCGGAAAAGTAGTTTTCTCCTTGAGCTTGTGGAGTTTGGGAATGTGTGTGTTCTTTCTTGTTGAGTAGTCGAGTTGTCTTCGACATTGAGGCTCTGTCTGGGGAGTCTGCTTCGGGAGGCGCGATGTGTGCTGAGGGTCTTGGCTTGCCTTTTTGTCCGAGAAACCCGAAGGAGGATCGTAGACGTAACCGGCCCCAGCGGCGCAGATTAGAACGTAGAAACGGATCCTGTAGTTCAGTTTGGACGACTGAGCATGGGGCCTTCTAGGCGCTGTGCGTTCATGATGGTGGCGAGTACATTCACGTCTACCTCACTATCGAGGGGTTTCCCCTGTCATCGCTGCTCACCGCCTGGTGGCGGTGCAAAATCTCTGGACATCACAATTGGGGTTCCGTCTGTCTTGTCAAACGGAGCTGACAGGCGTCGCTGTGGTATCGCCAGTTTTCCGAAGATTCCTGCGTTGAAGAATGGCTGAAGTCCCGTCGACGACCACAAGAATCGCCTTCGACGGTAACCCGACCAACGGGTATCCGGCTGGGGTGAGGGTCTCATGATCCAGGTCTATAACGCGGCGGACTTCATCGGCACCCGCGTGCTCCCTTCTCTCGCAAGAATGGGACGTGTCTCGGGTGAGGGCAGCGTCGGACGGTGCCGTTGGTGCCCTACTCGGCCTCTCGTTCCTCACGCCCGGCTGCTTCGGTATTGTTCGTCTGAGTTTGATTCCGCGCTGCGGCAAGCGGTGTTGCAGTTTTCTAGTTGACTGGAGCTTATTTTATGAATAAACATCACGACCTTCTGGACTCCAACGAGTACACGGAGGCGATTGCTCAAGGCCGGAAAGGGTTTGCGCAATCCGCTATCATTCTGGCCATTGCGGTGGTGCTATTTGGAATGGTGGTGGTACTTGCCGTCGGCACGCCGAAACTGGAAGAACCCGACTTCATCGAGCTTGTTACTTCCGGAATCGAGGTGCTCCAAGGCATCGTTCCAGACGAGGGAGTGGTACCGATTGTCGGCGTTCTAGCGACCGTATGTATTGCTCACGCAGTTTCCATACGTTCGACGCCGGCGGAGGTGAGAAGACTTCAGGAGATCTCTACCTCCGATCGTGGCAAGCTGAAAGACGCCGTACGGCGTGCCTCTCAACTGCAATCATCTCTTCTCGCTTCTACTATGTTCAGTGTGCTCGGAGCGGCCCTTGCGGCACTCGTGACGGTTATCGTTGCGCTCAATGGAGACGGAGCTGCCGCCGCTGTGTCCGGATTTTTAGCACTTTTCCTATTCTTTGAGCTTGTTCGATTGCAACAGGCGACAAGCGAACTCGACGAATTTAAGAAGAGCGTTTCCAGTAAGGACCGCGCTTCGTTCCATCGAGCATTCGCTGCCGCGGATGGACACGATTGGCGATCAATCGTGTGGTACTCGGTGTACCTGCTCACGATCGTTGTTCCAGCGGTTGTTGCAGCTGAAGAGGGATTCCTCAAGATGGCCGTTAAAATCGCGGTGGTATCCGTCATCACCTGGAGTTTCGGTCTATCTGCAGCGATTGCATATGTGAGGGGGAGCGTCGGAGTGTCCGTCAGCAGCCGATTGGCTGCTCGGCTTCTGAGCGTAGTCCTGTTTTTCGTTGTGTGGATGATGACAGTTCAGATTGCGATTGAGTATATGAGCGATGCGTCAGTGAGTTCGTGGGCTCTGGTCAACACCTACTTTGTCGCATTCGTCGTCACGCTCCTGTGGGCCTTCTTGCGAATCTGGGGCGAGTCGGGGTGGTTGTTTTTTCGCTGGTTCGGAGCACAACACTCGGCAATTGTCCGGACGGCTGGCGAGGTCAGCCTGGATGGACTCAGCTGGGCAAATCGTCCGAAGAACGTAATGTGGAAAGCGTTTGCGTGCGGATGTGCGATCGTGGCCCCACCAGTAGGATTTGCCATCGCTGCATCGCCCGAGTCAATTGCCTGGTATCCATTGATCCTCATCATTTTGTCAATGACGATCGCCGCCACCGCACGCTGGAGTGTGGCTATTGAGCGAGCCGGCAAATTCACAGTAGCTATTCTGATTGTCATCGCTACCGGTTGGAGGGGGGTCGAGACGGTTGATGCTGACGACGTTCTCGCCATCGTTACCCTTGTCGCTAGCATGACGGTCACAGCAGGGGTGGTGATCGCGATGGTGTGGGACCGTCGACGAAGGTTCGTGTTGATGCGTCCGATGCTGACGATTTTAGATCTCGACTTCGCCCGGCGATTCCGGCAAGATATCGCCGAGTTGGGTTACCCGTCGTTGGGTGTCCGCCAAAGCCCGCTTCGACAAGGTACTCGTCTACTTTCGACCCGATCTTCTGTATCTGAGGATACAGACTGAAAACAAGTCGAAAGCCGGACGGCTAGGAGATTCGGCGCAGGTTGAGACGTCATCTTGCACAGCATATGCAACAGATTGTCAACGCCACCCCGACGCGCGCCGCCCGGACGCCTGATAGACCTGTTTGCGAAACATAAAAGGATCTCTAGGGAGCCGCACTTGCCACACGCTACGATGACAGAAGAAACTGCTTCTAGTCCCTCCCCGAGAGCGGTTTCGTGTACTCGCCCATGCCAATCTTTCTCGGCAACTATCAGACCAGAGCGCGTGAGATCCTTGCCAAGGGCAAAGCCGAGAAAGACGTCCAGCGATCTAGACGTAACGGTGAAAATTCCTAGAGTCCACAATTGGAAGACACGCAGGGCACCCCGCGGCTAGCGAGGGGACGCTGGGAGGAGGCACAGTATGCGGCGACGCTGGAAGCGCGGCAGGATTTCATCGTCAAGGCCCAGCACTCGCTAACTGTGGTGACCGTCCTTACTCAACCACCGCACCGATCGGGGTGCCGTAGTTGGAGTCGGTGAGGATCGATCAACATCGGGGCCGCCCGCGTTCGGTGCTTCTCTGGTCGGGAAGGGGTGTTAAGTCCGGTCTCGTGTATCCGTCGCTGCCTGGTCGGAGACGCAATTGTCCACCCTATTTCGGGTTCTACATCTGTCAGAAAAGTCAACGGCCAGTAACCCCGAGGCGGAGTGCTGCGTTGACGGTGTTTGTGCTCGCTTCGAGTTTGGAGTTGACGCGGTCGCCGATATCACGAGTGGCCAGCGCAGTGAGTGATTTTTTCGCCTTGTCGACGTCGCCGACCGATGTACCGACCTGGGCGTCTTTAGTGTTTCGGACACATGAGAGCTTCCCTGTGCCGCGTTTTAGCACCCAGCGGTTTCCCTACGATAGATCGAGCATGCGAGATAAGAAGCGGTCGATGCAGGCGCCGCGAATGAGGGTGTGAATGCCTCGTCCTTGTTCTTTCGAGATTGTCCTCGCTGCTGCTTTGATCGCCTTGTCGGTGGCCGTCCAAGTCGAGTAGCCGGATGCTGTCATGTGGCGGTCCCTTCGTCGTTCGGCACGATGTAGTCGAGCAGCGTCGACCCGTTGCCTCGGGAGAAGCCGTGAATGTGGGCATGTCGCCCAAGAAGAGCCACCAGACGCTGGGCCTCACAATCCTTCCCAGTCGACGGGCATCCCTGTAGGCATCACCAATCAGCGACAGATCTGCACCTTGATCCGGTCCTACCAGATCCGCCAGGGTGGCCTCGATAGTCAGAACAGGAATCGAGTCAACATAGTCGACATCAATCGGGTCGACTGTCCGTCTCCGAAGCCGCAGGTCTTTGATTCGGGTGAATTGACGGGCAGTTACGATGAAGTCAAAGCCGCGAGGCCAGAAGTCACCGATGCCGTGGAGCTCAGCGGCATTCTCTCCCGCCACAATGACCGGTGGCACACCGTTGCTTCCGTGACGGTCGCCCTGGCTGACTGCGAGCCATCGCCAGAATGTTGGATCGGAGAGCTGCCCAGGGGCAGCTTCGAATCGGTAGATTCCATGTTCAACTCGCTCCAGGACTCCGGCGTCGGCCATTGACTTCAGCTGCGTGTTCGATACCCCTACGTCGTGTGCCTGCCGGGAGGTCACGAACCCGTTGTAGTCGTGGGCCACGGGGCTGAGCGCGGCAACCACTTGATAACTCATGGCATCAATAATGCCAGCCAGAAGCATTAATGATGCTTCTGGCTGGTAGACGTGTGCTCCAGTGGAGAGCGGTTTGGAGTTATCAGGTCAGGCTGGGGCCTGTGCTGTGTGCCTCCCGGTGGGGCGGCTGTGCGGATAGTGCGCTGAGGTGTGCGTCGGAGGCGACGGGGTTGCCTGGCCCTTCTGGGTCGGTCGGGGCGTCCTCGAGTGGAGTGACGGGTCCGAAGAATCCGTGCGGAGTCTCGGGCGTGAATTGTTCGACTGAAATAGTTGAGCCGAGGACGGTTTCTTCTTCGAGACGGAGGCCGGGGGTCGCACAGGGGGCAGCTTCGCCAGGGTCGAGGATCTCGATCTTGTGCTCCAGGGGTGTATCAGTACCAGCGTCGTTGAAGTACTCTTGCGTCACTTCAGCGGCGTAGCCGCTCTTAACTGCGATCTGAGCAAGCTTTCGATGCGCGTCCCAGTCTCCGGTTTCGAGCTGGTGGCCGGCGGCGGCGAGCGTGGCATGGTTGTACGTGCGTTCGGATTCTGCAGGCGCGGGGGAGGTCGGAGTCGAGTCGGTGGTGCGGCGGTCTTGATCCATAGCTTCGGCCTTTTCAATGAGAGTGGTGTGCCACTTGCGAGTGTCTTCACGAACATACGTTGCGCTGGAAAGGCTTGCGTCGCTGCCGACTTGGGCGAGATGAGCGATGAACTGGGTCTCGTCACGGTCGAACGGGTGGCAGTCGAAGCCGTCGTTTTCGTGTTCCTGGAGCTTGTTGGCGATGCGCGTGTGCAATTCGCGGTAGTCCTCGAGTGACACCTCGCTGTCGGCGATGTGATCGTTCATTCTTGGGTCGTTGCGCACCTGTTCTTCGAAGTCATGGATCCCTCCGTCGACGAGTCGGCGCAGTACCCAAGCTTCGTTGCTTGAGAACGTGGTGAGGTCGATCATTTTTCTCTCCTGCTCGCGGTGATGTGTGCTTTGTCTTCTCCTGCTCGGGTAGTTCGTGTTGCTCAGCACACATCACCGAGAGCATTACTTCCACCAAGTTACAACGTGAGATTGCCTGGTGCCTGGTGGTGTTTATGGTGATGTCTTCAGGCTTTGGATTCCTTGTCTTTGCCGTAGTACTCCCAGTGCCACGCTTCACTGTTTTTCTGCCTTTCGCGTGCCCAGGGCGGATGCTCCCAGCCGAACTTCTTGGCGTTCTTCTGCATCCACTTATGTTGCGGAGAGCCGAATTTATTGATACCGCCACCGTAGTCAACGGCTAAAGCCCAACCATGGTTTGATTTTCCAGGGACGGCGGCTCGACCGGGACCGTATTTCTTGAAGAGGATCTTCTGCTCTGCGAGGTCTCTATAGGCGTCGGTGATAGCGATGTCAGTGTGGAACTCCTTCTTGTACGCCTTGTTCATCGCGATCAGAGCGTCGGTGGCATCCTTGCGGAGGAACTCTTCCTTGCTCTTGGGCGTCCAAGGGATCTTTTTGAGCTTGTCGGTCGGGATCTCTCCATTCTTGTGACCGCCCCACGGACCGGGGTTATGTCGACCGTCGTCGGGGACGTCGCCGCCACCCCCACCGGAGCCTCCACCGCCGTCGGTTTCGCAGTTGACGTTGCTGGCATTGCCATCGTCACTGTCATCATTGTCATCGCCGCCGCCTTTTCCGCCCTTGCCGACGACGTCCTTGGGATTTCCCTTGGCTTCGGCCTGAAACGAGACGTGTGGATGGTCTTTGTGGTTCTGAGTGTCTCCACCGCGATCTGGCATCCTGCGCCAGCCCTCATCGGCGCGTTCGACGTTGTAGATCCGTTGGTACCAGATCACGTATTTGACGTTGAGTGCTTTGTGATTGTCGATGACGAACTTCGCAATGTCGTCGCCGAGTGCTTTGCCGTCCTTGTTCAAAGGGACCATGAAGTCCACAGCGAGACCGGCAGGGTGACCGTTAGGGTCTCGTGACGAGTTGCCAGACCGGTATCCACCGACTCCCGTGATGCCGTCGTACTCGTCGTGGATGACCTCGGCGGCATCTTGAACGTGGGGTTTCACTTTGCCGAGCGGAAGTTTCTTCTTCTGAACTGTGACAGAGCCACCGGCAATGGCCTCATCGGTGTTCGTAGAAGCACTGGCAGCTTGGGCCTTACCGTCTGACTCCCAGTTCTTCATTTCGTCGAACCATTTCTCGGCCTGCTTGATCCGATTGGGCATGTTGGGTGTTCCGGCCCGTTCCCATTTGTCGTGGAAATGCTTCGTTGCCGCGGTGACTGAATCGAGTTCTTTCTTGATCATGTTCTCGAAGATCTCGACGTCGCCTGGGTTATCGCCCTTGGGATCCGACATGAAGGACAACTGAACTTCGACCGTCCACCAGTCTTTGTTCTTCTTCTTGCCATACGCTTTGAGCTTGCTGTTGCGATCGCCTGTCCATTGCCCCAGACCGATTCCTCCTGAGGACGATTCGGCCTTTTCGCGCTTCTTCGGCGACATTTTGTACGGGGAGTCCATGATGCCTTGCACGCTGGTGGGGTCGACGCCTGATTCCTGAGACCAGTTTCCGAGGATTCCCGCGATATTGGTGTTTGACATTCCTTTATCTGAGAGCACCTCGAACACGGCCTTCGCGTGGGCCTTCTCATTCGGGTCGATATCACCGATATCGCCGACATCGCCTCCACCATTACCGTCGTCGCTGACCGGCGTGCATGCCCCGCCTGCGGCCATGAGTCCAAAAAGGATCGGCACGATGACGACGAGCGCGAGGAAGCCTGCACCGAGGCTGGCAGCACCCGGAAGGAGCGACTTGAGTGAGAACATGTCGAGGGCCTTTCGGCAATGACCACCGACCCCAAAGAGCAGGGCCGGTGGTCATCATGGTTGATTACTGATTCTTCTTCTTGCGACGCAGTACAGCGAAGAGGACGAATCCGCCGACCGTCACGGCGACGAGAGCACCGAGACTGAAACCGACCGTGACACCGTGGACACCCTCACTGGCGGGTTCACCAGCCTTGGGCGAGGCGCCATCGGTGATCACGACTTCGTCGGTCTTCTCGGGGGAGGGAGTGGACTTATCGGTGGGTTCATCGTCGGGGGCATCGTCGTCACCATCGACGAGGGTTGTCTCATCGCGTGGGGCCGGGCGCTGATACTGGTCGTCGTCGCCCTGTCCGGTCGGCAGTTCGGGAACGTCGCGAGGAGTGGACGGGGCGTTGTCTTCGAGATTGGAATCATCGGCAATATCCGGCTGATCCTTGTCCTCGTCGTCTTTGCCCTTATCGCCCTTATCGTCGCTACCGTCTGAACCTGCTTTGGGTTCATCGCCTTTTCCGCCGTCAGCGCCAGCATCGTCGGCACTTCCGTCAGCGTCGGTGTCTGAGGATCCGGCATTGCTGTCACTATCGGCAGCCGGAGGCGGACCTTGTGCGTCTGCGGTCGCGTTATCGCCTGAAGCATTGGATTCGGCTTCCCGATCACCGTTAGCAGCAGTGGAGTCATTACCGCCACCGGTCGCGTCACCCCGATCGTCATGGTGGCTGTTGGCACCATCGGATGAGGCGTCGTCGTCGGCAGACGTGCCGCCTGCGTCGTTGGAGCCATCGGCTCCAGCGTCGGACGCTGCGTTGGAGTCGGCTCCATCGGCGGTGGCATTTCCGGTGTCGTCGTCGCCGTTGCTGTTTGCGGTCGCGTTCTTGTCGCCGGGTGGGGTAGTGCCTCCACCGTGGACATTGAACCAGCCGACCACCCACTCACCGTCGCTGTTCTTGACGAAATACTTGATCGTGACTGATCCCTCGAACGGCTTATCAGGAGTGAACGTCACTGAACCGTCGGGTAGCGTCACGAATGTGCCGTAGCCGTCGACCCTGACTGCAGGAGAGCGTTTGCCAGTCTTAGGGTCGACAAGACCAATAGATGTCTGGTCGTAGTCCTCGGGAGGAATGGCTGGCTTGACCGTCACAGAGTCCGAGTTGTCAGCGGGGTAATGGTGCTCCGAATCGGGCGGGGGAGCGGGTGCATCGGGATCCGGCTCTTCGCGGTCACCTGGATTCGTCGGGTCATAGGAATCTTCCTCGGGAGGCGCCGGGGAATCAGGCTCGTCACTCGGCTCATCGGTGGGTTCCTCGGTAGGTTCGTCGACGGGGACCTCGTTGTCGAGTGGACCCTTTGGATCTGTATCGTCTTTGGCAGCGGTGGGCACTTTGGCAGGTAGCGAAGGTGCGCCAGCGTCCGACGGCTCGTCTGGCTTCTTCGCAATAGGAGGGTCGACTTTTGGCTGTTTGGAAACTGGCTGCTCTGGCTTCGGTGCAGGCTGGGTGTCAACCGTCTTGGGTGCAGGTTCGTCGGTGACCGGCTCTGGCTTCGGTGCAGGCTGGGTATCGACCTTTGTTGGAGTCTCAGATTCTGGTTCGGCGGACGGTTCCGCCTCTGGCTGCTGAGCAGGGGGAGTCTCTGCGGGCTGTTCTGTGCTTGGCTCATCGGCATGGGCCAATGAAGTCGCCAGAGTCGTCCCGGACGTTGCAAGCCCGACGGCCACTGCGGCGGCCAGAACGCGCCTCTTGGCGGGTGTTGGCTGTGTCATTTAGTTGAACCTTTCTCATTAGCGGTGACGACACCGTTGGAACCGCGCACGAGTGCGATGCCTTCGCTGGTGTAGCCGATGACACGATCTGGATCGGTGTAGGTGTGCTTGTTGAGGTAGTAGGTGCGTTCGGCTCCGGTTTCGGTGATTGCTGCGGCTCCGAGTGCGGTCGTGAAGACTCCCTCGGTGGATTGCGCGGCGACCGTTCCGTCGTCGAGATTGAATGCAGTGTTGCCGATGATTGCCGTCTCGAGACCACGACCAACTTTCCAGTCCATGTCGGTCGGTGATGCCTCAGATGCGCCGGAGACGGCACCGTCGTCGGCGAGGGAGTGGACAACGACGTAGTTGGTTCCATCGACTGACCATTCCGCGACGGCCAGACCGTGACCGGCATTGATATGGCGAACAAACGTTGCACCCTTTGTCGGTGTGGCCAGGGTGATCGTGGTTGCCGCGTCTTTGTTTTTCCCGAAGGGCACACTCACGAGTCGTGGTTTTCCAGACTCGACTTGGATGAGCGCGTGATCGTCAATGGCCACAGGAAGAAATTGGGGGTTGGTGGTGACCTTGACCGGGTCTTTCTCTCCGACTATGAGTGCTTCGATATCGCCGTCTTCGGTCGTGATCATCGGCGTTGTTCCGGTGACGTTGAGTTTCTGGTCTTTGCCGATCGGCCAGGTCTGAGTCTTGCCCTTTGCTGTGATGGCTGTGACCGTCTTGTCGGTTCGGGCTGCGATTGCCGGTGTGTCATTGATGGTGAACTCTGCGGTGTATTTGATCGGGCCAGCGAGTTTCGCCTTTCCAATTTCGTCTCCGCTGTGGATGTTAGTTAGGACGAGCTCTCCGCTATCGGGCGTGACGTAGGCGACCCCGGCATTGAACCAGCCGAGGGCTGAGGTCTTATCTGCTGGCAGTTCCCACAGTTGCTTGTCGTAGCCGTCGAGCAGTTCGGCGTCGGCGGGTTGAGCCACGGGTGCTGGTGTGAACCAGGTGGGTGAGGATGCGGGTTCGGGCTGGCGAGAGGATCCCATTTGCAGAAGACCCAGAATGAGGACGCCTACGAGGAAGACAGCGAGGGCAGTGATGATGATTGGGGCGCGTTTGGCCCACGCCGGATCGGAGAAGCTGTTCTTTGTATTGGTCTGTGCGCGGGATGTCGACTTTTTCGTGGTGGCGGGTTTGATCGTGGCCCACTTGGCCTTGGCACGGGAGAGGAGGCGACCGATCCGTGTGGGGGTGTGAGGCTTGCTTGTGGGCTTGGGCGGCAGCTCGGGGACGGTGGAGAGTCCGACGGTGTCGTCGAAACTCTCCGGCTCGAGGACCAGCGCACGGAAACCAGGGAGTGCGGAGGTCAGTTCGAAGGAGTCGACGTTGCGGTTGGCCAATGACTGGGCAGCGGCCACGACGGTCGCCAAGGAGGATTTCGCGGCGATAGAGCCCTCTCCTGGAGTGATGATCGAGAAGTTGTGGAACTCGATTTGATATGTCGTGGGGGTCGCTTCGTTCGGGTCGAGGAATTCGAGGTCGGTTGGCGTGACTCGCCACCGACCGGCTCGGAAGCAGACTGTGTCTTTTGCATGGATGGGAGCCAGCTCGATGATCGGTTGCCGGTTGTGGTGGCGTCGCCGGATGACGGCCAGAGCTGCATCGAGGGTGGGTTTGGACACGGAGACATTCGACCGGTCTTTGAGTGTGACCTCGGCGGTGACGATCAGCCCGTTTGGGGCTGTCTCACCGACTTCGATGTCTGGGGTCGTATCTGTGGTGTCGTGCATGTTTCTCCGCCTTGAGGGAAATCCTGGTTTCAGGTGTTGTTCCCCGAAAACTCGGGCGAATGTTTGTCAAGGAGGTCGGTCGTTTGCACATGATTACGGCTCCACACTCATGTGTGGAGCCGTCAGTGGGAGTGGAGGGTCAGTGTGTATGAAGCGGTGTCGGACTTGGCTGTGTGGGGATCCGGGAGAGAAAAAGCGCGAATGCGGTGGTGGCGGGCATGGTGACGAAGATTCCGATGATGCCTGCGAGCATTTGAGTGAGAGTCGTGGCCACGGTGTCTGTTTGGAGGAACGCGGACAGAGGCTGATTGTAGGTATGGGCGAGGACAAATGCTGCGAGGCCGGCGCCGACGACTGAGAAGCTGATCGTGTAGATCGCTGAGGCGGAATGGTCTCGTCCGACGGCGAGAGCTGTGGGCAGAATTGCTCGCCAGGTCGGGGGAGTACCTGGGGTGGTGTGGGAGAAGACGGTGGCGGCTTGGGCTGCGGCAATGTCGTTGAGGATGCCGACGAGCGCGATCAGCAGAGCGGCAAGTGATAGGGCTGAGAGGTCGATTTCGAGACTGGTGTAGGTCAGTGCAGATGCGGATTCGTCGGCTGGACCTAATTCGAGCCAGGTCGCGAGCAGAGTGCCTGCGAGCATGGCAGTGGCGGCACCGCACATGGTTCCGCCCCAGGCGGCGAGGGTCTTCGTCGATAGTCCGTGGGTGAAGAACAGCACGCCGGTGAGGACGAGGACGATGCTGATGGCGGTGTAGAGCAGCGGGGATCCGCCTGCTGCAATTCCGCCGATGAGGAATGCCCAGATGAACAGTGCTGAGGCCAGAAGAGAGGCGATGGCTCGGATTCCTTTGCCTCCGACGACCAGGAGCACGAGTGCGATGATGATGATCGTGAAAATGGTGAGCTTCAATGCGCGGTCATGGGAGTGGAACGTGTAGACAGTTTCGGCGTCGTCGGATTCGGAGGCGTACAGGATTGATCGATCGCCGTTGTCCACGTGGGATAGCCACGCGTCTCGGAAAAGCATGACGTTGACCTGCTGCCCGGTGCTCAGGGTCCCGGTGGCGTCTCCGCATGGGACTTCGTCGGTGACGTTCTCGCAGTCGGTGTAGGACACTTCAGTCAGGACGGCGCTCGGGTAAGAAGTTTCTGTGGTGTTGCTGGGGTTTGGCCACAGGGCAATGGTGAGAGGAATGAGGGCCACAGCAATGACCACGACAACCGCTGTGGCGAGGCGGGTGCCGTGGTCGAGGCGGGTAAGGAGTGTTCTCATGCGCTCAGGTCTTGGGCGTGACTGGGCGGTTGGACGGCCGGTGTTGGTGTTGCGGTTCTTTCCACTGCAATGGCTTCGGCAATCTTGTCGGGCCGGAGACCTGACCACGAGTCGGTCGGGGTCTCGACGTAGGGTGCTTCTCGGTGGCCGGCGGCTTTGATTTCCTTGAGCTTGTCGAGATTTTCAGGGGCGGAGAGGTCCTTGACGTTCGGCGAGTAGCCAGCACCTTTAAAGAAGCTGATCGTGCTTTCACACTTGCCACATTGCGGGGCCGCCCACACGGTGATGTTGGACATTGGTTCCTCCTCGGTTCGGGTGGTCATGGTGTTCACCTCGGGTGGGTCATTCTGGTTCGTTGGGATTCCAGTCGTGGGGGTTCTCAGCTACGACGTGATCGCTCTTATCGCGTTTGGCTTCCTGCTCAGCACCGTCAATGACGAGGGTGTAGAACTCTTCCTGGCCGTAATCGTTGTCCTTGCGGATTCGGTAGGACAACGTATTGGCCCACCACCCGGCCCAGGTCAGCGCCTGCGCTGCGCCGAGAACGTCGTCGCGGTTGTCCGGGTATTCCGTATCCCCACCAAGGAGGGTCGAGAGAACGGTGTATCGGTCACGTCGTGCACTGTCGACGAGTCCGGACGAGACCATGCGGTCTGTGCCTTCGAGCGAGGGAAGGTCATGCTCGGTTTCGAAGGCTTCAGTGTCGAGCATGAGCTGATTGAGGAAACTCTTTGTGTCGGCAGTCCGTTGCTCTTTGAAGCACTTGGGGCAGATCATTCCGTTCTGATCTTTGCCTGCTTTGGTGGCGTAGAAGTCAGACCTAGCAGCCTGTGCTCGCCTCGATGGTGGCACCTTCGAGAGATCGGTGCTGGCGGTATGGCCGCATTTGTATTTGACGGGGTAGTGAGTGGGAATCTTGCTCATCACGGTTCCTTTGTCTCGTTGTGGACTTGTGCACGAAGTTCGGGCACACGCGATGTCGGTGTTTGTCGCGGGTATAAGAGGGGTCTCGCTACGCTCGTGATTAGGAGATTGCTTGTCGCCGGAGAGCTTGGATCTTGTCGCGGTGGCCAGCCGGTTCTGGCAGGTCGTCGACCAGCTTCCTTAAACGGCTGCTGGAAGCTTTGGTGTAGATCTGGGTCGTAGCGACCGAAGCGTGGCCGAGGAGGTCACGGAGACCCATGAGGTCGGGGTTGAGCTCGAGGGCGTCAACGCCGAATTTGTGTCGCAGGGAGTGGGCATTCCTCCCCGGTTGAAAGCCGAGCAGATGCCGGATTCGTCGTCCGATTGATCGGGGCAGCATGTGACCTGAAGGGTTCTGGTCGGAAGGGAAAAAGTATCCGGCGGGGAATTGGGGTAACAGGTCTTGCATGAGGGGGTGGAGGGGGACAAGGCGTTGTTTGTTTCCCTTGCCGAGGACCCTAAGTTCTTTGGTCGGGAGCATGACGTCGTCGGAGTGTGCGCGGGAGATCTCACCGGCTCTCATTCCTTGGAGTTCTCCGAAGAGGATCATGAGGACATCAATGGGTCGGGTTGCTCGCTCGAGCGCTCTGTGAATGTCGTCGATGGGGCAGGGGTTTGGGATGCCGATGCTGTTGCGCATCTTGGGGAGTTTACGGGCGGGGTTCTTCTTGATCTTGCCGATGGTCTCGGCCCACTCGTAGAAGACGCTGAGAGTGGACCGAGCTGAGCGTTTTGTCGAGATCGCTGGTCCTACGTCTTTGGAGAGCCATGTGTGGAAGTCGACGAGAGTGAGCTTGAGGACTGATTTGTGGTTGGTGGTGTCTTGGGTCCAGAGCATCAGCCGTTGAAGATAGTACCCGCGCAGTTCGACGGTGTGTGGGGAGCGGTAGTTAGAGAGGGACGTGGTGAAGGAGTCGTGAAGTGCCTGGTGGGGCTTTGACAGATCGCGGGCGGACATGGAATCTCACTTTCGATTAGGGGAAGTGAGATTGTTTTTAGCATTAGCGACTAGCTGTCCTACTACCGGGGTCGCGCAGACATGGCCCCGAAGATGAAGAAGCCTAGAGTGCCGCCGATCGCTGCGAGCCAGAGCGGACCGGAAGACTCGACCAAGAAAATCTGAAGGAAGGAGGCGACAGCTAGTGCAGCGCAGGCGAAGAACGCGAGCCTGACGGCTATTCCGAGGATTCCGATAAGCAGAAATCCGGCGAGTACTAGCGCCACTATGACTCCGATGTCCATGTTCGCGTCTCCTTGCCTTTTGTGCTGGTACTAAGTGACATACGTTACTACTCGTCACTGACATGGCACTATGCTCGCGCTACTACTGGAATAGCACCGAGGCTCCAGTCATCGTATTCGCGGGTCGGTGTTAGCCAGAGTCCGCGCTCTCCGAGCACTGTTCGAGCTCCTCGCCTGGCGGTTGGGTCTCCGGTGATTCGAACGTCCATCTCCTCAACGTACTGGCCCTCGTGCATACCGCTGGTGTGCGTACCTGACCTGTCGATGAGAGCGAAAGTCAAGGCTGAGTAATCGATTCCGGCCCGAGTGAGCATCGATCGTACCGAGCCGACCGTGAGATGTTTGGCCGTCATCGTCCGACCCCTTCGGCGAGCAGATCGACAAGAGCCTTACTCCAGGCGGCAGCGAGTAGTTGTCCACCAGCGAGCGGAATATGATCACCGATTAGTTGGGCGAAAGCAGCCTCTGTGGTGAATCCTCTAATCGTGAGGTCGGGGGATCGAGCCCCCCTCCCGCTACACTGACAGAAGAACCTCCACCTGCAGGGTGGGGGTTCTTCTGATTCACCGCTCACTCGTGCGGCTGCGCAATGACGTCCTCTGGTGCGAATTCCGCCGCGAACTTCCGAAATGTGCTGCACAGGGCCCAGTAGATGGCTGCGGATACCGGGGCAACCAAGATGACCTGCCACCATGACAGATCTTGTGAGCCCCAGCCGAGAAGTTTGAAGCAGGAGTGGACGCACAGGACGAGGATCATCAGGGTGATCGCTTCGCGTCGGTTGCGACGGCGTTCGGAGGTTGACTCCTTCATAAAAAACAAGGCTACCTGAATAATTGAATCTTCAGGGTGTTTGTTTTCGGTGGACCCGCGGTTGAGGGTGAAGTTAAGATGATCGTTACTCAATTTGTTGACTAATGGAGCCTGTGATGAAAGACCACTTTCGACATCTGCACGGACCGCGGGATCTCGGTTGTCGGCCTTTGCGTAGTCGAGTCCAGATGGCGGCGACCCTGTGAGCGGTGATCCCAGGCTTCCGCTGCGATATGTTGCGATCGGGGACAGCCTCTCCGAGGGCGTCGGTGACGAACCCTGGCCCGATGGCAGCCCGCGAGGCTGGACCGATCGCCTGGCCGCACTTCTGACAGCGCACTACGGACAACATCGGCCCATTCACTATGCGAATCTGGCCGTGCGCGGATACAAGACAGCCCAGATCGTCGACACGCAGATCCAGACGGCCATTGCGCTGCGGCCCAGCTTCGTGACTCTGACCGCCGGAATGAATGACATCATGCGGCCCCGTGTCGACTTCGGCGCCCTGAAGAGTGCCCTCGGAGGGATCGTCGAGCCATTGATCTCTGCCGGCGCCGAGGTCTTCGTAGTCCCCATCCCCAATCTCGCCGGGGTCTCGCCAGCCGGACGACTGATCAACACCCGTCGACTGCGACTCAATGCGATCTACCAGCACCTCGTCGATACCCACGGAGTCCTGCCGTTGACCGATACCACAAATTCGGTCTTCGAAGATCCCCGGGCTTGGGACGAAGATCGCCTTCACCTGGCCACACTTGGTCACGAGCGGCTCGCCTGTGCCGCTGCTGCGAGCTTCGGCCTCCCGATCGGGTTCGACTTCCTCGGTGCTCCAGACGGGCCAGCGCCGGTGCGCACAGGCGGCACCGAAGCACAATGGTGGTGGAAACACGTCAGGCCATGGGTCTATCGGCGGCTGACCGGCAAGTCGTCAGGCGACGGTCGAGTGGCCAAACGCCCTGAGCTGGGGCCGATCGTCACAGACGGGTACTAGGAGGCTGCTGTCCGATCGGCGAGTGTCGCCAGCACGAACTCGCACCAGCGGATGTTCTCCCGTTCGAAGGTGATCCCCCGTGCCAAGGTGAGGTACGGGCCGAGGTGGTCGGCCTCGACCAGATAAGCCTGCTCGCTCCGGCCCTCGAGCAGGTGTCTGCGAGTCTGCTCGTAGCTCTTCAGCTTCGACTTCGAAGCCTCGAGCTTGTCGTGCACATTGGCCTTGATCGATGCGGCGTCTCCGAGTTCCATCGACTCGACCTGTACGAGCAGTTCGTCGCGGATGGCGGTCGGTTTGGGGGTGCGGATCGTGAAGTCGTGCAAAGCGGCACGGCCGGAGTCGGTGAGGGAGAACAGTCGTTTGTTCGGTCGTTTCTGCTGGTGGACTGCCCGGGCTTCGATGAGGCCGGCCGCCTCCATTTTGTCGAGCTCGCGGTAGAGCTGCTGCGGCGAGGCGGCCCAGAAGTTCGAGACGGTCACGTCGAATGCCTTCGCCATGTCGTATCCGGAGGCCTCGCCATTCGAGATCGCGGCCAAGATCGCATCCTGAAGTGCCATAGCCGACACCATAGCCCGGCATCTCGACCGATCACAAAGTTGATTATTCCGGACGTAGACTCAGGTCACGCACTTGCCCACCGTAGGGAATCAATGATGATGGACACACGGCTCAGCAACTGGCTCCTGGACTCCGACCCGGCCCTGCGCTGGCAGGTCGAACGCGACCTGTTGGGCCTCGACGAAGACGTCTGGAGGGAAACGCGGGCGAAGGTGCCGACCGAAGGGTTTGGCCGTGAGCTTCTCAGCCATCAGGACGCTGACGGGCAGTGGGCCGGGGGTGCGTACTTCCCGTCGGATTTCGGGGGCGAAGGGCCTCAGCCGTGGACGGCCACGACTTGGGCGCTCAATCAGCTTCGAGACTGGGGAGCTCCCGCCTCGGCGCTGGAGGGAACAGCCGAGAAGCTGGCTCCGGTGAAATGGGAATACGACGACCTGCCGTATTGGGGCGGGGAAGTCGACGTGTGCATCAATGCGATGACGCTGTCGAACGGTCTGTGGCTCGGTGCAGACGTCGACGCGATCGTCGACTGGTTCCTCGACCACCAACTCGACGACGGGGGCTGGAACTGCGAATGGGTGGAAGGGTCGAGGGTGGCCTCTTACCATTCCACGCTCAATGCCCTGATCGGACTCCTCGACTACCAGGTGCGAACCGGCGATATTGAGAGGGTGGCGGCCGCAAGGGCCCGAGGAGAGGAATACCTGCTGCATCGTGAGCTCTTCCGCAGGCTCTCGACGGGGGAACCCTTCTGCGATCGCGTATTCAGCCTCGTCCATCCGAGGCGAGCCTATTACAACGTCCTCGCTGCGGCCGACTACTTCCGGGAGGCCGACTGCTTCCGGGCGGCGGCAGACGGCACCGGTCCCGATCCGCGCATGGCGGAGGCGATCGAGGTCATCAGATCGCAGCGTCAAAACGACGGGACCTGGTTGCAGGGGCACCGGCTCGACGGCGACGTCTGGTTCCACATCGACGTGCCGACAGGCGAACCGTCGAAGTGGGTGACCCTCCAGGCGACCAGAGTTCTGGAATGGTGGGATTCGGCCTAGAAGTCGACTTCGCTCGGGTCGAGGCCGGGAAACTTGACCTCGTACTTGACCATATCGTTCTTGTGGTCGACGAGTTTGACCGAGCCGAAGTAGGTCTTCTTCTTCGTTTGAACCTCGCAGCTAGTCAGGCCCCACCAGTCCATGACCTTCATATCGTCTCTGCACTCGACCGCCTTGACCTTCATCTTGAACTTGTTCTTGAACAGGTCGTCGATGTCGGCTTCAAGTGATGCCTTCGGAACCGTTCCGTCGCCTTCTTTGTTGACCTTGATCCCGTCGTCACTGGCCCAGGAGGTGGCTTTCGGGGAATCCTTGTAGGGATCCTCATACTTGGTCTTGCTGGGCTCCGGCTTCGCGGCCTCCGAGTTTCCGGCCTCCGTGGGCTCTTCCGTCTCAGCAGCCTCGCCCTGCATGGCACCCGGGGCCTTGGTCTCTTCACCCTGCGCGGCCTCGTCAGTCTTCTTCTCATCACCTCCGCCGCAGCCGCTCAGCGTCAGGGCCAATGCGACACCAGCCGCGGCGATGATTGCTCCTGGTCGCGAGGGTGACTTCTGCATCGGTTTCATCTTGTTGCTCCTCATCGGAATTCATCTGTGCCAGGAATGACTCATCTGACACCACGGGCGTTGTTCGTTCATTGACGATTCTGCCATCACTGCACCGACAGCGAAGGATTTCGCTGTTCAGTTCCGGAGACACATGTGTCCATCCAGGCACATGACGCCTGATCCCCGCCACCGTCGCAGTCTCGACTACGATGACCGGATGATCCCCACCACGACAGCAGCCGACAGCACTGGCCTTCCGCTCCTCGGGCAGGGCACCTGGCACATCGGCGACGATCCAGCGCAGCGAACCACCGAGATCGCGGCGCTGCGCGAAGGTATCGAGCTGGGCATGAGCCTCGTCGACACCGCGGAGATGTACGGTTCCGGACGATCCGAGAACCTCGTCGGAGAGGCGATCGCACCTGTGCGTGATGAGGTGTTCCTCGTCGACAAGGTGCTGCCGACGAATGCCTCGGAATCCGGTGCAGTCGAGGCCTGTGAGCGGTCCCTGTCTGTCCTCGGCACCGACCACATCGACCTCTACCTGCTCCACTGGCCAGGCTCATACCCGGTGGAGGAGACGATCGCCGCCTTCGAGGGACTCCGCGAACGGGGTCTCATCGGAGCCTGGGGTGTGAGCAACTTCGACCCGGCCGAGATCGCGGACCTGCCCGCGGTGCCGCTGATCAATCAGGTCCTGCTCAACCCGTCCCGCCGGGGTCCGGAGTTCGACCTTCTGCCCGCCCACCGCGACAGCCGACCGCACATCACGACGATGGCGTATTCGCCCGTGGAACAGGGGCAGCTGCTTAAAGATCCCACCCCCGCCGAGGTGGCCCGCCGCCACGACGCGAGCACCGCCCAGATCCTCTTGGCCTGGGCGATCCGGTCCGGTGATGTCATCGCGATCCCCAAGGCCTCGAGGCCAGATCATGTGCGGGCCAACGCTGCGGCGGTCGACATCGATCGTGCATTCCCCGCCCCGACATCGCCGCTGCCACTGGAAGTGATCTGAATGACCCTGCCATCGATCGGTCTCATCTCCCACGGCACCTCGTCGGCAGAGGGGCGCAAGGTCATCGAATCGCTCGCCTCCGCCGTCACTGAGGACCTGCACCGCCGAGGCCTGGCCGCCGAGGTGATGCTCGGCCACGTCGATGTCCAGCACCCTGATGTCGCCGAGGTGCTTTCGGCCCTGCCGCCTGATTCCCCAGTGATCCTCGTGCCGCTGCTGCTCTCCCCGGGTTATCACGTTCATGTCGACCTCGCTGACGCCGTCCGTGCTGCGGGAGGCGCCGATGGGCGAACGGAGCCAGACGCTGACCAGCCTGAAGCGAGCGTGCGAGCCGGGAGTCGTGACATCCGACTGACGCCGACGCTGGGGCCGGACCCTCGGCTTGCCCGGATCCTGGCCGAGCGTCTGCCGAACCTCGAAGACGAAGATCAGGTGGTGCTCGCGGCCGCAGGATCAAGTGACGACAGGGCCAACGATGCCTGCCTGGAGATGGCTGAATCTCTGGCTCATGAGCTCTCGAGGCCCGTCGTTGCAGGGTTTCATGCCGGCAGGGGAGAGCGCTTGGGCGATATTGTTGAGCAGAAATGTGGGTCCGGTGCACGCATAGTGCTCTCGAGCTATCTTCTGGCGCCGGGATTCTTCCAGGATCTCACTTCGACGCTCATTTCTGATTCCCGCGAGACCCTCGCACCACCGCTGCTCCATGACGGCGCGAGAACCCCGCCATTGCTGGTCGATGTCGTTCGGGACCGGATAATCTCAGCACTCTGAACCGGGGTCAATTTCCACGACCAGGATCGTCATCGGTCGACTTATGTCGTCATGTGTCACGAAAAGACATGATTGGGGACCCTAATTTGTTGAGCAATCTATATCTCTTGTAGCGTGACTCATCAAAGGTTCACAGCAGCGTTTGGAGACGATCGTGTCCGCACATGTAGAAGAAATCAAGCAGACTCCGAGGTCTGGGGCTTCCACACGGCCGGCCCGACCGAAGAAGTCAAACGGTCAGTGGAAGATCGACGGTCAGGAACCGTTGAACAAAAATGAAGTCGACAAGGCGGCGGATAACGGGCTCAACGTCCGCACCAGGATCGAAGAGGTGTATTCGAAGGGCGGCTTCGCCTCGATCACCGACGATGATCTGCATGCTCGTTTCCGCTGGTGGGGACTGTATACGCAGCGGAAGCCCGGCATCGATGGCGGTCGCACGGCCAAGCTCGAGCCGCATGAGCTCGAGGATGAGTACTTCATGCTCCGGATCCGCATCGATGGTGGCAAGCTCACCACCGAGCAGCTGCACACCATCGCGGGCATCTCGAACGACTTCGGTCGCGGCAGTGCCGACCTCACCGACCGACAGAACATTCAGCTCCACTGGATCGAAATCGAGAATGTGCCCGAGATCTGGGAGCGCCTCGAATCCGTGGGCCTGCAGACGACCGAGGCCTGCGGCGACGTCCCACGTGTCATCCTCGGTTCTCCCGTGGCGGGCATCGCCGCCGATGAGCTCATCGACCCGACACCGGCGATCGAAGAGATCTCGCGCCGCTACATCGGCGACCCGAGCCTGTCGAACCTGCCCCGCAAGTACAAGACGGCGATCACCGGCCATCCCAGCCAGGACGTCGTCCATGAGATCAACGACTGCTCGTTCGTCGTCGTCGAACATCCCGAGAAGGGCATCGGCTACGACCTGTGGGTCGGCGGAGCCCTGTCGGTGGTTCCCCGATTCGCCGAGCGACTCGGCGTGTGGGTCGCGCCCGACCAGGTCGTCGAGACCTGGCTCGGCGTGACCGAGATCTTCCGCGACTACGGTTTTCGCCGTCTGCGCAACAAGGCACGTCTGAAGTTCCTCCTCGCCGAATGGGGCCCGGAGAAGTTCCGTGAGGTCCTCGAGACCGAGTACCTCGGGTACAAGCTCGCCGACGGTCCCGCCCCGGAGAAGCCTATGACAGCGGGCGATCACGTGGGCGTGCACAAGCAGGCCGACGGAAAGTATTACATCGGAGTCAGCCTCATCGCAGGTCGCGCCTCGGGCACTCTGCTGAATCAGATCGCCGATCTGGCTGAGAAGTTCGGATCCACGCGACTGCGCACGACTCCGCATCAGAAGGTCCTGCTCCTCGATATTGACGAAGCAGACATCGACGAGGTCGTCGCAGGCCTCGATGCCCTCGGCCTCTCCAGCCGTAAGGACCTTTTCCGCCGTTCGACCATGGCCTGCACCGGCATCGAATACTGCAAGCTCGCGATCGTCGAGACTAAGCAGACAGCAGCGGATGCGGTGACGGCGCTCGAAGAGCGCCTCGCGGGTATCGACCTGCCCCACCCGATCAGTCTTCACCTCAACGGTTGCCCGAATTCGTGCGCACGCATTCAGACCGCCGACATCGGGCTCAAGGGCCAGATCGTGACGACCGACGAGGGTGAGCAGGTTCCCGGGTTCCAGGTCCACGTCGGCGGGGGGTTGGCCTCGAAAGACCGCGACGAAGCCGGCCTCGGCCGCACGGTCCGCGGCCTCAAGGTCACGGTCGACAACCTCAGCGACTACGTCGAGAAGCTCGTCCGCCGCTTCCTCGACGGACGCGATGAGACCGAGACGTTCTCCGAATGGGCCCACAGGGTCGAAGACGAGGAGTTGGTATGAGCACCACGGAAACCCGAACCACAGCAGCGCTGCCCACGCCCACCCGCCACCGCCGCGGCATCGAGGAGCTCAAGTCCCTCGCCGAGGCGGGGGCCAAGGAGCTGGCAGGCGATCCCGACAACGGCGTGGCCGAGGCCAACCCGGCCGACGTCATCCGCTGGGTCTCACGCAACTTCGACACCTCCACCTGCGCGGTGGCCTGCTCGATGGCCGATGCGGCCCTGCCGCACTATGTCGCCCAGTACCTGCCCGGCGTCGACGTGCTCTTCCTCGACACCGGCTACCACTTCGCGGAGACCTATTCGACCCGCGACGAGGTGGCCAGGAAAGTCGACGTCAACATCGTCGACGTCCTCCCGGAGCAGACCGTGGCACAGCAGGATGCCCAATTCGGTGCCGAGCTGTTCAACCGCGACCCCGGCCTCTGCTGCGCCCGGCGCAAGGTCGCACCTCTGAAGAAGTCTTTGGCCGGCTACGAACTCTGGTTCACCGGAGTCCGCCGGGACGAAGCACCGACCCGCGCGAATACGCCGCTGGTGACCTTCGATGAGAAGAACGGGCTGGTCAAGATCAACCCCCTGGCCGCCTGGTCCTTCGACGATCTTCTCGACTACGCCGGTGCCTTCGACGTGCCGGTCAATCCACTGCTGTCGCAGGGATATCCATCCATCGGATGCCAGCCCTGCACCAACCCCGTGGCCGAAGGGGAGGACCCCCGTGCCGGCCGTTGGGCTGGAACCTCGAAAACAGAATGCGGGCTGCACGTATGAGCATCGATCACACACCACTGTCCACCCTCGACGTCCTCGAATCCGAAGCGATCCACATCATCCGCGAGGTCGCCGCCGAATTCGAGAAGCCCGTGCTGCTGTTCTCCGGCGGCAAGGACTCCGTCACCGTCCTCCACCTCGCGGCCAAGGCCTTCTGGCCCGCGAAGATCCCGTTCGGACTTCTCCACGTCGACACCGGCCATAACTTCCCGGAGATCCTGAAGTTCCGCGATGAGACCGCCGCGCGCTACGGCATCGACCTGAGCGTGGCGAAGGTCCAGGACTACATCGACGACGGCCGCCTGCGCGAGCGCGCCGATGGAACCCGCAACACCCTGCAGACCCAGCCGCTCATCGACGCGATCGCCGAGGGCGGATACGACGCCGTCTTCGGCGGTGCCCGCCGTGACGAGGACAAGGCCCGCGCCAAGGAGCGCATCTTCTCCCTGCGCGATGAATTCGGCCAGTGGGATCCGAGCAATCAGCGCCCCGAGCTGTGGAACCTCTACAACGGCCGCCACGTCAATGGTGAGCACGTGCGCGTGTTCCCCATCTCGAACTTCACCGAACTCGATGTGTGGAGCTACATCGCCCGGGAGAACATCGCCCTGCCCCACCTCTACTACGCCCACGAGCGCGAGGTCTTCCAGCGCGACGGCATGTGGTGGTCAACGGGTGAGTTCTCGGCCCCGCGGCCCGACGAGTCCGTCATCCGCAAGTCGGTGCGCTATCGCACCGTCGGCGACATGAGCTGCACGGGCGCCGTGGAATCCGACGCCGACGACATCTCCTCGGTCCTCGCCGAGGTGGCTGTGACCACTGTGACAGAACGCGGAGCGACCCGCGCCGACGACCGGATCTCGGCCGCGGCGATGGAAGACCGCAAGAAGGACGGATACTTCTGATGACCACGACACCAGACACCACCGCTGCCACGCAGACGAAGACGCTGCTGCGCTTCGCCACGGCCGGCTCCGTCGACGACGGCAAATCGACGCTCGTGGGTCGACTCCTCCACGATGCGAAGGCAATCCTCGCCGACCAGCTCGAGGCCGTGACACGCACCAGTGAGGAACGCGGCTTCGTCGGCGGCGAATTCGACTTCGCCCTGCTCACCGACGGACTGCGGGCCGAACGGGAACAGGGCATCACGATCGACGTCGCCTACCGCTACTTCGCCACCGACAAACGGTCGTTCATCCTCGCCGACTGCCCCGGACACGTCCAGTACACCCGGAACATGGTCACCGGAGCGACGACCGCCGATGCCGTCGTCGTCCTCATCGACGCACGCACCGGTGCGACAGAGCAGACTCGTCGCCACCTCACCGTCGTCCACCGTCTGGGCATCGGGCACGTCATCCTCGCAATCAACAAGATCGACCTCCTCGACTACGATCAGGTGGCATATGCGAAGGTGAAGGCCGAGATCGAAGCGCTGACGGCTGAGATCGGACTCGACTCGGCTCATCTGATCCCGGTCTCTGCACTGGCAGGTGACAATGTGGCCGAGGCTTCGGCGAACACGCCCTGGTACCAGGGTCCCGCGCTGCTGGAGCTGCTCGAGAACCTGCCCAGCAAGGAAGAGGACACGGCCGACCTCGAGCCCTTCCGCCTCGACGTGCAGTCCGTGCTGCGCCCGCAGGGCGGCCTGGCACCGGGACTCGACCCCGATGACTTCCGCGACTACCGGGCGGTGACCGGCCAGGTCACGTCAGGACGGATCCGCCTCGGCGATGAGATCGAGGTTCATCCGGCCGGTCTGCGAACCACTGTGGTCGGCATCGACACGGCAGATGGTCCGCTGGAGACCGCGGGCGCCCCGCTGTCAGTGGCGCTGCGTCTGGCCGATGACATCGACACCGCGCGCGGCAGCGTCCTCGCCGCTGCCGGAAGCCTGCCCGAACCTCGGAAGGCTCTGCGGGCCGAGGTCTTCCCCTTCACCTCCGAAGGGCTGCGCTCCGGCGACCGGGTGCTCGTCAAGGCTGGCACCTCGACAGTCAAGGCGATCATGACGATCGAATCGAAGCACAACCTGCTGACCGCAGGATCCGAACCCGCCGAGGTGCTCGCCGGCAACGACATCGGCACAGCCCAGGTGAAGCTGGCCACCGCTCTGCCGATCGCGGACTTCCGCGAGCACGGACGCGCGGGCGGCTTCCTCATCATCGATCCGCAGACCGGGTCCACCGTGGCCGCAGGAATCCACACTCCCGAGGACGAAGTGTCATGAGCCTCTTCACTCGTCAGGCACCGGGCAGCGTGCTGCTCATCGGTGCGGGACCCGGTGATCTCGGCCTGCTGACCGTCAAAGGCCTGCGCGCGTTGGAAGCGGCCGAGGTCATCGTGGCGGACCGCCTCGGCGCGCGTTCGGTCATCGACCAGCTCGAGACCGAGCGCGGGGAGTCACTCGAGGCCAAGATCATCGACGTCGGCAAGACCCCGGGGCACCATCCGGTTCCGCAGCAGCGGATCAACGAGATCCTCGTCGAACAGGCTCGCGCCGGGCGCCGTGTGGTCCGACTCAAGGGCGGAGACCCGTTCGTCTTCGGCCGCGGCGGCGAAGAGCTCGCCCACTGCCACGAAGCCGGCGTCGACGTGCAGGTGGTGCCGGGAGTCACGAGTGCGAACTCGGTTCCCGCCGTCGCCGGAATCCCGCTGACTCACAGGGGACTGGCCACCGCGTACACGGTCATCACCGGCCACGATCAGCTCTCCGAACTCGGCGGAGGACGCGACCACACGGTCGTCGTGCTCATGGGCATCGGCACATTGGCGCATTCGGCGATGATCCTGGCCCGCGGCGCCCGCGGGGGAGACTGCCCTGTCGCGATCATCGAAGACGGGTTCGGAGACAACCAGCGGGTCACTGTCGGCACTCTCGATACGATCGCCTTCCAGGCCGCACGCCGAGGTGTCCGCTCACCGGCCGTTGTCATCGCCGGTGACGTAGTGACCCTGAGCCCGTATGCCGTCGGAGCCTTTGCCGCAGCGCAGGTATCCGAGCCAGAACTCATGAGGAACCCATGACCTACATCATCGCCCAGCCCTGCGTCGACCTGAAGGACCGGGCCTGCATCGACGAATGCCCCGTCGACTGCATCTACGAGGGCAGCCGCTCGCTCTACATCCATCCCGAGGAATGCGTCGACTGCGGCGCCTGCGAACCCGTCTGCCCCGTCGAGGCGATCTTCTACGAAGACGACGTCCCCGACGAATGGGAAGCCTACTACTCTGCGAACGTCGACTTCTTCGACACCATCGGATCCCCGGGCGGAGCCGCCGCGCACGGAGTCATCGACGGCGACCACCCCTTGATCGCGGCCCTGCCGCCCCAGAACACCGACGACTGACTGTCCTGAGGAGAACCATGACGACGAATCCCTTCCGCGTGGCCATCGTGGGCGCCGGCCCGGCCGGCATCTACGCTGCCGACCTGCTGACCAAGGCCGAGCGTGACTTCGAGATCAGCATCGATCTCTTCGACCGGCTGCCCACCCCGTTCGGCCTGGTCCGCTACGGGGTGGCCCCCGATCACCCTCGGATCAAGGGCATCATCAATGCCCTCATCAAGGTCCTCGATCGCGGTGACATCCGCCTGTTCTCAAACGTCGAGTACGGTGCCGACATCGCTTTGGGCGAGCTGACGGATCGCTATGACGCGGTGATCTTCTCCACAGGCTGCTTCATCGATGCCTCGTTGAACCTGCCCGGAGTCGATCTCCCCGGCTCCTACGGTGCCGCTGACTTCGTCAACTGGTACGACTCGCATCCGGATGTTGCCCAAACCTGGCCTTTGGACGCTGAGAAGGTTGCGGTCATCGGCAACGGCAACGTCGCTTTGGATGTTGCCCGTGTGCTGGCGAAGCAGGCTGACGATATGCACACGACCGAGATCCCTGATCATGTCTACGAGGGCCTGAAGTCCTCGCGGGTCACAGACGTGCACGTGTTCGGTCGGCGTGGTCCTGCGCAGGCGAAGTTCACCCCCTTGGAGCTGCGCGAACTCGGCCAGGTCAAGGACGTCGACGTCATCGTCTACCCCGAGGACTTCGAGTTCGACGAGGGCTCTCTGGCCGCGATCGAGTCGAGCAATCAGACCAAGCAGGTTGCGAAGACGCTGACCGACTTCACAATGCGTGAGCCTGTTGGGGCCAAGCGCCGTCTGCACCTGCACTTCCTCCACGCGCCGGTGGCTATCCTCGGCGAGGATGCTGTGACCGGCCTGCGCACGGAACGCCAGGAATTGGACGGCACAGGGGGAGTCACGGGCACGGGAGAGTTCATCGACTGGGACGTCACAGCCGTCTATCGCGCCGTCGGCTATGCCGGCACGCCTCTGCCGCAGCTGCCCTTCGACGAGGCCAAACGTGTGATCCCGAATCACGAGGGACGCGTCGTGGACACAGGAGAGCAGGCTTCGGCTGCTGAGGCCGATGTCGTCCAGGGAGTCTACGCGACCGGTTGGATCAAGCGCGGTCCTGTCGGACTCATCGGTCATACGAAGGGCGATGCCCTCGAGACGATCGGTCACATCCTCGACGACCGCGCCGCCGGCGTACTCACCGAACCGCTGTTCCCCGATGAGGACTCGATCGTCGAGCTCCTCGAGTCCAAGGGCGTCGACTTCGCGGACTGGGAGGGCTACCACCGGCTGGAGACCGCGGAGAAGGCATTGGGCGAAGCCGAAGGTCGTGAGCGAGTGAAGCTCGCGACTCGAGAGGCCATGCTGCGTGAGGCCCGTGATCAGGTCAGGAGCGAATCCCACTCCGGCACCTGAGCCGAGTCAGGCGCTGGCGGGAGGGCGTAGGGTCGAGGTGGTCAACAGCCGCCATACAAGGTTCGCACTCGTCAGAGGAGACGCACTGCCGTGATCGACACATCAGCTCGAGTTGCCGTCATCGGCGGCGGAATCGCAGGCGCCTCTGTCGCGTTCGGCCTGGCCTCACGCGAGGTCAGCGTCACCATCGTCGACGACGCCATGGCCGGTCAGGCGACCGCCGCCAGCGCCGGCATCATCGCGCCCTGGGTCTCGACGAGCACCGGCGCCTACTACGAGACCTATGCCGCCGGAGGCAACTTCTACCCGGACTTCCTCAATCGCCTCAGCGCTCTGGGGATCCCCGAGCTGGGATACCGCAGATCCGGTGCGCTCGTCGTCAACTCAGATCCTGTCGTGCTCGCCGAGGCGGCCCGACTCATCCGTGATCGTGCCGCAGGTGCCGGGCCCGTTGCCGGCGAGGTCCACGACATGGACTCTGCGAATCTGCGCGAGATCTTCCCGCCCATCGCCCCGGAGATGACAGGCCTGTTCATCACCGGGGGCGGTCGCGTCGATGGTCGTACCCTGCGCGATGCCATTCTGACCGGAGCGCACGCCTACGGCGCGCGGCTTGTGCACGATTCGGCGAGAACCATCTCCAGCGGACACCGAGGTGGCACGTGGAAGGTGGGGACCACCTCGGCGACGGAGGACTTCGACGCCATCGTCGTCGCTGGTGGAGCCCGGAGCACGGAGATGCTGCAGCGGCTTGGTCATAGTGTGGCGATCACCGCGCAGCGAGGACAGCTGGTTCACCTGGGTCTGCACGCGGTCAACACCTCGCCATGGCCGACTGTGCACCCGCTCGACCACCACTACATCACTCCCTTCGACGGAGGCAGAGTCGTCATCGGCGCTACCCGTGAGGACGGTGTCGGATTCGACGTGCGCGCAACAGCTGCGGGGCAGCATCAGGTGCTTTCCGATGCGCTCAGGATCGCTCCCGGACTCGCAGAGGCCACGGTGGTGGAGACGAGAGTCGGAGTCAGACCCATGTCCACACGCACGAGCGGACTGCCCTATGCCGGGGCTGTCCCCGGTGCGCAAGACCTGTGGCTGGCTTCCGGCTTCGGTGCGGGCGGGCTGACGATGGGGCCGCTCATCGGCGACGCAATCGCCAGAGCGATCCTCGGGCAGCAAGCAGCAGAGATCGCGCACTTGGGCCTATGACCTCGAACGACAGTGCCTTGCTAACCTGAAGCCATGAGCGCGCAGCTGCCCCGAGCCTTTCGGTGGTTCTGGGCGGGCGAAACCGTATCGGGATTCGGCAGCTGGATCACCATCCTGACCCTGCAGGTCATCGTCGTCGACTACCTGCACGCGGGAACCGTCGGCCTGGGCTGGATGAACGCAGCGAGGTGGCTTCCCTATCTCCTCTTGGGCCTCGTGCTGGGTGCGCTCATCGATCGGGTTCGCCGCAGGCCCGTCATGATTGCCAGCGACCTCGTGCGTGCGCTGCTGCTGTGTGCGATTCCGGTGCTGTGGTACCTGGACCTGCTGACTCTGAGCGCGCTGCTTCTGCTTGCCGCGGTTCTGGGAACGGCGACTCTCATCAACGACAGTGCCTCACAGGCCTTCGTGCCCCGTCTCATTCCGACACGGAGCCTGCAGTCTGCCCATGCCAGGATCGACGGGACCAACGCCGTCGCTGAGACGGCCGGTCCGGCCATCGGCGGTGCGCTGCTCGCGGTCGTCGCGGCGCCGTTCGCTGTGCTCGTCAACGTAGGCACCTTCCTGTTCTCGGCAGTCGTCGTCTCTCTCATCCACGTTGAGGAGCCGAGCCGATCGCGGGCCGATGATTCGGCCCAGCCGAACCTGCGCCGGGAGATCGGGGCCGGGCTGAAGTGGGTCTATTCGACCCCGAGCCTGAGAGATCTCGCCGTATGGACCCATGTGTGGTTCGCCGCACAGGCTATCCTCGCCGCGGTCACCGCAGACTACTTCCTCAACGACATCGGCATCGACGCCTTCTGGTTCGGCATCGTCATGGCCGGCAGCGGCACAGGCGGAATGATCGGAGCCCTGAGCTCTCGTGCGGCGGGGGAGAAGCTGGGCAATGGACGAGCCGTGATCCTCGCGCATGTGTGCTCGGCTTGCGGAGTACTCGTCCTCTTGGCGGCAACGGTCAGCGCCGTAACGGTGCCCGTCCTCTTCGTCGGAGTCTTCCTCCACGGATTCGGCATCGGGCTGAGCAACTCCCACGAAATGGCCTACCGGCAGTCGATCACTCCCGACGGCTTCCAGGCGCGGACGAACACGACGATGCGATCGACGAATCGCGCAGTCGTGGTCATCGTGTCGCCGCTGGCCGGAATCCTCGCTGCCGCCGCGAGCTCTGAACTCGCGCTGATCATCGCCGCTGGGATCTTCACCCTGGCCGCTGGCGGCCTGTGGTTCTCGCCGTTTCGCACGGTGCGAATCGACACCTGAAGCACAGGGCAGCCGCCAGATGCACAGCGCTCCGGAGAAATCAGTCGACGATCGGTGCGCTGATTGCTTTCGCCAGGGCGTCGAAGGCCCGAATCGTGGGGAACAGTTTGGCAGCATCCTGCGGCAGGCCCCAGCTGGAGAGCTTGACGCCGACGAAGTTGGCTCCCGGGTTCATGTAGATCATCTGCCCGTGGATGCCCAAGGCGAGGAAGGCGTGCGAATCCGGGAAAGGGAACCAGAACTGGTTGTGATACATCCCGCCGGGCATCCGATTGTCATCGGGACCGTCGGCGAAGGCCTTCCTGGTGTCCGCGTCACCGGTGAGCGTGTCCCCGACCCACGAGGTCGGCACCACCTGTTCACCGGTGAGGGAGACTCCCCGGTTCGCATACAGGTAGCCGAAGCGAGCGAGGTCGCGCAGAGTGGTGTTGATGCCACCGTCGAACATGCCCACACCGTATTGGTCGGTGGCGATGAGCGCATCGCGTTCGGCTCCGATCCGCGACCACAGCACGCGCGACATGAGGACCTGCATGCTCTCACCGGCGACCTTCTCGCACACCCAGCCCAGCACATCGGTCTCACACGAGCGGTATTCGTAGACCCCGCCGTGCTCGGACTTCGCCTCCAGCGTGGTCAGGAACTCATACATGCCTTTGGCCTGGCCCTCGGGGTTCGTCTCGGACCAGCCGATCGACTCCTCGATCTGCCTGACCTCTGACTTCGGGTCGAGGTAGTTCTCCGAGAACTTGATTCCCGAGCGCATGTCGAGGATGTGACGCACCGTGGCCCCGGCATATCCGGAGGATGCGAGGTCGGGGACGTAGTCGGTGACCAGACGGTTCGGATCGAGATCCCCGGCGCCCACGAGCACACCGGCCACCGTGCCCACGAGTGATTTGCTCACCGACATCAGCAGGTGTTCGGTCTCCGGGCGCATCGTGGAGAAGTACTCCTCCGTGAGCACCGTGCCGTTGTGCATGACCATCCACGCATCCGTGTCGCTGGTCTCGATGACGCTGCGCACGCTGCGAGCCTCGGAGAACTCGGTCTTCGGAACCTCGATGCTGCCCAGGTCCTGCAGCTCCACGGGCAGTTCTGCCACAGGTCCGGCCCCGCGGGAGATCGGCGTCGTGGGCAGCACCTGATCGACGTGCTGGAAGGACCAGCGAACGTTATCGGCATCCTGCCAGTTGTCCTTGTCGATGACGGGGGCGACGGGCACAGCATTGTCCGGCGACGTCTCGGTCACTCTCCACCTCTTCGAATTCGTCTCGTGCAGTCTGCGGCATTTGCGTCAGTCCGTGATGAGATTACCACCAGGGATGTCAATCGCCCTTTGCTCCGGGGCCGCCCAGAGCAGGTGAGGGATCCTCCACAGCAACAGGCACACCGGCGTACATCGCACGGATCGAATCGATGAAGTGCTTGGCCCGAATGCTCAGTGCGTTCGGACCCCCGGCCTTGGTCTGCAGGGGGTTCTTCGTCACGAGCACACCGAGGTCGGCGCCCTTCCACCGGTATTCGCCGGCCCCGAAGATGCGCAGGAAGAACACCTCACTGCCGTTCTGCAGGGGATGCCAGTCGAGCGCGGCGCGTTTGTAGGTCAGAGTCCCGTACTGGTCGAGGAAGTACTGACCGGTCAGCGGTGAGTGCGTGATGTACTCCGTGATGTCAGCGGTCTCCTTGATGACCATCTGGCTCCACTCATCAGCCCCGGAGAGCTCTTCCCACCGCTCATTGATCTCATCGACGTCGAGATCGAACTCGACGTCGATGTATTCGAGCAGATGGAACAGGAACAGCGGCACGTCGGCATAGGCACCGGCGGTGACGTTGGTGATCGCAGAGGCTCCTGAGATGCGCGGGTTGAGTTCGCCGAGCCAGACATCATCGGTGTCGAGATCGACGAGCACATCGACCTCGAAGAAGCCGCGGTAACCGCGCATGCGCAGTCCCTCACCCATGCGTCGCACCAGTTCCCTGGCGCGAGTGCGCTGGTCTGCCGTGAGCACATCGGGGGTCATCTCATTGCCGCACCAGCCGCCCTTGTACGGAGTGAGCTCGGCGAAGCCGGCCAGTTCAGTGAGGAACGGGCCGACGACGACTCCGCTGCTGGTGATCACCGCCTCCACCGCCACGGGCGTGTTGTTGATGCGCTTCATGATCTTCAGCTGCTCGCCGATGATGTCGTGCTTGTGCCGGTTCCAGTCCTCCTCGGCGGCGATGAAGAACGTCGTCTTCCCCGAATCCCCGTAGGGGGTCTGGACGACGAGGTCGGTGCCCAGGTTCTCCTTCTCGGCCTCGGCGTTGAGCTGCGCATACGTGTCGGCCGTGGTGAGCACATTGGGCACGGAGAAGGCCCCGGCCTCATTGCCGAGCTTCGTCGTCTCGATCTTCGAATCGAGCTGGTTGCGCAGCGTCGCCGAGGGCAGGATGAGGTCGTAGCCGAGTTCGCGGCAGATCCGCTCGGTCTCCTCGTCGAAGAAGACCATTGCCACCTTGGGTCGCTCACCGTGGGGCACATTCGTCGTCATATGGGCGCGCACCTCGGCGTTGAGGAGGAGCCAGTTGTTGATCGCCTCACCACTGTCGAATTCGACGAACGGCTTGTAACGCGGGGAGAACACGCGGGGGTGCCCGCCGTCCCATCCGTCGTAGTACGTGATGTAGGAGAAGTTCCGGACCCAGCGGTCGAGGCCGAGCAGGTTGAATGGGGTCGCACCGATGAAATAGATCGGCGTGATGTTGGTGCGGAAGAAGTGGCGGACCTCGGAGATGTTGCGCAGCGGCCGTCGGATCTGGACCCGTTCGGCCTCCTTGCCCGCATAGGCGGCATCGGTGCCGACATGGACTTCGACATCTGCCGGATCCGGCGCCGAGGTGGAAGCTGGGGTGGGCGCGGGCGCCGGCACTGCCTGAGGCGGGGCGGTTGCGGCATCGGGGATGCGAGCCTCTGTCGAGTTGACTGGTCGACCGGTGCCGGGAACCGCGACAGCGTCCTTGACAACACGCCTGTTCGCGCCTGCTCCCGTGCCGGTCGGCGTGCCCGACCCGTCCGTGTTCCCAGTCGTCGTCGACGGGGTTGGGTCTGCAGGATTGTTCGTCATGGCACTGCTCCTTGTCAATACATCTGGGCTAACTGCTCGCAGTCACCTGAGTCGTCCGCCCGCTTCATCGCGGCGATGATTCGGATGCCGAACGTCAAACGTGATGTGGGCAACAACCTATACCAGTTTTCGGTGGCTGAGGACGATGGTGCATCAATTGGATGAACCCGATGCGAATTCGCGGTCAAATCCGAGGTAGAACGTACCAGTCGGGTGAATTCCCCTCGCGTGGTGAGGGGCCGCTAGGCTGGGATCACCACGTCTTTTCGAAAGAGAGTCACTATGCCGGTGAATACCGATAAGCAGGGAACGAGCTATTCTCTGCCACGCCCCTATGAGGTGTCGCGGGAGGCGGTCGCGGAATTCGCGCTGGCCACCAACGCGAAGGCCGACTACCACTTCGAGACCGAGGCAGCGACCGCCCTTGGCTATCACGACGTCGTGGCACCGACCACTTTCGCCGTGATCATCGCGCAGAAGTCCGAAGCGGCCTACATCAGTGACCCCGAGTCCGGCATCGACTTCTCCAAGGTCGTTCACGGTTCGGAGCAGTTCAGCATCACCCGGCCCATCGTCGCCGGTGACAGCCTGGACGCCACGACCCACGTCGACGGCGTGCGCGCGTCGGGACCCAACGCCATGATCACCACCCGCACAGAGATCACCGACGCCGCCGAACAGCCTGTCGTCACAGTGAGCTCGACCATCGTTGTGAGAGGAGACGGAGAATGAGCGTCACCGACTTCTCCCAACTGACCATCGGAGACACCGTCGTCGAAGCCGAGATCCCCCTGTCGCGAGCATCGCTCGTCGACTACGCGGGCGCCTCAGGCGATCACAACCCGATCCATTGGTCCGAACGCTTCGCCACCGAGGTGGGTCTTGAGGGAGTCATCGCCCACGGCATGCTCTCGATGGCCGTCGTTATCGCCCCCATCGTCGAATGGATCGGCGATCCGGGCGCGATCGTCGACTACCGGACACGGTTCTCCGCGCCGGTGCTCGTCCCCGACGCCGAATCCGGCACACCGGCCACACCCACCGCCACCCTGTCGATGACCGCGGTGGTCGGGGCCGTCGACGGAGCTGTGGGGACCGCCCGCATCGACGTCACGGTGAAGTCCGGTGACCAGGATGTGCTCAGCCGCACCCAGATCCGAGTCTCGCGGTGACGAAGGATCTGGCAGAGTTCACGACGTTCCACCTCGGCGGCCCAACAGCCAGGCTGCATATCGCCGAGACCAGGGACGATCTCGTTGACTTCTCTCGTGAACATCCCCTGAGTCTGTCGGCTCACCCCGCGGCCGATGTCCTCTTCATCGGCGGCGGATCGAACCTCCTCATCTCCGACGCCGGCTTCGACGCCGACGTGTGCGTGGTCGCCACCAAGGGTGTGACGATGACCGATACCTCGGAGACCGAAACCCGTGTCACCGCCGAGGCGGGGGAGAACTGGGACGAATTCGTCGCCTTCACCCTCGGCTGCGGTCTCTCGGGTCTCGAGGCCCTGTCCGGAATCCCCGGCTCCGTCGGAGCGACTCCGATCCAGAACGTGGGCGCCTACGGAACAGAGGTCGCCGAACTCATCACCTCGGTCGAGGTATTCGATCGCCTCGCCGGTCAGGTCCGTCACCTCAGCGCCGCCGAACTCGAGTTCGGCTACCGCACCTCGGTGCTCAAACGTGCGCAGCAGAGAACGGGCACTGCCCAGTACCTGGTGCTGTCGGTGACCTTCGATCTGCATCGCAGCCCGGACTCCCTGCCGGTGCGCTACGCACAACTCGCCTCGGCATTGGACGTCGAGATCGGAGAGTCGGTGCCGGCTACGCTGGTGCGCACCAGCGTCATCTCCCTGCGCAGGTCCAAAGGCATGGTTGTGGACCCAGACGACCACGACACCTGGTCAGCTGGTTCCTTCTTCACGAACCCGATCGTCGACGACCCCGCCGAGCTGCCCGCCGAGGCACCCCGCTACCCGGTCACCGATCCACTGAGCGGATCGACGATCGAGGGACGGACGAAGACCTCGGCCGCTTGGCTGATCGAACATGCGGGATTCTCCAAAGGCTTCAGCGTCGGAGAGGGTCGGGCAAGCCTGTCGACCAAACACACCTTGGCATTGACGAATCGCGGCCGGGCGGCAACGGACGACGTCCTCGAACTCGCCCGCGCCGTGGTCGACGGGGTGAATGAGAAGTTCGGCATCGTCCTCGAGCCTGAACCCACGTTCATCGCCTGCTCGCTCTGAGACCGTGTCCTGAAATGCAGCCTGTGTCGCCCCGTCGGAGAACCTCAGCCCTGCTGATCCTCATTGCCGTGGTCGCAGCCGTGACCCTGCCATGGGCGCTCCTGTCTGCACGTGCTGATCTCAGCTTCGGCCCGCATGAGGCCCGTTATCAGATCACAGCAGACTCCCGGCTGACCGTTGACTTCGGTCCGCTGGGCAAACTGCTCGTCCCCGCAGACGACTATCTGCCGCTGGGGCTGGGACTGACCGTCGACATCGGTCAGATCCCGGTCTCCGGAGCAGACGAGGACGACTCCCACACAGGTGCCTCCGAACGGCGTTCTGACAGAGATTCCTCCGATGGATCTGAGCAGGGAGCCGGGGGAGGAGCGGTCGATGCCCTGGGCGGCGACATCGCGTCCTACGCTTCCCTGTTCTCAGCCCCACAGGCACAGGTCAACGAGGTCGTCGACGGCTTGACCACAGAGATCCTGGCCCGGTGGGCCCTGGCCGTCTGCCTCATCAGCGGCGTGATCGTGGCCATGGCGTTCATCCTCGGACCCGTTCGGCTCGCCGGGATCGGGAGGGCCTTCGTCGGAAAGGAGCTCATCGGCATCGGCCTGGTCACCATTCTCGTCCTGGCAAGTGTCGGCACAGCAGTCCTCACCCGCCCCAAGCCTCTCGACGCCGATCCCGCCTTCGACGGCACCCCACTGGCCGGTGCACAGGTCACGGGCCGCCTCGGCGGGGTCATCGATGCCGCGTTCACGGCGGTCAAGGACTTCTCCGACGACAACGACGCCTTCTACGACCAAGTGCTGGAGAACCTGCGCGCCAAATGGACCACGCGCCCCCAGACCGGCAACTGGTCGGATCAGGGGATGGTGCCTCGCCCGGGCGGGGACGAGGACGGGCTGAACGCAGACGTATCGACATTCGTGTTCGGCTCGGACCTGCACTGCAACATCGGCATGGCCCGGGTTGTCGGCGCGGTGACTCGGATGAGCGATGCCGATGCCTACATCGACGGGGGAGACGTGACGATGACGGGCACCTCGGCGGAGAACTACTGCTTCGACGTGCTCGACGACGAGCTGCCTGACAAGCTGCCGCGGATGATCGTCAAGGGCAACCATGACTCCGCCGAAACCACGAATCACGCGAGAAGCCAGGGCTGGAAGGTCCTCGACGACACGAGTGCGACGATGAGCGGAGTGACGTTCTTCGGCGGGCCCGACCCCCGTCGGACCGTGTTCGGATCGGGGCCGGAGCTTGAGACCGATCTCACCGCCGATCAGTACGCGCAGAGGCTCAACGACGAGGCCTGCGCGAGCGACTTCGACATCATGCTCATCCACGATGCGCGGATCGGGGCCCCGTCACTGCGCTCCGGATGTGCGCAGTACAGCCTCAGCGGACACTGGCACAGACGAGTCGGCCCGGAGACCCTGGGCAGCGGAGTCCGCTATGTGAGTTCGACGACAGGCGGCGCCCTGGCGAACGCCCTGACCCCGGGGCCGCTGAAGATGGACGCGGAGCTGAGCATCGTGCGCGTGGACAATCGGACCAAACGGCCCATAGACGTCCAGATCGTCACTGTCAGCCCCGACAAGACGGTCACGATCGAGCCGTGGAAGACCTTCCCGGAGCCGGTGCCGCTGGTCGCTCAGCCGCCGCAGACACAGCCGGCGAACGAGGAGGAATAGGGGTGAGGAAGTCGAGTTCGGACAGGTATGGGAGCCCGGTTCGACTAACGGCGGTCACAGACGGTATGCTCGTTTCTCGTGGTTGGACACAACTCGGGGAACACGAATCGAGGGTGTCGAATCGAAGGGGTGTGGCGCAATTGGTAGCGCAACGGTCTCCAAAACCGTAGGTTGCAGGTTCGAGTCCTGTCACCCCTGCGCAGTTGATATCTGCTTGAGTCATATCGGCGAAACGCCGTCCTCGACGGGCTTGAACAATTGTGCTGTCCCAATGGAAACCGACCGAGTGAGGATGTGTGGAAGACACACCGGCAAAGAAGACTGGAGATAAGCCCAAAGGCACCAGTCGTAAGCAGCTCGGGTTCTTCGGACGAATCCTGCAGTTCTTCCGCGAGGTCATCGCGGAGCTGAAGAAGGTCGTCACCCCGACACGTAAGCAACTGGTCAACTACACCCTGGTTGTGCTGGGCTTCATCCTCTTCATGATGCTTCTCGTGGTAGTTCTCGACCTCGTGTTCGGCAAGCTCGTCGGATTCGTCTTCGGCGGAACACCGCTGTGGCCATTGTGGTGACTCACCCCCAGCGGTGATCACTTGGATTTCAAACACGTTGCAGACCCTTCACTCCCATATGGGAATCACTACACGCGAAGCGAGGAATTGATCGGTGTCGGATACCAGTTCACCTGAGCAGGAAACCCCTGAGACACAGAACGCCACTCCAGAGGAGTCGAGCGTTGCACCAGTGGTGGAAGACGTCGAGAACGAAACCTCCGCTGTGAGCGCCGACGACGCGCTGGTGGCAGACGCACCCGCTGACGAGGCTGTCTCTGAAGAGGCACCTGCCGACGACAGTGCCGCAGCCGACTCGGATGAGGTTGCCTCAGGCGATGACGAAGCCGCCGAAGACGCCGAGACGGATGAGGCAGCTGCCGCCGACGAGGTCGACCCGGCCGAAGAGTTCAAGTCGGAACTGCGTATGCAGGAGGGTGACTGGTACGTCATCCATTCCTACGCAGGCTACGAGAACCGCGTCAAGCAGAACCTTGAGAACCGTTCCATCAGCCTCAACCTCGAAGAGTTCATCTTCGAGTCCCAGGTGCCGATGGAAGATGTCGTCGAGATCAAGAACGGCCAGCGCAAGCAGGTCCGTCGCGTGCGCATTCCGGGCTACGTGCTGGTGCGCATGGAACTCACCGATGAGTCATGGGGCGCGGTTCGCCACACCCCGGGCGTGACCGGATTCGTGGGCAACGCCTACGACCCGACTCCTCTGTCCATCGACGAGGTCTTCACGATGCTCGCTCCGATCTTCGAAGAGCGCCAGGCCGAAGCCGCTGCCGCCGAAGGTGTGCAGGCCGAGCAGGCCGCGAAATCCGCCCCCATCACCGAGGTGGAGTACGAGGTCGGCGAGTCCGTGCTCGTCAAGGAAGGTTCCTTCGAGGGTCACCCCGCAACTATCCAGGAGATCCGTCCGGAATCACAGAAGCTCACCGTGCTGCTGTCGATCTTCGAACGCGACGTTCCCGTCGAGCTCAGCTTCGACCAGGTGTCCAAGCTCTGAGCAGATTTTCACAGTAGGAAAGGGCCCGGTGATCTCCGGGCCCTTTCGCCATTCACGCCCAGTGATGCCTGTCACCGACATTTGCTCCAGGGTCTGCAGGCATGGAATACTGGTGTGGTTTGATCTCGGTTCCCATCGGAAGCCGATTTCGGACGATGCGCCGTATTTCTCTGGCGCATCGAAACTTCAAGATTAAGGACCGAATATGCCTCCCAAGAAAAAGGTAGCCGGCCTCGTCAAGCTCCAGATTCAGGCAGGTGCCGCTAACCCGGCCCCTCCGATTGGTCCGGCGCTTGCCCAGCACGGCGTCAACATCATGGAATTCTGCAAGGCCTATAACGCCGCAACAGAGTCCCAGCGCGGGAACATCGTTCCCGTCGAGATCACGGTGTTCGAAGATCGTTCGTTCACCTTCATTCTCAAGACCCCACCGGCTGCAGAACTCATCAAAAAGGCTGCAGGCGTGAAGTCAGGCTCGGCTACTCCTCACACCGACAAGGTGGCTCACCTGAGCGCCGACCAGGTTCGCGAGATCGCCACCACGAAGATGCCTGACCTCAACGCCAATGACCTGGATCAGGCTGACCGCATCGTCGCCGGCACCGCTCGCTCCATGGGCGTGACCACCGACATCGAGGTCTGAGACCAGTTATTTCACTGTGGTAGGGCTCGCGCAGCCCGCACCACGACTGCAAGGAGAGAAGCAGATGGCAAAGCGTTCAAAGGCCTATCAGGCCGCGGCAGAGAAGATCGCCGCAGATGTGACATACGAACCGGCTCAGGCAATCGCCCTGGCCAAAGAGACCACAGTGGCGAAGTACGATGCCACAGTCGAGGTCGCCCTCCGCCTGGGTGTCGACCCACGTAAGGCGGACCAGATGGTGCGCGGCACCGTCAACCTTCCGCATGGTACCGGTAAGACCGCTCGGGTCCTGGTGTTCGCTGCCGGCGACCGTGCAGAAGCTGCCCGTGAAGCAGGTGCTGACTTCGTCGGCTCCGATGACCTGCTGGAGAAGGTGGCCAACGGCTTCACCGACTTCGACTCGGCTGTTGCCACCCCTGACATGATGGGCAAGGTCGGACGTCTGGGTAAGGTTCTGGGTCCACGTGGCCTGATGCCGAACCCCAAGACCGGCACCGTGACCATGGATGTCGCCAAGGCCGTGACCGAGATCAAGGGCGGAAAGATCGAATTCCGCGTCGACAAGCACTCGAACCTGCACTTCATCATCGGAAAGGTCTCCTTCTCCGAGGAAGCACTGCAGCAGAACTTCGATGCAGCGATCGAAGAGGTTCTTCGTCTGAAGCCGAGTTCCTCGAAGGGCCGCTACATTTCGAAGGCAACCGTGACGACATCGAACGGTCCTGCCGTTCCGATCGACGGTTCATCGATGCGCGTGGTCTGATCTCTTTGAGGGGTTGAACCGCGTTCAGCAGTTCTGGGCGGGAAGTGAGATAATCACTTCCCGCCCTTTCTGTTCCCTGAGAACCTTCATTCGGTGTTGCCTGGATCAGGTATCGCGGATAGATTGTGAGCACCCACGATCACTGTGTGCCAACCGCCGATGGAGGTGGACAGCTCCGCCATGCATTCGACTCCGCTGCTTCGCGATGACTATCAGCGCATTGTCCGTCGTGCCCATGACAATCTGGCATCACTGACCGCACCGGAGACTTCGGGCCCGGGAGTCCGTCCAGCCGTCCTCGAGTCCTGGAACCGATCCCTCGGCCGTCTTCGCGATCCGGGTGGAGTACGTGTGCGCATGGCCTATGAGGCCGATCAGCTCGCCGAGGTGAGGCGTCGTCATCCGTTCCACTCCATCATGGGCCTGCTGCAGTCGCATCTGATCGAACCTGCCAAGGAGGCAGGGCTGCTCGTGGCGCTCGGTGATGAGCAGGGGCGTCTCCTGTGGGTCGAGGGTGAGCGCGCCGTCCGCAATCGTGCCGAGTCCATGGGCTTTGTGCCGGGCACCGACTGGTCGGAGGACGTGATGGGGACCTCCGCTCCCGGACTCGCTCTGCGCTCGCGCACTGCCGTGCAGATCAGTCAGGCCGAGCACTTCTCCGCCGAGGTGCACTCGTGGAGCTGCAGTGCAGTGCCAGTGACCCATCCGCTGACCGGTCAGGTGCTGGGCATCATCGACGTCACCGGCGGTGATGACGCGGTATCGTCCATCGTCCTGCCGTTGCTGAATTCCACGGCTCAGGCCGCCGGCGCCGGATTGTCGAAGCTCTACACCCCGGACTCCGGTGGACTGTCTCCTGTCGGTACCGGTGACGGTGCCTATCTCGAAGTCACCGGGGCCCGTCCCCAGCTCTCGAGCCCTGACGGCACCCGAATCACACTGTCGGGACGACATGCTGAGATCCTGCTGCTCCTGGCGCGCAACCCCGGCGGCATCAGCAGCGCCGGGCTCGCTGACCGGCTGTGGGCGCTCGGTGGAAGTGAAGTCACTGTCCGGGCGGAGATCGCGCGTCTGCGCAGAACGATTGACCACCTCGGCGACCTGCGCCTCGATGCCCGCCCCTACCGACTGCGGGGAGACATCGACAGCGACGTCGAGCGCACGCACCGGGGCCTGGCCCAAGGGGACGTGGAGACCGCGCTCAACTTCTATCAGGGGCAGGTGCTGCCCGATTCCGATGCGCCCGGCGTCCGGGAGATCGGTGCTGAGCTGCAGGCGCTGATTCGGGAGAGTCTGCTGCAGAACGGAACCTGGCAGCAGCTGTGGCGCTATGCGGGATTGGCCGAAGCTCGCGAGGATTCGGAAGTGCTGATGTCGGTGCTGCGCCTGGCCCCACCCGAAGCACCCGAACGCAACGCGGCCGTCGTGCGACTCGAAGCCCTCGGATACTGAGCAGGTCCCTCGGATACTGAGTCTAAGGACCTGGAGCTGACGGCTCTTCCTATGTGATGCAACCCACATGCAACGTTGCCCTGCGTAGTGTGTGGAGCAATCGGAGACAGACATCCGATCGCCGCATACGCATCAAAGGAGTTGCAATGACTGTTTACGCTCAGCCTGGTCAAGACGGATCGCTCGTCACCTTCAAATCACGGTACGAGAACTTCATCGGCGGACAGTGGGTCGCTCCCGTCAACGGGAACTATTTCGAGAACCCGACACCGATTACGGGCAAGGCGTTCTGCGAAGTGCCCGCCAGCACCGCAGAGGACATCGAACTCGCACTCGACGCCGCCCACAAGGCGGCTCCCGGCTGGGGCAAGACCTCGCCTGCGGAGCGCGCCGTGATCTTGAACAAGATCGCTGACCGGATCGAGGAGAACCTCGAGATGATCGCGGTGGCCGAGACCTGGGACAACGGCAAGGCAGTCCGCGAATGCCTCAACGCCGACATTCCCCTGGCCATCGATCACTTCCGCTACTTCGCAGGGGCGATCCGGGCACAGGAGGGCGGCCTCTCTCAGATCGATGACGACACGGTGGCCTATCACTTCCACGAGCCGCTCGGCGTGGTCGGCCAGATCATTCCCTGGAACTTCCCGATCCTCATGGGCGTGTGGAAGATCGCGCCGGCGCTGGCCGCAGGCAATGCCATCGTCCTCAAGCCTGCCGAGCAGACTCCGGCCTCGATCCTCGTGCTGATGGAACTCATTGCGGACCTGCTTCCCGAGGGAGTCCTCAACGTCGTCAACGGCTTCGGGCTCGAAGCGGGCAAGCCCCTGGCATCGAACAAGCGGATCTCGAAGATCGCGTTCACCGGTGAGACGACCACGGGCCGCCTCATCATGCAGTACGCCTCGCAGAACATCATCCCGGTCACCCTGGAACTCGGCGGCAAGTCCCCGAACATCTTCTTCGACGACGTCAACGCCTCAGATGACTCCTACTGGGACAAAGCCCAAGAGGGCTTCACCATGTTCGCCCTCAACCAGGGCGAGGTCTGCACCTGCCCGTCGCGCGCACTGGTCCAGGAATCGATCGCCGATCCCTTCCTCGAAGCGGTTGCGGAACGGACGAAGAAGATCGTGCAGGGCAACCCTCTCGACACCGACACGATGATGGGTGCGCAGGCCTCGAACGACCAGTTCGAGAAGATCATGTCCTACCTCGACATCGGAAGGCAGGAGGGCGCCGAGGTGCTCACCGGCGGAGCCCGGGCCGACCTCGGCGGGGACCTGTCCGGCGGCTATTACGTGCAGCCGACCATCTTCAGGGGCAACAACAAGATGCGGATCTTCCAGGAGGAGATCTTCGGCCCCGTCGTCTCGGTAGCCACCTTCAGCGACTACGACGATGCCATCGCCACGGCGAACGACACTCTCTACGGACTGGGCGCCGGGGTCTGGTCGCGCAATGGCAACACCGCCTACCGCGCGGGCCGGGACATCCAGGCCGGTCGTGTGTGGGTCAACAACTACCACGCCTACCCGGCACATGCGGCCTTCGGAGGCTACAAGGCGTCGGGCATCGGACGTGAGAACCACCTGATGATGCTCGATCACTACCAGCAGACGAAGAACCTGCTGGTCAGCTACTCGGAGAACGCCCAGGGCTTCTTCTGACCCCAATTGCTACCCGACGGCGGCGCAGCAACCTCGCGCCACGTTGCTGGGCCGCCGTCAGGTAGTTCCACCACAAGTTCAAACCCCGCAGCGCCTCATCAACCATCATTACAAAGGAGTCCATGATGTCAGACATGAAAGCAGCAGTCGTCAAAGAATTCGGCAAGGATCTCGCCGTCGAAGACAACGAGATTCCCGAGCCCGGTCCCGGGCAGGCGCTGATCAAACTCATCGCCTCGGGGGTCTGCCACACCGACCTGCACGCGGCGCACGGCGACTGGCCGGTCAAACCGAAGGTTCCCCTCATCCCCGGCCACGAAGGCGTCGGAACCGTCGAGAAAGTCGGGCCCGACGTCACCGATGTCAAGGTCGGACAGATGATCGGAAACGCCTGGCTGTGGAGTGCCTGCGGAACATGCGAGCACTGCCGCCAAGGGTGGGAGACGCTCTGCGAGCAGCAGGTCAACGGCGGCTACGGAATCGACGGATCGTTCGGTGAGTACATGCTCGTCGACACGAAGTTCGCCGCCATCATCCCGGAGGGATCCGACCCCTATGAGATTGCGCCCGTCCTGTGTGCCGGCGTCACCGTCTACAAGGGACTCAAGCGCACCGAGGTGAAGCCCGGCCAATGGGTCGTCATCTCAGGCATCGGCGGGCTCGGCCACATCGCCGTGCAGTATGCGGTGGCGATGGGGATGCGCGTCATCGCCGTCGACGTCGCCGATGACAAGCTGGCGCTGGCGAAGAAGCACGGAGCGGAGATTACGGTCAACGCCTTTGCTGAGGAGCCGGCCGACATCATCCAGGAGAAGGTTGGAGGCTCACACGGTGTGCTCGTCACGGCGGTGCACCCGAAAGCGTTCGGGCAGGCGATCTCAATGACTCGCCGAGGCGGCACCATCGTCTTCAACGGGCTGCCCCCGGGCGAGTTCCCGGCGCCGATCTTCGACATCGTCCTCAAGGGGCTGACGATCCGCGGTTCGATCGTCGGCACCCGCCAGGACATGGTGGAAGCCTTGGAGTTCTACGCAGCGGGCAAGATCCACCCGACGTTCACCAAGCGGCCGCTCGAGGACATCAATGCGATCTTCGACGAGATGATCCACGGCAAGATCGACGGCCGAGTAGTCATCGAGTACTGATCCCAACTGCTACCTGACGGCGGCCCAGATACCTCGCGCGAGGTTGCTGGGCCGCCGTCAGGTAGTTTTGGGAGGTGTGGCCAGCATCTCTATCATCGATTGGACTTGGCGCGAAGTCCTTCGATAGACTTCAACTACCCAAGACCGTCGGTCTTTTCGGAACCAGCAGAATTCGCAATCGGATCCTGTTGCCCGGAAACGAAGACTCCACTGGAGTGACCTGCGCAGGTGAGCACGAGATTCTTCCGATGAGTTCCTATGGACTCATCATTCGAAGCGTTTCACGCATACCTGCGTGGAGCGCTTTTTTGGTGTTGGGACACGATCGCACGACTTACGAAAGGAACTACCATGGCGAGGCCAGACAAGGCAGCCGCAGTAGAGGAGCTCAAACAGCAGTTTGAGAACTCCGACGCTGTGTTGCTGACCGAGTACCGCGGTCTCACCGTTGCGCAGATGAAAGATCTGCGCGTTTCACTCGGTGAGAACGTCAGCTACGCCGTGGTAAAGAATACGCTCACTGCTATTGCAGCCAAAGAAGCCGGAATCAACGATCTCGATGAGTTCCTCAACGGACCCACCGCGATCGCATTCGTCAACGGTGAACCACCAGAGGCTGCAAAGGCATTGCGTAACTTTGCCAAGGCGAATTCTCAGCTCGTATTGAAGGGCGGCTACTGGGATGGTGCCGTCCTCAGTGCTGAGAATGTCAACAAACTCGCCGACCTCGAACCACGCGAAGTGCTGCTTGCAAAGGCAGCTGGTGCAATGAAGGCAAGCCTCCACCAGGCGGCTTACCTATTCACCGCTCCGATGGTCAAGGCCGTGCGCACTGTCGACGCTCTGCGCGAGAAGCAGGACGACGCTCCTGCATCAGACGCCTGAGCAACACCCCATAAACCCGGTCGCTCAAAGTGACCACCAAAGGAAGGACTGGCCACCATGGCTAAGCTCACCCCCGAAGAGCTCATCGAAGGCTTCAAAGAGCTCACACTGATCGAACTCTCCGACTTCGTCAAGAAGTTCGAAGAGGTCTTCGAAGTTGAAGCTGCTGCACCTGCCGCTGCTGTTGCCGCTGCACCTGCTGCCGCTGCTGAGGTTGCCGAAGAGCAGACCGAATTCGACGTCATCCTCGAATCGGCCGGCGAGAAGAAGGTTCCCGTCATCAAGGAAGTTCGTGGGCTCACCTCCCTCGGACTGAAGGAAGCCAAGGACCTCGTCGACGGCGCTCCTAAGGCTGTCCTCGAAGGCGTGTCGAAGGACGCAGCCGAGAAGGCCAAGGAAACCCTCGAGGGCGCGGGCGCAACCGTCACCCTCAAGTGATTTCTCTGGCAGCAGTCTGACTGCTGCCGCTTCGAAGAACCCCACAGCCGATGCTGTGGGGTTCTTCGCATTCACAGTGCGAGCCGGCGATGTTGCAGGACCGCAACGTGCTGCGACTTCGGCGATAGCCTGCCCTGACCTATTCTTAGGTGGTGGCTGACAGCGCCACTGACACCAAACTGCTGAAGAGGCTGAGTTCCACACTCCGTGACGCCTGGCAGAGCGATCCTCTTTACATCGATCCGATCATTGCGCCGGGACTCACCGACAGTCAGAAGACGGCGGTCGAGCACGCATCGAAGCAGGCAGGGCAGTCGGGCGTTTCCCATTTCGTCGCGATTACGCCTGCGCTGCCGGGATCAGACGAGTCGAAATGGGCCCGTTTCACCTCTGACCTCGCATATGCGATGCACAAAGACAGCGGCGGAGAACAGACCATCGTCCTCTTCAGCCAGGCAGACGATGCCGCTCGATCCTACGCCTATCTCGTCGATGCGAATGGGCCGGCTATACCGCCGGGCTCGGACTTTCTGGCCCGTTCGTCCAGTGACGACTTTCTGCCTGTCGAACTGGCAGTGCCCTATCAGCTGCAGATTCTCGTCGCGGCTGTGAAGGGGCCGAACCTCCGGCGCCCCCGGACTTCGACACTCGCGATGCAGGGGATCGCAATGAGGACTATATCGAAGCCACCGGACTGGACAATGGCAACCCGGACGCCCTCGTCTTCGGTGCGACGGCAATTGCCGCCCTGGGGCTGAGCATCTGGGTGCTGCGCCGTCGGGAAAAGTACTCCTGGCGGAACTCACTGACGACGAAACCGGACCCCGTCAGGACGCAGCAGCTGCCTGAGCGCGTAGAGAGTGCGCTCGAACCGCTTCCCGAGCCGCAGGATTCCACCGAAGAGATGTGGTCGCTGTATGACCGCGGTCGACGAGTGCAAGAGGCGATCAGATCGCTCATCACGGCTCATCCCGATTGGGCTGAGAGCGTCGACTTCTCGCATCGCTTCGGTGTTGAGAACCTGCTGAGCACGCACAAATGGGTACGTGCTCGGCTTCGCGGTTCGACAAAGGTCAGCTCCGAAGCACCTCGGTTCTGCTTCATCTTCCCCCACCACCGAAACAAGGTCGAGACGTTCGCGCTCAAACAGGACGGGACCACTCTGACAGTCGACAGGTGCGATCGCTGTCGCCGTGAAATCAACGACGGGCACGAACCGGAGTGCCTTATGGTGCCCAAACGGCCCGGATCGAAGAAGCCCGTTCCCTACTATCAGCGCTCCGATGTCTACGCACTGTCGGGGTTCGGCAGCTTTCAGCCCCTCGAGGACGCAGTCCTTGAGGGGCTGGGAACACCGTCTGCGTCCGCGACAGGAGGACGAAGATGAACACGGCAGCGAAATTGGGTGCGGCGATCATCATCTTCGGTGCTGTCGCAACCGGTTCGTCGATCTACAGCTACTCCGAATTCGACGCGGCCAGAGATGCTCGCATCGTCGCTGAAAAGGGCGACACGATCACGGTCGATTCGATCTATCTCGATCGTATCGAGGGCCGCTACGACCCGAACTACGATCGGAGTCGGTACCAGAAGATCGCAGAGTCGCTGCAGTCCGACCCGATCTATATCGACGCCTATCAGGCATTCGAAGTCGATGACGAGAACCTGGCGACGGTCAGAGCCGAAGTCAAAGACCTCGACATGCCGATCTACGTCGCGTTCCTGGCCACCTCGCAGGTCGATGATGCGGATGGACAATCTGAACTTCTGGCCGGGCGGATCGCCGAGGAGCTGCCCGACAAGCGCGCCACAGTGGTCGTGATCGGGGGAGTGACCGAAGGTATTGCCGACAAGGGAGCCGGCCGGCGCGTGGCTTCCTACGATGTCGCCACAGACGTCGACGATAATCATTCGGCCGTGGCGCGCAGATACGTGGAAGCGCTCAAGGCGGCCGAAGTCGAGGACTCGAAGTCCAGCAGCTCGAGAAGTCTCGACGACGAGCTGCAGCCGATCGTCGTCGATGAGGACACTTCCACCGATCCGAGCACGTTGGCCTATTCGAGCGGCGCAGCCGTCGGGGGTGCGGCGCTTGGCCTCTTCGTCGGCGGTGGTCTGGGAATCGGGGGAGTCCTGGCGTGGAGGGCGATCAAGAAGAGGAAGCAGAACACGTGACAACTGATGCACAGCAGATTGCCGAGGCACTCAAAGACGACCCGTTCCACTTCGACGGGGCGGTCGAGGGGTCTCTCAATGCGGATCTCATCAACCAGGCTCGGGAGAAGGCGAAGGGATTGGACTATGACGTCTATGTCATCGCGATCGATGAGCACTCCCTGAACCGAGATCTGCTGGAGCAGATCAAGGTGTTCAACGGGGGCGAAGGTTCGTTCGTCATGATCAACGGCGAATCTCAGATCGCTGTCGATGTGAACTTCGCGGACAACCATGATCTCAGTATGCAGGTGATGGATCAGCTGTCCATCGCCCGTGACGAGTGGAACAGCAGCTCTCCGTCGACGACGAAGCTCAACATCCTCCTCGACCTCTATGCGCAACCGCAGGAATACAAGCAAGAAGAAGCCGTCACCGGCCAGGAAGCGCCCGGCAGCGAGGTCCAGACCGTTGACGGCTCGGGTTCCTTTGCTCCGATGTTCCTCGGCGGGGCGGTACTCATCCTCGCTCTCGTCATCGCCGGTATCTGGTTCACCCGCTCGCGACGGCAGCGTCGCGAGGTGACGCGGACGCAGCAGCGATTCCAGCTGCCCGATCGGCTGCTGAACCGCGTCGACAGCCTGCAGCGGCGATCATTGCGCGAGAACATCAATGCCGACACGACGCAACTGGCCGGGGAGATCGATCGGCTGCAGACGCAGAATCTCAACGCGGTGAGTGCTGCCAGCGTCGAGCTCGGACTCGACGCCTATCAGATGGCCCGCACGATCGTCGGCGATGAAACATCCGAACGCATCGATCTGGCCGGAGCGATGGTCCTCCTCCGGCAGGCGGGACGCGAAATCGCCGAGGTGGGTGCCGCCAGGAAGAGGAAGCCCAGTCCCGGTGCACGAAGCGGACTGCCGCAGAGTCTGTGCACCATCAATCCGCTGCACGGAGAGGCGCAGTCCACGACGCGCCTCGATGCCGATGCCTCCGGTGTGCGCGTGCCCGTCTGCGGAAGCTGTCAGAACGACCGACAGCGCGGCAACCAACTGCAGTGGATCTTCGACGGTGATCGGCCCTATGTCGAAGGCGACAGCGTGTGGGCGCAGACTCTGTTCGGCGCCATCGGCTCAGACCTCGTCACCGCCCTGCACCGGCAGGGAAGATGACCTGCTCGCGGGGGAAGCTCCGGTCATGGTCACCCGGCATGACACGAGCGGGCAGAGCCACCTCGGCGTCGGCTTGCTTCGATCTCAGACCGTCGATGTCCTCAAGCTGACGTTCGACGAAGTCCCGGTCAACGGGCACTCCATGCCCGGGTACGAACACTGTGGTCTCGGGGAAGGACAGCAGCGTGTGCAGGCTGGTCACCCACTCGCTCAGTGAAGCATCGTCGCCTGCCTGTGGGGGAGCTCCCTCCTCCACCAGGTCACCGGTGAACACGATGCCCTGATCGGGCAGGCGCACGACGAGATCTGCTGTGGAATGCCCGCCCAACACGTGGAATTCGACCCGACAGTCCCCGAGGTCAAGCACAACCTCCGACTCAACGGCATCGACGGGGGAGACGTCGACGATGAGGTCGCTCGGATCCTCGGGCAGCTCGGATGCGAATTCGGCGGTCTCGGGGGCGTTGCGGACGGCGTCGAGGGCGATCCATGCGGTCGCCTCCTGGTCTCCGGCGAAGGACTCGGAGACGTGGAAGGTCTCGATTCCCGCTGCGGCCAGGGTGGCATTGCCGAAGAAATGATCCCAATGGTCATGAGTGATGACGGCCTCAATGGGATTGACGCCGCCAGTGACCTCGAGGCTCAGATGCTGTGCCGTGTCGGCCAGATGCTTCGCCGTGCTGGGCCCCGGGCCCGAGTCGACGATGAGGCTGGCGCGGGAGCCGGTGATGATTCCGCAGTTGACCGCGGCCGGATTCTGAGAGAGAACACTGACATTGACCATGGGTGCAGTCTAGAATGTCAGCCCATGGAGATCACTCACATCCCAGCCGGATCTCGCAGTGGCGAAGAGATCGAGAGCATCCTCGCCGAGGTGCTCGACTTCGATACGCTCATCAACGAAGCATCGGGGCTCGGCACCGATTTCGACCCCCGCGCAGACGAGGTGCGGCGGGAGTTGCTCTCACCCACGCAATACCTGAGCAATCAGACGTGGATCGGTCGGCTCGGCCGGGCCATCGTGGCCAAAGGAATCGCCTACCTGGCATTGCAGGACAACCTCGATGTCGCCGACGTGTGGTGCTCGGTCCACCCTGAGCTGCGCGGACAGGGACTGGGTTCCGAACTGCTGGCTGAGATGGAGACGAATCTGGCAGCTCAGGGCCGAACACAGCTGACCAGCTACTGCGAGATCCCCCCATCGGCTCGTGACGCCGATCTGCGGGGTGCGCATCTCGCGGCCGATTCCGGCACGGGAAGTCTGCCCGCGAATCAGCCGGACGTCGCCTTCCTCATCCGACACGGCTTCGCCTTCAAGCAGCTCGAGCGGTGCTCCGTGGCGAATTCCGCCACGGAGCACCGCTCGAGCTGCTTGAAGGCGAAGCCGGCTACACGATCGAGACGTGGGACGGGCCGACGCCTGAACATCGGCTCGACGCGGTCGCACTTCTGCACCAGAGGATGTCGACGGACACCCCCGGCGCCGAAGAATTCGGTGAGGAGGAGGCGTGGGACGCCGCACGGGTCCGTGCCCTCGACGCGAAGCGGACCACGGACCGGGAGCTGGTGAGCACGGCACTGGCGCTCAAAGGGGAGGCGGCCGCCGGCTTCACCGAGGTCGCGCACTTCGACGAACGCCCTGAGGTCGGGTGGCAGGGATCGACTCTGGTGACGCGAGAACACCGCGGACACGGACTCGGGGCGGCACTGAAGATCGCCAATCACGTTGCGTTGGCGGAGTATACCGGCGTGGAGCGAATCTACACGTGGAATGCGGTGGAGAACTCGTGGATGCTTCTCATCAATGACAGGGCGGGATTCGCAACCTGGGCCTGGGTCGGTCTGTGGAAGAAGCGTCTTGCATGACTTGACCGATTGCTATAAGCTTGATATTTGCGTTGATCTGCCTGTGGCGTGCCTTCATATAGCGGGGGGCACCTCATTTCCACTCAAGTGAACCACGTTGTCGCCCGGTGTCGAAATCTGACACACCTGGGGCCGTCGACGTGACTTCGGGTGGAGGGTCAACCTATCAATTGGTGAAGCACTCGGAAGGATCCCATTGGCCGCCGCCAACGATAACACCAGGACCGCTAACGCCCCCAAGAGAATCTCCTTCGCGAAGATTCGCGAACCGCTCGAGGTTCCCGATCTGCTCGGTCTGCAGACAGACAGCTTCGATTGGCTCATCGGCTCGGAAGCGTGGCAGGACCGCGTCGCCGAGGCCATTGAAATCGGAGACGATTCCGTAGCAACCACCTCGGGACTCGAAGATATCTTCGAAGAGATCTCACCGATCGAGGACTTCGGTGGATCGATGTCGCTGTCGTTCCGGGAGCACCGGTTCGAAGCCGCCAAGTACTCCATCGATGAGTGCAAGGAACGCGACATGACCTATTCGGCGCCACTGTATGTGACCGCCGAATTCATGAACAACAACACCGGCGAGATCAAGAGCCAGACCGTCTTCATGGGTGACTTCCCCCTCATGACCGACAAGGGCACGTTCATCGTCAACGGCACCGAGCGTGTCGTCGTCTCGCAGCTCGTGCGTTCGCCCGGTGCGTACTTCGAGTCCAGCGTCGACAAGACCACTGACAAGGACATCTTCACCGCGAAGATCATCCCTTCCCGTGGTGCATGGCTGGAGTTCGAGGTCGACAAGCGCGACCAGGTCGGCGTTCGCCTTGACCGCAAGCGCAAGCAGTCGGTCACCGTGCTGCTCAAGGCCCTCGGCTGGTCCGAAGCGAAGATCCTCGAGGAGTTCGGCGAGTTCGAATCCATCCGCGAGACCATGGCCAAGGACACGGTCAACACGCAGGACGAAGCGCTGCTCGACATCTACAAGAAGCTGCGCCCGGCAGAGCCTGCGACCGCTGAAGCGGCACGCAACCTGCTCAACAACCTGTACTTCAACCCCAAGCGCTACGACCTGGCCAAGGTCGGCCGCTACAAGGTCAACCGCAAGCTGGGCGTCGATGCACCGCTGAGCGACTCGGTCCTGTCGACCGACGACGTGGTTGCGACCATCCGCTACCTCGTGTCCCTGCACGCAGGCGTTGACACCTCCAAGGGTGTCCGTGACGGCGAGGACATCGAGCTCAACGTCAAGCTCGATGACATCGACCACTTCGGCAACCGTCGCATCCGTGCAGTCGGCGAGCTCATCGAGAACCAGGTCCGCACCGGACTCTCTCGCATGGAGCGCGTCGTCCGTGAGCGCATGACGACCCAGGACGTCGAAGCGATCACGCCTCAGACCCTGATCAACATCCGCCCCGTGGTGGCTGCGATCAAGGAGTTCTTCGGCACCTCGCAGCTCTCGCAGTTCATGGATCAGAACAACCCGCTCGCGGGTCTGACTCACAAGCGCCGCCTCTCTGCTCTGGGACCTGGTGGTCTCTCGCGTGACCGTGCCGCCATGGAAGTCCGTGACGTTCACCCATCGCACTACGGACGTATGTGCCCGATCGAGACTCCCGAGGGCCCGAACATCGGTCTGATCGGCTCGCTGGCCTCCTACGCCCGCATCAACCCGTTCGGCTTCATCGAGACGCCTTACCGCAAGGTCGTCGATGGTGTCGTCACCGATGACACCGAGTACCTGACTGCCGACGATGAGCTCGAGTTCAACATCGCGCAGGCCAATGCGCCGCTGACCGAAGAGCAGCGCTTCGCCGAAGTCGAAGTTCTCGCACGTCCTAAGGGCGGCGGCGGCGAAGCCGAGCTGGTCCAGTACGACACGATTGACTTCATGGACGTCTCCGCGCGTCAGATGGTGTCTGTTGCGTCCGCACTGATTCCGTTCCTCGAGCACGATGACGCGAACCGTGCCCTCATGGGTGCGAACATGCAGCGTCAGGCTGTGCCGCTGGTGATGTCGGAGTCCCCAGTCGTGGGCACCGGCATGGAATACCGTGCCGCTGTCGACGCCGGCGACGTCATCACTGCCGATCGCCCAGGCGTCGTCACAGAGGTATCCGCCGACTTCGTCACCGTTCTGGCTGACGATGGCACGATGCAGACCTACCGCGCTTCGAAGTTCAAGCGTTCCAACCACGGAACCTCGTACAACCAGCGCATCATCGTCGACGAGGGCGATCGCGTCGAGCCAGGCACGGTTCTGGCAGACGGACCGTCGACTCAGAACGGTGAGATGGCGCTGGGCAAGAACCTCCTCGTGGCATTCATGTCATGGGAAGGCTACAACTTCGAGGATGCGATCATCCTCTCCCAGCGTCTCGTCCAAGACGACGTTCTGTCCTCGATCCACATCGAGGAGCACGAGGTCGATGCTCGCGACACCAAGCTCGGTGCCGAGGAGATCACTCGCGACATTCCGAACATCTCGCCGGATGCCCTGGCAGACCTCGACGACCGCGGAATCATCCGCATCGGCGCCGAAGTCACCGACGGCGACATCCTCGTCGGCAAGGTCACCCCGAAGGGTGAGACCGAGCTGACGCCCGAAGAGCGCCTGCTGCGCGCGATCTTCGGTGAGAAGTCCCGCGAAGTCCGCGACACCTCGCTGCGTGTGCCGCACGGCGAGATCGGCACCGTCATCGGTGTCCGCGTCTTCGACCGCGAGGAAGACGACGAGCTCTCGCCGGGCGTCAACCAGATGGTCCGCGTCTACGTCGCTCAGCGCCGTAAGATCACCATCGGTGACAAGATGGCCGGTCGTCACGGCAACAAGGGTGTCATCTCGACCATCCTGCCTGTTGAGGACATGCCGTTCCTGGCCGACGGAACCCCCGTCGACATCATCCTCAACCCGCACGGTGTTCCGCGTCGTATGAACATCGGCCAGGTCTTCGAAGTCCACCTCGGATGGATCTCGAAGCAGGGTTGGAAGATCGAGGGCAACCCCGAGTGGGCTGCCGAACTGCCGGATGCCGCTCGCGAAGCCGAGGCCGGCACAAACCTGGCGACCCCGGTCTTCGACGGCGCACACGAGCAGGAGCTGCGTGGACTGCTGGACTCGACGACTCCGAACCGCGATGGGGATCGACTCATCGATTCCTCGGGCAAGGCCCAGCTGTTCGACGGTCGCTCCGGAGAGCCGTTCCCGTACCCGATCGCAGTCGGCTACATGTACATGCTCAAGCTCCACCACCTCGTCGACGACAAGATCCACGCGCGTTCGACCGGTCCGTACTCGATGATCACCCAGCAGCCGCTCGGTGGTAAGGCACAGTTCGGCGGTCAGCGCTTCGGTGAGATGGAAGTGTGGGCCCTCGAGGCCTACGGTGCGGCGTACACGCTGCAGGAACTGCTGACGATCAAGTCCGATGACATCCCGGGCCGTGTGAAGGTCTACGAAGCCATCGTCAAGGGCGAGAACCTGCCCGATCCGGGAATCCCGGAGTCGTTCAAGGTCCTCATCAAGGAGATGCAGTCCCTGTGCCTCAACGTCGAAGTTCTGTCTTCGGACGGAGCCGAGGTTGAGATGCGTGACGGCGAGGACGAGGTCTACCGGGCAGCTGAAGAGCTCGGCATCGACCTGTCACGCCGTGAAGCCCAGACCGTAGAAGAAGTCTGAGGACTTCCACTTCAACCGACACAACTTCGCGATGAACTCGACGTTCATCGCCAGGAAAGAGGATTTACGTGCCTGACGTCAATTTCTTTGATGAGCTACGTATCGGTCTTGCCACTGCGGAATCCATCCGCGGCTGGTCACACGGTGAGGTGAAAAAGCCTGAGACCATCAACTACCGCACACTCAAGCCCGAGAAGGACGGACTCTTCTGCGAGAAGATCTTCGGTCCGACCCGCGACTGGGAGTGCGCCTGCGGCAAATACAAGCGTGTCCGCTTCAAGGGCATCATCTGTGAGCGCTGCGGCGTCGAGGTGACCCGCGCCAAGGTTCGCCGTGAGCGCATGGGACACATCGAGCTGGCCGCACCGGTCACTCACATCTGGTACTTCAAGGGCGTTCCTTCGCGCTTGGGCTACCTGCTGGACCTGGCACCGAAGGACCTGGAGAAGGTCATCTACTTCGCTGCCTACATGATCACCTCGGTGGACGAGGACTCTCGCCACCGTGATCTGCCCAGCCTGCAGAACAAGATCGACATCGAGAAGCAGCAGATCGGCACTCGCCGTGACGCCGACATCGATCGTCGTGCCAAGAAGCTCGAAGAGGACCTGGCAGCTCTCGAGGCCGACGGCGGCTCCGCCCCGGCAAAGAAGAAGCTGCGCGATGTCGCCGAGAAGGAAATGGAGAAGCTGCGCAAGAACGCCGACCGTGAGGTCGACCGCCTTGAGCAGGTGTGGGACCGGTTCAAGAGCCTCAAGGTCAATGACCTCGAAGGCGATGAGAGCCTGTACCGCGAGATGTTCCACCGTTTCGGTCTCTACTTCACCGGTGCCATGGGCGCCGAGGCGATCCAGAAGCGTCTGCTCGAATTCGACCTCGAGGCCGAGTCCGAGAAGCTGCGCGAACTCATCGCCACGGGTAAGGGCCAGCGCAAGACCCGCGCCCTGAAGCGTCTCAAGGTCGTCAACGCGTTCCTGACCACTGACAACAACCCCGAGGGTATGGTCCTCGACGTTGTTCCCGTGGTGCCGCCGGAACTGCGCCCGATGGTGCAGCTCGACGGTGGACGTTTCGCCACGTCTGACCTCAACGACCTCTACCGTCGTGTGATCAACCGCAACAACCGCCTCAAGCGTCTGTTGGACCTCGGTGCCCCCGAGATCATCGTCAACAACGAGAAGCGGATGCTGCAGGAAGCCGTCGACTCGCTGTTCGACAACGGCCGTCGCGGTCGTCCGGTGACCGGACCGGGCAACCGTCCGCTGAAGTCACTGTCGGACATGCTCAAGGGCAAGCAGGGACGTTTCCGTCAGAACCTTCTGGGCAAGCGTGTGGACTACTCGGGCCGTTCGGTCATCGTGGTCGGTCCGCAGCTGCACCTGCACCAGTGCGGTCTGCCTAAGACCATGGCTCTGGAACTGTTCAAGCCCTTCGTGATGAAGCGTCTGGTCGATCTCAACCATGCGCAGAACATCAAGTCGGCAAAGCGGATGGTCGAGCGTCAGCACCCTCAGGTGTGGGACGTCCTCGAAGAGGTCATCACCGAACATCCGGTGCTGCTCAACCGTGCACCTACTCTGCACCGTCTGGGCATCCAGGCGTTCGAACCACAGCTCATCGAGGGCAAGGCCATCCAGCTGCACCCCCTCGTCTGCTCGGCGTTCAACGCTGACTTCGACGGTGACCAGATGGCAGTTCACCTGCCGCTGAGCCCCGAGGCTCAGGCAGAGGCACGCGTGCTGATGCTCTCGGCGAACAACATCCTCAAGCCTTCGGACGGCAAGCCCGTGACCATGCCCTCGCAGGACATGATCATCGGTCTGTACCACCTGACCTCCGAGCGCAAGGGTCTGGCCGGCGAAGGACGCTCCTTCACCGGTCTGGGCGAAGCCATCATGGCCTTCGATCGTGGAGAGCTGGACCTCGGTTCGGTCATCACGATCCGTCTTGAGAACGTCGTCCCCGGCGACGATCTTGAGGTTCCCGAAGGCTGGGAGGCCGGCGATCCGCTGGACGTGCAGACCACTCTGGGTCGCGCACAGTTCAACGACTACCTGCCTGCCGACTACACGTACGTGAACTCCACGATCGACAAGAAGGCACTCAGCCGCATCGTGAACTACCTGGCCGAGGAATACCCCAAGGTCGAGGTCGCACACACCTTGGACAACTTCAAGGCCGGCGGCTTCTACTGGGCAACTCGTTCGGGAATCACCATCTCGATGTCCGATGTGGTCTCACCCGAGGCCAAGACCGAGATCATCGACGACGCGGAGGCCTTTGACACGAAGGTTCAGCAGCAGTACGAACTCGGTGCGCTCACCGACGACGAACGCCGCAACGAACTGGTCAAGCTGTGGACCGAGACGACCGAGAAGGTCGACCAGGTCATGCGGACTAACTTCCCGGAGGAGAACTCGGTTCTGCGTCTGGTGGAGTCCGGTGCATCAGGTAACTGGATGCAGGTCCGCCAGCTGGCCGGTATGCGTGGACTGGTGACGAACCCGAAGGGTGAGATCATCCCTCGCCCGATCGTCTCGAACTACCGTGAGGGACTCTCGGTGCTCGAGTACTTCATCGCCTCGCACGGTGCTCGTAAGGGTCTGGCCGATACGGCTCTGCGTACCGCTGACTCCGGTTACCTGACTCGTCGTCTCGTCGACGTGTCGCAGGACGTCATCATCCGCACTGCTGAAGCCGATACGAACAAGGGCATCACCCTGCCTGCAGCCGAGCGCGACCACGAGGGCAACCTCGTTCCACACGAGTATGCAGAGACGAGCCTCTACGGCCGTCTCACGGTCGCAGACGTCTCCGACGCCGATGGCAATGTCATCGTGCCGGCGAAGACCGACGTGACCGCGGAGACGATCGATAAGCTGGTCGCTGCCGGGATCGAAGAGCTCAAGGTTCACTCCGTGCTCACTGCTGATTCCGATACGCAGATCTCGGCCATGCACTACGGCCGTTCGATGGCGACCGGAAAGCTCGTCGACATCGGCGAAGCAATCGGCACCGTCGCTGCCCAGTCGATCGGTGAGCCGGGAACCCAGCTCACCATGCGTACCTTCCACACGGGTGGTGCGGCGGCGTCCACGGGTGACATCACCCAGGGTCTGCCGCGTGTGACCGAGCTCTTCGAAGCTCGCACACCGAAGGGCTTCGCTCCCATCGCCGAGGCGACCGGACGTGCCAAGATCGATGACAGCCGCAAGACCCGCTTCGTCGTCATCACACCCGATGACGGTGGCGAAGAGATCGAGCACGCAGTCTCCAAGCGTGCCCGCCTCCTCGTCGAGGACGGACAGAACGTCAAGGCTGGCGAACAGCTGGTCATCGGCGCTGTCGATCCGAAGCAGGTGCTGCGCATCCGCGGTCGTCGTGAGGCCGAGCGCTTCCTCGTCGAGCAGGTGCAGAAGGTGTACCGCTCGCAGGGCGTGGGCATCCACGACAAGCACATCGAGGTCATCGTGCGCCAGATGCTGCGTCGCGTGACCGTGATCGAGTCGGGCGACACGAATCTGCTGCCCGGCGAGCTGGTCGACCGTGGCCGTTACCAGGGCGAGAACCGTCGTGTGGTCGCCGAAGGCGGCCAGCCGGCATCGGCTCGTGACGAGCTCATGGGTATCACGAAGGCCTCTCTGGCCACCGATTCGTGGCTGTCCGCCGCATCCTTCCAGGAGACGACACGCGTCCTCACTGAGGCCGCAATGGAAGGCAAGTCGGACACCCTGCTCGGACTCAAGGAGAACGTCATCCTCGGTAAGCTCATCCCTGCGGGCACCGGCCTGCAGACACACCGCGACATCGTGGTGGAGCCGACCGAAGAGGCGAAGGCCGAGATGTTCACGAACAGCTACGGTGACTTCTATGCAGGCATCGGTTCCGATTCCGGATCCGCCATCCCGCTGGAGGACTACGACTACGGCGCCTTCAGCTGAAGCTGATCGTCTGAGTCGCGTCCCTGTCGCTGAGTCACCAGACTGAGCCGACAGGCACAGCAAGAGGGGCACCCACCATCAGGTGGGTGCCCCTCTTCGCTCTGTCCTATGCGGTCCCCGCGAACGCAGACGCGAACGCAGACGCGCGAGCAGAAGCACTGCCGCAGAACATCCTCGGCCCATGGCATCGAGCTCGGTCAGAAGTGCAACGGTCGGTAAGTCCGCCTTGAACATCTCGTAGTTTTCGATACGAACTTACCGACTGTTGGCCTGCCGCGGCCTCTGAACGCGTGTCTGCGTTGCGAGGCGGCCTCGTTGAGCAGGACGGCTAGCCGAAGAGGACTTGCGCCTCTTCCCAACGTTGGAGCGGCACAGACTTGAGTCGGTCGACAGCTGAAGCCATGTCGACCGAGACGATGTCGGTGCCCTTGAGACTGGCCATCTTGCCCCAGTCGCCGTTGTGCGCGAGATCTGCCGGCCATCCCCAGGCGCGTGGACAGGACTCGGTCATATGCTGTGGGGAGCCGCCTCGCTGCAGGTGGCCGAGGGTGGTGGCACGGGCCTCGATCCCGTGTGATCTCCTCGATCTTCGGCGCCAGGAAGTCTGCAATGCCGCCGAGGCGGGAGGCCCGCCCCTTGTTTTCGACACCCCGGTCCGCGACCTGCTCGTCGAGACCCTCGGGAATGAAGCCCTCGGCCACGACGACGATCGGAGCACGGCCCGGGTCCTGCCGAAGTCACCCATTCCTCGATCTGGTCGAAGGAGACGGGAAACTCCGGCATGAGGATCGCGTGAGCACCACCAGCCATTCCCGCATGCAGCGCGATCCATCCGACGTTGCGGCCCATGACCTCGATGACCATGCATCGATGATGGGACTCCGCCGTTGTGGCGGAGCGGTCGATGGACTCGGTTGCGATGGCTTGGGCCGAGTCGAAGCCGAAGGTGTAGTCGGTGCCGCTGAGATCGTTGTCGATGGTCTTGGGACACCGATGATGTTGAGTCCCTCCTCGTTCACGAGTCGGGAGGCCCCAGCCAGTGTGCCCTCGCCGCCGATCGCAACGATTGCGTCGATGCCGTGGGTGGTGTCATCACCTCGCGCATCCGCTCCGGCCCGCCGGCCTCATAGGGATGGGTGCGGGACGTGCCGAGGATGGTGCCGCCTCGGCCG
>NZ_JACBOT010000007.1 GCF_021532275.1 Brevibacterium sp. UCMA 11754
CCCGGTTCGATATCATTCGAGTCGGACTCTTTGGCGCTGCAGCCGCCGAGCGCAAGGGCACAAGCCACGGTCAATGCCGAAACGAGATGAGGAACAGACTTCATGGTTCCACCCTATCGACATCCGACCAGCTCGCTGCACTCCGGTCGCTCCTCAAACACCAATCCGATCAGCCGCTCGGGTGGGATCAGACGAGGACCTCGATGAGTCGCGGACCCGAATCGGCCAGGCCCGCGCGGAAGTCGCGATCAAGGTCTTCGATGGTCTCGACTCGCGTCGCCGGTACACCCATGCCGTGGGACAGCGAGACCCAATCGATGGCGGGGTTGCCGATGTCGAGCAGAGATTCGGCCTTGGGCCCGAAATCGGGGACACCGACATTGGACATCTCATTGCGCAGAATCTGATATTTCCGATTGGCGAAGATGAGCACGACGATGTCGAGCTGCTCCCGCGCGTAGGTCCACAGTGACTGCGGGTTGTACATTCCCGAACCGTCGGATTCGAGAACGACGACCTTCCGGTCGGGACTCGAGATCGCAGCCCCAGCCGACGGGAAGCGCCCAGCCGATGGATCCGCCGGTGCCGCCGAGGTAGTCGTGGGGTTGTGACCCAGCCGTCTGTGCGTAGAAGTCCCGGCCCGTGGTGATGGATTCATCGAGAACGATCGCGTTCTCGGGGATGGCTCCCGAGAGCCACGCGGCGAGCTTCGCCGCAGTGATGGTCCCGCTGGGAACAGGCGCCGGAGCCAACTCCGCGCGCAGAGAAGACCGTTCACGTGAACTGCGGGCCGCCTCGGCGAGGCGCCTGTCCGTCGGTCCAGCCCCGACTGCCTGGTGAAGGTCTTCAAGTGCCTGCAGCGAGTCGGCACCGATGGGACTGAGCGTGAAGAAGGTGGTGTCCGGTGCGGTGAGCACGCTCGGCTTGTCGGGGTAGGCGAAGAAGGCGAAGGCGACGGGCGGTTTCGCGTCGACGAAGATGAGCGAGTCGAAGTTCTGCAAGAGCTCGACAGACGGCTCGACCGGGTACGGAATCTTCGTCACCATCGGCCGACCGGCACCTCGTTCTGTCCGTGCGGCAAAGGTCTCTGCCAGCAATGTCGCACCGGTCGCCTCGGCGATCTGGACAGCCACTTCCAGCTGCGACGAGCGCAGGGCACGCCCGCCGAGGAGGATGGCTGTGCGTGGGCCTGAAGCTCGCAGTCGGACAGCCGCGGCTTCGATCTCGGCCGGATTGGCTGAGACCGGGGTGGGCGCGATCGCGTTCGGTGGCTGGGTGTACTCATCGGCACTGTTCCACGCGGTGTCGGCGGGGAGGATGAGCGAGCTGATCTGTCCTGAGAGGCTGTAGCCGATGGCATCCGCGGCGTCCTTGGCGATGGAGTTCGCCGATGGTGAGGTGCGCACCCAGTTGCTGAAGGGCCGCAGTGCGCCTTCGATGTCAGAGGTCAGCGGTGCGTCGAGGCTCCGATGGTAGCCGGCATGATCGCCGATGATGTTGACCATCGAGACCCGGGCCCGCAGAGCGTTGTGGAGACTGGAGAGACCGTTGGCTGCACCTGGACCCAAATGCAGCAGGGTGGCCGCGGGCTTGTCGAGCATCCGCGAGTAACCGTCGGCGGCCCCGGTGACGACGCCCTCGAAGAGACCGAGCACACCGCGGACATGAGGCTGCCGATCCAAAGCTGCCACGAAGTGCATCTCCGAGGTGCCGGGGTTGGCGAAGCAGACCTCGATTCCGTTGTGACCCAACGTCTCCAGCAGGCTCTCGGCGCCATTCATGCCATCATCTCCCTTGAAGTCGGCCACGGAGGACTTCAGCATCCGTGATCAGCAGTTCATTCAGTCTTATCACGGCGTACTGATGTGTCGCTCGAGCGTCTGAATCGACGACCGGGAATATTCGCCTTGCACTCTCGGTTACACCACTATAGAGAGATAGTTGAATCTTCAATTTTTGATCGCAACCATTCGCTTAGCCAGGAGGGGGACATGAACGTCACCGAGAACACCACAGCAACCGATACCGTATCGCCTGTCGTCAACGACACCCTGCTCAGCGCTGCCACCGGAATGGACGCCGTCACCCTGCGCGTCGGCGATCTCGAGAAGATGTCGACCTACTACTCGAATGCCCTCGCGATGGAGCCCCTCGAAGAGGTGTCGCGCGGCAGTGAGATCCACCGTGTGCTCGGTCGCGGGGTCACTCCCCTGGTCAAGCTCGTCGCCATACCCAACCTGCCCGGGGTCGACCACACCCAGGCCGGTCTCTTCCACACCGCTTTCCTGTTCGAGAACCAGGCTTCCCTGGCTGCGACCGTCGCCCACGCCGCACAGAACACGAACAGCCAGTTCGTGGGTTCGAGCGACCACCTCGTCAGCGAGGCCTTCTACTTCACCGACCCGGAGAGCAACGGCATCGAGCTCTACGTCGACCGCGACCGCTCGGAGTGGAAGCATTCTGCCGATGGTGAAGTCCGCATGGACACGATCTACCTCGACCCGAACGCCTTCCTGGCCGAACACCTCGACGAGCAGACGCTGGCTCAGGCCAACACCCTGCCGGGCATCATCGGCCACGTCCACCTGCAGGTCGGCGACGTGCCGACGGCTCACCAGTTCTATGTCGACGCCCTCGGCTTCGAGCCGACGCTCGCCTCAATGCCCGGCGTCCTCTTCGCCTCGGCCGGTGGATACCACCACCACGTCGCGATGAACACCTGGAACAGCCGCGGTGTCGGTCCACGCGCAGCCAGCCTCGGCCTCGGCGATGTCGCCATCACCGTACCGGGCCGCGAGGACCTCGACGCACTGGTCGCTCGCCTCAGCGCACACAAGATGGACTTTGCCGACGACGGCCGCTCGGTCCGCGTCTCCGACCCATGGGGCACGCAGGTGACTCTGGGCATCGGCGGCAGCTCGATCGATCAGACCCTGACACGGTGATCTCAGCTTTCAGCCACGGGCCAGCCTGACAGCTCGCTCACTGTGCGGCTGAGGCTGAAACATCCGGCCGCGGATCCAGCCGGCGCAATAGCTGAGCGTTGACTGCGACGACGATCGTGGAGATCGACATGAGAATCGCGCCCACGCTCATCGGCAGCACGAAGCCGATGGGCGCCAGGACACCGCCAGCGAGTGGGACCGAGATGAGGTTGTAGCCAGCGGCCCACCACAGGTTCTGCTTCATCTTCCGAAACGTCGCCCGCGAGAGTTCGATGACCGACAGCACGGACCGGGGATCATCGGAGGCCAGGATGACTCCGGCCGAGCCGATGGCCACATCGGTACCGGCTCCGATGGCGATGCCGACATCGGCCGCCGCCAAGGCCGGCGCATCGTTGACTCCGTCGCCGACCATCGCGACCTTGCGACCCTCTCCCTGCAGCTCAGCAACCTTGGCCGCTTTGTCCGCAGGGTGGACCCCGGCGAAGACGCGGTCGATGCCGAGTTCGGCGGCCACGGCCTGGGCAACCGCCTCGGCGTCGCCGGTGATCATGACCACCTGCGCACCACGCCCGTGCAGCGCGTCGACGGCTTCGCGAGATTCAGGTCGGATCTCATCGGCAAGTTTGAGTGCGCCGATGACGCTTCCATCAACGATGACGTGAAGGATGATGGCACCCTCCCTGCTCCACTGCGCAGCGAGCGGAGCTTCGCCCGCACCGTGCTCACCGAGCAGATTCGGCCCACCCACGGCCACCTCGGCGCCATCGACCTGAGCCTTGACGCCGACCGCTGGGGAGGACGAGAAATTGGTCGCCACCGGTACATCGAGACCACGGTTCCGGGCAGCGCGAACGATCGCACGCGCCAAGGGGTGCTCACTGTCTGCCTCTGCAGCTGCGGCGAGCGCCAGGATCTCCCCCTCGGTGCGGTTCTCGGTCGTGACCTCAACCGCGGTGACTGTCGGTTCGCCCTTGGTCAGGGTGCCGGTCTTGTCGAAGAGCACCGAATCGACTGTGCGCATCATCTCCAGCGCCAGCCGGTCCTTGATGAGGACGCCGCCGCGGGCTGCCCGCTCGGTGGCGATGGACACGACGAGCGGGATGGCCAGGCCCAAAGCGTGGGGACAGGCGATGACGAGGACGGTGATCGTGCGCACGACTGCCGAGTCCGGCATACCTACCAGGGACCACACGATTGCGGTGACAACGGCGGCGCCGAGGGCGAACCAGAACAGCCAAGCCGAGGCCTTGTCGGCGATGCGCTGGGCCCGTGATGTCGAGTTCTGTGCCTCGGAGACCAGCTTCTGGATCCCGGCGAGCGCAGTGTCATCACCGGTCGCCGTGATCTCCAGGCGCAGTCCGGAGTCGGTGGCGACTGTGCCCGCCACGACGGTATCGCCTTCCGCGCGGCGAACGGTCGTCGATTCTCCCGTGACCATGGACTCGTCCATGCTGGCCGAGCCGTCGATGACCCGGCCGTCGGCAGGGACCGCTGCACCAGGGCGGACGACGACAGTGTCGCCGAGTCTGAGGTCGGCTGGATCGACCATCACTGTTTCGCCGTCGACGATCGTCTCTGCTTCGTCGGGCAGCAGCGCCGCCAGACTGTCCAGCGCCGAGGTGGTCTGTGCCAGGGAGCGCATCTCCAGCCAGTGCCCTGCCAGCATGATGACGACAAGCAGCGCCAGCTCCCACCAGAAGTCGAGCTCGGCATCGAGGAGTCCAAGTGAAGAACCCCAGGAGGAGAGGAATGCGACGGTGATGGCCAGTGCGATGAGGAGCATCATCCCCGGATTGCGATCCCTCAGCTCGCTGAGCCCGCCGGTCTCCGAAACCGCATAGCCCACGAGGTGGCCGAACATGGGGCTGAAGGCGATGACCGGGATCGCGATGACGAGCATGATCCAGAACAGCCGCCGGAATTGCGCGACATGGTCGCCGTGACCAGCATGGCCACCGTGGCCCTCATGGCGACCACGAGGGCCACGGTGGCCATGCTGGTCACGGCGACCATGTCGCGCAATTCCGGCGGCTGTTCTGGATCATGCTCGTCATCGCGATCCCGGTCATCGCCTTCAGCCCCATGTTCGGCCACCTCGTGGGCTATGCGGTTTCGGAGACCGGCGGGCTCAGCGAGCTGAGGGATCGCAATCCGGGGATGATGCTCCTCATCGCACTGGCCATCACCGTCGCATTCCTCTCCTCCTGGGGTTCTTCACTTGGACTCCTCGATGCCGAGCTCGACTTCTGGTGGGAGCTGGCGCTGCTTGTCGTCATCATGCTGGCAGGGCACTGGCTGGAGATGCGCTCCCTGGCACAGACCACCTCGGCGCTGGACAGTCTGGCGGCGCTGCTGCCCGACGAAGCAGAGACGATCGTCGACGGCGAAACAGTGATGGTCGATCCAGCCGACCTCAGACTCGGCGACACTGTCGTCGTCCGCCCTGGTGCAGCGGTCCCTGCCGACGGCCGGGTCATCGACGGCTCGGCCAGCATGGACGAGTCCATGGTCACGGGAGAATCGACGACCGTTCGCCGCGCGGAAGGCGATACCGTCGTGGCGGGCACAGTCGCCACCGACTCCGGACTGCGCCTGGAGATCACGGCGACCGGTGATGACACTGCGCTCGCCGGGATCCAGAAGCTGGTCTCCGAGGCACAGAACTCGACATCACGGGCCCAGCGCATCGCCGACAAGGCCTCGGCTTGGCTGTTCTGGTTCGCCCTCGGCGCCGCCGTTGTCACCGCAATCGTGTGGTCCCTGGTAGGTATGCCGGACTCGGCAGTCGTGCGCACGATCACCGTCCTCGTCATCGCCTGTCCCCACGCTTTGGGCCTGGCCATCCCGCTCGTCGTGTCCATCGCCACCGAGCGGGCAGCCCGCGGCGGCGTCCTCATCAAGGACCGGCTGGCGCTGGAGATGATGCGCACAGTCGATTCGGTGCTCTTCGACAAGACCGGCACCCTGACCAAGGGCGAACCGACAGTCACCGCGGTTGAGGTCACGACCGAGAACCGCACCGAGGGGGAGATCCTGGCGCTCGCCGCAGCTGCAGAGGCAGACAGTGAGCACCCCTTGGCGCGTGCGATCGTTCGCGCTGCCCGGAACCGTGGTCTCGATGTACCGGTGGCGACCAATTTCTCGTCCTCCCCAGCGGTCGGCGTCAAGGCTCAGGTCGATGGCGCCGAGGTGGCCGTGGGTGGGCCGAATCTGCTCGGTGAGCACGGTGCGGGCGAAGCTCCGCTCGCTGCGCAGTGGAGCAGGGAGGGTGCCATCATCCTTCACGTCATCGTTGATGGAAGCGTCATCGGCGCACTCAAACTTGCCGATGAGATCCGACCTGAATCTCGCGAAGCCGTCGACGCGCTGCACGGGCGTGGTGCGCAGGTGGTCATGATCACCGGCGACGCCGAGGCGGTTGCCCAGGCCGTGGCCGCCGAACTCGGCATCGACCGCGTCTTCGCCGGGGTCCACCCTGCGGACAAAGCGGCCAAGGTTGCTGAGCTGCAGGGAGAGGGTCGCAAGGTCGCGATGGTCGGCGACGGAGTCAACGATGCGCCGGCCTTGGCGGCGGCCGATGTCGGCATCGCCATCGGAGCCGGTACCGATGTGGCCATCGGCTCGGCCGGAGTCATCCTGGCCTCCGATGATCCCCGGTCCGTGCTGTCGGTCATCGAACTCTCGCGGGCGACGTTTCGGAAGATGAAGCAGAACCTGTGGTGGGCCGCTGGCTACAACCTCATCTCGGTCCCACTCGCTGGCGGTGTCCTGGCGCCCATCGGCTTCGTGCTGCCGATGAGCGTGGGCGCGATTCTCATGTCGATCTCCACGATCGTCGTCGCAGTCAACGCTCAGCTATTGCGCCGGCTGGATCCGCGGCCGGATGTTTCAGCCTCAGCCGCACAGTGAGCGAGCTGTCAGGCTGGCCCGTGGCTGAAAGCTGAGATCACCGTGTCAGGGTCTGATCGATCGAGCTGCCGCCGATGCCCAGAGTCACCTGCGTGCCCCATGGGTCGGAGACGCGGACCGAGCGGCCGTCGTCGGCAAAGTCCATCTTGTGTGCGCTGAGGCGAGCGACCAGTGCGTCGAGGTCCTCGCGGCCCGGTACGGTGATGGCGACATCGCCGAGGCCGAGGCTGGCTGCGCGTGGACCGACACCGCGGCTGTTCCAGGTGTTCATCGCGACGTGGTGGTGGTATCCACCGGCCGAGGCGAAGAGGACGCCGGGCATTGAGGCGAGCGTCGGCTCGAAGCCGAGGGCGTCGACATAGAACTGGTGAGCCGTCGGCACGTCGCCGACCTGCAGGTGGACGTGGCCGATGATGCCCGGCAGGGTGTTGGCCTGAGCCAGCGTCTGCTCGTCGAGGTGTTCGGCCAGGAAGGCGTTCGGGTCGAGGTAGATCGTGTCCATGCGGACTTCACCATCGGCAGAATGCTTCCACTCCGAGCGGTCGCGGTCGACGTAGAGCTCGATGCCGTTGCTCTCCGGGTCGGTGAAGTAGAAGGCCTCGCTGACGAGGTGGTCGCTCGAACCCACGAACTGGCTGTTCGTGTTCTGTGCGGCGTGGGCGACGGTCGCAGCCAGGGAAGCCTGGTTCTCGAACAGGAAAGCGGTGTGGAAGAGACCGGCCTGGGTGTGGTCGACCCCGGGCAGGTTGGGTATGGCGACGAGCTTGACCAGGGGAGTGACCCCGCGACCGAGCACACGGTGGATCTCACTGCCGCGCGACACCTCTTCGAGGGGCTCCATCGCGAGGGCATTCGAGTAGTAGGTCGACATCTTCTCGAGATCGCCGACGCGCAGGGTGACGGCGTCCATTCCGGTGGCAGCGCTGAGCAGGGTGTCGTTGACGACAGGCGATACGGTATCGGTTGCTGTGGTGTTCTCGGTGACGTTCATGTCCCCCTCCTGGCTAAGCGAATGGTTGCGATCAAAAATTGAAGATTCAACTATCTCTCTATAGTGGTGTAACCGAGAGTGCAAGGCGAATATTCCCGGTCGTCGATTCAGACGCTCGAGCGACACATCAGTACGCCGTGATAAGACTGAATGAACTGCTGATCACGGATGCTGAAGTCCTCCGTGGCCGACTTCAAGGGAGATGATGGCATGAATGGCGCCGAGAGCCTGCTGGAGACGTTGGGTCACAACGGAATCGAGGTCTGCTTCGCCAACCCCGGCACCTCGGAGATGCACTTCGTGGCAGCTTTGGATCGGCAGCCTCATGTCCGCGGTGTGCTCGGTCTCTTCGAGGGCGTCGTCACCGGGGCCGCCGACGGTTACTCGCGGATGCTCGACAAGCCCGCGGCCACCCTGCTGCATTTGGGTCCAGGTGCAGCCAACGGTCTCTCCAGTCTCCACAACGCTCTGCGGGCCCGGGTCTCGATGGTCAACATCATCGGCGATCATGCCGGCTACCATCGGAGCCTCGACGCACCGCTGACCTCTGACATCGAAGGCGCACTGCGGCCCTTCAGCAACTGGGTGCGCACCTCACCATCGGCGAACTCCATCGCCAAGGACGCCGCGGATGCCATCGGCTACAGCCTCTCAGGACAGATCAGCTCGCTCATCCTCCCCGCCGACACCGCGTGGAACAGTGCCGATGAGTACACCCAGCCACCGAACGCGATCGCGCCCACCCCGGTCTCAGCCAATCCGGCCGAGATCGAAGCCGCGGCTGTCCGACTGCGAGCTTCAGGCCCACGCACAGCCATCCTCCTCGGCGGGCGTGCCCTGCGCTCGTCGCAGCTGGAAGTGGCTGTCCAGATCGCCGAGGCGACCGGTGCGACATTGCTGGCAGAGACCTTTGCCGCACGGACAGAACGAGGTGCCGGTCGGCCGATGGTGACGAAGATTCCGTACCCGGTCGAGCCGTCTGTCGAGCTCTTGCAGAACTTCGACTCGCTCATCTTCGTCGACGCGAAACCGCCCGTCGCCTTCTTCGCCTACCCCGACAAGCCGAGCGTGCTCACCGCACCGGACACCACCTTCTTCACGCTCAGTCCCATCGGTGCCGACTCGCTGCAGGCACTTGAAGACCTTCACCAGGCAGTCGGGGCTGGACCGACGGACAGGCGCCTCGCCGAGGCGGCCCGCAGTTCACGTGAACGGTCTTCTCTGCGCGCGGAGTTGGCTCCGGCGCCTGTTCCCAGCGGGACCATCACTGCGGCGAAGCTCGCCGCGTGGCTCTCGGGAGCCATCCCCGAGAACGCGATCGTTCTCGATGAATCCATCACCACGGGCCGGGACTTCTACGCACAGACGGCTGGGTCACAACCCCACGACTACCTCGGCGGCACCGGCGGATCCATCGGCTGGGCGCTTCCCGTCGGTGCTGGGGCTGCGATCTCGAGTCCCGACCGGAAGGTCGTCGTTCTCGAATCCGACGGTTCGGGAATGTACAACCCGCAGTCACTGTGGACCTACGCGCGGGAGCAGCTCGACATCGTCGTGCTCATCTTCGCCAATCGGAAATATCAGATTCTGCGCAATGAGATGTCCAATGTCGGTGTCCCCGATTTCGGGCCCAAGGCCGAATCTCTGCTCGACATCGGCAACCCCGCCATCGATTGGGTCTCGCTGTCCCACGGCATGGGTGTACCGGCGACGCGAGTCGAGACCATCGAAGACCTTGATCGCGACTTCCGCGCGGGCCTGGCCGATTCGGGTCCGCGACTCATCGAGGTCCTCGTCTGATCCCACCCGAGCGGCTGATCGGATTGGTGTTTGAGGAGCGACCGGAGTGCAGCGAGCTGGTCGGATGTCGATAGGGTGGAACCATGAAGTCTGTTCCTCATCTCGTTTCGGCATTGACCGTGGCTTGTGCCCTTGCGCTCGGCGGCTGCAGCGCCAAAGAGTCCGACTCGAATGATATCGAACCGGGACAGAGCGCCGAGGTGCCCACCAGCGACTTCGACAGCACCGATGTGCTCGGTGACTTCCTTCGCAGCAGCATCGATGAGGTTCATGTGCACCGTGAGTCCGAGAGCAACCCGGACTTCGACCATGCAAGAGACGTCGACCGCCTGCACGTCGAGTTCCCCTCAGACGGACAGCCGAACGCCGATAAGAAGGCCACCGCCGACGCGGTTCAAGGCGCGGGAAACGCCGCGTTCGACTATGACATGCTCATGGTCACCGGCACTGCTGATGAAGGCACCTGGTCATACATGTTCAGCACCGACACCGTTAAGGACCTGACCGAAAGTGGCGAGGCCGTCGAAGCAGACACGGTGTGGGACTCGGCTGACCAGGACTTCGACTCAGTGCATCGCTGAAGCGCAAGCACGCGGGGATTCACAAGCTCGCGACCGATCTCATCTGACTCCGGGCCGAATCACCCGATGACGGCCTGAGCGATGAGTCCTTTGTTCGTGAGGATCGCCGAGTCGCGGATGGGCTCCACCCCAGTTGAGGCGGAGCCCAACCAGGACATCGTCTGGCAGATCAGGCTCGAGGATCGACGATGATCTTCACATGCTGCTCGTTGTTATTGATGAGCTCGTCGAAGCCGCCCGTAACCAACTCATCGAGCCCAATGCGCCCGGTGATGAAGGGTGAGAGGTCGATCTTCCCGCTGCGGACGAGTTCGATCGTGGAGGGATGGTCTCCCGAGTAGCCGATGGTTCCTCTCAGATCGATCTCCTTGAGCACAAGCTTCGGCATATCGACTTCAGGCTTGTGGCCCCAGATGGAGACGTTGACGATCACTGCTCCCGGACGAACCGCGTCGAGCAGCATGTCGAGTACCACCGGCACTGATGAACACTCGAACCCGACGTCTGCGCCCTGGCCGTTTGTGCGTTCACGGACCGTTTCGGCAACGTCACCCTCTCGTGGGTCCAGGACTTCGTCGGCTACTCCTGTTGAGAGCGCCATCTTCTTCCTCGCCTCGGACAGCTCGGAGATGAAGACGGTGAGGCCCTCCGCCTTGAGTACGGCAGCGGTGAGCAGCCCGATGGGGCCGGCTCCGCCGACGATGGCGACCTGACCAGGCTTCGCGCCGGAGCGGACGACTGCATGGTGGGCGACGGAGAGCGGTTCGATGAGCGCCGCCTGATCGAGTGGGATCTCACCGATCGGATGGACCCACCGCCGCTGAACGACGATCTTCTCGGATAGGCCACCGCCACCACCACCGAGCCCGATGAAGTTCATGTCCTGCGAGAGCTGATAACTCTGCCCGATGCTCGTATCGACATCATCGCCGATGATGTAGGGCTCGACGACGACGTTCTGTCCCACTTCAAGATCAGAGACACCCTCGCCGAGGCTGGTGATGGTTCCCGAGAATTCGTGGCCCATGGTCACCGGTGCGGATTCACCCGAGATCGGATGCGGGTGTCCCTCTGGTGGGACGAAGATCGGGCCTTCGAGGTACTCGTGCAGGTCGGTTCCGCAGATTCCGCACCACGCCACGTCGATTGCGACGGTTCCGGGCTTCAGCTCGGGCTCGGGAATGTCTTCGATTCGGATGTCATTGCGATCATAGAATCGTGCTGCCTTCATGAGAGTCGGCCCTTTCGTCATTGACAACGGAGCCGGTCTGACCAACAGCGGAGATCATCGATGACTCGCGAAGGCCATGGCTCCTGGCCCAGACTCTAGTTCGCGACAACCCTCACCGCATCGCAGCCTTATCGTCTCGTGAGAATCCTTGCGCTTGGCAGGATGCTTGGCCAGGATGCCCGCCTCGCTATTTCTCGACGACGACTCCGTCAGCATCGGCGAACACCATTGCGCCGGGGCGAATGGTGGCTCCACCGATTTCGAGAGTCACATCGAGCTCACCGTCACCGGTCTTGGAACTCTTGCGCGGGTTGCTGGCCAGGGCTTTGATTCCCAAGCCCATGGACGACAGCGCGACTCGGTCGCGGACGGCTCCGTTGATGACGACGCCTGCCCAGCCGTTGCTCACGGCGAGTTCGGCGATCATGTCACCCATGAGTGCGGTCGCGATCGAACCGCCGCCGTCGATGATGAGCACGGCTCCATCGCCGGGCTGGGACAGAGTCGTCTTCGCCAGCGCATTGTCCTGGTAGCAGCGCACGGTTCGAGCCGGACCGGAGAACGAGTCCTTGGCGCCGAAGTCACCGAAGTTCAAAGCGATCGAATCCAGTTCTGGTCCTCGTTCGTCCCAGAGATCAGCGGTCGAGACTGTCATGGTGTTTTCCTCCAGGTAGGTGAGTCACGCAAATAGGTCAGTTGAGAAGACGTACGTCGTTCGTTCCAGACTATGCGAATGCTCCGGCGCGAGCATAGAGTCCGGGCACTCCACCCGAATGGATGAAGACCACATGCTCGTCGAGGCCGAACCGTCCCTGTCTGATGAGATCGATGAGGCCGGCCGCGGCCTTCCCGGTGTACACCGGGTCGAGGAGAATTCCCTCGGTCTGAGCGAAGAGTCGTACGGCTTCGATCATTCCCGGTGTCGGCAGCGCATACCCGGTGCCGAAGTACTTGCCCAGGCCGAGGCTGCGATCGCGGGGGACCGGTGGGAGTTCGAGGAATGAGGCGACCTCGTCGACGAGCCCTACGATCTTCGGCTCTTGGTCCTCCTGCGTGCGACTGACATTGATGCCGACCACGGGAATCAGACTGCCGGCGGCGTGCAGGCCGGCGACGAGTCCGGCCTGCATTCCAGCAGACCCACTCGGGGCCACGATCGACGATACGTCCAGGCCCACCTCGGCGAACTGGGCAAGCAGCTCCTGTGCGCAGTCGACATAGCCCAGGGCGCCGGTGACGTTCGAGCCGCCGACCGGGATGACATAGGGATTGCGCCCCTGAGCCTCGAGCTGGCCGGCCAACTCGGTGGCACGAGCTATGAGGTCACTGCCATTGGGATGAACCTCAGCCGAATCCGCGCCGAGGAGGTCGAAGAGCAGAAAATTGCCCGTGTGCTTTGGTGGATTGCCACCGGCATCTGCTGGGATCGGCGCGCCGTCGGAACCGAGATCCTCCTCGAGGACCAGGTGACATTCGAGTCCCTCGCGCCTGGCTGCCGAGAGCGTGAGTCGACAGTGATTGGACTGCACCCCGCCGGCGGTGACGAGGGTGTCAGCCCCTTGTGCCAGAGCATCGGCGATGAGGAACTCGAGCTTACGAGTCTTGTTCCCACCCTGAGTCAGACCCAGCTGGTCATCACGTTTGATCCAGACCTGCGGCCCGCCCAACTGCGTGCTCAGGCGCTCGAGATGTTCAAGCGCGGTGGGTCCGCTGGTGTACCGGCGGCGGGGCAATGTGTTCAGGTCAACCATGGTTCCCGAGTCTACTTGCCACCCGCTTTCGGCTGGTTCACTGAGACGGCTGGGTGCGGTCCTTGAACTGGACGTGGTGAACCGCCGGGTGCAGGCCATGTGTCGCGGCTTTGTTGTCGACGCCGAAGGTCAGCAGCTCTCCGGTGACCTTGTTCTTGTAGACCACGGACGACGATTCGGCGGCTCCGTCAGCGGCAATGCGATCCCACGAAGCCGCATGCTCGTCACCATGCTCGGACAAGGCTTCGACGACGCCGGGTGTGGCGTATTCATTGACTTCCTCGTCGGAGCCGACACCCCACGCCTTCACAAGCGCATCCGCGTAGCCGGACGCATTCCTCGGATGGCCATCGCTGTGCGCATCGCTGGCAACATTGACTTCGGCGCCGGACCCGGAATCTGCTGCGGAGTTCGTTGCAGCCAGCGCGGATCCGCCGGTGAGCGCAACTCCCGCAAAGCCGGCAATCGCGGCGACTGACAGTGCTGCTGCTCGATTGCGAAAGGTGGTGTTCATAGCGTCATTGCCTCCTGCTGTGACGGTCGGTGCAAGCGACCGCCAGTGATATGTCATCGATCCCGCTGATTATCGTCACTGCAGGTGAGCGACGAACAACGGACCCTGAGAAAACTCTCAGTGACTGTTGCAGTTCTGCGAACTTCACATTGCGATGAGGTCGCAGCTTTGAGATATACGCATGCAACCTTGTGGAAAAGTCGCATGAGGGCACTGACAAGGACCCTTTTAGGGAAGGTGTCGAAATAGGATCGTAATCAAGAATTCTCGGGGGAGGCCGCCTCGGCGGGGAAGATCTCCGAATCATCGGCCTTGTCCATCCAGTCCTTCCCGTCGAGCACGCGGGCGACCATCATGGAACTGGCCTGGTCGCCGACCGCGTTGACGGTGGTGGCCGGGGGATCGATGACGGTGCCGATGATCTGGATGATGGGCAGGGCCGCGGCGGGGAAGCCGTAGAGGGTGATGATCATCAGCTCGCCGATGAATCCGCCCGAGGGGATTCCTGCCATGACCATACCGGCCAGCAGCGCCACGGCGATCCCGATGAGGATGTTGCCGGGGGTGAAGAAGTCGCGGCCGAAGACGGCGAAGAGGAAGGCGATCTTGAGGATCGCGGACAGGCTCGAGCCCTCCATGTGGATCGTCGCCCCGATCGGAACGATCGTCTCCCGAATATCGCGAGGAACGCCGATGCGCTTGCCGGTTCGCAGATTGGCCGGGATCGCCGCCACCGAGGACGACGTACCCAAAGAGATCGCCGTCGGTTCGATGATGTTCGACCAGAACGCGGTGATCCCGCGTCGGCCACCGGCGAGGAATGCATAGAGCGTGAACGCGACGATGAAGTAGCCGATCGCCACCGGGTAGTAGACGAGGAAGGCGCGGACGTAATCGCCGACCAGCTGTGCTCCGAGCTCACCGATGAGGGCCGCGAAGTAGGCACCCAGGCCGATCGGGGCGTAGTACATGATGATCGAGGTGAACTTGAGGAAGACCTCGGAGCCGGAATGGAGGAACGCAGCGAACGGTTTGCCTGCCGGACCGATCTTGGACGTGGCGATGCCGACGATGACGGCGAAGACGATGAGGGCGAGCATGTGCTCGGCGGAGAGGATCTTCGAGAAGTCATCGACGACGAAGGTCGACACGAGCTGATCGCCGATCGACCCGACCTCTTCCACGTCCTTGGGCTGGTTCATCTCGACTTGGACTCCCTCGGTGGCCTTGGTGATCCACAGGGCTGCGATCATCACGATGGAGGCGATGACGCCGGTGACGGCGAAGATGCCGAGCATGCTGCCCAGGATCTTGCCCAGCCTCGTAGCAGAGGACATGCCCGCCACCGCCGAGGAGATGGAGAAGAAGACCAGCGGCACGACGAGGGTGAACATCATGTTGATGAACAAGGTACCGAAGGGTTTGATGACCGTGGCTTTCTCGCCGAAGATCAGACCGATGATCGCGCCGATGACGACGCCGGTGAGGATGAACAGCGGGAACCGGTAGTTGCGCAGGACCTGCGCGAGTCTCGACGACGACCGGGGAGGGGCGGGGGACTGAAGCTCGGAGTCAGCGGGAGACGACATCTGTCCTGCCTTTCAGCACGAGGGACACGGCAAGGGCCACGACGCGGCCGTGGCTACGCAGATACTAATTCAACTATGGGAAGGAGGTGCGCTTGTCTCAATGGCGCAGCTTGACTCAACGGCGACACGACCACCAGGACAAACGAATCTGCTGAGGGGTTTCACCGATCGGATCCCCCTGTTACGGTGGCGGCACAAGCGGAATGTCCTCGTCGTTCCCCACAGATTCGGTTTTGGAGCGACCAGGCTTTCGCGCCATCCGAGGAAGGGAGAACGATGACAGTTATTTCACCGTCGACAACCACGGATCTCTACCCCACTCGCACTGGCGAGAGAACTGAAGTCCTCGACCGCAGGGGCCCGATCGCATTCGGTTCGGCCGAGCAGGGGCCCCTCGATGCGGCGACGCTGCAGCACTTCGACGACAAGGGCTATCTTACGATCGACGAGCTCATCACCCCGGAAGAACTCGAAACGTTCCGGGCCGAGCTGCACCGCCTAGCCAATGACCCGAAGGTCAAGGACGATGACGCCACCATCGTCGAGGCGAAGTCCAACGAAGTCAGATCGATCTTCGACATCCACCGCAGCAATGACATCTTTCGCAAGATCGCCAATGATCCCCGGGTCATCGCCCGCGCGGAGCAGCTGCTGGGTTCCGAGGTCTACATCCACCAGAGCCGGATCAACTACAAGCCCGGGTTCGTGGGCAAGGAGTTCTCCTGGCACTCCGATTTCGAAACCTGGCACGCCGAGGACGGCATGCCCGAGCCACGTGCAGTGAGCCTGTCGTTGTCGCTGACTGACAACTACTCGTTCAACGGGCCGCTGATGATCATGCCAGGTTCGCATCAGCGCTACATCAGCTGTGTCGGCGGCACCCCGGAGGACAATTACAAGAAGTCGCTGGTCATGCAGGGTGCGGGCACTCCCGATCCGCAGACTCTGACTGACTTCGCCGATGACTACGGCATCGATGTTCTCGAGGGACCTGCCGGTGGTGCGGTCATGTTCGATTCCAACTGCTTGCACGCCTCGAACGGCAATGTCACGCCGTATTCGAGGTCGAACATCTTCATCGTCTACAACTCGGTGGAAAACACGTGTGTCGAACCCTTCGCCGCACCGAAGCCGCGGCCGGAGTTCGCCGGCAGCACGGACTACACTCCCGCCGGTTCCTGAGTTCCCTGGACCGCCTGATGGAGCAGGCAAGCTCAGAAGCCCGGCACCTGGTCGTTCAGGTGCCGGGCTTCATCTGCGTGGCGGGTCAGTCGTCTGAGTCGATCTCCGGAGCCATCTTCGATTCGTCGACCGCCTCGTGCGAGCCGTCCGGGTGACGGTAGAGCGTCACACCTTCGTTCTCGGCAGCGGCCTGAGCATCCTCTTCGACATTGTCCTGGACGTATCCGGGAGTCGATCCGTACGAAACGTCGGGTCCACTGGCCTTCGAGGCCACCTCGTCGAGTTTGTCGTTGATCTTCTCGGATTTCTTCCGCAGATCCTGATCGTCAGTCATGTCTCAACACCCCACTTCGTCCAGATCAGTCTGAGTCTCCACTCTACTCCGGGACAGGTCGCGGGGGAGCAGGAGCGGGCCGCTTGGCACTGACAGACTGATCACAAGACAGTTTGCCGATTAAACCTGCGTTCCTGGTACGGTCGCTGACCGTGAAAGATGCATCAGCCTCCACCACTCGTCCCACTGCCTCCCGTCCGAACGATCGCATCGTCTCGATCGATGTCATCCGCGGCATCGCGATGGCCGGGATCCTGCTCGTCAACATCACCTATTTCCTCAACAGTGCCGGTCAAACCGGGAAACCGCGAGGCGTCGATGCCGTGATGTGGCAGGTCGTTGACATCCTTGCATTGGGGAAGTTCCACTTCGTCTTCGCCTTCCTCTTCGGCACTGGAGTCTTCATCTTCCTCTCCCGACTGCAGGCGAAGAGCCGATCCACCTGGGTTTACATCCGACGTATGCTCATACTCATACTCGCCGGTGTGGTGAACTCCGCACTGGGAGGCATCGACGTGCTGGCCTCGTACGGATGCCTCGCGCTGGTGCTTCTGCTGCTGACCTTCCTGCCGAGGTCGATTCTGTTCATGGTCGCCATCGCTGCGGCGATCATCCCGGATTCTCTGCACCTGGTCTCCACTCTCTCTGCCGCGGGTCCTGAGGTTCCGGGAGCACTGCTGCTGATTTTGGAGTTCGGTCGCACACTGGGTCATATGGCCCTCGGGTTCTGGCTGGCCGAACGCGGTCTGTTCGCCGCAGGAACTCGGGTTCCGGTTACCCGGATCTTTGTGATCGCTCTGGTGGTGTCGGTACCTGTCTGGGTCTGGACCATCGTTGCCGGGACAGGGACGGAGGCGGCTCATGAGATCGCGTTCCGCACGGCGATGGTCCCCGGCCTCATGTACATCGTCGGGCTGATCCTGCTCCTTCGTCTGCCGACCGCGCGGAGTTGGCTGTCGTTCCTGGGCTTCTACGGCCGGATGGCGTTCAGCAACTATATTGGCCAGACTGTCATCTGTGTGACTGTGCTTCCGCTGTTCGTTGGCGCTGGTCAGCTGTCTGCCCTCTCCGCATTGAGTTTCTGTCTCGGGGTCATTGTGGTCCAATGCGTGTTCTCGATGCTGTGGCTGCGTTGGTTCCGTTTCGGGCCCCTGGAGTGGGTCTGGCGCTGCGGCACCTATTTGGAGATCACGCCGTTGCTGGTGAGAGGATCGAACCGGAGCCCGTGAGGTCCTCCGAAACAGTATCGCTAGAGGCGCTCGGAGGTGCATGATGGAGTTATCAGGTTTGCGCACCGACAGCCGAGGGGAGGTGTAGCCATGTCTGAGAATCCTCAGCCGGAGAAGGGCAGGGACGAATCTTCAACCACCCCCGCCGAGGCGACCGACAGTTCAGAAGGACGGTCAGAGTCAGAGCAGATCCGTCATGACCACGAGGACGAGATGGTCGACGAATGGGAAGACGAATCATTCCCCGCCAGTGACCCACCAGGGCACTACTGACCGGGTCGCGAGTATGGTCCGGTGCACGAGGCCGACCGGGACCCGCGCGAAATGATCAGCGCACTGCCCCGACAGATCGAGACATCGGTTCGTCGGGGCAGTGAGCCGTGTTGTGCAGTTGGGACTCGCTGTTTGACTTGGCTGAGCATGTCCAGCGTGGTGGTCACCTTCTTCGACATCCGCGCCTCGGTCATCGTCACTGCCACAATCGTGTTTGAGTATTCTGAATGCATGACCCACGACCCCATGCTCACGAATAACCCGGGCACGCATGATGAGAGCACTGGCAAGACGACCACACGCAACACCGACGCGCCGATTCTGGGGGCAACGCCGGGTGCCGCAATAGGTCGCTACTTCCGCAAGTACGCTGTGTTCTCAGGGCGAGCCAGTCGCAGTGAGTACTGGTGGGTCGGCCTGCTCAGCCTTGTCATCTACGGTGTCGGCGGTGCCCTCGCCGGTGTGATCCAAGTGGCAACCGCTGGAACGAACGCCTACGGCGACGTCAGCGACGAAACCACGTTCGGTGCGGGACTGATCAGCTCACTGCTGTTCCTGTATTTCCTTGCGACTATCCTTCCCAACATCGCTCTCGGCGTGCGCAGACTCCACGACGTGAGCCTGAGCGGGTGGGTCATACTCATCGGCCTCGTGCCCTTCTTCGGTCCGCTCATTCTCTTCGTCCTCTCCTTACTGTCGAGCAACCCTTCCGGACAGCGATTCGACCGACGTTGAGCGCGGACGACACGACGCCGATCACCGAGGGGCAACCTCGGCGGTGATCACAGAAAGGAAGCAGGACATTGCCACAAGCACCAGGGCCTCAAGGTGCCGGAATCGCAAGCGGGGTCACCCCACCGGAATTGTCCTACTTGGCCACCATCGACGTTGATGTGGACGCACCGATCGCCATCGGCACTACGGTCGACGGGTTGCGCAAGGTCGTCCCGATCCGCGGCGGAAAAGTCTCAGGCCCGGGACTGCGCGGAGAGGTGCTTGACGCCGGTGCCGACTTCCAGCAATACCCCAGTGAGACCGTGGCCTACCTTGCCGCAGACTATGTACTCAAGACCGATGACGGGCACCACATCCTCGTCGAGAATCGGGCACTGCGCACCGGCAGCAGCAGCGATCTGAACAAGTTGATGAATGGCGAACAGGTCGACCCCGAGCGAATCTATTTCCGCTGCCTACCGCGACTGAGCGTCGACCAGTCGGGCCCGTATGCCTGGCTCAGCGACGTCCTGTTCATCGGCTCCGGAGTGCGCAGCCCCAACGGCGTGCGCATCGACATCTTCCAGGTCCGCTGACACCTGCCAACTCCGCTCGCACCATCCAGTGCCACAGACATCGGGCCTATGACCTGGCCGTCATACTCCTGCAGCTTCTCTGACGTCCGGGCGACGGTTGGCCTCGACATCGACTCCGCGCATGCCCAGAAGCACGACTGCCGCCAGCAGAAGCACCACGCCGACGAAGACGTAGATCGCCTGCGGAGTCCATCCGCCGTCGAGCATCGCACCGGTGGCTGTCGGGGCGATGATCGCGCCGAAGCGACCGATTCCGATTCCCCAACCCACACCGGTCGAACGCAGTGAAGACGAGTAGGACTGCGGGGTGAGAACGTAGAGGCCGGCAATGCAGCCGTTGCTGAACATGCCGACCAGGACGCCGACGATGACGACCAGAACGATCCACTGCGCGGTGAAGATGAACACCGCCATCAGGATCGCGGCCAGCACTGAGAAGCATGTCAGCACCGACCGGGTCGACCAGCGGGAGGTGAACAGCCCGAAGGCGACAGAGCCGATGGCCCCGCCCAAGGTCAATCCCACAGTGACGATCATTGACAAGGTGTCGGTGAGCCCGGTTTCGTGCATGAGTCGCGGGGTCCACGAGTTGACGAAGTAGAAGCCGAACATCACGATGAAGAACGTTGCCCAGACGACGAATGTGACCCGGCGGTTGCGACGGTTGAACAGAGCCAGGACACCTGAGTCGCTCGTCGCGTTCTCCTCGGCGATGCTCGTGGCAGAGAGATCAACCGTGTCGGTGAAGCCCAGCTTCCGGGCAATGACGTCGAGCTTCTTCTGCGCGGTCGCCGGTTTCCGGTTGTAGAGATAGGACGGCGATTCGGGGACCAGCAGCAGGACGAGAAGGAGGGACGCCGTGGCGAGGCATCCGCCGAGGACGAAGACCGAGCGCCAGCCTGAGGTGGCGATGAGCGAGACCATCACCGATCCGCCGAGTGCTGCACCGATGCCGTAGCCGGCGGTGTAGATGCTGATGACCAGGCCGCGGCGCTTGCGGGAGGCGTACTCCGCGCAGATGACATTGGTGCCCACCAGAATGCCGCCCACACCCAGTCCTGTGACGACGCGCCAGATGCCCAGCTGAGCCGCCGAGGTGGCTGTGGCGGAGAGGAAGAGGCCGCAGATATTGACGATGAGAGCCACAATGGTCATGTTCCGTCGCCCGATCCGGTCCGCAACCGGGCCCAGGACCAGGGCGCCGATCGCCATGCCGAGCAGCGCCGCGCTCATCACCAGTCCGAGCGCCGTCCCCGAGAGGGAGAACTCCTCGCTGACCTGGTTCGAGGAGAAGGAGATGGCAAGGACGTCATAGCCGTCAAGGGCGTTGAGGAAGGTGCAGATGCCGACGATCAGCCATTGATAGGCCGACATTCGAGAGGTGTTGAGTCGTTCGCGCAGGTCCACCGCATACTCCGATTCTGAGGTGAGATAAGCACCCGCATCATTGCGAGATACCTATGATGATAGGGAAAGCGTGACGCTCAGCACATTATCAGTGGCTTCAGGCTCGGGCAATGCTTGTGCATTGCCGATTGTGCTCATTGCACCCAGGTGCCACCTGCGGGAGATCATTTACCTATGGACATAGGTAAATACCTATGCGTATAGTGATTTCAAGAACCCACCGCAGTGTTCACGAAAGGAATCGCCACGTGGAGGCAACGATCGCTACCAAGGTGCTGGACGACTTCTCCTTGGAGATGACCGGCAAAGACGTTCCCAGCCTGCAGCGGGCCGCCTATGCGATTCCGCCGGGAACGCGCGTCAACGTCACGTTCCTCGGCAACGAGAATCTTCAGATGCGTGTCGAGGCCGCCAAAGAAGTCCTCGAACTCGGGTTCGTTCCCGTTCCTCATATCTCGGCCCGCAGGCTGAAGTCAGAGACTGAGCTGCGTGAGTTCCTCGAGGCTCTGCAGCAGGCCGGAGCCAGCGAGCATGTATTCGTCGTCGGGGGAGACCCGGCAGCCCCCGAGGGCCCCTATTCCGATTCGCTCTCGGTCATTCGCACCGGCATCCTGCAGGAATACGGAGTGACTGAGGTGGGAATCGCGGGTTACCCCGAGGGCCACCCAGATATCAGCACGGCGACCCTTTGGGAACATATGGAGGCCAAGAGCGCGTCCCTGGCAGAACAGGGGCTGGGCCAAGTCGTCCTCACCCAGTTCGCCTTCGACGCCGAAGCAGTCGTGGCGTGGGTCCATGAAGTGCGCGACCGCGGCATCGAGGCTGACCTTCGCATCGGCACGCCTGGTCCCGCAGGCATCAAGCGACTCCTGGGCTATGCCCGCCGCTTCGGTGTGGGCACCAGTGCGGGAATCGCGAAGAAGTACGGGTTCTCGCTGACGAATCTGATCGGCACTGCCGGACCGGAGCGATTCCTCAAGGATCTGACCTCTTACGAATCCATCACCTCGGCGTCCTCAGGGGTCAAGGCCCACTTCTACACCTTCGGCGGACTCGCGGCCACAGCCGAATGGGTCCAAGATTTCACCGCACAGGCCTGAACACCAGTCACACATAGAGATAAGAACAGAGAGGTTCATCGACCATGACCGACAATCTCCAGCAGATCCTCGATTCGACCAATGCCGTCGACCATCTGCGCAATTCGCAGATCGGCTCGTACATCTATCCGGTCGTCCCCGCTGACTTCACCAACTGGATCAAGGAACAGAGGGCATGGCGTGAGACCGCTGTCCTCTACGATCAGTCGCACCACATGGACAACGTGTTCCTCAAAGGCCCCGATGCCATCAAGCTGATCTCCGACACCGCGATCAACTCGGTCGCCAAGTTCGCCGTGAACAAGGCCAAGCAGTACGTGCCCACCACCGAATCCGGCCACGTCATCGGCGACGGCATCCTCTTCCACGAGGCCGAAGACGAGTACGTGTACGTGGGACGCTCACCCGCGTCGAACTGGCTGCTCTATCACGGTGAGACCGGCGGCTACTCGAACCTCGACATCGAGGTCGACCGCAGGTCCCCATCACGGCCATACGGTCACGCCGTCAGCCGCCGCTACTACCGCTTCCAGATCCAGGGCCCCAACGCCTGGGCGATCATCGAAAAGCTCAACGGCGGTGAGCTGGAGAAGCTGAAATTCTTCAACATGTCGACCATGACCATCGCCGGCAAACAGGTTCGCACCCTGCGCCACGGCATGGCCGGTGCCCCCGGCCTCGAGATCTGGGGGCCCTACGAGGATCACGACGTGATCCGAGATGCCATCGTCGAGGCGGGTGCCGAGTTCGGTCTGCTGCCCGTCGGCGCGCGGGCCTACCCGTCGAACACCCTGGAGTCGGGTTGGATCCCCTCGCCGCTGCCGGCCATCTACTCCGGAGAGGCCGAGCGCGGCTACCGCGAATGGCTCGGCGCCGACAGCTACGAAGCCACCGGCACCCTGGCCGGATCGTTCGTCTCCGACAACATCGAGGACTATTACCTGACCCCATGGGAGCTCGGCTATGGGTCGTTCGTGAAGTTCGACCACGACTTCATCGGCCGCAGTGCCTTGGAAGCCATGGATCCGGCAGCTCAGCGTAAGAAGGTGACTCTGGCCTGGGATGCCGATGATCTGGGTGAAGTGCTGGCCTCTCCGCTCAATGTCGATGGACCGAATTACAAGTACTTCGACCTGCCCTTGGCCAACTACGGTTCGGCGAACTATGACTCGGTCGTCGATGCCGATGGCAATGTCGTCGGCTTCTCGATGTTCACGGGGTACTCGGCCAATGAGCGCCGAGGTCTGTCCTTGGCCACGGTCAATCCCGACGTTCCCGAGGGAGCTGAGCTCAAGGTCGTCTGGGGCGAGCCCGATGGCGGTACATCGAAGGCATCGGTGGAGAAGCACGAGCAGACAGAGGTCGGTGTCGTAGTGAGCCCCGTTCCGTATTCGACGGTTGCACGTCAGACCTACCGTGGCGGGTGGCGCACCGGCCAAGACGCCTGAGAGTTGTAGTCTGAGGGGGTTCGGGCAGTAGGCCTGGACCCCCTCGTTGATTCACAGAATAGGAACCACGATGAGTCTCCGAAGCGCTCTCCTGGCGTTGCTGCGCATCGGCCCGATGTCCGGCTACGAGCTGCAGAAGCAGTTCTCCCAATCCGTTGGTCACGTGTGGCATGCCCCGGATTCGCAGATCTATCCCGAGCTGCGGAAGATGGCGAAAGAAGAACTCATCATCGCTGAGGAGCAGACTCGCGGATCTGCTGGAATGCGCCGTGTCTATCATGTCACCGAGGCGGGGGAGCAGGCCTTCATCGACTGGATGCACGGTCCGTTGAAGTACCAGCGCACACGCGACGCCGCTCATTTGAGGGCCGCATACCTCGAGTCGGCTGACCAGGACGCCGTCTTTACGTTCCTCCACGAGCACATAGCTCACTGGACGAGCGAGCTCAAGGTCTGGGAGGACGAGATCGCCACCATTGAAGCTCTCGAATCTCCGATGCTCAATCGTCGTCTGGCAGTCACGGCAGATGAAGACCGTGAAGTCACCATCGCGTATAAGAAGTTCGCCTACGAAGGTCTGGCCGCCCGAGCCCGCAGCGAGATCGAATGGGCCCAGCGGGGCCTGAAACTCAGCAAGAGGCTTGAACGAAAAAATGCGCAGACCGCACAATAATTTGAGTTCGCCACCGTGGCGGAATCAAGCCGAGCTGCGAAGATTCACGAAGATGTTGCGGTGAAATTGTCCATACGAGCCCACCGGTAGCGCGTCTGTCTGTCGCACTGCACCAGGATGCGCAGGAACAGGCCGCCCGCAATGAGGCCACCGAGGAGATCTGTGGCCCAGTGCCAACCGAGGAGGAATGAGACCGCCACGGAGTTCACGCTGATCGCGACCACGACCCAGCACAGAATATGGACGAGCCGTCGGGATGCGCCACTGTAGTGGGCGATGAGGTAGACGGCGGCACCGTAGATGAGCACCGCCTCGGCGGAGTGACCGGAGGGAAAACTGATCCCACGATCACCGAACTCGAGCAGACCTCCTTGGAAGAATCTCGGATCATGCAAAGTTGTCGCTGGCCGGGCCAGCAGAACCTTCAGCCCCCCGATGCCGATGAAGAAGGCCGCCTCGGTCGCCAGAGCGAATCCGATAGGGCGCCAGGACTGCCTTCTGCGCGCGAGCACAATCGCAACAATCGCCAGCACGGGCATACAGACTGCCTGCCCGGCGATGCTGTCGAGAATATTCTGCGTGAACCACACCAGATCAGGGTTGAAGAGGTAGAGCCAGCGACGATTGAGTTGGTAGTCCCAGACTCGTAAGGGCCCCATGGCGAAGATGGTCAACACGACGAATCCGAGTGCCAGCACCCAAATTGAGGTTGCCCGAGTAAGCCATCCCTTACTCTTCGCCTGTACTCGGTCATGATCGGTGGGAAGGCCGGTCTGACCATCAGGCGCCATGCGTGAATCGACAACCATCAAGGGCGAGTTTAGTCGGTTCTCGGTGTCCAAGTGGAAACGGTTGGATAATGGGAGTTGAACCACCGGCGCATCTTGGCGCTGAATACTATTGGTGTTATGACATAGCTCACGGAGCATCAAGTATGGACGTCGTTGACTTTGTTCCAGAGCGCAATCAATTCGTCTACACCTTTGGCAGATCCCAACCGGCAGCCACGATCACACCCGGCACAGCCTTGCGCCTGTGGTCCGAGGACGCCTTCAACAATGCGATCACCTCTGTCGCTGACATTCCGAGCGAAAAGCTTGATCCACGGTATCTCAACCCGCAGACGGGACCCTTCTACGTCGAAGGAGCCGAACCGGGGGACACCCTGGTCATCCACATTGTCGAACTCACTCCTGCACGCAGTTGGGGAGCCTCGGCGATGATCCCGTTCTTCGGCGGACTGACGGCGACGGACAGAACCAGCCTCCTGCACGATCCTTTGCCGGAAGGAGTCTGGATATACGAGATCGATTCCGCCGCACAGACGGTGGGATTTCAGACGCGCAAGGGCGACTTCGAACTGGCGCTGCCTCTCGAACCCATGCTCGGCACCGTCGGCGTGGCGCCTGCCGGAGGCGAGGTGCATTCCTCACTGACACCCGAACGCTACGGAGGAAACATGGACACACCGGAGATGAAGGTCGGTACGACAGCCTATTTCGGAGTCAACGTCGACGGCACCATGTTCTCCATCGGCGACGGTCACTACCGCCAGGGTGAGGGGGAAGCGTGCGGCACGGCGGTCGAGGGTGCGATGAACTCGACGATCGTCGTCGACCTCATCAAAGGCGGCGGTCCGGCGTGGCCGCGGCTGGAGAACGACGGCCATTGGATGGTGGTCGGGTCCTCCAAGCCGATGGAGGACTCGTGGAGGATCTCCCAAGTCGAAATGATCCGCTGGCTCGGCGAGCTCTACGGACTGGAGACCATGGACGCCTATCAGCTGCTCACCCAGATCTCCCTAGTCCCCGGCGCCAATGTGGTCGACACCAACTACAGCGTCGTGACGAAGATTGCGAAGTCCCTCCTGCCCACGCGCAGTGCCTTCGACGGGATCCACGCGGACCTGCGTGATCGTGCACGTTCCTTGTCCTAGTTCCAGAGAGCATCGAGGATAAAGAGTTCCGTCATGGACCTGAAGATCAGCGGGAAGACAGTAATGGTCACCGGGGGTACACGTGGTATCGGGCGTTCATCCGACCCCGAGCTGTTCGCACAGGCGATGAGCCTGAACCCCACAGGACGCATGGGAACACCGCAGGAGACGGCTGCGAGTGTCGTGTTCTTGTCGAGTCCGCTGTCGAGTCGGACGTCTGGGGCGAACCTGCTGATCGACGATGCGTTGACTAGAGGGATCCAGCTCTGAGGTCACTGCAGTCGTTCAGTCGTCGGACTCGTCTTTTTGGGCGGCTGTGTCGCGAGTGCGTTCCTCGTCGGGAGTGCTGGCCTCGGTGTTGTCGTTCGTCTCGTCATCGTCGGTGGCATGAACGACCTGGGAAGTCGGTGCGGCTTCGGCGGCTTCGTCGAGGTTCTTGGTGGCTTTGCGGATTCCGTCTTCGATCGGCACGATCATCACCCTTCGCGATTGGCTGGAAAGCTGGAAAGTAGGGCCGAGTCTACGCGCCGGTTGAGGCGGCGGCATAGAGATGGGAGCGGTGTGCGCACCGGAACACAGAGTATTCAGAGGGTCCGAGCGGTTCGGCTTGTTGTGGGAACCCGTCTCACTCAGCGATAGCATCACGCATCGCAATGATCTCTGCTCGCTCGAGTGAATTCAGCAGGGCAGGGTCGGCGAGGTCGAGTTCCTGCCCATGGAATGCATAGGCGACGTTCTTGAGCATCGATTTCGCTCGCGCAGTCGGTTCTGTGGTCGCCCCAGCGGCAATCGTCATGGTCTGGATCGTGCGCTGACGAAATTGGGCGATGAACCATCGGTTGTTCTTTCCTGCGATCCAACACAGTGCGGCGATCGCTGGCGGGTGAGTGAAGCCTCGGCGAAAGGCGCCAGGGTTCGTCCGGGCCGTGAGGTTCAGCGTTCGCAGCACGGCGGTCGTCATCTCCGGGTCGTGGAAGTGGGCATCGGCGAAGGTGGATAGGTCGGCAGCCAACGCCTGGACCTGGGGGAGAATCTTCGGGCTGATGCCATCGGTGTTGAAGTCTTCGGTGGGCAGCGGCTCTTCATCGAGTGAGGCGAGATTATCCTCACCGCCGACCCGTTGGCGAAGCTCCTCCCGCCAGGCTTCGGCGCCCTCTGGACTGATTGTCAGCGGATCGAATGCTTCGGTGGGGTCTGGACCCAGGCCCATGGCCTCGAACTGTTCGATCAGCTCTTGTGGAATTTCGATATCCGGTGGCAAGCCCAAAACCTCTGCTATTCCAGCGGCCGATGATCCAGAGGGGCTTGGACCTTGGGTTACACGGCGTTGGTACTCGGAGAGTGCGTCATTGATCGCTTCGAGTGCTGAACTCGTGAATTCCGGCGAGGTGCCAGAGCGTTCGTTGGCGAACTGAACGACTTCAGCGAGAACCGCGGGCATGCTGAGCATGTGCTTGTCATCAAAGAGGACCTTGCGCGGGTAGAGATCCTCCATCATCAGTGCGGCAGTCGCGCCCCATTTCAGAGGTTCACCGGCTACGTGTGTGACCTGAAAGTTGAAGAGTCGCTCTGCGTGCATCGCGGTATCGGATCGGCTGTCTTGAGCCCAGGGCGAGGCCAGGAAATCAGTGACAAGTGCGCGGATCTCTTCCGCGGTCCACTCGTGTGGCTGTTCGATGTCACCCCCATCGGGTAGGAGTCGCAGCATCCAGGACAGGAGCAGCCGGACGGAGGGCCAGGTGTCGGTTTCCGTGGGCGGCATCATGTGGTCGCCATGCTCGACGAATTCTTCGATCCGGGCGCGCGCATCTGCCGGTGACAGTGTGATCTGATGGGTCGGCATCTGCGGATCGTCGGCTGTGAACCGCCGGATATCGTCGACAGTATCTTCCGTCGGATAGCAGTCCTCGAGATAGGGAATACCCAGACGAGTCACAGCGACAGCCATCGTCACCGGCATTCCCGAGAGCGAGAATTCGACGAACAAGGTCTCTTCATGCCCAAGTTCGTGGCGCAGTGAGAACGCTGCGACGGGCGATGTCGAGTCAAGGTTGCGCACCCAATTGGGCAACGATCCGGACCGAGGGTCGACGGCATGGTGGATACGTCGTCGCAGCAGGGAGTCGTCGAACATGGCGGCCCAGATGAGCAGGAGCGCATCGGTCTCTGGAGCGGCTGAGTCCATCATCGCCGAGGTGAGAGCAAGGAACGCCTCCGAGACCGGGTCCGACTCGACCTTGGGCGGCATCGAGACCGGTGATGACACTTCGTCCTCGTCGACATTGGCGGTGTACCCCATGGCACTTGCGGCCATCAGCAGAGGGACGGGACTCGGGTCAGCAAGGAGTTCGGAGAGCTCGGCAAGAAAACCGGCCGTATCGATCGGTGGCTCAGGTGGCTGTGAGGGCATAATCTCACGCTATTGCATGGACGGTCGGCGCGCACTCGAATCACAGGATTCACTTGTAGATGCTTTTGCATCAGCTGCCGACAAGGCACGCATCCTTGCTCCTCACAACCCCAGCACCCGCACTGCGTTGTCTTTCATGATCAGCGGCACGGTTTCTTCTTTGATGCCCAGACCTTCGAAGTCGTTGATCCAGCGCTCTGGGGTGATGAGAGGGAAGTCGGAGCCGAAGAGCGTCTTAGTCTTGAGCATGGATCCGATGGCGCGGGTCAGCTGTGGTGGGAAGTACTTCGGTGACCAGCCGGAGAGGTCGATGTAGACGTTGGCTTTGTGGGTGGCGATCGAGATCGAGGCATCGGCCCAGGGAACCGAGGGGTGGGCGAAGATCATCGTCAGTTCCGGCAGATCAGCGGCCACATCGTCGAGTAGCATCGGGTCCGAGTATCGGAGTTTGATGCCGCGGCCACCGGGCAGTCCGGCGCCTATGCCCGTCTGGCCGGTGTGGAACAGTGCGACGAGTCCGTGCTCGGCGCAGGCTTCGTAGATCGGGTAGTACTTGCGTTCGCTGGGGTCGAAGCCCTGCAGACTCGGGTGAAATTTCATGCCCCTGACCCCGTAGTTCACGGCCAGGTCCTGGACCCGGGCGACCGCCTCGGCGACGTTATGAGGATCGACGGATCCGAAGGGGATGAGGACGTCGTTGTGCTGAGCGGCCTTCTGGGCGATCGTCTCGGACGACACAGGGGGATGCCCGCCCAGGGCTGTCCTGGCATCGACGGTGAAGATCACCGCGGCCATGTTGCGTTCCCGGTAGTAGGCGGCGAGGTCATCGACGGTGGGCGTGCGGGGGACCGGTGCTTTGAAGTAACCCGCCGAGGCGTCGAGGAGTTCTTGATCGAGTGACGTGTGCTGGTGGTCGTCGGCCTCGACATGGGTGTGCACGTCGATTGCGGTGATCTTTGAGAGGTCGATGTTGGGCTGGTAGATCATGAGTGTCCTTCGATGCTGATGATTGTGATGCGGCAGGTCACGGCAGCTCACCGTACTTGCGTTTGAGGGCGATGAGTTCGAGGAGCATGTCGTCGCGTTGCTTCGCCAGCACTGCCGGGTCACGACCCTGAAGTTCCTCCTCCACGCCGGAGATGAGCTTCTCCTTGAGATCCTCGCCGAGGTGGACCTGACCCAGATCACGCATCCACACCTCCTGGGGTGGCCCCAGATGGTCGAGCACGTGCCGCATTCCGCCGGAACCACCGGACAGGGACTGCTGCGCGAGCGGCCCGAGGATGGCCCAGCGCAGACCGGGCCCGTAGGAGATCGCGATGTCGATGTCGGCCACAGAGACGACTCCACGATCGACGAGTGAGTACGCTTCCTGCCACATGGCGGCCTGGAGACGGTTGGCCACATGGCCGGGGAGCTCTGCACGCACGAGGATCGGCTTCTTCCCGATCGCCTCATAGACGGTCAGCGCACGATCGACGACCTCGGCCAAAGTATCGGGGGACGGGACGACCTCGACGAGGGGGACCAAGTGGGCCGGGTTGAACGGATGGCCGACGACGATGCGTCCCGGTGCCTTCGTCGCCTGTGCGTTCAATTGGCTGGGGGAGAACCCGGAAGTGGAAGAGGCGATGATCGCAGACTCGTGCGCTGCGGCATCGATCTCGGCGAGCATCGACTGCTTGACCTCGAGACGCTCGGGCCCGTTCTCCTGCACGAAGTCAGCACCGGCTACCGCCTCGGCGAGGCTGGGCGCGAAGGTGAGGTACTCCAGCAGTGAGGCGGCACTGCCCGAACCGGCATCCTCAACACAGTTGGTCACCTGCTCACGCAGCCGTTCCTCCGCTCCTTCGGCCGGGTCGAACGCCGTGACCCTGTGTCCCGCACTCAGAAACCCGGTCGCCCATGCGGCCCCGATGACACCGGTGCCGATGATCGCCACGTTAATCGGCTGTGTGCTCATGCGTTCACCTTCGCCTTCCGCGATTGCGCATACTCCACATACTCATCGAGTGAGCGTGGGTCCTGCAGAGCCCCAGCGCTTGCCACCGAATCGGCGGTCGCGCCTTGAACGATGCGCTTGACTGGGACTTCGAGCTTCTTACCAGTCCGACCCAGCGGGATCCGGGCCACCGGGACCACCTCGTCGGGGGCGTGACGAGGCGAGAGCCGCGTCTTCAGCTCACGCGAAATCCGCCCCGAGAGTTCAGACGTGAACGACACCCCGGGCTCACATTGGACGAAGAGGACGAGTTCGCCCATCCCACCATCGGGGTCTTCGCGGTGGATGACGAGGGCATCGGCCACCTCGGCGAGGGTGTCGAGCACGGAATAGAAGTCCGCGGTGCCCAGCCGCACCCCGCCCCGGTTGAGGGTGGCGTCGGAGCGTCCGGTGACGACGACCCCGCCGCCGGTGGTGAACTTCGCCCAGTCGCCGTGGCGCCAGATGCCGGGGTATTTGTCGAAGTACGCAGCATCGTAGCGGGCATCACCGTCGGGACCCCAGAAGGTCACGGGCATGGACGGTGTCGGCGCGGTGATAACGAGTTCGCCCAGATCATCGATGACCTCATTGCCGGATGCGTCGAAGGCCGTGGCGGCGAATCCCAGCGAGATTCCCGACATCTCACCGGAGTACACGGGGGTCAGCGGAGAGGCTTGGAGGATGCCGGTGCACACATCGGTGCCGCCGCAGCCGACGTTGAGCAGCACCGACTGGCCGAATTGGTCCATGACCCATTCGTAGCCCTCAGCTGGCAGAGGTGCGCCGGCAGCTCCGAACTGCGAGATGGTGGACAGGTCGAACTCCTCAGTGGGGTTAAACCCCGCCTTGCGTGCGGACATGATCGCCCCGGGCGCCACACCCATGAGAGTGGCCTTCGTGTTCGCGGCGATGCGCCAGAGTTCCTTGGGATCGGGGTAGTTCGGATTGCCGTCGATCATGACGATTGCGGATCCCACGACCAACCCACCGACGAGGGCATTCCACATCATCCACGCGGTCGTGGAGAACCAGCAGAACTGGCTGCCCGGGCCCAGATCGAAGTGCAGCCCGTGATTCTTCACGGTCTCGAGCAGGATGCCGCCATGGCTATGCACGATGGCCTTCGGCTTGCCCGTCGTGCCCGAAGAGAAGAGGATGAACAGCGGATGGTCGAAGGGGACCGGTTCGAATTCCAACTCCGCCGAGGCGGCTCCACCGTCCCTGCCCGCCGAGGCGGCCCCGAGTCCCGCATAGTCAACGACGTCGATCGCGTGGTTGAGCCCCGATCCGGTGGTGAACTGTTCGAGGGTGTCGTCATCGAGGGTAAAGTCCCCGTAGTCGAGGGACACGAGGTGGGTCAGCGAGGGGAGTGCTGCGAGGACCTCGGCGAGTTCGGCGCTGCGATCGACGGCTTTGTTGCCGTACATGTATCCGGGGATGGCGAAGAGCACGGTGGGTTCGACCTGGCTGAAGCGGTCGATGACTGACTGCGTGCCGAACTCGGGAGCGCAGCTGGCCCAGATCGCGCCGAGACTGGCCGAGGCGAGGAACGCGACGAGGGCCTCGGGCTGGTTGGGCAGGTACCCGATCACCCGGTCACCCTTCCTCACGCCCAATGACACGAGTCCCGCACGGACGCGGGCTACCTCGGTGCTCAGCTCGGCAAATGTCAGTGTGACGTCATCACGGGTCTGGGACACCGCGGTCACGGCCACGTCGTCGGCCTGATCGGGAGCGCCGAAGGAGTGCTCGGCGTAGTTGAGCGTTGCTCCAGTGAACCAGCGAGCGTGCGGCATGACCCGTTCCTCGAGCACCGAGGTGTAGGGAGTGTGCGACTGGATGCCGAAGTACTCCCAGACGGATTCCCAGAAGTCCTCGACGTCGGTGATCGACCAGGTGTAGAGCCCGTCCCAGCCGGTGAACGAGTAGCCGAACCTTTGGGTGACCCAGCTGAGGAAGTCACCGATGCGGCTGGTTTCGAGGGCATCAGTGGGAACCTCGCGGATGATTGTCGACATATAGGGTCCTCTCACTTCGTGACTTTGGGGCCGGAGCCGTCGAGGAAGGCTCGCATGAGGTCCTTGGCCTCGGTGCTCGACTGGGCCACGGTGGCCATGAGGGACTCCATCATGTAGCCCTCGTCGCGGCCGGATTCGACGATGCGGGGCAGCGCCTGGGTGATCGCATAGTTCGTCACCGGAGAGTTCGAGGCGATCGAAGCGGCGAGTTCGCGTGCCTTGGCTAGTCCTTTACCGGCGTCGACACGGTAGTTGACGAGGCCGATGGCCTCAGCCTCGGCAGCGGTGAAGCGGCGGCCGGTGAGCATCATGTCCTGGACGCGACTGAGACCAATCAGCCTGGGCACACGCACCGAAGCGCCCCCACCGACGAAGAGTCCGCGCTTGCCTTCGGGCAGAGCGAAGTACGCGGTCTCTTCGGCCACCCGCAGGTGCGCGGCGGAGGCGAGTTCGAGGCCGCCGCCGATGACTCCGCCCTGGAGGACGGCGACGACGGGGATCTGCGATTCGGTGATCCGGTTCATCGTCGTGTGCCAGCCGCGCGAGTGGTGGAGGCCGGCCACGGCGTCGCGTTCGGCCATTTCTGAAAGGTCGAGGCCGGCGCAGAAGTGATCACCGGTGGAGTGGAGGACGATCGCGGAGACCTCGGGTGGGGTGCGGAAGAACTCGCCGAGGCTGGCCACCGTCGCGTCATCGAGTGCGTTGCGTTTGGCAGGGCGGTCGAGGGTGAGGATTCCGATGTTGCCTTCGGCTGTGAAGTGCAGCGTGTCGGAGATGTCGACCGTGGTCGGCTGTGCCGAGACGTCGGTGAGGTGTGAGGTGGGGAGGTCGGTCATGCGTTGTCCTTCGGTGCTGGTGCTGAGTTGTCAGTGCTGGGGTCTGAGGGGCCGGTGGTGGCGTACGCGCCGAGTCCGCCGGTGGTGCGCAGAGAGACCTTGTGGACTTTCCCAGAGCCGGTGCGTGGCAGTTCGTCGACGAGGTCGAAGTACTTCGGCACCTTGTATTTGGCCAGGCGGGCCAGGAGGAAGTCGCGCAGTTCTTCGCTAGTGGGGGCTGACGCCGCAGACTCGGCTCCGGCATCAGAGCCAGACTCGGTCTCAGGAACAGACACGATGACGAAGGCGTGGCCGACTTCGCCCCACCGTTCATCTGGTGCTGCGACGACCGCGGCCTCAGCCACGGCCGGGTGGTCGAAGAGGGCGGATTCCACCTCGGCCGGGTAGACGTTCTCGCCTCCGGAGATGAACATATCCTTGAGCCGGTCGACGATGAAGAGGAACCCATCGGCATCGAGATAGCCGATGTCGCCGGTGTGGAACCAGCCGCCGGGAGAGAACGCCGCATCGGTTGCGGCCAGGTTGTTCCAGTAGCCGCCGGTGACATTGGGTCCGCGAACGACGATCTCACCTTTGACTCCGGACGAACATACGTTCCCTGAGGCATCGCGGACCTCCACCTCGGTGAAGGGCACCGCCCGTCCCGCCGATCCTGGCTTGTCCAAGGCGCTCGCGGCGGGCAGGAACGTGCAACCTGGGGAGGTTTCTGTGAGTCCGTAGCCCTGACAGAACATGATGTCTTTGGCCTGGAAGGCCTCGATGAGCGAGACCGGGATCGGGGCACCACCGGAATTGACGAAGCGCAGCGATGTGAGGTCAGCGGTGTTCCACTTCGGTGATTGGAGCATGTCGGAGAACATGGTCGTCACACCGGCCATCCAGGTCAGTCCCTCGTGTTCGATGGCGTCGAAGGCACGGTCAACGTCCCACTTGGATTCGATGAGCATGCGCGCACCGCGCAGATAGCTGGTCATCACCTGTTGGTCGAGGCCGATGACGTGGAAGAGCGGAGCGGCGACGAGGGTGACGTCATCGGCGGTGAGGTCCGTGTTGAGGAGGAGGTTGAAGGAGTTCCACAGCAGGTTCGCATGCGTCAGCACTGCACCCTTGGGCCGCCCGGTCGTCCCGGAGGTGAAGAGCAGGAACGCCGGTTCGTCACCGGTGACTTCGGCGGCAGGCACAACCGGAAAGTTCGCCGAGGTGGCAGGGTCCTCCCAGCGCACCGTTTCCTGGGCGACGTCCGCGTTGAGTTTCCCTGCTGTCTCGGACATGTCGGGTGCGACGTACAGGTGGGCCACCTCGGTGAGGGTGATCTGGTAGTCGAGCTCGGCCGGGGCCAGGCGCCAGTTGAGTGGGATGAAGATTGCACCCAGGCGCAGGCAGGCCAGCAGAACGACGATCGTCGCTGGGTGGTTGGGACCCAGGTAGGCGACCCGGTCACCTCTCCGAACGCCCTGGCTGTGCAGGTCAGCGGCGCAGTCCAAGGTGCGTTCGTGCATCTGGGTATAGGAGTAGTCGATGCCGGCGAAGGTGATCGCGGTCTTCTCGCCGTAGTCGGTGGCCTGGCGTTCGGAGAGCTTGGCCAGGCTGGGGTGGGTGAAGGTCACAGAGTTGGTCCTTCCACGGCTGCCGGTGGGGTCGTGTTCGTCGATGTTGTGTGCGTGTTTGCTGGTGTCTCGGCGAAGTGCTGTTCGGACAGTGTCCGTGACTTCGTTTCTCCCAGGCGCCAGATGCAGAAGATGCTGAGGGCGGCGACGATCGTGATGATGATCGAGAGCGGGATGGTCGAGGTTGAACCGGTGGAACTCATGATCGCGGCGAAGAGGACGGGGGAGATGCCCGCTCCGATGCCGGCGATCTGGTAGCCCAGAGAAGCTCCGGTGTAGCGGTGCTCGGTGTCGAAGAGCTCCGAATACAGGCCGGCGAGGGGGCCGTAGATCATCGGGTGGATGATGCCCTGTCCCACAATCATGCCGATGGTGATGACGAGTCCGTTCTTCGTCTCCAACATAGGGAAGAGTGCGAAGCCCCAGATGGCGATGAACACGGCTCCGGCGATGACGAGTGGGCGGCGGCCGACGGTGTCGGAGAGGCGGGACCAGCCGATGATGCCGAAGATGGCGAAGAAGGAGGAGAAGGACAGAGCATTGAGGATCGTCTGTCGTTCGATGCCGATCTGGACGCCGTAGGCGATGGAGTAGGTGGTGAGCAGCCCCTGGAACATGAAGGCGGAGAGTCCGACGCCCACAGCGAGCACGAGGGTGAGGGGTTGCTTGCGCAGGGTGGCGATGATCGGGATGCCGCGCTTGGGTGTGCGCTTCTTCGTTGCGAGGAACTCGGGGGATTCGTCGACGGCGGAGCGGACGATGACGCCGATGATGAGCAGGAGGACCGAGGCGAGGAACGGCAGGCGCCAGCCCCAGGCGATGAAGGTATCCGGGCCCATGGCTGCCAGGGTGCCGGCGATGACGAGCGCGGAGACGAGCTGACCGGTGGGCGCGCCGGCGCTGGTGAAGCTGGCCCAGAAGCCGCGGTTCTTGGTGGCGTGCTCTGCGGACATGAGCATGGCGCCGCCCCATTCGCCGCCGATCGCAACTCCCTGGATGACGCGGATGAGGATGAGGAGGACCGGGGCGATGAGCCCGGCCTGGTCGTAGGTGGGCAGCAGGCCGATCGCTGTGGAGGCGATGCCGATGGCGAACATGCTGACGACGAGCATGCGTTTGCGGCCGAGTTTGTCGCCGAAGTGGCCGAAGATGATGCCGCCCAGAGGACGAGCCAGATAGCCGGTGGCGAATGTGGCCAAGCTGGCCAATGTGCCGACGGCCGGGGTGAGGTTGGAGAAGAAGACGTCCTTGAAGACAAGGGCGGCGCAGACGGAGTAGACGAAGAAGTCGTAGTACTCGATGACGCTGCCCAGGTACGCCGAGGCGGCTGCTCGCTTGAGCATCGGTGTCGATTTCGTTGGCGTGGAGTTCGCGGAAGCCATGTGATCCTCGCTGATTAAGTGGCTTGAATGGTTGTCGGGTGCTGTGGGGGAGGAAGCCCGATCCTCACTGACCGGGCTCGCATCGATATTATGCAAAATAATGCGTTTACGTCAACGAATTGCGATATATCAACGTGGTTGAGTGCGGAGGAGACCGTAAAGTAGTTCCATGACGGTTCACCCTCAGTCACTCTTCTTCGCGCTCGCCGGCCTGCACATGCTCGATGACCCCAGGCCGCTGAGTGGCACGTCGATCGTCTTCGTTATGGGCAGGCTGGGTGTGGGGGAGTCGGCCGCCCGGTCGGTGCTGCAGCGGATGGCGGCGAAGAAGTTCATCGTCCGTCACAAGGAAGGCCGCAAGACCTTCTACACTCTGTCCGATCGCGGCCGGGCAATTCTTCGTGAGGGCCAGGAGAAGATGTTCGCCGGCTGGCAACCCCAGGATTGGGATGGCCGCTGGACCTTTGTCCGAATCCAGGTGCCTGAGTCGAAGAGAACTCTGAGGCATCAGATGGCGTCGCGGCTGTCGTGGGCTGGTTTCGCTCAAGTTGACGGTGGGCCGTGGGTTGCTCCTGGGCAACATGATGTGGTCGCGATTCTGGGGCCGGAGCATTCCGAGATCTCACCGATCGTCGTCTATGGCATGCCGCAGCCGCCGACGACTGATGAGATGCTTGTCAGCGCGTTCGACTTGGAGGCATTGGCTGCCGACTATGAGGCGTTCGGTGAGAAGTGGCGGGCCGTTGTCCCCGCTTCACTGTCGTCGGTTGAGGCGCTGGTCAGGCGTGTCGAGCTGCACTTCGACTGGTTGACGCTGACGCGGACGGATCCACAGCTACCGGGGGAGTTGTTGCCGGAAGTGTGGCCGGGGACCGTACAGAATACTTCTTTTCGCGTGCTTGATTCTGAGTTGAGCGACCGTGAGGCATCGGCAGTTTCGGGCTTTTTCGGGGGAGGCTTGTCTGAACATTGCCCATTATTGTGACTGGCGCCACTTGCTCCGGAAATTATCTATGACTACAAGCGTGACGGTATATGCCCGGTGGCTCTCGACTATTAGTAACAGTTGCGTAACCATTGGAGTAGTTTGGTCTCATTGAGAATGGCCATGTTTTTCGACGGGTATTCTAAAGGAAAGTTGAATCTTCTAGTACCGAGGTAGCATGAGCCAGAGCTTTGATCCCAACAGTCGTCCGCCACAGAGCCCGATCCAGGGGCAGCCTCAGGTTCCTCAGAACCAGGATCCCGCCATGCAGCAAGCCAGTGGTGTGCCGCCATACGACGGTGCCAATACATACGGTGCCAACGGACAGTACCCGGGTGGAAGTTTCGTCCCTCCAGCACGGAAACGTAAGAAGAATGTGATGGGCATCGTCGCGTTCATAATCGCCATCGTAGGGTTCATATTCGCGTGTATTCCAGGCGCACTGATTATGGGATGGGTTCTTCTTCCAATCGCATTCCTGTTGGCAATCATTTCGTTTTTCCTCAAAGGTGGAAAGGGCCTCTCCATTGCGGCGTTGATCTTATCGGTCGTTGGAACCATAGTGGCGATTCTTGTGTTCCTCTTTGTGGTCGCTTCTTCGTTCGACGATGCGTTCAGTGATGATGTCTCAGCGGAAGCGCCAGCCGAAGAAGTTGTAGCGGAAGCTGGGGAAGCAGAGGAAGCCGGAGCCGAAGAAGGTACCCGAGAGAACCCGTACTCTATCGGAACTAAGATCAGCAGTGACGCGTGGGATATGACGATCACCAACGTCACGTTGGACGCTACTGACGAAGTCCTTGCAGAAAATGAGTTCAACGAGAAGCCGGACTCTGGCAACCAGTACATGATGGTTGATGTCGAGATGACGTATACAGGTGACGCGCCCGATGGTGAGATGCCGATGGCTACCTTTGAATACGTGTCCGTGGGCGGAAATACTTTCGACGGTCTCGACGACATGGTGGTAGCGCCGAATGCGCTCGACGACATGGAGAACATGTACAACGGTGCGACGACATCCGGGTCGATTGCCATTCAGATTCCCTCAGAAGATGCCGAGGCCGGGGTACTGGCAGTCAACCCCGACATGTTCGCTGACAAGGTTTATGTCGCAGTGAAGTGAGCGCACTGAAAACCATCTTCTATTGGCTGTTCCGGATCACTGAGTAATGTTTGGACTAACGCACGTCTGAGCTCAGTTGTTTGTTCTCTTGTGCCGGTATCTCACCTGCAAGGGGAGGGGCTGTGCTCATTCCTCTAGAGATGCCTCCTGCCAAAGATGTCTTAAATTGTTGCGTTTGAATGGTGCTATTGAGGTGCTGAGGATGGCAATTGCAGGCACGTAGGTGATTCGGCATCAACGGTAGAAATCATGCTGTCGCCACCATCACCTGCCGTCAGTGAACGGCCAACACTCACGGCGCATGCCTGCCAAACAGCCGTGTGAAGTCAGGGTCCCAACGTCTCCGCACGGTCGATAGTCGCTCGTGCGGCGGAAAGGGTCTGCCCCAAGAACCCAGTGCCGAACAGCTTTACATGCGCGAGCAACGCGAAGAAGTTGTGTACTGGTAGGTCATCTCGCCAGCCGTCTGGCAGTGGATGAACTGCCTCATAGCCGGCGAAGATGTCATCGAGGAATGGTGTGCCGAACAGCGCCAACATCGCGAGGTCCTCAAGGCGGTGCCCACCGTGGGCGGCAGGGTCGATGAGGGTACAGCCAGATGGCGTCCACATGAGGTTTCCTGCCCAGAGGTCGCCGTGGACTCTCGCTGGTCTCTCCGTTCCGATACCGGCGATTCCGTCGAATATTCCGGTAGAGATGGCTTCGATCGCCGAGGTGATGGTTGCTTGTTCGTCTTTCGACAGCTGATTGGCGATGTCGGTCGCCACCGGTTCCAACCTGGTCTCCACCCAGAACTCGGTGAACGAGGCACACGAGGCGACTTCAACTTCGAATGGAGAGTCGAGCGGACCGAACCACGCAGGCTCTGCTGGTGCCCAGCCGAACGCCGGAGCACCGGAGTCGTGCAGCAAGGCGAGCCGTCGACCGAATCCGAAGGCCGAATGCGCATCCGGGCTGGATTCTTCGACGCGGTCGAGTCGCAGACTGTTCCTATCGTGATCGATGACTGCAACCACGGGAACAACGTCAGGTTCGGCCAGCCAATTCAGACCGGCAGCCTCGGCGGCAAAGAATCCTCGTGGAGACCCGGCGTGTTCTTTGACGAAATCGTCCATGACCCCAAGGGTAGTGGCATCCGGTCTCGATCATGGTGAGAGAGTCAACCGCATTCTCCGAGGCAGTCCCTCCAGCAACGGCAGCCACAGTTCAGAAGCTGCTGGGAAACTCGGAACCGCATGGCGCAGAACATGAACAGGTACCTGCCCGACGATCGCCACCGTCGCTGGGTGAATCAGTTCGGCGGCCTCCGGGCCGACGAATGTGGCTCCGAGGAGCATGCCGGTACGAGCGTCGACGACAATCTGTGCCGTTCCCTCGGCATCATCGCGCAGAAGTGAGGTGCCTGCGCTGCCGGTGAACGGCAGCTGGGATACTTCAATCTCGTGCCCACGCTTCCGGGCATCCGCCTCTGTCATTCCCACCGAGGCAACCTGCGGATCACTGTAGACGACTTGAGGGACCGGAACATTTTCGGGGACGGACTCGGATTCTTCGCCTGTAGCACGGTCACGGATCTGTGCGCCGATGACGCGTGCACGATATTTGCCCCAATGAGTCAGCGGTGCTTCACTGCTGGCATCGCCGGCGGCATACAGCCAATCGGGCAGGTGTCCCGCTGCGATGTCCTCGTCAGCGAGTCCCAGGCTCTCAAGTCCGAGCTCGTTGAGCCGAGGCTCTCGGCCCGTTGCCACGAGGATCTCATCCGCTGTGACTGTGGACTCTCCGGCGGGGCCGAGTGTCTGGACTGTGACCTGCCCACCGTGGACCTGGCCCAGCCCGGTGTCTTCGGCACCAGGACGGTAGCAGGCCTCAACCTTGGTTTCCCGGTCGATGATGACTCCTGCACTCTCGAGTGCCTTGGCGACGTGCTCTCCTGCGAACGGTTCCTGACCGGACAGAAGGCCCTGACCACGCACGAGCATGCGTACGCGAGTGCCAAGTGCTGCCATCCACGTTGCGGCTTCCACTGCAACGACACCGCCACCGACGATGATCAGCGAATCCGGCACCTCCCTGACGCCGGTCGCGTCACGGGAGAGCCAGGGTGCGACATCGACAAAAGTCTGAGGCACGGTCGGCTGAGAACCGGTGGCAATGACAACCGCATGTCGCGCTTGAACGACCACCGGATTCGGTTCGTTGATCAGGACTGTCCGTTCGCCGATCAGCTGTGCGTGGCCGCGTTCTACCCGCAGGCCAGCACCCTGCGCCCAGTCGATCTGGCCCTTGTCATCGTAATGAGAGACCCACTCATCGCGTCGCTGCAGAATTGCATCAGCATCGATATGAGCACCGGTGAGACCATCCAGGTGCTGGGTCACGTGGGCAAGTTCAATGGGACGAAGCATCGTCTTCGAAGGGATGCATGCATAGTAGGAGCACTCTCCGCCCAGCAGCTCCTCTTCAATGATGATCGCTTCAAGATCGGAGTCTTCGGTTGCGTACTGGGCCGCGTTCTCACCGACAGGACCACCGCCGATGACGATGATATCTGTGGTCAGTGTTTCAGTCTTGGCGGTGTTGGAGTTTTCGGTACTCATATCGAACCTGCGCTTCCTTCATTCGGTGGGATTCAACTGTGCCTTCGCTGCCTCTATATGGCCAGCGTCGCCCGTCTGCAGTGCGTAGAGCCCGAGTTCGACCGGCGAGGTGGAGAACAGTTCGCCGCAGTGTTCGGCGAACTTCGGCCACACCTGGCCGCCCTTCTCCACGTAGTGATGGATCGTCGCATCGAATGCCTGCGCCGAGACGCTGGCATGGTGGAACATGAAGTCCCTGGCCGGGTCGCCGATAGCAGCAGTGGTCCAGTCAAGGATGCTGAGGTTTCTCGCCCCATCCATGAGCTGGTGTGCCGGATACACCTCTCCGTGGGTGACCGTGGTGAAGGTGGGCCAAAAGGCATCATCGTCGAGCCACGCAGCCCACCGCTCACGCAGACTCTGAGCCACATCGAACTCGGCCACAACGCGAGCGATGTCATCGCGTTTACGCTGTCTCACCTCGGCGGGGGAGAACTCATCAATGCCCGAGGAACGCACGAGCGCGGGGTCGACGGAGTGGAGCTCGGCGAGGAAATCTGTGAGGGACTGGATGTATTCGCCCGACTCGACGTCGAAATGCCACTGCGGCTGGCCCTGGTCATCGATCGTGAGTCCGGGAGCACCGGGCAGCAGCGGATAGGCGATGAGGTCTTCTGTATGGATCTGCCAATTGGGGACTGCGACACTCAGGTGGGGCGCGATGGCACGGAGGAAACGGCCCTCGACGGCGGCTCGGTCGGTGACGTCCGGGCGACGGGGGATCCTCAGCACCCAGGACTGGCCGTCGACCGCCTCGGCGATGGCGACTTGGAAGTCGAGGCCCAGCTCATTGACGTTGATGGTCTCAGGATCGATGTCGAGACCATGCGTACTTGCGAGCTCTCGGATGGTCGTGGTCTGCGAACTGTCGGTTGGCATCTGGTCACCTTTCGAGAACGGACTCGTTCCGTTGGGATCTGCGGTCAGTCTAGGGCGGGGACCTTCGGCTGCGCACGGTGAACTTTCTGGTCACGAATGAGGACGATGCCGATGATCATCTCCCACACGACGATCGAGTACATACCGATACGCTCCCATGTGCCGTCGGCCAGGATGATTCCGGGAATGACCCGGACGTCGACCTGGAGCATGACGATGCCGAGGACACCGACGAGGCCGATCACAAGGCTGAAGACACCGATCAGGCTGCTGCCGCGCACGAGGTGATTGCGGCGCTTCAGCAGGGAAAGTCCGATACAGATCGCGGTCAGGTGCCCACCGACGAAGGCGAGGAACGCGCCGAGGAGGTGGATCCCTCCCAGCCCGAGGCTGTTGTTGTGCGCTCCGCCGTTGACCACGGCAATGAGGACCATGCCGAGGGCATGGGCAATGCCGAGGGCGATAATCGGCAAACGCAGGGGAAGTCGCGATCCGCGCGCCGTATATATGGACGCCGTCACGAAAAGGAAACCGTGGACGAGGAAGGCGATATTCATGAACACATGCAGCGGCGAATTAATGGCCCGATCACCCAACATCTCGACATCGGGCACGCCGAGATCGCTGATGTAATTCATCGCATATGAATAGTCAGGGAATGCAGATGCGGCAAGGGCCTCGGCGAGGAGATAGACGACGCCGGCGAGAATCCAGCAGATCGCTGCCGTGGCGCTCGAGCCGGGTAACGCAGCCGCATCAGATCGGTTCTCTCGCATTCTGCTAACACTAGATGGCCTAAAGGTGCAATAAAAGGGCCTATTTGGGCTCTGGGGCACTCGACACGCCGAAGTCGTTACTGTTCAAGCGCTTGTCAGGGGTGAATTGCCGTGCAAATATGAAATCATCCTGTTGATCGGATCCACATGATCAATGAGAACCGAATAGGCAGCAAGGAGAGAGCGCATGAGTACAACTACCATTATCTGGATAGTCGTTGCGATCGTCGTTATTTTGATTGTCGTCGGCATCATCATCGCGGTCAGCCGTAAGGCCGCAGCTAAGAAGCGCGAACACCAGCGCAAGGAGGCCGCCCGGATCCGTCAGGAGACTGCTGAGTCCGAGCATGAAGTACATGCTCGGGAAGCGGACGCCGAACACCGCAAGGCCGAGGCCAAGAAGGCCGATGCCGACGCTGAGGTTCAGGCCGCAGAGGCTAAGCGCAAGCAGGCTGAAGCTGAGAAGCTCGACGCTGACGCCGCTGAACGCGATCGTCTTGCCCAGGAGAAGCGTCTCGAACAGGAACGCCAGCTTAAGCACGCCGATGAGCTCGATCCCGACGTCGACAAGCACGGCAACAAGAACGCCGGTGCCGGTGCAGCCGCTGGCGCCGGTGCCGCCGGTGCCGGTGCAGCCGCTGGTGCGGGTGCCGGTGCAGTGGCCGGTCATGACGGTGACGGACACGACCGTGACCATGACGACCGTCCGGTTGCCGATGAACGTCATGATGACGGTCGACCTGTTGCGGATGATCGCCACCACGATGGTCGCCCGGTTGCCGATGGCCGTCCGGTTGCGGACGATCGTCATGCCGGCCACGATCCTCGTGCTGCTGATCAGCGTCCCGTCGATGACGGTCGCCCCGTTGCCGATGAGCAAAACGCGGGTCACGACCCACGGGTCGCTGATCAGGGTCAGGCACCACCGGCTCAGCAGCCTCCGGTCGCCAACGATCCTCGCTTCGCTGATCAGGGTCAGGCACCACAGGAGCAGCAGCCACAGCCACAGGGCCAGCAGCCACAGGCCCAGCAGCCTCCGGTTGCCCACGACCCTCGGGTCGCTGACCAGCGTCAGGCGCCCGCCGGACAGGATCCGCGCTTTGCCGACAACGGTGCAGGCCGCGAGCCCGGTGATCGCCTCGGCGATCGACCTGTCGACGATGGTCGCCCAGTGGCGGATGACAACCAGCCGGTCGAGGACGATTACCGTATGGGCGGCAACCGTCCAGCTGCGGATGGTAGTGCTCCTCGGCCCGAGGGCGATCCGCGTGCCGCTGAGGACGATCCTCGTATCTACGATCCTCGGCCCACTGAGCAGAGGACCTTCGAGGACCCGGACACCCCGCGGCACTGAGAGAGCCTCAGACTCCCATTAGGTTCATAAGCCTGTGGGTGCAACACCAAGTGTTCAACAGTTAGGGAAGGGACAAGACTATGGCTACCATTCTCTGGATCATCGCAGCACTGCTCGTCATTTCGGGCATCTTCGCGATATTCCGCAAACAGATCCTCTGGGGAGTCATCCTCATCGTGGTCGGTTGCCTCGTCGGTCCGGGTGGAGTGAGCATCTTCACCTGACCTGCTGAGACACCACTGCGGCGCCCAACCCACTCCAGGGTAGGGGCGCCGCAGTGCGTTGTCGGCAAACGTGTCACAGAGTCATCCGCAACGTCCAGCGCCGGGCCAGGTGCGGGGCTACAGTAGCTGGTGACTCCAGACGTCATTGACTCAGAGAGGAACCGTCATGTCCCAGGCTCGCCCGCCTGTCCCGCCTTTCACCGCCGACACCGCCGCACAGAAGGTGCAGAGTGCCGAGGATGCGTGGAATACGCGCGACCCGCAGAAGGTCTCGCTGGCGTACACACCGGATTCGGTGTGGCGCAATCGCGATCAGTTCCTCTCCGGTCGCGCGGAGATCGTCGACTTCCTCACCAAAAAGTGGGAACGCGAACTCGACTACGCCCTGCGCAAGAGTCTGTGGTCGTTCAGCGATGATCGGATTGCCGTGCGCTTTCAGTACGAATGGCATGACGCGACCGGCCAGTGGTGGCGCAGCTACGGCAACGAACTGTGGGAATTCACCGGTGATGGTCTCATGTCCCGTCGCGAGGCAAGCATCAACGATGTCACCATCGCCGAGGCGGATCGGCGGATATTCGGTGCCCGTCCAATCGGGGACCGCGGCCAGGACATCGACCTCCGCTGACGGAGAGCCACCTCGGCGGCGGTGCTGGATTTGTACGGACCGTGCGCAGTGCTGAGGACAGAGAAAAACCACCGGTGATCATGTCTGCCTGCGACGTGATCACCGGTGGTTGTCAGTTTGCGGACCGTCACGGGTGACGGTCCGTCATGTCAGTTCGACGGGGAGCGGGTCTCCGCGCTGAGGAACCATGCCTGCTGCTCCAGCTGTGAGATGAACTCATGGAAGATGTCTGCCGTGGTCGGGTCGGCCTCATCGACTTCGTCGTGGACCTTGCGCATGGTCGCGACCGTGGCTTCGACGGCGCGCACGCTGAGGTCGATGGCGTCATGAGTCGTGATCTCTCCGGCCGGGAATTCCGGCAGCGATGACTGCTCGGCAACAACGCTGGGGCGACCGTCGGCGGTGGCATGCAGGGCTCTCATCCGCTCGGCAATGCTGTCAGAACCCGTGCGGGCAATGTCCACAACCTCATCGAGGTTGAGGTGCAGGTCGCGGAAGTTTGGGCCCACGATGTTCCAATGAGCCTGCTTGGCGACCAGCTGCAGGGCGATGAAGTCGACGAGGACGGACTGCATATTCTTGGCCAGAGCGGGGGAGGCTGTGAAGCCATGTTCCGCGTTCTCGGCCTTTGTGGTCTTCGTTCCGGCTGGCTGGGGTACCTTGACTGATTGAGCCATGATTCGTTCCTCCTAGAACAGTGCAACGACGTGCCGTATCCGGGCACCTGGTGCCGACGATAGCCCTCATTCTTGGGTATGAGGTTAACGTTGCCCAGAATCGGGAGCAGTTAGACTCAACCGTTATGGGATCTACTCCACGCAACCTACGTCAGGGAATACAACGTCTCCGCACCATCGCACCCTGGGCTGCTGCCGGGCTCGCCTGCGCCGTTCCCCTCACCATTGGTGCATCGATGGCCATCGACCTGGTGCAGAAGCGTGGTCGCAAACAGCGCAAGGCGCCACGGCCGGGGACGTTCCACACCCGCGTCGAGGACTCCGATCTGAGCATCTACACAGACGGATCGACGCTCTACGATGACATGCTGGATGAGATCGGGTCCGCGACGGAGTCGATTCAGATGGAGACCTTCATCTGGAAGAACGACGAGGTGGGCCAGAAGTTCATCGACGCCTTCAACGCAGCAGCCGAGCGCGGCGTCGACATCCACCTGATCTACGACGGCTTCGCCAACTTGACCATTCCCCGGTCCTTCTACGACCAGCTCGACGAATCGATCAAGGTTCTGCGGCTGCCGGTGGCCAGGAAGCTCTGGAAGGGGCCGGTGCGTCAAACCGGGTTCAACCACTCCAAGATCCTCGTCATCGACGACGACGTCGCCTTCGTCGGCGGCTTCAATATCGGTTCGCTCTACGCTCGTCACTGGAGGGACACCCACCTCAAAGCGGCCGGACCCGGCACCTGGGGGCTGCGCCAGTCCATCGCGCAGGTGTGGAACGAATTCCATGACTCCGATGAGCAGATCGAATGGGTCGCACCGACCGCATGGGAGTCGAAGCTTCGGGTCTCAGCCAACCTGCCGATCCAGCTCGTCTACCCGATCCGCGCGATGTACATCAACGCCTTCGAACGCGCGCAGGACCGGATCTGGCTGACGACACCGTACTTCATCCCCGATCAGCAGCTCCTCAAGGCACTGATCGACGCGGCCGGCCGCGGAGTCGATGTGCGGGTCATGGTGCCCCGGGAATCCAACCACATCCTCGGCGACTATCTCTCACGAGGATTCTTCGAAGAGATGCTGCGCACCGAGGTCACAGTTCTGCTCTACGACGCGGCCATGATCCACTCGAAGATCGCCACAGTTGACGGGAAATGGTCGACGATCGGCACCGCGAACATCGACCGTCTCTCACTGTCATTCAACTATGAGACCAATGTCGAAGTCATCGATCCCGACTTTGCCGCCGAGGTGGAGAAGACCTTCCTCAGCGACGCCGAGCACAGCAGCGTCCTTGGCCGTGACTGGTTGGACCGTCACCCGGTGGCCCACGTCGTCGAAGCTGCGCTGCGGCCAATGCGCCCGTTCCTGTGAGTGTCTGACCACCGCGCAGAGTTCCTAGCCGAGGTCTCTGCCGAGCTGGGTCATGACTTTCTGTGTCTCCGAAGACAGGAGTTCGAGGGCGAAGCGAATCGTCGGTCGGCTCTCGGCTCCTGCACGAGTGACCGCGGCGATATGGCGCGTGGGTGCGTGTTCACCGGAAAGAGGGATGCGCCTAACGGGATGGAGATCCTGAGACCGGGAGAGGCGAGAGGCGACGCAGACGCCGAATCCGTCGTGAACGAGGGCAGTGCCGGTGTTCCAGTCGTTGGCGTAATGGCCGATTCGGGGAGTGAATCCGGCACTGGCGCAGTTGGCTACCACCAGCTGATGGTAGGTCGTGCCCGGTCGGCCGAGTATCCACGTCTCTTCCTTGGCGTCGGCGATCGTGACCGATGCATGATTTGCCAGGTGATGGTCGAGAGGGACCATGAGATCGAGAGGATCATCGGCGAGGAACTTCTGTGTGAAGCGATCATCGGCTCCCGTCGGCGTCTCGGTCGTCACGGCTACGATACCCAGATCGACTTCTCCTGAGAGCAGTAGGTCGTAGCACTCGCTTGGTTCGGCTTCGATGGTCTGCGTGGCGAGGTGTGGGAACTCTGCAGTGAGAGCACGCATGGTTTGTGGCAGCAGGATGCTCGCCGCGGTGGAGAACGCGCAGAGAGTGATTGATCCGGTGACGGTCGTAACATAGGCGTCGATGTCCGCCAGAGCCCGCTCCCATTCGGCAGCCATGACGTCGAAGTGCCCGAGCAATGAGTGTGCCGCAGGCGTCAGCCGAATGTTGCGACCGCGCTGCTCGAGGAGAGTGACGCCCAATTCCGTTGCCAGCTGTTTGATCTGGTGGGAGACAGTCGAAGGCGAGTAACGCAATGCTTCAGCGGCGGCGGTGACCGTGCCGTGCCTGGCGATCATGCTCAACATCATGAGGCGATTGTCAATCATTCGATTCCCTCGAACGGTATCCTGTTCTTTCTTACGATAGACAACACTACTTCATGCACCGCACCCTGGTCTTAGGGCGCCACCAGAGCCTGAACGAATGTGCTGAACCCATTGATGCACACGCGCTCAGGGTCCGTTTCGATCTTGGCGTTCCAATGACACCTGAGGGCAGCTCTGCTCTTTGCTGCTCGATAGGCACCACGTTCAGAAGGAGGTTTCTGCTTGCCCGAATACGCTCGCATCAGAGGGTCGAGGCGACAATTGTGGATCGGTGCCGCCGTGCTTTTCGCATTGTCTGCCGCCGCTAACCTCGCCAGCCCGCTGTATCCTCACTTCAAATTCGCCTACGCCATGACGGATTGGACGATGACCGCGCTGTATGCGACCTACGTCATCAGCTGTCTGCCCGCCCTGCTCCTGTTCGGTTCAGCCGCCGATGCCTTTGGTCGCAAACCGGTGCTGCTCGCAGCAATCGGAAGTGTCAGCGTCGGCACCGCCCTGTTCACTGTCGACACGATCGGGGTGAGCGGACTCTTCGCCGGACGTGTGCTCACCGGTGTCGGTTTGGGACTGGGAACGGGCGCCGGCATCGCACTCATGGTCGAAGCTTCACCCGCCCGCCGCGCATGGCTCGGGTCGACCGCAGCCACCATGTCCTTCGTGCTCGGTACAGGAGCGGGACCTATCATCGCCGGCGTCGTATCTGAGATGACCGCCGGGCCCACGTCGGGAACCACGTCACTGGTGGCACCTTTCTGGGTGATGCTCGCTCTCCTCATCGTCACCGGTCTGCTCGTGATCACCCTGCGTTTCCACAGCCCCATGACCCGGCAGCGCTGGCGGCCGACCTGGCCGTCGGTGCCGGGACCGATGCGCTCTAGCTTCTACATAGCTGCTGTCACCGGGCTGCTCGGCTGGGCATTGCTCGGGCTCTTCCTCGCTCTGCTGCCCTCGATGACCGAGACGACCCTGCCCGAATCGAGCACGCTGACCTCGGGACTCATCGTCGGCACCGTGCTCGTCATCTCCGCTGCTAGTCAGCTCCTGGCTCCGAAACTCCAGCCACGGGCCGCGCAGACCATCGGCCTGACACTCTTGGGGCTCGGAGCTGCCTTGCTGCTCAGTTCCAACCTGCCGAGTCTGGGTGCCGCCACGGCACTTGTCCTCATGACAACCGCTGCCGTCGCCACAGGTACCGGGCACGGATTGAGCTATTGGGGAGCAAACCGGGAGATCGACATGCTCACCCCGTCGCGTCACCGCGCTGGAATCACTGCTGCCCTCTATCTCGCGTTCTACACGGGAGCGGGCCTGCCTGCGATCGTCGTGGGTGCGATCGCCATCGGCACCTCACTCATCGACGCGATTATGATCTTCACCCTGGTGCTGCTCCTGGCTGTCATTGTCTTCATCCCGGTGCCCAGCCTGGCACTGACGACAGTGCGCAGGTCCCGCGCCGAGGCGGCTGCGGCGCGGGAGGCCGATCGACATTCTGGTCATACCCCTGGGGTGACGGCCCCGCAGGATGAACCGGCAGCTCATCTCACCGAGGAGCCGTCAGCACCGTTCTCATTTGAGGAGGACTACCATTCGAACGGAGGAGTTTCAGCCACCGATCCAAGGACCCCACTATGACGTTGACACCGGAACTGACGACCCAACTGAGAGCTTGGCGACGAGACTTCCACAAGTATGCGGAACCGGGTTGGACGGAGTTCCGGACCACCTCGGCGATCATCGCTGTGTTGCGTGACTTGGGATGGGACACGGTGTACGGTCCCGAACTCCACGACGCTGATTCTCGGCTGGGGGTGCCCGACGCCGAGGTGCTCGCAGGTGAACGCGATCGGGCGGTGTCGCAGGGCGCGGACCCGGAGCTCGTCGAGGCGATGGGTGACGGATTCACCGGTGTCCTCGGCTTGTTGGAGACCGGACGGCCCGGGCCCGTCGTGTGCTTCCGCTTCGACATCGACTCCAACGATCTGGTGGAACTGGCAGATGAGACCCATCGGCCCTTCGCCGAAGGATTCGCCTCGGTCAACGAGGGTGCCATGCACGGGTGCGGTCACGACGGCCATGCCGCCATCGGATTGGGTTTGGCCACTTTGCTGACCCAGCGTCGTGACGAACTGACCGGGACAGTGAAGATCATCTTCCAACCCGCCGAGGAGGGGGTGCGTGGTGCTCATTCGATCGTGGCCGCCGGCTGGTTCGACGATGTGGACCTGTTCGTCGCCACCCACCTGAAATCCGATGATGAGAAGGGCGACGTGCTCACCGGGTCCGATGGGTACCTGGCGAGCACGAAGCTCGACGTGACCTTCACCGGCGTCGGATCACACGCCGGGGGAGACCCCGAGAAAGGCAAGAACGCGCTTCTCGCGGCCGCCTCGGCGACGTTGAGCCTGCATGCGATACCCCGGCACTCCGAGGGCGCCAGTCGCATCAACGTCGGCACCTTCCATGCTGGTGAGGGCCGCAATGTCGTGCCCAGGGCAGCGACGCTCAGGGTCGAAACGCGCGGCGAGTCGAGCGAGATCAACGAATTCATGTTCGAGCGGGCGCAGGACGTCATTGCTGGTGCTGCGAGGATGTACGACGTCGACTTCGAGTCGAGTGTAGTCGGCAAGGCGGACCAGGAATCACCGAGTCCGGAGCTCTTGCCCTATATCCGGACCTGTTTCGAGGGTGTCGACGGAGTCGCCGAGATCAGCGACACCGGTGGACTGGGCGGATCCGAGGACGCGACGGCGATGATGAAGCGAGTCAAGGAACGCGGCGGCCTGGCGACCTACGTCCAGATCGGCATGGACACCTCCTGGGGCCACCACACCGAACGCTTCGACGTCGACGAGGACATGCTCGCCGTCGGCGTGGAGGCCGAGGCGAAGATTGCGATTGGGGCGGGGGAGTTCCTGGCCGGGCTGAAGTGATACAAAAAGCGTCCGATAAACTCATGTGAATGTCGAGAATTACGTGCCCCGACCTGAGTTCGAAGGTCGTCACCGCAGAGGCAGCGGCTGTTCACATAGGTCACGGCGACTGCGTCGCCATGAGTGGATTCACCGGTTCGGGATACCCGAAGTCGGTGCCCGGTGCCATTGCAGCGCAGGCTCGCACTGAGCACGATGCCGGTCGTGACTTCGGCATCGAGCTGTGGACCGGCGCCTCGACCGCACCCGAACTTGACGGAGTCCTCGCCGAGGCGGGCGCCGTGAGCAAACGACTGCCCTTCCAGTCCGACCCGGCAATGCGGAAGTCGATCAACGCCGGCGACACCGAATACGTCGACACACACCTCAGCCACTCGGCGCAGCAGGCGTGGTTCGGCTTCTACGGAAACCTCGACGTCGCCGTCGTCGAAGTCGCAGCGATCCTGCCCAACGGTCTGCTGGTCCCCGGCAGCTCGGTGGGCAACTCGAAGACATGGCTCGACCTGGCCGACAAGGTCATTCTCGAGGTCAACTCCTGGCACCCGCGCGCCTACGAAGGATTCCACGACGTCTACTACGGCACCCGCCGCCCGCCCGAGCGCCTACCCATTCAGCTCCTCGAGCCCATGCAGCGCATCGGCGACCCATACCTGCGCGTGGACCCATCCAAGGTCGTTGCCGTCGTTGAGACGAACGCACCCGATCGGAACCTGCCGTTCAAACCCGCCGACGAAGATTCGAAGGCCATCGCCTCCCACCTCGTGGACTTCCTGCGCCACGAGATCAAGGCCGACAGGCTGCCTGCAGAGCTGCTGCCGCTGCAATCGGGCGTCGGCAACGTCGCAAACGCCGTCATGGGCAACCTTGCTGACAGCGAATTCGAAGGACTGAGCGCCTACACCGAGGTCATCCAAGACGGGATGCTCGATCTCATCGACAACGGCAAGCTCGCCTCCGTCTCGGCCACAGCCTTCTCGCTTTCGGCCGAGCGCGCCGCCGACTTCAACGAGAACATCGAGTCCTACAAGGGACGCATCCTCCTGCGCACCCAGGAGATGTCGAACCATCCGGAAGCCATCCGCCGCCTCGGCGTCATTGCGATCAACGGGATGGTCGAAGCCGACATCTACGGCAATGTGAACTCCACCCACGTGATGGGTTCGTCCATCATCAACGGCATCGGCGGGTCCGGCGACTTCGCTCGCAATGCCTACCTCAACTTCTTCGTGTCGAACTCCTTGGCAAAAGACGGAGCGATCTCCTCGATCGTGCCCTTCGCCAGCCACATCGACCACACGGAACACGACACCCAGATCCTCGTCACCGAGCAGGGACTGGCCGATCTGCGCGGACTCTCCCCGGTGGCACGAGCACGCACAATCATCGCCAACTGCGCGCACCCGAGCTACCGGGACCGCCTCGGCGACTATCTGGACCGGGCCATCGCAGAGAGCCCGAACGGACGCCACACTCCGCACCTGCTGGGTGAGGCCCTATCGTGGCACGGGAACTTCCAGACAAACGGGAGCATGTGAAGCTCGTCGGTGCGGTCTCCTGAATCGACCAGTGCGGTCTCCTGAATCAAGGTGCCGGACTATTCGCCGATGCCGCGTCACCTATTCGTCGATCCCACGACACCTATTCGTCGATGCCGCACCACTCGGCGATGAAGAGCGCCATGGATTTCGTGCACCTGCGCACCGATTCGATGCTCACACGCTCGTCGAATCCGTGGATGTTCTCCGAGACGGGACCATAGACCAGGGTCGGCATCTGTCCGTAGTTGACGAAGACTCGACCGTCGAGATAACCGGGAGTGGTGAAGCTGGTGAGCTCGGCGTCGAAGGCCTCCCGGTGGGTGCGTTCGAGCAGCTCTTCGGCATCACTGCCGGGCTCGAGGACGTAGCCGTCGGCGTAGAAGCCGTTCGGAGTCAGGACCGTTTCAAACGTCGGGCGAGCTGAGGAGCCGCCGTCCGCTGACCGTCCGGCTCCGGCATCGGTCACGCATTTCTCGACTTCGGCCCAGGCCTCATCGGCGTTGGTTCCGGGGTAGGTGGCGACGCGGACCTGGAGTTCGCACCAGGCAGGCACGCTCGAGGGCCAGTCGCCGCCGCGGATCTCACCGAAGTTGAAATTGATCGGGTGATCGAGGTCCTCGAAATACGGGTGCTCACCCTTCCTGTCATTCCATGCCTGTTCGAGAACGCGCAGAGCCTGCATCACGTCGAACGCGGCATCGATGGCGTTGAAGCCATTGGCCATCTCGCGTGGATGAGTGGGGTTGCCGCTGACTCGGACCGTGAACCACAGAACCCCCACATTGGCTCTGACCAGGGCATCTTCCTCGGGCTCTGAGATGATGACCGCGTCTGCGGTGTATCCGCGCAGCAGGGCGGCCAAGGACCCGTTTCCGGTGCATTCCTCCTCGACGACGGACTGGAGGTGCACACGGCCGGTGAGGTCGAAACCGGCCTGACGGATAGCGTCGAATGCGAACAGATTGGCGATCAGACCTGCCTTCATGTCACCGGCACCGCGGCCGTACATCCACCCGTCGACCACCTCGGCGTCCCAGGGTGAGCGCGACCATCTGTCCTCCGGACCCTGCGGCACGACATCGATGTGGCCGTTGAGGATCAGGGATTTCCCGCTGTCCTGGGCGGGCTGGTAGGTACCGACGATATTGGTCATCCCCGTGTAGTCGACGGTGGAGGGACCGAAGCCGGGGTGGGCCTCCAGCTCGGGGGAATCGATGATCCATCGGTCGACGTCGAGGCCGAGGTTCTGCAGACGGGACTCGATGAGATCCTGTGCGGGCTCCTCATGCTCACGTCTGGACGGCGAATTCACCAGCTCGGCGGTCGCGGCCAACTGTTGGTCGAATTGGGCGTCGACTGCCGCGAGGATCCGTTGTTGTGCGTCGTTGGTGATCATTGGCTCTCCTTCGAGTGCAACTCGTTGAGGTGTGGGGTGCTGATTCGAGACTAGGGGAGCGCGGATAGATGGTCATTGGATGAATGTCTCGGCTTTGAGCACCGTGGTGTGCATGTGAACCTCTGGCCCGGACAGCGTCGGTCAGTACCGTTGCGTGTCCTGCGTCAGGATCAGTGCGATCGCCGCATCACGGGGAATGGTCACGTCCAAACCGGTGATGTCGTGGAAGGACTGCAGACGTTTGAACACGGTGTTCCTGTGGACATAGAGCGAGTCCGCCGCCTCCTGAACCGAGCCGTTCTCCAGGTAGGCGGCGACGGTTGTGGCCAGACGCTTCAACTTCTCAGTGGGCTTTTCGCCCACCGAGCTGGCAAAGTCACCGAGCAGTTCATGCTCGAAGCCTCTGATGATGGTCTCCATCGCGGTGCGGGCGATGGCGGCGAATCCTTCCTTCAAAGTGACTGCAGAGCGACCAGGATGAAGCTCGCCGAGGTGTTTGGCCAGTGCCGCTGCCCGTGACACCTGCCCCAAACCGTCGACCTTCGAGATGTATCCGCCTGCGAGTTCGGGCAGTTCGTCGACCAGGCTGATCAGCTTGCGCCGATGACGGAACACATAGGTCATCCGTTCGTCTTCGTACGAATGTGCCTCAAGGGTCGAGAAGCTCTGCTCCAGATCATCGGTGATGAATTTGGTGGGAATTGCAATGAGTTCGAATTCACCGTCGTCTCTCATGCCGAGAACCGTGGCGATGGCACTGACGTCGTCATCGTCGGCGTGACCGGAGAACAATTTTGTCAGGGCGCGTTCGCGGGCGGTTCTGCGCGAACGCGCCATTTCCCCCGTCTCGTTGAGAAAGGACCGCTGCACTTCCGTCGCATAACGTTCCACAACGTCGAGGACGCGTTCCCCGTAGTCCATGAGCACGCCGGTGAGATCTGGCTGCGCGGCCCGATGAAGTGCTCGCCACAGCACCCGAAAGTTGATGCGCACAGCCTCAGTGAACTGATCGACTCGCAGGCCCTGTCTGGCACGTCGTCGTCCCAAAGCATCTGGAAGGGACGATTCGTCGGCCATATGTTCAGCGGTGGAGAGCCGCCGGAGGAAGAGGTCGAAGACCTGTTCAGCGGTTCCGGTGAGATCGGAGACAGGAACGCGATCGTGGGCGTAGCCCTCAAGCTGCGCAAGTTCGGCGATGAAGTCGTTGAGAAGCTGCGGGGTGTCCTGTCGCACTCGCTCGAGGAGTTCGTGCCAAAACGGATCGTTCATACTGCATTGTTGCACCGAGGGACTCAAGCCTGGTGAGTTGAGAGACCTGGGCGAGACGAACGGACGCCGGGCCAGGGCTTTCACATGGTCAGCAGCCTCGACAGGTCAGCACTCACCTCGTGAGAATCGTCGGCACCGCTGCGACTACCCAGGCCAATCCAGGACCGATGAGGCACATGAGGCCGGCATAGCCGATCATCTGCTTGTAGTAGCGATCGCGGATCGTAGAGTGCACATTGGCCAACAGCATCGCACCATTGGTCGAGAACGGACTGATGTCGACGATGGTTGCCGCGATCGCCAGCGCGGCGACGAAGCCGCCCACATGCACGTCACCTGATTCGAGGAACGGCACGGCCAGGGCGATGACGACGCCGATGATCGCCAAAGATGACGCCAGTGCAGAGATGAGGCCCGACATGTAGAAGAGCAGCAGGGCAGCCAGCAGCGGGATGCCGATGGCCGAGATCCCGGCCGAGACCCATTCGACGGTGCCCGCGGCCTGGAGCACGGCGATGTAGGTGAGGACTCCGGTGATGAGAATGACGACCGACCATGACACCTTGGTCATCGCAGCCTTACCCGCTGCCGGATTGATGAAGGTGAGGACGACGGCGATTGTGATCGTCACGATCCCGACGTCCCAGCTGAAGATCAGCACGGACAGAGCCATCGCGATGAGTCCGATCAGGGTCGGCACCTGACTCCGAGTCAATCTGATGGTGCCGGGACTCTCGGTTTCGGCGGACAGGGCGTCGTCCGCCTCGGCGCGCAATCCAGGTCGCCGATGAAGGACGAAGTAGACGACGAGAGCGAAGACCAGGTTGAAGATCAGCGGCGCCAAGAATAGGGACAACGGTGTCGGAGTCAGACCGTTCTTGGCCAGGTAGTCGTTGATGAAGATGCCGTAGACGCTGATGGGGGAGAAAGCCCCGGCCAGTGCACCGTGGACGACGAGGAGGCCGACCATGAACTGGTTGATCCGATGTTTACGTGCGAACGACAACGCCAGCGGCGCGATGATGGCCACGGCGAAGAGCGCACCCAAAGAGATGAGGATCGCGGTGAGGGCGAAGAAGATCCACGGCATGAGCGCTGTCCGACCGCCGACGAGCTTGACGCACCAATTGACGATGACTTCGATGACGCCGTTGTTCTGGGCGAAGCCGAACAGATAGGTCAGTCCCACAAGGGTGAGGAACAGGTCGACGGGGAAGCCGGCGAGGAACTCCTCTGGGGCCTGGTGGAGGACGAGTCCGCCGACTCCTGCCGCTGCGACGAAGCCCAGCAGGCCCATGTTGATGTCACGCCAAGTGCCGATGACGAACATCAGGCCGAGGACGATCACGCAGATCAGTTCCGCACTCATGGAAGCAGTGTCTCCTTCATCTTCACTCTGACGATCATCGACGCACGGTTGCGGCGGGAGCTGCGGATGCAGCCTCACGTCACATGCTCCTCAACCTAAGCGAAATCTCAATTGCTGACAGCGCTATCTCGCAATGCAGGCAGCGGCTTGGGCGTGGAGTGTGCCGCTGCGGGTGGTCGGTGGTGCAGTCCGCAGTGGATGGTCAACTCGAAAATCACTCCACTGCGTACAGTGTGCTGGGTCACCAAATCACTAGAGTTTTACTCGGCCCATCAGCTCTGCCTGCGGCTGGCTGCGAGAACCTGCGAGAACCCGCGAGAACCCGCGACCGGCCGCGAGAACCTGCAAGAGAGAAAGTTGACGATCGTCATGCCCAGCGATGTGAATGAACCCAGCCACGCCGAGGTGCTTCGCGCCGCCGACGCCATCGTCGCCGCCTTTGCGACGACCGATGCGAAGGCCTACTTCGCAGCCTTTGCCCCCGACGCCACATTCATCTTCCACCCCGAGAACAACCGCTTGGACTCACGTGCGGAGTACGAAAAGACCTGGAACTCATGGATAGCCGACGGATGGTCAGTCGCCGACTGCGTCTCCTCGGACAGGCTCGTGCAGACGTTCCCGGGCGGAGCGGTCTTCTCTCACACCGTCGATACGACGGTGACGACGAGGGAAGGCACGGAATCGTATCGGGAACGTGAGAGCATCATCTTCCGCCACCTCGGCGACGGAAAACTCCTGGCGATCCACGAACACCTGTCGACTGTCCCCGACGCTGCGTCCGCTGATGCAGAGCCTAAGGTCGCCGAGGTGGTCGCCCAGTGAACTGGTACCGCAGCCTCGAATCGCGCTTGGAATCCGGAAGCGACGACTCCGGAGTCGTCCGCGGGCACTTGGGCACCAGGCGAATGTTCATGATCTGGTTGGCCGCCAACCTCGTCGTGACAACTATGCTCACCGGCACACTCTTCGTCCCGGGCATCGACTACGTCACCGCCGTCATCGTCATCATCGCAGGCACGATCATCGGCACAATCGTGCTCACTCTGATCGGGAATATCGGCACCCGCACCGGCCTGGCCACCATGGCGATCACCAGGGGAGCATTCGGACCCAAGGGCAGCTATCTGCCTGTCGCAGCCAACGTCGTCATCCTCATGGGCTGGAGCTGGGTTCAAGCCATGCTCGCCGGCATCAGCGTCAACTTCGTCGTCGCGCAGACGACCGGATTCTCTAACCCGATCCTCTTCTCCGTTCTGTGCCAGGCCCTGGTCGTCGGGCTTGCCATCCTCGGGCATGAGGGCATTGAGAAGGCCGAACCTTGGTTCGCGCTCCTCATTCTGTTGGTCATGGCCTATGTCTTCGTCATCGCCTTCAGCGGGCACTCACCGAGCGAATACACTGCGATTCAGGCCGATCCCAGTCTGGAATTCACCCCGGTGCTCGCTCTCGACATCGTCATCTCGACCGCGATCTCGTGGACTGTGCTCTCTGGTGACCTCAACCGCCTGGCCAAGAGTCAGAAGTCAGGGATCATCGGTTCGGGCCTCGGCTATATCGCTTCCACGGTGCTTGCTATGGTCCTCGGTCTCACCGCCTTCAGCTACATCCTCCTCGACGGCGCAGACGCGGCTCCCTTCGACCCGACTGCGCTGGCCGCGGAATTCGGGTGGGCGTTGGCGATCGTCATCTTCCTGTCCGTGATGGCGACGAACACGATGGTTGTCTATGGGATGGTCAATTCGGTCGTCGGCGCGCAGAGGCGGACGAAGCTGAAGTTCCTGCCCGTGGCATTGGTGCTCGGGATCGTCTCGATTCTCGGATCGACCTGGTTGGCCCTGCTCGACCAGTACACCGACTTCCTCACAATGATCGGGGCCTTCTTCGTTCCCGTGTTCGCGATCCTCATCGTCGATTACTACATCATTAAGCGCCGGACCTATACGAGAGACATCTTGAGTGACGCCGGAGGTATCTACTCCTACACGCGTGGTGTCAATTGGGCCGCAGTCGCCGTGTGGATAGTCGGCGCCATTGTGTCCTACCTGCTCACCTATGCATTCCCGAGTCCGATGGGCGCGACGATCCCGTCGTTCCTCGCCTCATTCCTTCTGTATCTGGGCCTGTCATGGCGTTCACGACAGCAGTTCGCCGAGGTTGCCAGTAGTCATCTGTCCAAGTCCAGTGAGTGAGTGGGTCGGGCCGACAGTGCCGAACGACAGTTCTCGTGTCAGTGCCGTCTGAAATCTCGTGTCAGTGCCCTCTGAGAGCATTAATCAACAAAACGACCAGGAAAACTCCAATGCATCGGAGAAGAAGCAGAAATAATCCTAGATTATATCTATACAATTAACATTCGAATAATATAGAATGTGACTATCAGTTAACTTCTTCAGTGCTCTACTCACTCTTCCCGACATAGATGTACGAGGCAGGTGATACACGATGAAAAGCACAGCCGAAACGCATGACGGGCAACGCAGCGAACGAAGCAAGAACCCCGACTCTGCTGGCAAAGGCGCCGGCACGAGTGCAGATGAAAGTGCGTCGTCACGTTACAGCGTTCGCTACGAATCGAGCGTCACCAATCTCGGCAGTGCATCTGCTGAATACGACCGGGCGCAGCTGAAGGTATTCGAACTCAGCGCGGGAGTCATCCTTGAGCAGGTCATCCAGCACCACGGAGCCGACGTTCCCGAAGGGGACGACCCGTACACGTTCGCCACGATTGCCGGCTCAGTCGATCGATGCCCAGAGCCCTCAGAAGAGGAACGAGTCAGAGAAGCCAACCTACGTATGACCGTCAGCGATTTGGCTTGGAACTCGCGACCGCCGGAAGAATTCGACCTCGACGAACCCTGCACCGAGCTCGTACTCGTTGTCGACACCCCGACGACAGTGATGGTCTACGATGCCGAATTTGCGCAGAACGTTCGAACGCCCAAGGTTGAACCCGAGCCAGAAGCTCCTGAACCTCCGGACTTCCCTGGTTTCGAGCCCGACACCGACTTCTCGCGGTGGATCCACGACAACGTGTTCACCGAGGACCTCGTTGAGATCTCGGCAATCTTCGGAACCTCGACGCCGCGTACCTACCGTCGCCTGACTGCGGCGATGACGCTGATCCACGGTCTCCCACGATTCGCCGACCGAGTCCGAGGCGGCGAGTTCACGCAGGCTCATGTTGATGCCGCTGCCGACCTTTGCCAAACGGTTGCCATGCGATTCCTGCCCCGACTGGACGAATATCTCTCTGTCAGGAGAGCAGACGTGACGAGCGAGTACTTCCGAACCGCACTGCGGAAGAAGATCCAGCTCCTCGAGCCTGCGGAAGACCGGGCAGAAACAGCCGCCCGTCGACGTAGGGTCGATGTCGACACATTCAAGGATGGAACAGCATGCATGACTCTGACAGGGCCAGCGGCTGAGGTCCATGCCAGCTTTCAGCGCATCCAAGCCATGGCGAGAGCGATTCATACGGGACAGGCCAACACCTTCAACCTGGCACCCGGTATTGAGGTGATCGATGAGCGCACCATCAGCAATCTCATGTTTGACATTGCGACCCGGCCACAGCCGAAGCTGAGCATCAGGGTCAAACGAATCGATCCGGTGACGGGAATCCTAGGCACCACAGAATCCTCGCTTCTTGATGACAGGGGAAACCCACTGTTTGATTTCGATGACCAGGGAGTCAGTGGGCTGACCGATTGTGCGAAAGGTGCCGCAGGGTCGTCTCCAATGGGCACGGCCTTTTCCCAAGCTTCGCCAACGCAAGAAGAGATCACAGAATATGACGTAACGGTTGGCATGCCCACCGACCAGTGGTGGATTGCGAACCAGGCCGCCGTCGTGGTCACGGTCCCGTACCTGACGTTGACCGGCGAATCAGACCTTCCGGGAACACTCGCTGACGGTTCGCCGGTGCCAGCAGAGACAGCGCGACGCATCGGTGCCCGTTCGAAAACGCTGACGAGAATACTGACGGATCCGGCGACAGGCACACCCATCGACGCGAAGGCCACCACCTACAGAATTCCGAACGATGTTCGGAGAACGCTCATCGCAAAATGGGCGATCTGCACAGTACCGGGGTGCAGTCGAAGGGCGGAGAAGTCGGAGATCGACCACGTCACTCCATTCGACCATGACCATCCTGACCAGGGCGGACTCACTCGCTTCAGCAATCTGCACTGTCTCTGCAAAAAGCACCACGCGGTGAAGACTGCCCGAAACTACTCAGTGCGGATGCCGGAATCTGGTCTGGTCGAATACGAATTCTCCCATGGTGTGACAGCCACTGTCGCGGCTCCCGACCAGCCCGTCGACGCAGCTCAAGCCATCGAGTTCTACGCACTGACTGGTATCAGTGCCAGAAAGTGGCGTTTTCCGAAAGACAAGGTTCCTCCACCGCCGTACGTCCTTGAACTCATGCCCGGTGAGACGGCGATTCGAGAACGCGACGAAGCGAGGCAACGCGAACAAGCAATTGCCGACCATCAGCGACACCTGCAGGAGAGCTATGACCTGGCGAAAGCCAAGCGTCGACAATTGATGATCGATCGGATGTCGGACTGGCAGAATGCGGTATTCCAACGCTGCCTGCCACCGGGGACGAACCCTGTGACAATGAAACGTCTGCCGCGAGGTCGCCGCAGGAACCAGGCGTACTACAGAGCGAGGAAGACAGCCGATCACCGTACTTCCAAGGTCGAGTACGTGCGCATCAAGAAGGCTTGGCAAGAGGCACGCGTGCAATGGGAACACGATCTCGCGAAGGATCCGCCGCCATTCTGAGCAGGCTGGAAACGACGAGACCGTTCAGATGATGCCGGAACCCGCGGTCAAACCGGACCGCTCGACGAGGACAGCGATACGGACCCGGTTACTGGCATCGAGTTTGACGTTCACCCGGTTGAGATGAGTCTTCACGGTGGCCTCGCTGGAGTAAGTCGCCTCGGCGATCTCACGATTCGACAACCCCCGTGCGACGAGGACAGCGATCTCGCGTTCCTTCGCTGTCAGGGTGGAGATGAGCGCGGCGGCATCGCGTTTGGTCCGATGATTCTGTTTCGCTGTGATCGCTCTGATGATCCGCAGCGTCGCCTGCGGTGCCAAAATCGACTCACCGGCATGGACCTTCCTGATGGCCTCAGCAATCTCCGCAGGACCGATGTCCTTGAGGAGGAAGCCACTGGCACCTGCTTCGAGAGCGCCGAAGAGATAATCATCGGAATCGAAGCTGGTGAGAGCAATGACTTTGGGCGGCCGCACACTGTTGGTCAACCGCGCAGTTGCTTCGATGCCACCGATTCCGGGCATCCGCACATCCATGAGCACGATGTCAGGGAAATGAAGTGAAGCCTGCTCCAGTGCACCTTCGCCATTGAGAGCAGTTGCAACCGTGTCAATGCCCTCGGCGACCTGAAGTATGGCCTTGAGCCCAGTCAGCACCATCGGGTCATCGTCGACGAGGAGGACGCGGATACTGGGAGAAGTCTGAGCCATGAAAACAGACTACAGGAGGCCCAGGACACGACAGCGGCGAAGCCGTGCGGGCACAGCATCGGGAGGGGAACGGCGCCACAGAAGAGCGCCGTGACGCAGGTGATGAGCGTCCCAGAGGTTGGTCAGCCCTGAGACTGGTCAGCCCTAAGGTCGGTCAGGGCTGAGCCTGGTCAGTGTTGAGACCGGCGTTCGAACGGCGGGAAGGATGCGTCGACGACGAACAGCCCCTCACGCGGTCCGATGCTGACCATGCCCGAGAGCAGGTGCGTTCTTTCACGAATTCCCTCGAGCCCGGCTCCCGAACCGCTCGTCGATAAGTCCGACTCCGGATCTTCGTTCGTCCTGGTCGTCGGCAGCGCGTTCGATACGACGATGTGCGCTCCCTGGTCTGCCGAAACGCTCAGGCTCAGATCCACAGGTGCACCGGGGGAGTGCTTCAACGCGTTCGTCAGCGACTCCTGCACGATGCGATAAACCGCTCGGTCAAGCACCGTGGGCGCACTCTCAACGTCTTGCATGATGATTGACGGACGAATCTGCGTGCCGGTCGCCTGAACCGAGGCGATGAGCTGCGGGATGGAGTCCATGGAGGGCAGGCTCGGCGGAGTCGACGTCGGTCCCAGTCGGCTCTGTTCGCCGAAGGTTCCTTCACGCACACCGCCGACGAGGTGGCGCAGATCGTCTAATGATGCACGTGCCTCTCGGCGCAGGGCAGAGGCGACGGTCGCCACCTCGGCGTCATCCTGAGTTCCGACTTCCAGCGCCCCGGAGTGCAGGGAGATGACGGACAACCGGTGGGAGAGGGTGTCGTGGAGCTCGCGGGCCAGGAGATTGCGCTCGGACTGGCGAGCTAGTTCCGTAGACAGCGATTCGCTGCGTTCGGTTTCACGCTGGGCTATCGTCTCGACGGTCTTCATTCTGCGAGTCCGACGCAGCAGCAGTCCGAACCCGATGCTCACCCCAAGTCCGACGACGCCGGCGATGATCGTCATCAGATTCATCGCCAGCAGAGAGTCCGCAGGTGGGGCAGAAGCTTCGACGTCGGTGATCACCGCAGGATCACCCACGATCATGAGGCCGAATGGGTTGAGAGCAGGAGGCAGGAGACAGTGACGGATCACTCCGGCGATGACGAGCACCGACCCGATGACGGCGGTGACGACCATCCGCACCCGAGGTCCGCGGATGACGATATGGAACAGGCCGATGAGGAGCAGGAGCCCATCGCCCCAACCCGCGGCGAGGAGAGCCCCGGCGATGAACGGCACGAGGGGCCAACGACGACGGACGAAGACGCTGAGCCAAACGAGACTCAGCAGCAGGACCACGACGATTCCCGTGTTCGTGAGTTCACCGTTGCTGCCGAAGGCCCACGGGTTCGCCTGCAGCGCCATCGCCGAAATGACTGAGCCCGTCACATAGGCGATGACGCCCACAAGGATGCTCACCGCCAGTTGGGCTCCGTGCCGGAGACACCGTTTACGTTCCGAGTGCGAGGCAGCACCCGGATGTGGCGTCGCAGAGGCAGCAGGCATCGGTGGCTGGGCCGGCCTCGGTGGGACGGAGGAGCCATGATGCGGCGGCGGGAACGGATGAACTGTCACAACAGGAATCGTAACCGCACGGGCTGACACCGGACGTCAACCATCAGGCTGGCGTCGCCTGGCCGATCGATGATCGAGGTCGAGCCGAACGGTTGATGTCCAATCTTCGCCGAGGCGGAATGCTGAAGGAGTATCAACGCGAACCTCGCTATTTCATTTGCGCCAGCTGCTTCGAACCGCCTTCCAGCGGAGCGCGGTGCTCATCATCAAAGGAGCATGATGTCCACTCACAATGACCCACACACGCAGCCCGGTGCTCAGCCGCAAGCACAGCCCGGTGCTCAGCCTCAGCCGCACCCTGGAGCCCAGCCTCAGCCTGGTGTCAATGCGCAAGGTTCCACCTACCGCGTGCCTGGTCCGCAGATGGCCGGCTCGCCGATGGCTGACCCGCAGGCGTCCGGTTACCCGGGTGCTGGACATCCGAGCGCCGGCCCCGCAGGAGCCAGCGGATACGGTGGCCCCGGTGGGTATGATTCAGGTGCGTTTGGCCAGGGCGCCTATGGACCCGGTGGTTACGGCCCCGGTGCCTATGGTCCAGGCAGCTCAGGACAGAGACCGCCGAAGCGGAGGAAGCCGCTGCTCAAACGCTGGTGGTTCTGGATTGTTCTCATCTTGGTCGTCGTCATCATCGGAAGTGCCATCTCCGGCGGGGGAGACGATTCGGCAGAGAATACCGAATCCTCTGCTGCCGTCGCCGAGGACGAGGCGGCAAGCGGTGACAAGGCGAAGGAAGAGCCTGCCGCGGACAAGGCGGCCGAAGAAGACGCTGCTGCCAGCTACGGCATCGGCGATGTGGTGGCCGCCGATGACTGGGAAGTCACCGTCAACTCGGTCAAGGACGGCGTCTCCTCAGTCGGCGACGAGTACCTGGGCGCAGAGGCCCAGGGCCAGTTCGTCACCGTCAACCTGTCCGTGAAGAACACGGCTTCGGCGCCGGACTTCTTCTGGGAGGACAACATCAAGCTCGGCGACGAAGCTGGGAACACCTATTCCGCGGACTCGGAAGCCGGACTCTATGCCGACGCTGATTCCATTCTCTTCGCCGAGGAGATCAACCCGGGCAACACGGCTAAGGGCGTTCTCGTCTTCGACGTCCCCGCCGATGTCTCACCGGACAAGCTCACCTTCGAAGGTGGACTCTTCGCTGATCCGATCGAGATCTCACTGGGCTGAGCGACATGGTCAGACCGGGCCGACTGGCAGAAGCCAGGGACCGCCTCGGCGGTCTCTGGCTTCTGCTTTCCCATTTTCCGGTCAATGGCAGTTTTCTCTGGTTCAAAGCGGTGTTCTCAGGTTCAAGGCGGTGACGGATCCGATTTCTCACGAGACGCCTAGCCGTGTTTGCTACTGTCACACTGACGAAGTGTGCCAGGTGAGTCGACCTTTCGGGTCGATGCAGGGCCGAATAATCGGCGCAGGGCCGCAGAAGGAGAACCGGAATTCGTGCTGTTCAGCAAGCTGTTCGACAGATTCCTGCCACCGGACCGCAGATTCAACCCTGAGGCGCTGGCTTGGGTGGCCGTGATCTTCACTGCCATCGTGATGCTCGCCGTCGAGTCCTCAATCGCGGTGGGAGTCCATGAAGCTCCTGTGGCCCTGGCGTTCATCGTCACTGTGATCCACGCGGGGTCGATGCCGCTGTCGATGCTGCGCCCGCTCTTCGGCGCGATCGTCTCCGTCGTCGCCTGCGGTGTCCTTCCGCTGCTCGGCCCGTACCTTTCGGGTGCTCCCTGGCCATGGATGGTGCCGATGATGATCACCCAGATCCTCATCATCCTCATTGTGGGCCTCCGTGCCCACTGGGGTGTGGCCTTGGCCGCGCTGCTGGCGAGCATCGCAATCTCAGCGGCGGCTGCCGTCTTCGGGCATATTCAGTACCCCGAGAGCAGGTCGGAATCCTCGATCGTCAACATCGTCATCTTCTCCTGCATCGCAGGTGGCTTCTATGTGGCCGCAGTCATCGTCCAGCAGTGGCATCTAATCCGATCGCAGCTGCTGCAGGAACAGGAGAATACCGCCGAGGAGCATTCGAAGCGCGTCGTGGTCGAGGAGAAGACGCGGATTGCCCGTGAATTGCACGACATCGTCGCCCACAGCATGTCGATCATCAATATCCAGGCCTCGAGCGCACCGTTTCGCCACCCCAACATCGACGCAGACGTGGAGAAGGAGTTCGAAGACATCTCCGTCTCCGCCCGCCACGCCCTCACCGAGATGAGAGGACTGCTGGGAGTTCTGCGCAATGACGATTCGAACCAGCAGCTTGCACCTCAGCCGAAGTTCTCCGAGGTCGAAGGCCTGGTGAAGAAGGCACAACAGGCTGGAGTCAAGGTCACGATGGAACGCAGTGGGGGACCGCTGGATCGCAGCCTGCGCGACAGCACCGGGCTGGCCGGATACCGCATCGTCCAGGAAGCGCTGAGCAACGCCATCCGCCACGCCACCGAGTCCCAGATTCACATCAAGGTCGACAGCGGCGGCACCGCCCTGTGGATCAACGTCGTCAACACTGCCGGGAAGGGCCCGTCGGAGGCGGCGAAGAACGAGGTCCATCGTCATCAGGGCCTCATCGGAATGCGAGAGCGTGCGGCCTCGGTCGGAGGAGAACTCCGCACCGGCTGGACCAGCAGCGGAGGTTTCGAAGTCGAGGCCGTGCTGCCGCTGGCCGTGGCCGATTCGCCTAAGGGCGATTCCGGTAAGCGTGATTCGGGTAAGCGTGATTCGAGCGAGCGCGATCTGGGCGAGGCTGACTCGGGCCCAGATTCAGACATAGCCACAAATTCAGAATCAGACTCACACGACACAGGCATAAACGCAGACGGCTCAGACATAAGCGCAGACGACACATCAGATCAATCGCAGGGTGATGAGAGGAGCAACGCGTGATTCGCATCGTGATTGCTGATGATCAGGCAATGGTTCGAGCAGGCTTCGCCGCGCTGTTGGACGCGCACCCCGACATCGAGGTGGTGGGTCAGGCGCAGGACGGCGTCGAATGCGTCGGCCTCGTCGCCGAGCTGAAGCCTGACATCGTGCTCATGGATGTGCGCATGCCGGAGCTCGACGGCATCGAAGCCACCCGTGAGATCCTCTCGGCCAGATCGCGGCAGGCGGCCCGGCAAACTACGAACCCGCAGGCGTCGAAGTTGGCGTTGAGCACCCAAGACACCAGCGCAATCGACGATGACGTTGTGCGCATAATCATGCTCACGACCTTCGACATCGACGACTATGTCTTCGATGCGATTCGTGCCGGTGCCAGCGGCTTCCTCCTCAAGGATGCCCCACCCAACGAACTCGCCGAGGCAGTGCGGGTGGTGGCATCGGGTGAGGGGCTGCTGGCCCCGAGTGTCACCCGCCGAGTGATCGAGCACTTCGCCGCAGGACCGCAGACATCGAACGCGGCCGCCCTGCCCGACCTCACCGACCGCGAACGCGAGATCCTGGTACTGGTGGCACGAGGTGAGACCAACACGGAGATCGCTGCCTCACTGTTCATCGCGGTACAGACCGTCAAGACCCATGTTTCGCGAATTCTCTACAAACTCGACGCCCGAGACCGCGCTCAGGCAGTCATCGCCGCCTATGAATCCGGGCTCGTCGTTCCCGGCGCCCAGGTCTGATGACACAACCCCCTACCTGGGTAGGGGGTGAAATACGGTGCTCTGGGGTGATGCCAAGTCGATGATCCACCTCGTACGGTAAGTAATATGGAACCAGTAGATGTCGTGAATAGGTCGCTGTCGACGCCCACTCTTGGAAAAGAGACAAGGGCTGAGGTGCTCGAGCGGAGGCGAGCCAATCGCGGTACCGATAAGCAGGAATTCACCAGCGACTTCAGCGCGCTGATGGCTCAGGTCAAAGAGGCCGGTCTGCTGGCACGACGCCCCGGCTGGAACACGCTGCGCTTCGTCCTCATCGGACTCTCCTACGTCGTCGCCTTCGCGATGCTCTTCCTCATCGGCGAGAGCTGGTGGCAGATGGCCACAGCAGTCGTCTTCGGAATCCTCTTCACCCAGACGGCATATGTCGCCCACGACGCAGCTCACCGTCAGATCTTCACCAACGGCAAGGTCGGCGAGTGGGTCTCCACCATCATCGGCAACCTGTTCATCGGTCTCAGCTACGGCTGGTGGCTGAAGAAGCACAACGCTCTCCACCACGCCAACCCGAACAAGGCAGGCGTCGACGGCGACATCGCCCCGGGCGCCCTGATCTTCGACCCCGAAGATGCTAAAGGACTCACCGGAGTGCGGAAGTGGTTCGCCTCACACCAAGGCTGGTTCTTCTTCCCACTGCTGACCCTGGCGGGCCTGCAGCTGCACGTGAACTCGGTCAAGGCGATCCTCGTGGGACAATCCTCGATCAAGCGCCGCTGGATCGAAGGCATCTTCATCGGAATCAGAATCATCGGCTTCCCCCTCCTGGCGATCTGGGCCGCCGGACCTCTCATCGGCATCGTGTTCACCATCGTCCAGGTCATGGTCTTCGGCCTGCACATGGGCGGTTCGTTCGCCCCTAACCACAAGGGACAGCCGATCGTTCCCAAGGATGTGAAGATCGACTTCCTGCGCCGCCAGACATTGATGTCACGCAACATCTCGGGCGGTCGTCCGATGGGCTTCCTCATGGGTGGACTGAACTACCAGATCGAACACCACTTGTTCCCCAGCATGCCCAGCGTCAACCTGCACAAGGTTCAGCCGATGGTCCGCGAGTACTGTGCTCAGAAGGACATCAAATACACGGAGACGACACTCTTCGAATCATTCGGCATCATCGTCCGGTACCTCAACCGGGCCGGACTGGGCCAGGCCGATCCCTTCGACTGCCCAGTCACCGCGCAGTTCCGCTCACGCTGATCTTCACAGCATCGCTGGATTCACCGGCCAGGTCCGTCAACGCGGACCTGGCCGGTTTTGGTTCGTGCCTTGACAGGTGCATTCCGGGCAGGGGCTTTCTGGACAGGAACTCGAGCCGTCTTCTCAGGTGAGCTCGTCGTGGGCACCTGAGACCCATTCGGCGTAGCGTTCGGCCGAGGTTGCCACCGCTTCCTTGGCCCCGGTGGAGATCGTCTGCCCGAAGTTGCCGTACATCCGATCGAAGTCGAGGTCAGCCACCGAGGCTGCGATGCGTCTGACAACACCTGCCGACAGCGGCAGATAGTTGGGGAAGCTGCGCATGAACGTCACCCACCCTGAGCGAGCGACCGGTGCGATCGTGTCTCCACTGAGCATCACGCCTCGGCCGTCCTGGCCGGTCCACATGGCCACCGCGCTGCCGGGGAAATGACCGCCTGTGCGCATCAAGCGGACCCCGGGAACTGGTTCAGCAAACTGATAGTAGCGCCAGATGTTCAATCCCTCGCGCTGGACCCAGCCGGCATCTGCACGGCAGACGAAGATCGGTGCATCGTCGAAGGCCGCGCTCCACTCGAGCTGCAGGCCGAACATGTGAGGATGACTGGCAGCGATGGCCTGAACCCCGCCGAGGTTCGAGACTGCGGCGATGACGTCCTCGTCGATGTAGGGCGGGACCTCGAAGAGCAGGTTGCCATGCTCGGTCTGCGCCAGATAGCACGTCTGTCCGATGCCCAACTTCGGCTCCACACGCAGCGCGTAGAGACCTGGTTCGCGTTCGACGATGGAGACGCTGTGGTGTTCGAACTCGAGTTGTTCACGGGTCGTCCAGTCCTGGCCCGACTCCGGCAGCCACTGGCGCTCATCCGAACAGATCGGACACACATCCGGTGGAGGCGTGCTCGTCTCGACACCGCACGTGCGGCAGATCGTCACGTTCGTCAGTGCTGTCATCGGTGTGTACCCCCTGCACCCGAGGATAGTCGCCGAGTGCAGGTGGGGCCAGGTAACCGGTGGCAGGTGTGGCGTGCCATATCGTCATCTGTTCCACTGCCGTGGGGCGAAGGAACAAGTCAGCTCACGGCAACCCTCTACTTCGAATGAGCCTTGAGGTGGCCGACGAGGATGAGGGCGATGCCCAAGGCGAACCAGCCGATGAGCGCCCACCATTGCATCGCCATGGGTGCATCCGGGAAGTAGGACAGGTTGCGCAGCAGGGTTCCCGAGGCGCCGGGAACGAGGAACTGGCCGATGTCTCCCCAGGCCCCTGCGAGGAACTCCTTCGGTGCCTGGAGTGAGGCGATCGGGTTGCCGATGAACATCGTGAGCACCGCGCCGATCGCTATGCCACCCGGTCCTATCAGTGAGACGAAGCCATTGATGAGTGCCGCAGTCGCTGCTACAGCAAGGCCTGCAGCCAGAACGTTGAGCCCGAAGTTGCCCTGCAGGATGCCGAACCACGTCTGCAGGACGAGGGTGAGGGCGAGTCCGCCGATCGCACCGTAGGCCACGACCGCAACCGCGCGCATGCGGCGAGAGTGGACGAGCATGCTGGTGAGCACGCCGCCGATGATGCCGCCGATGGTCAGGGGCAGACCGGCGATCGCAAGGCCGGCACCGGTGGAATCGTCGTCGTTGAGCGGCACGGCATCCGTGACCGTGACCTCAGGGACCTCCATCGCCGAGGCGTCTGGGGCCTGTGTCTGGTTGCCTGGGTTTTGCTGTGGGGCACCAGGATCGGGCTGAGACCCGGCTGGCTGAGAGGCCGTTGCGAGTGCGTCCTGCATCTCCTTCATTCCGTCCTGCATGCCCGAGATCGCCTGCTTGTCGATCTTCTGCTGCATCTGAGCGGCGATCCCACCCAGCTGCTGGGCAACAGGAGGGAAGCGGCAGTCGAGGTGAGGATCTCAGGGTCGTCGCCAAGCAGGAGTGCTCCGTAGACCTCACGTTCACGGATGAGCTGCTGCGCCTCGGCTCGGGAGTCGACCTTCCTCAGATCGAGCATCCCATCGGGGGCATCGGCCGCGATCTGATCGATCTGTTCCTGATCGCCTACGGCCGCAATCGGAAGATCTTTGGGCTCAGACGTGACAGTCGGCCAGCTGAATGCGAGCAGGATGACTGTGACGATGGCCGCGGCGAAGATTGCGGCGAGCAGTGCCTGTTTGAGGCTGGGCTTGCGCGCACTCGTGTCGGTCGTGCTCGTTCTGCCGTGACCATCGTCGGTGCCGTCCGAGCTGCTGAGGATTCTCGTCGCCATGCCAGTCCTATCCTTGAAAACGAATACTCGTTCTTTTTACTCTTTCGAGTACGATATATC
>NZ_JACBOT010000008.1 GCF_021532275.1 Brevibacterium sp. UCMA 11754
GTCACGCTCATGGTGGGTGCGGTGGTGGCGACCCAGCATGCGCTGCGTCGCCGTGGGCAGCACCCGAAGTCCCGCGAGGCGGGCCGCCATCCTTTGGCTTGCGCTCGCCGGCGTCGGTCTGGGCCTGGGCTTCCTCACCAAACAGTTCCAGGTGCTGCTCATCGTGCCGGGACTGGCAGCGGCCTGGATGTTCTTCGCCCGCTGCTCATGGCTGCGTCGGGGACTCCTGCTGCTGGTCCCGATCGTGTCGATGGTGATCAGCGCCGGTTGGTGGATCGCCCTCGTCGAGCTCACTCCTGCAGCGAATCGTCCCTATGTGGGTGGCTCACAGAGCAACTCCTTCCTCGAACTGACTTTCGGCTACAACGGATTCGGGCGCCTGACTGGCGATGAGGCCGGGTCCGTAGGCGGTGGCGGAGGAGGTCAGGGCGGCGGAGGCTGGGGAGAGACCGGATCGCCCGACTGCTCACCGGCAGCTTCGGTGCCCAGATCGCCTGGCTCCTGCCGACGGCTCTGCTCCTGCTTGCCGTGATCGTCGTTGTGCTCTGCCGCGCCGAGGTGGCCCGCCGTCGCCGCCCCCGCAGCACGCAGCTCCCGGTCGAGCCCAAATCGGGCAGCTTAGCAGCGGCCGTGGTGATGTGGGGTGCGTGGCTCATGGTGACCTGGCTGGTGCTCAGCACCATGAACGGCATCGTCCACGAGTACTACACAGTGGCTCTGGTGCCGGCGATCGCCGTGATCGTCGCCATCGGTGTTGCTCTGCTCCTCACACGCGGAAGCTATGGTGGCATGCTGCTGTTGGCGCTGGCTTGGGCGCTGACGGGTGCGTGGCAGTTCATTCTCACAGCCTCGATGAGCGGGATCCCAGGTTTCCTGCGCTGGAGCGTGCTCGCGGTCTCCATCCTGGGTGCGCTGTTCCTGATCGGAGCAGGTCACAGGCTGCGAGCAGGCCACGACGGCCAGCGTCCGCATCGACTCCTCATCGCGGCGATCGCCTCGGTGGCCATCATCGCCAGCTTGGCGATCTCGGCACAGCTGAGTGCGCGCACGATCGCCGGCTCGACTCAGGGTTCGATCGTCACGATCGCCGGAACGAGTTCGGGCATGGGCGGCCCTGGCGGGGGCGGCCCCGGTGGTGAAGGCGGTCCCGGTGGTGGAGGCGGCGGCATGGGCGATCTGCTCAACGGAGTGACCCCAACGGCTGAACTCACCGAGCTCCTCGGGGAGGATGCGCCCGATTACACTTGGGTGGCTGCGGCGACCGGAGCCAACCAGGCCGCCGGCTATCAGCTGGCACTGGAAGAACCTGTGATGGCCATCGGCGGATTCAACGGCACCGATCCCTCTCCGACTCTCGAGGAATTCAAACGGCTCGTCTCCGAGGGCCAGATCCATTGGTACATCGGCTCCGGAGCCGACGGTCAGGGCGGCGGACCTGGGGGAGGCGGAAACGGGTCGTCCACCTCGGCGGAGATCTCCGAATGGGTCGAGGCGAACTTCGAGGCCACGACCGTCGATTCCGTTTCGCTCTACGATCTGAGTGACGGATGAGGGGGATAATCGAATCATGAATCCAACAGCCATAGGCACTGAGGCACAGCCGGCCCGCGTGCTCATCGTCGATGACGAGGCCAATCTGGCCGAGCTCCTGGTCATGGCCTGTCAGGTCAAAGCCTGGGAGGCGGTGAGCGTGGGCACGGGCAGAGAGGCGGTGGCGCGGGCCAGGAGCGAGCACTTCGATGCGATCGTCCTCGACGTCATGCTGCCGGACCTCGACGGATTCGCCGTGATCGAAAAGGTGCGCGGCGAGGGCATCGACACCCCAGTTGTGTTTCTCTCCGCTCGCGACGAGGTCGATGACCGGCTCACGGGGCTGCGCCTCGGCGGGGACGATTATGTGACGAAGCCATTCAACCTCGACGAAGTCATTGCCCGAGTCGAGGCCAGGCTGAGGCGCAGCGCTCCCGTTGTGCCGAGCGGTGATGAGGATCTGCTGCGGGTAGGCGATCTGGAGCTTGATGCTCGTTCTCATGAGGTGATCCGGGCCGGTCACCCGATCGATCTCACGGCGCGGGAGTTCGAAGTGCTGCTGCTGTTCATGCGCAATCCGCGCGCCGTGCTGTCGAAGGCGCAGATCCTCGACCGCGTCTGGGACTACGACTTCGGCGGCAACGGAAACATTGTGGAGTTGTACGTGTCGTACCTGCGGAAGAAGATCGACGCCCCGTTCGAGGATCTTCCGAACCTCTTCCACACCAAGCGCGGGGCCGGCTACATCCTTCGGGCCGATCAGTGAAGGTCGCTTCTCCCGTGCGCCGGTGGCGGCTGCAGACCCGTCTGATTGTTCTCGCCAGTCTCGTCCTGGTCCTGGTGGGAGCCGGGATCGGCGCCGCCTCATGGTGGAGTGTTCGCGCCTCTCTGATGTCCGATCTCGACAGTCAGCTGGCCGGGATGACCCATCATGCCCGCGTCGATTTCGGACCCGGGCAGAAGCCGGGGGACAGGCCGGCCTCGGAGGAAGGTGCTGCAGATGGAGTCGGCGCTCCCGCAGGCGGGAATGATGATTCGTCCACCCCGGTCGACCAGGCGCTGCGCTACCTATTCCAGCCGGGCGTGGGCGACGGTGCGCTCGTGGTCGTCGGCACCGGTGACTCCGCGGAGGGTTTGATCGCCGAGGCTGGGCGCACACAGCCGCAGACACTTCCCGCGGGCGCTGTGGATGCACTCCTCAACGTCGAAGCGGTGACCGGGGGTGAGACATCCGGTGACGGGTTCAGCGGTGAGCCTGGCGATCCGGCGTCGGGCAGCCCGGCCTCGGGCCATCGCTCTGTCGATGTTCCCGGCTACGGCACCTATCGAGTCGCAGCCTTCGACGATGAGGGGACGACGACCGTCTACGGCGTGCCGCAGAACAATGTCGACTCGGCACTTGAGCGCACGGCCTACACCACCGCTCTTGTGGTGCTCATCGGTGTGCTGGCCACGGCTCTGCTCATGGCCGTCATCATCCATCGGCAGCTGCGCGATCTGAGAGATGTCGCCCGCACCGCACGAGAGGTGACGGACCTTGAGCTGGGGGAGGGCGAACCTGAACTGGCGCTGCGGGTGCCAGCCGATCTCGCAATGCCCGGCACCGAGGTCGGCGACGTCGGTGCGTCGGTGAACCGGATGCTCGACCACGTCGGCTCCGCCCTGGACGAGAGGTATCGGGGGACGGAGCAGATGAGACGGTTCGTCGCCGATGCCTCGCACGAGCTGCGGACACCGATCGCGACGATCCGCGGATGGGCGGATCTGACCAGACCGTATCGGGGCGAACTTCCCGCTGAGGTGCAGACTTCGCTGGGACGGATCGACTCGGGAGCGATTCGGATGTCCTCGCTCGTCGATGACCTGCTCCTCCTTGCCCGGTTGGAAGCCGGCCGACAACCGACCAAGGAGGATACCGTCGACGTCTCTGCGCTGCTCCTGGAACTCGTCGAAGATGCCCATGTGCTCAGCCCAGAGCATACGATCCATCTGGATCTGCCTCCGGACGCCTTGGAGATCCGCGGTGCCGGCGACCAGGTGCGACAGGCGGTCGCCATCGTGCTGACCAATGCATGTGTCCATACGCCCACGGGCACACGGGTCCATGTCGAGGCCGAACTTGGTGACGAAGCTGAGTCCGAGCAGACGGTGAGCATCCGCATCAGTGACGACGGACCGGGAATCCCCGAAGAGATCCGCGAGACCGTCTTCGACCGTTTCGTCCGCGGCGACTCAGCACGAACCAGGGCCGAGGGAGTGCGTGGAGGCTCCTCAGGTCTGGGACTGGCGATCGCAGCCGGACTCGTCGAACTCATGCACGGCGCGGTGTCGATGACGACCTCCGACGCCGGCACCGCGTTCGAGCTGCGATTCCGGGCGGCCTGAGGGTCTCCCATCGGACTCGAACCCAACTGCACAGGCTGGACACAGCCTCGACTGGGACTCGCTACAGCACAGCACACGAGAGTGGAATCACTGACAACCAAGGAGATTCCATGACAGACAACCAGAATCCGAACCTTCCCAACCCCAACTCCGATCAGAACCCCGATCAGAATCGGACCATCCCCGCCGAGGCAGGACCGAGGGATCCCGATCATCCGGGCAACGCCGGTGTGAGTGGCGCGAACGGTGGAACTGGTCGGAGGAGGAGGCGTGTTCCGCTGGTTCCGGCCATCCTGGCAGGAGCGGCCCTGTTCATCGTCGGCGGTCTCGCCGGGGGAGCAGTAGGAGCCTCAACGGTTCTGATGTCGAATGAGAGCGGCACGAGCCAGGGGCCGGGCTCTCCCGGTGGCCAACAGGGAGGCGGACAACAGGGCGGTGCAGGCCCGGACGGAGGGATGCCTCCGGACGGGCAGGCCGGAGACGGGCAGGCCGGAGACGGACAGGGATCGGGCGACCAGACCGACGATGCCACCTCGGCGACGGATGACGGCAGCGAGGAGAACGTGGCGCTCTTCGGCATGAGCTCTCTGCCGCATGCCGCAGTCCTCAATCGAGAGGACTGATCCCGAACGCGGCGCAGCTGCCCGATTCCATCCCGGATACGAGTGTGCCCCCACCACGGATCGTGGTGGGGGCACACTCGTGCGTTCTCAGATCGCTCAGCGGTGCAGGTCGAAGCGGTCTGCTTCGACGAGCTTGCTCCAGGTCTTGACGAAGTCGTTGACGAACTTCTCCTGGGCGTCATCGGAGGCGTAGACCTCGGCGATGGCGCGCAGCTCGGAGTTGGCTCCGAAGAGCAGATCGATACGGCTTCCGGTCCACAGCTTCTCTCCCTCTGGGGAGAAGCACTCGTAGACAGTGGCGGATTCGGACGGTCCGATCGGCTTCCAGACGTTGCCCAGTTCCAGGAGGTTGACGAAGAAATCGTTCGTCAGCTCGCCGGGACGGTCGGTGAACACACCGAGCTCCGAATCTTCATAGTTCGCACCGAGGACCCGCAGCCCACCGATGAGCACGGTCAGCTCCGAAGGGGTCAGACCGAGCAGGCTCGCCTTGTCCAGGAGGAGGTACTCGGCCGACAGAGGGAGGTCCTCGGTGAGGTAGTTGCGGAATCCGTCGTGAGTCGGCTCCAGGTAGGAGAACGAATCGACGTCGGTCTGCTCCTGGGTCGCGTCACCGCGGCCGGTCGAGACCGGAACGCTGACATCATGGCCGGCGGCCTTCGCCGCGGTTTCGATGCCGACGCCGCCGGCGATCGCCAGGACATCGGCGAACGTTGCTCCGGTGTCCGCTGCGATGCGTTCGAGGACTGTGATGACCTCGGCCAGCTTCGCGGGCTCGTTGACTTCCCAGCTCTTCTGCGGTTCGAGGCGCAGGCGTCCGCCGTTGACTCCGCCGCGGAAGTCGGAGACACGGTGGGATGATGCTGCGGCCCAGGTGGTTGAGACGAGCTGGGAGACGCTCAGTCCGGATTCGCGCACGGCCGTCTTGACGGCCTCGAGCTGGCTCGCATCGAGCGGTGTGCCGGCCGGGACCGGGTCCTGCCAGATGAGCTCTTCGCTGGGGACCTCGGGTCCGAGGTAGCGAGTGGATGGGCCCATGTCACGGTGAGTGAGCTTGAACCAGGCGCGGGCGAAGGCATCCTCGAAGGCCTTCTGGTCGTCCTTGAAGCGGCGCGAGATCTCACCGTAGATGGGATCGAAACGCAGCGAAAGGTCGGTTGTGAGCATGCGGGGCTCACGGCGTCCGTCGCCCTGAGCCATCGGAACCATGTCATCGCCGCCGCCGTCGACTGGGCGCCACTGCAGGTGTCCGCCTTCGTTCTCGAAGACCTCCCATTCGTAGGCGAAGAGGATGTGGAAGAACTCGTTGTCCCACCGGGTGGGGTGGTAGGTCCACGTGACCTCGATGCCGCTGCCGACGGTGTCATTGCCCTGGCCGGTGCCGAAATCGGACTTCCAGCCCAGGCCCTGCTCCTCGATCGGTGCGGCTTCCGGATCTCCGCCCTTGTGCGACTCGGGTGCTGCGCCGTGGGTCTTGCCGAAGGTGTGTCCACCTGCGATGAGAGCGACGGTCTCCTCGTCGTTCATGGCCATGCGTCCGAAGGTCTCGCGGATGTCGATGGCCGCGGCCAGCGGATCCGGCTTGCCCTCTGGGCCCTCAGGGTTGACGTAGATGAGGCCCATGGTTGTTGCCGCCAGCGGCTTCTGCAGTTCGCGGTTGCCCACATAGCGCTTGTCGGTGCCCAGCCATTCGGTCTCGGAGCCCCAGTAGACGTCATTGTCGGGTTCCCACACGTCCTTGCGGCCACCGGCGTAGCCGAAAGTTTTGAAGCCCATGGACTCGAGACCCACGTTTCCGGCGAGGATGAATAGGTCAGCCCAAGAGATCTTCTTGCCGTACTTCTTCTTGACCGGCCAGAGCAGTCGACGGGCCTTGTCAAGACCCACGTTGTCGGGCCAGGAATTCAGAGGCGCGAAACGCTGCTGCCCTTCGCCGCCGCCGCCGCGTCCATCCTGGACTCGGTAGGTGCCGGCGGAGTGCCAGGCCATGCGGATCATGAACGGGCCGTAGTGACCGAAATCGGCCGACCACCAGTCGGCGTTCGTCTTCTGCAGCTCTTCGATGTCGGCCTTGAGCGCGTAGTAGTCGAGGCTGGCGAACTCGGCGTCGTAGTCGAAGCCTTCGTCCATCGGGTCGCGGGCAGGCTGGTTCTTGGCCAAGATCTTGAGGTTGAGGCGATTCGGCCACCAATGCGAGTTGGCATCGCCCTGGCTGGGATCGACCAGCGAGTCGGCATCGGGCGCCGTCGCCTCTGCCGAGGTGGCGTGGGCGACTGGACAGCCGCCGGCGGTGGAAGTATCGGTCATAGTGTTCCTTTCACTTTCGAGTCCCGTTTGGACCCGGTTGAAGACAAAGGTGTGGCTTTGTCATTGGGTGGATCGGCTCAGACCGCCGAGGCGGGTTCGGTGCTGCCCGAAGGCGCTGCAGACTCAGCGCAGTCAGGGCACAGGCCCCAGAAAGTGACTTCGGCCTGTTCGATGACGAATCCAGCGTCGCGTGAAGGGGTCAAGCAGGGGGCCTGCCCGACCGCACAGTCGACGTCGACGATGAGATTGCACGAGCGGCACACGAGGTGATGGTGATTGTCCCCTATGCGTCTCTCGTAACGGGCCACGGACCCGGACGGCTGAATGCACCGCACGAGTCCGACCTCGGTGAGTGTGTGCAGCGAGTCGTACACCGCCTGATGCGATACGTCGGGGAGGTTCTCTCGAACAGCGCGGATGACAGTCTCGGTGTCTGCATGCTGGTGGTCGCACACAGCAGCGAGAACCGCGACTCTCTGTTTCGTCACGCGAAGGGAACTCTCCCGCAGTGCTGCGGTCGGTTCCGATTCGTGTCTATCCTTGTTCTCAGCCACAGCAACAGCTTGCCGCCTTTTCTTGAATGAGTCAAGGAAGCGATAGCCTCGGGTCCGCGAGGTTATCGGCGGCTGGCGGCCTCGGACTTCGGTCCGGGAAGAGCTCGGACTTCGGTCCGCGAAGAGTAGGTGCACCCGGGGAGTGGGTTCCCTGCGCCGGGGTGGCGGGGGTTGTGTCGTGCAACGCACAGCAGCTGGTTTTGACCAGATGCGGGAGACCGCGATATTCTAGGATGCGACTGATTGTGTTATCTGCGTCGGCGAACGACCATACCGGATGTTTTGTGAGATCCGGACCCATTGTGAGAATTCGCCAGAGGCAGGCCGCCGACGTGTCATTCTGCATAGGTTCTGTGTCATTGCGACACACCCGAGTGCAGGGTTCAGGCCGTCGCGCGAATACTGGCATCGGGCGTGAAGCTTCACCCGGTGTTCAGTCGGATATGTCCCACGGTTCACAAACATGGCTGATGCCATGGCCAACGTTGGGAATTAGGTTTATCGAGAAGCAAATGGAGAACGCTTAGTGCCGACAATCCAGCAGCTCGTCCGCAAGGGACGACATGTCAAATCCGCAGGATCCGACGCTCCTGCTCTGAAGAGCAGCCCGCAGCGTCGTGGAGTGTGCACCCGTGTGTACACCACTACACCCAAGAAGCCGAACTCGGCTCTTCGCAAGGTCGCTCGTGTCAAGCTTTCGAGCCAGATCGAAGTGACTGCCTACATTCCAGGCGAAGGACACAACCTGCAGGAGCACTCGATCGTGCTCGTGCGCGGTGGTCGTGTCAAGGACCTGCCAGGTGTGCGCTACCGAATCGTTCGCGGTTCGCTTGACACCCAGGGTGTCAAGGGCCGCCAGCAGGCACGCAGCAAGTACGGTGCGAAGAGGGAGAAGAAGTAATGCCACGTAAAGGTCCTGCACCAAAGCGACCGATCGTCATTGACCCGGTCTTCAGTTCGCCGATCGTCACGCAGCTGATCAACAAGATCCTGCTCGACGGAAAGCGTTCGACCGCTGAGCGCATCGTCTACGGTGCTCTCGAAGGTACCCGTGAGAAGAACGGCAATGACCCAGTTGTCAACCTGAAGAAGGCTCTCGACAACATCCGCCCATCCCTCGAGGTTCGCTCTCGCCGTGTCGGTGGCGCAACCTACCAGGTTCCGGTCGATGTCCGTCCGGTTCGTTCGACGACTTTGGCACTGCGCTGGCTCGTGGCCTACTCCCGCCAGCGTCGTGAGAAGACGATGACCGAACGCCTCATGAATGAGATTCTCGACGCGAGCAACGGCCTCGGTGCCGCTGTGAAGCGTCGCGAAGACACCCACAAGATGGCCGAGTCCAACAAGGCCTTCGCCCACTACCGCTGGTAATCGTTCTTCTCCGGCACCCTGGCCGGCAGGCGTCATGCGGCGTCTGCCGGCCGGGCAGCGGGGGAGCCGATCACATCATCGAGTGAGAGAGAGACACCGTGGCACTTGACGTGCTCACCGACCTGAATAAGGTCCGCAACATCGGCATCATGGCCCACATCGATGCCGGTAAGACCACCACAACCGAACGCATCCTTTACTACACCGGTGTGAACTACAAGATCGGCGAGACCCACGACGGTGCCTCGACGATGGACTGGATGGACCAGGAGCAGGAACGCGGCATCACGATCACGTCGGCTGCCACCACCTGCTACTGGCACGACAACCAGATCAACATCATCGACACCCCGGGCCACGTCGACTTCACCGTCGAGGTTGAGCGCTCACTGCGCGTCCTCGATGGCGCCGTCGCCGTCTTCGATGGCAAGGAAGGCGTTGAACCGCAGTCCGAGACCGTGTGGCGTCAGGCTGACAAGTACGACGTGCCGCGCGTGTGCTTCGTCAACAAGATGGACAAGCTCGGTGCTGACTTCTACTTCACCGTCGACACCATCCGCGAACGCCTCGGCGCCAAGCCGTTGGTCATTCAGCTGCCTATCGGTTCCGAGTCGGAGTTCGCCGGGGTCGTCGACCTGCTTGAGATGAAGGCCTACATCTGGCCTGATGAGTCCAAGAAGGGTCAGGACATGACCGAGATCGAGATCCCAGAGGATCTCCAGGACAAGGCCGCAGAGTACCGCACCAAGCTCGTCGAGGATGTTGCTGAAGCCACTGACGAACTCATGGAGAAGTACCTTGAGGGCGAAGAGATCTCGATTGCCGAGATCAAGGAGGGCATCCGCTCTCTCGTCGTCAACTCCACGGCGTTCCCTGTCATGTGCGGTTCGGCATACAAGAACAAGGGCGTCCAGCCCATGCTCAATGCCGTCATCGACTACCTCCCTTCGCCTCTTGAAGTTCCTCCCATGATCGGTGAGAACCCTCGTGACGAGGACGAGAAGCTGACTCGCAAGCCTTCCAAAGATGAGCCTTTCTCGGCTCTCGCGTTCAAGGTTGCCACCCACCCGTTCTTCGGCACGCTGACCTACGTCCGCGTGTACTCCGGACAGGTGAAGTCGGGCGAGGCCGTTCTCAACTCGACGAGCGGCAAGAAGGAGCGCGTCGGCAAGCTCTTCCAGATGCACTCCAACAAGGAGAACCCTGTCGAAGAGGCCATCGCCGGCCACATCTACGCGTTCATCGGTCTCAAAGAGACAACCACCGGTGACACGCTGTGCGATCCGAGCGCCCCGATCGCTCTCGAGTCGATGACCTTCCCTGAGCCGGTCATCTCTGTGGCCATTGAGCCCAAGACCAAGAGTGACCAGGAGAAGCTCTCGGCTGCCATTCAGAAGTTCGTCAGGGAAGACCCGACATACCGGGTCGAACTTGATGTGGAGACGGGTCAGACCGTCATCCGCGGAATGGGCGAACTTCACCTCGACATCCTCGTCGACCGTATGCGTCGCGAGTTCAAGGTCGAGGCGAACGTCGGCAAGCCGCAGGTCGCCTACCGCGAGACCATTCGCCGCACTGTCGAGAAGTACGACTACACCCACAAGAAGCAGACGGGTGGATCGGGACAGTTCGCGAAGGTCCAGGTCACCTTCGAACCTCTCGAGGTCGAAGGCGATACGATCTACGAGTTCGAGAATGCCGTCACGGGCGGACGTATTCCGCGCGAATACATTCCGAGCGTCGACGCCGGTATTCAGGACGCCATGCAGCTTGGTGTGCTCGCCGGTTACCCGATGGTCGGCGTCAAAGCCACACTCATCGACGGCGCCTACCACGATGTCGACTCTTCGGAGATGGCATTCAAGATCGCCGGCTCGATGGTCTTCAAGGAGGCCGTTCAGAAGGCGAAGCCGGTTCTGCTGGAACCGGTCATGGACGTCGAGGTGCGTACCCCAGAGGAATACATGGGAGACGTCATCGGCGACCTCAATTCCCGACGTGGCCAGATCCAGTCGATGGACGACGCTTCCGGTGTGAAGGTCGTCAAGTCTGTGGTCCCGTTGTCGGAGATGTTCGGTTACATCGGTGATCTGCGGTCGAAGACCCAGGGCCGTGCGGTGTACTCGATGACTTTCTCCAGCTATGCGGAGGTCCCCAAGGCAGTCGCCGAGGAGATCGTCCAGAAGATGCGTGGCGGAGAGTAATCTCCGGTCCCCGGTCGCCACGGTGAGCAAGAACATGTTCACCGAAATGAAAGATAACCAACAAAGGTCTAAGATATGAACCGCATATCTTTTGCCAACCACGAGGAGGAACCCAGTGGCAAAGGCTAGTTTCGATAGGACTAAGCCGCACGTCAACATTGGCACCATCGGCCACGTTGACCACGGAAAGACCACCTTGACCGCCGCAATCACCAAGGTGTTGGCGGACAAGTACCCAGATCTCAATGAGGCTCGCGCCTTCGACCAGGTGGATAACGCACCTGAGGAGAAGGAGCGCGGCATCACCATCAACGTCTCGCACGTTGAATACCAGACCGAGAAGCGTCACTACGCTCACGTCGATGCACCTGGTCACGCCGACTACATCAAGAACATGATTACCGGTGCTGCTCAGATGGACGGCGCAATCCTCGTGGTTGCCGCTACCGACGGTCCGATGCCGCAGACTCGTGAGCACGTTCTGCTCGCACGTCAGGTTGGTGTGCCTTACATCGTTGTCGCACTGAACAAGTCCGACATGGTCGATGACGAGGAGCTCATCGAGCTCGTCGACTTCGAGGTCCGCGATCTGCTCTCGAGCCAGGACTTCGACGGCGACAACGCTCCCGTCATTCCTGTGTCCGCTCTCAAAGCGCTGGAAGGCGACGAGAAGTGGGTTAAGAGCGTCGAAGACCTCATGCAGGCCGTCGATGACAACGTTCCCGAGCCGGAGCGCGACATCGACAAGCCCTTCCTCATGCCTGTGGAAGACGTCTTCACGATCACCGGTCGTGGAACCGTCGTCACCGGCCGTGTGGAGCGCGGCGTCCTGCTGCCTAACGATGACATTGAAATCGTCGGCATCAAGGAGAAGTCGTCCAAGACGGCCGTCACCGCCATCGAGATGTTCCGCAAGACTCTGCCTGACGCACGTGCAGGCGAGAACGTCGGACTGCTCCTGCGCGGAACGAAGCGCGAGGACGTGGAGCGCGGACAGGTCATCGTGAAGCCAGGTTCGATTACGCCTCACACCGGCTTCGAGGGCCAGGTCTACATCCTGAGCAAGGACGAGGGTGGACGGCACAACCCGTTCTACTCGAACTACCGTCCTCAGTTCTACTTCCGCACCACGGACGTCACCGGCGTCATCACGTTGCCTGAGGGCACCGAGATGGTCATGCCTGGTGACAACACCGATATGTCGGTCGAGCTGATCCAGCCGATCGCTATGGAAGAAGGCCTCCGCTTCGCTATCCGCGAGGGTGGACGCACCGTCGGCGCTGGTCGAGTCACCAAGATCACCGCCTGATATACCTTCGATCGCTGAGGCTTCGGCCTTGATTTCAGGCCTTCGGTCCTGAGAGATCGATTCGGAACCCCGGTCCAATGGGCCGGGGTTCTGTGCATTCACAACGGGGCCAGCCTCGGCGAGTGGCCTGCCTGCCTTGCAGCGGAAGGCTATCATGAGATGCCTCACAAGTGAGATGCCTGGAATTGCGCCGATGAAGTGCTATGTGACAAGATAGTGAAGTTGCGTTTTGGACGTTGACCCCTGCACTGCGGTAGAGATACTGCGAACAGTCCGGAACACTATCGGATCGATGAATCTGCCTTGAGCGGGTTCGGACCGAGCAGCCAATGAGTAGAAGCGCCGTCGGCCCTCAATGAGAATTGAAAGATTCTCCGCCAGGATTAGCCGACACGCCCGACCTCGGGGGTCGGTCATGGTCAGCCGGCACAGACCACAGAACATTTCGATCGACTGTTGGTTGATGGCCGGAAGTAACTAAAGAAAGAGACGACGCCATGGCGGGACAGAAGATCCGCATTCGGCTCAAGTCGTACGACCACGCTGTGATTGACAGTGCTGCACGAAAGATCGTGGACACCGTCACTCGCGCAGGTGCGACTGTTGTGGGCCCCGTGCCGTTGCCAACGGAGAAGAACGTTTACTGCGTCATCCGTTCGCCACACAAGTACAAGGACAGCCGTGAGCACTTCGAAATGCGCACGCACAAGCGTCTGATCGACATCGTCGATCCGACGCCGAAGGCAGTCGATTCGCTCATGCGTCTCGACCTCGCTGACGACGTCAACATCGAGATCAAGCTCTAAGGGAGGCAGACATGGCGAACAATCGTTCATCAGCTCTCCCTACGACCCGCAAGGTCAAGGGCCTTCTGGGAACCAAGCTGGGCATGACTCAGGTTTGGGATGAGCAGAACAATCTCGTACCGGTGACCGTAGTGGCCGCCGGCAGCAACGTCGTGACACAGATCCGCAACGAGGAAACCGACGGTTACCCCGCACTGCAGATCGCGTTCGGCGAAATCGATCCTCGCAAGGTCAACAAGCCCACTGCAGGCCACTTCGAGAAGGCAGGCGTGACACCACGCCGTCACCTTGTCGAGCTGCGCACCGCAGACGCTGCTGACTACGCGCTGGGTCAGGAACTCGGAGTCGATACGTTCGACGCCGGGATCAAGGTCGATGTGACCGCAAAGACCAAGGGTAAGGGAACCGCCGGTGTCATGAAGCGTCATGGCTTCCACGGTGTCGGCGCCTCCCACGGTTCGCACCGCAACCACCGCAAGCCGGGTTCAATCGGCGGAGCCGCGACCCCTGGTCGCGTGTTCAAGGGTATGCGCATGGCCGGCCGTATGGGTGCAGTCAAGCACACCACCCAGAACCTCACGATCCACGCCGTGGACACCGAGAACAACTTCCTGCTCATCAAGGGTGCCGTACCTGGCCCCAAGGGTGCAGTCGTTCTCGTTCGCTCGGCCGCGAAGGAGGGCTGAACGTAATGACTGATGTCAAGACAGTCGACGTCGTCGATGCTGCTGGTGCGAAGACCGGATCAGTTGACCTGCCAGCCGAGATCTTCGGCGTGCAGACCAACGTGCCGTTGATCCACCAGGTTGTTGTCGGACAGCTGGCAGCAGCCCGTCAGGGTACACACAAGACAAAGACCCGCTCCGAAGTACGCGGTGGCGGTCGCAAGCCCTACCGCCAGAAGGGTACCGGTAACGCCCGCCAGGGTTCGATCCGTGCTCCTCAGTACAACGGTGGTGGAGTCGTGCACGGGCCGGTTCCCCGCGATTACTCGCAGCGGACCCCCAAGAAGATGAAGACCGCTGCTCTGCGCGGCGCTCTCTCGGATCGCGCACGTCTCGATCAGGTCTTCGTTGTGAAGAACCTGATCACCGGCGAAGCACCGTCGACCAAGCAGGCGAAGCTCGCTCTGGCCAGCCTCTCCGATCGCAAGAACACCCTCGTGGTGCTCAACCGTGACGACGAGCTCACCGAGCGCAGCGTTCGCAACCTGCCTCACGTTCACGTGCTCACCTCCGATCAGCTCAACACATACGATGTGCTGATCGCCGATGACATCGTGTTCACCGAGTCAGCGCTGGAGACGTTCCTGGGCGGATACCGCAAATCGGAGGACGCATCATGAGTCTGAACTTCAAGGACCCACGCGACGTCATCGTCGCTCCGGTCGTCTCGGAAAAGACCTACAGCTTGATGGACGAGGGAAAGTACACCTTCATCGTCGATCAGGGGTCGAACAAGACTGAGATCAAGAACGCCATTGAATCGATCTTCAATGTGCAGGTTGCCAAGGTCAACACCCTGAATCGTCAGGGCAAGCGCCGCCGCACTCGCACCGGTTGGGGAAAGCGCAAGGACACCAAGCGTGCCATTGTCGCCCTCAAGGACGGATCGATCGACATCTTCGGTGGATCGCTCTAAGCGATCCTTCGTAAAAGAAGGACAAGACTCATGGGAATCCGTAAGCACAAGCCGACGACCCCGGGCCGCCGTGGCTCATCGGTCGCCGACTTCGTCGAAGTGACCCGGTCTACACCGGAGAAGTCACTTTTGCGCCCACTGCCTAAGCGCGGTGGCCGCAACAGCCAGGGACGCGTGACCACTCGCCATCAGGGCGGCGGCCACAAGCGTCAGTACCGTGTCATCGACTTCCGCCGCCATGACAAAGATGGCGTACCGGCGAAGGTCGCACACATCGAATATGACCCGAACCGCACTGCGCGGATCGCTCTTCTGCATTATGCAGATGGCGAGAAGCGCTACATCCTCGCCCCGCAGAACCTCAAGCAGGGCGCACAGGTGGAAGCCGGTCTGGGTGCAGACATCAAGCCGGGCAACAACCTTGCCCTGCGCAACATCCCAGTCGGTACCGTGCTGCACGCAGTTGAAATGCGTCCAGGCGGCGGTGCCAAGATCGCTCGCTCTGCCGGTTCTTCCGTGCAGCTCGTTGCGAAGTACGGCCGGTTCGCTCAACTGCGGATGCCTTCGGGCGAAATCCGCAATGTTGATGCTCGCTGCCGTGCGACGATCGGCGAGGTCGGCAATGCCGAGCAGTCGAACATCAGCTGGGGTAAAGCAGGCCGCATGCGTTGGAAGGGCAAGCGCCCATCCGTCCGTGGTGTCGTCATGAACCCGATCGACCACCCACATGGTGGTGGCGAGGGCCGTACTTCGGGTGGTCGTCACCCAGTCAGCCCGTGGGGTCAGTCAGAAGGCCGCACACGCCGGCCGAACAAAGAGAGCGACAAGTACATCGTGCGCCGTCGCCGGACCGGCAAGAAGCGCTGATTGGAGTACTGACTTATGCCTCGTAGCCTCAAAAAGGGTCCTTTCGTCGATGAACACCTGTACCAGAAGGTGGCTCGTCAGAACGAGAAGAACTCTAAAAACGTAATCAAGACATGGTCTCGTCGCTCGATGATCATCCCGGATTTCCTGGGACACACCATCGCAGTTCATGACGGACGCAAGCATGTTCCAGTCTTCATCACTGAAGCCATGGTCGGACACAAGCTTGGCGAGTTCGCACAGACACGGACGTTCCGTGGCCACGAAAAGGACGATCGCAAGGGTCGCCGCCGCTGACGCGGGGCACTCTTACGATCCTAGACAAGAGAGAAGGAAGCGATGGAAGCCAAGGCTAAGGCGCGTTACCTGCGCGTCACGCCTCGCAAGGCTCGGCGCGTCATCGACCTCATTCGTGGTCAGCAGGCGACCGAAGCACTTGCAGTGTTGAAGTTTGCAGAACAGTCGGCATCAGATCCGATTTACAAGCTCGTTGCCTCCGGAATCGCCAATGCGCGTACCCGGGCCGACGAGGAGGGCATTGCGTTCGACGAGAACGAACTGGTCATCTCCGAAGCATTCGTGGACGAGGGACCAACCATGAAGCGGTTCCGCCCGCGAGCTCAGGGTCGCGCTTTTCGCATTGAAAAGCGCACAAGCCACGTTTCAGTGGTCCTGGCCAGCGGTGACGACCTGCCTCAGCGCAAGAGCCGGAAGGGGAACCGTTAATGGGCCAGAAAATCAATCCGAACGGATTCCGACTCGGAATCACGACGGATCACAAGTCAAAGTGGTTTGCTGACTCGACTAAGCCGGGACAGCGCTACAGCGACTACGTGCTCGAAGATGTGAAGATCCGACAGATGATGACCAAGGGCCTTGAGCGCGCTGGCATCTCCAAGGTGAACATCGAGCGCACTCGTGATCGTGTCCGAGTCGACATCCACACTGCCCGCCCGGGCATCGTCATCGGGCGTCGTGGAGCCGAAGCCGATCGCATTCGCGGTCAGCTCGAAAAGCTCACCGGCAAGCAGATTCAGCTCAACATCCTTGAGGTGAAGAACGCTGAGATCGACGCGCAGCTCGTTGCTCAGGGAGTTGCCGAGCAGCTCGCAAGTCGTGTGGCCTTCCGCCGCGCGATGCGCAAGTCGATCCAGAGCGCTCAGCGTGCAGGTGCCAAGGGCATCCGCGTGCAGTGCTCCGGCCGCCTCGGCGGTGCTGAGATGAGCCGTTCCGAGTTCTACCGCGAAGGTCGTGTGCCTCTGCACACCCTGCGTGCGAACATCGATTACGGCTTCCACGAAGCACACACCACATTTGGTCGCATCGGCGTCAAGGTGTGGATCTACAAGGGCGATATGACCGACAAGGAGCTTGCTGCCGAGCAGGCGAAGGCTCCTGCAGCTCGTGGCCCCAAGGGCCGTGGGCGCGGCCGTGGAGGCCGTGGTCGTGGACAGGAAGGCGCAGCAGCACCGCGCCGGAATGACGCAGCGCCGAAGACCGAGAACAATGCCGAGGCCCCAGCGGCTGAGGCCGGATCGGAGGGCTGACACATGTTGATCCCTCGTCGGGTTAAATACCGCAAGCAGCACCACCCCAAGCGGGGCGGCGCAGCCAAGGGCGGCACCAAGGTGTCGTTCGGTGACTACGGCATCCAGGCCACAGAGCCTGCCTACATCACCAACCGGCAGATCGAGGCCGCACGTATTGCCATGACGCGCTACATCAAGCGTGGTGGCAAGGTGTGGATCAACATCTACCCAGATCGACCGCTGACGAAGAAGCCTGCCGAGACCCGCATGGGTTCCGGTAAGGGTTCGCCTGAGTGGTGGGTCGCCAATGTCAAGCCGGGTCGGGTCATGTTTGAACTCGCCGGTGTGTCCGAGGAAGTTGCACGCGAGGCGCTGCGTCTCGCGATCCACAAGCTTCCGCTCAAGGCCCGTATCGTGGCCCGCGAAGGTGGTGAGTGAGTATGGCAATCGGTTCGAAGAACCTTTCCATGGACGCACTTGACGGTTATGACAACGAGCGTCTGCTCGAGGAGCTCAAGAAGGCTAAGGCCGAGCTGTTCAACCTGCGCTTCCAGTCGGCCACCGGCCAGCTGGAGAGCCACGGTCGGCTCAAGGCCGTGCGTCGCGACATCGCTCGTATCTACACCGTGCTCAATGAGCGGGAATTGGACATCCGTCCGAACCCCGCTGACGCTAAGGAAGAGGACAAGTGATGGCGGAGACCACCAAGCCCGAGGCAAAGCCTGCGGACCGTAACTCCCGCAAAACTGCGCGTGGTTACGTTGTTTCCGACAAAATGGAGAAGACCATCGTCGTCGAGGTGGAGGAGCGCAAGACGCACCGCCTGTACGGCAAGGTTCTTCGCCAGTCGGTGAAGTACAAGGTTCACGATGAGGAGAACGCCGCTGGTGTCGGCGACCTCGTCCTCGTGTCCGAGACGCGGCCGGTTTCGTCCGCGAAGCGTTGGCGGCTCGTCGAGATCATCGAACGCGCCAAGTAAGCCGACGCCACCCCTCCCACCCGGTCCCGCCCACGGTCTCCAGCAGATCGTGGGCGGCTACCGGGAACGGGGTGAAATGTCATTAATCCGTTCCGCAAGGCTCATCCAATCGTGTGAGAACCGGCGCGACGACAGGAGAAAATAGTGATTCAGCAAGAGTCGCGACTCAAGGTCGCCGACAACACTGGTGCCAAGCAGATCCTGGCAATCAGGATTCTGGGTGGTTCCGGTCGGCGTTACGCCTCGATCGGTGACACCATCGTGGCAACCGTCAAAGACGCAATTCCTGGTGGAAATGTGAAGAAGGGTGACGTCGTCAAGGCTGTCATCGTTCGCACCGCCAAGGAACGCCGTCGTCCCGATGGTTCGTACATCAAGTTCGACGAGAATGCGGCAGTCATTCTCAAGACTGATGGCGAACCACGCGGAACCCGTATCTTCGGACCCGTGGGACGCGAATTGCGCGACAAGAAGTTCATGAAGATCGTCTCCCTGGCACCGGAGGTGTTGTGAGCATGGCGAACAAGCTCAAGATCAAGAAGGGCGACCTCGTCCAGGTGATTGCAGGCGCCCGTCAGTCACGAGGTGGCGATCGTGGGAAGCAGGGCAAGGTTCTTGCCGTGTATCCGGAACGCAACCGCGTCCTCGTTGAGGGCATCAACCGCGTGATCAAGCACAAGAAGGCAACGCAGACTCAGGCCGGCGGCACTGCCGGTGGCCGTGAGACTCACGAAGCCCCAATCCACGTGTCCAACGTGGCGCTCGTTGATCCTAAGGACAACAAGCCCACCCGCGTCGGATACCGCGAGGAAACTGTGGAGCGCGATGGTCGCGATAAGACCGTCCGCGTCCGCGTCTCGCGTCGCACCGGGGAGGAGATCTGATGACGGAAACAACAACGAGCCGTCCAGCGCCACGCCTCAAGCAGGTTTACCGCGATGACATCGTGGCCAAGCTGCAGGACGAGTTCAACTACGCAAACCCCATGCAGGTTCCCGGTCTGACCAAGGTCGTCGTGAACATGGGTGTGGGTGACGCAGCACGCGATTCGAAGCTGATCGAAGGCGCAATCAACGATCTCACTCTGATCACCGGTCAGAAGCCGATCGTGACTCGGGCGAGGAAATCCATCGCCCAGTTCAAGTTGCGCGAAGGTCAGCCCATTGGAGCCCACGTCACCATGCGTGGAGCCCGTATGTGGGAATTCGTCGACCGTGTCATCTCTCTGGCTCTTCCGCGTATCCGCGACTTCCGCGGCCTCTCGGATCGTCAGTTCGACGGGAACGGTAACTACACCTTCGGTCTCACGGAGCAGTCGATGTTCCACGAGATCGATCAGGACCGGATTGACCGCGTCCGGGGTATGGATATCACAGTTGTGACTACAGCGAACACCGACGACGAGGGACGTGCACTTCTGCGTCACCTCGGGTTCCCGTTCAAGACCAAATAATCGCTACGTTGCAGGTCCAAGCACGCATTGCGTGGGCGGAAACCGTAACGAGGAAGGGCTAGAGCCCAAATGACAATGACTGATCCAGTCGCAGACATGTTGACACGTCTGCGGAACGCCAACTCGGCTTATCACGAGGACGTCAGCATGCCGTTCTCGAAGCTGAAATCCAACATCGCTGAGATTCTCAAGAGCGAGGGATACATCACCGGTTGGAGCGTCGAAGACGCTCAGGTCGGTAAGACCCTGCTCATGGACCTCAAGTTCGGTCCCAACCGCGAGCGTTCGATCGCCGGCCTGCGCCGTGTATCGAAGCCCGGACTGCGCGTCTACGCGAAGTCGACCAACTTGCCTAAGGTCCTCGGTGGACTCGGCATCGCCATCCTGTCGACCTCGTCAGGTCTCCTGACTGATCGTCAGGCCGCCAAGAAGGGTGTGGGTGGGGAAGTCCTCGCCTACGTCTGGTAAGGAAGGAGAGAAGAATATGTCACGTATTGGCAAGAACCCGATCTCCGTCCCGAATGGCGTAGAGGTCAAAATCGATGGCCAGGATGTCGCCGTCAAGGGACCTAAGGGCGAGCTGTCCGTCACCATCGCCGAGCCGATCTCCGTATCGCTCGACGAAGGCGTCGTAACAGTGGCCCGTCCGAACGAGGAGCGCGAATCGCGTTCGCTGCACGGACTGTCCCGCACGATGATCAACAACATGATCGTCGGTGTGACCGAGGGCTACTCGAAGGCTCTCGAAATCGTCGGCACCGGTTACCGCGTGCAGGCCAAGGGGTCGAACCTCGAGTTCGCTCTGGGCTACAGCCACTCGATCACCGTTGAACCAGCTGAGGGAATCTCCTTCACGGTCGACGGACAGACCAAGCTGGCCGTTCACGGCATCGACAAGCAGCTGGTCGGAGAGACCGCTGCCAACATCCGGAAGCTGCGCAAGCCTGAGCCTTACAAGGGCAAGGGTGTTCGCTACGTCGGAGAAAATGTCCGTCGCAAGGTCGGAAAGGCTGGTAAGTAGAGATGGCCTTTGGCAAAAAGGAAAGCTACGGCAAGGGCAGGGCCGCGGCCCGCAAACGTCGTCACGCTCGTCTGCGCAAGCATGTCAGCGGTACGCCGGAACGCCCACGCCTGTCAGTGACTCGCTCCACGCGCCACGTCTTTGTCCAGGTCATCGACGATACCGTCGGCAAGACCTTGGCATCGGCCTCCACCATGGAAGCCGACCTGCGCACACTCGAAGGTGACAAGACCGGCAAGGCCCACAAGGTCGGCGAACTGGTAGCCCAGCGCGCCAAGGAAGCCGGCATCGAAGCCGTTGTATTCGACCGTGGCGGCAACGCCTACCATGGACGTGTACAGGCAATCGCCGAAGGTGCACGTGAAGGAGGATTGGCCCTATGAGCACTGAAGAGAACAAGGAACAGCAGCCAGCTGCTGAGACCCGTACCGATAACAACAGTGATCGCTCCTCACGTGGCCGCGGTCAAGGTGGTCAGGGCGGTCAGGGCGGCCAGGGCGGCCAGGGTCGTGGACGCGGCGAAGGCCGTGGACGCGGCGGTCGCGGTGACCGTGAAGAGAAGAGCCAGTTCATCGAGCACGTCGTGACGATCAACCGTGTGTCGAAGGTCGTCAAGGGTGGACGTCGGTTCTCCTTCACCGCCCTCGTCGTCGTCGGTGACGGAGACGGCATGGTCGGCATGGGCTACGGCAAGGCTAAGGAAGTTCCTGCAGCCATTGCCAAGGGTGTTGAGGAGGCGAAGAAGAGCTTCTTCCGCGTCCCCCGCATCCAGAAGACCATTCCGCACCCGATCCAGGGTGAGACCGCTGCCGGTGTCGTCATGCTTCGGCCTGCCGCTCCCGGTACCGGCGTCATCGCCGGTGGTCCGGTGCGTGCGGTCCTCGATGCTGCCGGTGTTCAGGACATCCTGTCCAAGTCGCTGGGATCAGCCAACGCAATCAACATCGTTCGCGCGGCGATCAAGGCCCTCCAGGGCCTCGAACGCCCAGAGCAGGTCGCGGCACGCCGTGGACTGCCTGTGGACGAGGTCGCCCCTCACGCATTGCTGCGGGCGGCTGCTGAAGGCGAGAGGAAGTCCTGATGGCAAAGCTCAAGGTAACCCAGCGCAAGTCCGATATCGGTGGCAAGCCGAACCAGCGCGCGTCGCTGCGTTCGCTTGGACTGAAGCGGATCGACGATGTGGTGGTGTGCGAAGATCGCCCGGAAATCAGGGGAATGATCAACGTCGTGCGTCACCTCGTGACTGTGGAAGAGGTGGATTGATATGTCGAATGACGACTCACTGAAGGTCCACGATCTCCGTCCTGCCCCCGGAGCAAAAACCGCCAAGACCCGTGTCGGTCGTGGTGAAGCTTCGAAGGGCAAGACAGCCGGACGCGGAACCAAGGGCACACGTGCCCGCTACCAGGTTCCTCACGGCTTCGAGGGTGGACAGACTCCGATGCACATGCGTCTGCCTAAGCTGCGCGGGTTCAAGAACCCCGCAAAGGTGACGTTCCAGGTTGTCAATCTTGACAAGCTGTCGGCCTTGTACCCAGAAGGCGGCGACGTCACTGTCGCCGATCTGGTTGCCAAGGGCGCCGTGCGTCCAAAGCAGCCCGTGAAGGTTCTGGGCACCGGTGAGATCACCGTTGCTCTGAACATCACTGCAGACAAGGTCTCGGGTTCAGCACTCGAGAAGATCATGGCTGCAGGCGGAAGCGTCAGCGAAGCCTGAACAGCACTCGCACAGCGGGTCTGAACTCTCAGGGTTCCTCAGAAGGGGCGGTCACACTGTGACCGCCCCTTCTTCGTACCCGAATTCTCGAGGCTGCGACCTGGGCGAAGACGCCTCAGAGTCGGTTTCGACACAGTCCCGACGATATCGGGCTTGAGTAGTCGTCCAAGCGGCCTCTCGGTTTCAGCCTGACGGTCATAGCCTGGTAGTCTTTTGCAGGTATTTGTCTCATTCGCCAGGTCGCATCTTCGACCCTGACTTTTTCATCCCCCAATGAGGAGGACGCTTGATCGGCGCAATTCGGAGGGCTTTCAGAACGCCCGACCTGAGGAACAAACTCCTCTTCACCCTGGGCATTCTTGTCATCTTCCGCCTCGGTTCGTTCATTCCCTCGCCGGGAATCGACTACACCCAGGTTCAGGAGTGCGTGGCGTCCCCGCAGCTGAATGAGGGCGGGTTCGCGATGATCAACCTGTTCAGCGGCGGTGCACTGCTGCAGCTGTCGATCTTCGCTCTGGGCATCATGCCCTACATCACCGCCAGCATCATCGTGCAGCTTCTGCGCGTAGTCATTCCGCGCTTCGAGTCGCTCCACAAAGAGGGAGCCTCGGGCCAGGCGAAACTGACCCAGTACACGCGCTACCTGACCATCGGGCTGGCCGTGCTCAATGCCACGACCCTCGTGTCCACCGTGCGCTCGGGAGCGCTCTTCGGCCAGATCGAAGGCTGCACCGACCTCATCACCAACGACACCTGGTGGGGCATCGCCGTCCTCGTCATCACTTTGGTGGCAGGCACCGGCCTCATCATGTGGCTCGGCGAACAGATCACCGAGCACGGAGTCGGCAACGGAATGTCGCTGCTCATCTTCACCTCGGTGGCTTCGGCCTTCCCCTCGTCGCTGGGAGCGATCTTCCGCGAACAGGGCATCGACATCTTCCTCATCGTCATCGCCGTCGGTCTGGTGCTCGTGGCACTCGTCGTCTTCGTCGAGCAGTCCCAGCGCCGCATCCCGGTGCAGTACGCCAAGCGCATGGTTGGTCGGCGGATGTTCGGCGGGACCTCGACCTACATCCCGATCAAGGTCAACATGGCCGGTGTGATCCCGGTGATCTTCGCTTCCTCGGTTCTCTACCTGCCGAGCCTGATCTCGCAGTTCTTCGATCCCGAGAGCAAGTGGGTGGAGTGGATCAACACCTACTTCACACGCGGTGACCACCCCATCTACATCGCCACCTACGCCGTGCTGACGATCTTCTTCGCCTACTTCTACGTCGCGATCACCTTCAACCCGGAGGAAGTCGCCGACAATATGAAGAAGTACGGCGGCTTCGTCCCCGGCATCCGGGCAGGAAAGCCCACAGCCGACTACCTGAGCTTCGTGCTCAGCCGCATCAACTTCCCGGGCTCGCTCTACCTTGCCTTCATCGCACTGATTCCGCTGATCGCGCTGGTTCTCATCAACGCGAACCAGAACTTCCCGTTCGGCGGCACCTCGCTTCTGATCGTGGTGGGCGTCGGTCTGGAGACCGTCAAGCAGATCGATGCGCAGATGCAGCAGCGCCACTACGAAGGTCTGCTGCGCTGACCGACCCCGACCGCGGAAATCCATTGGAAGGAAATACCTTATGAGCTCACGCATCATTCTGATCGGCCCCCCTGGTGCCGGCAAAGGCACCCAGGCCGCACGACTGTCCGAGGCGCTGAACATCCCGGCGATCTCGACCGGTGACATCTTCCGAGCGAACGTGAAGGGCGAGACCGAACTCGGCAATTTGGCCAAGCGCTACATGGACGCCGGCGAGTACGTCCCCGACGAGGTGACCAATTCGATGGTCGCCGATCGACTGGGCCAGGACGATGCCGCTGAGGGATTCCTCCTCGACGGCTACCCGCGCACCAGCGCGCAGGTGGACGAACTCGATCGGATTCTCGCCGCTCAGGGCCACGAGATCGAGAAGGTCGTCGAGCTCACCGCCGATTTCGACGAGGTCGTCGCCCGCCTCCTGGCGCGCGCTCAGACCGAAGGCCGCAGCGATGACAGTGAAGACGTCATCCGTCACCGCCTGGACGTCTACGCCGAGCAGACCCAGCCCTTGACTGACATCTACCGCGAACGCGGCCTGCTGCGCCAGGTCGACGGACTCGGTGAAGTCGCAGAGATCACCGACCGAATCCTCGACTCCATTCGATGATCTTCGGTCCCAGGATCGAGCTGAAGTCTCCTGAACAGCTGGTCACGATGCGCCGGGCAGGCCTACTCACCAACGAGGTGCTGAAGGCTGCTCGCGCAGCAGCAGTCCCGGGCGCCACCACCGCCGAGGTGAATGCAGCCGCCGAATCTGTGATCACCGCGGCGGGAGCTCAGTCCAACTTCCTGGGCTATCAGGGGTTTCCCGCCGTTGTGTGCATCTCCGTGAACGAGGAGATCGTGCACGGCATACCGGGCGAGCGGGTCCTCGAGTCCGGGGACCTCGTGTCCATCGATGGTGGAGCCATCGTCGATGGGTTCCACGGTGATTCCGCCTTCACAATGATCATCGGCGGAGATGCCGCTGGGTCGAAGGCGGACATCGCACTGTCCCAGGCCACGGAGAAGGCCATGTGGGTGGGCATTGCTGCGTTCGCAGCAGGGAGCAAAGTCAGTGACATCGGGGATGCCATCGACGATCACGTCTCAAGCGAAGCCCCCGATCTGGGCCTCGTGGAGGAGTTCACAGGCCATGGCATCGGAACGGCTATGCATATGCCGCCTGAGGTCCTCAACTATCGGGCGCGTTCGAACGGGCCCAAGATCAGATCGGGAATGTGCCTCGCGATCGAACCCATGCTCACTGCCGGCAGCAGCGAGACGATCACCCTGGCCGACGACTGGACCATCGTGACCGATGACGGATCACGTGCCAGCCATTGGGAGCACAGCGTCGCCAGACATGATGGGGGAGTCTGGGTACTGACAGCTGAGGATGGAGGAGTGGCTGGTCTTGCACCCTTCGGAATCACTCCTGTGCCTGCGGCTGGTGCTTGAGGAAGATCGCCGCTTCAGGTCTGCGGCGTCGGCCGCTTTCGCTTCAGGTCATTCGTCGTCACGATGTGCATGATGACGAACAGCGCCGAGGCTGACATGAGACTCAGTGCGAACATCCATGCCGCGGTCTCCTGAATCCCGAAGCCAGCGCTCATGAACGCGGCGAAGGTGATGAAGGCCGTGATCGCTCCGCTCAGCACCGCGGCGGTGCGTGCGGTCTGGAAGACCCGCTGATTCTTTTCGTACACTTTGTCGTCCATGACGCTGCTCCTCGTACTTGTGACCGTCTTTTCGGCCTGCTCGACAGGATCCTTGCGCTTTCACGTTAGGATCTGGGCATGACGGGTGTCCACGATCACACGAAACGTCGGGAAGATGTGGGCGATCGATATCGTCTGACCCGCATCGCCTTCGACGTCATCTCCGTCTTCGGCTGTCTGCGCGCTCAGGGCCTGCCCGGGCCCGTGATCGTCGGTATCCTCGCCGAACACGGCTATTCGTCCTCGAGCGTGCACAATCAGCTGGTGCGGATGGTTCAGCGCAATATTCTGACCAGCGAGAGACTCGGACGAGTCTCCATCTATCGATTGAGTCCGCGCATACTCTCCGGCTTCATGGACATCGCGGGCGACCGCGAGGAACCGACTTTTGAAGGCCGGTTCCACTGCGTGATGTACTCGATTCCCGAGTCAGCGCGGATGCAGCGTGACCGGTTCCAATACGTGAGCAGAATGCTCGGGTACCGCCAGCTGCGCCCTGGACTGCTTTTGTCCTTTGCGGATCTCTCATCTGCATTGTCGGCTCAGCTGCCGGCAGTCATCGAGCCGGGCTGGTGTGAATACGCCACGATGCAACCTGCGGATATCGCCTCCGCGAAGCGAATGACTGCGCGAGCCTTCGACGTAGGGTCCGCGACTCTTGAGCTTCCACCGCTTGAGAGCGAGCTGGCTGCACTGAGCCAGGATGGCAGCCAACCGGGTGGTGGACACCCTGAGTTGCCGTTGGTGAAGTTCTTCGACGTCTATTTCCAGGTCGCGCGAGCAGTCATGACGCATCCGATACTTCCATCGGAGCTGGTCGGATCCGACCAGCCTGCCCTGCGTTTCCGCAATCTCATGGACCGCTGCAACCTGGAGTACTGCCTGAGATTCGACCAGCAGATCCTGGAGTGTGCTGGTTCGAGTTCAGCCTTCGACCTCATCGAGTGGCTGCCGAACAGCTGAACCGACTGTGTCCGATGACAGCACTGTGCCGGATGAGGCCATTGTGCTCGATCAGAGGGCGGAGGCGATGCGCTCGATCGCGTCGGTGAGCAGGGGGCGCGGCAGTGCGAAGTTGAATCGGATATGACCTGCGCCGACTTCACCACACAGGCGCCCCTCGGTGATCGCGACGTGGGCCTGGGCATTGAAATGTTCGGAAAGACCGGTCTCGAGCCCATATCCGCGCATATCCAACCACGCCAGGTACGTGCCCTGGGGAGGGAGGAACGTGGCATTGGGCAGATGTGTGGCCACGAGGTCGGTCAGAAGCTCACGATTGCCCTTGAGATAGGCGGTGATCTCGGCCAGCCAGTCACCTGACTGGGTGTACGCCGCTGTGGTGGCTAGGATGCCGGGGTTCGAAGCCGCACCCGAGACGAAGTTGCCCTTCTTCGCCCAGATCGCGCGGTCGTCTGCACTGGTGAAGATCAGCTGCGCGCATTTGAGTCCGGGAATGTTGAACGCCTTCGACGCAGCCGTTGCCGTGACCGTATGGGACGCGGTGGTCTCATTCAAGCTCGCGTAGGGAATGTGACGGGCCGGTTCGTAGACCAGCGGTGCGTGGATCTCATCGGAGAACACACGTGCATCATTGCGCTCGACGACCTCGGCGAGCTCCAGAAGCTCACTCTCCGTGTACACCTTCCCGATCGGATTATGGGGATTGCACAGAACCAGGGTGGCCCCGGGCACCAGCGCGGCATCGACTGCATCGAGGTCGACGGACCAGCCTGTCTCGGACCGGATCATCGGCACCTCGATGAGCTCTCGTCCTGTGACCGCGGCGACATCGAAGAAGGGCATGTAGGCGGGCGTCGGAAGGACGATCGGGGTATCGGCCGGGGTCAGGTGGGTGAGGATGCCCAGGAAGCTTGCGATGACATCGCTGGCGAGCTCGACATGCTGCTCCGGGAACTGCCAGCCGTAGCGTTCGGCGCAGAACGCCGAGGTGGCCGACTTCAGGTCGGAGACGATCGACTGCGGTGCATAGCCGAAGAGATCGCGCTCATCGACCTCGCGCAGAGCCTGGCGCACGCCCGGTGCGACACCGAAGTCCATCTCTGCGATGAACGCGCCGAGGCTGCCCGGGAAGCTTGACCACTTGCGTCCGCCTTTGGCGATGAGTGAGTCTTCTGAGATCGAATCCAGGTCCTGCACGTGATGCTCCTTCGTTGGCCGTTGCGAGACTGTCCGGTTTCACGCTAGCAGGGCAACCGCCGCGTACGCGGTCCGTTCTGACATGCACGGTCACGGACTAAAGTGGACCTTGCAACAGGATCTGGGCCCAGTCATTGAGACAATTGAGAGGTGGTGGTCGCGATGTCTGCACCGCCGCAGTCGGTGTTCCGCCGGAATCAATGGGCTCTGAGCCTGGCGCAGCTGTTCTCCGGCATCGGCATCGCCACAGGGTTCGCCGTCGGCGGGATCCTCGCGGAGCGTCTGACCGGACGCACGGAGCTCGCCGGATTCGCGCAGACTGCGTCCATCCTCGGCGCCGGACTGCTTGCCGTTCCACTGGCGAAGCTGGCCGAACGCAGAAGCCGGCGCCTGGCATTGGCCATCGCCTACGCGATCGCGCTCTGCGGTGCCATTCTCATCGTGGCCGCGATCCTGTTCGGCATCGACATCGCCTTCTTCATCGGCATGGGCTGCTTCGGGGCGGCGACGGCCGCGGGGCTGCAGGGCCGCTATGCTGCCACGGATGCGGCTCCCGACCATCTCAAGGGCTCAGCGATGTCCGTGGTCGTCTGGGCCACGACGATCGGCTCCGTCATCGGACCCAACCTCTCGGGGCCCGGTGCCGGAATCGGCCGAGCCCTGAACCTCGACCCGTTGTCGGGTCCGTTCGTCATCGCGATCGCGGGCTTCGCACTTGCCCTTCTCAGCGTCCTCTTCCTGCGCCGACTCACACCTGCCACACGGGATGAGTCCTCGACGTCCCCTCGCCGAGGTGGCACCTGGCAGGCCATCAGACGTTCCCCGAGCGCGCTCATGGGGCTGTTGTCCGTGGTCACCGGGCACATGATCATGGTGGCGACAATGGTCATGACACCGCTTCACATGGACCACCATGGGCTCGGCCTCGAACTGATCGGCATCACGATCGGCGGGCATATCCTCGGCATGTACGGACTCTCCCCGGTCTTCGGCTACCTCACCGACAGATACTCCGCCGGTCGTGTGATTCTCCTTGGCCACGGACTGTTCGCCGTGTCCTTGGTCCTCGGGTTCATCGATGCTCTCGGCGAGTCGTCGTTCGCCCGGCTGTCGGTGGCGCTGTTCGTCTTGGGTCTGGGCTGGAGCGCTTGCCTCATCGCTGGATCCACCCTGCTGACCAAAGAGATCGATCCCGCGCATCGCATGTCGGTGCAGGGACTCTCAGACGCAGGAATGAACTTCGGGGCCGCCGCGTTGGCAGCGTTGTCCGGGCCGCTGCTGGCCTTCGGCGGGTTCGCATCGATCGCCCTGATGGGCTTCGTCGTGCTCGCGATCGCCGTCATTGTGAGCATCCGGGCCGGGTACGGAACTCGACGCGCGATCTGAACCTGGGACCGCCTCGGCGAGGGGGGAGGTCGATTGTAGGGGACTTCACTCCCGTAAGCCAGCACCGTGTGGAAGAATCTTCGGCCATAGTGTAGGGTTGTTGATTGGTCTGTTCTCACTCAACTCACCCTTTTTCAGTTGTGGGCGGCATTTGCCATCCGCAACTTTTCATGTGGTGAGGTGGGCCACGGACCATGGGGTCGTCGGGGTAAATCGACGATACACGATTACGTCGAACGCGAAGTTTTCGCGGGAATACGAGGTTAGCGAACGATATGGCCAAAAAAGAAGGGGTCATTGAGATCGAAGGCGCCGTTGTCGAAGCCCTCCCGAACGCATCGTTCCGGGTTGAGCTGAGCAATGGGCACAGGGTGCTTGCGCATATCTCAGGAAAAATGCGACAGCACTACATTCGAATTCTCCCTGAGGACCGGGTCATCGTGGAGCTGTCTCCATACGATCTTTCGCGTGGGCGAATCGTTTACCGCTACAAGTAAGGATCTTCGATCATTCGTACCCGCCCCTGCGCAGGGGTAAGGGTCGGAAGAAGGAAAAACCATGAAGGTTAAGCCAAGCGTCAAGAAGATCTGCGAGAATTGCCAGATTACCCGCCGTCACGGTCGGGTCATCGTCATCTGCTCCAACCCGCGTCACAAACAGCGCCAGGGTTGAGCAGCTCTTCGAGCAGACAGAGGCACCCGAAAGGGGCTTCAGCAGCACCACACCCGCGCAGACCTCGCCATCTGCACTGCCTTTAGGGCAGCGTCAGGACGATACCTTCGGTCGGGGGCCGAGGACCTTGGGAAACCAAGGACAGGTCTGCATCAGCACCTCCGGAACTACAACAGGAGATAGTACCTATGGCACGACTTGCCGGAGTCGACATCCCGCGTGAAAAGCGCGTGGAAGTCGCCTTGACTTATATCTACGGTGTGGGCCGCACCCGTGCGCGCCAGACCCTGACGGAAACGGGAATCAGCCCTGATACCCGTGTGAAGGACTTGAGCGATGCCGAGCTCGTCCAGTTGCGTGACTTCATCGAGGGCACATTCCAGGTTGAGGGCGACCTCCGACGTGAGGTTGCTGCCGACATTCGCCGCAAGGTGGAGATCGGAAGCTACGAAGGCCTGCGTCACCGCCGCGGTCTGCCGGTTCGCGGACAGCGGACCAAGACGAATGCGCGTACCCGCAAGGGACCGAAGCGCACCGTGGCCGGTAAGAAGAAGTAACATGCTCACCCGGTTGACCAGCATCAGCCACCTCGATCAGGAGTAAAACACATGCCTCCCAAGTCACGCGCCGCTACAGTGCGCAAGCCTCGCCGCAAGCTCAAGAAGAATATCGTTGCCGGCCAGGCACACATCAAGTCAACTTTCAACAACACCATCGTGTCGATCACCGATCCGACCGGTGCTGTCATCTCCTGGGCCTCCTCAGGTGAGGTCGGCTTCAAGGGTTCGCGCAAGTCGACCCCTTACGCCGCGCAGATGGCCGCGGAATCCGCTGCCCGTCGCGCACAGGAGCACGGCCTCAAGAAGGTCGACGTCTTCGTCAAGGGACCAGGTTCGGGACGCGAAACCGCGATCCGTTCGCTGCAGGCCGCCGGTCTGGAACTGGGCACCATTCAGGATGTCACTCCAGTTCCGTTCAACGGCTGCCGTCCCACCAAGCGCCGCCGCGGCTGATCCTTCCGTGTATCTGCGACCGATGACGGGGCAAGCCCCGGCATCAGTCGCAGAGCGGATTCCAAGATAAACCGAACCGTTCTTCATGGCTTCAGGCCATGACGTGCAGTGCGAACGTCATATAGCGGATGTTCGCTGAAAGGAAGCCCACGTGCTCATTGCACAGCGCCCAACGCTCACGGAAGAAGTCGTCTCCGAGAATCGCTCACGGTTCGCCATCGAACCACTCGAGCCAGGATTCGGCTACACCCTCGGCAACTCGCTTCGTCGTACCCTGCTGTCGTCGATTCCAGGTGCCGCCGTCACATCCATCCGGATCGACGGTGTGCTCCACGAGTTCAGCACCGTTCCAGGAGTCAAGGAGGATGTCACTGAGTTCATCCTCAACCTGAAGTCCCTGGTCGTGTCCTCGGAATTCGATGAACCGGTCGTTGCCTACCTGCGCAAGCAGGGCCCCGGCACCGTGACTGCCGCCGATGTCTCTGCTCCTGCCGGAGTCGAGATCCATAACCCAGATCTGCATATCGCCACGTTGAATGGTGAAGGCCGTCTGGACATGGAGCTGACCATCGAACGTGGACGCGGATACGTTTCGAGCGCTCAGAACAAGAATGCGGATGCAGAGATCGGTCGGGTCCCCGTTGACTCGATCTACTCGCCGGTTCTCAAGGTCACCTACAAGGTCGAGGCCACTCGTGTTGAGCAGCGCACCGACTTTGATCGCCTGGTGCTCGACATTGAGACCAAGCCGTCGATGACCCCACGCGATGCGATTGCATCTGCGGGTAAGACACTGGTCGAACTCTTCGGCCTGGCTCGGGAACTCAACGTCGAAGCCGAAGGCATCGAGATCGGACCCTCGCCGGTTGACGCAGCTCTGGCTGCCGATCTGGCACTGGCCATCGAAGATCTCGATCTGACCGTGCGCTCCTACAACTGCCTCAAGCGCGAAGGAATCCACACCGTCGGCGAACTCGTTGCCCGCAGCGAAGCCGATCTGATGGATATCCGCAACTTTGGTTCGAAGTCGATCGACGAAGTGAAGGCCAAGCTCAACGAGCTGGGCCTGAGCCTCAAGGACAGTCCCGCCGGGTTCGAACCCGGTCTCGTTGATGAGGACCAGTCCTACGTCGAAGACGAACAGTACTGATTAAGACCTAGGAGTAAGACACTATGCCAACCCCAACCAAGGGTCCTCGTCTCGGAGGCTCCCCAACACACGAGCGCATGATGCTCAACAACATGGCTGCGGCCCTGTTCGAGCACAAGAAGATCACCACGACCGTGACCAAGGCCAAGCGCCTGCGTCCGGTGGCGGAACGTATGATCACTCATGCCAAGAAGGGCGACCTCGCCGCCCGTCGTCGCGTGCTCGGAAAGATCGGCGACAAGTCGATCGTGCACGAGCTGTTCACCTCGATCGCCGAAACCATGGCCGAGCGTCCCGGCGGATACACGCGTATCACCAAGATCGGTCCCCGTGCCGGTGACAATGCGCCCATGGCCGTCATCGAACTGGTTCTCGAGCCCTACTCGCCGAAGCAGGCAACTGTGAAGGAAGCCGAGCAGGCCACCGAGACCGCAGCAACGGCGAACACGAGCGAAGAGGTCGTCGAAGAGGCTCCTGCTGAGTCCACTGAGGAAGCAGCCGACTCGGCCGCAACCGAAGAGGTCGCAACCGAAGAGGTCGCTGAAGAAGCAACCGACGAAAGCGCCGAAGAGACCAAGTAAGACTCTTCAGTCGCAACAACTCAGGCGGGCACCCGATGGGTGCCCGCCTGAAGTGTATTCACAGGAGAGTGGTCGTGTACGGGATGCAAGAGGAGTCTCAGCACCTCCCGTCAGGACCATGTCGCACTCACTAGTCGGGCAGCAACCACTCAGCGGCTATTCCTCCCGGTGCTGGTGGAGGAATAGCCGCTGAGTGTAGGGCATGATGAAGGTGGCGGACTCAGCTCGCCCGACGCACTTGAGTCCGTCAGGCGAGCCGTTGGTCCCTCACTTCACTCGTGAGAGTTCAACTGATTCGTCGAATTCGCGGTCTGTGTCCGCATTGGGCTTGTACGTGAACCTGCTGACCACGACCGCCACAATGAGGTTGATGGCGAAGCCGGGAATGATCTCGTAGATCGATTCTGTCAGCGGTGTGCTGACCTGTCCCCAGATGAACGCTACTGCAGCACCCGAGATGAGTCCGAACAGCGCGCCCCAGTTGCTGAGCTTCTTCCAGAACAGGGTCAGCAGCACGATCGGCCCGAAGGAGGCACCGAAGCCGGCCCAGGCGAATGCCACCAGATCGAGGATACTGTTCGACGGCGATATCGCCAACAGTACGGCGATGATCGCGACGACCAGGATGCCGAGGCGACCGAGGAGGACATAGGTCTTGTCCTGCAGGGTGCGCTTGGAACCAGTGCGCAGCGCCGCGATCTTGTAGAGATCCTCGATGAGAGCCGAAGAGGTGACGACGAGCTGCGATGAAATCGTCGACATGATCGCCGCGAGCACCGCAGCCAGGACCAGTCCCGCGATGAATGGGTGGAAGAGGATCTGAGCCAGATCCAGGAACACCGTCTCCGGGTCGGTTGGTTCCATATCGGCATGCTCGGAGAAGTAGGAGATCCCGACGATCGAGGTGGCGATGGCCCCGAGAGCGGAGATTCCCATCCACCCAACACCGATCCGGCGAGCCACTTTCGCATCCGCAGGAGTCCGCAGCGCCATGAACCGCACGATGATGTGCGGCTGGCCGAAGTAGCCCAGACCCCAGGCGAGAGCAGAGATGACAGCCAGGTAGGTGCCACCGGCCCAGAACGGTCCGCTGCCGAAGACGTTGAGCAGGCTGGGATCGATCTCCTTGACGTTGGAGATCACATGTGACGGACCGCCAGCGTTGACCACCGCGACGATCGGGACCGCGATGAGTGCGGCGAACATCAGCAGGCCCTGGGCAACGTCGGTGAGTGTGGCACCGAGGAATCCGCCGAACAGCGTGTAGATCATGGTGATGGCCGCGACGATGAGCATGCCGGCGAGATAATTCAGGCCGAAGCTCGATTCGAAGAACTTGCCAGCTGCCACCATGCCGGAGGAGACGTAGAAGGTGAAGAAGACCAGGATGATGACACCGCAGACGATGCGCAGCAGGCGGGTGTTGTCCTTCAGACGCTGCTCGAAGAAGCTGGGAATGGTGATCGAGTCACCGGCCTTCTCCGTGAATGACCGCAGACGAGGGGCCACGAACTTCCAGTTCACCCAGGCTCCGGCGGTCAGACCCACAGCGATCCAAGCCTCGACCAATCCCGCCGCGTAGATGGCTCCGGGCAGCCCCATGAGCAGCCAGCCGGACATGTCCGAGGCTCCGGCGCTCAGTGCGGCAACGCTGGGGCGCAGCCCGCGGCCAGCCAACATGTAGTCGTCGAGGCTGTTCTTGGTTTTGCGGTACGCGAACCAGCCGATGGCCAGCATTCCTGCAAAGTACAGGACGATTGCAATTGTGCGGAAAGTGGTTTCCGTCATTAAAGTCGTCTCCTTTTGTAAACCGGGGCGACTCTACAACGGATTGCGCAACGGGTGTGAATTGCCTAAGAGAATGGTCAAGGCTTATTCAGGGTCGCCGAGGTGCTCCGATCAGTTGAAGACGACCGTGCGGTGCCCGTCCATGAGGACACGTCCTTCTGCATGCCAGGCCACGGCCCGTGCGAGCACCGCTGCTTCGACATCCTGGCCGCGCTGGACGAAGTCGGCGATATTGCGATTGTGATCGACGCGAGCGACATCCTGTTCGATGATCGGCCCCTCGTCGAGATCGGGGGTGACGTAGTGGGCTGTGGCTCCGATGATCTTCACTCCCCGGGCGTGCGCCTGGTGATACGGTTTTGCGCCCTTGAAACTGGGCAGGAACGAGTGGTGGATGTTGATGACCCGGCCCTCGAGCCGAGCACACAGATCGGGGGAGAGGATCTGCATGTACCGGGCGAGGACGATGAGCTCGACGTCAAGCTCATCGACGAGTCCGCTCAGTCGCGCCTCAGCAGCATCCTTGGTCTCACGAGTGATCGGAATGTGGTGGAAGTCGTGGCCGTGGAATTCGGCCAGTGGCCGCAGGGAGTCATGGTTGCCGGCCACACCGACGATATCGATGGGCAGCTGACCCGAGCTCTGCTGGAACAGCAGAGTGTTGAGGCAGTGCGCGGCCTTCGACACGAGGACGAGAGTTCTCGTCTTCTTCTCCACCGGCTGGAGACTGAGCGTCATATCGAAACGGTGAGCCGCCTCGGCGAGTGAAGACTCCAGGGCATCGGCATCGCAATCGCGGTTCGTGACGAACTGGACGCGGAGGAAGAACTGGAGGGAATCGGGGGAGGAGAACTGCTGGGACTCGGTGATGTTGGCACCGAGTGAGGCGAGGACCCCGGTCACGGCATGCACGATTCCGGTTGCGTCCGGGCAGGTGACTCGCAGGATCCATTCTCGACTCATGCGATCGATTCTAATGGTCGTACCCGGTGTGGCCCGAAACCGGCCCGTCATCCGGATGACGAACGGCTCATCGGTGTGATCTGGTTCGCTGTTAGCATTGTTTCCGGGTGCTCGCGGAGCCGATCGCGGCGTCCCTCTCATCACTTTGGATGCCACAGGAGTGTATACATGACTGATAACACGATGCAGGCTTCGCTTGCAGACATCGATCCACAGATCGCGGAAGTCCTCGACCAGGAATTGGGCCGTCAGCGTTCGACTCTCGAGATGATCGCCTCGGAGAACTTCGTGCCGCGCGCAGTGCTGCAGGCACAGGGATCCGTGCTGACGAACAAGTACGCCGAGGGTTACCCCGGGAAGCGCTACTACGGTGGCTGCGAGTACGTCGATGTCGCTGAGACTCTCGCCATCGACCGGGCCAAGAGCCTCTTCGGTGCCGAATACGCGAACGTGCAGTCACACTCCGGTGCCTCGGCCAACGCCGCCGTGATGCACGCACTCGCCCGCCACGGTGACAAGATGCTCGGCTTGTCGTTGGCCCACGGGGGTCACCTCACCCATGGCATGAAGATCAACTTCTCGGGACGCCTCTACGACGTCGCCTCCTATGAAGTTGATCCCGACACCTACCGCATCGACATGGACAAGGTGCGTGAGCGAGCACTCGAGCATCGCCCCGAGGTCATCGTTGCAGGCTGGTCTGCCTACCCGCGCCAGCTCGACTTCCAGGCCTTCCGCGACATCGCCGACGAAGTCGGAGCGAAGCTCTGGGTCGACATGGCCCACTTCGCCGGACTTGTCGCCGCCGGCCTGCACCCCAACCCGGTGCCCTTCGCCGATGTCGTGTCATCGACGGTGCACAAGACCATCGGCGGTCCACGCTCAGGCTTCATCCTCGGCAAGGAGGAGTACGCGAAGAAGCTGAACTCCGCCGTCTTCCCGGGACAGCAGGGCGGACCGCTGATGCACGTGATCGCGGCCAAGGCAGTGGCGTTCAAGCTCGCCGCGTCCGAAGAGTTCAAGGCCCGCCAGGAACGGACCGTGCGCGGAGCCCAGATCTTGGCTGAGCGACTCTTGGCCGACGATGTCGCCAAGGCTGGGGCAACGGTCCTGACCGGCGGAACCGACGTTCACCTGGTCCTCGTCGATCTGCGCAACTCGGCCTTGGACGGCCAGCAGGCAGAAGACCTCCTGCACGAAGTCGGAATCACTGTGAACCGCAACGCCGTTCCGTTCGATCCCAGGCCGCCCATGGTGACCTCCGGTCTGCGTATCGGCACCCCTGCTCTGGCCACCCGCGGGTTCGGCGATGCCGAGTTCACCGAGGTCGCCGATGTCATCGCCGAGGCGCTGAAGCCCGGTGCGAACGTCGACGCACTCAGCGCTCGGGTCAAGAAGCTCAGCGACAACTTCCCCCTCTACGAAGATCTGGAGCAGTACTGATGGCGGCACAGATACTTGACGGCAAGGCCTGTGCAAAGGAGATCAAGGAAGAGCTGAGGACGGCCGTCGCGGACCTGGCCGAGCAGGGCATCATTCCCGGCTTGGCCACGGTCCTCGTCGGTGAGGATCCGGGGTCGAAGTGGTATGTGGCGGGAAAGCACCGTGACTGCGCCGAGGTGGGCATCCATTCCATCCGACGTGATCTTCCGGAATCGGTGAGCCAGGACGAGCTCCTGTCGGTCATCGACGAGCTCAACGCCGATGACGAATGCACCGGATACATCGTGCAGCTGCCGTTGCCGTCTCATATCGACACGGACACGGTCCTCGAACGCATCGACCCGGCCAAGGACGCGGACGGGCTGCATCCGACCAACCTCGGCCGGCTCATGCTCAATGTCAACCGGGAGATCACCACTCCGCTGCCGTGCACCCCACGTGGAGTCATCGAGCTGATGGCGCGCAACGGGGTCGAACTGGCCGGCAAGCATGTGGTGGTCGTCGGCCGTGGTGTCACCGTCGGCCGGTCGATCGGTGCGCTGCTGACCCGCCGCGAGTACAACGCCACGGTGACGCTGACGCACACCGGAACGACGAATCTGCCCGAGCTGCTGGCTCAGGCCGACATCATCGTCGCCGCCGCGGGCTCGGCTCGGATCGTGACCGCCGACGCGGTCAAGCCTGGTGCGGTCGTCCTCGATGTCGGAGTCTCACGCGAAGAGGACCCGGAGACGGGGAAGTCGAAGATCGTAGGAGATGTGGACCCTGCAGTCGCCGAGGTGGCGGCTTGGGTGTCACCGAACCCCGGCGGAGTCGGGCCCATGACTCGGGCGCTGCTTCTGAAGAACGTCGTCGACGTCGCTCAGCGGGCGGTCGCAGCCGCCTGAACGGTTCAAGTTCTCAGACCGACGGCCTCCCACATCAGTGTGTGGGAGGCCGTCGGTCTCGGTTCTGCTGGTCCGGTCTCTGTTCGCTGGTCAGGCCGGTGTGTTCGTCATTCCTCGAGGAGTTTGAGCTCGAAGAACACCCGTGGATCTCCGGCACCCGCATAGTCTTCGATGAGTTCACCGGTGAACCCGAGTGAGGAATGGAACGAGATCGCTGCGGAAGAATCCGGCAAGGTTGTGGCCTGCACCGATGAGACTCCCAAGGTTCGCGAGTGTTCGATGAAGTGCTGGTACAGGTGACGGCCGATTCCCTTATGTCGGAAATCAGATCGGGCGGCAACCAGGTGGATGTAGGAAGGGCCATCATGGGGGATGACGCCGAGCAGATAGCCGACGATCTCCGAACGGTATCTGGCCACCAGACCCGAGGTCACGAACTGGCGGAACCAGTAGGCATCGTGATCGCCGCTCAGGTCCCGGTCTCCCCAGAAGTTCTCCTGCGCACCGAGCAGGAACTCGCGCATCTCACGGGCGTCTACTTCGTCAAGCGGGCTGATGCTCAGCTGCTCAGAATCGAAAGTCTCGTCAACAGCCATTACGCCTCCTGAAATATGTTTCTTTCCATCACTCTATAACGCCCAAGCCCGTATGAGTAGTGCGCTCATGCCATGATAGAACACATGATTCGGATTGCATCAGTCAACGTCAACGGAGTTCGAGCGGCATGGAGAAAGGGGATGCCCACCTGGGTGGACAGCGCGAAACCTGACTTCATCACACTGCAGGAAGTCCGGGCCGCCAACGACATCGCCCTCAAAGTGCTCGAGGACACCGAGTACACCACGATCAGCCACGACGCCGAGGCGAAGGGACGTGCCGGAGTCGCCGTCATGGCTCGCACGGAGCCGGCCGAGGTACGCGAAGGCCTCGGTGCGGACGGGTACTTCGACCGCGCCGGTCGGTGGGTGGAAACGGATTACCGCCTCGGTGACGGGTCGCTGCTGACTCTCGTATCGGCCTACGTCCATTCCGGTGAGGTGGACACTCCCAAACAGGAGGACAAGTACCGCTTCCTCGACCGAATGACCGTGCGCCTGCCCGAACTCGCACAGCACGCCGATCACGTGCTGGTCACCGGTGACCTCAACGTCTGCCACACCGAACGCGACCTGAAGAACTGGAAGGCCAACCGCAAGAAGGCGGGATTCTTGCCCGAGGAGCGTGCGTACTTCGACGGCTTCTTCGGCGATGTCGGCTTCGTCGACGTACACCGGAAGCTCAGCGGCGACGTCGATGGCCCCTACACCTGGTGGTCCATGCGCGGACAAGCCTTCGACAACAACGCCGGTTGGCGCATCGACTATCAGATGGCGACACCGGAACTTGCCCAGGCGGCAGTCAAAGCCACGGTCGACAAAGCTGACAGCTGGGCCGAGCGCTGGTCCGATCACGCACCGCTCGTGATCGACTACGACCTCCCCGCACCGAAGTAGCTCAGGCTCGACTGGCTGGTCGTCTAGGTGTGTGAGGAGCCGAGTTCGATGAGCAGCACGCCGATGAGGATGAGACCGATGCCGAAGAGCATCTTCCGCGTCAGCTTCTCCTTGAACAGCGCGCGACCGGCCAAGGCCGTCAGCGCCACCCCGGTGGCGGCCCAGATCCCGTAGGCCACGCCTAAGGGGATGCCGGTGCGCAGAGTCAGGCTGAGCAGGCTGAACGAGACGAGGTATCCGGCGGCGACTCCTGCATACCACCATCTGCTGCCGCCGACCGATGCCATGCGCAGACAGATCGTGGCCGCGACCTCGAGGACGATTGCGGTGACGAGCAGAATCCAGCCGATGATCATGACTCGTCTCCCAGCTCGCTCGACTCTCTGGGCTCGTTCGACTCCTCTGTCTCGCTCTGTGGCGTGTTCGGGACGGACTGGTGTGCGTCGTCTTCGCGGTTGCCGACCTCGACGAGGATGACGCCGGCCATGATGAAGACGATTCCGGTGATCATGACGGGTGTGAGCGGTTCGGCGAAGAGGACGTGGGAGAGGATCGCGGTGAGCGCGACTCCCGCTGCGCCCCAGATTCCGTAGGCGATGCCAAGCGGCATACCGACGCGGAGGGTGAGGCTGAGGAAGACGAACGCTGCGGCATAGCCGAGGCCGACGAGGATATAGAGGGCGGGGGAGTCAAGAGCTCCCTTCAGCGCCAGGGTGCCGGTCACCTCGGCGATGATGGCACCCATCAGAAATAGCCATCTGCGCACATGACAATTGTCGGCCATGGTCATCCGGCAGGGAAATCGGGCAGCTTCTTTCTCCCGCGAAGAGGCCCGGGTCTGCGCGGAGGAATCTCCACACGGACCCGGGCCACACTCAGGGCTCATCGGCGCTGAACGTCAGCAACATCGAACCTTCGGATTGCGGTCCTGTTCATCGGTGAGGTCACGCCAGAACTCTTTCTCTCCCATGGCACCCTCGCGAGTGCCGTGGCGGCGCTCGTAGGACTCCATGTAATGGATGTAGGCGTTCTCACCCATGACCTCCTTGAGGTACCACAGGAGTCCTGCCGCGCCTCGGCGAAGCGATCCCCATGGGTCCCTCACGAGACGCTCGAGCGGATGTGTGCTTGCGCTGGTCATGGTGTCGCTCCTTTCCGTGCCGCCGTCACGGCACATGGAACACGGTTATGGTCGTCTGTGTGGGGAACGCTCGTCCCACTGGGCCTGGACCTCGCGTTCGGCCTTTCGTGCGATGAGACCTGCCGGAGCGAATATCTTGGTCTCCGTGTAAGGCTCCTCAGAGGTGGGCAGCGATCCCTTCCTGATGGCTTCGACGGACTTCCACACGGCCATGATGACGACCATGGCAACGAGCAGTGCGAAGACGATGGAGAGAGTGCCCTGCACAAAGGTGTTGCGGACGACGGCATTCATCGCCGCCACGCCTTCGGTGTTGCCCAGAGAAGTCTCGCCGGATGCCAAGGCATCCTTGTAGGCGAAGTGCTGCGCCCAGTATCCGAGCAGGGGATCCGAGGAGAAGATCTTCTGCCAGGAAGCAGCCATCGTGACCACGAGGTCCCACACGAGCGGTATGCCTGGGATCCAGGCCCACCGGGCCAGCCCCATCTTGCACACAATGGCGAAGACCACCGCCAGGGCTATGGCGGCCAACAGCTGGTTGGAGATGCCGAAGAGCGGGAACAGCGTGTTGATGCCGCCGAGAGGGTCGGTGACTCCCATCAACAGGATCGACCCCCATGCCGCGACCATGATCGCTGTGGTCAGCCACGCCCCCGGGGTCCACGAGGGGTCTCGGAACTTCTTCGAGAAGTTGCCCAGTGCGTCGCTGAGCATGAAACGGGCGACGCGGGTACCGGCATCGATGGTGGTGAGGATGAACAGTGCCTCGAACATGACTGCGAAGTGGTACCAGAAGGACATCCATGCTGGACCGCCGAAGACATTGTGGAGAATTTGCGCCATGCCCATCGCCAGAGTCGGGGCGCCACCGGTGCGGGATACGATGCTCTCCTCTCCGACGTTATTTGCTGCCTGTTGGAGCACCTCGGGACTCGTTTCGACCCCGGACATGCCAAGAGAGTTGTTGATGAAGTCTGAGGCGCCCTGTGTTGTTCCGCCGGTGAGCGGTTCGGCGGCGTTCATCGCGAAGTACAGCCCTTTGTCGAGGCAGATCGCGGCCACCAGAGCCATGATCGCAACGAAGGACTCCATGAGCATTCCGCCGTAGCCGATGAGGCGGGCCTGGGATTCCTTCTCGATCAGCTTCGGCGTGGTGCCTGAAGAGATGAGCGCGTGGAATCCCGATAGGGCCCCGCAGGCGATGGTGATGAAGAGGAACGGGAACAGAACTCCGGCGAAGGCAGGGCCTTCGGAGTTGAAGGCGAACTCGGTCACGGCCGGCATCTGCACACTCGGGTTGACGATGAGGATGCCGACAGCCAGGAGGATGATGGTGCCGATCTTCATGAAGGTCGACAAGTAGTCACGCGGTGCCAGCAGCACCCAGACCGGCAGCACAGCGGCGAGGAAGCCATAGATCATCAGGCACCAGGCCAGTGTCACCTTGTCGAGGTGGAAGAACTCCGACCACACGGGCGAGTTGTGAACCCAGCCGCCGGCGACGATGGCCAGGATCAGGAGGACGACGCCGATGACCGAGACCTCGACGACCTTGCCCGGACGCAGGTAGCGCATGTAGATGCCCATGAACACGGCGATGGGAATCGTCATGGCGATCGAGAAGACACCCCAAGGGCTCTCGGCCAGTGCATTGATGATGACGACGCCGAGGACAGCGATGAGGATCACCATGATGAGGATGATGCCCAGCGAGGCGATGATTCCGCCAGTGCGACCAAGCTCATCACGAGTCATCTGACCTAGAGAGCGGCCATTGCGGCGCATCGAGAAGAACAGCACCAGGTAGTCCTGGACGCCGCCGGCGACGATGACGCCGAGAACGATCCACAGGGTACCGGGCAGGTAGCCCATCTGCGCGGCCAGGATCGGTCCGACCAGAGGCCCGGCGCCCGAGATGGCGGCGAAGTGGTGGCCGAAGAGCACTCGGCGGTCAGTGGGTGCGAAGTCGCGTCCATTGTCATTGAGCTCTGCAGGAGTGGCCCGTTTCGGGTCGGGGCGGCAGATCTTCCATTCGATGAACTTGGCATAGAAACGGAACGCGATGAGATAGCTGCCCACGGCAGCGGCGACGAACCAGCTGGCCGACATCTCCTCTCCGCGCACGAACGCAACCATCGCCCATCCGGCGGCCGCGACCAACGCGATGACCACCCAGATGACGATCTTCACCGGAGTCCACCGCGGCTTCTCGACCACAGCCACCGGTGGCAGCCCCTCTTCGGTTCTGACGTATTCGACAGACAAGATTTCCTCCTCGTTGAGCTCGATGACTTCGCACCGAATATTCATTGCCCATGACCACCGGTCACCGGCCGAACAAGACTGTTGATCGAACCATGTGAGATACCTCGATGAATCATGTGATCTGCTTCGTCACTATACCGTTTGCCGGTGGCGCGTAGGTGGCTGAGATCACCTGAGTCCTCGGCTCGCACGGGGTGGTCTGCGATGACGCGGGGTTGAAGTGGCATTATGGTTCTATGATGACTTCTTCTCTGCCACGCACCGTTTCCGGCATCCAGGCCACCTCTGACTCACTGCACCTGGGCAACTACATCGGAGCTCTGCAGCAGTTCGTGGCGCATCAGGAGTCGCACGATGCCTTCTACTTCATCGCGAACATGCACGCGATCACCGTCGAGCAGGACCCCAGCGACCTGCGCGAGCGCACCCTGCGCACCGCTGCGCAGTTCATTGCGGCGGGTATCGACCCGGAGAAGTCGACGATCTTCGTCCAGTCACAGGTCCCGGCACACCCGCAGCTGTCATGGGTCCTCGAATGCACCACGTCGATGGGTGAGGCCAGCCGGATGACGCAGTTCAAGGACAAATCGGCCAAGCAGGAGCATGTGTCCCTGGGCCTGCTCACCTACCCAGCGCTGATGGCCGCCGACATCCTCCTCTACAATCCGCAGATGGTGCCCGTCGGCGAGGATCAGCGCCAGCATCTCGAGCTGACCCGAAACTTGGCCGAACGCTTCAACTATCGGTTCGGAGAGACCTTCGTCGTTCCTGAGGCACAGATCCTCAAGGCCACCGCGAAGATCTACGACCTGCAGAACCCTTCGTCGAAGATGTCAAAATCTTTGCCCAGCCCGCTGGGTCGCATCGACCTTCTCGACGACGCGAAGTCACTGACGAAGAAGATCAAGTCAGCCGTCACCGACGATGGCAAGGAGATCGCCTACGACCCGGAGTCCAAGCCCGGAGTCTCGAACCTGCTCACGATCTATTCCTCTCTGACCTCGCGTTCGGTCGATGACATCGTCGCAGAGTACGAGGGCAAGATGTACGGTCACCTCAAGGTCGATCTGGCAGAGATCGCCGTCGAAGCCCTCACCCCTGTGCGAGAGCGCACCAATGAGCTCCTGCAGGACCGGGCGCAGCTCCAGGCCATCCTCGATTCGGGTGCGGCGAAGGCCAATGAGATCGCCGAGGTGACCCTGCGAGAGGTCTATGACAAGGTCGGCTTCGTCTGAGCCGACTGCAACCCGATCCGACCTGACGTGCGATGAGTGTGAAGGAAGAACCGTGGCGAAGAAGAAACCCGAAGAGGGACCGCTGAACCTCACCCCGGACATGCTGCACACCGCGGCACGGATGGAAGACCGGCTCAACGGCTGGCTGCAGAACCGCGCCACCGATCACACCTATCAGCGCACAGTCATCGCCTATGACACCTATGGCGGCACCGGGTGGGTGAGAGTGCTCGGACGTTTGGTCCTGACCCCCACAGGTCAGCCTGCGGCGGACCTGCAGGCGAGCATTCGGGGATGGAAGTCCTTCGTCAGTGTGCCTCTGCCCAACGACACGGCCTGGGTCCGCGTCAATGACGAAGAGCACATGGTCACCGCTGACAGGGGCGGCATCATCGACACTGTCATTCCCGGTGACTTTCAGCCCGGTGAGACGGAGATCGAACTGTGGACCGATGGCTCGCTCGTCGATTCCGCTGCCGTGCGGATCATCGGCGAGGACACGACGTTCGGCATCATCTCCGATATCGATGACACGGTCATGGTCACCTCACTGCCGCGACCATTTCTTGCCGCGTGGAACACCTTCGTCCTCAGCGAGCATGCCAGGTCGCCTGTGGCGGGAATGGCTGTGCTCTATGACCGGATCACCTATATGCGCCCGAATTCTCCGATGGTCTATCTGTCGACGGGAGCGTGGAATTCGGCCCTGACGATCAAGAGGTTCCTCTCTCGCAACCTCTACCCGATGGGGCCTCTGCTGCTCACCGATTGGGGGCCGACGACGACTCGCGTCTTCCGTTCGGGTAAGGAGCATAAACGCAACTCTCTGGAGCGCCTGTCGCGTGAGTTCCCGTGGATGAAATGGCTGCTCATCGGCGACGACGGTCAGAAGGACGAAGAGGTCTACGGAGAGTTCGTGGACAACCACCCCGACAATGTCGCGGCGGTCGCGATCCGCCAGCTCACCGTCGGTGAAGCGGTCTGGGCAGGTGGTCGTTCGAAGCGCCACGGTCGCGGCCAGGGCGTGCCGTGGATCTATGCCCCGGACGGTGCAGGACTGTCTTCGCGCCTGACCGAACGGGGCATCATCTCCACGATCTGAGAGTTCGGTGCGGCTCAGCCGACGCCGACAGCCGTATTCAGGCGAGCGTCGAGCTCCGTCTTCGCGGCCTCGAACTGCGCGGTAAGACTGTCGACGAGTTCGGCAGCGGTGCTCTTCTCGTGGAGCACGCCGATGCCCTGACCCGAGCCCCAGATGTCCTTCCACGCCTTCGAGTCCGACCCCTCCTTCGTGCCGAAGTCCATCTTCGTCGGGTCAGCCTCGGGAAGATCGTCGGGGTCGAGTCCCGAGGCAGTGATGGAACCGCGCAGGTAGTTGCCCTTGACTCCGGTGAAGTAGCTGGAGTAGACGACGTCCTCGGCAGCGGAGTCGACGATCATCTGCTTGTAGTCTTCGGTGACGTTGGCCTCTGCCGTCGACAGGAAGGCCGAGCCCACATAGGCGCAGTCGGCGCCGGCGGCGAGTGCTGCGAGGACCGAGCGGCCGTGTGCAATTGCGCCCGAGAGCAGCACCGGGCCGTCGAACCAGGACCGGATCTCCTGGACCAGCGCGAATGGGGAGAGCGCTCCGGCATGTCCACCGGCACCGGCGGCCACGGCGATGACACCGTCGGCGCCCTTCTCCACGGCTTTGTGCGCGAACTTGTTGTTGATGACGTCATGGAGGACGATGCCGCCGTAGGAGTGCACAGCCTCGTTGACCTCTTCTCGTGCGCCCAATGACGTGATCACGATGGGCACCTGGTGGCGGACCACCTCGGCGAGGTCGGCTTCCAAACGGTTGTTCGAGCGGTGAACGATGAGGTTCACAGCGAACGGTGCCGCCGGACGATCGGGATTCGCTGCGGTGAACGCGGCGTTGCTCTCTCGGATCTCGTCGAGCCAGTCGGTGAGCATCGAGGCCGGGCGGGCATTGAGGGTGGGGAAGGAACCGATGATGCCGGCCTGGCACTGGGCCTTGACCAGGTCGGGGCCCGATGCGATGAACATGGGGGAGCCGAGCACCGGAAGTCGCAGCTGGGGGAGAAGATTGGCGAAAGAATTCATTGTGCCTCCTTTGGGTGGATGAACGTTTCCACTCTAACTGAACGATTGTTAAAAGTGATCATGTGACCGAATACGCCGATGGCGCAGACGAGTTCGCCTCGCCTGCGCCATCGTTGCAGCCGTGTGCGGGCTGCCGCGTCATGCGGTGATTCAGGAATCTGTGAAGTTCGCGTCCCGCTTCTCGACGAATGCGGCCATTCCCTCGGACTGGTCGTTCGTGGCCAGGGAGGAGTGGAAGAGGCGACGTTCGTAGCGCAGTCCCTGCTCGAGCGTCGTTTCGAATGCGGTATTGACCGCTTCTTTCACCATCGCCGAGGCGATGCGGGACTTGGACGCGATCGTCTGCGCGATCTCGTTGGCCGTTGCAAGAAGTTCCTCGGGTTCGACGATACGTGCGACGAGGCCCGAGCGTTCGGCCTCCTCTGCGTCCATCATGCGTCCGGTCAGGCACATGTCCATGGACTTGGCCTTGCCGATCGCGCGAGTCAGACGCTGGGATCCGCCCATACCGGGGAGGACGCCGAGGTTGATCTCGGGCTGGCCGAACTTCGCCTTCGTCGATGCGATGAGGATGTCGCCCATCATTGCCAGCTCACAGCCGCCGCCGAGTGCGAAGCCGTTGACCGCGGTGATGACCGGTTTGCGCACGTCAGTCAGGCGGGTCCAGCCGGCGAACCAGTCGGCCTTGAACGCGGTGGCGAAGTCGAGGTCGGACATCTCCTTGATGTCGGCGCCCGCGGCGAAGGCCTTGCCGCTGCCGGTGATGATGATCGCCTTGACCTCATCGTCGGCATCGAATGCGGTGGCTGCGTCGGTGACGTCGGTGAGAACCTGCATGTTCAACGCGTTGAGAGCCTTCGGGCGATCGAGCGTGATGGTGGCAACACCCTGGTCGACGGATGTGAGGATTGTTTCGTAGTCGCTCATGCGAACACCTTCTCTTCGTGATCGGTGGTGAGGATGTCGTTGACTGTTTCGTCGCTGACCTCGTCGAATGCGGACGGGGACCACTGTGGGTTGCGGTCCTTGTCGATGACCTGCGCGCGGATGCCCTCCTTGAGGTCGGGACGACGTGTCAGCGCGACGGCTGCGCGATAGTCCTGTTCGAGGACTTCGGCCAGGGACATGTCTCGGGCTTTGCGCACGGCGGCCAGTGTCACCTTCACCGAGGTGGGTGCCTTGGTCCCGATCAGCTTCCCGGCGGCATTGGCATCGGGGTTCGCATGCGCGGTCAGCGCTGCGACGATGTCCTCTGCCCGGTCCCTGCTATAGCATTCGTCGATCCAGCCTGCTGCCTCGGCGAGTTCGTTCTCCGGAGCATCGGCGGCGTAGCGGTCGATCACTGTTTCCACGTCGCCGCCTGCTTCGAGGTCGGCGATGAGTCCCGGCACTTCAGCGTCCGGCACGTAGTAGTCAGCCAGTCCCATGGCCAGCGCGGCTCCTGCTCCGACCGGCAGTCCGGTCAGCGCCAGATGGGTGCCGAGCTCGCCCGGCGCATTGGCCAGCAGATGTGTGCCGCCGACGTCGGGGAACAGGCCGATCCCGGTCTCCGGCATTCCGATCTTGGTGGAATCGGTGACGATGCGGTGGGAGCCGTGGCCCGAGATTCCGACGCCGCCGCCCATCGTGATGCCGTTCATGATGACGACATAGGGCTTGGGGAATTCGGAGATCTCATGGTTCATCTTGTATTCGCGATTCCAGAATCGGGCGTTCTCATCGGTGCCGGCGACAATGTCGTTGTAGACGGCCTTGATGTCGCCTCCGGCGCACAGCCCGCGTTCGCCGCGTCCGGTGACAAGGACGGCCTTGATCGCGTCGTCATCGCGCCAGCTCTTCAGGGCGTCATCGATGGCGCCCACCATCTGCTGGCTCAGTGCGTTGATCAGCTTCGGCCTGTTGAGCTCTATCCGGCCCACTCCGTTGGTGATCGAGGTGATCACCGATGCTTCCGTCGGCGGTGCCGCGGTCTCTGTCGTCATATCAGCCCACTCCTGTGCTCTTGCGCGAAATGATCACGCGCATGATTTCGTTGGTGCCTTCCAGAATCTGGTGGACGCGCAGGTCACGCACCAGCTTCTCAATTCCATACTCTGTCAGATAGCCGTAGCCGCCGTGCAACTGGAGTGCCCTATTGGCGACGTCGAAGCCCGAATCTGTGGCTGTCAGCTTCGCCATTGCCGAGAGCAATGAGGTGTTGGGATCGCCTGCGTCGTAGGCGTTGGCGGCACGCCACAGGAGGGAGCGAGCCGCTTCGAGCTTGGTCTGCATCTCCGCGACCTCGAATCGCAGAGCCTGGAAAGCTGAGAGCTCGGTGCCGAAGGCCTGTCGTTCGCCCATGTAGTCGATGGCCTTCTCCAACGCAGATTGCCCGCCGCCCAGCGAGCATGCTCCGATGTTGAGCCGGCCTCCGTCGAGTCCGGACATCGCGATCTTGAAACCCTGACCGGGTTCGCCGAGGAGGTTCTCCTTCGGCACGCGAACGTTTTCCATGATGACCTGTCGGGTCGGCTGAGCTCGCCATCCCATCTTCTGTTCGTTGGGGCCGAAGGAGAGACCCTCCATGCCCTTTTCGAGGATGAATGCGGAGATTCCGCGCGATCCGTCCTGGCCGGTACGCGCCATCACCAGGTACGTTTCGCTGGTGCCGGCACCGGAAATGAACTGCTTGACGCCGTTGAGGACATAGGAGTCAACGTCCTCCCTCGCCGAGGTGCGCAGAGCGGCAGCATCGGAACCGGCATTGGGTTCCGTGAGGCAGTAGCTGCCGAGGTGATCCATCGAGACGAGCTTCGAGAGGTATTTCTCCTTCTGTTCGGCATCTCCGTATTTGTCGATCATCCACGCCACCATGTTGTGGATGGAGATGTATGCGGCGACCGAGGGGCAGGCGGTCGACATGGCTTCGAAGATGAGGGCTGCATCCATTCGCCCCATCCCGGTGCCGCCGGCTTCTTCGCTGACGTAGATTCCGCCCATGCCCAGGTCGGCGGACCTCTTGATGACGTCGACGGGGAAGTGGTGGTTGGCATCCCACTCCAGAGCATGCGGTGCGATCTCGGAATCGGCGAATTCGCGCACCATGCCGGAGATTGTCTGTTGTTCTTCGGTGAGACCGAACGGCAGGGCAGCTGCTGTGCTGCGGGACATTGTTCCTCCACGGTTTGGGCTATCCACGATCGAGGCTTATCGGATTCGTGATGACGTTCACTACGATACGGAGAAATTACTTGGACGTCCAACTAATTTTGCGCAGTCTGTTCGCCTGAAAATCGGTCAGCAGAAGAGAAGCAGCCTCAGGCGTGGTCTTCGAGCTCGGAGCGCAGTGATTCAAGGTGGGGGAGGAGTCCGCCCAAATCGGTCCCGGCCAGCGCGGGGGAGGTGAAGACCTCTTCATTGAGGGCGGCGGTTGCCCGTGACGAGAGTTCACGGCCGGACTCGGTGAGCTCGACGAGCGTGGTGCGACGGTCATCGGGGTGGCTGCGTCTCTTCACGAGACCGGCCTTCTCGAGTCGATCGACCGAGTTCGTCGTCGATGTGGCGTGGACCTGCAGGCGGGCCGAGATCTTCGACATCGGCAGTGTTCCCGACTTGGTGAAGGACAGGAGGGTAAGGACTTCGTACCGTGAGAACGTCAGCGCAAAGGGTTTGAGTGCGGCATCGACTTTGGCGAGGAACAGCTGATGGACTCTCATCACAGAGATCACAGTCGTCATTCCATCGGTGGAATCGTTCCAACCGTGGGCGAGCCACTGTTTCCTGGACTCCTCGATCGGGTCGAGTCTGCTCGCTGATGCCTTTTCCGCCGCCATTGTCGACAGTGTAGTGAAGTGAGAAGATAAGCGCATGTGTGGTCGACTCAATATGTCTCTCGATCCGGCAGATCTCGCCGATGAGCTCCGTCTCGACGTCATCTCCTATGACTACACGCCCAGGTACAACGTGCCGCCGGGCTCCTTCGTGCCGATCGTCGTCGAACGACTCGACGACGAAGGACAGCTGACACGTCGACTGGAGACCGCTTCGTGGGGGTTGGTCCCTGGATGGGCGAAGGACGCGAAGATCGGCTTCAAGGCATTCAACGCGCGTTCGGAGACTGTCCTCGAAAAGCCGATGTTCAGACAGTCCATCAAGAGGCGTCGCTGTGCGCTTCCGATCCCTGGCTATTACGAGTGGGAGACAACTGAAGCCGGAAAGCAGCCATGGATGATGTCGGCTGCGGGCACCGACCCGCTTTTCATGGCCGGCCTGTTCGAGTTCTGGAAGCAGCCGGACCAGTCCTGGTTGGTATCGACGACGATCCTGACGATGGAAGCGGCGGGACATCTGCGTGATGTTCACCATCGGATGCCGGTCTTCCTCAGCCGTGGGGGTATCGATCAATGGATCGATCCAGCGGTGCCAAGTGCCGAGGTCCCTCCACTCTTGGAATCGACACTCTCGCAAGTCGACCCCGCGAGCGTGACGCGACATAAGGTCGGCCAGAGCGTGGGCAACGTTCGCAACGACGGCCCAGAACTCATCACTCCAGTGGGCTGACCAGCTTCCACACGGTCGCGCGGACCCCGGAAGGTATCCGGTTCGGCTCCTGCGGCACAGCGGTCGCCGCGAAGTCCTCAACAGCCGCTGCGGGTGAGTCGAACGGGTCAGCATCATGAGGTCTATGCGGCAGAATCCACTCGTTTTGCACACCCCGCCAGATGTGTGTAGTGTGTACCGAGTTGCCAGCCCGCAAGGAACGGCAACGGTCGCTCTGACCAGGTTTGATCCCAGCAAATTGAAGATGAACTTCAAGTTGCGAAGGTCCAAACAACACTGTAGAGTGGATATCCGCTGGTACGGCGGGCCGCAAGGCAGAATGTACACAATTGAAACTGACACCCCCGGTGTACGCCGCCATGTTTGATGGTGTGTGGTGACGGGTGAGTGTGTGTGGTTTGAGAATCCAATAGCGTATTTGTTTGAACAGATAGTGATGCCAGAAACATTATTTCTGGTAAGACAATCACATGTTCACACACAAGTCACGGCCCCCTCGCCGGGGTGGTGACGCCAGCGTGTGTGAACATGATTTTTTTAAGCTGACCGCGGTCACCCCGTGACCGTAGTGTTGGCTGTCTTGCTGGGATTCATTCGTAACATAATTTTTTTATGGAGAGTTTGATCCTGGCTCAGGACGAACGCTGGCTGCGTGCTTAACACATGCAAGTCGAACGCTGAAGCCCGCAGCTTGCTGTGGGTGGATGAGTGGCGAACGGGTGAGTAACACGTGAGTAACCTGCCCCCGACTTCGGGATAAGCCCGGGAAACTGGGTCTAATACCGGATATGACAACCGAAGGCATCTTTGGTTGTGGAAAGTTTTTTCGGTTGGGGATGGGCTCGCGGCCTATCAGTTTGTTGGTGAGGTAATGGCTCACCAAGACGACGACGGGTAGCCGGCCTGAGAGGGCGACCGGCCACACTGGGACTGAGACACGGCCCAGACTCCTACGGGAGGCAGCAGTGGGGAATATTGCACAATGGGGGAAACCCTGATGCAGCGACGCAGCGTGCGGGATGACGGCCTTCGGGTTGTAAACCGCTTTCAGCAGGGAAGAAGCCCCCTTGGGGGTGACGGTACCTGCAGAAGAAGTACCGGCTAACTACGTGCCAGCAGCCGCGGTAATACGTAGGGTACAAGCGTTGTCCGGAATTATTGGGCGTAAAGAGCTCGTAGGTGGTTGGTCACGTCTGCTGTGGAAACGCAACGCTTAACGTTGCGCGTGCAGTGGGTACGGGCTGACTAGAGTGCAGTAGGGGAGTCTGGAATTCCTGGTGTAGCGGTGAAATGCGCAGATATCAGGAGGAACACCGGTGGCGAAGGCGGGACTCTGGGCTGTAACTGACACTGAGGAGCGAAAGCATGGGGAGCGAACAGGATTAGATACCCTGGTAGTCCATGCCGTAAACGTTGGGCACTAGGTGTGGGGGACATTCCACGTTCTCCGCGCCGTAGCTAACGCATTAAGTGCCCCGCCTGGGGAGTACGGTCGCAAGGCTAAAACTCAAAGGAATTGACGGGGGCCCGCACAAGCGGCGGAGCATGCGGATTAATTCGATGCAACGCGAAGAACCTTACCAAGGCTTGACATACACCAGACCGGGCTGGAAACAGTCTTTCCCCTTTGGGGCTGGTGTACAGGTGGTGCATGGTTGTCGTCAGCTCGTGTCGTGAGATGTTGGGTTAAGTCCCGCAACGAGCGCAACCCTCGTTCTATGTTGCCAGCACGTGATGGTGGGAACTCATAGGAGACTGCCGGGGTCAACTCGGAGGAAGGTGGGGATGACGTCAAATCATCATGCCCTTTATGTCTTGGGCTTCACGCATGCTACAATGGCTGGTACAGAGAGATGCGAGACCGCGAGGTTTTAGCGAATCCCTTAAAGCCAGTCTCAGTTCGGATCGTAGTCTGCAATTCGACTACGTGAAGTCGGAGTCGCTAGTAATCGCAGATCAGCAACGCTGCGGTGAATACGTTCCCGGGCCTTGTACACACCGCCCGTCAAGTCACGAAAGTCGGTAACACCCGAAGCCGGTGGCCCAACCCTTGTGGAGGGGGCCGTCTAAGGTGGGACTGGCAATTGGGACTAAGTCGTAACAAGGTAGCCGTACCGGAAGGTGCGGCTGGATCACCTCCTTTCTAAGGAGCACACATCAGAACCCCAACAGCAGACACCGATTGTGTGTCTGGTTGGGTAGCTCAAGGGTGGAACATCCCTATCTTCGCTCATCCAGCCAGCGGCGTTGAGGCACATGCCTTGTCGACGAGGGTGATCGGTGGGCTAGAACATTTACGTTATTGGGTCCTGGAATCACAGGCCCCACACACAGCACAGTCCTTTGTGGCTGCGGTGGTGTGTGGTGTGGTGGTTTCAATCAACGGACCGACCCAGACCATACGTGCGCTGCTATGCAGGGTGGGTGTGGGTGGTGTTTGGTAGTGGTTTGAGAATCGTATAGTGGACGCGAGCATCAACAACACAACTTTGTTGTGTTGTTATGTAATGTGATTTTTCTTGTGAAATCCGAAAGTGTTTTTTTCGCGCACACAATCATCAACCAACATGGTTGGTTGGTATGAGTGTGTAAGAGCGCATGGTGGATGCCTTGGCATCAGGAGCCGATGAAGGACGTGGAAATCTGCGATAAGCCTCGGGGAGCCGATAAACGGGCTGTGATCCGAGGGTGTCCGAATGGGGAAACCCCGCCACATGAGAGTGTGGTGACCCGCATCTGAATATATAGGATGTGTGGAGGGAACGCGGGGAAGTGAAACATCTCAGTACCCGTAGGAAGAGAAAATAAAATATGATTCCGGGAGTAGTGGCGAGCGAAACTGGAAGAGCCTAAACCGTGTCAGTGTCAAGCGTGCTGGTATTGCTGACTCGGTGTTGTGGGGTATGCGTGTCTCATCCAGCATGGTGGGGACGTTGATGTGTGTTGCGTGTAGTCGAAGCTGGTGGGAAACAGTACCGCAGTGGGTGAGAGTCCCGTAGACGAAACATGTGACCCCGACGTTATGCATACACCCGAGTAGCACGGTACTCGTGGAATGTCGTGTGAATCTGCCAGGACCACCTGGTAAGGCTAAATACTTCCTGATGACCGATAGCGGATAGTACCGTGAGGGAATGGTGAAAAGTACCCCGGGAGGGGAGTGAAATAGTACCTGAAACCATGTGCTTACAATCCGTCAGAGCCTCCTTTGTTGGGGTGATGGCGTGCCTTTTGAAGAATGAGCCTGCGAGTTAGCGGTGCGTGGCGAGGTTAACCCGAGAGGGGTAGTCGTAGCGAAAGCGAGTCCGAATAGGGCGTCCCAGTCGCGTGTCCTAGACCCGAAGCGGAGTGATCTAGCCATGGGCAGGGTGAAGCGTGTGTAAGAGCGCGTGGAGGCCCGCACCCACTTCAGTTGAAAATGGAGGGGATGACCTGTGGTTAGGGGTGAAAGGCCAATCAAACTCTGTGATAGCTGGTTCTCCCCGAAATGCATTTAGGTGCAGCGTTGCGTGGTTCTTGCCGGAGGTAGAGCTACTGGATGGCTGATGGGCCCCACCGGGTTACTGACGTCAACTAAACTCCGAATGCCGGTAAGGTTCAGCGTGGCAGTGAGACAGTGGGGGATAAGCTTCATTGTCGAGAGGGAAACAGCCCAGACCATCAACTAAGGCCCCTAAGCGTGTGCTAAGTGGGAAAGGATGTTCAGTTGCGAAGACAACCAGGAGGTTGGCTTAGAAGCAGCCATCCTTGAAAGAGTGCGTAATAGCTCACTGGTCAAGTGATTGAGCGCCGATAATGTAGCGGGGCTAAGTACACCGCCGAAGTTGTGGCAGCATCCCTTTATAGCCGTAATGGTGGGGTGTTGGGTAGGGGAGCGTCGTGCTGGCAGTGAAGTCGCCGTGTGAACGAGTGGTGGAGCCGGTACGAGTGAGAATGCAGGCATGAGTAGCGAAAGACGGGTGAGAAACCCGTCCACCGGATGACCAAGGGTTCCAGGGCTAGGCTAATCCGCCCTGGGTAAGTCGGGACCTAAGGCGAGGCCGACAGGCGTAGTCGATGGACAACCAGTTGATATTCTGGTACCGACGCTCAACCGTCAATACCAAAACACATGATACTAACTTTCTGGCTCGTCCTTTGCGTCTTCGGATGTGATGTTGGCGAGTTGGTAAGGACCTGAGTGTGGAGTCGGTAAGCGCGAGGTGTGACGCAGGAAGGTAGCCAGGCCACGCGATGGTAGTCGTGGTCTAAGGTCGTAGCACGTGGGGGTAGGTAAATCCGTCCCCACACGTAGTGTGAGAGCTGATGGGCGCCCCATTTTGGTGGGGTGATCTGGTGATCCTATGCTGCCGAGAAAAGCATCGGCGTGAGGTTGTGTGTTGCCCGTACCCTATAACCGACACAGGTGGTCAGGTAGAGAATACTAAGGTGATCGAGAGAATCGTGGTTAAGGAACTCGGCAAAATGCCCCCGTAACTTCGGGAGAAGGGGGACCATCCTGGTGAAGCCAACGTGCTTGGTGATGTGCTGGTGGTGGTCGCAGAGGCCAGAGAGAAGCGACTGTTTATTAAAAACACAGGTCCGTGCGAAGATGTAAGTCGATGTATACGGACTGACGCCTGCCCGGTGCTGGAAGGTTAAGAGGACTCGTTAACCCTTTAGGGGTGAAGCGGAGAATTTAAGCCCCAGTAAACGGCGGTGGTAACTATAACCATCCTAAGGTAGCGAAATTCCTTGTCGGGTAAGTTCCGACCTGCACGAATGGCGTAACGACTTCTCTGCTGTCTCAACCACGAACTCGGCGAAATTGCATTACGAGTAAAGATGCTCGTTACGCGCAGCAGGACGGAAAGACCCCGAGACCTTCACTATAGTTTGGTATTGGGATTCGGTGTGGTTTGTGTAGGATAGGTGGGAGACTGTGAGACCTCGACGCTAGTTGGGGTGGAGTCGTCAAGTGAAATACCACTCTGACTATACTGGATTTCTTAACTTCGGACCCTGATCGGGTTCAGGGACAGTGCCTGATGGGTAGTTTAACTGGGGCGGTTGCCTCCTAAAGAGTAACGGAGGCGCCCAAAGGTTCCCTCAGCCTGGTTGGCAATCAGGTGTCGAGTGTAAGTGCACAAGGGAGCTTGACTGTGAGACGGACGTGTCGAGCAGGAGCGAAAGCTGGGACTAGTGACCCGGCCATGGCTTGTGGAAGCGTGGTCGCTCAACGGATAAAAGGTACCTCGGGGATAACAGGCTGATCTTGCCCAAGAGTCCATATCGACGGCATGGTTTGGCACCTCGATGTCGGCTCGTCGCATCCTGGGGCTGTAGTCGGTCCCAAGGGTTGGGCTGTTCGCCCATTAAAGCGGTACGCGAGCTGGGTTTAGAACGTCGTGAGACAGTTCGGTCCCTATCCGCTGCGTGCGTAGGAAATTTGTGGAGGCCTGTCCTTAGTACGAGAGGACCGGGACGGACGAACCTCTGGTGTGCCAGTTGTACCGCCAGGTGCATGGCTGGTTGGCTACGTTCGGGAAGGATAACCGCTGAAAGCATCTAAGCGGGAAGCCTGCTTCGAGATGAGATTTCCAACCCCATTTTGGGGGTGAGGTGTCCTATAGATTATGGGTTTGATAGGCCGGGTATGGAAGCACTGTGAGGTGTGGAGTTGACTGGTACTAATACGCCGATCACTCATACAACCATTTTGTTGGTTGGTGTGTGGGAGTAACGTTTACGGGTTTTATAAGGCTTAACGGGTCATGTTGCATGATGGTGTTCGCGTTCGCTGTACGGTTCTTGGACTGCTACTACACTCTTTGAGCATTTGGTTGCTTGGGGTGGTGGTGGTTCGTGTGGTTTTGCGGTGGTGATAGTGGTGGGGAAACGCCCGGTTAACCGTTCCGATCCCGGTAGCTAAGCCCATTCGCGCTGATGGTACTGCAACTTGGTGGTTGTGGGAGAGTAAGTGACTGCCGCAATATTCTTTAAGAGTCAGGGGTCATTCCACTTTGTGGGGTGGCCCCTTTCTCGTATTCATATGTGGTGCGGGATAGCCCTTCTACAATTCATGGGTGCTGACGCTCAGCCGTTCGGGTGTGCGCTCATGCAGTGTCGAGTCCCAGGAAACGGCGAACCACCTCGGCGCCGGCGACCTCCACTGGATCCGGACCCCGGACGATGTCCGAAGCTGCCAGAATCACCTGGTGTTCGGCGTGTGCAAGCCCGTCCTGTGCGATGGTGGTCTTGACTCCGTTGGGGGAGTAGCCGAGCTTTTCTGAGACTCTGCGGCTCGCACCATTGCCCTCGAAATATCCGGAATGAAAAGCGGCGGCATCGAAATGATCGGCGAACGCCGTCACGACAGCCCTTCGCATCTGAGTTCCGTAGCCCTTGCCCTGCTCTTGCAGAGCCAACCACGAGCCTGTCGAGATTGATCGGGTGCGGACGAAGTCTTTCGCGCTTACCCCCTGTATCCCGACAGCGCGACCGTCGACCCTGGCGGTGAATTCAATCGTCCACTCATCGACTCGGAAGTTCGCCCGTGTGCTCCATTGATATTGTGCGATTGACCGTGCAATTTCCTCACGAGAACCCGAATCCCAATTGATGATAAAGGCTGGTGTGCCGTGCCTGCGCACACCTCCGTCGGCGATGACGGCCAATTCCGGATAATCGGACTCGCGCACCGGTGACAATTCCATATCGCCGCACCTGATTCTCAAGGCAAAAGGGGGCCAGGCTTCTTCTAATTCCATATGTCGAGCCTAAACTCGTAATGGTTTCGGCAACGCGAATTTCCGAAACTCGCACTATATCAAATGTGCGCCCCGACACTGCAGTGTCCATTATTCGGGCGTATCAGCTCATGTTATGCGGATCACGGTAAGTTGATCCCATGAGCTTACATCCATCACTGCAGCCAATCTTCGACACTGTGCTCCATCGCAATCCCGGAGAGTCGGAGTTTCATCAGGCGGTACAGGAAGTTCTCCATTCCCTGGGCCCTGTCGTTGACAAACACCCTGAATACCTCGAACTCTCAGCATTCGAACGCCTCTGCGAACCGGAACGGCAGATCATCTTCCGGGTGCCCTGGATCGACGATCAGGGAGTCGTGCAGATCAACCGAGCATTCCGAGTTCAGTTCAACTCTGCTCTTGGCCCCTACAAAGGCGGTCTGCGTTTCCACCCATCGGTGAACTTGGGAATCGTGAAGTTCCTCGGCTTCGAACAGATCTTCAAGAACGCCATCACTGGTCTGCCCATCGGCGGAGGCAAAGGCGGCTCGGACTTCGACCCGAAGGGGCGCAGCGACCTTGAGGTCATGCGCTTCTGCCAGTCATTCATGACTGAGCTCTCCCGCCACATCGGCGAATACCGTGACGTCCCGGCTGGCGACATCGGGGTCGGCGGCAGGGAGATCGGCTACCTGTTCGGGCAGTACAAGCGGATGAAGAACGAGTACGAAGCCGGGGTTCTCACTGGCAAGGGTCTGTCCTACGGCGGCTCCATGGTCCGCACCGAAGCAACAGGCTTCGGCGTCGTGTACTTCCTCAAAGACATGCTCGCCGCAGCTAAGAAGAACATTGACGGACGGACTGTTTCGATCTCAGGATCTGGCAACGTCGCTGTGTTCGCAGCAGAGAAGGTCGAGGCCTTCGGCGGTACCGTCATCACCATGTCCGATTCCGGCGGGTTCATCCATGACCCTGATGGTATCGATACGGAGATCGTCAAGCGCATCAAATTCGAAGAACGCGGTCGGATCTCCGAATACGTCGACGAACGCGGTGGCCGTGCCAAGTACTATGAAGGCGGCAACGTCTGGGACATCGAGGTCGACGTCGCGCTTCCCTGCGCTACGCAGAACGAACTTGATGAGGATTCGGCGAAGACTCTCGTCCGCAATGGCGTCATCGCTCTCGCAGAAGGCGCGAACATGCCCTGTACGCCAGGGGCGGTGAGGACCTTCTCCGAGGCCGGTGTGCTCTTCGCGCCCGGCAAGGCGGCCAACGCCGGCGGCGTGGCCACCAGCGCCTTGGAAATGCAGCAGAACGCCAGCCGCGACACCTGGGACTTCGACTTCACTGAAGCTCGTCTGGCCGAGATCATGGGAGACGTGCACGACAGCTGCGCCGTTGCGGCCGCGGAGTTCGGCTCACCCGGTGATTACGTCGCCGGGGCCAACATCGCCGGCTTCATCCGGGTCTCTGAAGCGATGCTCGCACAGGGAGTCGTCTGACCTAGCGACACGGCGCAGATAGGCAAGGCGCAGACAGCCTCCGGGACCAAGCAGCGCACCGCGGCCCTCCGACTCTCAGACAGCTTCGCACGAAGCCGTCACGAGCTCGGAGGGCCGCTGTCGTTGTCCCGGGTAACTCGGGTCAGCGGGGACCGATCGATCCGTAGGCCTTGCGCCACCTCAGCAGCGGTTTGTCCTTGCTGTTGTTCGCGCCGGCACCCAAGGATACGACCTCCCCGACGACGAGGCTGTGTGTTGCCACTTCGAGGACCTCCGTGGTCCGCAGCTCGAACCAGGCGATCGCATTCTTGAGCACAGGCTGACCCGAATGGGGTGCAGGAAACGTATCGATGCCTTTGAGTGAACCGTAGAGGGGCTGTCCGGACGCGCCCAGGCGTTCGGAGATGTCTCGCTGTGATGAGTTGAGCAAGGAGATGGCGTAATGCTCACTCGTCTCCAGGGTCTCCATCATGCGCGACCCGCCATAGATGCTGACTGCCATCGTCGGTGGATCATAGGACACGTCGAGGAACGAGTCGACGGTGATCGCGTGCAGGGCATTGCCGCGCTTGGCGGAGATCACAGCCACTGCGGCGGCAATATCGTCGCTGAGTTCGCGATAGCGTTCTGTGAGGGAATCCTCGTGAGTTCTGTCCATGGCACTCATTCTAGGGAACTACAATGGAGCTATGACCTATCCAGCATCAGGTGGTTCAGCAACAATCGAGCGTGAGCAGTCCGAACAACTTGTTGAACCCGGAGACCACGAACGTTTCAGCCACTACGCACCCAAAGACAAGATCATGGAATCCATGGTCACGGGCACACCGCTGATTGCCCTGTGCGGAAAGGTGTGGGTGCCTACCCGAGACCCGGAGCGGTTCCCCGTATGCCCGCGTTGCAAAGAGATCTACTCCACCATGTCTGAAGGACCCAAGGAGTAAATGGCCGCGGAACGTCTCCCAGGGACATCCGCCGCCGAACAACTGCCACCGGCCTTTCCCGAGCGTGCTGCTTGGGGAACGGCCGGAAAGTTGCGCGCCTGGCAGGCTGAAGCCCTGGAACAGTACTTTCGGGATCAGCCGAAGGATTTTCTCGCGGTTGCGACACCGGGCGCAGGCAAGACGACATTCGCTCTGCGAGTCGCTGCCGAGCTGTTGGCGCAGCGCGTCGTCAACCGAGTCACCGTCGTCGCACCCACCGAACACCTCAAGGTGCAGTGGGCTGATTCCGCCTCACGCGTCGGCATCAAACTCGACCCGCACTTCAAGAACGCCCAAGGCAAGCACGCCCCCGGCTATCACGGTGTGGCCATCACCTACGCGCAGGTGGCCGCAAAACCGGTGCTGCACCACAACCGCACTGCGGCAGGCCGCACCCTCGTCATCCTCGACGAGGTCCACCACGGAGGTGACGCACTGTCATGGGGCGATGCCGTGCGAGAGGCCTTCGGTCCCGCCGTGCGCAGACTCTCCCTGACCGGTACCCCCTTCCGGTCGGATACCTCACCGATCCCATTCGTCACCTATGCTCCCGACGAAAACGGCATCCGCACCTCGGTGGCCGACTATTCCTACGGCTATGGGCGGGCACTCAAGGACTCCGTCGTCCGACCCGTCCTTTTCCTCACCTACGCCGGCACCATGTCCTGGCGAACCAAGGCCGGCGACGAGATGTCGCACGTCCTCGGCGAAGAGACGACGAAGGACATCAACTCTCAGGCGTGGCGAACTGCTCTCGACCCCGGCGGCGACTGGATCCCAGCCGTGCTCAAGGCAGCAGACCGACGACTGACAGAGGTCAGGCGGACAGTGCACGACGCCGGAGGCCTCGTCATCGCGACCGACCAGGACAACGCTCGAGCCTACGCCAAGGTACTGCGCGAACTTACGGGCGAAGCACCCACAGTCGTCCTCTCCGACGAAGCAGGAGCTTCGGCACGGATCGAGAAGTTCCAGAACTCCACCGACCGATGGATGGTCGCCGTCCGCATGGTCTCAGAAGGCGTTGACGTGCCGCGACTGTGCGTTGGGGTCTATGCGACCTCCTCGGCGACACCGCTCTTCTTCGCTCAGGCCATCGGACGTTTCGTGCGTGCACGCAAACGCGGTGAGACGGCGTCTGTGTTTTTGCCCTCCGTCCCGATCCTCCTTGCCCTGGCCAACACGATGGAAGTTGAACGTGAACACGCCCTCGACCGGCCGAAGAATGAGGACGAGAACGATGTCGTCGTCTTCGACGACGAGGCCATGGAGCAGGCGAATCGCGAAGAGGGGGCCTCGGACCAGCTGGGCTCGTTTGAGGCACTGGGCGCCGAGGCGCTCTTCGACCGGGTGCTCTTCGACGGCGGCGAGTTCGGCACAGGCGGGGCGGTCGGCTCCGAGGATGAACTCGACTTCATCGGCATACCCGGACTTCTGGAACCCGACCAGGTCCACGAACTGCTGCGGACCCAACAGGCGCGTCAGGCGAAACGGAAGACGGATACGGCACCGCCGACACCGGAACCCGAGCTCAGCGAACTCGACCACCGGGCGATGAAAGAGGAGCGCAACCAGCTCCAGAGCCTCGTCGGTGCCTGGTCGCGCCGCACGGGAACACCACACGCAACAGTCCATGTCGAGCTGCGCAAAGCGTGCGGAGGTCCCGCAGTGGCACAGGCGACCCAGGAACAGATCCAAGCTCGGATCAAGAAGCTGCAGGGCTGGTTCGTCGGCAAGAAATGACGCCTGACCGACTCTGTGGGGAGACCACAGGTCAGACGGGCCGATCTCAGCTCAGACGAGTAGATCTGGAGTGAGACGGACCGACCTCAGCTCAGCTGGGTCCGGCCCGGTCATCTGGGATAGAAGACTGTGGGGATCGCCGGTTCGCCGTCCTGCATGCGACGGGCCGACCGTGGCAGCTCGGCCAAGGACTCATCATGTCGAGCGCAGGCCTTCGTGACTCCGTCGGCACCGATATAGGACTCGTCGATCTCACCGTCGACGACGAGGTCAACGGTCAACGATCGGCCATCGCCGAGATCGTTCGGCAGAGTCGGGATGCCGACGGCCTCTTCGACCGCGATCGCACCATCGATGAGGCGCAGAGCGTCCTTGTGTCCTCCGCGCGAGGGTTTGCCGGTGGAATTCTTCGCCACCGAGGTCCATGCCCCCGACTCGTCGGCACGAGCCACGAGCTTGTACACGAGTCCGGCGGCCGGAGCGCCCGAGCCGGTGACCACTCGAGTTCCGACGCCGTAGGAATCGACGGGGGAGGCAGCGAGAGCAGCGATCGCATATTCGTCGAGGTCGCTGGTGACCGTGATCGTCGTATCATGAGCGCCGAGGCGGTCGAGGCCGGCACGGACTTCGCTGGCCTGCTCGACGAGGTCGCCCGAGTCGATGCGCACCCCGCCCAGGTTCTCCCCGGCCAGGCGTACAGCCGTGGCCAACGCATCCTCGACGTCATAGGTGTCCAGGAGCAGCGTCGTATCGGTACCCAAGGATCTGAGCTGAGCGGCAAAGGCCTCCTGCTCCGAATCGTGGAGCAGAGTGAAGGAATGAGCAGACGTGCCGATGGTGCGCAGCCCGTACCTGAGTCCGGCGGCGAGATTCGACGTCGAAGCGAAACCGCCGATGACGGCCGCGCGCGCAGCAGCGACTGCGGCATGTTCGTTGGTGCGGCGACCACCCATCTCCGCGCAGGGCCGATCTCCTGCAGCCTGGGCCATACGCGAGGCCGCAGAGGCGACCGCACAGTCATAGTTCATCGCCGAGAGGATGAGCGTCTCGAGGATGACCCCCTCTGCGAAGGTGGATTCGATCGTCATCAGCGGCGAACCCGGGAAGTAGATCTCGCCCTCCGCGTACCCGCGGATGCTGCCGGAGAAGGAGTAGTCGGCCAACCAGTCGATGGTCTTCGAATCGACGATCTGCTCACGGCTGAGGAACGAGAGCTCCTCGTCGCCGAAGCGGAAGTCCCGCAGCATCTCGAGGATGCGGCCTGTGCCGGCAACGACTCCGTAGCGCCGACCGGCAGGCAGGCTGCGGCCGAAGACTTCGAACAGGCTTCTGCGGTGAGCGGCGCCTGATTCCAGGGCTGCCTGGACCATCGTCAATTCGTACTGATCAGTGTAGAAAGCCGTCGAACCGGACCGTGTGAGATCACTCATAGGCGCGATACTACGTCACGACAGCGTCAGTGTTCTGCCGTAAGGTGGAAACGTGAGCAATCCAACGACTCCAGTTCTGGAGCCGGATGTCGACATTCGGCCGGCGACAGAACAGGCAAAGCCATGGAAGACCGTCGTCTTCAACGACCCCGTCAACCTCATGAGCTACGTCAGTTACGTCTTCCAAGCCTACTTCGGATATTCGACGGAGAAGGCGCATTCGCTGATGCTTGAAGTCCATGAGAACGGTCGCTCCGTCGTTGCCACAGGCGGACGTGAAGCCATGGAGAGGGACACCCAAGCCATGCACGAGTACGGTTTGTGGGCCGCGTGCCAACCTGAAACAGGATCCGACTGACATATGGCAGCAATTGACGCTCGTGGGGACGATGTCGTCCTCAAACTCGAGGACAACGAACGATCCCTCATGCTCACCGTATTCACCGACCTGGCAGCACTCCTGGCAGAAGACGACAGCGAAGACGGCCGTCCGGACTCGGAGAACTGGGAGGCACGCCTGGGACTGGTCGACCGGCCACGACCACATGACCCGGCGCTGCTGCGCCTCTTCCCCGACGTCGACCCGCTCGATGAGGAACGTTCGCAGGAGTTCCGGCGGCTCACTGAGTTCGACCTCCAACAGGCGAAGGCCCATAACGTGCGCATCGTCCTCAACGGTCTGGCCAAGGGCCCGTCGATTGCATTGAGCCACGATGAGGTTCTGGCCTGGATGAAGGGCCTCAACGACCTGCGTCTGGTCCTGGCCGTTCGCATGGGCATCGACACGGAGGAAGCTCAAGAGGAGAAGTATGCTCACCGAGACGACCTTGACGAGTCCGAAGATCTGACACTGACCCTGTACGACTTCGTGACCTGGATTCAGGACCGACTCACCACCACCTTGCTCAGCGACCTGCCGGGGGACGACGACGAATGAAACTCACTGCCATCGGCACAGCCGGCTCCTTCCCCGGGCCCAACTCGGCAGCCAGCTGCTACCTCATCGAAACCGACGAGGAAACTCCGACGCGCATCGTGCTCGACCTCGGTTCCGGGGCACTGAGCCTCTTGCAGCGCGTCGTCGACACGGATGGGCTGACCGCCGTCGTGCTCAGCCACCTGCACCCCGACCACTGCATGGACATGACCGGGCTGTACGTCAAGCACTGCTACGACCCGAAGTTCTTCAACGGCAATATCTCCGACACCGGATCGATCCGCACGAGGACGAACGTCCTCGCCCCGGCCGGCGCACAAGAACGACTGACCCGGGCCTACTACACGGACCCCGGGAAGTCCCCAGTCGCCGCCAGCGCACATGACACCGACCTCAGCCATGCCTTCGACTTCGCCGACCTCGACCACGGGACCAGCCATCAGGTGGGAAGCCTGCGAATCGAATCGTTCCTCGTCGACCACCCGGTTGAGGCCTACGCCCTGCGAATCACAGACGCCAAGGGCTCGGTGATCACCTATTCCGGAGACAGCGACGAATGCGACAACCTCGTCGACGCGGCCCGTGGAGCAGACCTGTTCCTCTGCGAAGCTGCCTTCCAGGAAGACCGCGACAGCGCTCGCGGCATCCACCTCACCGGCAAACGTGCAGGACGAGTCGCTCAGGCCGCAGATGCCAAATCCCTCGTCCTGACTCACATTCCCTCCTGGACGGACTGCTCCATCGTCCGTGGCGAAGCCGCCCGCGAATACCGTGGGCCCATCGAACTGGCCAAACCGGGCAACAGTTGGACCGTGTGACACATCGCGGCGATCGACGCCGACGGGCCCGTTGAACGACCAGCCTGTATTCCCACAGACCAGATCAGCAAAGACCAGCACCGACTACCGAAAGAGGCACACAGTGCGCGCAGACGGACGAACCGCCGATGAACTCCGCGAAGTGACCATCACCCGCAATTGGATCAACACCGCCGAAGGATCCGCCCTGGTGGAATTCGGCAACACCCGCGTTCTGGTTGCGGCTTCGTTGACCGCGGGCGTGCCGCGTTGGCTCAAGGGGCAGGGCCGAGGCTGGGTCACCGCCGAATACGCGATGCTGCCGCGCGCTACGGATTCGCGCAACACCCGTGAGTCAGTCAAGGGCAAACTGGGCGGACGCACACATGAGATCTCGCGCCTCATCGGCCGCAGCCTGCGTGCTGTCATCGACTTAGAGAAGCTCGGCGAGAACACCCTCGTCCTCGACTGCGACGTCCTCCAGGCCGACGGCGGCACTCGAACCGCATCGATCACGGGCGCCTACGTGGCACTGGCCGACGCGATCGACAAGGGCCGTTCAACGGGAATCATCCCCGCCGCGAACAACCCGATCAAGGATTCGATCGCCGCGATCAGCGTCGGCATCATCGACGGTGAGCCCGTCCTCGACCTGCCCTACGTCGAAGATTCGCGTGCCGATACCGATATGAACGTCGTCATGACCGGCAGCGGATCGTTCGTCGAGGTCCAGGGCACCGCCGAAGGCGCTCCCTTCGACCGTGAGGAACTGGGTCGCCTGCTCGATCTCGCAGCCAAGGGCTGCACCGACCTCACCCGCATCCAGACCGAGGTTCTGGGCAGATGACCACCTTCGTGCTGGCCACCCACAACGATGGGAAGAGACGCGAACTCCTCGCGATCCTCCTCCCCGCAATAGGGGAGGACACCCACGTTATGACCGCCGCCGAGGCGGGTCTCGGCGACATCCCGGAAACCGGAGTCACCTTCGCAGAGAACGCCCTAATCAAGGCCCGGGCCGCAGCGCAAGCCACCGGCCACACCTCCATCGCCGATGATTCAGGGATCGCCGTGGACGTTCTGGGCGGGGCACCGGGAATCTTCTCCGCCAGATGGGCGGGCCGACACGGGGATGATCGGGCCAACCTCGAGCTTCTGCTCGCCCAGCTGTCGGACATCTCCAGCGAACATCGCGGGGCGCAGTTCCGCTGCGCTGCCGCAGCAGTCACCCCGGACGGTCGCGAATTCTCAGCCGAGGGAGTCATGCCAGGACGTCTGGCCACGAGCCCATCGGGGGAGCACGGGTTCGGCTATGATCCGATCTTCGTTCCCGACGGGGGCGACATCAGTGCGGCGCAGATGACACCCGAGGAGAAAAACTCCCGGTCACACCGGAGGGTCGCTTTCGACAAGCTCGCAGCAGTCCTCGCCGCACAGGCAGGGCTCTGAGGCAGGCTCGTCGAGTTCCGGACAGGTACCGGAGTCTGCTCGTTCGCTTTTCCACGATATGAACTCCGGCGCTTCAGCTGGTGAGAACTTCCGCTAAACTGGCGAGGCCGGTGCACATCTGTGCAACGTCCGGCCAGAGAAGACGTATGAGCCAGTGTGGGTTCGTGAATTTGGGAGAGCGATGAAGACTCCGCGTGTCAGTTCGTGGATGGCAGCCGTGGTTGCCTCGAGCCTGTTCCTGGCAGGCTGTTCGGCAGGAGCTTCGGACTCCGGCGAGCAGGCGAAGAAGGACTCGATGACCATCGCCTTCACCGCTGAACCCGTCAACCTCGATTTCACCTCCACCTCGGGGATCGCCATCCCTGAGGCACTGATGGAGAATGTCTACGAATCACTCGTCCGCGTCGACGGTGAGGGAGAGATCCAACCGGGCCTGGCCGAGGACTGGGACGTGTCCGAGGACCGCAAGACCTACACCTTCCATCTGCAGAAAGGTGTGAAGTTCTCCAACGGAGCCGACCTCACAAGCGAGGACGTGAAGTTCTCCTATGAACGAGTGCAGAACGATTGGAAGAACGCACTGAAGTCCAAGATGGACGTCGTCGACTCGATCGCGACCCCGGATGACCTCACCGTCAAGATCTCACTCAAGAAGCCCTCGAACACGTGGCTGTTCAATATGACCAGCCTCGTCGGAGCCGTCTTCGACGCCGAAGGCACCGACGACCTGGCCAACGAAGCCATCGGCACAGGACCCTTCGCCATCGAGAAGTTCAGCCGCGGTCAGTCGATCGACTTCGCGGCGCGCGACGACTACTGGGGCGAGAAGCCGGCAGTCAGCAAGGTCCAGTTCAAATACTTCAAGGATGCCGTTTCGGCCTCGAACGCCTTGAAGTCGGGAGAGATCGACGTCGTCTCCAATCTCCAGGCGCCCGAACTGGCCGGCGAATTCCAGAGCAGTGACTACCAGATCATCTCCGGCACCACGAACGGTGAAGTCGTGCTCTCAATGAACAACGCGAAGGGCATCTTCAAAGACAAGAAGGCGCGCGAGGCGGTCATGCATGCCATCGACCGCAAGGCAGTCCTCGACACCGCATGGGCCGGCTACGGAGAGCTCATCGGCTCAATGGTCCCGCCGACAGACCCGTACTACGAGGATCTGACAAAGGTCTGGGACTACGACCCGGCGAAGGCCAAAGACCTCGTCAGGGAAGCCGGCATCGAGGGGGAGACATTCGCCTTCACCGTGCCGAACCTGCCGTACGCGAAGGCGATCTCCGAGATCGTGTCCGCACAGCTTGCCGAGGTCGGACTCAAGGCCGACATCGAGACGCAGGAATTCCCCGCGGTCTGGCTGGACAAGACCTTCACCGAGCACAAGTTCGACATGTCGGTGATCAACCATGCCGAACCCCGTGACATCCTCACCGTCTTCTCCAACGACTACTACATCGGCTACGACGACTCGAAGACCAAGAAGATCGCGGAGAAGGCCGACACCGGCACAGAAGAGGAATATGTCTCAGGGATGAAGGAGATTGCGAAGACGATCACCGAAGACGCTGCCTCGGACTTCCTGTTCCTGTTCCCAAACCTCGTCATCGCCAAATCCGACGTCGCCGGAATCCCCGCAAACAGGGTCTCCGACTCATTCCGGATCGCGGATCTGAGCTGGAACTGAAGTACCCTCACCCATGATCACCTATGTGGCCAACCGTGCGATCCAGTTCGTTCTGGCGCTGATCGTCGCCTCGGTGGTGGTCTTCGCACTCATGAGCATCCTGCCCGGCAACGCCGCGCAGGTCGCCCTGGGAACGAACGCCACACCTGATGCGGTGGCGGCTCTCGAAGCTCAGTACGGACTCGATCAGCCGCCTCTCATCCGCTACTTCAATTGGGTCGTGGGCATGCTCAGCGGCGACTTCGGAACCTCATATGTGACCGAGGCCGCGATCACCCCGGTCATCGTCGGCAGCGTCCAGGTCACCGCGATCCTCGTCATCGCTGCGATCGTTCTCGCGATCGTCATCGCCGTTCCCTTGGGCACCTTCGCAGCCCTTGAACAGCGCAACTGGATCGGAGTCACGATCTCCGCGCTGAGCCAGATCGGCATCGCCGTGCCGAACTTCCTGGCCGCCATCATCCTCGTCATCATCTTCTCCCTGACGCTCGGCTGGTTCCCCTCCCAGGGGTGGATGGCCCCGGTCGAGGGATTGGGCGGGTTCCTCATCCGCCTGGTGCTGCCCGTCGTGTCTCTGGCACTCGTCCAGGCCGCGATCCTCACCCGGTATGTGAGATCGGCGGTCCTCGACGTCATGCGCGAGGACTACATCCGCACCGCCCGGGCCAAGGGCCTGACCCGCGCCAAGGCCCTGTTTATCCATGGTCTGCGCAATGCCGCCATCCCTGTCATCACCGTGGCCGGGGTTCAGCTCGCGACGCTCCTCGTCGGTGCCGTCATCATCGAACAGATCTTCGTCATCCCCGGCATCGGTTCCGAACTCGTCCGAGCCGTGGCCAACCGCGACCTCGTCACAGTCCAGGGAATCGTCATGGTCCTCGTCTTCCTCGTGCTCATCATCAACCTCATCGTCGACGTGCTGTATCCGATCGTCGACCCTCGGATCAGGAACGCGTCATGAGCGGGAACCCGAGCACCACCTCGGCGGGGGATGCCTCTGTGGATCGGGGCAGAGGCGCGACGCTTCGGCTCAACGCCTCGATGATCATCGGTGCCATTCTCATCCTCCTCATCGTCGTGCTCGCACTCGTGTCCTTCGTGTGGACACCCTACGGTCCCAGCGCAGTCGATCCGGCCGCACGGCTGCAGGCATCGAGCCCCGAGCACCCCTTCGGCACCGACAAATTCGGCCGCGACACGCTGACCTGGATCATGTACGGTGCCCGAATCACCCTCATGGTCGGAATCGTGGCCGTCGGCATCGCCGTGCTCATCGGCACACCCATCGGCATCATCGCCGCGGTCTTCGCGCAGTACCCGTGGGGCGCGTGGCTGAGTGCGGTCATCATGCGCGCCAACGACATCCTGCTCGCCTTCCCTGCACTGCTGCTGGCGATCGTCTTCGCCGCCGTCTACCAACCGGGCACGGGGCCGGCAATGGTGGCCGTGGGAATCGCTGCGATCCCCGGGTTCGCCCGCGTCGCCCGCTCCGGCACGATGCAGGTGCTCGGCTCCGAATACGTGCGCGCGGCCAAGGCCTCGAACCGGAGCGCCCCTGCGATCGCCATCGTCCACGTCCTGCCCAATATCGCGGGCATGGTCATCGTGCAGGCCTCTGTGGCATTCGCGATCTCCGTCCTCGCCGAGGCGGGCCTGTCCTTCCTGGGACTGGGCACGCAAGCTCCAGTGCCGTCCTGGGGGCGGATGCTGCAGGAGTCCCAGCAGTTCCTGTCCACCCAGCCGCTGCTTGCGCTGTGGCCCGGACTGTTCATCGCCCTTGCCGTGCTCGGGTTCAACCTCCTCGGCGATGGACTCCGCGACCGATTCGACCCGAAGATGGAGGCTCGCGGCAATGGCTGAGAATCTGCTCGAGGTCCGCAACCTCACCATCACCCCAGCAGGCGCCGAGGCACCTGTTCTCCATGACGTGTCTCTGAGCCTGGCCCTCGGTGAGAGGGTCGGACTCATCGGCGAATCAGGATCGGGAAAGTCACTGACGGCACAGTCCGTGATGGGACTGCTGCCCGAAGAGCTGCGGGCGCAGGGCACCGTGTCGCTCCAGGGCTTTGCCGGAAACATCCTTGACGCGAAGGAGAGGACCCTCGCCAAGATGCGTTCGGACCTCGTGTCCATGGTGTTCCAGGAGCCGATGAGCGCACTCAACCCGCTGATGCGCATCGGCGACCAGATCGCCGAGGTGCTTCGCATCCATGGTGAAGTGGCCCGCGGTGACATTCCCGGACGAGTCCTCGACCTGCTGACAAGCGTGCACATGCCCGATCCGAACAGTGCCCGTTACGCCTACCCGCACCAGATGTCGGGCGGTCAGCGACAGCGTGTGATGTTGGCCATCGCCCTGGCGAACTCGCCGCGGCTGCTCATCTGTGACGAGCCGACCACAGCACTCGACGTCACGGTGCAGAAGCACATGCTCGACCTCATCTCCGAACGCGTCGCCGCCGTGCAGGCAGGACTGCTCTTCATCACCCACGACCTGGCCGTCGTCGCCGGAGTCTGTGACAGGGTCATCGTCATGTACGCCGGTCGCATCGTCGAGACCGGCAGCGTGGCGCAGATCTTCACCGACCCACAGCACGAATACACTCGCGGACTGCTGGCCTCCTCCGACCTCGACGCCACCGACGCGCACGGGAAGCTCTTCACTCTCAAGACCGCACTGTCATACGCGGGACCGATTGACGAGGCCGGACCGATTGACGAGGCTGCGCCGGACGACGAGGGCGAGCAGTCCTCCGCTGCTGATCGGCCGGCCGATGTGCGAGAGCCGGCACCCGCCTCGGCGGGGGAAGCATCCACAGGCGACGGATCCGCACCGCTCATCGACGTCAGCGGAGTCTCGAAGCACTTCCGCTCGCGAGGCCTGCTGCTGCGACGACGCTCCCCGGTTCGCGCACTCGATGACATCAGCTTCAGCGTCGCTTCCGGGCAGCGCCTGGGAATCGTAGGGGAGTCGGGGTCGGGCAAATCGACCTTGCTCAACCTCCTCTCCGGATTGGATCGTCCGACCTCAGGACATGTGCGGGTCGGCGATATCCGTGTGGAGTCGGCGAGCTCATCGGCGCTGAGGTCGCTGCGCGAGGATCTGCAGATCGTCTTCCAGGACCCCTTCGCCTCCCTCGACCCCCGCATGCGGGTCGAGGACATCGTCTCCGAGCCCCTCATCGCCCGCGGTATCGCTCGAGTTGAGCGACTCGCCAGGGTCGAGGAGATGCTGCTGGCCGTGGATCTGGACACGAAGGCGATGCGCCGCTATCCGCACCAATTCTCCGGCGGACAGCGACAGAGGATCTCGATCGCCCGGGCGCTGGTGACCCGGCCGCAGATCCTGGTCGCCGATGAACCCGTCTCCGCCCTCGACGTCTCCGTGCGCTCCCAGGTCCTCAACCTGCTCACCGACCTCGTCGATGACTACGCGCTGACCCTGCTCTTCGTCTCCCACGACCTCGGCGTCGTCAGACACCTGTGCTCCGACGTCATCGTCATGAAGGACGGGCACATCGTCGAATCAGGGTCGACAGAGGACATCTACGCCCACCCGCGTGAGGAATACACCCGCAGCCTCATCGCGGCCACCCCCAGCCTGGCCGCAGCGCTCGCCTCAGCCACCTGAGCCGGCCCCTGCGCCACTGACCTCAAGATGCCACAGAAGAAAGGACGGCAGATGAGCCACACCACGCTTGCCGACCACACAGCAGAAGCCATGACCAGCGGTTACACCTCGGGAGACTTCGATCCACTCGAGGTCCTCTCCGCCGTCGTGGACCGGATGGACGAATGCGAACCCGTCATCAACGCCCTCCACCACCGCGACGATGAGCGCTCCCGAGCTGCGGCAGAAGCCAGCACCACCCGTTGGCGCGAGGGCCGATCTCTGGGCCCCCTCGATGGGGTCCCGGTCACGATCAAGGAGAACGTCGCACGCAGGGGAGTGCCGCTGCCCAGCGGGCATGCCTGGGTCGAGGTGCCGGTGTCGACTCACGACGCCCCCATCACGCAGCGCCTCGAAGAGGCCGGCGCGGTCATCGTCGGATCGACGACGATGCCCGACTGGGGCATGCTCTCCTCCGGCGTCTCCTCGCTGCACGGCATCACCCGCTCGCCCCTTGACCCGAGCCTGACCACCGGCGGATCGAGCGCAGGCGCAGGTGCCTCTGCCGCTGCCGGCTACGGTCCCATCCACATCGGCTCCGACATCGGCGGCTCGATCCGCCTGCCCTGCACCTGGCTGGGACTGGCTGGCCTCAAACCCAGCTTCGGTCGGGTCCCGCTCGACGCCCCGTACATGGGTCGATGCGCCGGGCCGCTGGCCAGGACGATGGCCGATGTCAAGGCCGCGATGGATATCATCTCCGCCCCCGACGACCGTGACTACTCCAGCCTGCCAGTCTCCGCCGACGAGGCTTCCGACCGTCCCGACTTCGACCCGAAGGGGCTGAAGATCGGACTCCAACTCGATGCCGGATGCGGAGAACCCGTCAACCCGGAGATCGCGGCCACCATCGCCGAGGCTGCTGACCGCTTCGCACGAGCCGGAGCCCTCGTCGACACCGTCACCCCGTTCATCGATGATGAGCTGCTCAGAGACATGGACCTGTTCTGGCGTGTGCGCTCTTGGAGTGACCTCCGCGCCCTGCCGGTGGAGGAACAGGCCCTCATCCTGCCCTACATCCAGCGATGGGCCCAGGGCGGGGCCGACGTCACGGGACTGCGCCTCATGGAGTGCTACCACAGCGTGCAGGAGATCAGACGTCGCAGCGTGGCAGCCACAGCAGCCTACGACCTTGTCATCTCGCCAGTCTCACCCGATGCAGCGTTTCCGGCCGAACAGCCCATGCCCTACCCGAAGGTCGACGAACCGATGGGACACATCGGCTTCACCATGCCCTACAACATGTCGGAACAGCCGGCAGGCACCGTCCTGGCCGGCTACACGAAGGACGGGCGCACCATCGGCGCTCAGATCTCGGGACGTCGCTTCGCCGATGCGCTCGTGATGGCAGCCGGCTCCTGGTTCGAACGGGCAGCAGGAGTGCCGGCGCCTGTCCGGGCTTCGATGAGCTGACGACGACACAAAGGAGGGCCTGAGTTCTGCAGAACTCAGGCCCTCCTTTGTGCGCGTACTCACTGTGGTGGAACCACCTCGGTGGGAGCGGCGACGAACGTCATCGACGAATCGGATCAGAAGTCGAAGAACTCAACCGAGAGCTTGTCCCCGTCGATCTTGACGCTGCCGGAGACCGACAGCGTGTTGCCGTTGGAGAAGTACGAGGAACCGGCCTTCTGGCCCTGCACAGTGAAGTCGAACTTGCCCGGCTTCTTGGTGAAGAACGAACCGGTGTTCGTGTCACCTGAACCGAAGCTCGCCTCAACCTCTGGCATGTCCTTCATGTCCCACTTCGCGGTGTTCTTCTTCGCCAGATCAGCCAGTTTCTTATCGGAGCCGCCGACAGGGATCTCAGTCGGATCGAACTTGATGAACTTGCACTTGGGCTTGATGTCCTTGTTGTCGAAGCACTTCTTGAGCTCCTTCTCGACCTGCTTCTGAACTTCCTTCTGGAAGGCACCGGTCGGTGCGAGATCAAGATTGAGCGTCGTCGGAGCGACCTCTTCGTTGTTCGGCTTATCACCCGGGGCGAAGGCCTGCGGGAAATTCACCGCTGCAGTGTCTTTGGCTTCACCGACCCATTTGCTCTTGGGGATCGAGAAATCGTAGCTGCCCGGGTATACGGCGAATGAGGTGGTGCCCGCCTTCGCCTTGTAGTCGTTGCCATTGACGCTGAGGCCATCGGACGCAGGGATGTCGAGTGCGATGACGTTGAGCGCAGGCCCGGCCAGCGACCATTTGTCGAAGAAGAGATCCTGTTTGCCGTCCTTCTTCGCCTTCAGCTCAACGTTGTATTTGGAACCGTCGAGATCGTAGGAGACGACGACCGTGCCCTTGTCGCCATCGACCTTCGAGGACTCGACCTTTGCATTCTCGACCTTCGCCGAGGACGCGTCGGTGAAATCCTTGGACAGGAGGTCCAGGTTCGTTCCCTCCGGACGAGGAGAGGGCGCGATCTTCTCAGCAGCCGCGAAGTCGCCTTTGCTCAGGGCCGATACGTAGTCCTCGGCAACCTTGTCGGGGCCGTAGTTGTTCTTATTGACCGTGTTGACGACGAGGAACCCGACGAGGACGAGAACGATGACGAGCGCCACAGAACCCAGAGCGATGAAGAGAGGCATCCTGCTTTTCTTCTTCTCAGGGGTGGCGTCGGCACGCGCAGCGGTGGCTGCAGAGCCGGCGAATCCAGGAGCTGGCGCCGGCTGGGGGATCGCCTGGGACTGGCCGGGGCCCGAACCCGTCCGCTGTCCGTTGGGGCCCGAACCGGTCTGGTACTGGCCTGGCTGAGCCGACTGACCTGGCTGGCCGGACTGATGGGGCGAATTCTGTGCCGAGCCCGACTGGTACGGACCGCCTGGGTAGGGTGCGCCGCCCTGGTACTGGCCACCCTGGTACTGGCCGGGCTGCTGGCCGCCGGGCTGCTGGCCGTTGTAGTTCGGAGCCTGATTCGAGCTGGCCTGCTGGACCTCGGGGCGCGGCGGCTGGGGCTGCTCGGGCCCAGGGGGCTGTGTGCTGTTGGGCTGACCGTTTGCAGCGAGTGGAGGAGCCTGGTCGTCGCGGTAGGACGGAGCCTGTTCGGGACCGCGGGCAGGCGCCTGCGATCCGGAGCTGCCTGTGTCCACCGAATCACCAGTGCTGTTGTCCGCCGACGTCTCCGAACCCGATCCCGTTCTGTTGTTCTCGGGTGGGTTCTTGGGAGGTGGCGGGAAATTCGGTTCGTCGTTCCCGTTGCTCATCGTTGGCCGCATCCTTCTTGTCTACAAGCGTGTCCTGGCGCAATTGTACTTCCCACTGCAGAGAATCGCGCGGTCAATACCAGGAAGAGGGCGCCGAGTCAGCGAAAATGATAGAGATGCACACTTCTCCTCACCCTCGGACCCATCGCCATCCAGTTCTGTTGGGACTGCTGGAGGCACTGCGAATCGACCTCATCGTCGTTCCCGCGGCCTTCGTCATCGCCACCGTCTTCTGGATCATCGGACTCGGCTCACAGTTGCCGTATTCGATCATCCCGGAGTGGGCGTTCGCCCTGTGGGGCGTCGTCCACGGGCTGAGCGTGTCGACGATGGGCTTCGACTTCTCTCTGGCGCCGAGCCTGGTCACGTTGGGTGTGTGGTTCTTCTTCGCTGCAGGTGCCAAGCGGTTGGTCGCGCGCTTCACAGAAGCGGACCCCGCTGACGCCGATGGCCCGGACACATCCTGGTGGAAGCAGGTTCTCATCGCGTTGGCGACCTACGTCGTCGCCTATGCCGTGCCTCTGAGCGTATTGGCTCTTGTTGTGGGGGAGGGGGCGTTGTCACCATGGGGCTTCTTCCGACTTGCCCTCATGCTGCTGTCCGCCTCGGCGGCCGGCTTCCTGTGGGTCCGCGGTGTCGACGACATCCCACGGTTGCAGGATCTCGACAGCGAAGTGTGGGACGCCGGGGCCCGTCTGGTCAAGAGACTGCTCTGGGGAGCCGCCTTCCTCTCGGTCCTCGTCATCGCCGTCGGCATCGTGCTGAGGTGGGACGAATTGGCCCAATCGCTGCAGGGTTACAGCTCCCCGCTGTCTGCCGGTGTGGGTCTGCTGGTCGTTCAGATTCTCTTCGCTCCGGGAATCCTCTTCGCCTCATTGTCCTGGATCGCAGGCACAGGCGTGAGTGTGGGAGACGGAGCCCCGAGTTCGGTGTTCCATGCTGCGGCAGGACCAGTTCCGCACGTTCCGGTGCTCCAGCTGCTCGTCGGCGACTACCCAGAGTGGACGAACGCGGCGCCGGTGCTGCTCGTACTGCTCGGAATCCTCAGCGTCATCCTCGGGCGAGATCATGCCCGCCTGGTGATGCTGGCTTCATGGCCCGGGCTGGCCGCTGCGGCAGTCAAGCTCTTCGTCGTGCTCCAGGTCCTTGCGATCTTCGCTCAAGGTGCCATGGGGCCCGTGGGTCTTTCGACGTTCGGGCCCTCGCCGCTGACATCTGCGGTGGTCATCACCGCATGGGTGGCGCTGGGGATGGCCGGGGGGCTGCTCCTGACCAGGCTCTCGGATATGCAGGCCGGGGCCAGGGCTGCCGATGAGGAAGACGGTATCGACGACGAGCCCTTCGGCCACATCGCCGATGAACGAAGCGCTGACTATTCAGACGAAGACTGAGCCGGATGACCGAGGATTCGGTCAGCGGAGGTCTCAGTTTGTTCCGGGCAGTTCCTGTCCGGTCAGCTGCTTGAACCAATCGCCGAGGCCGGTCTGATATTCCGTCGTGCAGGAGAGCTGGGCCTGCTGCGTGATGGCATCGCGCACGCACTCCTCATACTTCGACTGGACTGGCCAGAGGACAGCAGACGACAGCGTCGAGAAGATGAGGTAGAGGCTGAGCAGACCGCCCAGAATGCCCAGGGACATGTTGCGCTTCTGCTTCGTCCTGACCACGGCGATGATGTAGCGGATTGACCACACGATGGCGGCAATGGCGAATGCGATCGCCGCGACCTTGAACGGAAGCGGATACGTGAACGTCAGGACCGAGGCGAGGATCAGCAGGATCAGGACCAGGCCGTGTCGAGCGGGCGCGGCCTGCTTCTCCTCTTCGGGAGTGGGGGCGCTTTTCTCTTCAGTATTGTTTGGTGACGTCACAGCAATAGTTTGTCACAGTCCACTGACAAAAGCCTTGACGGAGGTCAGCGTCCGCATTCTTCCGGCCCGCGACCGACAGCAGATGATTCAAACGTTAGAATGGGTCCGTGCGCATCGTTCTTCTGGCATCCGGCTCGGGTACCCTCACGCAGGCAGTCATCGACGCATTCGCCGAATCGGAGCGTGGAGTCGAGATCGTCGGGGTCGGTTCCGACTCACATGCGGCGGGTGTGCTCGACCGGGCGAAAGCTCACTCGATCCCCACCTTTGTCGTGCGACCCAAGGACTGCGCGAGTCGTGAGGACTGGAACATCCAACTGCGCGACGCCGTCGCAGACCTGTCGCCCGATTGGGTGATCTCCGCAGGATTCATGCGGATCCTCGGCCCGGATTTCATTGCGGCCTTTCACAACAGGATCATCAACACACATCCGGCCCTGCTGCCGGCGTTCCCCGGCGCCCACGGAGTCCGTGATGCGCTGGCCCACGGTGTGCGCATCACCGGAGGCACCATCCACCTCGTCGACTCCGGGGTCGATACGGGCCCGATCATCACCCAGTTCGCGGTTCCCGTCGGCGACGAGGACACAGAAGACACGGTGCACGAACGCATCAAAACCCAGGAGAGAACCGAACTCGTCCGCCTCCTGACCCACCTCGCCCATAACGACCTCGTCATCGATGGACGGCATGTCAGCGGATATGCCACCTCGGCGTCCCCAGCCTGACCCACACACCAACCGCACGAAACGGCAATCGAGCCTTCAAGGAGGACTTGTGACAGGAACCCGCGCGATCAAGAGAGCGCTCGTCAGCGTCTACGACAAATCGGGATTGGAGGACCTGGCCCGCGGACTGCAAGCCGCCGGTGTGCAGATCGTGTCCACCGGTTCGACAGCAGCGAAGATCGCCGAGGCGGGCGCTGCGGTCACGAAGGTCGAAGAGCTGACAGGATTCCCCGAATGCCTGGAAGGCCGGGTGAAGACACTGCACCCGCGAGTCCACGCCGGCATCCTCGCCGATTCGCGCAAGCCGGATCACATGAGCCAGCTTGACGAGCTCGAGATCGAGCCCTTTGACCTCGTCATCGTCAACCTCTACCCCTTCGCTGAAACCGTGGCCAGCGGAGCCGGCTTCGACGACTGTGTGGAGCAGATCGACATCGGTGGACCTTCCATGGTGCGGGCGGCGGCGAAGAATCACCCGAGCGTCTCCGTCATCACTGATCCCAGCGATTACGCTGCTGTCATCGAAGCGGCACAGGGACAGGGCTTCGATCTCGACGCCAGGCGAGGCTTCGCCGCCCGCGCATTCGCCCACACCGCTGCCTATGACACGGCCGTTGCTTCCTGGTTCGCCTCCGAACTCACTTCCGGTGTACAGGAGGCAGAGGCCGAGGATGCAGCCTCGGCCGCGGGCAAGCCCGCCTTCGCCGGTGTGACTGGGGAGAAGCTGAGAGACCTGCGCTACGGCGAGAACCCTCATCAGGCAGCGGCAGTGTATGCCGATGGCACCCGTGGAATCGCCGGTGCGAAGCTGCTGGGCGGCAAGGCGATGTCCTACAACAACTACACGGACACCGATGCTGCGATCCGCGCGGCCTTCGACTTCGACCGTCCGGCAGTGGCGATCATCAAACACGCCAACCCCTGCGGAATCGCCGTGGCTGACACTGCGGCCGCCGCACACAAAGCCGCCCACGAATGCGACTCGCTGTCCGCCTACGGCGGTGTCATCGCGACCAACCGCGAGGTCGACGCCGAGCTGGCTGCATCGATCAAGCCGATCTTCACCGAGTGCCTGGCCGCACCTTCCTTCTCTGCCGAAGCACTGGAGCTGCTGTCGAGCAAGAAGAACCTGCGCCTAATCGAACTCGGCGACGTCGACTTCGCACCCGCGGAGATCAAACCGATCACCGGCGGGTTCCTCGTCCAAGACCGGGATGCGTTCCAGGCCGACGGTGATGCCTCGGAGAACTGGACCCTGGCCGCAGGCGCAGCCGCGACCGCAGCGGTTCTGGCCGATCTGGAATTCGCCTGGAAGGCCTGCCGTGCAGTGAAGTCCAACGCCATTCTCGTGGCCAAGGACGGCGCGTCCGTGGGCGTGGGAATGGGCCAGGTCAACCGAGTCGACTCGGCGAAGCTGGCTGTCGAACGTGCAGGGGAGGAGAGGGCCACCGGCGCCGTGGCTGCCTCGGATGCCTTCTTCCCCTTCGCCGACGGACTGCAGATCCTCATCGATGCTGGTATCAGTGCGATTGTGCAGCCGGGTGGCTCGATCCGTGATGATGAGGTCGTCGAAGCGGCCGAGAGGGCGGGGATCACCATGTACCTGACCGGGAGTCGCCATTTCTTCCACTGAGAAGACGAGGGCCCACCCACCACGCCATGCCAGGCGTGGGCGAGGCCCGATCGCCAAGCGCTGGATCTATTGGAAGCGGCGCTACTCGAACCCCGTACTCCGCGACTGGGCTCTCCTGGGCTGTCTGCTGGGCATCTTGATTGCGGCCGCATGCACCATCATCGACTTTCGTCTCGGCGCGATCGTCATGGCCGTCGTGCCGGCTGGGCTGGCGACGATGCGTGCGATGCCCCCGCCCTGGGACGAGGTCTGGACCAACCGATCGAAGAGCGTCGACATTGGAACGGGCCTGTTCTTCGCCCTGGTTCTCGTGGCGTTGGCGTTCGTTGTTCCGGAGTCACGCTGAAGCTGCCGACAGTCGAAATATGGTTACTTTGTGCATTCCCTGAGAAACCCGAAGGTTCGGTTACACCGGAGCAGAATAAGTGGCAGGGTGAGTGGTGTAAGAAGGTTCGAAAGGACCTTTTCCATTGAAGGGAGACAGTATGGGACTCGACGATCTTACAAACAAAGCCAAGGACGCCGTGAATAGCGAAAAGGGTGAAGAGTTCAGCGATCAGGGTCTTGATAAGGCTACTGACTTCGCCAATGACAAGACCGGCGGCAAGTTCGAAGACCAGATCAACAAGGGTCGCGACGGAGTCGACGGAAAACTTGGCAACGACTGACTTTTAAATCCATCGCCGCGTCCGGCATGGAGAAGCGCCGAGGTGAATGTATTTTCACCTCGGCGCTTCATTTATGTCTGCGGGCCTGCGAGCCGAAGGTCGGCAGACGGTCGGAAGAGCGGGAGCGGGAGGCTCCCCGTCGTGGTCATCTCAGCCGAGCTTTTCGATGGGGGCGTAGCGCAGCAGGAGACGCTTCGTTCCCAGGGAGCCGAAGTCGACGACCGCTACTGTCTTGTCTCCGACGCCGTTGACCTCTGTCACGGTTCCGAGGCCGAAGGACTCGTGTGAGACCTTCTCGCCCACCGACACGGTGATGACCTCTCGGTTGGGTCGGATCCGATTCGGAAAACCGGCCACAGGAGACGAGGAGTTCGCGGACCCTGAGCGTGAGCGAGACGAATCGCCCGATCCCCGAGAGGAACCGAATCCGCCGCCGCGCGAGCCGCTGTAGCCATGGCCGCCCCCGCCGTAGCCGCCGGAAGAGAAGCCGCCGCCGACACTGGATGAGAAGGTACCGGTGTTCTCCCATTCGATGAGGTTCTCGGGAATCTCGGCGAGAAACCGGCTCGGCGGGTTGTACTGCGGCTGACCCCACATGCTGCGCGTCTCCGCGCGAGTGACGATCAGACGTTGCCGGGCTCGGGTCAGACCCACATAGGCAAGACGACGTTCCTCTGAGAGCTCATTGGGATTCTCGAAGGAACGGGCATGCGGGAAGCCACCGTCCTCGAGGCCGGTGAGGAAGACGACCGGGAACTCCAGACCCTTCGCTGTGTGCAGGGTCATGAGCGTAACCTGTCCCAGTTCGGCGTCGGGGATCTGATCCGTGTCGGAGGCCAGTGCCACCTGCTCGAGGAAGGCCTCGATCGACGAATTGCCGGCCGCAGCACTCGCTGGACTCTGCACATCCGCATCGTCCTCGGTGCTCCCACCGTCAGCTTGGGCTTCGCCCTCTGTGTCGGCTTCATCAGCGTCATCACCCGTTTCAGCGAGGGCCTGTGTGGCGACGAAGTCTTCGGCCACGGCCACGAGCTCGGCGAGGTTGTCGACACGCGACTCGTCCTGCGGGTCCGTGCTCTTCTGCAGTGACTCGAGGTAACCGCTCTGCTCGAGGATCGCCTCGATGACGCGCGACAGCGGGGCCGCCTCGGCGGTGGCTGCCAGATCACGCATGAGGTCGTAGAACTTCGACACGGAGGTCTTCGCCCGGGCAGACAGATGGACGATCTCATCAAGACGCCCCAGCGCCGTGTAGAAGCTGATGCCCTCACGATCGGCGAAGTCCGCGACGATGCCCTCGGTCCGGTCGCCGATGGAACGTTTGGGGACATTGAGGATGCGGCGCAGGTTCACATCATCATCTGGATTGGCGACCACGCGCAGATACGCGAGGGCGTCCTTGATCTCCTTGCGCTCGTAGAATCGGGTGCCGCCGACGACCTTGTACGGGATGCCCGAGCGGACCAGGGCATCCTCAATAGCGCGGGACTGAGCATTGGTGCGGTAGAAGACGGCGAAGTCACCATAGGTGTACTTGTCGTTGTCGATGAGCTCATCGACCCGGTCGACGATGAAGCGGGCCTCCGACTGCTCGTTCTCCGCGACCCAGCCGACGATGGATTCGCCCGTGCCTTCCGAGGTCCACAGCTTCTTGTCCTTGCGGTCCTGATTGTTCGAAATCACAGCGTTCGCAGCATCGAGGATGTTCTGCGTGGAGCGATAGTTCTGCTCCAGCAGAATCGTCTCCGCATCGGGGAAGTCCTTCTCGAACTCCACGATGTTGCGCACGGTCGCCCCACGAAAGGCGTAGATCGACTGGTCTGCGTCACCGACGACGGTCAGTTCGGCGCCGGTGGCACCACCGGCGCCGTCGCCGGCCAGAGACTTGATGAGAGCGTATTGGGCCGGGTTCGTGTCCTGGTACTCGTCGACGAGGATGTGCCGGAACCGTCTGCGGTAGAAATCTGCCACTTCGGGGAAGGCACCGAAGAGATGAACGGTCTCGGCGATGAGGTCATCGAAGTCGAAGGCATTGGCCAGACGCAGGCGAGAGGTGTAGCGCCTGAACACATCGGCGAGGACTTCATCAGCGGGGTTGTTCGGCCGGGGAGTGAAGTCATCCGGCGTCTGCAGGTCGTTCTTGAGATTGGAGATCCTATGCAGCATCGACCGAGGCGTGTACTTCTTCGTGTCGATTCCGAGTTCCTTGAGGATCTGGGACACGAGCCGCTGAGCATCCTGGGCATCGTAGATCGTGAAGTTGGTCTTCATGCCGAGCACCTTGGCCTCACGGCGGAGGATGCGCACACATGAGGAGTGGAAGGTCGAGACCCACATCGCTCGCGAAGCCGGTCCGACGATGGAGCGCACTCGCTCAGCCATCTCCTTGGCCGCCTTGTTGGTGAATGTGATCGCCAGGACCTCACCGGGGTGTGCCCGACCGGTGGCCAGAGCAAAGGCGATGCGCCTGGTCAGCACGGTAGTCTTGCCCGAACCGGCGCCCGCCACGATGAGGAGCGGTGACCCCGTATGGGCAACGGCCTCGCGCTGTCGCGGGTTGAGTCCGGTGAGGAGTTCGGCCGCACGTGAGTCGGCTCCCGGAGTGGCTTCTTCGATGTTTTCAGCTGCAGCAGTCATGTCCGGAACAACGATACCGTCAGCGACTGACGCAGAGAAAAGGGCAGTGAGATAGGCAGAGAAAAAGCTCCGCCGGCGGCCCGGGCCAACTGCACGGGTCGCCGGCGGAGCCGGATTCGTCTGGGACGAGAACCTCAGGGGACGAAGACGGCCACCAGCACGTTGATGATCGCGCCGGCGAAGACCAGGTGAGCCATCGTCGCCGAGGGATTCTTCACCGCTGTCGCCACGGCGGTGTCGGCGTCGCCTCCCGTCGGGGCGGCCCCCGCAGCCGGGGCGGAGGCGATGGCCTTCTGCTTCTTATTGCCGATGAATGCGAAGACGGTGACGAGAATCGCAATGAGGAGCTTGATGCCGAGCTTCATGTGGTTGACTTCGTCGTCGCCCATCTCTGCCAGACCCATCAGCAGAAGCCCGGTGATCAGCTGGAGGTAGGCGCCGTGCAGCATGCCGGGTGCAACTTTGGGAGAGCGGATGAGGGTGAAATAGCCGCCCACAATGATCGCCATTCCGATCAGATGCAGGGCCACTAGAATCTCGCGAAGAATTTCCATACGGTTGATCGTAGTGGCATGATGGTGTCTCGTGAGCGCGGGCCCTCAACTGGTGCACGCTGTTCCGCCCTGGTGTAATGGCAGCACGCCGGCCTTTGGAGCCGTGTGGTATAGGTTCGAATCCTATGGGCGGAGCTGGCCCAATCCGACTTGCGAAGGATTCAACACATGTCGCAGACCAGACCCATCGCCGTCATCGTTCTGGCCGCTGGCCAGGGCACCCGTATGAAGTCGACCCTGCCGAAGGTGCTGCACCCGATCGGCGGTCGTTCCCTGCTCCACCACTCGATCGCGGCAGCGGCAGGAGCCACTCCCGAACACTTAGTCGTCGTCGTCAGGCACGAACGCGACCAGCTCGTCTCCCATCTGGACTCACTGCCGATCAGTTCGACGCAGACTGTGCTCATCGCCGATCAGGATGAGGTTCCCGGCACCGGCCGCGCCACTGAATGTGCGCTGACCCAGTTGCCCGACGATCTCTCCGGCACCGTGGTCGTGACCTATGGCGACGTGCCCCTGCTGACTGCTGACACGATCAACAGCCTCGTCGAGGTCCACGAGTCCTCGCGCAATGCCGTCACGGTCCTGTCCGCCGAGGTGGACGATCCCACCGGCTACGGACGCATCGTCCGCGACGCCTCCGGAGCCCTGCTGCGCATCGTCGAGCAGAAGGATGCCAGCGATGACCAGCGCAGCATCCGGGAGATCAACTCCGGCATCTACGCCTTCGACGCCTCGGCACTGAGGGACGGTCTCGCCTCACTGACCACGGATAATGCGCAGGGTGAGAAGTACCTCACCGACGTCATCGGATTCTCTCGCGAGGCAGGTCAGTCCGTCGCCGCCACCGCCACCCAGGATCTGTGGCAGGTCGAGGGCGCCAACGACCGCGTGCAGCTGGCCAATCTCGGCAAGGAGCTCAACCGCCGCGTCTGCGAGAAGTGGATGCGTGCCGGCGTGAGCATCATCGACCCCGACACCACGTGGATCGACATGGACGTGTCCCTGGCTGAGGACGTTACGATCCTTCCCGGAGTCCAGCTCCTGGGTGCCACCGACATCGGCACCGGTGCCGTCGTCGGCCCCGACTCAACTCTCAAGGACACCGAGGTGAGTGCCGGGGCACAGGTCGTGCGCACCCATTCGGAGCTGGCCGTCGTGGGAGTCGGCGCCAAGGTCGGACCGTTCGCGTACCTGCGACCTGGGACCAGCCTCGGCGAGGATGGAAAGATCGGCACCTTCGTGGAGACGAAGAACGCTGACATCGGACGGGGCGCGAAGGTGCCGCACCTGTCCTACGTCGGCGACGCCGAGATCGGTGAGGGCTCCAACATCGGTGCGGCATCGGTCTTCGTCAACTACGACGGTGTCAACAAGCACCGCACCGTCGTCGGAAAGCACGCACGCATGGGCTCGGACAACATGTATGTCGCCCCTGTCACGGTAGGCGACGGCGCCTACTCCGGCGCGAGCACAACGGTGCGCAAAGATGTCCCTGCGGGAGCGCTCGCCATAACCGTGGCGCCACAGCGTAACCTGGAGGGCTGGGTCGTCAGCAACCGCCCCGGCACACCTGCAGCGCAGGCAGCCGAGGCCGCATCTGAAGGGGAACCGGCAAGTGAATGAAATTACGACGGCGAGCGAAAAGAAGCTCGTCCTGGTCAGCGGGCGCGCGAACAATGAGCTCGCTGAGCAAGTCGCTGAGAACCTGGGGACGGAACTTCTCCCCACTGACATTTACAACTTTGCCAATGGAGAGATCTACGTCCGGTTCTCCGAATCGGTCCGCGGCTGTGACGTCTTCGTCCTCCAGTCGCACTGTGCACCGATCAACGAATGGCTGATGGAACAGCTCATCATGGTCGACGCACTCAAACGTGCCTCGGCCAAGCGGATCACGGTCATCGCACCGTTCTTCCCCTACGCGAGGCAGGACAAGAAGCACCGCGGACGTGAGCCCATCTCGGCTCGCCTCGTGGCCGATCTGTACAAGACGGCCGGTGCCGACCGCATCATCACCGTGGACCTGCACACCGCGCAGATCCAGGGCTACTTCGACGGACCGGTCGACCACCTCATCGCGATGCCGATCCTCGCCGGCTACGTCAAGGACAAGTACCCGACCGAGCTGGCAGTGGTCTCACCCGACGCCGGCCGCATCAAGGTCGCCGAGAATTGGTCGAACTCCCTGGGCGGAGTGCCGCTGGCATTCATCCACAAGACTCGGGACATCACACGACCGAATGAGACCAAGGCCAACCGCGTCGTCGGTGAGGTCGAAGGCCGAACCTGTGTCCTCGTCGATGACATGATCGATACGGGAGGCACGATCGTCCAAGCGGCCGACGCCTGCATGGCCGCCGGAGCCACCGGAGTCATCGTCGTCTCGACACACGCGGTCTTCTCCGGACCGGCCGTCGAACGTCTGTCGAACTCCGTGGCGCAGGAGGTCATCGTGACCAACACGCTGCCGCTGACCGAGGACAAGATGTTCGACAAACTCACCGTGCTCTCGATCGCGCCGCTGATCGCCCGCGCCGTGCACGAGGTCTTCGAGGACGGATCGGTCACCAGCCTCTTCGAGGTCTGAGCCACCTTCTGCGAGAGTTCCATCCGAACCGAACCCCGAGCCGATCTTCCGGCTCGGGGTTCGATCTGTTTCATCGGAAGCCCCGCCTGCCGGGGACTCGACCGACGCTCTACACTGGAGACAACCGAGTGAAGGGAACCGTGACGATGTCGTCCCATGATTACAACCGGTACCGGGTCAGCGTCTCCGGCGGTGAACTGTCCGTCGGCGTCTGGGAGCCTGTGGCCTATGGGCCAGGCCGTGTTCCCACCATCTGCGTCATCCACGGCATCACCTCGAACCATCTGTTCTTCGCCGGTCTGGTCGCAGCGCTTCCCGGGGTGCGCATCATCGGGCCCGACCTGCGCGGACGTGCTGACTCCCGTCTGCTGGGCGGACCGTTCGGGATGAGGGCCCATGCCGAAGACGTCCTCGTCGCCATCGACACCTTCGCCGAGCCTGGGCCGGTCACTCTGGTCGGACATTCGATGGGCGGTTTCGTCGCCATGACCTTGGCCGGCATGGGGGCAGGTGTCGATTCCGACGCCGAGGTGGCTGATCGTTTCCGTGGCCCCGTCCTCATCGACGGAGGGCTTCCCCTGCCGGTGCCTCAGGTCGGGGGAGACGAGGACACCGGGGCACTCGATGATCTCAACGACCGTGATCTCGACACCGACGACCTCATCGCCGCGGTGCTCGGGCCAGCGTCCGAACGGCTGTCGATGTCATTCGGGTCGGTCGAAGAGTACCTTGCATTCTTCGCCGCACATCCTGCCTTCGTCGACGGCCTCGACACCGTGGCCACGGAGAGCTTCGTCTACGATCTCGCGGCCAAGGACGATCACAGCTTCCAACCCTCGACGTCGATCGAGGCGATGCAGGCCGACTCGGCGGATATGTACACCGGCGGTGCCTTCCGGAACGCACTCGCCCAGATCATGAGCAGCCAGCGGCGGCAGGCCGAGGTGACGTTCCTCTTCGCCGAGCGTGACCTCATCGCATCCGAGCCCGGTCTCTACCCACCGGAACTCGTCGTCTCCTACCAGCAGCGGTGGGAGGATCTGACCGTCGTCGAGGTGCCCGGTACGAACCATTACGACATCCTGCTCACGGAGACAGGCATCGACGCCTGCACCGAGGCTGTGACCGCCCGACTTGGCGCCACCGACGACGGTGGCATAGAATCGTAGGGTTGCCTCGGCGAGGGAAACACAGGTTTCCGTTATCGACGCGGTCCTGACCCACAGCGCTGACCGGCCCTTCGGAGCCGAATTGAGACAGCGACAGTGCGGTTGAAGGCTGTTTCGCCGTGGTGCTTGCAAGATAAGTTCACCACGAAGGAGAGAAAATGGCTGACTTCAAACTCATCGCCGAACCCCGCAATGAATTCGGCAAGGGCGCTGCCCGCCGGACCCGCCGCGCAGGACGCATCCCTGCAGTCGTCTACGGTCACGGCGGAGATCCTGTGCACATCTCGATTGACGGCCACGCCACCATGATGGCCCTCAAGCACGCCAACGCCCTCTTCGAGATCGAAAGCACCGACGGTGCCAAGAATGTTCTCGCAATCGCTCGCGACGTGCAGACCGACCCGGTCACCCGTCAGATCGAGCACCTTGACTTCATCATCGTCAAGCGCGGCGAAAAGGTCGAGGTCGACGTTCCTGTCCACATCATCGGCGAATCCGCTCCAGGCACCATGGTGCAGCAGGAGGAGTCGACGATCCTCATCAAGGCAGACGCCACCAAGCTGCCTGAGTACATCGAGGTCACCATCGACGGGCGCGCCGCCGGCGAGCACGTTCTGGCCGGACAGATCGAGTTGGCTTCGGGCGTCGAGCTCGCTGCCGATCCCGAACTTCTCGTCGTCAACGTCTCGGAAGAGGCCGAGATGGACACCGAGTCGGATGCAGACGAGACCGACGAAGAGTCGACCGAGGAGTCGACCGAGGCAGCAGCTGAGGAGAAGTCCGAGGACGAGTGACCTTGACTTCTTCCGTCTGCGCCCAGCTTCTGGGCACAGCCTGAGGCGTGAATTCGGTGGGTCGTTGGAGAAACGGCCCACCGAATTCGTTCTGTGAGCGCATATGGTGCAAGAGTTCCTGGCTGATCGGGTGATCTCGATGAGCAGCGAGAGAGAATGAACGAAGGACGACGATGACGAACGAAGCTTGGCTGGTCTTCGGTTTGGGCAATCCCGGCCCCAAATACGAATCGACGAGACACAACATCGGGCAGATGGTCATTGCCGAACTCGCACATCGCATCGGCGTCAATCTGACACGTACCAAACTGCGCTCCAACGTCGGCACATCTCGGCTGCCCTCAGGTTCAGTCCCCGGAGTTCCTGGGCCGCGAGTGGTGCTCGCGACATCGACGGGGTATATGAACGAATCCGGTGGGCCGGTCAGGCAGCTCGCCGATTTCTACTCGATCGACACCGACCGGATCATCGCCGTCCACGACGATGTGGACATCGCCTTCGACACGATCAAGGCCAAAGTCGGTGGGGGAGAGGGCGGACACAACGGACTCCGGTCGATGACCTCGGCGCTGGGGACGAAGAACTATCCCCGCATCCGCGCCGGCGTCGGCCGACCCATGGGTCGACAGGACACCGCAGACTACGTTCTGGGGCCCTTCTCTAAGGACGAACGCGCCACGCTGCCGATCTTCATCTCGGATATCGCAGATGCCGTCGAGACGTACATCGTCGACGGCCTCGAGAAGGTTCAGCTCAAATACCACTCGAAATGAGAATGGCGGCGGTCACCACTGAGGAACAGGTCACCGCTCGGCGGCAGGTCGCTTCTCAGCCGCGGAGCCCGGACGCCTGCGGTGGATGAGCCAGGCGGCGAAGATGCCGCCGGCGAAGCCGAACAGATGGCCCTGCCATGAGATCCCGTTGTCCTGCGGCAGCAGTCCGAAGATCATGGATGCGCCGTAGGTGATGAAGACGAAGAACCCGATGGCGAAGTAGACGATCTTGCGGAGCACGTCCTCGGTGAACCAGGTGCGCACCGCCAGGTAGGCGAAGAAGCCGAACACGATGCCGGAGGCACCGACGACGTGCTGGCCCACAGGCAGCGTCGTCAGCCAGGCGCCGAGCCCGGAGACGACGGCAGTGATGACGGTGACGAGCCAGAAGCGGCGTGCCCCCTCGACGGCGATGCACAGGCCGAGGATGAGGAATGGGAACGTGTTGGCCATGAGGTGCCCGAATCCCGAGTGCAGGAGGGGTGACGTGACCACTCCGTAGAGGGACAGAGGGGTCCAGGAGGCCAGGCTGAACATGTCGAGATCGACTGGCAAGAGTGTGTCGACGATCTCAATGGCCCACATGATCGCCAGCAGCACGAGGACAGGGACGAAGCGCGAGAGCCGGTGATCGCGGCTGACGGTGGTCCGCAGACTGGCGACTTTGGGCTGGCCTGCGGGTGGGCGACCGCCTGACCTGGGCGAATCGGGGGCTGTTGAACCGTTGCCGAAGATGAACTGGGATTCTTCGGGGGTGAAGCGAGGGGACTGGTTGGAACTCATGTCTCAATTGTCGGTGATGAAGCTTGGAGAACCCCGAAGAACCGGGGCCTGCGGGCAATCGTGTCCGATCCGTTAGTCCCGTTACTGTCTTGAGATCTCCGGTGCCTCAGTCCACGGTTGTGCTGCCGATGCGCTCCTTGTCCTCGTTCACGGCCTCGACGACGATCCGGGAGCCGGCAGGGGTGATATCGGCTGCGGTTTCAAACCCTGTGCGATCGACGACTGCGGTCTCCTCGAGCTGCTCCTCGCTGTCGCCGCTGAGGATGCGCCAGGCGGCGACGTCGCTGGCTCCGTTCCAGCTCATGTGCACTCGTGTGATGCCCTCACCGGGCTCAGATCTCGTCGCGGTGGGCGGTGCTGACGGAGTCGCCTGCCAGTCGAAGCGATAGGCCCGGTAGTTCGATCCGCCCGTGAAGGTGGCATCGTAGAGCAGCTTGCCATCGTTGGTGAACTCCGAGAAGTACGGTTCGGAGCCCCAGCCGATGAACACATTGCCGTTGTCGAGTTCCTGCAGGTTGCCCTGACTTCCCGACGAGCGGTCATCGGGGGCCGGGTACTCGGTGTCGACGCTGGCCTTCTGCGCTTCCTCATCGACGTCGAGGCGCAGACCTCTGGTATCGCCGAGGCGGGGCGCAGCGTGGTTGTCGAAGAGGGTGATCATGCCGTCGTCGCGGCGGACAGCGTCATGCTGCCAAGCGAAGGCAGCACCCTCGCCCATCTCGAAGTCGCTGGCAGACCCGCCCAGCACCCAATTCAGGTCGGCGCTCTTCCGATCCAGCTGATAGATCGCATGTGTGTTGCGGGCGGAGACGAGCAGCGAATCACCTTCGTCGTCGACGGACACCGAGTTCAGATGGATGTAGTCGAAGGGCTCCTCCTCGGTGCCCTCGTCGTCCTTGAGCTTCGACTGCGTCTGGTCGACGGGAACGTCGTCGAGTGATCGCCATTCGACAACGGGATCACCGGAGGCGATGTCGACCTCCTGGACCACTCCTTCCCAGGCCCAGCCGTCCTTCGGGCCGCCGACGGAGCTGAGATCCGTCTGGGTCTTGATATAGGAGAGGAGGAGCATCGTGCCGTCTTCGGTGATCGTCGTTTCGTGCAGATCGGCGGTCGTGTGGGCGAGGTCCCCGCCCATGCCGACACGGGCGATCTCGTTGTAGCTGTCGTCGAGCATGACGACCTCCCCGGCTGTTTCGGGCGTTTCTGCCAATCCCTCCCACCAGGTGAGGACGGGCTCGTTCCTGTACTCCTGAACCCGCAGGTCCCACATCTGGCCCGATCCCTGTCGGATCCAGACCGGCTCTCCGTCTGGGTCGAGGATGAGCCCGCCGACCCAGGACTCCCCGTCATCGGCGGTCTGACCCTTGGGGGCGAGGAATGTCTCGAGGTCATTGTCGTCCTCGGGCTGCTGTGAGCTGACGTCGATGTCGATCTTCGGCGGGTTCAAGTCGGGCCTGGTGTGGAAGTCCCAGCGTTCGGGTTGGGGGACTTCCTCTTCAGCGGTGCATCCTGCCAGGAACAGCGTTGCGGCCGCCACAGTCGCGAACAGAGTGCGGTGGGACATGTCCTCATCTTCACACGTTTCCACGAAGAGTGCTCTGAGTACGGTCGCCGCCGCTTCTCGTGTCAGGCCAGTGGCTTAGAATTGCATGGTGCTCAACGGACTCGATCTCACACGCCAGAACTCCACCATCACTGACCTCGTCGGCGCGTTCAACGACCCGGAGACAGCAGGTGGGACGATCGATGCGATCAGAGGTCTGTGGCCATCGATCCTGCGCCGAACGCTGGTGTCGGGCGACAACGATCCGTCCACCTCGGCGCCGCAGCTCATCGTCACGGCCACCACGCGTGAGGCTGAAGACCTGGCCCGGGCGCTGGCGGACTGGGTGCCCGAGGACTCGATCGCGATCTTCCCCAGCTGGGAGACCCTCCCACACGAAAAGCTCTCACCTCGGTCTGACACCGTCGGGCAGCGTCTGCAGATTCTGCACCGCCTGGCCCACCCGAGCCCGGATCGGCACCTGGCCTTCATCATCGCCCCCGTCCGCGCATTCCTGCAGCCGCTGGTCAAGGGGCTCGGCGACATCGAGCCGGTGGAGTTGGCCGTCGGCGATGAATACGAGATCGACCAGCTGTCCCACCGCCTGACCGAACTTGCGTACTCACGCGTGGACATGGTCTCCCGCCGAGGCGAATTCGCCGTCCGCGGTGGCATCGTCGATATCTTCCCTCCGACGGAGGATCATGCACTGCGCATCGAATTCTTCGGTGACGAGATCGATGAGATCCGCGAATTCTCCGTCAGCGACCAGAGATCCATTCCCGCCGAGGCGGAGGCGCAACCGCTGAAGCTCTCGGCTCCACCCTGCCGGGAGCTCCTGCTCACCGACTCAATCCGGGAGCGAGCGGCCACACTGTCGCAGACGCTGCCGGCAGCAACGGACATGCTCGACAAGATCGCCGGTGGAATCGCCGTCGAAGGCATGGAATCACTCTCGGCGGTGCTGGCAGACGGCATGGAGCCGATTATCGCGCTGCTGCCCGAATCCACGAAGATCATCATCACCGAACCCGAACGTGTCCACGCCAGGGCCGCCGACCTCGTCGTGACGACGAACGAATTCCTCGAAGCCGCATGGTCAGGAGCCGCGGCCGGCGGCGAATCCCCGATCGACCTGTCCGCCGCGACTTTCCGGACCATGGAAGAGATGGAAGAAGGCGCTCGCCTCATCGGCTTGGCCTGGTGGGAGCTCGGCGGATTCGCCACCGACGAAGAGCTCGTCTCACCCGCGGAGAATCTGTTCTCCGTTCCGGCGCGCGCACCTCGAGGATATGCAGGTGACGTCGAGGCGATCCTCGCCGATGTCAAGGGACTCATCCACGACAGGTGGCGCATCCTCGTGCTCACCGAAGGGCAGGGACCGGGCCAGCGGATGGTCGAGGTGTTCTCGGAGGCTGGGGTGCCTGCGACCTTCGTCGATGACCCGACGGACATCGCCGATGCTCTGGTGACCGTCACCACGGCCGCGCCCTTCGGCGGATTCGTCTTCGACGACCTCAAATTGGCCGTGCTCACCGAAGCCGATGTGCTCGGTCGCGCGGCAGCCACCTCGACGAGGGACATGCGGCGCCTGCCCACCCGGCGCAAACGCAACCAGGTGGACCCGCTCAACCTGGCGCCCGGGGACTTCGTCGTCCACGACCAGCACGGCGTCGGCAAGTTCATCGAGATGACCCAGCGCACCACCGGCAAGGGTGCGAACAAGCACACCCGCGAATACCTCATCGTCGAATACGCCCCGGCCAAACGCGGTCAGCCCGGCGACCGACTGTACGTGCCCAGCGATGCCCTCGACCAGGTCAGCCGCTACGTGGGTGGGGAGAGTCCGACCCTGAACAAAATGGGCGGCTCCGACTGGTCGACGACGAAGGCCAAGGCCAGGAAGGCGGTCAAGGAGATCGCCGGTGAACTCGTCCGCCTCTACTCGGCCCGACAAGCCACCGTCGGCCACACCTATGGACCGGACACACCATGGCAGCGCGAACTCGAAGACGCCTTCCACTACGTGGAGACCGCCGACCAGCTCACGACCATCGACGAGGTCAAGGGCGATATGGAGAAGGCAGTCCCAATGGACCGTCTGATCTGCGGCGACGTCGGCTACGGTAAGACCGAGATCGCAGTCCGAGCGGCATTCAAGGCGATTCAGGACGGCAAGCAGGTCGCTGTGCTGGTGCCCACGACTCTGCTCGTCCAGCAGCACTTCGAAACCTTCGCCGAACGCTACTCGGGCTTCCCAGTCACCGTCGGTGCGCTCTCTCGCTTTCAGACGAAGAAGGAATCGGACAAGGTCGTCGAAGATCTGGCCGCCGGCAAGCTCGACCTCGTCATCGGCACGCACCGCCTGCTCAGCGGCGAGGTGAGGTTCAAGAGCCTGGGTCTGGTCATCATCGACGAGGAGCAGCGCTTCGGCGTCGAGCACAAGGAGACGCTCAAGGCGATGCGCACGAACGTCGACGTGCTCGCGATGTCGGCTACGCCGATCCCGAGGACCCTGGAGATGGCCGTGACCGGCATCCGAGAGATGTCGACCTTGGCCACCCCTCCCGAGGAGCGCCATCCGGTGCTGACCTACGTGGGTAAGAAGGAGGACAAGCAGATCAAGGCCGCGATCCGTCGCGAACTCATGCGCGAGGGCCAGGTCTTCTACATCCACAACAGAGTCAAGGACATCGAATCCGTGGCCGGCCACATCGCCGAACTCGTTCCCGAGGCCAGGATCGCGATTGCCCACGGAAAGATGAACGAACAGCGCCTGGAGCAGGTCATCGTCGACTTCTGGGAGAAGAAGTTCGACGTGCTCGTGTGCACGACGATCGTCGAGACCGGCATCGACATCTCCAACGCCAACACGCTCATAATCGATCACGCTGATCGCTTCGGACTCTCCCAGCTGCACCAGCTGCGCGGTCGGGTCGGTCGAGGCAGGGAACGGGCCTACGCCTATTTCCTCTACCCGGCAGACACGACACTCACGGAGACTGCCCACGACCGTCTGACGACGTTGGCCGCCCATACAGAGCTCGGCGCCGGCATGCAGGTGGCCATGAAGGACCTCGAGATCCGCGGTGCCGGCAACCTCCTCGGCGGTCAGCAATCCGGACAGATCGAAGGGGTCGGATTCGACCTCTACGTGCGGCTTGTGGGGGAGGCCGTCGCGAACTTCCGCGGGGAGGACACCGAGCCCGAAGCAGATATGCGCATCGAACTGCCCGTCGACGCACACCTGCCGGCAGAATACGTCGACCACGAACGACTGCGGCTCGAGGCCTATCGGAAACTGGCTGCCGCGGCGAACGAGAGCGAACTGCAGGAGGTCCTCGACGAACTCGTCGACCGGTACGGACCCTACCCGGAGGCTGTGGGTGTGCTCGCCGATGTCGCCAGACTGCGGATCAGGGCCAAAGCCTCGGGCATCAACGACATCGTCGTCCAAGGCAACTTCGTCCGCTTCGGTCCGCTTGAGCTCGAGGATTCGCAGGTCGTGCGTCTCAAACGCCTGTACCCGAAGTCTCTGCTCAAGCCCGCAATCCGGTCGGTGCTCGTGCCCAAGCCGATGACCGGAAACGGCTTCGATGCGAAGGAGATGACGGATTCCGACATCCTGCGTTGGGCCCACCAGTTCCTCGACGCGATCGTCCCAGTCGTCGCCTCAGATGTCGTCGAAGCTGGCGTCTGAGGCCGGGGTTGAATGCGAAGAGGCGGTAATGACTCAACCGATCTGATCGACGCAGAATGAATCTGCACGTATTCTGAGAGTTCACATTCTTCCGCCATTCCTGGCGTAGAGTGCGAATACGAGTACAGACGTACCGTGAGACTTAAGGAGAGACACCATGGGTTTTGACGACAAGTTCGACAACAAGACTGAAGAATTCTCCGGTAAGGCCAAGGAGACAGTCGGCGACATGACCGGCGATGACGAGCTCAAGGCCGAGGGCTCCGCTGACCAGCTCAAGGGCAAGACCAAGCAGGTCGGCGAGAAGGTCAAGGACCTCGGCAAGGACGTCAAGGACAAGTTCAGCAAGTGATGAAGAATTCGACCCCCATCGCGCCCGCGGTGGGGGTCATTCTTATTGTTCGACCCTCATAGTTTGTCGAGCAGTGAGTCGAACCGTCACAGCGGTGCAGGAATCGGAAGGTGTCACGACAGTGGAGCAGGCAGAGACAACGGGCGTCATCGGTGCTCGAACCGAGGGAGCACTTGGGGCGATGGCGACACTGCGGCGCCGGTGCCCGTGGTCGAGCCGGCAGGACCACGGAAGCCTCGAGAAGTATGCGCGCGAGGAGACCGAGGAGCTCATCGAAGCACTCGAAGACTACCGAGCTGATTCGAATCCGGACCACCGCGCCGCCGTCGTCGAAGAACTCGGCGATGTCTTCTACCAGGTGCTCTTCCACTCCGCGCTGTTGGACGAGAGTGCCTCCGCCCCCTACGGGCACACACTGGGGATGGTCATCGAAGGGCTGGAGGCAAAACTCATCCGGCGTCATCCCCTGGCCTTCGGCGAGGGCGCCAGTGATAAGCACATGGCCTCCCTCGAAGACGTCGAGGCCGAATATCGCCGGATCAAAACAGAAGAGAAACAGCAGAGAGACACGAATCAGTGAGCTTGGATCGCATCGATATCGAAGGCACATTCAACTTCCGTGACATCGGAGGACCCCCCACCTCGGCGGGGGAGTCGAGCGTCGGAAAGGGGAAGGTCTTCAGGTCCGACGGTATCGCCCAACTGACAGACAGGTCGCGGGCCGACATCAGAGCACTCGGCATCAGAACCGTCGTCGATCTGCGTGACATCGGGGAACGATCCAAGCTGCCCGACGCACTCGAGGGACTCGACGTGGAGCACATCGAGCTGCCCATCTTCGACGATGATTTCTTTCCTGAGAAACAGCTCAGCCGCGAGGAGATGCGAGAGGCCGCCGAGGCGACCGGAATGGACCTCTCCGATCGCTCGCTGAGTAAGATCTACGAGCTGATGATCAGCCATTTCGGAACGCGACTGGCCAAGGCCGTCGATGTCATTGCGCAGAGCTGCGAAGGCGGAGTCGTCTTCCACTGCTCTGCCGGCAAGGACCGGACCGGCATGGTCGCCGCCTTCATCCTCGCACTCCTCGGCGTCGGGCGTCATGAGATCCTCGAAGATTACGCGATCACCTCCCATCATCTGTCGGGAGGATTCCTCGAGAACATCACCCGGAATTTTGCCGACGCCGGCATCTCCGGCAACCTCGCCGAGACGGCAACAGCGGCACCGCCGGAGCTCATGGCGAAGATCCTCGACTCCATCGACGCAGAATATGGCGAGAACGGTGTCGAAGCCTATCTGCTCGAGCATGGAATGGATCCGGCGAGCCCGGATAGGCTGCGCGAACAGCTGTTGACGTCTGCTGACAGGGAAGAGGCCGTCCGGGACTGAGAATGAGCTCGGTCCTCCGGTGCATTAAGCTGTCCTGCAGGCACATGTTCCCCATGTGAAACCAATTGCGAAGGAGTAATCAGTGGCTGAGATTGTTGCCGCAAACGCCCGTGAAATCCTGGATTCCCGGGGAAATCCCACCGTCGAGGTGGAAGTGCTGTTGGCCGACGAATCCGTCGGTCGTGCTGGTGTCCCTTCCGGTGCCTCCACCGGTGAGTTCGAAGCCGTCGAGCTGCGCGACGGAGACCCGGAACGTTACCTGGGCAAAGGCGTCACCAGTGCTGTTGACGCAGTCGTCGACGAGATCCACGAAGTCATCGTCGGTCTCGAAAGCGATGATCAGCGTCTGGTCGACCAGGCACTGATCGAGCTCGACGGAACCGAGAACAAGTCCCGCCTGGGTGCCAATGCCCTCCTGGGCACCTCGCTGGCAGTGGCTCGTGCGGCCGCGGTGTCTGCGGACCTGCCGCTCTACCGCTACCTGGGCGGACCGAATGCCCACGTCATGCCCGTTCCGATGATGAACATCCTCAACGGTGGATCGCATGCCGACTCCAACGTCGACATCCAGGAATTCATGATCGCTCCCATCGGCGCGGCCAGCTTCCACGAGGGTCTGCAGTGGAGCGTCGAGGTCTATCACGCGCTCAAGGGCGTGCTCAAGGAGCGCGGTCTGTCGACCGGGCTCGGCGATGAGGGCGGGTTCGCACCGAACCTCGATTCCAATGCCGCGGCACTCGACCTCATCCTCGAGGCCATCGAACTGGCCGGGCACCGGCCGGGCCGCGATATCGCGGTGGCACTGGATGTGGCCTCTTCCGAGTTCTACTCCGATGGGGCCTACGAGTTCGAAGGCGAGAAGAAGTCCGCGCAGGACATGGCCGCATACTACGAGGGTCTGCTCGCCAAGTACCCGCTGGTGTCCATCGAAGATCCACTCGACGAGAACGACTGGGAAGGTTGGGCCACCCTGACTGAGTCCATCGGCTCCAAGGTTCAGCTCGTCGGCGACGATCTGTTCGTGACGAATCCCGAGCGCCTCCAGCGCGGCATCGACACAGGCACCGCCAACTCGCTGCTCGTCAAGGTCAACCAGATCGGCACCCTGACAGAGACCCTCGATGCGGTTTCACTGGCACAGACCAACGGCTACACGACGATGATCTCGCACCGTTCAGGCGAAACCGAGGACACGACGATCGCCGACCTGGCCGTGGCAACGAACGCCGGCCAGATCAAGGCCGGTGCTCCGGCACGGTCCGAGCGCGTGGCCAAGTACAACCAGTTGCTGCGCATCGAAGAGCAGCTCGGCGATGCCGCCCGCTACGCCGGACGCGGAGCCTTCCCGCGCTTCGACGGCTGAATGGCTTCGTCCCCGAGGCGGGTGTCAGGTGATCATCAACGGTCATCCGGCCCCCGCCTCGGCGGCATTCATCGACAAGACCTCCTGTCGATGAAAAACCACCTGCCCCGCGCAATTCATACAGCTGCAGAGGTTGTTTATGCGGCTGCGGGTGAGGGGCCCTGCCGCGTCTGCCGAGCGCATCCTCGGATAATCACCTCGTGCCCATGAGGATTCGTCTGATCTCTTCGAACTTCGCCTCCGTGAATAGCTCTTTCCAACTGATTCTGATGACTCGCCACCCTTGACCGCGCAGCCATTGTTCTCTGCGCCTTTCGCGTTCGAGTTCGTCACGGGGCACCCCCGAGCCGAGATACAGCTTTCCGAGTCCATCGATTTCAACGATCAGCCGGGCTGCCTTGTGGCAGAAGTCGACGCGAATCTGACGTCGCAGCGAGGTCGAGTCGAACACGATTTGAGGGACGAATCCGACGAATCCGTGTTGAAAGAATCTCACCGCAGCGATCGACTCGGCGGGGGACTCGCGACGGGCATCGGCCAAGTCGAGAGCGAGTTGAACCTTCTTGGTGTTCTTGGTCTCCAAGCATTGAGCCAGCGTCGCGAGGATCTTCTCCCTCGTCGTCAGGCCTCGGTGCAGAGCGTTGTCGAACATGGAAACCGAAATATCTGGATTGTATGTGCGAGCCACATCAATGAGCGTGCGTTCGAGCGTCGTCACCTCGGTCCCGCGAACTCCCTGCCGGTGCTGCTTCGGGATCGTTACGCCCCTGACATGGATGCTCTTGAATCTGCGGTTGACTCCGGGGCGCACCACCTCCACCTGGTGGGTGACGGGGTATGCAATCGGCAGGCCATGGATGAGAGCAGCGGAGATATGTGAGAACACCTCGGCCGGAGGCGTTGCCGACGACGTTCGAGTGTCTGCGGTTGACTCAGAGGAGGTGCCAGTTTCCCCCTGACGCTCCTGCTGTCCCTGCTTCTGAAATCTGACTTCGCATCGTGCCATGACTGCGGCGTCGAGTTCTTCAATCTGATCGCGGATGTCTCCGTGCTCCGTGAACTCCGAATGCGTTCCCTCATCGATGCTCGCCCACAGCCTCCGGTGGTCTTCCACGGTGCAGACGTGTCTGACCGAATAGACGCCGCGAGACAACCGACGAACGCAGCAGCTTCGGGCCCGCCGAATGTCTGCGTGAGTGAATCCGAGCCGGATGATCTGTTGTGTGGTCATAATTTTGTACATGAAATTAAAATGCATCAAAACAGACAACATAGCAATGAATGGCGTTAGAGATGTGTATAACTCTGTGGATAAGTCCAGTTTGAGGTGGAAGCTGGGAGGAGAGTGGTGAGCTGCGGAGCGCTGACTTCCGGAGCATTGGACCCCGGTATCTGCACCCTGCACTGTGAGCGCCAAATCACCCAATAGCAACGGGAGGGTTCAGAACCAACGGTGCCGGGGGCTGAACTAGTTGTAGGACGTAGAGGCAAGGGTAGGACGTGCACCCCGGGCGACGGGCCAGTTGAAGATTCGAGCGGCGATCGGCGGAGCTGCGCGCCGAGCTGCCAAGCGGCTGGAGTGGGCGCCTTGGGGCGGTCGGGGCGAGTGCCCGGGGCAGCCGGGACTGGCGGGTGAAAGACGCGTGACGGGTGCGCGACGGCAGCGAAGGAGCCCGGCGGATACGGGCTTTCGAAAAATAGAACACGCCACGACACCCAAATCCTCGCAGTCCGGATGATGACACGGCAGACTTAGACGTGTTGCGACAGCCTTCCCCATCCCCGGTCGCAGAGGAAAGAGACATGGTTCCGAGCAAGCCCAGAAACAGTGCCCCCAAATCGGCTCCGGGCAGAGCCGCTCCCCGTCGACGCCCTGCGCCGGTCGTCGAGGCTAAGCCCACCGAAGACACTCGCAAGCGGAAGCTGTCCTGGCAGACGGGAGTATTCCTCCTCGTCATCGCCATCGTGCTCGTCACCTTCCTGCCCTCGATCAATTCGGCCCTCAAGCAGGCACAGCAGATCGCCGCGCTCAACAGCGAGATCGAATCGACGAAGTCCGAAGTCCAGGGACTTGAAGAGAAGAACGAGAACCTCAAGGACCCCGCATACATCAAGCGCAAGGCACGCAAGGACCAGTACTACGTCGAAGAGGGCAAGAACGCGGTCATCGTCACCAACCAGGAGGCGATCAACGGTGACGATTCGGATACGGACCGCCCGCAACGCAAACAAGCCTGGTACCTTGAGTTGCTGGAGTCGATTCAAGAGGTCGGCAATACCGTGGAGAAGGGCTGATGATCACAGAGTGCACCGAGGCGGACTTCGCCATCCTGAAGGACCAGCTCGGGCGGATTCCGCGCGGCGTCGTCGGGATTGCCGCCCGCAGCACTTCGGGTGAGCCTCTGGTGGTCGCCACCGCTCCGAGGCTCGAGGACGGCACGCCGTTCCCCACCGCCTTCTACCTCACCCATCCCGCCTTCGTCACGGAATGCTCGCGTCTCGAGGCTTCGGGGATCATGACCGACTGGTCCGCTGAGCTCGCCGAGGACGAGGAGCTCGCAGCCTCCTATGCCAAGGCCCATACCGCTTACCTCGCGACGCGATCCGAGATCGGCAACGCGGCTGGCCTCGCCGAGGTGGAGGAGATCAAGGACTACTCCGCCGGCGGCATGCCCAACCGAGTGAAATGCCTGCATGCCTTGGTCGGCCACTCGCTGGCCGCCGGACCTGGGGTCAACCCGATCGGTGATCGCGCAATCTCCTTCATGACCGACGTCCCCACCCCGGCGGGCGCAGAGAACGCCTCGGCCGAGGCAAGCGAATAGGAGAGACTCATGCGAGTTGCTGCCTTCGACTGTGGGACCAATTCCCTGCGTCTGCTCATCGCCGACGTCGACGCGCACGGACAGATGACCGAGCTTCGTCGTGAGACCCGGATCGTGCGCCTCGGCCAGGGAGTGGACGCGACGGGTGAGTTCGCCCCCGAAGCCTTGGACCGTACTTTCGCCGCAGCCCGGGAATTCGCCGAGGTGGCTGCCGAGTATTCACCGGAGAAGCTGAGATTCGTCGCCACCTCCGCCAGCCGTGACGTGAAGAACCGAGACGAGTTCTCCGCGGGCATCTTCGGCATCTTGGGCGTCGTGCCCGACGTCATCACCGGTGACGAAGAGGCTCATCTGTCATTCCTCGGCGCGACCGTCGGACACGGTGCCGACAGCGGACCGTTCCTCGTCATGGACCTCGGCGGGGGCTCAACCGAACTGGTCCTCGGCACCGAAAGCGTCACCTCGGCGGTTAGTATGGATATCGGATCCGTGCGCCTGACCGAACGCCACATGTCCGTTGACGTCCCCGACCGCGCACAGATCCAGGCGGCCATCGACGACATCGACGCCAACCTCGACAAGGCCGCCGAGATCGTCGATCTCACCGCCCCGCGGACGATGATCGGAGTCGCGGGCACTGTCACCACACTGGCCGCGGGAATCCTCGACCTGGACAGCTACCAGCGCGAACGCATCCACGGCACCCATCTGCGCGTGGCCGACATCGACGGCGAAGCAAGCGAACTGCTGCGGATGGGGCGTGAGGCTCGTGCGGCACTCCCGTACATGCACCCCGGACGCGTCGACGTCATCGCGGCGGGGGGACTGCTGTTCGCTCGAATCGCGGCCCGCATCGACTCCGCAGCCAGGAGCGCGGGAGCTGAACTCGACATCATGGTCTCGGAGACGGACATCCTCGACGGCACCGCGCTCGACCTAGCGCGACCGCAGTCGTGAGGCCCGCCGCGCCGCGGACACCGACAGCTTCCCAGCGCCCACGCGCTGGAAGGCGCACCGCAAAGCTCGCCGTCGTCGGTTCTCTAGTGCTGGGGCTGGTCATGGGCACGACTCAGCCGGCACTTGCCGCGCCCGAGCCGGGACCCGGACAGTGGTACATCAAGAAGTACGGCATCGATGACATGTGGAAGAAGTCCACGGGCAAAGGCGTGAAGGTCGCCGTCATCGATTCCGGCGTCAACACCAAACATGAGGACCTCAAGGGCGTGGTCAGCAAGTCAAAGGACTTCAGCGGACTCGACAAGGACGGCAAGACCCCGATCGGAGGCAAGACGACGATCCACCACGGCACCGCCGTCTCCGGAGTCATCGCCGGCCAGGGGCAGGGCGCCGGACCTACCGGTGTCGCACCCGACGTCGACATCCTGTCTGCCTCGATGTGGTTGGGCCCCGACCGCCCGAAGGAATCAGGCTCCACTCGTGAGCAGGCCGACAAAGCAATCCGCTGGGCCGTCGACTCCGGAGCCAAGGTCATCAACATGTCGCTGGGCTGGGACGATCCCGCCTGGCCCTCCAGCTGGGACGAATCCTTCGCCTACGCCTATGAGAAGGACGTCGTCGTCGTCGCCTGTGTCGGCAATGCCTCCCAAGGCGCGACGCAGGCGTGGTCACCGTCGACTGTGCCCGGCGTCATCGGCGTCGGCGGACTGGGCAAGAACAACCGAGTTCTCTCCGAGTCAACTGCTCCTGGAACAGCTGTGGACCTCATGGGGCCGGCGGCAGACATTCCGATCCCGTACTACTCGGGAGGCTACGCAGAGGGACAGGGATGTTCCTTCGCCTCACCGATCATCTCCGGAGTGGCAGCGCTGATCCGGGCCGAGGACCCAGATCTCAGTGCCGACGAGGTCACCGCCAAGCTGACCTCGACGGCCAAGCCCGTGCCCGGACATAAGGGGCAGAGCAAAAAGGGCAAGCCGGATCCCATCGTCGGCTGGGGTCGCCTCGATCCGAAGGCCGCGATGAAGGCCGACGTCCCGAAGTCTGTTCCCAGCTCAGCCGACGCTCTCGCCGACTGGGTGACGATGCACCGGCGCGCGCAGTCCGACCCGGCTGAGACGGAGAATGCGGCACCAGCAGAGGACAACAACCCGAAAGCAGTCGCGCCCAAGGACGTTGTCTCATCACAGTCCACGCCCAAGCTGGGTTTCTCGGTTCTGGGTGCCGGAGGCCTCATCGCAGTCGCCCTCTTCGTGCTCTCAGCAGTGGTTTTCATCCGCCGCAGACGCTGATAGAACCCGGTGCTGAACCTCTGATCTGGAGCGTCGAGATGCAATTAGTGAAAGTTTTCACAAGGGCCTAAGATGGGAATATGGCACTCATCAGAAACTCAAAACTGCGTCCTCGAATCCTCGTCGTTGGTGGCGGCTACCTTGGTCTCGTTACCGCTCAGAATCTGTTGAAGAACCTCGGTCGTGGCGAAGCCACAGTGACCGTGGTCGATCCCAATCCCTACATGACCTACCTGCCGTTCCTCCCCGAGGTGGCAGCCGGGTCCATCGAACCACGTCACGCCGTCGTGCCGCTGCGCCGCAATCTCTCCGGCGCTGAGGTCATCACCGCGAAGGTCACGTCGATCAACCACGGCGACAAGTTCGTCACCGTCGAGCCGGAGAACGACGAAGCGTTCGAGCTCGACTACGACCACATCATCATGGCCGCCGGTTCGGTGGCGCGCGCTCTGCCGATCCCCGGCCTCAAGGAGAACGCCATTGCGCTCAAGCGCATCGAGGAAGCCGTCGCACTGCGCGATCACCTTCTCAGCCGCTTGTCCGATGCCTCGCTGATGGAAGATGACGACGAGCGTCGCAAGGCGCTGACCTTCGTCTTCGTCGGCGGCGGATTCGCCGGCATCGAACTCCTCGCCGAACTCGAAGACGTCGTCCGCTCCGCAGTGGCTCAGTACGAGACGCTGACAGAAGCCGACGTCCGCTTCGTCCTCGTCGAGGCACTCGATCGCGTTATGCCCGAGGTCGGCGAAGCTCAGGCCCGCTGGGTCGTCGAGCACATGCGCGAACGCGGCATCGATGTGTACCTCGAGACCTTCCTCCAGGACTGCACCGACAAGCACATCAAGCTCTCCAGCGGCGAAGAATTCGACGCCGACACCATCGTGTGGTCGGCTGGCGTCAAGGCCAACCCGATCCTCGTCGACTCCGACCTGCCTCTCGATGAGCGCGGCCGTGTCACTGTGCGCGCCGATCTGCGCGTGGAGGGCGACAATGGTGTGGTCGAAGGCGCATGGGCCGCCGGTGACAACGCTGCCGTTCCTGATCTCTCCGGTGGCGGCGTGGGTGGCTACTGCGTGCCCAACGCTCAGCACGCCGTGCGCCAGGCGCCAGTGCTGGCTGCCAACGTTCTCGCCGCACTGCGCGGAGAGACCGAGTTCAAGCAGTACTTCCACAAGACCATCGGCACCGTGGCAGGCCTCGGCCTGTACAAGGGCGTTTCGCAGATGGGTGACTTCGAAGCCCGCGGCGTCCTCGCCTGGCTGATGCACCGCGCCTACCACGGCTACGCGATCCCGACAGTGGACCGCAAGGTCAAGGTCTTCGGCAACTGGATCCTCAACGCCATCGTCGGCCGCGACGCCATGCCGCTGGCCGATCTCGATGTTCCTCGTAAGAACTTCGTCGAGGCAGCCAACTCAAAGCCGGCTCCCAAGAAGGAGACCGCAAAGGCCTGACACCTGAGTGCAGGATCCGCGTCCGGTCATCACCGTGATGTGAACCTTGATGAGGTCTGAAGAACGCCGGGAGTGCAATTGCACTCCCGGCGTTCTTGTCATTGACGAGAGTCGGAATCAGAGCACCCGAGGCCCGAATACCGAGAAGGTGGGCCTCTGGGCTCCGAGTACCTCAGTTCGCGACGGTGAAGCGAGAGTCGATGTGCTTTGCATCGACGATCTCGTCAACCATGGCCACCGCGAAGTCTTCTGCTGAGATCGAATCGCCGGCGGGCGTCTCGAGTTCGGTCTTGTAGGTTCCCGTACGTTCGCCGGGGCCGATCTCAGGGGCGGGGGAGATCAGAGTCCAGGGGGAGTAGCTGCCTGCACGCATCAGCTCGAGCGCCCTCGTGCCGGTCTCCGATTCGGCCTTATAGGCTTCTGGGAATCCTTCGGTGTCCTTGAGCATAGTGTCGCCGACGAAGAGTGATCCGGCACCGCCGACGACGAAGACGCGCTTGTCTCCGCTTGACTGAGCCAGTGTCTCCAAAGCTTTCAACCACTCTTCGTGGGGTCCGCCGGTGCGGCTGGGGCCAGTTGTCGAGACGATGACGTCATGATCGGCGACGACCTGTCGGTCGAACTCGGCGTCTCCCATGTCGCCCTGAAGGTTCGCTGCGGCTCCCGGGACCTCGGCGCCGGTTCGAGTGATGGCCGTGACCTCGAGGCCGCGCTCGGCGGCTTCCTTGGTGACGCGGGATCCGATCATTCCGGAAGCTCCGAACAATGCGATCTTCATGGTGTGTCCTTTCGTTGAAGCGGCTGTCGCCATAAAGATACCCTTTGGATATTGAGTACCTCAAAGATACTATTGGGATATGAGTATGAGCAGTTCCTGGGAAGGCGATGCCTTCGATCCCGAATGTCCCACCCGAGTCGTCCTTGACCGCGTCGGTGACAAATGGACGGTCCTCATCATCGGCGTCCTCGATGAGGGTCCGAAGCGCTTCAGCGAGATTCGGGTGGCGATAGGCGGGATCACACCGAAGGTCCTCACATCGACCTTGCGGTCGCTGGTGGCAGACGGGCTGGTGACCAGAGAGGTCTTCGGCGAGGTTCCTCCACGAGTGGAATATGCGTTGACCGAACTGGGGCGGTCCCTTCAGGAACCCGTCGCCGCCCTGCGTCGGTGGGCGGAGCTCAATGTGGCAGCCATTTCGGATAGCCGAGACCGGCAGGCGAACGCGGGTACGCTGCACAGTTCCTGAAGCAATTCGATCTTGCTCCGATCAGTCATGCGCTTCGTCGTTTTACCGGTACGATCGGGTCACTTCTGCTCGACGGTCAGGAGCAACTGACATCTCACAAAGGAGTGTGCACGCGCAAGGTCAACTGGGACATCGAGTTAGCTGCGCGCTCGGGCTGGTCCCGAGCGGATGTGGTCACGACTGTGCGGGCATTGCCCACTGAGAGTGGCGGGCCGACCAAACGGAACTCGACAGCCTCCTTACCGATCTCAGCGGACGGCCGGAGCACTGGCGGTTGATGTCGCCGCCGATAGAGGTGGCACGACCTAGTCTGGGGCCTGCGTTTCCGCTTTCGATATGAGCGGCATGGCGGACTGCACCTCGGCGAGTACCTCTCGCGCCTTTCGACCGTAATCATCTTCGACGCTTCCCTGAATCCAGCGCTCGAAGGCGATCGCGGAGGTAACACTGCCCAGCTGTGCGGCCACCCGAGCAGAGACGTCAGAGGCCCCGCGACGCTTGAGCGCCTCGCTTATCGTCGTGATCAGGCGGTCGTTCTTCAGGGCTTCGCGCTCTTGCAGCTCGGGGTTGGCGAGGATCACCGCCTGTCGTCGTGCAACGAATTCACGCCGCGCCGAGGTGAATACCTCTTGTCCGACCGCGTCCAAGGCCTGGGCAACTGCTTCGAGATCTGTAGCTGCTGAAGACGCCGAGGTGATGGCCTCGGCGAGCAGTTCATCGACGATTCCACCACCGAAGAGCACTTCCCGTTTGTCCGGGAAATGCCGGAAGAAGGTTGTCTTCCCCAGGCCAGCGCGTCCGGCGATATCGATCACGGTCGTGTTCTCGTAACCGCGCTCGGCAAACAAGTCGAGCGCGGCTTCTACGAGTCGCTCTGCTGGGTTCGGCTTCCATCGGGGCATTACCACAGTGTACGGGACTTGGTCCCGTCACTTGTGATACTTTGATAGAACCAAGTCCCGTCACAGATGCAGCGGGACCCGCCGACCGTATTGATCTTCCGTGATCGCACTCGACGGCCCTTTGAGGGAAACGATGAAAGGTACAAGGACGATGAAGCGAATTCAGTACCACCAATATGGCGGCCCGGAAGTCCTGCAGCTCGAAGAGTTCGAGCCGGCGCCGCTGGGTGCGAGCGATGTGCTCGTCCGAGTCCGGGCGGCCTCGGCCAATCCGATGGATTTCGGGATTCGCAGCGGCGGCATGAAGGTGGTGACTGGTCGCAGTTTTCCACGAGCCCTGGGTTATGACTTCGCCGGTGTTGTCGAGACGGTCGGTCGCGGTGTCACAACTCTTCGCGTCGGCGATGAGGTGTTCGGCGGGACACCGATCAAGTCTGCAGGTGCCTTTGCCGATGCGGTCGTGACCAAAGTTGAGTACGTCGTACGCAAACCGGAAGGGCTTTCGTTCGAGGACGCAGCCACAATCCCGACGGTGGGAATCACCGCATATCAGGCCCTGTTCACCAAGGGGAAGCTACAGCCGGGCCAGGACGTATTCGTGCACAGCTGCCTTGGCGCAGTCGGGCGCGGAGCCGCACAGCTCGCCCTCGCGCACGGGGCTCAGGTCTCTGGCAGCTGTCGCGACACCGCTCACCAGGAAGCCCACGACTTGGGAATCGACCCTGTAGTCGACTTCGACTTCGGTCCCACCTCGCTCGCAGGTCGATTCGACCTCGTCATCGATACCTCTGGCAACCTCAAGGTCAAGACCGCGAAGGCAATGCTCAGGCCCGGTGGTCGCATTGTCGGCATTCATCCGTCGCCGGTGACTCTGGCGAGAAGCTATCTTCCGGGGCCCTTCCACGTGCTGTTTGCCCAACCGGTCACCACGGACCTCGAAATACTCGCGAAGGCCGCCGATGAGGGAAGGCTGCAGCTGCCGATTGCCCGGACAGTACCGCTGTCGCAGGCGATCCCGGCGCTGAACGATCTGGAACTCAACCGCCTCGGCAAGCGCGGCAAACTCATCATCACACCAGATCAGGCCTGAATCGGGCTGAAAAATCGCGGAACTCGGTTCAGCCCGCAAGCTCAAGATCGGTGTATCGATGAGACGCCTCGTATCCCTGGGGATATAAGACTCCGAGGGCAATAGTCGGGCGAACGCCATCGCCGAGGCGACCTTGACTGAAGCACGGGAAGCGATGGGCATGGTCTACTGATCAGTATTCGTCCCCTCGAATTCAGCGCCCTGAAATGATCTGACCGAGGGCGTCGTTGACTCTTCAGTCAGGTGCCTCAGGCTGTTGGCCGCCACAAAGCGATGTCAGAACGCCGCCAGTCACCAGTGAACCTCATCGTGGCAGGCTGCACCATCAACGACAACCGCAAGAAGATCGTGGACTTCGCCGGCCCCTGTTACCGGTCCCTATTACACGACAGGGCAAGATCTCATGGTCCGTTCCGATTCAGACATCGCTGGCCCCGACGACCTCGGCGACAAGACTGTGTGCGCCACCGTCGGGGGAGTACCAGAACAGAGGATGGCGAAAGAGCATCCTGAAGCAGAGCTCGTCAGCGGGGACGAGCTGACTGTCGTCGGTCAGCCCTTCTCCGAAGACCACTGCGGAATCGGCCTGCCCAAGGGTGAAGTCGAACTCCGCGGTGCCGTCAATGATGCCGTTGAGCTAACCGTCGATCGATACTAGTCGCGCCGACAGAAGTCAGTCACCGGTGATCTCCGCGAGCACCTCGGCGAGTTCGCGAAGCTCACCCGCGACGCGGTACATGCGAGGAGAGCCGGAGTAGGTCCAATTGCTCGTGATCATCGACGCGCTCGCACCGCTGGTGGTGGCGGAGTACTCCTCACGGCTGAGCTGCGCCGTTCGGTCGGCGATCAGCCGCTGGCGCAGTCCGGGGGAGAGGCCTTCCCAGTGGTCGGCTGCCTCGTATCCGAGCTCGTGCCAATCGGCGCCGGCCTCACGGTAGGCGAGCGGGCGATTCGATCCTGTGGCCAGAGTGCTCCCTGTCTGGGATGTCTCAGGTGCTGAAGCTTGGCCGGCCTCGCCTGAGGTAGCTGAATTCGCGAAGAGCACGGCAGGTCCCGGCGCGGCAGCGACGCGGGGATCTCCCATACCGCCGACGGACAGAGGCGGATCCTGCGGAGTGAGCAGCACATTCGTCATGTCACCATCTTGCCCGGGCGAACGGCAGGATGCGAACCTTCGGGCTCGCGCAGGACGTTCAGATGGCTACGAAGAACTCACGGACCCGTTCGAGCAACAGCTCAGTCGCGCCTGCGTCGAAGGAGACCAAGGACGAATCGGCGAAGAGATGCTGATCGCCAGGGTAGACGAAGAGTTCTGCCGAGGGCGCGGAGTCGGCTAAGTCGCGGGCGTCGTCCTGAGTTTGGGCGAGCCTCTGGGCGATGGTCACTCCGAAGGAGAAACCCGCGTAGACGAGCCCGGAACTCGACTCTGGTGTGTCCGCGACGCCACGCTGCCGGATAGTGTCGAATCCGGTCTCGCCGGCACAGGCGAAACCCTCCTCGATGGATCCGAACGTACGGCCCTCGAACATGTCGGGCACGTGCACCGTATGTCCCGAGCCTCTCAGCTCCTCGGCGAATGCTGCGATCCCGTCGGTGAGTCCCTGTATGTGATGGTAGAGCACGATCTCGGCCATGGCGACGAATTTCCTTTGATTGCCTTCGGCGAATGATCCGATTGTACGCAGGAGTGCAGCGCCTGGCGGGCAGAGAATGACGGGGCGGAAAATGTCCCCCCAGTGGGACTCGAACCCACACTTGATCGATTTTAAGTCGACTGCCTCTGCCGATTGGGCTATAGGGGGATTTGCCGGCGCTGCTATCGCGGCGTCAGCACTCACTTTATAGGGTACCGGGAACTGCCGCGATCCGAGACATGGCAGCGCGGCATCAGCCGCGATCTGAGACACCACGCCCCATAGTATGTGAGACGGCTAGTCTCAAACTCATGACAGAGAACCCGCCCAGCAGACAGGCTTGGGTGATCCTCGTCATCGGAGTGCTGTCACAGATGGCAGCCACTGTCGCGATCACCGGTCCGGCCTTCCTGATTCCGTATATGCACACGGACCTCGGCTACACGCTGACTCAAGCCGGAACCGTCGCCGCAGCCCCGAGTTTCGGCCTCATCCTCACCCTCATCGCCTGGGGTGCCTTCGCCGACAGATTCGGCGAACGACTGGCCATGACGCTGGGCATCGCACTGACTGCTCTGGCCTCGGGCCTGGCCGTGGCTGTGGTCGGCTCACCAGTGTGGATGGTCGTCATCATCGCGGCTTCCGGAGCGGCCGCCGCGTCGGTGAACTCGGCCAGCGGGCGCGTGGTCATGGGGTGGTTTCCCCGCCACCGGCGTGGGTTGGCCATGGGCATCAGGCAGATGTCGCAGCCGCTGGGCACCAGTGTGGCCGCCCTGAGCGTCCCACCCATCGCCTCATCCAGCGGGTTCACCGGGTACCTGTGGTTCATCGTCATCGTCACCGGTGTCATGGCCGTGATCTGCTTCGGGCTCGTCCGGGATCCTCCCCGCGCCGAGGTGGCCCCCACCCCCGTCCCCACGTCCGCCGATGATGCCCGGCCAGGGCCCACCTCGGCGTCGGGAGAGGTGGAGGCGCCCACCTCGACGAGCAATCCCTACCGGATGGATTCGTTCCTGTGGCGAATCCACGCCGTCTCTGCGCTGCTGGTGATCCCGCAGTTCGCGTTCTCCACCTATGGCCTCATCTGGCTCATCGCGAACCAGCACATCAGCGTCGGCATCGCCGGCGGCATCGTCGCGGCCTCTCAGATCGTGGGAGCGATCGGGCGCATGATCGTCGGCGGCCTCTCCGATCGGCTCGGCTCCAGGGTCGGACTGATGCGGATCGTGGCCATTGCGGCCGTCGTTCTAGTGGCAGCGATCGCGTTGATCTCACTCACACCGATGCCCGCAGTGGCGACAGTGGTGTTCATTCTGGCGTCCACGGTCTCGGTAGCAGACAACGGGTTGGCCTTCGCCTCGGTCGCCGAGGCTGCCGGCCCGCAATGGTCGGGCAAGGCCATGGGGACGCAGAACACCGGGCAGTTCGTCGTCTCCGCGATCTTGGGTCCAGGATTCGGAGCGCTGATCACTGTGTTCGGCTACCCGCTGTCATTTGCCATCGTCGCGGCAGCGCCCCTCCTCAGTCTTGGGATCATTCCAAAACAGGACATCGATCGGATAACCTGATGTTCATCTTTGCTCAGTACTGTGCCTGAAGACTGGTGACGACCGCGAGATGACGAGGCCAAGCCGCTGACGAAGACTGTTGCTGTCGATGTGAAGGAGCGCCCGTGAACAACCTGCTCAACGAGAATCTGCGCGAATACATCGACAAGCTTCGAATCGAGGGCTATCAGGTCGAGGATTCACACACAGCGGACCCGCATCTCATCGATCCGATGGGGCGTGCGGTCGAGACCTGGCGTGAAGGCTACCCGTACCCGGAGCTTATGGGCCGGGAGGAATACGAGCTCGAGAAATATCAGCTGCAGGTTGAGCTGCTGAAATTCCAGTACTGGGGGCAAGACACCGATCGTAAGCACGTCATCGTCTTCGAAGGCCGTGACGCTGCCGGCAAGGGTGGGACGATCAAGCGCTTCACCGAGCATCTCAATCCGCGTGCGGCACGCGTCGTGGCCCTGAACAAGCCCTCGGACAAGGAAGCGGGGCAGTGGTATTTCCAGCGCTACATCAGCCATCTGCCCACCAACGGTGAGATCGTCATGTTCGACCGGTCCTGGTACAACCGGGCCAACGTCGAGCGGGTCATGGACTTCTGCACGGACTACGAGTACGAGACGTTCATGGAGCAGGCGCCAGTTTTCGAGAAGATGCTCATCGACTCCGACATCCACGTCACCAAGTTCTGGTTCTCCGTGACCCAGCGGGAACAGCGGACCCGTTTCGCGATTCGCCAGATCGACCCGGTCAGACAGTGGAAGCTGTCTCCCATGGACCTCGAGTCCCTGGATCGCTGGGACGACTACACCGCGGCGAAGGAAGAGATGTTCCGTCGCACGGACACCGATCATGCTCCGTGGATTACCATCAAGAGCAATGACAAGAAGCGGGCACGACTCAACGCGCTGCGCTATTTCCTCAACCAGTTCGACTACGAGGACAAGGACACCTCGATCGTCTACGAACCCGACCCGATCATCGTCCGCCGCGGACGCGACGCCGTCGACGACTGAGCAACCGCCGTCGAGTGAAACCCGATCGCCGGCGCGCCAATTACTGCTGTCCGACCTGAAACCGACTGTTTGGGAAGGGCTTTCTCAGTCCGGTGGTTCCCACGCCGTGTCCTCTTCCTCCTTCGTGTCCCCGCCGCGGACATCGCGGTCTTCGTCTTCTGTTGAGTCCTGATCCAGCGAGCGCTCTGCTTCAGCCTGGACGTCCTCCGGATCCGTGTCGATCGATACGTCGTGCTCGGTGGCAATGCGCTCGAGCTTGTCCTCGGGTGTCTCCGAGCTGCCCTCCGCTTCAGCGTCGGAGCCGACTCCGACATTGAAGTCAGTCACCTCCTGCTCGGTGGGCTCATCCATGCTGGGGGCGCCGTCTGGCAGGTTCTTCTTCTCGTCACTCATGGTCCTCTGCTCCTCTCGTTGTTCGAAGCGATCTAGTCGTTCGATCATCGACCGGGTGTCCACGGGAGGGACATCACGAGCCGTATCTTCGACGCTAGTCATGCTGCAGCGTTCCATCAAGGCCGTGACCTGCGATCGGCGGGAACTGGCATGTGCCGCCAAGGCGGCATCCATCCGCGTCCATTCTCGATATGACGTCCCAGAGCGGACGGACAGACGCAGGACGGAGAATGCGGCCGGGTGGAAGGGGAAAGACCACCCGGCCGTAATCGTGGAGCGGACAGAGTCCGCAGGTTTCACTTGGGCGCGATGCCCATCGTGCTCAGGCTTCTCGCCGGGCCTTCTTCAGTGCACGGCGTTTCTTGTGGCCGGCAAAGCTGAGCCAGAAGAGGACGATGGCCAGGAGGACGAAGAGTCCGCCTCCGGCAATTCCCGCGTCGACCCAGAACTGGGGCGGGAAGAGTCGGATAAGGGAATCGTCGCTGTAGAACTCCCAGGTCCCGTCGGAGAAGAAGACTTTGTGGAATCCACGGAAGAAGGTATCCCACCCGAGGAATGCCAGCACTGCCGCGGCGGCCATGGCGATGATGCTGATGATGGTGCCCAAACGCAGCCCGACGTGGATTCCCATGCCGTGCCTGCGTGACATGTAGAGGCCGAAGAGGACCGCGCCGATGAGGCCGATCATCGCAATCAGGTACAGCAGTGAGATGAGGTCCTTGACGTCGGCCATGTGATTGAGCTCTTCGGAGATGAAGATGGGCTCGCCATTGGGCATGATCACATCGGCGAGGTAACGCCGAGAGTCGAGGTTCGCCAGGTAGTCGATGACGTAGGTGGCGTAGTGTTCGCGGTCGGCGCTGCCGAAGCCGAATTGGTCGGCCGGGAATCCGGGTCGGAAGTACTCGAACTTGATGAACAGTCCGGAGGCGACGAAGCGCACGGCCAAGGCCAGGAGGATGAACGGTATGGCCAGTGTGATCCAGATGGTGCCGATGACATCGAGGACGCTGCGACGGCGTTCGGGCACCTCAGGGTCATGAGTCTCGGTGGACGTCGCGGCTTGAGTCACGGCGGCCCAGTCCGCTTCGCTCATCACGGCAGTGCGAGCGTTGGCAGGAACCTCGCGGGTCCGGGCGGTCTCGGGGGGATGCGACGAGTGAGCAGGCGCGACGCGGACAGGCCCGGTTGAGGGCTTGGGTTCGTCCTTGGGGATCGGCTCCCGGATCGGATCGAACGCCTCGGTGTCGGTCGAAGGATCGTTCGCGGCCTCCAGCGGAGGCTCAGTCTGCTTTTCGGCAGCACTACTGGATCCTGAACTCATCCGCCTGCTCAGGAGGTCTTCGGTCTCGTTCTTCTTGTCTCCAGCCACGTTCCCATTGTCAGTGACCCGGGTGGGCAAGCGGGCTCCGACACGCCACAGACCCCCAGATCACCGAGGCCAACGGGATCGCCGAGGTGGCCCGCCGTCCCGAATTCTGCCCTGCAGCCCGCCCGCATGGGCAGTCCAGCAGGGCCTGGCGGTCAACCCAGTGGGGCTGGGCAGTCAGCCCAGCAGAGCAGCGATGATGACGAGTGTCGGCACTGCCAGCACGGTGGTGATGAAGACCGCATCACGCATGAGCGCCTCGGACTGTCGGTACTGCATGGAGTAGATGTAGACGTTCTGCGCCGTCGGCAGAGCCGAAGTGACGACGATGGCGAACAGAGCGATGCCGGAGTATCCCAGCAGGGGACCGCCGATGACCCAGGCCAGGGCAGGCTGGATGACCTGCTTGGCGATGGTGATGTACGTCAGCTGCTTCCTGGATCCGGGAGCTGGAAGCCCCCAACCGTCCTTGAGCGAGATGCCGAAGGCCAGCAGTGCTCCCGGGACCGCAGTGGCACCGATCATGTCGATGGGCTCGAAGATGAAGCGCGGAAGTTCGAAGCCCGTCGCTGAGGCGGCCACACCGGCGGCAGCACCGAGGACAATGGGGTTACGGAGGATCTGGAGCACGCCGGAGTACCAGCGCTGATCGAGCTTCTTCTTCCCCGCGGCGTCGAGAACGGCCATGCCGATGGGTGCGAGGATGAGCAGCTGGAACAGCAGCACAGGCGCGACATATCCGATGTCGTGGAGGACGTAGGCCGCAATCGGGATTCCGAGATTGCCGATGTTGACGTAGCTGACGGCCCAGGCGGAGAACATCGCCTCACCGGTGCTGCGCTTGCGGATGTATCGGGTGAGCACGAACAGGAGCACGCCCACGATCACTGCGGACCCGCCCGTGGCCAGGAGCGCTGTGTTGAAGATCAGCCGCAGATCGGTGTCGGCAACGGTGACGTAGAGCAGGGTGGGGGTGCCGGCATAGAAGACCAGCTTCGCGATGACCTGCTGACCGTTGGGCCCGAGGACTTCGGATCGTCCCAGCACGAATCCGACCAGGATGACACCTGCGATGACGGCGAAGCCTTCGAAAACAGCCAGCATGGGCTACCGGTGGTCCTCGCTTTCCGGATCAGTCGGCTTCGGCCGAGGCAGACAGTGGTGGTGGGTCAGACAGTGGTGGTCGGGTCAGGCAGTGGTGGTCGGGTCAGGCAGTGGTGGGGTCAGTCGGTGGTGGCAGAGTCGACGGCTGCATAGGCAGCTGTCGCAGTCACGGCGGCGACGCTGAACACAGCGGGCCAAGCACCGATCTTCTTCGCCAGGGGATGAGATGCTCCGAACCCGCCGAGGTAGCCCAAGGTCAGTGCCGTGCCGACGGGCCAGCCCGCCTTGGTGAACCAGGTGCGGGCCGCGTAGGCACCGGCAGCTGCGAGCACGACTCCGCCGAGGGGACGGATCCCGGTCTCGCGGGCGGTCAGGAATCCGCCGACGAGACCTGCGGCGACAAGTGGGGCGGTCGAAACTTCACGTGCGTCCTTCATGACGTCCAGTTTAGGCAATGCCGGACTGGAACCGAACGGCGGTCTCACAACGAGGACCGTCAATCGAGAGAGATCTTGATGACCGAGGCGATTCCGAGAACCGCGATGAGGCAGACCGAGCTGGTGAGGAAGAGGATCGCCCAGGGGGTCGGACGCCCCCGTTCGGCGCGAATGGACCCCGCTCCGAGGCGGTAGCGCCTGACCTGCAGGGCGATCGCGGCGATCGCCAATGCGATGCAGACGACGAAGATCACGACGGACAGTCCTCCGAACACATTGATCCAGCGGATGAACAGGAGGCTGACAACGGTCATCGTCAGGCTGGTGCGCAGCCAGGACTGGGTCGTCCGCTCGGGTTGCAGTCCCGGATCGGCATGTGGCTGGGGCCGTCTGGGGGGCGGCGTGGTCATAGGACTTCGGCGAAGACCAGAACGAGGAGGCCGGCACCCAATGCTGTGGCCAGGCTGACGATGGGAATGATGAGAGGCAGCGGCAGCGACGTCTTGTGGCGCATGGCCGATTCGATGCGGTGCCATCTGAATGCCGCACCGGCGGCGAGGATGAATCCGATGACCATGAGCACGATCGATAAGGTCGCACGTAGGCCAGAGGTGAAGATCTCCGAGGTGAAGGCCTCGACCGCAATGCCACCGCCGATGAATGCCAGCGCCGTGCGGATCCATGATAGGAATGTGCGTTCGTTGGCGAGGGTGAAACGCGGATCGGGATCTTCGCCGTCGGGAAATATCTGTCGGGCGATCCTGCTGCGTGAGTCGTCGTGGGTCACGTATCGAGGATAACTGCTGTGGTCGAATACCATGTCAAGGTACGACGATTTCCGCTGAAGTTCGCCTCCAGACGCGAAGTCGCCGGTAGTGCGATTTGGGCGCGACGGTGAGTTCGATGTCAGTGGTGCGGGCGGTGCAGCCGATGATGAAGGTGAAGACGCTACATGACTGACAGTGAAAACAGGCCGCAGCCATCCGGTGCCGGCGATCCGGCAGACCCAGGTGCGGCAGACCCAGGTGCAGGCACGGGTGTGCCCGAGGCCGAGGGGCCGGCCAAATGGAAGGTGATCGGTCCTGGCCTGGTCGTGGCCGCGACCGGTGTCGGCGCCGCCGACATGGTGGCGACTCTTGTGGCCGGCAGCCAGTTCGGCTACGGACTGATGTGGGCGGTGATCGTCGGTGTGATCCTCAAGATCGTCCTCGTCGAGGGTGCAGGTCGATTCACTCTGGCCACGGGGAAGACGATCTTCGAGGGTTGGACCTCACTGGGACGGTGGACGACCTGGTACTTCGGGCCTTACATCATCATCTGGGGATTCGTCTACGGTGCCACCGCGATGAGTTCTGCCGCTCTCCCTCTGGCCGCACTGTTTCCGGGAGTCAACCTCACAGTGTGGGCGATCGTCATGGGCCTGGCCGGTTTCGCCATGGTCTGGTTCGGGCGGTACACCGTCTTCGAGAAGATCACCGCGGCCCTCGTCGGAATCATGTTCGTCACCGTTGTGGGCCTGGCTATCATCGCCGTTCCCAACATTCCGGAAATGCTCACCGGACTCATCCCGCTGATTCCGGAAGGCGGCGTCATCTACACCTTGGCTCTGGCCGGCGGTGTCGGCGGCACAATCACCCTCGCTGCCTACGGATACTGGCTGCGTGAGAAGGGCTGGCACACACCCAAATGGATGCGTGTGATGCGCATCGACAACTCCATGGCCTACGTGCTGACAGGGATCTTCGTCATCGCCATGCTCATCGTCGGAGCCGAGGTCGTGCGCGCAGCCGGAGTCTCCATCTCTGCCGATGACAAGGGACTGATCGAACTCGCAGATGTCCTCAAAGCCAAATACGGCGATGTGGTCGGAACCGGCTTCCTCATCGGCTTCTGGGCCGCATCCTTCTCCTCGATCATCGGAGTGTGGAACGGTGTATCGCTCATGTTCGCCGACTTCTGGGGACACATGCGCAAGAAGCCCAGCGGTCACCCTGACACGCTGACCGGCGGAAAGTACTTCAAGTTCTACGTGTTGTGGCTGACCTTCCCGCCCATGCTGCTCTTCCTGCTGGGCAAGCCGATCGGTCTGATCCTGGCCTACGGTGTACTCGGATCGCTGTTCATGCCGTTCCTGGCGATCACACTGCTCGGTCTCCTCAATGGTAAGAAGATCCCGAAGAAGTGGGCCAACAAGCTGCACACCAATATCGCCCTGGCCATCACAGCGCTGCTCTTCATCATCCTCGGCGTTCAGCAGCTCTACTCGAGCCTGGCTCCGCTCTGGGGCGGATGAGATGTCGTCTGCCGCGCCGGCGGGAAGACTCTGTTCTTCTTCCCGCCGGTGCGGCAGACTAGAGACATGGCCCGCGACGATGCGATGAAGACGATCCTGAAGAACCACCTGCAGGCATGCCGCAACGATCTGATGTGGAAGCTGGACGGTCTCGGCGAACGTGACCTGCGGCTGCCGCGCACGGGCACAGGCCTCAACCTCTTAGGCGTCGTCCTCGACCGCATATGGCCAACGTGGAGCTCGGGTACTTCGGCGACACCTTCGGCAGGCCCTGGCCGAATCCCGAAGAGATCTTCACGGATGAGCAGTTCGATGCCGACCCACAAGCCGACTGGTATGCAACTGCACGCAACGTCCACATCGGTCCCAGTGACTACGTCGAATGGCTCGACGACCGCAAATGGGCATTCGTCCGTCTCGAAGGACGCAACTTCGGTGATGCACCGGTATCCCTGGAATACAAGCTCGAGGTCTGGGACTCACCGAACTCGGCCGGAGTCATCATCGACGCCGTCCGTGCAGCGAAGATCGGACTCGACCGCGGCATCGGCGGAGCCCTCATCTCCGCATCCTCGTACTTCATGAAGTCGCCCCCGGAGCAGAAGGGCGACGACGCAGCTCATGACGCCGTCGAAGCCTTCATCCAAGGAAACCTCGACCGCTGAGCTGAACGCCGCAGCAACCTGAGAATGCCGATCGCACCAACGTGCGGTCGGCATTTTCTCTGTCCGCGACGTGCACATGCTCGCCCACCACCTCGGCGGATGCCGGCAGGCGATCCAGGATATGAGATCGGCTCGCCGCAGTCGGCATTGTCTATGACACTGAGAACTTGCACATAGTGGTCCCTGCCACACTGAGGTCGTGACCGGCCGCCGAGGTGAGCGGCGTCGTCTTGCTCATCTGCACACCCTCTACCGATCACCGAGGAGCATCGATGTCGCGCAACGCCGCTGTCACCGACACCACACAGAAGAAGTCGGCCGAGCTCAGCTGGCTGATGCGCCTGCTGGTCGTCATCGAGAAGGCCGGAAACAAGCTTCCTCACCCCTTCTGGCTGTTCCTGTCACTGGCCGTCGTGGTCATGATCCTCTCGGCGATCTTCTCCGCCTCCGGCCTGCAGGCCGTCAATCCGGCCACCGACAAGACGGTGACGGTGACCAACCTCTTCAGCACGGAATCCCTGCGTGAGATCGTTGCCGGAGCCACGAACAACTTCGTCACGTTCCCACCATTGGGCCTGGTCCTCATCGTGCTCATCGGCGTGGCCGTAGCCGAGCAGTCCGGGCTGATCCCGGCGATGCTGCGCGGAACCATCGCCGGTGCCTCACCGAAGTGGATCACGTTCATCGTGGCACTCGCCGGCACCGCCTCGTCGATCGCCTCCGACGCCTCATACATGATCATGATTCCCCTCGGCGGGCTCGCGTTCAAAGCTGTGGGACGCAATCCGCTGCTCGGCTGCCTCGTCGCCTACGCCGCCACCTCGGGCGGATACTCGGCAGCACCCATGGTCAACTCCTTGGATACTATCCTCGGCGGGCTCTCCACGTCGGCGGCTCAGATCATCGACCCGGAATATGTGGTCAGCCCCGTCGCGAACTTCTACTTCAACTTCGTCTCGATGTTCGTCGTTGCGGTCGCCGTCACCCTGGTCACCGAACTCCTGCTGACCAAGCGCGCCGACCAGATCGAACTCGATGAACCGGATGAGAACGACCCCGACAACTTCGACGTCAAAATGGCACTGGATGCCAACGAGAAGCGCGGAATGGTCTTCGCTGTGCTCAGCATCGTCGCCTGCGCTGCGATATTGTTCTTCCTCGCGCTGCCCGAAGGCTCCTTCCTGAGGGACGAGGCAGGCAGCTTCGGTCCCGAATCGGGCCTGATGGCAGGAATCGCTGCCATCATCGGCTTCGGCTTCTTCATCATCGGCATCGTCTACGGCTACGCCACCGGATCGATCAAGAAGACCTCCGACATTCCCGACATGATGGGCAAGGGGCTCCTGCCGTTCGTCCCAGTGATCGTCCTCTTCTTCGCGGCCAGCCAGTTCCTCGCGCTGTTCAAGATGTCCAGCCTCGGCGAGATCCTCGCGATCAAGGGAGCCGAGTTCTTCGGTTCACTCGACACCGGAACGTTCGTCATCCTCCTCGGCGGATGGCTGCTTGTGGCACTCGGTGCCCTGTTCCTGACCTCCGGATCGGGACTGTGGACGCTCATGGCGCCGGTCCTCGTGCCGATGTTCATGCTCCTGTCCATCGCTCCGGAGACCACGCAGGCCCTCTACCGCATCGGTGACTCGACGACGAACATCATCTCCCCGATGAGCCCGTACTTCGTTGTGGTCCTCGGCTTCATCCAGCGGTACAAGAAGTCTGCGGGAATCGGCACCGTGCTGTCGTTCACCATTCCGCTCTCATTCGCGATGTTCGTTCTCTGGGGACTGCTCTTCTTCATCTGGTGGGCCACCGGAATTCCATGGGGTCCAGGAGCCGCCACGAGCTACCACATGGGTTGAGGCCTCTGGTTCGGCTCGCGAGGTGGGGCGGATACAACGCCTGCCGTGGATGTGGGAATAACCTGGCCGCCGACGAGCGTTACGATCGTGCAACGCTCGTTGGCTCGAGCACTGGTTCTTCAGTGACTGTCCAGCTCAGGTGACTAGACTGAGACCATGATTCAACTCTCGTGCGGCATTTCGTCTGTGCGAGCAACCTGCTCAGATCGAAAGGATCTCGACCGTGAGTAACCCCATGATGAACCGGGCGATCAACCAGGGAGCCCAAGCCGGACGCAATCAGCCCGTCATGTCTGACCAGGATCTCAACAACCTGTTCAGCCAGCCAGCCGCGCAGAACCGCAACGCTGGCCCGCAGGTCGCTGACCGGGCGATGACCTACGACGACGTCATGATGAAGACCGGTGTTCTCTTCACCATCCTCCTAGCCGGTGCTGTGCTCGGTTGGTTCGTTCCGCCACTCGCCTTGCCCGCGATGCTCATCGCGCTGGTTCTCGGCTTGGTGAACGCCTTCAAGAAGGAACCCAGCAAAGCCCTGATCATCGGCTACGCCGCGTTCGAGGGTGTCTTCCTCGGCGGTATCTCCGGGATCTTCGAGCGGCTGTACGACGGCATCGTCGTCCAGGCCGTGCTCGCCACGCTCTGCGTCTTCGGCGTCATGCTCGCCCTGTTCAAGTTCAAAGGCGTGCGCTATGGCTCGAAGATGAAGAAGTTTATGTTCATCGCCATCGGCGGTTACGCGATCTTCTCCCTGATCAACTTCGGCGTCGCCATGTTCACCGGCACCGGAGGTGCTCGCAGCATGGAGGTCTTTGGCATACCGCTGGGAATCGTCATCGGCATCGTCGCCACAGTGCTTGCAGCCATGACGCTGATCATGGACTTCCAGATGATCGAAGAGGGCGTCAAGCACAAGATCCCCGAGAAGTACTCCTGGATGTGCGCATTCTCCCTCATGGTCACCCTCGTGTGGCTCTACATCGAAATCCTGCGCCTCATCTCCTACTTCAGGAACTAGACACCCCAGATCCCGGGACCACCCCAGCTGCGTGCTCCCGGGAGCGGTGTCTATGATTGAGCCATGAACAACGTGACGGCGGACCTCGACACAGAGGTCCGCCGTCTGCGTATCCGCATCATCGGACTCAACCCGCGTCAGCTCGCCGAGGCGGGCCCGAATTCCCCCGGCAACGGCGCAGGCAGCTTGTCGCGCAGAGACACCATCGCCGAGGCGCTTGCGCAGTTCTCGTCCATCGGCTCCGATGGCAGGCCGGTCCCGGACCTGGGTGATCAGAGCCTGGCCGATCAGGTCGTCGTCCTCATCGCAGAGGGGATGGCCTCGGCCGAGGAACTCCCCGAGGCGCAACAGCAAGAGCGGTTGGCACAGCTTCTTGACGCGGCAGTGCGACTGCGTCGATGTCTTGCCTAGGATCGATAGGACTCCATTGTCGAGCACTGCCGAAATCGACCGTGGACAATCCGTCATCGTTCTGTAAGGTTTCCCGTCCTCTCCGGGAGGCGCAGACGAGGATAATCAATGGCACCATCCGCCGCTTTGAGAAGGTGCCACACTGACGATGACAGATCGCCGCCCGCTGCTCTTCACCCTCGCCGGAATCGTCGCGACCCTCGTGTACTTCGGTGCCGCCGAGTTCATCGCCGGTGCCTTCGCCGCCACCTCGGCGCCTCTGCTGATCCTGGGTCAGACGTTCATCCCGCTCGTGCCGACAGCCATGATCAAGGCCGCCATCAGCATCTTCGGCACAAACGACAAACTCGCCCTCGTCATCACTCTGGGCATCGTCGGAGCGATCCTCGGAGGCGTGATCGGACGAATCGGCCTGCACCGACGTAGCCTGTCCTTCGTCCTCCTCATCGGCCTCGGGATCCTGCCCGTGGTCGTGCTGCTGAGCACCGGCGGATCGCTCCTCGACGCGGTCCCGGCCCTTGGGGGAGTGGCACTGGGCTGCGCGGCGTACGTGGGGTTGATTCGCCTCGGCGATGGCCGAGAACTGCGAGCCGAGGACTCTCAGGGCACAGATCGGAGTGCCGACATCGACGGCCAGCCGGGCAGCGACCGTCGTGCCTTCTTCGGTCTCGCCGCAGGACTGAGCGCGGTCGGCATCGCCGCGATGCCGACTGGCCTGCCGCGATCGCGGCGCGATGCCGACCGCGCTCAGTCCTGCGGCGAGACCGAAGAAGGCACGACGGTCGCTGCCCGGCTGGCCGTCGATGTCGGCACTCCGATCTGTGCCCTGAGAGTCCTCGGCTCGCAGTTCTCGGCCATCGCCGAGGCGAATCAACCCCACGTACGCCGCGCAGCCCAGTGCCACTCCCCCAAGGGCCGGGACCGCGTCGAGGAGCGATCCGCCGGTGCTCAGCAGCACGACCACGGGCAGGATCCCGAGGCCGATGAGGAGGACGAAGGACAGGCTACGTCGGTGCAGGCCGATTCGTCCGATCACGCCTCCGAGGATCGCTCCGACGATGCCCAGAGTGATGACGAGGGCGAGTTTGTCGTTTGTGCCGAAGATGCTGATGGCGGCCTTGATCATGGCTGTCGGCACGAGCGGGATGAACGTCTGACCCAGGATCAGCAGAGGCGCCGAGGTGGCGGCGAAGGCACCGGCGATGAACTCGGCGGCACCGAAGTACACGAGGGTCGCGACGATTCCGGCGAGGGTGAAGAGCAGCGGGCGGCGATCTGTCATCGTCAGTGTGGCACCTTCTCAAAGCGGCGGATGGTGCCATTGATTATCCTCGTCTGCGCCTCCCGGAGAGGACGGGAAACCTTACAGAACGATGACGGATTGTCCACGGTCGATTTCGGCAGTGCTCGACAATGGAGTCCTATCGATCCTAGGCAAGACATCGACGCAGTCGCACTGCCGCGTCAAGAAGCTGTGCCAACCGCTCTTGCTGTTGCGCCTCGGGGAGTTCCTCGGCCGAGGCCATCCCCTCTGCGATGAGGACGACGACCTGATCGGCCAGGCTCTGATCACCCAGGTCCGGGACCGGCCTGCCATCGGAGCCGATGGACGAGAACTGCGCAAGCGCCTCGGCGATGGTGTCTCTGCGCGACAAGCTGCCTGCGCCGTTGCCGGGGGAATTCGGGCCCGCCTCGGCGAGCTGACGCGGGTTGAGTCCGATGATGCGGATACGCAGACGGCGGACCTCTGTGTCGAGGTCCGCCGTCACGTTGTTCATGGCTCAATCATAGACACCGCTCCCGGGAGCACGCAGCTGGGGTGGTCCCGGGATCTGGGGTGTCTAGTTCCTGAAGTAGGAGATGAGGCGCAGGATTTCGATGTAGAGCCACACGAGGGTGACCATGAGGGAGAATGCGCACATCCAGGAGTACTTCTCGGGGATCTTGTGCTTGACGCCCTCTTCGATCATCTGGAAGTCCATGATCAGCGTCATGGCTGCAAGCACTGTGGCGACGATGCCGATGACGATTCCCAGCGGTATGCCAAAGACCTCCATGCTGCGAGCACCTCCGGTGCCGGTGAACATGGCGACGCCGAAGTTGATCAGGGAGAAGATCGCGTAACCGCCGATGGCGATGAACATAAACTTCTTCATCTTCGAGCCATAGCGCACGCCTTTGAACTTGAACAGGGCGAGCATGACGCCGAAGACGCAGAGCGTGGCGAGCACGGCCTGGACGACGATGCCGTCGTACAGCCGCTCGAAGATCCCGGAGATACCGCCGAGGAAGACACCCTCGAACGCGGCGTAGCCGATGATCAGGGCTTTGCTGGGTTCCTTCTTGAAGGCGTTCACCAAGCCGAGAACCAGCGCGATGAGCATCGCGGGCAAGGCGAGTGGCGGAACGAACCAACCGAGCACAGCACCGGCTAGGAGGATGGTGAAGAGAACACCGGTCTTCATCATGACGTCGTCGTAGGTCATCGCCCGGTCAGCGACCTGCGGGCCAGCGTTGCGGTTCTGCGCGGCTGGCTGGCTGAACAGGTTGTTGAGATCCTGGTCAGACATGACGGGCTGATTGCGTCCGGCTTGGGCTCCCTGGTTGATCGCCCGGTTCATCATGGGGTTACTCACGGTCGAGATCCTTTCGATCTGAGCAGGTTGCTCGCACAGACGAAATGCCGCACGAGAGTTGAATCATGGTCTCAGTCTAGTCACCTGAGCTGGACAGTCACTGAAGAACCAGTGCTCGAGCCAACGAGCGTTGCACGATCGTAACGCTCGTCGGCGGCCAGGTTATTCCCACATCCACGGCAGGCGTTGTATCCGCCCCACCTCGCGAGCCGAACCAGAGGCCTCAACCCATGTGGTAGCTCGTGGCGGCTCCTGGACCCCATGGAATTCCGGTGGCCCACCAGATGAAGAAGAGCAGTCCCCAGAGAACGAACATCGCGAATGAGAGCGGAATGGTGAACGACAGCACGGTGCCGATTCCCGCAGACTTCTTGTACCGCTGGATGAAGCCGAGGACCACAACGAAGTACGGGCTCATCGGGGAGATGATGTTCGTCGTCGAGTCACCGATGCGGTAGAGGGCCTGCGTGGTCTCCGGAGCGATGGACAGGAGCATGAACATCGGCACGAGGACCGGCGCCATGAGCGTCCACAGTCCCGATCCGGAGGTCAGGAACAGGGCACCGAGTGCCACAAGCAGCCATCCGCCGAGGAGGATGACGAACGTTCCGGTGTCGAGTGAACCGAAGAACTCGGCTCCCTTGATCGCGAGGATCTCGCCGAGGCTGGACATCTTGAACAGCGCGAGGAACTGGCTGGCCGCGAAGAAGAGGACGATCACTGGGACGAACGGCAGGAGCCCCTTGCCCATCATGTCGGGAATGTCGGAGGTCTTCTTGATCGATCCGGTGGCGTAGCCGTAGACGATGCCGATGATGAAGAAGCCGAAGCCGATGATGGCAGCGATTCCTGCCATCAGGCCCGATTCGGGACCGAAGCTGCCTGCCTCGTCCCTCAGGAAGGAGCCTTCGGGCAGCGCGAGGAAGAACAATATCGCAGCGCAGGCGACGATGCTGAGCACAGCGAAGACCATTCCGCGCTTCTCGTTGGCATCCAGTGCCATTTTGACGTCGAAGTTGTCGGGGTCGTTCTCATCCGGTTCATCGAGTTCGATCTGGTCGGCGCGCTTGGTCAGCAGGAGTTCGGTGACCAGGGTGACGGCGACCGCAACGACGAACATCGAGACGAAGTTGAAGTAGAAGTTCGCGACGGGGCTGACCACATATTCCGGGTCGATGATCTGAGCCGCCGACGTGGAGAGCCCGCCGAGGATAGTATCCAAGGAGTTGACCATGGGTGCTGCCGAGTATCCGCCCGAGGTGGCGGCGTAGGCGACGAGGCAGCCGAGCAGCGGATTGCGTCCCACAGCTTTGAACGCGAGCCCGCCGAGGGGAATCATGATCATGTATGAGGCGTCGGAGGCGATCGACGAGGCGGTGCCGGCGAGTGCCACGATGAACGTGATCCACTTCGGTGAGGCACCGGCGATGGTTCCGCGCAGCATCGCCGGGATCAGCCCGGACTGCTCGGCTACGGCCACGCCGATGAGCACGATGAGGACCAGGCCAATGGTGGGAACGTGACGAAGTTGTTCGTGGCTCCGGCAACGATCTCACGCAGGGATTCCGTGCTGAAGAGGTTGGTCACCGTCACCGTCTTGTCGGTGGCCGGATTGACGGCCTGCAGGCCGGAGGCGGAGAAGATCGCCGAGAGGATCATGACCACGACGGCCAGTGACAGGAACAGCCAGAAGGGGTGAGGAAGCTTGTTTCCGGCCTTCTCGATGACGACCAGCAGGCGCATCAGCCAGCTGAGCTCGGCCGACTTCTTCTGTGTGGTGTCGGTGACAGCGGCGTTGCGCGACATCGATGCTCCTCGGTGATCGGTAGAGGGTGTGCAGATGAGCAAGACGACGCCGCTCACCTCGGCGGCCGGTCACGACCTCAGTGTGGCAGGGACCACTATGTGCAAGTTCTCAGTGTCATAGACAATGCCGACTGCGGCGAGCCGATCTCATATCCTGGATCGCCTGCCGGCATCCGCCGAGGTGGTGGGCGAGCATGTGCACGTCGCGGACAGAGAAAATGCCGACCGCACGTTGGTGCGATCGGCATTCTCAGGTTGCTGCGGCGTTCAGCTCAGCGGTCGAGGTTTCCTTGGATGAAGGCTTCGACGGCGTCATGAGCTGCGTCGTCGCCCTTCTGCTCCGGGGGCGACTTCATGAAGTACGAGGATGCGGAGATGAGGGCTCCGCCGATGCCGCGGTCGAGTCCGATCTTCGCTGCACGGACGGCGTCGATGATGACTCCGGCCGAGTTCGGTGAGTCCCAGACCTCGAGCTTGTATTCCAGGGATACCGGTGCATCACCGAAGTTGCGTCCTTCGAGACGGACGAATGCCCATTTGCGGTCGTCGAGCCATTCGACGTAGTCACTGGGACCGATGTGGACGTTGCGTGCAGGCAGATCGGCGGTGGTGTTCGAGGTCACGGCCTGGGTCTTCGAGATCTTCTTCGATTCGAGGCGCTTGCGCTCGAGCATGTTCTTGAAGTCCATGTTGCCGCCGACGTTGAGCTGGTAGGTGCGGTCGAGGACGACACCGCGGTCTTCGAAGAGTTTGGCCATCACTCGGTGGGTGATGGTCGCACCGATCTGGCTCTTGATGTCGTCGCCGACGATGGGCACACCGGCGGCCTGGAATTTTCATCCCATTCCTTGGTGCCTGCGATGAAGACGGGCAGGGCGTTGACGAAGGCGACCTTTGCATCGATTGCGGCCTGCGCGTAGTGCTCCACGGCCTGCTGCGAGCACCAGGGGCAGGTAGCAGACGAGCACATCAGCCTGAGCATCGCGCAGAGCTCATGGACCGCGTCAGCGGCAGCACCGACTCCGTGATGAAGAAGGTCGGCAACAGATTCCCCGAACTGTCCAAGCAGACTGGTCGAAGGTTGTCGTCTCGGTGCCCAGTGAGTGGCGGGACGTGATCATCATGCTCGAGAGCTGCGCGTCAGCCTCTACGCGAATCGCTGGGAACGGCCCACCCGGTGTCGGAGAAGGGATCGCAAAGGCCCTCGCACAGTTGTGAGGCTAGGCGGGAGCGGAGGTGAAGTAGCCGGCGAAGAGCCACCATATGGGGAGGATGGCCGCAGCCAGGAAGGCCGCGACGGACCACCAGATGCGCCATTTCCACGTTCGCCGGCGGGTGCCGATGAACAGGAACACGAGGTAGCCGACGAGGCATAACGCACCGGAGAGGCTGAGCATCACCATGCCGGTGGCGAACCATGCGGAGGTTTCGATGTCGAACATGTACTTCGTGTACTGCCCCATCGAGAGCGAGAACTTGATCGCATACACGAGAGAAGGGGATGCCGAGGATCGCTGCGAGAATCAGCGTAGGCCTTGAGTAGGCGTTCCTTCGGTTCAGAGCGTCCCGGCGTATTCAACAAATTCCTCATTCATCGCCACCAAGCTTAAACGCAGAATCCGACAGGACGCTGGACGCCCCTGCTGTACCGCTCACGCAGACTGAACACAGCCGCAGACACACGCCCAACTCAGGCGCAGACGCGCACCGACCACAACTGTGACTGACCGGACACCCGGTCAGAGACAGAAGAGAGATAAGATATTTTGGTGACTTCTGGCCAGTATTCTGACAAGGACATTCGAACCCAGGCGGCCCGCCGCCGGACGTTCGCTGTCATTTCGCACCCCGACGCGGGTAAATCGACGACCACCGAGGCGCTCGCCCTCCACGCGCGAGCCATCGGCAAAGCCGGAGCTACGCATGGCAAGGCCGGTCGCCGCGCAACTGTCTCCGACTGGATGAAGATGGAGCAGGACCGCGGCATCTCGATCTCCTCGGCCGCGCTGCAGTTCGAGTACCGGGATGCGGTCTTCAACCTCGTTGACACCCCGGGCCACGCGGACTTCTCCGAGACACCTACCGCGTGCTCTCAGCCGTCGACTGCGCCGTGATGCTCATCGATGCGGCCAAGGGCCTCGAGGCGCAGACCATGAAGCTCTTCGAAGTCTGTGCCCACCGCAATATTCCGATCATCACCGTGGTCAACAAATGGGACCGTGCCGGTCTCGACGCTCTGGAGCTCATGGATGAGGTCCAGGAGCGCACCGGCCTCCTGCCCACCCCGCTGACCTGGCCTGTCGGACAGTCAGGTGACTTCAGGGAGTCCTTGACCGTCTCACCTGACGGTGACTACACGAAGTACGACCGTACCAATGCCGGTGCGCGCATCGCCGGGAAGAGACCTACGCGGCAGACAAAGCCATCGAGCTCGAAGGTGACGCCTGGCAGACCGCGGTCGACGAATCGGATCTCCTCGACATGGAAGATCAGAACCACGATCAGGAGACGTTCCTGGCCGGTAAATCGACCCCGGTGATGTTCGCCTCGGCAGTGCTCAACTTCGGCATCCACAAACTCCTCGACATGCTCGTCGACCTGGCACCTGCTGCAGAAGCCCGGCTGGACAAGGACGATGAACCCGTGACGTGGCCGACCCGTTCTCCGGATTCGTCTTCAAGGTCCAGGCTGGAATGGACTCCAACCACCTGACCGGCTGGCCTATATTCGCGTCTGCTCCCGGCGTCTTCGAACGCGGTTCCGTGCTCACTCACGCCGCGACCGGCAAACCCTTCGCCACGAAGTATGCGCAGCAGGTCTTCGGCCGCGACCGTGACGTCGTCGACGAAGCATTCCCAGGAGACGTCGTCGGTCTGGTCAACGCCAGTGCTCTGCGAGTCGGCGATTCCCTCTACTTGGACAAGAAGGTCGAATTCCCCGTATTCCGACGTTCTCTCCCGAACACTTCATGGTCATCCGGGCCAAGGACTCCTCGAAGTACAAGCAGTTCCGCCGCGGCATCGAACAGCTCGACCACGAAGGCGTCATCCAGGTGCTGCGCTCGGACCTGCGCGGCGACCAGGCCCCAGTCCTCGGAGCCGTCGGGCCGATGCAGTTCGAGGTCGCCGAGGACCGGATGAACAACGAGTTCCACGCACCCTGTGCGCTGGAGCGCCTCAACTTCTCGTTGGCCAGGCGCACCACACCGGAATGCGTGCCGACTCTGGCAAGGGAACGATCCGTTGAAGTCCTGCACCGGTCTGACGGAGAGCTGCTCGCGCTGTTCTCCGATCGGTGGCGCCTTCAAGGCGTGCAGAAGAACCACCCTGACCTGGTCCTGGAACCGCTCGTCGTCAGCTGAACGACACCCAGGCGGCCCTCGGGCACGCGTCCCCAGATCTTGACGAGGACAGACGCGTCCCCAGATCTTGACGAGGACAGATGGGTCCCGTCGTTTTGACGGGGAGATTAAGATGAATAGTTGGGTCTGTTGGAATGCGGACTCCGTCAGGAATATCTGAGGCTCGAAATCCCTTGAGATCTTGGCATACCTGACACTCGGGGAGACTCGAAATGACAAAGGAGATATCACAGACGTGGGAACGAAATCGATTCGAGTCGCGATTGCCGGAATGGGCAACTGCGCCTCTTCCCTGATCCAAGGTGTTGAGTATTACCGGAATGCGGCCGCCGGAACCAAAGTACCGGGACTCATGCACGTTGAATTCGGGGACTATCACGTCGGTGATATCGAATTCGTCACTGCCTTCGACGTCGACGGCAAGAAGGTCGGCACCGACATCGCCGAAGCGATCACCGCCAGTGAGAACAACACGATCAAGCTCGCCGACGTGCCGCCGACAGGTGCCCAGGTCCAGCGCGGACCGACCCTGGACGGACTGGGCGAGTATTACCGCGAGACGATCGTCGAATCCGACTTCGAGCCGGTCGACGTCGCACAGGCTCTGCGCGATGCTCAGGCTGATGTGCTCGTCTGCTACCTGCCCGTGGGCTCGCAGCAGGCCGTGGAGCACTACGCGCAGGCCGCAATCGATGCAAAGGTCGCCTTCGTCAACGCCCTGCCCGTCTTCATCGCAGGCACCAAGGAATGGGATGAAAATTCCAGGCCGCCGTGTGTGCCCATCGTCGGCGACGACATCAAGAGCCAGATCGGTGCGACCATCACCCACCGAGTGATGGCCAAACTCTTCGAAGACCGCGGTGTCGTCCTCGACCGCACCTACCAGCTCAACGTCGGCGGCAACATGGACTTCAAGAACATGCTCGAGCGCAAGCGCCTCGAATCGAAGAAGATCTCGAAGACCCAGGCCGTGACCTCGAACACCACCGCCGATCTGCCTGCACGCAAGTCCACATCGGTCCCAGTGACTACGTCGAATGGCTCGACGACCGCAAATGGGCATTCGTCCGTCTCGAAGGACGCAACTTCGGTGATGCACCGGTATCCCTGGAATACAAGCTCGAGGTCTGGGACTCACCGAACTCGGCGGAGTCATCATCGACGCCGTCCGTGCAGCGAAGATCGGACTCGACCGCGGCATCGGCGGAGCCCTCATCTCCGCATCCTCGTACTTCATGAAGTCGCCCCCGAGCAGAAGGGCGACGACGCAGCTCATGACGCCGTCGAAGCCTTCATCCAAGGAAACCTCGACCGCTGAGCTGAACGCGCCGCGCAACCTGAGAATGCGATCGCACCAACGTGCGGTCGGCATTTTCTCTGTCCGCGACGTGCACATGCTCGCCCACCACCTCGGCGGATGCCGGCAGGCGATCCAGGATATGAGATCGGCTCGCCGCAGTCGGCATTGTCTATGACACTGAGAACTTGCACATAGTGGTCCCTGCCACACTGAGTCGTGACCGGCCCCGAGGTGAGCGCGTCGTCTTGCTCATCTGCACACCCTCTACGATCACCGAGGAGCATCGATGTCGCGCAACGCCGCTGTCACCGACACCACACAGAAGAAGTCGGCCGAGCTCAGCTGGCTGATGCGCTGCTGGTCGTCATCGAGAAGGCCGAAACAAGCTTCCTCACCCCTCTGGCTGTTCCTGTCACTGGCCGTCGTGGTCATGATCCTCTCGGCGATCTTCTCCGCCTCCGGCCTGCAGGCCGTCAATCCGGCCACCGACAAGACGGTGACGGTGACCAACCTCTTCAGCACGGAATCCCTGCGTGAGATCGTTGCCGGAGCCACGAACAACTTCGTCACGTTCCCACCATTGGCCTGGTCCTCATCGTGCTCATCGGCGTGGCCGTAGCCGAGCGTCCGGGCTGATCCCGGCGATGCTGCGCGGAACCATCGCCGGTGCCTCACGAAGTGGATCACGTTCATCGTGGCACTCGCCGGCACCGCCTCGTCGATCGCCTCCGACGCCTCATACATGATGCATGATTCGGCCTCGCGGGCTGCGTTCAAAGCTGTGGGACGCAATCCGCTGCTCGGCTGCCTCGTCGC
>NZ_JACBOT010000009.1 GCF_021532275.1 Brevibacterium sp. UCMA 11754
TGGATACGGCCGCCGAGTCCATCGGCCTCGATGCTCGACTGTGCCTGGTTCAGCAGGTCGATCATCAAGGACTCGCCCGCGCGGTCCTGTGTGAGCAGATCGCTGAGATTATCGCATTCGGCGGTGGCATATTCGGGGTGCGAGCCGACGTCGAGGTAGAGCCGGGAACCGTTGGGCAGGAACACGTTCGAGGAACGTCCCCATTCGACGATGGGTCGAAACAGATAGCGTGCGATCTCCTCGGGACCGATGCGTCGGTCACCCTCTCCTGCCGAATGGGCAAGCCCGTATTCGGTTTCGAGTCCGTAGATTCTGGCCATCAGTCCTCCCGCAGCTGCGCCATCATGGCGTCACTGAGTCGCTTGAATGTGCGGTGTCCGCTTGCATTCCGGTCGAGCACGGCTGCCTCGAGGTCCTGGGTCGGCAATGTGCCGGATGCCGCGGAGGCAAGAGCGCGCACACCATGGTCGAAGACCTCGCGCAGCGGCAGCACCGAGGTGGACAGGTCCTTCAGCGTTGCTGTGATGTCATCGGCCCGTCCCCCGATCGCCACATGTTCGGTCTCATCCATCACGGAACCGTCGTAGCTGAGCCGGTAGAGCTGATCGGTCTCGGCTGTGAGTCCGAGCTCAGCGACGACGAGTTCGACCTCGAAGGGCTTCGACTCGGTCGTGAAGACCCCGGCCAGCGTCTGCGCGTATGCGTTCGTCAGCCCCCGCGCGGTGACATCGCTGCGGTGGTAGAATATCCTCGCAGGTCCGCGTACCTCACACCGGCTTGGCGCATCGTCTCGAACTCGTTGTACTTGCCGACTGCGGCGAAGCCGATGCGGTCGTAGATCTCTCGCGATCTTGTGCAGCGTCGGAGAAGGATTCTCTGCCAAAAGGAGGATGCCTTCGTCGTAGCGCAGCACCACGACCGACCGACCCCGGGCGATGCCCTTGCGGGCGAAGTCGGCCCGGTCCTTCATCAGCTGTTCGGGTGAGACGTAGAACGGTGCCTGGCTCATGGGCGTGCCTCATTCATTACTGTGCCTTTTCTGGTCCGACGTTCGATGACCTCAGCGGCAATAGACATCACGTCGGCCGAAGGGATCTCGATAACCCCGTGCTCAAGGTCAACGGTGAAGATCGTCGGAGCGATCTGTCTGACGAAGTCAGGGCCACCGGTGGCCGAGTCATCATCAGAGGCATCGAAGAGGGCTTCAACGGCCACCGAGATCGCAGCATCGGTGTGAAGGTCGGGCTGCCACAGCTTCTTCAGCGCCCCACGCGCGTAGCCGGAGCCGGAGCCGATCGAATGGAATCGATGCTCTTCGTATTTGCCGCCGGTGACATCGAAGCTGAAGATCTGCCCGGCAGGAGTCGCTTCGTCGACGCCGGCGAAGAGCGGAACAACGGACAGCCCCTGCATGGCCAAGTTCAGGTTTCCGCGCAGCATCGACGCCAGACGGTTGGCCTTGCCTCCCAGCGACAGGCGGGCACCTTCGATCTTCTCGTAGTGTTCGAGTTCGAGCTGGTAGAGACGGATGAGATCGAGCGCGAGTCCCGCGGTTCCGGCGATGCCGATGACCGAGAAATCGTCGGCTGGTCGCACCTTCTCCATGGAGTGGGAGGCGATCATGGTCCCGATCGTCGCGCGCCGGTCTCCTGCCATGAGGATGCCCGTGGCGGTGCGGAAGCAGATGATCGTCGTGCCCTCCGGAGCCAGATTCCCCAGATCATGCCCGGCCGTGGTCGGCAGCGCCTCGGGTGCCACGGCTCGGGCGAGTTCGACGAACGAATTGCTCGTCGAACTCAGAAATGCAGGAGAGAATCCTGACATCTCATTGGCCGCCCTTCTGGACGAAGTTGCGCACGAACTCCTCTGCGTTCGATTCGAGGACTCCGTCGATCTCGTCGAGGATCGAATCCACGTTCTGAGTGTTGATCTGGCCCTGCACGGCCTCAGGCGGTTCCGCGGGTGGTTCTCCCCCCGCCCGAATGGTCTCTCTGAACCTGTTCCTGCGAACTCATTTCGCACCTCTTTCATCGTTCGTCGTTTTCAGTCTATCCACTCCCAGTGCCTGCAGCAGTGCCTGTGAGTCGTGCACTTCAGCCAGTCTGTCCTCGAGGAGTTCACGGTTGCCCTTGAGCGGTTCGCTCATCGGCAGACGCACGATTCCGTACTCTCCGGCGTCGAGGACGAGCGAGTCCCAGCTCGCTGCCACCAGTGAGTCCGAGAATCGGGTCACGGCCAGGGATCTCAGGTAGGCCCGGGTTCCGTCGGGCGCGGAGACCACGGCCTTTTCGACTTCACCATCGGTCGTCAGCCGTCGGATCCGGTCGGCTTTCTCAAGCTTGTAGAACAGACCCTTCTCGGGCCGAACGTCGTGGTATTGGACGTCGATGAGCGCGAGCTTCGGATGGTCCCAATCAAGGTTCTCCTTCTTTCGGTAGCCTTCGAGCAGCACCCATTTGGCAATCCAGTCGATGGAGTCGGACAGGCTGCGTGGGTCTGTGGCCAAGCCGTCGAGGAATCTCTTCCATTCGCTGAGAACCTCGGTGGTGTCTGCGTCATCTCCGGCGTGTTCGAAGCAGGCCGAGTAGTAGGTGTCCTGGATCTCGAGAGCCGTCATCGAGGTGCCGTCGGACATGGGCAGCTTCGTGCTCAGGCTCAGGTCATGGCTGACGTCCCACAGAGCCTGCATCGGGTCGGCGAGTTCGAGCCTGGGGACGAGTCCTGCCTCGATGAGGCCGAGCACGAGGGAGGTCGACCCGAATCTGACCAGCGTGGCCGGCTCGGCCATTGTGGCATCGCCGATGATGACGTGCAGCCGACGATATTTGGCCGGATCGGCGTGAGGTTCGTCGCGGGTGTTGACGATCGGCCTGCGCAGGGTGGTCTCGAGGCCCACCTGGGCTTCGAAGAAGTCCGCGCGCGAGGAGATCTGGAAGCCCGCGGTCTCACCTTCGCGTCCGATGCCCACTCGACCGGACCCGCAGAGAATCTGCCGGCTGATGAAGAACGGGATCAGTCCGGCGACGAGGTCGTCGAAATCAACTGCCCGATCAACGAGGTAGTTCTCGTGGGTGCCGTAGGAGGACCCCTTCGAATCGGTGTTGTTCTTGTAGAGGTTGACGGGTTCATCCGTTGCCTCCAGCCTGCGCACCGAGGCCAATGCCACCAGGTCTCCCGCACGATCGAAGGTGACGAGATCACGCGGAGTCAGCACCTCCGGTGAGGAGTATTCCGGGTGGGCGTGGTCCACGTAGTAGCGGGCGCCGTTCTCGGTCACGACATTGGCCAGGTACTGTGCTTCGACGGATTCCTGGGGCATGTGGGTGAGCTGGGAGATGTCGGCGTCGGCGACGTTCATGAAGAAGCCGCGTGCGTCCGCGAGTGGCGATTCGGTGGCGAAGTCCCAGAAGTTCTGTGAGGACCTGAGTCCGCGCGGTCCCGCGTAGGCGTCGACGACACGCGCCGAGTCACGCATCGGATTCGCTCCCGGATTGCCCGGTTGGCTCAGTCCGAACTCGGTTTCGGAACCCATCACACGGTGGACACTGAGCATCTGAACTCCCTCTAACGTTTAGACTCGGGGACGTGGCTGCGAAGAAATCTCATCTCCCGATCGCGTTGATCGTCGACCTCGTCCTAGTTGTCCTATTCACCATCATCGGTCATTACACACATTCTCATAATTTCGATCCCCAGGGGCTTCTGACCACAGCGTGGCCGTTCCTGGCCGGACTCGGCATCGCCTGGCTGCTCTCGGCAATCTGGGATCGCCCGATCGCCCCGTTGGCCACGGGGACCGCTGTGTGGGCGATCACCGTGCTGGTCGGGCTCGTCATCCGTGGCGTCACCGGTGCCGGAGGCGACCCAGGACAGGTGCCTGTGAGCTTCATGATCGTCGCCACCAGCCTCAACCTCATCACCCTGGTCGGATGGCGGCTCATCGCCACGGCCGTGACCGGCGGCACCAGCCCACGCCGACGCCGACGCTGATCCGCAGCCGGTGCTGATCCGTACCGGACAGGGCCGGAGAGCCGGCTCAGACCAGGTCTGAGTTCGGATACACCTCGGCGATATCCTTCTCGAGCGGAACCGCAGGAGCTCCACGCGTCGTATCCAGGTGCATCATCCGCAGATGTGTCACCCGCTCGCCCTTGCGACCGGAGATCCGCGCCCACTCGTCGGGATTCGTCGTATTGGGCAGATCCTCGTGCTCGCTGAATTCCTCGGCGATGGCCTCTTCGAAGTGCTTCGGCTGGAGACCGCGCTCACCGTTTCCAGCAGTGATTTGATCGCACTCTTCTTGGCCCGGTCCACGATGTTGTGGATCATGGCTCCGGAGGCGAAGTCCGCGAAGTGGAGAACTTCCTTAGCACCGTCGGCGTAGGTGACCTCGACGAATTCGTTCTCCGGTGACAGTGCATACATGCGGTCGACACAGAACGAGATCAGGGCCGACACCCCCTCGGCGGGGGTCTCATGACCGGTCTGCACGCTCGCATGCAGGGGCAGTTCTGCGGTGAGGTACTTCTCGAAGATGTCGCGAGCCGCATCCGCATCGGGACGTTCGATGCGGATCTTCACATCGAGGCGTCCCGGACGCAGGATTGCGGGGTCGATGAGGTCTTCGCGGTTCGATGCGCCGATCACGATGACGTTGTCGAGCTGTTCGACACCGTCGATCTCGGTCAGCAGCTGGGGCACGATGGTGGTCTCCACGTCAGAGGACTTCCCGGTACCGCGGGTGCGGAACAGGGACTCCATCTCGTCGAAGAAGACGACCACGGGGAATCCTGCAGAAGCCTTCTCCCTGGCCCGGGCGAAGATGAGACGAAGCTGACGTTCGGTCTCGCCGACGTACTTGTCGAGCAGCTCCGGGCCCTTGATGTTGAGGAAGTAGGTCTTGCGGGACTGACCGGCACCGGTCCGGTCGGCCAGAGAATTGGCCACGGCCTTCGCGATCAGGGTCTTGCCACAGCCGGGAGGGCCGTAGAGCAGGATGCCCTTCGGCGGTTTGAGACCGTGCTCGGTGTAGAGCTGCGGGTGCTCGAAGGGCAGTTCCACTGCGTCCTTGATCTGGCCGATCTGATCGGCCAGCCCACCGATGTCGGAGTAGGTGATGTCCGGGACCTCTTCGAGCAGAAGCGAAGAGACCTCCGGCTTCTCAACGACCTGAAGGGCATAGTGTGTGCGGGAATCGACGACCACGGCATCGCCGACGCGCAGGCCGGCATCGACGAGGTCCTCGCCGAGGATGAAGACCTGTTCGTCGTCGCCGGGAGCACCGACGAAGATCCGGGTGTCGTCGACGAATTCGCGCACATTGACGACGGAGCCGACCGGGGCGAAGGACCCGGTCCCGATGATGACGAGACCTTCCGAGAGCAGGACATCGGCACCGGCACGCAGGTGTGCCGGCTCCACCTCGGGTCCGACGGCGACACGCATTCTGCGGCCGCCGACGATCACGTCGGCGCTCAGCCCCGATTCACCGAGAGCGATGAGTGTGCCCCAGCTGTTGGGCGGCTCCGTCAGTCGACGGGCCTCCTCCTTGATCCGGTTCAGCTCATCTCGTGCTGTGCGCAGGGTCTTCGACAGGGCTTCATTGCGTTTCCCGGCGCTGAAGAGCTGTTGGCGCAATGACGCAGTGTCCTCGCGCAGTCGTTTGACTTCGGTCGTTGTTTCGGTCATTGGTCCTCCTTCGACCCGGGGGTGTTCGAGGCTTGGCTGGCTGGCTCTCGGTGGTTGGCTTCGAGGGTCGACAGTTCTTGGTTCAACCGTTTTCCCGCCTCACGCATGACGCGGCGCAGCTTCTTTCCCTGTGCGACTCTGGCTCCGACTGCTTCATCGGTGACTTCCGGCTTCGTCCACGCATCGACGTCTTCGGTCGATGCCGGGGTGCCCTGGGGTCGCTTTTTCTTCTCCAGCGGGGCCACTCCGGGTGCCATGCGACGGGCGATGACCAGGAAGCCGGTGTGCGCGATCATCCGGTGGTCGGGCCGCACTGCGAGCCCATCCACATGCCATCCACGGACCATGGCCTCCATGGACTGCGGTTCGCTGAAGCAGTCCGTGGCACGCAGCGCTTCGACGAAACGGGAGAGCTGTGGGACGGTCGCAACGTAGGCGATGACGACTCCCCCGGGTGCCAGTGCGGTGGCGACTGCGTCCAGGGTGTTCCATGGTGTGAGCATGTCGAGGACAACCCGGTCGACGGTGCCTGCCTCGTAGGAGCGGGGCAGCTCATCGGAGAGATCCGCCACCGTGACCGACCAGTTCTCGGGTCGACCATCGAAGAAGTCGGCGATGTTCCCGGCTGCGATGGTGGCGAATTCCTCGCGGAGTTCGAAGGAGTGGAGCCTGCCTGTAGGCCCGACTGCCCGCAGCAGAGCCATCGACAGCGCCCCGGAACCAACGCCGGCTTCTACGACCACTGCACCGGGGAAGATATCGCCGAGGGTGACGATGAGTCCCGAGTCCTTGGGATAGACGACCGCTGCCCCGCGGGGCATGGACAGGACGAAGTCCTCGTAGCGCGGACGGAAGACCTGGAAGTCGATGCCCCCGGTGTTCGCCACGATGATTCCCTCGGTGCGACCGATGATGGCATCGTGTTCGATGAGTCCCTTGTGGGTGTGGAACAGCTCTCCGGGAGCCAGCACGATCGTGTGCATTCGGCCCTTGGGGTCGGTGAGCTGAATCTTCTCGCCGGTCTTCAGGGCCCGGTCGGGTTCGGTATGGCTTGCCTCAGTCATGATGCGTCCACTCTACGCTGATGAGAAGTGTCTCAGCACACCCGGTTCAGGCTGCGAGCAGCTCGTCGAAGAATTCCTGCAGATCGATCACGCCGACGAGGGTGTTCTCGTCCATGACCAGGCTGAACTGCGCCTTGGGGCGATGGGTCAGGGACTCAAGCAGGTGCGGTGCCGTGATGTCCTTGGGGACTCCGATCCACCCGGCCAGGGGCCTGGCCACTTCGCCTGCCGGGACCTGGTCCAGAGACTCGGCCAGACGACCGGCTGCCGCATGCCTGTCGACGAGCCCGTAGGGCAGGCCTTTCTGGTCGAGGACGACGATGAGGGTGCGTTCCTTTGCGTTGCCCAGCGTGTTCGCATAGTCGAGTGTGTCGGCAAGATCCGCGTCCCAGGTTGCTGCGATGGCAGGCTGGATGACCTGCGAGAGGTCGTAGGTCTCCATCTTCCGGGCTCGCTTCGCATGAGTCGCGGCGTCCCCTGCGGAGAACCAGAGCATGATGGCGATCAGCGACATCCACGCCACGGTCAGCGGGTCAGGGCGCTCACCTGCCAACAGCGGTGTGATGACGGACCAGCCGATGAAGCCGACTGCGATGACTCGACCGACCCAGCTGGCGACGATCGTTCCCAGGTACTGCGAACCTGTCAGGGCCACATCAGGGCCTGCAGCGCCCACCCGCCGTCCAGCGGAATTCCGGGCAGGAGGTTGATGGCACCGAGTGCGACGTTCGCGAATGTCACTGCGATGAGCAGGAGCCATGGAACCGAGGTCGGCGAGACCGCGCTCAGACACCACCAGCCCAACAGGGCCAAGACGATGTTGACGATCGGACCGACGATGGAGATGACGAAGCTGGTCAGCGCGGCCTTATCACGCGGATTATCCGCCTGAGGCTCGAACCTGGTGAACCCGCCCCAGATATTGAGCTCGATCGCGGCGACCTTGAGTCCATAGAACTGTCCGGCGACACCGTGCGCCAGTTCGTGGAGGAAGACCGAGCCGAACAGCAGAACCGCATACGCGAACGCGACGAACCAGGCCCAGACACCGAGGTCGGGTCGGACGGTATTCACCCACGGGGCGAACAGAATCGTGATCACGAAAGCGGCGAGGAACCATGACCAGGCCAAGATCACCGGGGCGCCGAGAACAGTGCCCAGGCGCAAGCCCGAAGAGGCACCAGTCTGGTGTTTTTTCGCGGCCATCGATGGAGTTCCTCTAGCTTGGGGTCGGGTTCGCTCAGCCTATCAGCGACAGGCTCTCCACCACGGTCTCACGCGTCGTGTCAGACCAAGTCGTTACAGTGGTGACATGGCCGAGCTGATCAGTCTTTCGCCCTCACGGGCCAACGACTTCGTACAATGTCCCTTGAAATTTCGATTTCGCAGCATCGACAAGCTTCCGGAACCGCCGTCGCAGGCCGCTTTCAGAGGGACCGTCGTCCATTCCGTCCTTGAGAAACTCTTCGAACTTCCCGCGCCACAGCGGACGCAGGAGGTCGCCGAGTCCCTGCTTCGTCCCAGCTGGGACGAGCTCGTCGAGAAGGATCCAGCTGTGCTCGAGATCTTCGGCGATGAAGGCGAGAAGGAGACATTCTTCACAACTGCGGGCAAGTTGCTGCAGGCTTACTTCACGCTCGAGTTCCCGGAGCACCTCGAGCCCGATGAGACGGAGAAGTACGTGCGCACGCGGCTCGACAGCGGCCTCGAGCTGCGGGGCTTCATCGACCGCGTTGATGTCGCACCGGGAGGTGAGAAGCGTCTGGTCGACTACAAGACCGGAAAGCAGCCCAAGCCCCAGTACGGCAGGGAGGCCCATTTCCAGATGGGTTTCTACGCCCTCGTCGAGTATCGCCTCACGGGTGAGCTCGTGCACACGCTCCAGCTCATGTACCTGGGTCGCAGAGCATCCTCAAGTCTCACCCCACGATGAGTGACATCGAGCGTACGGAGTTCGAGATCGAGTCGATCTGGAAGGACATCATCGCTTCCGCCGAGGCGGACCGCTGGCGCCCGAAGAAGTCACCGCTGTGTAACTGGTGCACTTTCAAACCGCTGTGCCCGGCGTGGGGCAACACTCCCCCGCCGACCCCGGAGATCACACGGATTGTCGGGACGTGAGTTCTCTCAGGTCAGCAAGTCCGCGCCCTTCGAGGCTCGACCACAGGATCCGGCCGGGTCGCTCCTCGAGCTCCACCAGATGGGGAATGCCGATGGCGATGGTGCCTGCTGCTTCTGCGCTGGCGAGTCCTGGTTTCGAATCCTCGAGCGCCACACAGGCTCCCGGGTCGAGCTCAAGCAGCGCCGCTCCCTTGAGATAGGGCTCTGGATCGGGTTTGCCGGCGGTGACCTCGTCACCGGAGATGAGGCCGACGAAGCTGCCGTCCGGGCATGCTGAGATGACCGCCTCGGCGAGTCGCCGGTAGGACATCGTGACCATCACACAGGGTATGCCGGCGGTGACGATCGCAGCGAGGAACTCGAGAGCTCCGGGACGAAACGGCACTGCTTCCTCGATCTTCGCGACGACCTGGTCGAGAAGGGTGTCGACGATGACTGCGGCTGGAAGGTCGAGTCCAGCATCCTGCATCATCGCGGCGGAGGTGAGAAGATCGTTGCCCACGAACTCCAGACCCTGCTCTTCGCTCCAGCTGATGCCGTGCGCGTTCATCAGTTCGGTCTCGGCTCTGATCCAATACGGTTCCGTATCAACCAGAGTTCCATCCATGTCCCAGAGGACTGCGGCAGGATTCGTCATGATTCCAGCGTAATCTTGAAGCATGACTTTTCTTCCATCAGGGTCCGGGGCACTCGTGTTCATCGCCTTCGAAGGACAGGACGCGGATGCCTCCGAGGCCGCCAGTTCACTGGTCAAGGATCTCATCGAGTCATGGCGACTGGACGAGAGTGAGATCTTGGACACCGACGGATTCTACGAGTTCAGATTCTCAGAGCCTGAGATCGTTCGGGACGAAACGGGCCGAGCCACGATCGCGTGGCCGGGGATAGAAGTCCACCGGGGGCAGCATCTGGGCACACCGGTCACCGTCATCCAGGGACATGAGCCGGGACTGAAGTGGCGAGAATTCCTCTCGCTCATCCTGTCCGAGGTCACTGCCGAGGATCGTGTGGTCCTGCTCGGAGGTCTGCACGCGGAGGTCCCCCATACGCGGCCTCTGCCTGTCGTCGCGAACACAGAGGATGCGGTGCTCGCCGCAGATCTGAACATCGACGTCAACGGCTATGCGGGACCGATCGGCATCCTCGGCCTCCTCGGCGTCGAATGCGCCAGACGTGGACGCCACGCGATCAACCTGTGGGTCGGTGTCCCCGACTATCTCACCGACTCCCCTTCGCCCAAGGCTGAATTGGCTCTGGCGTCAGCGGTGGAGAAGTACACGGGACTCGAGATCGACATTCCCATCCTCGAGGAGGAGAGCCGCGCATGGGAGCTCGGTGCCGATGAGCTGGTCGCGAACAACCCGCACCTCGTCGAACTGCTCAAGGGACTCGAACAGCTCAACGATTCCACGGAGCTGCCCGAAGCCAGCGGCGATGCGATCGCCGCCGAGTTCGAACGCTACCTGCGCAAACGCGGTCGCGAGAAGTAGAGGGCTCCGGCTCAGCCGTGCAGGTCGATGCCGAGCAGGGCATCGACGGCGTCGGCGACCCGGTCACCGCACACCGGTGCGGTCTCGGCAGCGGGTGAGTCCGCATAGTGCTCGGCCCATTCGTCGAGGATTCCCAATGCACGGGGGCTGTCGAGGTCATCGGCCAGAGACTCACGCAGCAGACCGATGATGTGTCCGCGCAGCCCCTCCCGGCATTCGGCTTCGCACATTGCCGCATGCTTCCAGGCCTGCAGTCGCGCCGAGGCGGACTCGAGCAGATCGTCGGTGAAGATCCAGTCGCTGCGATAGTGGTTGGACAGCAGCACTGTGCGAATGACCATCGGGTCGACGCCCTGTTCGCGCAGCTTCGAGACGAGGACCAGGTTGCCCTTGGACTTGCTCATCTTCTCGCCCTGGTAGCCGACCATGCCTGTGTGCATATAGGTCCGGGCCAGCGGTTTCTGCTTCCACGCCGCTGCGTGAGCTGCGCTCATCTCGTGGTGTGGGAACACCAGGTCGCTGCCGCCGCCCTGAACATCGACGGGCAGTCCCGCGTAGTTGTTGGCGATGACGGTGCATTCGATGTGCCAGCCCGGGCGTCCCGGCCCGAGTTTCCCGCCGTCCCAGGACGGTTCGCCCTCGCGTGCGGCCTTCCACAGCAGAGGATCGATCTGATCGTCTTTGCCCGGCGTTTCCGGGTCGCCGCCGCGCTCAGCCGAGAGCTTGGCCATCGTGGCCCTGTCATCGTGGCTGACGCTGCCGAAGGGCGGATTGATCGGAGTTGAGACGCGGTAGTACACGTCCCCGTTGTCGAGGGTGTAGGCAGCCCGCGACTCGACGAGGTCCTCGACCGCTGCGACGATCTGTTCGACCGACTCCACGACGCCGATGTAGTTCTGCGGCGGAAGCACGCGCAGCGCCGCCATGTCTTCGCGGAACAGCTCGATCTGGGACTCCGCGAGTTCACGCCAGTCGACTCCGGTGGCGTTCGCCCTCTCCAGCAGAGGGTCATCGACATCGGTGGTGTTCTGCACATAGACGACGTCGAGCCCGGCGTCGCGCCACACCCTGTTCAAGAGGTCGAAGGCGACATAGGTCGCCGCGTGACCGAGATGGGTGGCATCGTACGGGGTGATTCCACATACATAGAGACCAGCCGCCTGGTCACGCCCTTTGAGTCTGCGTGGGCTCCGGGTGCCGGTGTCGAAGACTGTCGGCACCTTTCCGGAGCTGGTGAGGCGGGGTAGCTGAGGTTCGGACCATGACTTCACGGAGACCAGCCTAACCGAGTCATAGCAGAACGGCACCTCCGGTCTCAGACGGTGCCGTCTCTAGATCGGCGGCCAGGGAATGACGGTCCGATCCTGCGGCGGATCGGGGAACGTTCCGGCCTCCCCCAGACGCTCCGCCCGGGCGCGCAGGCTCTCGATCTCTGCCTCCTCCAAAGACTCATCCAACACGGTCCGCAGCTCCGTGGGCATTCGGACCACCTCGTCGAGGGCGTCGATCTCTTCGACCCTGAACGACTGATGAGAGAAACCCCACAGCACGGTGCGCACCTTCTCCTCGGCGTGGAACGTCAGACCGTTGTCGATGCCGTAGGTGCCGATGCTGGCCGCACCGCTGCCCGGCAGGTAGCTGCCGGTGATGATGTGGCCCGCCTTCCGGTCGGCGTTGTTCGCGAGGAGGTCGAAGAAGGCGATCGCGCGCAGCCCCTCCCGTGTGTCGTGGGACAGCACCAGATCGGTGCCGTCCTCGGTTCGCAAGGCGAACATCGGAGTGTGATCGGCAGGGATGCCGTCGACCCCGGTGAGGACGACGGCGTCATCGTCCCCGGAGTCCTCGACATAGGCCTGGAGCGACCCTGGCCCCGCTCCCAGGTCTGCTCGGAGGACGGTCGGCGGGACCACGTTCAAGTCGAGGTGAGCGCTCAGCCGGTAGGACGCCACCTCGCGCAGCGAGAGCGTGTGCGGTGGGAAGTCTGCCAGCGGTCGCTCTCCCGATGCCGGTTTGTAGACGGCTTTCAGGTGGGTGCCGGCGTGGTCGACGACCACGAGTCGAGTGTCGTTGCTGGCCCGCGGGATCGCTCCCATGACGGTGCAAGTGCCCTGTTCCAGGGCCTGCTGGGCGAAGGCTTCGTGCATGACTCTCTTAAACGCGGGCGATGCCGTTGGCACGGGGGCACAGGTGCCCTTCGGGCTCCAGCGGCAGCGAGCAGAAGGGGCAGTCGCCGCGACCGGCGGAGACGACCTGATCGGCCCGGCGGGCGAACTCGCGGGAACCGGCGGCGTCGAGAACGATGCGCAGCACCTCTCGCTCGACTTCATCGTCATCCGGCTCTGCTGAGGTGCCCGTCTGAGCATCCTCCTCGGTGAGTTCGAAGCATTCGACCACAAGCTCATGGGCGACCGTGTCCCAGCCAAGGCTCATGGTGCCGACCCGGAATTCAGGCTCGATCGGGACGTTGAGTCCGGCGTTGTCGATGCGTTCGTCGATCGCAGACTGGGGCACTCGCGCCGCGGGATCCTTGACCATGACCATATCGAGCAGTTCGGTGACGCGATCGGCGAGGATTTCGACCTGCTCCTTCTCGACCACCACTGTGGTCAGCGAAGTTCCGGATTTCGCCTGCAAGAGGAACGTTCGCTCGCCGGGCAGACCGATCGTGCCGACGACGAATCGATCTGGGGTGGGGTGGTCGTACAAAGCTGCCATGCCTTCAGCCTAGTTCAAAGACTTACATGTCCGACTTCCCTGGGATACATTTGAGTCATGAGCACTGATCCTCGTGAGGCCCTGGACGCATTCCTCGAAGCAGTGGGTGAACACTTCGCTGCATCCGCACACCGCAATGGAGACCAAGACCCCCGTGTCGAAGCCGCCTACATGGCCTTGGCCGACGCCTTCGAAATCTATGAAGACGCGATCTACACCGCGTACGACGAGGTCACCCCGTTTGAGCTCTTCGACGATGTCGAAGATGCCAAGGAGGACGACGAGAACAACGAACTCGACGGTGATTTCGCCATCGACGAGGACGACGAAGACGACTGAATCAGGTACGAACCGGCCGCAACCTCAGGAGATCTGGTCGAATTCAGGAGATCTGGTCGAGCACCTCGGCGATCTCGGGTTCGAGTTCGATTTCGCTGCTGAGCAGCTGAGTCATCTGCTCAGGGGTGCGGGCCGAGACCAAGGATGACGCGACTCCCTGGTACCTGTTGAACGCCAGCGCAATGTCTGTCGTCGTCACTCCCAGTGCCGCAGCCGCCTTGCGGACTCCTGCCAGCACGCGCGTCGCCCGCTCGTCGAGATAGGCCCCGACGTAGTCGGTGAGTTCACCCACCGCGAAGCGTGAGTCCTGTGGGGTGCCTCGCCGATATTTGTCGCTCAGCACTCCTCTGCCCAGGCCGGCACCGGCGATGAGTCCCACGCCTGCGTAGTTCGCAGCCGGCAGAAGATCGTGCTCTGCCTCCCGGTTGAGCAGGGAGTATTCGGCGATCGCGCAGGCGATCGGCAGACCTGCTCCGCGCATCTCCGCCAGCTCCCAACCGGCATGGTGGGACACGCCGACGTAGCGGATCTTGCCCAACGTCAGCAGGGTATCGATCGCCGAGGCGGTCTCTGCCCTGTCCACCACAGCATCGAAGACATCGAGGATGAGCATGTCAATGTGGGAACGTCCGGTGGCGCTGAGCAGGGCATCGACCTGGCTGAGAATCCGAGCCCTGCCCAGACCCACCTCGATGTGGGATGACTCACTCATGGACACGCCCACTCGGGCAACCAACACGATCTGCTCAGGAAGACTCAGCTGAGACAGCACCTGAGCCGCGTGCACTCCCGAACTGGGAAGCTCAATGAGGTTCCCACCAGCGTCGACGTACTCATCGACGAGTCGCTGTGCGACTGCGGCGTCGACTCGGTGTCCCCACTCGAATGTGCCGAGACCCACATCGCTGACTTCAAGACCGGTTCTGCCGAGGCGTTGATGCTTCATGATTGTTGAGGTTACCTGATTCGGCGACTACCGTGGTTTCGTTCCCATCCCACTTTCTCAAGGAGACGCATGTACGACTGGCTGGTCGCAGCTGTGCTTGGCATCGTTCAGGCACTGACAGAATTTCTGCCGATCTCGTCCTCAGCGCATGTGCGCATCGTCGGTGAGTTCATGTTGCCGGGCCAGGATCCGGGCGCGTTCTTCACCGCGATCATCCAGATCGGCACCGAGGCAGCTGTCGTCGTGTACTTCTGGCGCGACATCGTCTCCATCATCTCCAAATGGTGCAAGGCGCTGGTCGGCAAGCACGACCGCAAGGACCCTGAAGTCCGGCTCGGCTGGCTGATCATCGTCGGATCGATTCCGATCGTCATCCTCGGTCTGCTGTTCCAGGACGCCATTGAGGGCGCGCTGCGCAGCCTGTGGATCACCGCGACCATGCTCATCGTCTTCGGACTCATCATCGGCCTCGCCGACTGGGTGGGCAAGAGGGAACGCACCCTTGAGGACATGAGCTGGGGCCAGGGCATCGCCTACGGATTCGCCCAGGCGCTGGCGCTCATCCCCGGTGTCTCACGCTCCGGCGGGACGATCATGGCCGGACGCTTCATGGGCTTCGACCGTCCTGCCGCTGCCCGCTACTCGTTCCTGCTCGCCATTCCAGCGGTCTTGGGATCCGGTTTCTACAGCGTCTTCCAGACGCTCGGCACCACAGACATGGTCATCGGCTGGGGACCGACGATCCTGGCCACCATCATCGCCTTCGGACTCGGACTCCTCGTCATCCACTGGTTCCTCGGCTACGTGAAGACCAAGTCGTTCGCGATCTTCGTCTGGTACCGCGTGGCACTGGGCATCGTGCTCTACATCCTGCTGGGCACAGGAGTCCTCGCCGCCACTTGATTGGCGCAGGCTGATCGGCGCCGGCTGGCTCGGTTGTGCGTCAGCGCAGTCCGCCGCCGCCGGGTTCGCTCCCCTCGGAGAGCCCGGCGGCGGTGACCGACATCGCCGTCAGCACCGGCCGTGGCCCCGAGAAGTCGATGACGGTGAAGGAGCCCGGGGCAACGCTTATTCGTTGAAAATCATCGAGAGGCATCGCCAGCGCATCGGCAATGATCGCCTTGATGATGTCGCCGTGGGAGACGAGCATCGCCCAACGTTCGGCTCTGCCCTCACGATCCTCGATGCCGTGGCTGCGCTCTTCCTCGTCGCTGCGCTCTTCCGTGCGGAGCTCGTCGACGACGGTTCTCACTTGTGACACGGCACGGTCGGCCGCCTCGGCGATGGACTCTCCACCGGGGAACCGCGCCTGCGAAGCACTCTCGACGACGGTCTTCCACAGCTCTTCGCCGCCGAGCTCCTTCAGGCTCCGCCCGGTCCATTCTCCGTAGTCGAGTTCGATGAGGTCATCGACGGCGGCAACAGAATCGGCGGTGACCGCAGACGCCGCGATCTGAGCCGTCTGCTCACATCGCATGAGGGGCGAATGCAGCAGGCGGGAAAAGTGGCGGTGCGGAAGCATCTGCAGGGTGTTGCGAAGGGCGCTGACACCCTGATCGGTCAGCGACACGCCGGGAGCGCGTCCGGCGAGGATCCCTGCCGTATTCGCACTGGAGACGCCGTGCCGGAGGAGAACGATGACGGGCATATGATCAACACTAGCCCAGATCGTTTACAGTGGGCCTATGAAGCGTCAGCGTCCCAGCATGGCCTATGAGTTTCGCAAGGTCTCGTTCTCCAGAGAAACCCCACGATCTGTCAGTCTCCAGGAACTCAATGATGAGGCGGAGTACGGCAAATGGGAGCTCGCCCGGACCCGGATCTCCGTGGGAGGCACCAAGACCGTCTGGCTGCGTCGTAAGATCATGCCTCTGACATTGAGCAGCTGACACCGACCCTGTGAAGTCACCCGCTGCGCTCCTCCCCGTCCTCTTCGCCGGCCTCGTCACCATCGTGGCCGGCGGTGCCATGTCCCTCCAAGGTCGTGCCAACGGCCTGCTCGGTCCGATCCTGGGTCACTCTGTCTTCGCCGCACTCGTCTCGTTCATCATCGGACTCATCCTCGTGGGCACGACTCTGCTGTGCTCCTCCCGGTCTCGGGCCAGCGCCAGAATCCTGATCCGACTCCTCCGCACCCACGCGATGTCCTGGTGGATGCTGCTCGGCGGTCTCAGCGGTGGCCTCGTCGTCATCGCTCAGGCATCCACCGTGCCGATCATGGGCGTCGCGATGTTCACCATGGCCTTCGTCTCCGGCCAGGTGACCGGTGGTCTCGCCGTCGATTCCACACGCCTGCCACCGGGAGGGAGGCAGCGTCTGACGTTCTTCCGGGTCTTCGGGGTCCTCGTCGTCATCGCCGCCCTGGTCTACGGCGCGTCGGAGCGACTCAACCTGGGAGTCCCGCTCTGGGCCCTGCTGCTGCCCTTCGTCTCTGGTGCCCTGACCTCCGTCCAGCAGGCGTTCAATGGGCGGATCAAAGCCGCCACCGGCTCGGTCGTCGTCGCCACCACTGTGAACTTCGCCGTCGGCTTCCTCGCCCTGCTCGCGGCTGCTGGGGTCATCATGGCCTCCGGGGTGACCTGGACAGGATTTCCGACGGAGCCCACTCAGTGGTGGATGCTGCTCGGCGGCGCCTTCGGCGTCATCTTCATCGGGTTGACCGCGCTGACCGTGGCGAAGCTCGGCGTGCTGCTGCTCAGCCTCTTCTCGCTGTTCGGAAATCTCCTCGGCGCGCTCCTGCTCGATCTCCTTCTGCCCATGCCCGGATCCCTGGTGAGCACCACGACGGTCATCAGTGCCGCCCTGGTGCTCCTCGGGATCGCGATTACGATTATGCCTTCATCAGGAAATCGCCCAGAACCCTCGCCCCGAACTTGAGTGCGGAGATCGGCACTCGCTCGTCGACGCCGTGGAACATCGCAGGGAAGTCGAGGTCACCGGTCAGCTGCAGCGGCGCAAACCCGTAGCCGGTGATGCCCAGCTCTGCCATGGACTTATTGTCCGTTCCGCCCGACAGCGTATACGGCAGAACCTTCGCTGTGGGGTCGTCATCGAGCAGGCTCTTTTGCATCTGCGCGACCAGCGGCGTGTCGAAGGGCGCCTCCAAAGCATCTCCCTCGTCATTGGCCTCGATGTCGATGCCCTCCCCCGCGAGTTCCTTGATCTTGAGCATCACATCCTCGTGCTGACCTGGCAGGGTCCGGCAGTCGACGTAGGCCGTGGCCGTGCCAGGGATGACGTTGTGCTTGTAGCCGGCGTTGAGGAATGACGGATTCGAGGTGTTCTGCAGCGTCGGGGCGACGAACTTCTCGACAGAGCCGAGTTCGGCCAGGAGCTCACCGATCGTATCGGCCCGGAATTCGATGCCGGTGATCTCCGCAACTCCTTCGAGGAGCTGCCTTGTTGCGACCGGGATCTCCTGCGGCCATGGATATTCGCCGATGCGGGCGATGGCTGCGGCAAGCCGGGTGACCGGGTTGTCATCGTTGCGCTGGGAGCCGTGACCGGCCGTGCCATGGGCGATGAGGTTGAGCCAGGCGAGACCCTTCTCTGCGGTCTGGACGAGGTACACGCGCTGGCCGCGGACATCGACGGAATAGCCGCCGACCTCGGAGATGGCCTCTGTGGCTCCGGCGAAGAGCTCCGGGTGGTTGCGGACCATATAGCGGGCGCCGTAGTTCCCACCGGCTTCCTCGTCGGCGAAGAAGGCGATGATGAGGTCTCGGCGCGGACGCAGACCCTGGCGGAGCATATCGCGGACGGCGGCGATGATCATCGCGTCCATGTCCTTCATGTCAACTGCTCCGCGACCCCAGAGCAGCTCGTCCTTGATGACACCGGCGAAGGGGTCGACGCTCCAGTCCTCTGCTGCCGCCGGAACCACATCGGTGTGGCCGTGGACGACGAGCGCGTCAGCCTGGGGATCGGTTCCCTTGATCCGGGCGACCAGGGAGGCCCTGCCCGGCTCCGATTCGATGATCGTCGACGTCAGTCCCACCTCGTCGAACCAGCCTGCGATGAGATCCGCTGCTGGCCGTTCGGGGTTGACCTTGTTGCCTCCCCAATTCTGTGTGTCGATGCGAATGAGCTGCTGGCACAGAGAGGTGACCTCGGCCTCGGCGGCGCTGAAATCGTACACGGTGTCTCCCGTCGGATAGGTGCAAAGATGCTGACGTGATCCACGTTATAGCAACTGCGGCAGTCCGACCCATGGTGTCCGCCGATCGTGATTTCCGGGTCAGCGGCAGGAGTGAATGAGAAATGGCCTCCGGATCAGATCCGGAGGCCATTTCCTCTGTTGTGCGCGAAGGGGGACTTGAACCCCCACGCCCGATAAGTTGGGCACTAGCACCTCAAGCTAGCGCGTCTACCAATTCCGCCACTCGCGCTGGCAACAGAGATTACTTTACACGCGACTTTCGGCCGTGCAAAATCAGATCGGCCGATTGTGACGCACGGCACTCAGGCGATTCTGCTGAGGCGCTCACCGGGGCCTGCACAGGCTCATTCACGAAGTTCTGAGACCTCTGAGAGGATGTGCGGTTTGCCGGACTTGAGATCGAAGACGGCGAACTTCGCGGCCTCATGCCTCTGTCCCTCGGTGATGGCGAAGCCAACGGTCGAGGGCAGCAGCACGGGCTTGGCGAATGACACATCCCAGCGGTATGACTCGAGCCTCGTATCGACCGCGGACAGGGCGCGCGAGGCACCGTACATGCCGTGGGCGATGAGGCGCGGGAAGCCGAAGCCCTTCGCCGCCAATCCGTTGAGGTGGATCGGGTTGTAGTCACCCGAGGCGCGGGCATAGCGCTGGCCGATGATCGGGTCGAGTCGCCACAGTGCCGTGTGCCGAGGAGCAACGAAATCTTCCCGCTCCAGCTGCACCTTAGGCTCCGCGTTCGGCAGCTTCTTACCCTTGGCCAGGTACGTCGACGTCTCACTCAGCTTCGGCTCACCGTCGACCTTCATCGTCACGAGGACTTCGATGGTCGTTCCCGACGGATGCTGGAAAGGACCGGCAAGCTCCACGTGCATGTCGACGCTGTCTCCGATGTGCACCGGCCCGAGAACGTCGACCCGGTTGGCGACATGGACCAGGCCCATCATCGGCAGCGGCACCTCAGGGTCGCTGAGCAGTTGCATGCTCAGCGGGAAGCCAAGCACGTGAAGGTAACCCGGATGGACGATGTTGCCCAATCCGGCGCCGACGACGCTGGTGAACCCTGCATAGGCCTCGGCTTCGATGGGCACGCTGCGATCGAGCGACCGCTTCGGCAGGTCGGGACCGGTCCTGCCTCCCAGTGGCAGCGCCTTGAGCAGTGCCTTGCCGTAGATCGGCAGCATTGAGTCCTTGGCCATCAGGCACCCACCATGTTCTGGCCGCATACGCGCAGCGTCGTGCCGTTGATCCCGCGGGCTCCCGCCGAGGCGAGGAATCCGATGGTCTCAGCCACGTCGACCGGGTGTCCGCCCTGCTGCAGGCTGGAGAGGCGACGTGCGACCTGACGGGTCAGCGGCGGCATCTTCGCAGTCATGTCGGTTTCGATGAACCCGGGTGCGACGGCGTTGATCGTTCCACCGCGGTGGGCGAAGTCCTTCGCCGAGGCGGCTGTGAGTCCGATGACACCGGCCTTCGAGGTCGCGTAGTTCGTCTGCCCGCGGTTGCCCGCGATGCCCGAGGTCGAAGCCAGGGAGACGACCTGAGCGCCATCGGCGAACAGGCCTTTCCCACTCAGGTGGGCGTTGACCCGGGCCTGAGCGGCGATGTTGACGGCGATGACCGAGTTCCAGCGTGCGGCGTCCATGTTCGCGAGCATCTTGTCGCGAGTGATTCCGGCATTGTGAATGAGGATGTCGACGGGACCGCCGACCGCCTCGGCGATCTTCTGTGCCGCGGTCTCCGCGGTGATGTCGAGTTGGAGGGTCTTCCCGCCGATCTCATTCATCACCTCGGCCAGCGCCTGCCCTGCCTGGGGCATGTCGACGCCGATGACGTGGGCGCCGTCGCGGGCGAGGTTGCGGGCGATAGCGGCGCCGATTCCGCGGGCAGCTCCGGTCACGACGGCACTGCGGCCGGCCAGGGGGCCGGAGGTGCCGGTGGACAGGAACTGCTCCATGCTGACCGGTGTCCCCTCCGGCGAGGAGACCGTGACGAACTGGCCGGACACGTAGGCCGACTTGCCCGAGAGGAGGAACCACAGAGCGGTGGCCACCGATGGTGCCTGCAGATCGACACCGTCGACCAGGATGCCGTTGGCCGTCGAGCCTGCGCGCATCTCGTGTGCCAGGGAACGGGTCAGACCCGTGACGCCCTGGGCGGCCGCGGCGAGCTCCGGCGTCTGGTTCGCAGCGTCGGGTGCCTTCGAGATCGTGATGACACGGCCGCACTTGCCTAGTGAGCGCAGGGCGGCGCCGATGTCGAGCACTGTCTCCGACAGGTCGCTGGGCGTGTTCGCATCGTCGAGGACGGCGATGATCGCGCGCAGGGACTCCCCCGAGGCGGAGTGGCGGCGGACTTCAAGGCCGTTCTCCAGCAGCAGGTCGGCGAGCTTCTGCGCCTCCGGGCCGGCGCCCAGGACGAGGACAGGCTTGCGTCGATAGCTCTCAGGTGTCGAGTCGAAGCGCTGGAGCTCGACGGGCTGCGGCAGCCCGAGGGTCTTCGCGACCTGCTTCAGCGGACCGTTGACAAGGTTGAGGTATGTGTCTTTCATACTGCCTCCACAATCGCGGTGAGGCCCTGTCCGCCTGCTGCGCAGATCGAGACCAGTGACCTCTTCTTTCCGGTGAGCTTGAGGTGCTTCGCGGTGCTGGCGATGATGCGTCCGCCAGTCGCTGCGAAGGGGTGGCCAGCAGCCAAGCTCGAGCCCAGCGGGTTGAGCTTGGACCGGTCGATCGAACCGAGAGCCTTGTCGAGTCCGGCCTTTTCACGGCAGAACTCCTCGGACTCCCATGCGGCCATATGGCACAGCACGGTCGAGGCGAAGGCTTCGTGGATCTCGAAGACGTCGAAGTCGTCGAACGTCAGACCGTTGCGAGCGAGCAGTCGCGGCACCGCATAGGCGGGTGCCATGAGCAGTCCCTCAGCACCGTCGACGAAATCGACGGCCGCTGCTTCGGCATCGACCAGGCGGGCCAGCGGAGTGTAACCGTGCTCAGCGGCCCAGTCTTCGCTGCCGAGAAGGACGGAGGAGGCTCCGTCGGTGAGCGGAGTCGAGTTGCCCGCAGTCATCGTCGCCGCACTGGACAGCTTCTTGCCGAACACCGGCGAGAGCTTGGCCATTGTCTCCGGAGTCGAATCCGGGCGCAGGTTCGTGTCGCGGCTGACGCCGAGGTACGGGGTCGTCAAGTCGTCGAAGAATCCCTCGTCCCAGGCGGCCGCGAGATTGCGGTGCGAGGCCGCGGCGAGTTCATCCTGAGCCGCACGCGTGATCTGCCATTCGGCGGTCGTGATGGCCTGGTGCTCACCCATGCTCAACCCGGTGCGCGGCTCTCCGGTGGACGGAGCCTGCGGCGCCAGATGGGCCGGTCGGATCTGAGCGGCGATCTTCGCCCGCTGCGCCAGGGTCTTGGCCCGGGACAGGTCGAGCAGGATCTCACGCAGCGAATCGCTGACGGCGATCGGCGCATCCGAGGTCGAGTCCACGCCTGACGCGATGGCTGACTCGAGCTGCCCGGCGTTGATCTTGTTGTTGAGGCTGACGACCGCCTCTAGCCCTGTGGCACAGGCCTGACCGAGGTCGAAGGCCGGCGTCGTGGGCGACAGCGCAGAGCCGAGAACGGCTTCGCGGGTGAGGTTGAAGTCCTTCGAATGCTTGAGCACAGCACCTCCGGCGACTTCGCCGATGTTCTCACCGGCGAGGCCGAAGCGAGCAACGAGTCCGTCGAGGGTGCTCGTGAGCATATCGAGATTGCTGGCCTTCGAGTACTGCTTGTTCGAACGAGCGAACGGAATACGGTTACCGCCAAGGATGACGGCACGCTGATTGGGAGTGGACATTTGCACCTCCGGTATGTGGATTTAACTGTTACCGACAGTACCTGATACCGTCTGTCACATGAAATCGCTCACAGATGGCCGGTCCACTCGGTGGCAGCAGCATCGCGACCTCAGGCGCCGGGAGCTATTGCGCGCCGTCCGGCATGTCGTCGACGAGCACGGAGACGAGCTGTCGATGGAGCAGATCTCAGAGTATTCGGGCACAACAAAGTCAGTGCTCTACCGGTATTTCACGGATCGTGCCGGACTGCAGGCGGCAATGGGCGAATGGGCGATGGATGTCATCTCCAAGTCGCTCGATGACGCCACAGCAACCTCGGCGCAGGATGCACTCACCAAGATGATCCATGCGTTCGTCGCGCTCGCCGCAGAATCACCGAATATCTACCGATTCTGCGATACGGCAGTCAACCGCTTCGCACCCACGGAGACCGGCGGATTCTTCAATTCGATTGCCAGCCTCCTCGCCGATCGGCTTGTCCTCGAGGGTACTCAGGGACAGCTGTGGGCAGCAGGTGCAATCGGGTTCGTGCGTGCTGCGACCGAAAACTGGCTGGCCGATCCCAGCCGTCCCGATGAATTCGCCACCGCAATCAGTCAATGGCTCTGGGCCTCGTTGCCCGCAAAACTAGGAGTAGACGAATGAAGCTTTCCCTTGATCCAAAGGCGATCAACACCGCCCTCGACGGCCAGTGGGCCGAGGCCCGGCGCCAGGGACGGACCCTGGCACTCGAAGAGATCACTCATGAGGATCCCGCCGATGACCTTGAGACCACACGGGCGAAGACGCTCGCCGGTGTCGGGCTCATGGCTGACACCGGACTGCCGTTGCTGAGCCTGCCGACGTCCCTGGGCGGCCGCAACGAACATGCGGCGAACGTCTCGGCGTTTGAAGAGACCGTCACCGCCTCCCCCAGCCTCCAGATCAAGGCAGGCGTCCAGTTCGGCCTCTTCGGCGGGGCGATCCTTCACCTGGGCAACTCCGAGCAGCACGATGCCTGGCTGCTGGATGCCCAGAAGGGCACACTGCTGGGCTCATTCGCGATGACAGAGATCGGCCACGGCTCCGATGTCGCCGCCGTCGGGACCACCGCGACCTATTCGGTGGAGGACGAAGAATTCGTCATCACCACCCCTTTTCGGGCCGCGACGAAGGAATTCATCGGAAATGCGGCGCGTGACGCTCGTGCGGCTGTGGTCTTCGCTCAGCTCATCACCGGTGGGGTCAATCATGGTGTGCACGCGTTCTTCGTGCCGATCCGCGACGAAGACGGCGAGGTGCTGCCGGGCATCACCATCGAAGACGACGCGTTCAAGGGCGGTCTCAAGGGCGTCGACAACGGACGGATCTCCTTCGACGGAATCCGTATTCCAGGCTTCAACCTCCTCGACCGCTATGGTGCAGTGGCCGCCGATGGTGCGTATTCCTCGTCCATCGACTCTCCGGGACGTCGCTTCTTCACGATGCTCGGCACCCTAGTCCAGGGACGTGTCTCCCTCGACGGTGCAGCCATCGTCGCTTCGAAGTTGGCACTCGACATCGCCGTTCGCTACGGCCTCGAACGCAAACAGTTCACCTCAGTTGATGACATCAATGAGACCACATTGTTGGACTACCAACAGCACCAGCGTCGACTGATGCCGGCCATCGCCTCGGTCTACGCCTCGGCCTTCGCACACGAGAAGCTGCTGACCTCATTCGAAGAGGTGTTCTCCGGGGCCGATGAGAGCGATGAGAATCGTGCGCTGCTTGAGACTCGGGCCGCGGCATTCAAAGCCGACACCACATGGATGGCCCTCGACGTCATCCAGGAAAGCCGCGAAGCATGCGGCGGTGCCGGCTTCATGGCTGAGAACCGTCTTGTGGGTCTCCGCGCCGATCTCGATGTCTATGCCACATTCGAAGGCGACAACACTGTGCTCCTGCAACTGGCCGGTAAGCGCCTCCTCGGTGACTACGCCAAAGAACTCGCGCATATCGATGTCGGCGGAGCCGCACGCTTCATCGGAACTCAGGCCGCCGAACACACGCTCTACCGCACCGGCATCGCCAATGCGGGACTCGCGATCTCCGATGTCTTTACCCTGAACTTGAACGAGAAGCGGATCCGTTCCGGTAAACTTCAGCGTTCGTTGCTTGAGACCAGGCTCGAGGTCATGCTCTCGAATCTCGCCCAGGCACTGCGTCCTGCCGCGAAGATGTCGCAAGCCGATGCGGCGGAGGTCTTCAACGACAATCAGCACGAGTTCATTGAGATGGCGCGCGCGTACGTCGAACTGGAGAAGTGGAAGGCCCTCGATGAGACGATGAGGGAACAGACAGACCCCGAGCAGAGCAAGGTCTTCCGCCGTCTGCGCGATACCTTCGGTCTGACTCTCATTGAGAAGCATGTCGGCTGGCACCTCATGTACGGTCGCCTCCCGATGATGCGTGCCCGCCAGTTGAACGAGACGATCAACCGTCTGTGTGCGAAGCTCTCGGCCAACGCCTTGGACCTTGTCGACGCTTTCGGCTACGGTGACGATCATCGCCGCGCAACGATTGCGACCGGCATCGAGGCGAAGCGTCAGGCAGAGGCCGCAGACTACTACCGTCACTCCCGCGCGCAGGAGGATTACCCTGTCGAGGAGAAGCAGCTGCGCAAGGCTGCGAAAGCGGCGCAGAAGGCTGCCGGCAAAGGCGGACGCAAGGCGAAAGCTAGTAAGTAGCAGGTAGATAAGAAGATGCGAGAGGGGCCGTGCAGCTTGATTGCTGCACGGCCCCTCTCGCATGTGGCTCGTTTGCTCTGGGCTCGTTTGCTGCGAGCTCGTTCGGTTTCAGGCGCGGAGAAAGTCCTGCAGCGCCGCCGAGACCGCCGCAGTCTCCGTGAGGAAACCGTCGTGACCGACCTCGGATTCGATGACGTGATGGCTGACCGCTCCGGGCAGATTCTGCGCGAGCAGTTCGACCTGTGCGGTCGGGAACAGCCGATCGGAGGAGACTGAGACGACGAGGTTGTCGGTGCAGGCATCGGCCAATGCAGTCGCTAAGTCCTGTGAGCGACCGGTGCGCACGTCGTGGTCGCGCAGGGCGCGAGAAAGCACGACGTAGCTGTGTGGGTCGAATCGGGCGGTGAGCTTCTTCGCCTGGTAATCGAGGTACGAAGTGACCTCGTGATAGTCAGGCGATCTGCGCCGGCTGGAGAACCGGTGGTTGAGCTCCGCATCATTGCGGTAGGTCAGGTGGGCGATCTGGCGGGCCAGGCCCAACCCTTGTGCAGGGAAGGCGCCGACCGCGGTGTAGTCACCGGAATAGTAGTCGGGGTCGAGTTCGATCGCGCGTTCCTGCATCATCGCCCAGGCGATCTGATCGGCGTCGCAGAAGGCCGGTGCTGCGATGATCGCGCACTTCTTCACCTTGCACTTGTCGAGGAGTGCGAATTCGAGGGCTCTGGCTCCGCCCATCGATCCGCCGATGACGGCATGCCAAGAGTCGATGCCGAGGATCTGTGCGAGATTGTGTTCCAGTCGGGCCATATCGCGGATCGTGACCGCAGGGAATCGTGATCCGTAGGGCAGGCCGTCGTCATAGACAGACTGCGGACCGGTGGTTCCCGAGCATCCGCCGAGCGAATTCGCACACACCACGAAGTATTCGTCCGTGTCGATCGCCTCGCCCGGACCGACGATTCCTGCCCACCAGTCGGTGACGCTGGTATCGCCGGTCAGGGCGTGTTCGACCAGGATCGCATTGCTGCGGTCCGTGTTGAGTGTGCCGAAGGTCTCATAGGCGACTTCGACGGTCCCGAACGTGTGTCCGGATTCTGTGACGAAGCCCAGAATTCGCTCGACGGAAGTGCTCTGGGTAGTCATGTCAGGCGGCGGCCGATGCCTTCGCTGCGGCAGCGGCGAAGCCCTTGTCGATGTCGGCGATGATGTCGTCGCTGCCTTCGAGTCCCACGGACAGACGCACGAAGGCGGGGTTCACGCCGGCGGCGATCTGTGCCTCTTCGTCCAGCTGGGCATGGGTCGTCGATGCCGGGTGGATGACCAGCGAGCGGACGTCGCCGATATTGGCCACGTGGGAGTGCAGTTCAAGCGCATCGACGAATGCCACAGCGGCGTCGAAACCTCCGGCGATGTCGAAGCCGAGGACCGATCCGACACCGTTCGGCAGGTACTTCTCGGCCTTGTCGTGCCAGGGGCTGGACTCGAGTCCGGCGAAGGCGACCCGGCTGACCTGTTCGTGGTTCTCGAGGTAGGAGGCAACCTTGTTCGCGTTCTCGACATGGCGGTCGATGCGCAGGCTCAGGGTTTCGATTCCCTGGGCGATGAGGAATGCATTGAACGGGCTGGCGGCCGGTCCGAGGTCGCGCAGACCCTGCACACGGGCCTTGAGGCCGAAGGAGACGTTTGCACCGAACGGCGAATCCGCGCCGAGATCGCGAGCGTAGACCAGGCCGTTGTAGGACTCATCCGGGGTGTTGAAGCCGGGGAACTTCTCCGGCTGCGTGCCGTAGTCGAAGTTTCCGCTGTCGATGACGACACCGGCGATCGAGTTGCCGTGCCCGCCGAGATATTTCGTGGCCGAGTGGAGGACGACGTCGGCACCGTGCTCGATCGGACGCACCAGGTAGGGGGTGGCCAGGGTGTTGTCGGTGAAGAGCGGAACACCGGCCTCGTGAGCGATGTCAGCCACAGCGGCAATGTCGAGGACATCGGAGCGGGGGTTGGAGACGACCTCGGCGAAGAAGAGCTTGGTGTTGTCCTGCACTGCTGACTTCCAGCCATCGAGGTCATCGACGTCGACGAACGTGGTCTCGATGCCCAGCTTGCGCAGGGTCACGTGAAGCAGGTTGTAGGTTCCGCCGTAGAGGCTGGAGCTGGCGACGATGTGGTCACCGGCCTCGGCGATGTTCGTGATCGCCAGCAGGGCTGCTGACTGTCCCGAAGCTGTGAGTACGGCGTGGACGCCGCCTTCGAGGTCGGCGATGCGGTTCTCCACGACCTCGGTGGTCGGGTTGGTGATGCGGGTGTAGATGGGGCCGAGCTCGGCGAGTGCGAAGCGATTCGCGGCAGTCTCATTGCTGTCGAAGACGAACGAGGTCGTCTGGTGGATGGGCAGCGCGCGGGATCCGGTGACCGGATCGGGTGTCTGACCGGCGTGGATCTGGCGGGTTTCGAATGACTGAGCCATGATGTCTCCTTCGGATGCGGCGGGTTCGCCCGCAATCGTTCATGCGGGTGATGCGAGTGGTGGGGATGGCTCTACTCTCATGGACTCTGTGACTTCCCCGATGTGATCTCGTCATCTTCGTGTCATGTGTCGTCATGTTCCGTCACACATCATCAGCGGAAGTTGCGGGCCTTGGTCGGCAGCTGCACCTCGAGCGGGATGAGCTTGTGGGCGTAGAGGCTCACGACCTCTCCCCCGCGTTGGATCAGCCCGGTGACCACGAGCGCGTTGCGCGAGGTCGCGATCGGCCGGAACCGTTTCATCAGCCCGGCCGTGGCGACGACGTTGAGCATCCCGAATTCGTCCTCGAGGTTGATGAATGTGATCCCCGAGGCGGTGGCCGGGCGCTGTCGGTGTGTGACGATGGCGGCCACCGTCATCCGGGTCCCGTCCGCAGCCGCTGCGGCATCCGCCGTCGAGGCATAGCCCCGTTCGATCAGGGACGCTCGCAGGATCTCGGTCGGGTATCCGTCGACGGTGATTCCGGTGGAGAAGAGTTCGGCCAGGGTCGTGTCGAAGGCATCCATGGTCGGCAGGCTCGGCGCCGAGGAGATCGTGGCGGTTCCCGGGAGCACGCCCGGGTGTGCTCCCGCGACGCCTCCGGCCAGCCACAGCGCCTGTCTGCGGTCGAGATCGAAGCTGCTCAGTGCCCCTGCGGTGGCGAGCCCCTCGAGTGCCTGCTTTCCGATTCCGGTCCTCTCTGCCAGGTCCGTCACCGAGGTGAATGGTGCGCTCGCGCGTTCGGTCACGATCACCTCGGCGAAGGAGCCGACATGGGCCACAGAGTCCAGACCCAGCCGGATCCCGAACTCGCCTGAGGTCTCGACGCGCTCCAGATCGCTGCCGGCCATCGAGTGGCGAATGTCCACGGGCAGGATCTTCACACCGTGGCGACGGGCGTCGGCGACGAGGGACTGCGGTGAGTAGAAGCCCATCGGCTGACTGCGCAGCAGCCCCACGGTGAACGCCGCATGGTGGTGGTATTTGAACCAGGCCGACTGGTAGACGAGGTTCGCGAAGCTGATCGCATGGGATTCGGGGAACCCGTAGTTCGCGAACGCGGCAATCGTGGAGAAGATGGACTCCGCGGTCTCCTCGTCGACGCCCTTGGCTGCAGCCCCGGTCTGGAACTTCTGCGCCAGTTCGGTCATCCGCTTCTCTGACCGCCGTGATCCCATGGCCTGCCGCAGCTGGTCGGCATCGGCTCCGGTGAAGCCGCCGACGTCGATGGCCATCTGCATGAGCTGCTCTTGGAACAGCGGCACCCCGTAGGTCTTGGCCAGGGATTTCTGCAGCAGTGGGTGGAGGTATTCGACCTCGTCGAGGCCCTGCCGTCTGCGGATGTAGGGGTGGACGGATCCGCCCTGGATGGGACCGGGCCTGATCAGGGCGACCTGGACGGCGAGATCGTAGAACGTCTCCGGGCGCAGACGGGGAAGGGTCGCCAGCTGGGCTCGCGATTCGACCTGGAAGACACCCACCGCATCGGCTTTCTGCAGCATCTCGTAGACACGGTCGTCCTCGTCGTCGATGTGGGCGCGTTCGATGAGCTCACCCGTGTGCCGGTGGACGAGATCGACCATCTCGTGGAGTGCTGTGAGCATGCCCAGCCCCAACAGGTCAAACTTCACCAGGTCCATGGCGGCGCAGTCGTCCTTGTCCCATTGGACGACGGTACGATGGCCCATCGTGGCCTTCTCGATCGGGACGACCTCACCGATGGGACGGTCGGCAAGGATCATGCCACCGGAGTGGATGCCCAGGTGACGGGGTGAGCCCAGGAGGTCACCGGCGATTCTGAGCACCGGAGCCGGGACCGGGGAATCGGAGGCTTCGGGCAGGGTCGACCAGCGGTTGCTGGCTTTTGAGAACGCATCCTGCTGACCCGGTTCGTAGCCCAGGCTGAAGGCCGCGTCCCGGATCGCCGACTTCGCCCGGTAGGTGATGACGTTGGCGACCTGAGCGGCCCGTTCACGGCCGAAATGATCATAGACGTATTGGATGACCTCCTCCCGCCTGCCCGATTCGATGTCGATGTCGATGTCCGGATAGCCCTTGCGATCCGGTGAGAGGAAACGGTCGAAGAGGAGTCCGTGCTTGACCGCGTCGACGGCGGTGATGTCGAGGACATAGCAGACGGCGGAGTTCGCTGCCGAGCCTCTGCCCTGGCAGAAGATGGCCACCCGATGGCAGAACTCGGTGATGTCGTAGACGATGAGGAAGTATCCGCAGAACCCCAGCGTCGCGATCATGTTCATCTCCCGATCGAGCTGCGCCCATGCCTTCGGATTCGCAGCCCGGGATCCGTAGCGCCTGGCGCCGCGGTCCTCGATGAGCTCGCGCAGATACTCTTCGGCCCCGCGGGCATCGGGCATCGGGGCACGCGGCAGGTCAGGGCGGGCCGAATTCAGGACGAAGGAGCATTCCCTGCCGATGGCCACGGCGTTCTCCAAGGCCTGCCGAGGGAAGCGTGCGGCCATCTCCTCGCCCGTATGGATCCGGGCATTCGCTGTCGCCGGCAGCCACCCGGCCAGCTCGTCGAGGGACAGCCGAGACCTCACCGAGGCCCTCACCTGCGCGGACTTCCATTGCGCCCGGGTAGCGAAGTGCACACTGTTGCTGGCCACGACCGGCAGATTGGTCCGCTGAGCAAGCTCGCCGAGGTGGCGCAGCCGTTCATCGTCGTCCGGGGTTCCGTCCCGGCTGAGTTCGACCGCGATCCGCTCGCGCCCGAAGAGCGCGATGAGCTCACGCAGGGCACCGAGCCCACCGTCAGGATCGTTCAGGGCTCGGCGCAGGGGGCCTTTGCGACAGCCGGTGAGGATCGTCCAGTCCCCGCTCATCGAGGCCAGCTCTTCGAGACCGAACACCGGCCGGTTCTTCTCGCCCGCCAGATTGGCCTCGGTGATGGCCATCGACAGTCGGTGGTATCCCTCGACTCCGCGGGCAAGGACCAGAAGGTGGGTGGCATCGGGATCGGTCTGGCCGGGGATCTTCTCCTCCAACCCCACGGACAGCTCCGCGCCGAAGACGGTGGGCAGCCCCACCTCGGCGGCGGCATGGGCGAACCGCACCGCACCGTAGAGACCGTTGTGATCGGTCAGCGCCAAGTACGTCAGCCCCGCGGCCGCACCTGCGGCCACGAGCTCCTCCGGGTCGGAGGCCCCGTCGAGGAAGCTGAACTGGGAGTGCACATGCAGCTCGGCCCACTCGACGGTCGAAGTGCGCAGAATGGGCCCCTGGCCAAGTCCCGAATACCGGCCGGTGCCATCGGAGCCGCCGGGTCCCACCGACACCTGATGGCGGTCGGGGCGGGAGAAGGCGGGCGCGTCGGATCCGTCGGCGTGTTCGTCAACCGTCTGCCTGTTGACCGTCTGCCTGTCGGCGACCTGTTTGCGGCTGGCCTGTTTGCCCTCCAGCCTCTGAGCCAGCTGGGACCAGGGGGTGCGCGGATTCGAGAAGCCCATCAGCGGTACCGGCCGGTGATGTACCACTGGCCGTTCTCTTTGCTCAGCAGCAGTGCCTGCCCCGAGTCGGTGACGACCTGCAGCCGGGTCCGGTAGATGGCTTTCGTCGGATCCCACCAACCGGATTCGACAGGCCAGGAGCCCGAATAGTCAATGACCGCCTCGGCGGTTCCGGTTGGAAAGCGGATCGCATACGGCGCCGATTCCAGGCCCGCGGGACGTGCTCCCACCGGTCGGCCTCCCGCGGCGAGCACGTCGACGGGCAGACGTTCGACCGTCGTCGGTCGGGGTGCGTGCAGTGCCCCGGGCCAGGGTGCGCCGGGGCTGCGCACAGGTGATGCCGCTTGCTGCCACGGTGTCCACAGGTTCGTCTCGGCCGGATCCCATCCGCCCTGCAGACCCGGGACCAGGACCGAATCGGGACCGAACAGTCCCTGCAGTCGCTCCAGCGTGTGGGTGACCTGCCCGGTGTTCTCATCGAACAGGCTCTTCGTCGCACCGATGGGGGTGGTCAGCTCCGCGGCCACGAGGCCCAGAGCGATGATGCCCTCTTCGGAGAAGTCTTCCGGGTCGGGACCGGGTTCGTCGGGAGCCGGCTCGAACTGGGGAGTCGGCCAGGACTGGGGTGCGGCCGGTCCCTTTCGAGCGGCCCCGGCCAACCATCCCTCTGCCTGCCACCGCAGACGATCGGCGATGGTGTTCTCGCTCATGTCCTCGATCCGCCAAGTCCGCTTCGAGGACTGCCCTGAGACAGCGATGAGCTCGATTGTGATCTGCGTGCACACGAGCCCTCGGCGCCGCACTGTCGTCAGCAGGTCGGCGGCGAGCTGGCGGGTCAGGAATCCCAAAGTGTCACTGCGGGTGGTCGGCGTGTCCAGACCGAGTTCGACATCGAGTCGTTCCTCCCGGACATGATCATTCAGCGGCGTCCACTCGGTTCCTGTGGCCAGATCGTGCGCGCGCTTGCCCAGTGCCCCGAATCGTGAGTTCACGTCCCGCGCGTCGATTTCGGCCAGATCCCCCAGGGTTCGCAGACCCAGCTGGGTGAAGGTGTCGATGAGTTCGGTCGCGCCTGCCCCGGCGTATTCGAGGGTGCTGATCGGCTGAGCGGCCAAGAACTCCGCAGTCTGCCCTGGCTCGACCCGGCGCGCCTGTCCCGCGGCGAGGACTGCCGCGAACACGGTGTCAGCAATGCCGGGGAAGAACTCCCACCCGGTGACCGATACGAGTGCGGAGATCAGCGCCTCCACGGCGCTGGGCTCATCGTCATAGCCGTGTTTGAGCGAGTCGAGGGGAATGGCAAGCGTGCCGGGGCTGAGCAGAGTGAACCGCGCCACGAGTTCCTCGAGCGCTCCGACTCCTGCGGAGAAGTGCCTGTTGTCTGCCTCCTCGTCCCAGGCCACCACGTGTGCTTCGGGACAGCGGTACCCGACCGCGCGTTTGTTGTTGCCCAGAGCGATTCCGGCTGCGCGCGCAGGCGCATTGGCTGCCATCACCTTGCCCCCGCTGAGAACCGCCACCGGAGTGCGAGGGCTGAGGTCATGCTCGGCCGCGGCCGCCACCGCGGACCAATCGGGAACGGTCAGAACCAGCGTGCGCCGGTCAGCGGTGCCTCCGTCGGCAAAGACACTGCCCCCACCTGCAGGGTCACTGCTTGTGGTGCCGGTGCGCACAGCCCTGGGCTCAGCAGCGGCGTCAGCTGACACTGCGGATCACCGGCCGTTCGAATACACCCTCAGATGGGGAAGGTGCGGGTGCCTCGGCAGGAGTCCCGTCCGGTCCGGGCAACAGGAACCGGTGGACGCCGGTCTGGGATCGTGCCTGCACGAGGCAGGAGCGGAGACGTCCATGGCCGTGTTCCGTGCCCGACCACTGTGTGTCGGTGATCTCGATCTGCTCCGTGCTTCCGGGCATCGACGTCAGACTGATGAGGCTGATCTTACGTTCGCGCACCTTCGCCAGCAGCCGGGCGCGTTCCCCAGCGCTGGGCAGAAATCCCGGGTCGATGACGAGGATATCGAAGGACTCGATGAGGATGGAGGCCACCCGCAGCCAGTCCTCGGCGGGGGTGACGAGGTTGACGAAATGGTCGAGGTCAACGCCCAGATCGGCAATGGACGACACGGCCGGTTCTCCGAGTCCGATGCCGGCGCACCATTTCTGTTCCTGGGTTGCGACGGCGATCGCAGCGAGGGCACAGCTCAAGGACTGGCCCCCGGTCAGTGTCACGATCTCGCCTCTGGGAAGACCGCCTCGGCGAAACATCGGTGCCAGCACCGGATCCACAGCGCGGGGGGCAGGCCCATCGAACAGAGCAGTGGCCGTGGAGATACCCATCTCCCGGCTGAGCTGTTCAACGAGTGGCACTGCAGACATGACATCCATTATCGAACTAGTGTTCTAAATAGGCAAGATTTAGGCAGCGGCATTGTTCGCCCGGGCGTGTCGCCATTCCGCTTCGAACATCCACGCAATGCAATAGTCCAGGCTGAAGCCGTACCCACCGCCGAGAGTGCTCGGATCCGCTTCGGCTACCGCCTTTTCGGCAACTTTCACCAGCCGCGCCGTGTCGAAGACGTGGCGCCCTCGCCTTCTCTCCTCGAGGGGAAGCAGCTGCGAGCCGTCGGGCAGGAAGAAGGCGAATGCCGCCTGTCCGTCCAGCGTTCCGGCGAAAGGTGCTGGGGTCCGTGAGATATTCAACTCATATTTGTGCACGGCCGTGTGGTGCGTGCGGCAGAGCAGGATGAGATTGTCCAGGTCCGTTGCTCCGCCCTGTGACCACGGACGGATATGGTGAGCGTCGCACCTCCTGCGGGCGCGGCAGCCGGGGAATTGGCATCCCATATCCCGTGCGCTCAGCGCCAGGCGTTGACGTCTGCTCACCAGCCTCTTCGAACGGCCGAGCATGAGCACGTCTCCGTCGGCGTCCTTGATCACCCCACTGACCAGGGCTTCGCAGCTCAGCCGTTCCGCCGTCGCCGAGGTGATGCCTCCGAAGCCGTCAACCCGACAGGTCAGGTCCTTCTTCCCGACCACAGGCGTCCCCGCGGGGACGTCGTCGAGGACAGCATCGGTGGTCTCGTGCTCAGCGACTGCAGTATCGAGGGCACCGAATCTGGTCACCACCTCGGCGGAGGCATGCACGAGCATGCGGGCGCGGTCGACGTCAACGGTGCCGGGCGACTCGGCCTGCGGAAACGCATGCACGATCTCCATCAGGCACATGACCTGCGAGATCGGCTCGTACGGCGGCTTCTCCTGCTCGTCCGCGTCGACCTCTTCAGTGTCAGACCGTCCTTCCGTGTCGGACTGCTGTTCGAGGACATGCCGAGCAGCGTCGAGCATCGAGGAGAACTCAGCGGCTTCATCCTCGCCCAGGTCGATCGTGATGCGGGTCCGCCCGGGTTCGGTGGTCCGCATACTCACGCTGTCGCTTGGAAGAAAGCGGGGTGGCCCACCGGCCTCGTTCGCGTCGGACAGCTGGAGGTAATTGCGAGCTATCACACCGATCTGGCTTCCGGTGGAGACATCGGCTAAGCGCAAGGCTTCCTCATCGGGGATCCGCCCCACCAGCCTGGTGACCTCGCGCACCTTGGAGAAGCTGACATTCCCCTCCCCCAGACTCTCCTTGACCTTCGGCATGTCGCGCAGCGCCATCATCACGCGGACGTATTCCCGTGCGGTGTGTGCGCTGACAGCAGCGATGTGCATGACCCATTGAGGCAGCGATGTCACGCCCACCCACTGTGCCCACAGTCCTCGGCGTTCGACCTCGTCGATGAGTGCAATGACACGGGCATGGCAGAAGGCGATGCACGAGATGTTGCGTCGAATGTCGGCAACCAGCTCCTCGGAGGTGAGGTCGCCGAGCCCAGTCCCCGTGTCCGTCTCAGGGTCCGCATCCGTCTCACCGCCAGAGCGACCTCCAGGGCTCGGCCCGTCGTGCGGAGCTTCCACCTGCGCCCTCGAGCCTCTGCCGTAGTCGCTGGGATCGACGCTCATCGATTTGAGAATCTCTGCATCTGAAAACGGATCCGGATAGTCCGCAAATGGATCTGCAGCCGTGTTCTCGACCATGGTCCCCACCTTTCCCCTTCGGCCCCTGTGGCCGTTCGGTTCGCGAGTCCCCATGACCTCGAACCTGCTTTCACCATACGAGGCGCCACTGACATGACATCCGAAACATCATGATCGAATCTGCTGAATCAGTCTTTCATCTTCTAATCTGATTCGCTTTCTAAATACCGGCGTTCTAGGGCATTAGAATCTCCCGAATGTGAATGCGTCCCCGCGGGGGCGCACCAGGCTCAATCGCAGCGTCACACCGTAGGCTGTTCGCATGAGCGATGAGACGAATGACGACGCGGTCCTCTCCCGTAGCAGCCCCCACCTCTCCCATAGCAGCCCCCAGGATTCGGACCGGGAGGCAGCCACCCGAGCCTCCTACGATGCGATCGCCGAGACCTATACGGGCTGGATTGCAGACGAGCTCACGGCCAAGCCACACGATCGAGCAGTTCTCGGTGCCTTTTCGGAACTCGTGCTCGCCACAGGGGATTCCCAGACTCTGGAAATCGGGTGCGGCCCCGGTCGGATCACCGCATTCCTTGCCGCCCTGGGTCTGACTCCCTCGGGCCTCGACCTCTCCCCCGCCATGATCGCCCTGGCAACGCGCCACTACCCCACCTTCGACTTCGCCACCGGAACCATGACCGCACTGCCGTACGGCGACGACAGCTTCTCCGGACTCCTCGCGTGGTACTCCATCATCCACGTTCCCGATGAGTCCCTGCACACAGTCTTTGCTGAGGCGGCACGAGTGCTGCGGCCGGGTGGGCTGTTCCAATTGGCCTTCCAGCTCGGCGATCGAATCGACCATCAGGCGAAGGCCGCCGGCTTCACGGTCGATCTCGACTTCCACCGTCGCTCGATCGATCAGGTTCTCACGGTTCTCGCTGACCACGGCTTCGTCCCCGTGACCCGGCTCGAACGGGAACCGGACCAAGCGGGCCGATTCCCAGAGGTGACACGACAGGGCTACCTGCTCGTCCGCCGGCCAGCCTGACTTCCGTCCCCAGGAAACAGCCCGTATCGCCTACCCAGTCACAAGGAACCGGACCAACAGTCACGAAAGTATGACATCATCCGCCGAGGTGGAGCGTCGGACAGGTCCTCGTCATCGAGGCCACCTGGCTGGAATGACGGCAGAAGCGGCCTGCAAACGTGACAAAATGGAACTCATATGAACATCGACATCGTCTTCCACACTCCTGAGATCCCCGGCAACACCGGCAACGCCATACGCCTGGCCGCAGTCACGGGGGCCCACCTCCACCTCGTCGAACCCTTGGGCTTCGACCTCTCTGATGCGAAGCTGCGTCGTGCGGGACTCGATTATCACGATCTTGCCCACGTCACGGTCCACGCCTCTCTGACGGATCTGTGGAACCGCCTCGGCGAGCGTCGGGTCATCGCATTCACCACCCATACGGAGCAGTCCTTCGCCGAGGTGGACTACTGTGACGGTGATGTCCTCCTCTTCGGTCAGGAGTCGACGGGCCTGCCCGATGCAGTCGTCGATGATGAGCATGTGGACCTGTCCGTGCGCATCCCGATGCTGCCGTCGCGGCGCTCGCTCAACCTCGCCAATTCCGCGTCGATCGCGATTTACGAGGCCTGGCGACAGCAGGGATACGCCGGTGCCTGAACGCGCGTAGACTTCTGCCCGACAGCAATTCCCGAAAGGACCACTATGACCTCCAAAGTGCTCACGATCGCCGGCTCCGATGTCTCAGGCGGAGCAGGGCTCGAAGCTGACCTGAAGATGTTCGAAGAGTATGGCGCGTTCGGCACCGCCGCCGTGACCTGCATCGTCACCTTCGAACCGAATGACGGCTTCAGCCACGTCATCGAATTCATCGACCCCGAGGTTGTGACCAGGCAGCTCGAATCGACGCTGGCGGTGCACAAGTTCGACGCGATCAAGTCGGGCATGCTCGGGTCCGTGGAGAACGCTCTCGTTCTGGCCGAGAAGCTCAAGACCAATGAGCTTCCCTATGTCTTCGACCCTGTCCTCGTGTGCAAGGGTGCGGGCACGATGGTCGATCTCAAGGATCTCTTCGTCGACAACCTCGTGCCCTTGGCCACCGTCATCACCCCGAACCTCGAGGAAGCCGCAACGCTGGCTGGCATCGAACCGATCGATTCGGTTGAGGGCATGATCGAGGCCGCGAAGATCATCCACGACCAGGGCGCCGAAAACGTCGTCGTCAAGGGCGGAGCACGTCTGGCCGGTGCGGACGCGATCGACATTCTCTTCGATGGCCAGAAGGTCACGACGCTGCGTTCGCGCAAGGTCAATGAGAAGCTCGTCAACGGTGCAGGCTGTTCATTCGCCTCATCCATCGCCGCTGGCATCGCCACCGGTCTCAGCGTTGAGGACGCGGTCGTCTCGGCGAAGGAGAAGGTCGCCCACGGCATCGCGAACTGTCTCGACAATGCCACCGGCGTGGCCTCGCTGTTCCACCCCGCGGCACGCACTCAGCCGTCACCCGATGTCCGCGTCAGTGTGGACTGAGCTAAATCACAGAGCAAAAGAACTGCCCCGCACACCGTCTCAGGTGTGCGGGGCAGTTCGCATGAGTCATGCGTGACGGCCGGAACCGTCTGATCGGTCGAAACCGACAGGGGATCAGCGCTTGCCGAAGCCCTTGTAGCGATCCTTGAACTTCTCGACGCGGCCTGCGGAGTCGAGGATGCGCTGCTTTCCGGTGTAGAACGGGTGCGATGCGCTCGAGATCTCAACGTCGATGACTGGGTAGGTGTTGCCGTCTTCCCATTCGATCGTCTTTTCGCTCGTCGCGGTCGAACGGGTGAGGATCTTGGTTCCCGACGACAGATCGTTGAACACGATCGGTGCGTATTCCGGGTGGATGTCCTTTTTCATATTCTTACCTTTGCTGAATCCGCTCAGGCGCCTGGTATGGGTCGACCCATCCGCCAGTGCCCGAATTCGTCTGCTGGACACGCCCCGTACCGTAGGAACCGGACACGAAGCGACAGTCCAGTCTATCTGATGGACCGACCCAAAGCGATTCCCCTGCCGTCTCCTAAACTGTGGCCATGAACACCAAGGAACGCATCTCCGCGCAATTCGACCTCACTCCCGCAGCATCGGATCCCGATCTCATGGCCAAGCCCACCGCCGAGGCGATCCCGTCGATCACCGGCGATGTCGCCGCCTTCGCCATCGACCCGCAGATCGCTGACACTTCTGCCCTGCTCGACGCCACCGGCCTAGGGCCTGAGACTTCAGCCAACTGTGTTCTCGTCGCAGGTTCACGCGCCGGTGAGGAAAGGATCGCGGCCTGCATGGTGCTCGCGAACACGCGCGCCGATGTGAACAAGCGCGTGAAGAAGCTCCTCGACGTCCGCAAGGCCTCATTCCTGCCCATGGATCGTGCGGTCGGCGAATCGGGTATGGAGTACGGCGGTATCGGGCCGATCGGACTGCCCGCCAACTACCGGATTCTCATCGACTCACGTGTGGCCGAGGCCAAAGAACTCATCATCGGCTCGGGCATCCGCGGGTCCAAGCTCATGCTCTCAGGCGCGGCATTGGCGTCACTTCCCACCGCCGAGGTGGTCGAGGGGCTCGCCAACGAGATCGAATGATCGTGCTCAGCTGACCGTGCCGATGGGAATCGCGGGGGCAACACGGGCAGAACCGATCCCGCGGTTGGCCTTTCCCAGTCGGAACCGCACATGTGATTTGAGGATCGTGCCCGAGGCCGCCAGCCCGTCCACGAGCTCGTCTCCGACGAAGAGTGTGAACGTCCACGCCTCGTTGTGTTCGGTGTCCGGCAAAGGACCGGTGCCCGCCTGCAGGACTCGTGATCCCCACAGCTGCCTGGTCATCGGCAACCGCACGTCGTGACCGGCGACCGTGTATTCGACATCGCTGGCCGAACTGATGTCCTCATAGCTGCCTGCTGAGATCCCGTATTCGCCGACGCAAGTGAGAAAAAGCTGCCCGTTGGCCCCCTCAGGCACGAGATCACGACCCTCATTCAGCCGGGCGTCGACAACGTCGCCGAGGAGATCCGAACGCTGTTCCTGCCGCGTCTGAGGTGGCATTGCTGTGCGCACGTCGAGGACTGCGGGTTTGGGAACGTAGAGCAGTCCCAGCTCGACCTGCTCGCAGAATCGTCTGCCCTCCATCCATGCGCTCATCTCGGCTCCAAGCTCTTCCGCGTCAGACCACCAGGCTCGGTTTTGGCTGGAGACGAACCTGGACGCCTCATCAGCGATGTCCCTGGGCACAGAGTCAAGCGTCGCCCAACCGCTGGAGCCCATGCGTGCGATCTCGCGGTCTCGTTCTATCCTCTGCACCGCTTCTCCTCCGGTCGTTTTGATGGGATCCGTGCGCGGTCAGTCCAACCCTGCCCGTTCGAGGACGAAGTCGATGAGCGGTTCGTAGAGGTAGGGGACGACGTCGTCGTCGAGGGGCACGGTGACCTCGATGGATCCCTGAGCTTCGGCGACGAAGAGAGCAGGATCGTTGCAGTCGGCGTAGCCCAGCGTGCGCAGTCCACGAGTCGAAGCCGCACCGGCCCACCCGTGATCGGCCACGATCAGATCCGGGGTCTGGCCGCCTCGGCGGGTGATGTCGTCGAGAAGTGCGTGCATGGGTTCGGCGAGGTGGGTGTGCGGGGTGCCACCGTGCTGATGCCAGGTCCACACACGATTGATCTGCCTGCAGTCGCCGCCGAGGCCGGGGACGGGAACGGCGTTGGTCTGCTGTGTGATTGTGGCACCGCGGGTTTCGGCAGCTGCGGCGATGGCCATGTGCACGGGAAGCAGGCCGGCAGGGTGGCCGGTGGCGAAGAGGATCTCTCCCCCGGCTCGAGTGACATCCCCGATTGCCGCTGCCAACTGCTCGAGTGCCTCGATGCAGCGCTCGGTCGATATCGTATCGACGCCTTCAATGAAGTCCGTCTCGGGACGCAGCCCGCACCGGTCGACCATGAGGGAGAACACGGAGTCGAAGTTCCATTCGCGGGTGAGTTCGACGCCGAAGTCGAACTGCCTCTCCTGTGCGAGGAAACGGTGGATGTGAGAGAGGTTGTTCTCTCTGGGAGTGGCGACTTGGCCGGTGATGCGAGCGGTTTCGAGGGCGTTGGCGAGTGTGGTGCGATCCACTGGTCTCCTCAGTCAGAGTCACGATGTTCGAGGTTACGAAAACTGCGGGCGAAATGCCTGCCACCAGTCTCCCACAGCCAATTTCGTCCCCGGTCAGCGCGCCGGAGGACTCTTACCCAGAGGCCCCCGGTCAACGCTGCGGAGGACCCCGCGTCGGAATAGGAGTGTTAGCCGGGGACGCGTCAGGCTCCGTCTCAGAGAGCGGCAGCAGGCTCTGACTGCAGGGCGAAGCAGGCCACCGCCGAGGCGGCTGCGACGTTGAGGGAGTCGACTCCCCCGGACATCGGGATCATGACAGTCGAATCGCAGGCGGCGATCGTTGATCGTCGCAGACCGTCGCCCTCGGTGCCGAAGACGATGGCGGTGCGTTCGGGGGCATCAGCGGCGAACTCTCGGATCGCCACGGAGTCCTCGTCGAGGGCCAGTGCCGCGACATGGAAACCGAGCTCACGCAGGGTATCGACTCCGGCGGGCCAAGTTTCTATTCGCGTCCACGGCACCTGGAACACGGTGCCCATGGACACTCGGATGGAACGTCTGTAGAGAGGATCGGCGCACCTCGGCGTCACCAGGACAGCATCGACGCCGAACGCGGCAGCGGACCGGAATATCGCACCTATGTTCGTATGATCGACGACGTCTTCGATGACGACGATGCGACTGGCTTTGGCCACGAGCTGGCCGACATCGGCCATCTCCGGGCGATGCATGGCTGCCAGAGCACCTCGGTGCAGGTGGAAGCCGGTGAGGGCTTCGACTGCGGCATCGGTGCCGATGAAGATCGGAGCATCGTTGGTGGCGATGAGGTCGGCTAAGTCGAAGAGCCATTTGGGGCTGGTCAGGTATGACCGGGGAACCATGCCTGCGGCGTGGGCGCGGCGAATGATCTTCGAGGACTCGGCGATGAAGAGTCCTTCGGCTGGCTCACGGATGCTGCGAAGCGCCACATCGGTCAGCTGAGTGTAGTCATGCAGGTCCTCCGCGGATGAGGCCAGCAGTGTCTCCTCATCGAAGAATCGCAGGCGGTGGGCTTTGATGCCGAGCTCGGTGGCACGGTCGATGACCTGCTGCCTTGTCAGTGGTGCCTTGGCCGGAGTGTTCATGCGATCACAGTGTGAGGATGCGCCAGATGGCGACGATGCCGAGGATGACGATGATGGTGCGCAGCAGCACGGGAGAGAACTTGCGTCCGACGCGGGCGCCGAAGTAGCCGCCGATGAGCGAGCCGATCGCGATGCAGATCACGGCGACCCAGTTGATCCGGTCGTGACCGACGATGATGTAGGTGCTCGCCGAGACCGTGTTGACGACGAGGACCAGAACGTTCTTCAGCCCGTTGAGTCGCTGCAGGTCATCGGGCAGGATCAGCCCGAGCAGAGCGATGAGGATGATCCCCTGAGCTGCGGCGAAGTAGCCGCCGTAGATCGCGGTGAGAAAGACGACGAGCAGGACCAGGATGTAGCGACCGGTGGAGAGCTTATCGCCGACTGAGGCCGCCACATGCTCTCTGCCTGCCTTTTCAGCACGACGAACCGCTCGGCTCTTCAGATGACGCGAGAGCGCCGGCTGGGCCACGACCATGACGAGAGCGACGACCAGGAGTACTGGGACGATCGTCTCGAAAGCATCTTCGGGCAGGTGCAGCAGCAGATAGGCACCGGTCAGCGAACCCAAGATGGAGGCCGGCACGAAGCCGAGGATCCGTCGCCATTGGCCCTTCAGCTCCTCTCGATAGCCGAAGGACGACGCAATGTTGCCGGGAATCAGACCGACAGCATTGCTCATCGTCGACACGACCGGCGGCACACCGAAGGCCACGAGAACCGGGAAGGTGATGAGGGTACCGGAACCGACGACGGCGTTGATGCCGCCAGCACCGATTCCGGCGAGGACGATCAGCGCAATCTGCCACAGTTCCATTCCGAGAACTGGGTCCATGCTCAGTAAGGGGATCGGGCGTGGAACCGCTGCCCGTCGCGGGTGAGCTTCACGTCGATGCCGAAGGTCGCCGACAGATTGTCGGCGGTCAGGGTCTCATCGATGGGGCCGGCGGCAAGATCAGTGCCTTCGGCCAGCAGCAGCACGTGTGTGATGCCCACAGGAATCTCCTCGACATGGTGGGTGACCATGATCGTCGCCGGAGCCCACTTCGAGGACAGGATCTCCGTCAACGCGGCCAGCAGCTCCTCGCGTCCGCCCAGGTCGAGTCCGGAGGCAGGCTCGTCGAGCAGCAGCAGCTCCGGGTCGGTCATGAGTGAGCGGGCGATCTGCACGCGTTTGCGCTCACCCTCGGACAGTGTGCCGAAGGTGCGATCGGCCAGATGCGAGATGTTGAACGCGGCGAGGAGGTCCTTGGCCCGTTCGATGTCGGTGGTCTCATATTCCTCGACCCAGCGCCCGGTGACGCCATAGGCGGCGGTCAGCACGGTGTCGAGGACGGCTTCGGACAGAGGAATGCGGTTGGCCAGGGCCGTCGAGGAGTAGCCGATGCGCGGGCGCAGTTCGAAGACGTCGACGCGCCCGAGGCGCTCCTCCAGGATTCCGACCGAACCTGTCGTCGGGTGCATTCGTCCTGCGGCCAGTTCCAGCAGAGTCGTCTTCCCGGCGCCGTTGGGTCCGAGAACGGCCCAATGCTCACCTTCGGAGACGGTCAGGGAAAAATCTTGGAGGAGGAAATTCTCTCCTCGGCGCACGGAAACAGAATCCAAAGTCAGGACATCACTCATATCAGCCAACTCTATCGCAGGCTCGGCGTCTATTCTGGTTCGACATGGACTTGACTACCGACTCACTGCTGCTGACCCTGGCGATGAACCATCGCCTGCACTCCAGCCTCGCCCCTGACGAGGTCAGTGCCGCATTCCTCGACGATGATCGTGATGTCCCTCTCATCGTCTCCGACGATGTCTTCGGCAGCTCGCCGCCGACGGGTCTGCTCCTCTTCACCGCCGAGGCTGGCGCCGCTGGAATCACGCATGCCCGGCTCGCACTGCACCACCCCTCGCTGCCGCATACGACTCCGCCGGTGGACAAGGCCGATCGGCTCAAGGTCGGCCGGCATACGGCACCGATCGTCCTCCACTCCGGCCCCCACCAAGTTGCGGTGGTCCTCCTGGGCACCGAGGCGAACGTCGAGGTCATCGCCTGCCGTGACACGGTCTTTCATCCGGTCACCGTGGCTACCCCCGCCGAGGCTCTGCGCCGACTCCGGCTCCTTGTGATGGAGGGACTGAACCTCATCGAGTCGATCGAGGTTCCCGCCGACTGGCGAGAGGGGCCGTGGCGGGACTGGCAGGAGGAGCTGAGCCTTAGCCACCCGATCTCGAAGCTCATCCCCTCGGTCGCCGACGCTCGAGCCATCTATGCCGCCCTCGATATCCATGAGCGGATGCGCACAGTACTGGCTCCGGCCACGGTCGCACCTCCCGCCTTCGGTGATCTGCTCTCGCGTCTCCACCCCGCGGCCGCCGACTACATCATGGCGGTCGCTACGATGAAGGGGTGAATGACTCAGACTCCGCAATCCCGATGCCAGGCAACGCCATCCAGCTTCTCGTCATGGACGTCGATTCGACGTTCATCAATGAGGAGGTCATCGATCTCATCGCCGTCCACGCCGAGGTGGGCGCCCAGGTTGCTGACATCACGGAGCGTGCCATGACCGGCCAGTTGGACTTCGCCGCATCGCTGGCCGAGCGAGTGGCGCTGCTCAAAGGTCTGCCGGTCTCCGTCCTCCATGAGGTGCGAGCCCAGATCACGCTGACCGAAGGTGCCCGCGAACTTGTCGCGGCTGTTCAGTCAGGCGGTGGCGTCGTTGCCCTGATCTCCGGTGGCTTCACCCCGATCATCGAGCCGGTCGCGGAGACGATGGGCATCACCGAGGTCTACGCCAATGGTCTCGACTCCGACGACGGACTGCTGACCGGCATCACGAGCGGTCGCGTCATCGATCCGAGTGCGAAGGCGGAGATCTTCGCGCAGCTGTCATCGAAATACGGATGTGATCGGGCCCGAACAGTGGCCATCGGCGACGGTGCCAACGACATCGGCATGATCCAGGCCGCGGGTCTGGGTGTCGCCTTCTGTGCGAAACCGGCGCTTGTCGCCGCCGCAGACGTTTCGGTGACGAATCGTGATCTGCGTGAGGTGCTCACCCTCATCGAGGCACGCGCACATGTGTGAACGTCACCGCGGGTGAATGGAACTCAGGCGCCTGAACCTCGTTCAGACGCCTGGTTCTGTGTCAGCTGCAGCGCTCAGACTCCGAGGAAGACCCTGAGTTCTGGTGCGGGATAGCTCCCGGGCTCGACGTCCCAGCTCTCAAGGACGAACACCGCAAGCGAGGAAGGTCGGAACGCGTCCGGGACTCCGGTGGCAGGGCTCAGGTGGCCGACCACCTCGGCGACGGTGGGCTGATGGCCCACGATGTAGGCGCACTGGGAATCGGACGGGATCGAATTGATCGCGTCGATCCAGTCGCCGACTCCCCCGTTGTAGAGGGACTCGTCCTGGCGCAGTTCGAGGCCCGTACCGGTCTCAGGTTCCCCGTTGTGCCGGTTGACGGCTTCGACCACGGCCTGCCCTGTCTGGACGGTGCGCCTGGCCGCCGAGGCGATGGCCACGTCAGGTGACCAGCGCTCGGCGATCTCGGCTCCGGCCTCGACGGCTTGAGCAAGACCGTTGGCGTTCAACGAGCGTTCGAAGTCCGTCGGCCCCTCGGCCTCGGCCTTCGCATGGCGGGCGAGAATGAGCACAGGCATCGTCGTGTTCTCCGGATCAGTATGGGTGTCGGGTGGTCCGGTTCAGGCGCCGGTGGAGTGGAATCCGCCGTCGACGTGGACCATCTCGCCGGTTGTGGCGGGGAACCAGTCCGAGAGGAGGGCGACGATCGCCTTGCCTGCCGGAGTGGTGTCCTTCTGGTCCCAGCCCAGCGGTGCGCGGTCGCCCCACATGTCTTCGAGGGTCCCGAATCCGGGAATCGAGGTGGCGGCCGTGGTCTTCAGCGGTCCGGCCGAGACGAGGTTGACGCGGACTCCGTCCTCGCCGACGTACTTCGCGAGGTAGCGAGCAGTGGACTCGAAGGCGGCCTTGGCCACGCCCATCCAGTCGTAGACCGGCCAGGAGATGGTGGCGTCGAAGGTCAGACCCACGACACCCGCACCCTTGTTGAGCACGGGCTTCGCGGCCACGGTGATGGCCTTGAGCGAGAACGCCGAGACATGGATCGCTGCGGACACGGAGTCCCAGGGGGTGTCGAGGAACACGCCGCCGAGTGCGTCCTTGGGGGCGAACGCGATGGCGTGGACGATGCCGTCGATGTTGCCCTCGAGGCGCTCAGGCAGTGCGGCCAGGTCATCCTCGTTGGTGGCATCGAGTTCGATGACCTTCGGGGTCTCGGGCAGGCGTTCGGCGATCACCTGGGTGATCCTCATCTGGCGGCCGAAGCTGGAGAGGATGACTTCGGCACCCTGCTCCTGGGCGATGCGGGCGGCCGCGAAGGCGATGGATGCCTCGGTCAGAACGCCGGTGACGAGGATGCGCTTTCCGTCAAGAATTCCCATTGTGGTCCTTTCGAAATGTTCAAACGTGGGTGAAATCGTTGCCATCGACGCCGTGGGAGCCGATGTCCTTGTTGTGAAGTCTAGATGTTGACGGGGCTCAGTGCCCCATCCCCAGTCCGCCGTCGACGGGAATGACGGCGCCGGAGATGTAGGCGGCCTCGTCCGAGGACACCCAGCGCACGACCTTCGCGACCTCGCTGGCCTCGGCGAATCGCTTGGCGGGGATCGTGGCGAGGTATTCCTTCTGCTGTTTCTCGGGCAGCTCATCCGTCATGTCGGTGCGGATGAAGCCCGGTGCGACGACGTTGGCGGTGATGCCGCGTGAACCCAGCTCACGGGTGACCGAGCGGGCGAGACCGACGAGACCGGCCTTCGACGCCGAGTAGTTCGCCTGACCGGGGACCCCGTAGAGTCCCGACACGGACGAGATGAGCACGATGCGGCCCTTCTTCGCACGAATCATTCCGGTGATGGCACGTTTGACGGTGCGGAAGGTGCCGGTGAGGTTGGTGTCGACGACGGCCTCGAACTCCTCGTCACTCATCCGCATGAGCAGATTGTCACGGGTGATGCCGGCGTTCGCCACGACCACCTCGACTGGGCCCAGCTTCTCCTCGATCTGCGCGAATGCCGCGTCGAGGGACGCGGTATCGGTGACGTCTGCGGACACGGCCAGAGCACCTTCTGGTGCGTCTCCGTTGCGGGAGGTGACGGCAACTGTGTCGCCCTGGGCGAGGAATTCCTCGGCGATGGTGCGGCCGATTCCGCGGTTTCCTCCGGTCACGAGGACTATGCGTGGTTCTGACACGAATCTCTCCTGTTGGTGGACAATACAGATTGATCAGCGTTTGAGATCAAACTTACCGTCACTAACCTATCGCGAACCGGCAGGCGTCGATACGACTCTCACAAACGAAGAGTATGATTTTGTAGCAGTAATCGAACGAAGAAGGCTATGTCCAAGCACCCGCAGCAGATCACCACGGCAGACACCGCCCTTGATGACGACATGAAGTCGCGGATCATCAAATACTCGATCACCATGGCAATTCGCACGCTCTGCTTCGTGGCGGCCTATTTCATGTTCCGGGCAGATCTGACCGTGTTGATGTGGATCTGCGTGGCCGGTGCCGTGCTCCTCCCCTATCCGGCTGTGATCTTCGCCAATGCCGGTCGTGAGCGCACCACCAATGACGATTCGGCTCTGCTGGACAACGCGCCGATGCCCGAGCTGCCGCCGGCTTCCGGTGAGACCGTCCCCGGGGAGACGATCGCCGGGGAATCCGAGGACTCAGCGCCAGACGATGGTGAAACTTCGGCAGACCCGACTCGAGGTGATGAAGCATGACCGAGACGCTCCAGTGCTCGGCGAAGGGATGCCGGGCAGAGGCCACCCGCGCAATTCTGTGGAACAATCCCCGCCTGCACATGCCCAAACGCCGCAAGACCTGGCTGGCCTGTGACGAACATCTCGACTATCTGCGAGAGTTCCTGACCATGCGCAACTTCTATCAGAGCGACGTTGCCGTCGACGACATCCCGGAGGACGCCGGTTGATGTCACGCTATTCCTTCCTCTTCAGTCCGCGGTGGCTGAAATACATCGCCATGACCATCATCATCGTCATCGCCTGCATCTTCCTGGCATTGTGGCAGAAGGACCGACAGGATCAGCGGCAGCATGAGATCGCTACGATCAACGCGAACTATTCGTCGGCACCGGTCGACATCACGAGCATCCTGGGTTCCACCTCGGCGAACCTCGACGAGTCCGATGAATGGCGACAGGTGTCGCTGACCGGACACTACCGGACGTCCGATACCGTGTTCGCGCGCAACCGCACAGTCAATGACAAGGTCGGCTACTACGTCGTCGTTCCGTTCGAACTCACGTCCGGAGACACGATCGCGATCGTCAGGGGATGGATCGCAGAACCCGATCGGGTCCCGCCGACGCCCACCGGGGAGCAGACCATCGCTGCCCGTCTCCAACCGGCCCAGGACGGTTCCGAGGACAACAATCCGGATGGGCTGATCAAGGCCATCGATCCCGCCCGGATCCCCGGCATGGACTCGGCCTACGAAAACGTCTACGCGGAGACCGTCCACACCGGCAGCGGCCTACCACCCGACGAATCTGGGCTGACGCCGCTGCCGGCACCGGATCTCGACCCGGGCAACCACCTGTCCTACATGCTCCAGTGGTTCACCTTCGGCATCATGATCATCATCGCCGTGTCGATCTCGGCCAGACGAGAACGCAGAGCCGACGCCGAGGCGGCTGAGAGATCCACCGGCGACGTCGAATACGTCGTGGTGGACAAGGCAGCACTGGGAGCGGGAGCGAAGATCTCCCGGCCGGGCAACCGCTATGGCCGCAACCGGTTGAGATCACCGGGCGTGCACGGCCGTGACGAGGCCGAAGAGGACGAATTCATCGAGGACCGGTTCAAGCACTCCTGAACCGGCGGTCGCCGGGACCACCGGCGAAGAGGTCGAGCCTCAGGCCAGTGTGACGAGATCCAGGTAGGTGTCGTTCCACAGGTCCTCGTCGCCGTCGGGCAACAGCAGCACACGGTCGGGGTCGAGAGCGGAGACGGCCCCCTCATCGTGGGTGACGAGGATGATGGCGCCCTCATAGCGGCGGATGGCTGAGAGGATCTCCTCACGAGAGGCCGGATCGAGGTTGTTCGTCGGCTCATCGAGGAGGAGGACGTTGGCGCTGGAGACCACGAGTGTGGCCAGCGCCAGACGGGTCTTCTCACCGCCGGAGAGCACCTTTGAGGGCTTGTGCACGTCGTCGCCGGAGAACAGGAACGAACCGAGGACATTGCGCACCGCGGTGTCGTCGAGGTGCGGGGAGTTGCGCTTCATATTCTCCAACACGCTGCGATCGAGATCGAGCGTCTCGTGTTCCTGTGCGTAGTAGCCGAGCTTGAGGCCGAAGCCCGGGACGACCTCACCCGAGTCCGGCTCGTCGAGACCGGCCAGCAGACGCAGCAGCGTTGTCTTGCCGGCACCGTTGTAGCCGAGGATGACCACTCGTGAGCCCTTGTCGATGGCCAGGTCGACGCCGGTGAAGACCTCTGTCGAACCGAAGCTGCGCGAGAGTCCCTCAGCCGTCAGCGGCACCCTTCCGCAGTCGGCGGGGGCCGGGAACCGCAGGTTCGCGACCTTCTCGGTGCTGCGTTCGGCATCGAGTCCCGACAGCAGGCGTTCGGCACGTTTGGCCATCTGCTGGGCGGCCACGGTCTTCGTCGCCTTCGCCATCATCTTGTTCGCCTGGGCGTTCAGTGCCGAAGCCTTCTTCTCGGCATTGGCACGCTCGCGACGGCGGCGGCGCTCATCATCTTCGCGCTGCTTGAGGTAGAGACGGTAGCCCATCGAATAGATGTCGATGGTCTGGCGGGTCGCGTCGAGGAAGAACACCTTGTTGACGACTTCGTCAATGAGGTCGAGGTCGTGACTGATGATGATGAGTCCGCCGGAGTAGCCCTTGAGATAGTCGCGCAGCCACAACACGGATTCTGCGTCCAGGTGGTTCGTCGGCTCGTCGAGGATCATCGTGTCCGGGGCTGAGAAGAGGATCCGGGCAAGTTCGACGCGGCGCCTCTGGCCGCCGGAGAGGGTGCCGATCTCCTGGTTGATGAGGTCTTCGTCGAGGCCCAGGTTCGCTGCGATCGCGTAGGCTTCGGACTCCGCTGAGTAGCCGCCTGCGGCCATGAATTCGGCTTCGATGCGCGGGTAGCGCTCGATGGCCTTCATCGAGACGTTCTCATCAGACGAGGCCATCTGGTGTTCTGCCTTGCGCAGACGCTTGACTAAGACGTCGAGCTCGCGGGCGGAAAGGACGCGTTCCATGCCGGTGGCCTGTGGGTCGCCGCTGCGCGGATCCTGAGGCAGGTACCCCACCGACCCGGAGACGGACACACTGCCCTTCGAGGCACTGTGTCCACCCATGATCACCTTCGTCAGGGTGGTCTTGCCTGCCCCGTTGCGTCCGACCAGGCCGACACGGTCGCCCTTGTCCACGCGGAAGGAGACCTCGGACATCAGCGTACGGGCGCCGACGGTGACTTCGAGGTCGGATGCCTGAATCATTCATTCTCCAAACTGCGACCGATGATGTCGGCCAAGAATTCTTGCGGGTGGATTCCCTGAGCCTGTGCCCGGGAGACGAGTTCGTCTGCAATGTGTGTGGGCACTCGACACGACACGAGCGTGGTGGCCGCGGCTCCCGGGGCCTCGTCGGCGACCGGCGTCTCGACGCCGACCGGCGCGTCTTGAGTCGACGCAGCCGTGATCGACCGGGACGTCCCCGCGGGGACGTATCCGGGTCCGGCCGGAACCTTGGTGCCCTTCTGATACGCGGTGGCGGCTGCCCGTGCACGGTCGTCTGCCGCTTCGTTCATTGCGTGGTTGCTGTGGCCCTTGACCCACTCGAATTCGACCTCGCGGCCCTTCAGCGCGGAATCGAGCTGTTCGAGGAGATCCTTGTTGAGGACGTCCTTGCCGTCGGCCTTCTTCCATCCTTTGCGCTTCCAGCCGGGCATCCACTTCGTGCACGCGTTGATGACGTATTTGGAGTCGCAGAAGACCTTGAGATCCTCATTGGCTTCCGCTGTCGAGTTCAGCAAGTCGAGGACGGCCATGAGTTCGCCGCGGTTATTCGTCGATTCGGTCCAACCGCCGGCGTGCCAGCAGTCATCATCGACGTACCAGGCCCAGCCGGCGGGTCCGGGGTTGCCGAGGGCTGACCCGTCTGCGGCAGCGATGATCGTCAATGGTTCTCCTAGGAAAGTCGGTCTTCATTCTTTCATGCCGAGCCTGGTCCCCTGCATTCAGGGCAGGTGATCTCCGCAACCCCGACCCACGACATCGCCGAGGTGGGAGCACCGGAATCGGCGCTCCCACCTCGGCGAGGTGAGGGTGTGACGTCCCCGCGGGGACGTCGGCAGTATCAGAACTCAGATGTTGAAGCCGAGGGCACGCATCTGTTCGCGACCGTCGTCGGTGATCTTCTCGGGGCCCCATGGCGGCATCCAGACCCAGTTGATCCGGTAGGCCGGCACGATGCCTTCGAGGCACTGAGCGGTCTGGTCTTCGATGACATCGGTCAGCGGGCAGGCCGCAGATGTCAGGGTCATCTCGACGACGGCGGTGCCGTCGTCTTCGACGGAGAGTCCGTAGACGAGTCCGAGATCGACGATGTTGACGCCGAGCTCCGGGTCGACGACGTCCATCATCGCTTCGCGCACCTCGTCGATGCTGGCGTTCTGCGGTGCGTCAATCACTTCGGGCATTCCTACTCCTTCAGAGACGTTTGGGCTTGGTTGAGTGCGTCCTTGAACGCGACCCAGGACAGGAGCGCGCACTTGATCCTGGCGGGGAACTTCGACACTCCGCTGAACGCCGCAGCGTCGCCGAGTATTTCCTCATCTCCCGCAATTGTCCCACGAGAGTGCATCAGCTCGTGGAACTTCGCTTCGATGTCGAGCATGCCCTCTACGCTGTTCTCCGAAGCGAGCTCGGAGAGAACTGAGGCCGAGGCCATCGAGATCGAGCACCCGTCGCCGGACCAACGCACAGCGATTGCGCCGTCATCGCTGATCTCGGTCTCGAGTTCGATCTCGTCTCCGCACGTGGGATTGATTTGGTGCGAGGAGCCGTGAGGTCCCGCTGCGCCCTCGCGCAGCAGAGCCGCATTGCCGATCCGCGACCGGGAGTGGTCGAGGATGACCTGTTGGTAGAGCTGTTGCATCTGCGTGCTCATGACACGATCCTCACTGAACTCCGAAGAAGGGACGGACCTCGGCCAGAGCGGCCAGGAACTGTTCGCAGTCCTCGGTGTTGTTGTACAGATAGGTGCTCGCCCGCGTCGTGGCGGTGACGCCGAAGCGCCGGTGCAGCGGTTGAGCGCAATGGTGGCCGACCCGGACCGCAACTCCTTGGGAGTCGAGGTACTGTCCCACGTCGTGGGCGTGGACGCCGTCGACGTCGAAGGCCACGGTTCCGATCCGATCATCGGCGGCGCCGAGCACGGTGATGCCGGGAATCTTCGCGATGCCGTCGAGGAGGACTCCGGCGAGCTCTCGCTCATGGTCGAAGATCTTCTTCAGGCCTACCTCGGCGAGGTAGTTGACCGCTGTGGTGAACGCCGCGACCTCGGCCACGGGCTGTGTTCCGGCCTCGAACCGCTGTGGTGCGTCCATGAACGCCGAGTCCTCCATGGTCACTGTGGTGATCATGGATCCCCCGGTCAAGACCGGGGGCAGCGAGTTCAGCAGGTCCGTCTTCCCCCAGAGGGTACCGAGACCGGTGGGTCCCAACGCCTTGTGGGCGGAGAACGCCGCGAAGTCGACATCGAGGTCGACGAAGTTCACTGGCATGTGCGGGACGGATTGGCAGGCGTCGAGGACGACGAGCGCACCCACCTGCCGGGCCCGGGCGACGAGTGTGTCGACCGGGTTGATGGTGCCGAGCACATTCGATACATGGGTGAAGGCGAAGACCTTGGTCGTCTCGTCGACGATGGATTCCAGATCGCTGAGATCGAGCTCTCCGGCGTCCGTGACCGGGAGCCAGCGGAGTTGAGCACCCGTGGACTGGGCGAGCTGCTGCCAGGGGACGAGGTTTGCGTGGTGTTCCATCTCGGTGACGACGATGGAGTCGGCGGGTCCGAGCCCGAAGCGCTGAGCGGCCTCTCCCCCGAAGCCATGGCTGGCTCGGTCGATGCCCAATGCGACCACGTTGAGTGCCTCGGTGGCGTTCTTCGTCCAGACCACCTGTTCGGGTGCTCCGCCGACGAGGTCTGCCACTGCCTCACGGCCTGCCTCGAACGCGTCGGTTGCCATCACCGCAAGAGAGTGTGCTCCACGGTGGACGGCGGCATTGCGCTGCGAGTAGTACTCGGTGAATGTGTCGATGACGCACTGCGGCTTCTGGGAAGTCGCGCCAGAGTCGAGATAGCTCAGAGACGACTCCCCGACCCTGGTGTCCAGGATCGGGAAGTCGTTCCGCAGGCGGGAGAACATCAGACCGAGGCCTGCAGGAAGCGGTCGTAGCCCTCGTTCTCGAGGCGATCGGCCAGCTCGGGTCCGCCCTCTTCAGCAACCTTGCCCTTGATGATCACGTGCACGTGGTCGGGCTTGATGTAGCTGAGGATGCGGGTGTAGTGCGTGATGAGCAGGACGCCGACATCGGTCGACTCGCGCACCCGGTTGATGCCCTCGGACACGATGCGCAGAGCATCGACGTCAAGGCCGGAGTCGGTCTCGTCGAGGACGGAGAACTTGGGCTTGAGCATCTCCATCTGCAGGATCTCGTGGCGCTTCTTCTCGCCGCCTGAGAATCCTTCGTTGACGTTGCGGCTGGCGAACTCAGGATCCACGCGAAGGTTCTCCATCGCGGACTTGAGGTCCTTGGTCCAGTTACGCAGCTTCGGTGCTTCACCGTCGATTGCGGTCTTGGCCGAACGCAGGAAGTTCGTCACGGTCACGCCGGGGACCTCGACGGGGTACTGCATGGCCAGGAACAGTCCGGCCTTGGCGCGCTCGTCGACGGACATCGCGAGGACGTCCACGCCGTCGAGGGTGACGGAGCCCGAGGTCACCTGGTACTTCGGGTGACCGGCCAGGGAGTAGGCAAGTGTGGACTTGCCGGAGCCGTTGGGGCCCATGATGGCGTGAGTCTCGTTGGAGTTGATCTCCAGGTTGATGCCGTTGAGGATCGGCTTGGGACCGGTTTCGGTGTTGACGCTGACGTGCAGGTCAGTGATTTTCAGAGTGGACATGTCAATCCTTTTCAATTCAGGTAAGCGTGGTGATCAGTTGAGCGTGCTGGTCAATTGACCACTGTGCTCGGGTCAAGCAGGATGCGGCCGGCGATCTCCTTGCAGTCATAGACTGCGACGGGTTCGAAGGCCGGTGGGCTCAGTGGGCGGCCGGTCTTGAGGTCGAACTGGGAGCCGTGCAGCCAGCATTCGATGGCGCAGCCCTCCACTTCTCCCTCGGCCAGCGATACCTCGCCGTGAGTGCAGACATCGTCGATGGCATGGATCGTGCCGTCGGAGTCGCGGGCGATGCAGATCTCGAAGTTGTTCACTTCGATCCGCATCGTCGCGCCCGCGGCCACCTCGTCGGCGGCCGCAACGTCGATCATGGTCACAGAACGCTCCGGGAGAGTTCTTCCTCGATTCGTTCGTTGAGGACCTCTTCGATCTCTGGCACCTGGATCTTCTGGATCACTTCGTTGAAGAATCCGCGAACCACGAGCTGACGGGCAACGTCCTCGGGGATGCCGCGGCTCATCAGGTAGAACAGGTGCTCCTCGTCGAAGCGTCCGGTCGACGAAGCGTGTCCGGCGCCGGCGATGTCGCCGGTCTCGATCTCGAGGTTCGGCACCGAGTCCGCCCTGGCCCCATCGGAGAGGATGAGGTTGCGGTTGAGCTCGTAGGTGTCGATGTCGAGTGCCTCGGGGCGGATGAGCACATCGCCGATCCAGACGCTGCGTGCGTCCTTGCCCTGGAGAGCGCCCTTGTAGTGGACGTTCGAGGTGGCCTTCGGCGTGTTGTGGTCGACGTAGGTGCGGTGCTCGAAGTGCTGGCCGGCATCGGCGAAGTAGAGTCCGAGCAGTTCGGCCTCTCCCCCGGCTGCCGAGTAGCGCACGTTCGTGTTCAGGCGCACGATGTCTCCGCCGAGGCTGATGACGATGTGCTTGAACTTCGCATCCTTGCCCACGATCGCGTCGTGCTGGCCCAGGTGCTGTGTCTCGTCGTCCCAGAGCTGCAGGGACACGAATGTCACATTTGCGCCATCACCGATGACGAGGGACACGAGCTCGGAGTGCCGAGCGAGTCCTTCGTGCTCGACGACGATGGTCGCCTTGGCATTCGCTCCGACGGAGACGACGACATGTCCATGGGAGATGTCGTTGCCGGTGCCGTCGGCGTGGATGATCACGGCGCCGTCGATCTCGGTTCCCGCGGGAACCGAGTAGTGGGTGACGGTTGCGGCACGGTTGGCTGCCACGGCGGCGGCCCGATCCTCGGGTTCGAGGATTCCCAGTTCCTGCGCGGCTTCGAGCGAGATCTCCTCCACGGAGATGCCTTCAGGCAGGTCGCCGGTCGTGGTCAGCTTCGTCTCGGAGGCAGCGTCGGTGAAGAAATCACTGAGCTTGCGCACCGGCGAGAACCGCCATTCCTCTTCGCGTCCGTTCGGGACGGAGAAGTCGGAGACGTCGAAGCTGCGTGTGCGAGCGTCCCGCTTGGAATCGGGGACTTGGACGTCGGCGCCATGAGAGTGCTCATCGAGGCCCAACGGATTGGTGGTATCAGTCACTTAGAAAACTCCTTGTCGTGGTCGGTGGTGGGCGTAGATCAGCCCACGCCACCTTCCATCTGGATTTCGATGAGGCGGTTGAGCTCGAGTGCGTATTCCATCGGCAGCTCGCGAGCAATCGGCTCGACGAATCCGCGCACGATCATCGCCATTGCCTCGGTCTCCTCCATGCCGCGGCTCATGAGGTAAAAGAGCTGATCCTCACTCACCTTCGACACGGTCGCCTCATGACCCAGCGTCACATCGTCCTCGCGGATGTCGATGTACGGGTAGGTGTCAGAACGTGACATGTTGTCGACCAGAAGTGCGTCACAGAGGACGTTGTTCGACGAGCCCTTGGCTCCGGGGTGCACGTGGACGAGTCCGCGGTAACCGGAACGTCCGCCGCCACGGGCCACGGACTTCGCCACGATCGAGGAGTGGGTGTTCGGAGCGGCGTGAACCATCTTCGCACCGGTGTCCTGGTGCTGGCCCTCGCCGGCGAATGCCACGGACAGCGTCTCGCCGCGTGCGTGCTCACCGGTCAGCCAGATGGCCGGGTACTTCATGGTGACCTTCGAACCGATGTTGCCGTCGACCCATTCCATGGAGGCGCCCTCTTCAGCGATCGCACGCTTGGTGACGAGGTTGTACACGTTGTTCGACCAGTTCTGGATGGTCGTGTAGCGAACCTTCGCGTCCTTCTTGGCCACGATCTCGACGACTGCGGAGTGCAGTGAGTCGGTCTTGTAGATCGGTGCGGTGCAGCCCTCAACGTAGTGCACTGACGAGCCTTCGTCGGCGATGATGAGGGTGCGCTCGAACTGGCCCATGTTCTCCGTGTTGATACGGAAGTAGGCCTGCAGAGGGATCTCGACGTGGACGCCCTTGGGGACGTAGACGAAGGAACCGCCCGACCAGACTGCGGTGTTGAGCGCCGAGAACTTGTTGTCTCCGGCGGGGATGATCGAGCCGAAGTACTCTTCGAAGATCTCCGGGTACTCGCGCAGCCCAGTGTCGGTGTCCATGAAGATGACACCCTGCTTCTCGAGCTCTTCGTTGATCTGGTGGTAGACGACCTCGGACTCGTACTGAGCGGCCACACCGGCGACGAGGCGCTGCTTCTCAGCCTCGGGGATGCCGAGCTTGTCGTAGGTATTGCGGATGTCCTCGGGCAGATCCTCCCAGGACGTCGCCTGACCCTCCGTCGAGCGCACGAAGTACTTGATGTCGTCGAAGTGGATGCCGGTGAGGTCTGCACCCCAGCTGGGCATCGGCTTCTTCTCAAACAGTTTGAGCGCCTTGAGTCGGCGCTGCAGCATCCAGTCCGGCTCGTCCTTCAACTTCGAGATGTTGCGGACGACGTCTTCTGAAAGACCGCGCGCCGCGAACTCTCCGGCGTCGTTTCCGTCGTGCCAACCGTATGCGTACTGCCCGAGGTCTTTGAGCTCGGGGTTAGCATCGATGATCCGATTGCCTGTGTCAGTCATCGGGAACCTCCTTGAGGTCGATCATTGCTGTGGATGAGTGGTCTGGTGAGTTCCGAGGTCGGAATGTGGGTGGTGCAGACATGGTCGCCGTGGGCCAATGAGGACAGACGGCGAACATCGACGCCCAGGTAGTCCGAGAACATGGCGAGTTCTGCTTCGCAGATCTCGGGGAACTCGGAGGCGACTGCCTGGATCGGACAATGTCCTTGGCACAGCTGCATCGCTTCGAGAGGGGTGCCGGCCGCCACCGGTGTCGCCGAGGCGGCATATCCCTCCTTGGTCAATGCCGCAGCCAGTCCCCGGGAGCGGGAAGCCACTGTGGTGCCTCCCCGTCGATCCAGTTCCCCGCCGAGGCGGTCGCGGAGTTTCGCAACCAGGTCCTCGGTGAACTCCTCAACGGCCTCATGGCCGACTCGGTCCTTCATGAACCGGAGGATATCGACTGCCAGCTGGTCATAGGAATGCGTGACCGAGCCATGCCCACGCGAGGTGACCACGTAGTGTCTGGCCGGCCTGCCGCGGCCTGCCTGCTTGCCGGCGAGCTCTCGGACCTCGATGAGGCCCTCGCTCTCCAGCGCATCCATGTGACGACGAATCGCCGCTGGAGTCAGGTCAAGACCCTTTGCCAACGCCGAGGCAGTGATCGGCCCTTCATCGAGCACCGATCGAAATACCTTCTCTCGGGTACGGCGATCTTCTGTGTCGTTCGCAGCCATTCTCCACCTCCTTGACTAACACAACACTATTGTTGCGTAATTTGTTTCGTAAAACTAGGTGAGCCTAACTACGACCCGATTCGACGCGTCGTAGAATGGTCAGGTGTCAGAATCGGCCCTCACCATACGTGGTCTCCATTACTCGTACGGCGCACACCACGTCGTCGACGGGATCGACCTCGATGCCGCCACCGGATCCATCCTCGGTGTGCTCGGACCCAATGGTGCAGGCAAGTCGACGACGATCTCCCTGGCGGTGGGCACACGGGCCCCCGATGCCGGTCGCGTGGAGATCTTCGGCCAGGATCCGTTCCGTGACCATGCCTCGACATCTCTGCTCGCAGGCGTCATGCTCCAGGACGGCGGACTGCCGATGAGCGCGAAGCCGCTCCAGGTTCTGCGACACCTCGCGTCCCTCTATCCCAATCCGCTCAGCGTCGATGAACTCGCCGATCCCTTGGGTCTGCACGAGTTCTCCACACGCACGATTCGGCGCCTGTCGGGAGGCCAGAAGCAACGAGTGGCCCTGGCCGCCGCACTCATCGGCCGACCGCGCCTGGTCTTCCTCGATGAGCCCTGTGCCGGGCTCGATCCTCAGGCACGGGAGGTCGTCCACGGTTTCATCCGGGAGCTGGCAGCAGCCTCGGTGGCCGTGGTCCTGACGACCCATGACCTCGCCGAGGCGGAGGAGCTGGCCGACGAGGTCGTCGTCATCGATCGCGGTCGCATCATCGCCCAGGGCGCTCCCGAGGATCTGCGCAACGCATCACCTTCCGGTCGCCGACTCGTCATCAGGGTCAGTCAGCCGCTGGAGCCGGCTCCTCGTGAACTCCTGGCCACGATGAATGGAATCGCGGCCACCTCGGTGGTGGGACCGGCCCTCGTCGTCGACGGGGACCTCGACAGCACCCAGATCGCTGGCCTGTGCACGGCCGTCGCCGAGGCGGGGCTGGCGATCAAGGACATCGACATGCACTCCCAATCGCTGGCAGATGTGTTCTTCGAACTCACGGGCAGGCCGCTGCGATGAGAACCAGACGTGTCCTGGCGCAGGTGAGGTTCGAGACGATCTCCGTCCTGCGCAACGGCGAACAGCTGCTGCTCTCACTCATCCTGCCGCTGGGTATGCTCATCTTCCTCGCGAAGGCTCCACTGCTCAGCGGCCTCGGCATCGTCGGGCCTGGGGCGGATCCGCTCACCGTGGCGCTGCCCGGTGCACTGAGCCTGTGCCTGGCATCGACCGCCTTCACTGGTCAGGCGATCGCCACGGCCTTCGACCGCCGCTATGGGGTGCTGCGACAGCTGGCGACGACGCCGCTGGGCACGAATGGCCTCATCCTCGGCAAGCTCGGCGCGGTCATCGCCGTCGTCATCATCCAATTCATCCTTGCCTTCGCCATCGCTGTGGGCCTCGGCTTCAACAGTCCCGTGAACCCACTCGCATTGATCCTGACCACGCTTCTTGGCACCGCAGCGCTGCTGTCCTTAGGCTTGCTAATGGCAGGAACCGTGCGGGCGGAGGCCACCCTGGCCGGCGCGAACCTGATCTGGGTCCTCATGGCCGGTGTGGGCGGGCTCGTCATCGCCCACCCGGGAGAATGGGGCACCGTGGTCGGCTATCTGCCCTCCGGCGCGCTCGGCGATGCGATGCGTGCGGCCGTCGGCGGCGCGGGCTTCGATGTCAAAGCACTGATCGTGCTCCTCGTGTGGGGGCTGGTGGGGGCGCTTGCAGCACGCAGGTGGTTCCGATTCGAATGAGGAGAGAAATGGTCACTAAGAGGATCCGTGTAGCTGCATGGGCCATGCTCATCGCGCAGGCCACCATCATCGTCAGCGGTGGCATCGTACGGCTCACCGGCTCCGGCCTCGGCTGCACGGACTGGCCCAAGTGCACCCCCGATTCACTCGTGACGACCCCGGAGATGGGCATCCACGGCCTCATCGAATTCGGCAACCGCACGCTGGCGGTGGCGCTGGCCATGCTCGGAGTCGTCATCCTCTTCATGCTCTGGAGGCATCGGAAGCAGCGCCCCGACCTGTTCTGGCTCAACCTCGGGCTGCTGGCCATTGTCCCCATCCAGGCCCTCGTCGGCGGCATCACCGTGTGGACCAAGCTCAACCCGTGGGTCGTGGCCGGACACTTCGTGCCCTCTGCCATCGCCATCGGCGTCGCCGCGTACTTCGTTCGCCGCACCTACGACACCGGCGTGCGCACAGCTGAGAAGGCTCCGTCTCCGCTGCCGGCACTCGGCTGGACCATCCTCGGGCTGACCGCGATCGTGGTGATCTTCGGTGTCCTGACCACGGGCGCGGGTCCGCACTCGGGCTCGACGATGTCGACCCGCAACGGCCTCGATAACGTCTGGATCACCCGCGCACATGCCGCACCGGTCTGGCTGCTGGTCATCGCGACCATCGCCTCGCTCGTCCTGGCAGTGAAGAAGCACACCGTCATGGTCCGACCGCTGGCCGTGCTCCTCGTCATCGAGGTGCTCCAGGGGATCATCGGCTACGTCCAGTACTTCACCGGCGTGCCCATCGTGCTCGTGGCATTCCATATGATCGGCATCTCGGCTACTATCGCGGCAAGCGTTGCCGTCCTCGACAGCGCATACCCGAGGAGCACCCATCATGCCGACACCGATCACGCCGTGCCTGTGGTTCACTGACCACGCCGAGGAGGCGATGAGGTTCTACTGCTCCGTCTTCCCCAACTCGCACATCGTCTCCATCGACCGCTACCCCGATGAATCCCTCGATCCGCATTACGCGGGGATGCGCGGCAAGGTCATCAATGGGGTCTTCGAGCTCGACGGCAATCGCTTCATCTGCCTCGACGGCGGACCTGCATTCGCGTTCAACGAGGCGATCTCACTGACCGTCGAATGTGCCGACCAGGCCGAGATCGACCACTACTGGTCAGCGCTGTCGGCCGTTCCCGCCAGCGAGCAGTGCGGCTGGCTCAAGGACAAATTCGGGATCAGCTGGCAGATTGTTCCCGCACACCTCGACGAGCTGATGACCGGAGACGCTCAGGTCAAGGCGCTGATGGGGATGAAGAAGATCGTCATCAAGGAACTCGTCGACGCGGGCTGAGTAGGGACCTACCAGAAGCCGGGGAGGACGAACGGGTCGATCGCGACGGCGAGGAAGAGCAGCGACAAATAGGTGATCGAGCCGTGGAAGACCTTCATCGCCTTCAGCGAGGTTCCGCTCTTGCCCTTCTTCGCCCGGGAGACGAGTGCATAGCAGGAGAACAGGAACCAAGCGCCGGCGAGAACCGCGACGCCTGTGTAGACAGGGCCCATCGGGGCGAGCGGAATGAGTGCCAGTGAACACGCCACCATCGCCCAGGTGTAGGCGATCATCTGGCGACCGACGTTCGTCGGCGGAACCTTCGAGGGCAGCATCGGAACGTCTGCGGCATCGTAGTCGGCCTTGTACTTGATCGCCAGCGGCCAGTAGTGCGGCGGCGTCCAGAAGAAGACCACGAGGAAGAGTAGGAGAGCTTCCCAGGCCAGCCCGCCGGTGACGGCAGACCAGCCGATGAGCACAGGCATGCAGCCCGCGGCGCCGCCCCAGACGATGTTCTGCGTGGTGCGACGCTTGAGGACCAGGGTGTAGAAGACCGCGTAGAGCAGGATCGCGCAGGCGGTGAGTCCAGCGGTCACCCAGTTCGTGAAGCCGCCGAGCCAGAAGATCGATCCCAGGCCCAGTGCGAAGGCGAAGATGAGTGCCGCCCGTGGTGTGATCTCACCGGTCACGAGTGGGCGATGCTTGGTGCGTTCCATCTTCGCGTCGATGTCACGATCGACGTAGCAGTTGAAGACCGAAGCGGAGGCTGCGGCTGCAGCGCCGCCGATGAGGGTGTTGATGACCAGCCAGATATTCGGCATTCCCTGCGCGGCGAGGAACATCACCGGAGCAGTGGTCACCAGCAGGAGTTCGATCACTCGAGGCTTGGTCAGTGCGATGTAGGCACTGATGATCGAGCGGGGGTGTTTTGAGAGTCGTTCCTCGTCGACTGCCCTCTGCAGAGGGCGTTCACTCTGCGTGTCCTGGTTCTGACGAAGTTCACTCACGTCGTCGATTCTACCCTCTGTCGAATTTTTTGCCAGTCGGTGGAGGCTGTGTTTCGGAGCCTGATTCTGCAGCCTATCTGAGCCACAGTATCCAGATGCCGGGTGCGACCGCCGCGAACAGGAATCACGACCCCGCTGCCGAGGTGCAACGCGCTTGCGATATCAGGGTCGGCGATCTCACCCCTCGCGTTTGGGACCCGGCGCGGTAGAGTTTGAGTGCACGCCTCTAAGACGAACGAAGGATCGCTCGAAGACATGAACTCCCTGTCCTGGACAGAACTCGACAACCGCGCAGTCGACACCGCCCGCCTCCTCGCCGCAGATGCAGTGCAGAAGGCCGGACACGGTCACCCCGGAACCGCGATGAGTCTTGCTCCCGTTGCACACTACCTCTACCAGTACGGTCTCAATCATGATCCCGCCGATCCGAGTTGGGCCGGCCGCGATCGCTTCGTTCTCTCATGCGGGCACAGCTCGCTGACCCAGTACGTCCAGCTCTACCTCTCGGGCTTCGGCCTCGAGCTCGACGATCTGAAGGCACTGCGCACCTGGGGTTCACTGACTCCCGGTCACCCGGAGGTCGGACACACTGCAGGCGTCGAGATCACGACGGGACCGCTGGGATCCGGCCTCGCCTCGGCGGTGGGAATGGTCATGGCCTCTCGCCGCGAACGCGGCCTCTTCGATCCTGATGCTGCTCCCGGTGCCTCGCCCTTCGATCATTCCGTCGTCGTCCTGGCATCCGACGGCGACCTTGAGGAAGGCGTATCGGGTGAGGCTTCGTCCCTGGCCGGAACCCAGGAGCTGTCCAACCTGGTCGTGATCTGGGACGACAACCGGATCTCCATCGAAGACGACACCGCGATCGCCTTCAGCGAGGACACCGCGGCCCGCTACGCCGCGTACGGCTGGCACGTCCAGCACGTCGACTTCAGAGCCGGCGACGAGTACAAGGAGGACGTGGAAGCCTTCCACGCCGCTATGGAAGCGGCAAAGACCGATCCCCGCCCCTCCTTCATCCGTCTCTCGACCATCATCGCCTGGCCCGCCCCGAACGCGCAGAACACCGGCGGCTCTCACGGTTCCGCACTCGGCGACGACGAGATCAAGGCGACGAAGGAGATCCTCGGCTTCGATCCCGAAGAGACATTCGCAGTGCCCGCCGAGGTGCTCAACCACACCCGCTCGGCACTGGACCGCGGCCGCGGAGCCCACATCGAATGGAACGAGTCCTACAGCGCCTGGCGCGAGGCGAACCCGGCCAACGCCGAACTCTTCGACCGCCTGGCCAAGCGTGAACTTCCAGCCGGACTCGACAACCAGTTCCCTGTCTTCGAAACCAGCGACAAGGGCATCGCGACTCGCGCCGCCTCCGGGCAGGTCCTCAACGCCATCGCGGCAACCATGCCCGAACTGTGGGGCGGATCCGCCGACCTCGCCGGATCGAACAACACACTGATCAAGGGCGACCCGAGCTTCCTGCCCGAGCATCGTTCGACCGGTGCTTTCTCCGGTAACGTCTACGGGCGCAACATCCACTACGGCGTCCGCGAATTCTCCGCCGGACTCATCGGCAACGGCATCGCCCTGCACGGCGGCACGCGCCCCTACAGCGGCACCTTCCTCGTCTTCAGCGACTACCAGCGTCCGGCCATACGGCTGGCCGCTCTGCAGCAGCTGCCGAACGTGTTCGTGTGGACGCACGATTCGATCGGCCTCGGCGAAGACGGACCCACGCACCAGCCGATCGAGCATCTCTCCGCCTTGCGTGCGATTCCCGGCCTTGATCTTGTGCGTCCAGCCGATGCGAATGAGACCTCGGTCGTGTGGCGCAGGATTCTCGATCGCACCGACGGGCCCAGCGGACTCGTGCTCACCCGTCAGGCCGTTCCGGTCTTCGACCGTGAGAAGTACGCCCCTGCCTCCGAGGCCGCTCGCGGCGGCTACGTGCTCTTCGATACCGCGGATGAACCCGAGGTGGCCATCCTCGCCAGCGGTTCCGAGGTCGCCATTGCGATCGCGGCAGCCGAAGAGCTGCAGGCCGCAGGCACCCCAGCACGCGTCATTTCGATGCCGTGCCAGGAATGGTTCGACGCTCAGCCCGAGGACTACCGCAGAGCGGTCCTGCCCCGCGGTCTCAAGGCTCGTGTGAGCATCGAAGCCGCCTCGGCGATGAGCTGGCACAAGTACCTCGGCGATGCCGGCCGTGCCGTGTCGATCGAGCACTTCGGTGCTTCGGCCGATTACGCCACACTGTACGAGAAATTCGGAATCACCCCGGCGGCTGTCGTCACCGCCGCCGAGGAATCGATCGCAGCGGCGAAGGAGGACGCATGAGCGGCAATCTGGCACAGCTGAGCGAGCACGGAGTCTCCATCTGGCTCGATGACCTGTCACGGACTCGTCTCGAGTCCGGCGACCTGGCACGCCTCATCGAGGACTCGAACGTCACCGGAGTGACGACGAATCCGACGATCTTCGCAAATGCCATCGCCGGGTCGGACAGCTATGACTCCGCCGTTGCAGAGCTCGGCGAGGGCAAGGTCTCCGCCGATGAGGCGATCGAGTCCCTGACCACCTCGGATGTCGCGGCCGCTGCCAGACTCTTCCGTCCTGTCTACGACGCCACCAACGGCGAAGACGGGCGTGTGTCCATCGAGGTCGCTCCCCCGCTGGCACACGATGCTGAGGGCACCGTCGCGGCGGCGAAGGCTCTGTGGGAGCGCGTGGGCGAACCCAATGCGATGATCAAGATCCCCGCGACCGAAGCCGGACTGCGCGCGATCTCCGAGACCATCGCAGCAGGCATCAGCGTCAACGTCACCTTGGTGTTCTCCCTGACCCGCTACCGACATGTCGTCGAAGCCTTCCTCCAGGGCCTGGAGAAGGCTCGTGTCGCCGGGCATGATCTCAGTCAGATCAAGTCGGTGGCCTCGATCTTCGTCTCTCGCGTGGATGCGGAGATCGACGCACGGCTGGACGGCCTCGATGATCCGGCCGGGGCGGAGCTCAAGGGGCGGGCGGGAATCGCGAACTGCGTGCTGGCCCATGAGATCCACTCGCAGCTGTTCACGTCCGAGCGCTTCCGGGTCCTCGAGCTCGCGGGCGCCACGCCGCAGCGACTGCTGTGGGCCTCGACCGGAGTCAAGAACCCCGACTACCCCGACACGATGTACGTGGCTGGACTCGTTGCCCAGAACACTGTGAACACGATGCCTGAACCCACGATGCAGGCCTTCGCCGACCACGGTGAGGTGTCTGCCGAGATCTCACCGGAGAACTACCGGGCCGCCGACGGGGTCTTCGACCGTCTGGCGCGGCTCGGAATCGACTATGCGGAGGTGATGACCGTGCTTGAGACGCAAGGACTTGAGAAGTTCGACGTCAGCTGGGCGGAGCTGCAGGACACGATTCGCACTGCATTGGACCGTGCATGAGACTCCAGCACAGCGTTCCGGTCTCTGAGGACTATGAGGCCGAGGTAGGGCGCCTCCTCGAAGCACGTGTCCCCTCCCGCCTGGCGGCCAAGGATGCGTCGTTGTTCACCGACGACGAGCAGCCTGTGCCGCGCATGGGCTGGGTGGATCTGCCCCAGCGGGCTGCGGAGCTCGTCGATGAGATCGAGGCTCTGCGTGCCCGACTGGAGGCGCAGGGTCTGCGCTCGATCAGCCTGACGGGGATGGGCGGTTCATCGCTGGCCCCGGAGGTCATGGCTCAATCCGCGGGGGTCAGGCTCGAGGTCGTGGACTCCACCGATCCCAATCAGGTCGCCGAGGCGATCGGGACCGATCTGTCGCACACCGTTCTGATCGTCGCTTCCAAATCAGGCACGACGATCGAGACAGACGCGATTCGCCGCGCATTCTCAGCGGCCTTCGAATCGGTGGGCATCGATCCAGCGTCTCGTCTGATCGCCATCACCGATCCGGGGACCGAGCTCGACGCTTTGGCCACCGAGCAGGGTTTTCTGGCTACCTTCCACGCGGATGCGACCGTCGGCGGGCGCTACAGTGCGCTGTCGGCCTTCGGTCTCGTCCCTGCCGGTCTTGCCGGTGTCGATGTCCGCGCGATCGCGGAGTCGGCGGCAGGGGCTGTCGGAGGTCTGGGAACCGATGCTCCTGACAATCCTGCACTGCAGTTCGGGACCTGGATGGGCATCGGTCATGCCAGGGCAACAGAGAAGCTCGTCCTCGCCGAGACCACCCCAGCGTTGTCTGGGATGAGCAAATGGGTCGAACAGCTGGTGGCGGAGTCCTTGGGCAAGGACGGTCAGGGCATCCTGCCCGTCGTCGTCGACGGTGCCGCTGACGTCGGCTTTTTCGACGCCCGTGCAGACGCCATGCTGTGCACTCTGGGTCCCATCACCGAGGTCGAGGCACCATCCGGTTTCAACTCGGAACTCGAAGGTGACCTTGGTGAGCTGTTCGTCTTCTGGGAATTCGCCACTGCGATCGCCGGCTACAGCATCGGGGTCGATCCCTTCGACCAGCCGGATGTTGAGGCCGCTAAGGAACATGCCAGGCAAGCTCTCTCACAGGGTTCGTCGGCAGCACCGGAAGCGCCTGCGTTCCGCGAGCAACAGGTTGAGGTCTTCGGTCAGTTCGAGGAGGCTGCTGACCTCGTCGGCGCCATCGGAGAGCTCTTCGAACAGGTCGACGAGTACGGATTCGTCGGTGTGCAGGCGTTCATCGACCGCATCGCCGACGCCGATGCCGAAGGCCTCCGAGCCCTGGTCTCACAGCATTCGGGTGTGCAGACGACGTTCGGATTCGGACCGCGCTATCTGCATTCGACAGGTCAGTACCACAAGGGCGGTCACCCCAACGGAGTGTTCCTGCAGATCACAGCCGAGCCCCGGACGGATCTGCTGGTTCCCGGTCGCCCCTATGGTTTCACTGAGCTGCAGCGTGCTCAGGCCCTCGGCGATGCCGCGGCTCTGCGGGACAAGGGACGCCCCGTGCTCAGGGTTCACCTGCTCGACCGTGCACAGGGCCTTGATCAGCTGCGTCGCGCGATCGCAGACGTGGAGCCCCTGCACCACTACGGAGTTGACTGACTTCCGACCTGCGCTGACTTCCGGCTGGAGGTCACTCATCTGGGCACGACGAAGGACCCTGACCAATCGGTCAGGGTCCTTCGTTGTGGCAGATGAACTGCGCGTCATGGTGGCTGGAACGCCGAGGTGGTCTCAGACGATCTTCCGTCCACAGCGCTCAGACTGTGCCTTCGCAGCCAAGGGCAGGCGTGCGGAGCGGGCTTCGTCGACCGACGTCTCAGTCAGGCGTTGAAACGGGTGATGAGGCCCAGCAGGATGATGCATGCGCCCCAGATGATCGCCATCAGAGTCGTGAACCGATTGAGGTTGCGCTCAGCCACGCCCGAGGAACCCAGCGACGAGGACATGCCGCCACCGAACATGTCTGACATGCCTCCGCCCTTGCCCTTGTGCATGAGGATGAGGAGTGTCAGGAAGATGCTCGTGAGAACGAGCAGCACGATGAGTATGATGTTGAGGATTTCCACGTCGAGAACTACCTATATTTCGTCAGAGGATTTGTTGGTCAGTCTACTTTGCTACTGCGGCCCGGCACAAAGCGGCGAAATCAGGCCCGTTGAGGCTCGCTCCCCCGACGAGCGCGCCGTCGACATCGTCGGAGGCCAGGATCTGCGCGACGTTATCGGTCTTGACCGAACCACCGTAGAGGATCCGGGTGCTCGACGCCAATGCGGAGCCGTGCTTCTCTTCCAGGTGGACGCGGATGGCCGCGGCCATCTCGGCTGCGTCCTCTGCCGTCGCGGTCTCCCCTGTGCCGATCGCCCAGACAGGTTCGTACGCGATGACGAGCCTTTCGAGTGCGGCGGCATCGAGGTCGGCCATGGACTCCTCGAGCTGCGTCAGAGTGAAGTCCACGTGGGTCTTCTCCCGACGCTCTTCCAGTGACTCACCGATGCACAGGATGGGTGTGATCTCCTGCGCCAGTGCGGCCTTGACCTTGGCTGCGACGACGTCATTGGTCTCACCGTTGTTCGCACGCCGCTCGCTGTGGCCGACGACGACATATGTACAGCCGAGTCGGGCCAGGAACGATGCTGCGATCTCTCCGGTGTGCGCTCCCGGTTCGTGCTGCGAGACATCCTGTGCACCGTAGGTCAGCCACAGTTTGTCACCCTGGATGAGAGTCTGCACGGATCGGATGTCGGTGAACGGAGGGATGACGACGACATCGCACTGCGTCCCGTCGAGTTTGGCGTCCTCGAGTGCCCAAGCAAGCTTCTGGACACTCGAGATCGCTTCGAGATGATCGTGGTTCATCTTCCAGTTGCCGGCCAGCAGCAGGGTCCGATCGCTCATTGTCGTCTTCTTTCTCACGCGAGTGCTTCGAGTCCGGGCAGCGTCTTGCCTTCGAGGTATTCGAGGCTGGCACCGCCTCCTGTGGAGATGTGCCCGAACTCGTCATCGCTGAAGCCGAGTGTGCGCACGGCAGCAGCAGAGTCGCCTCCGCCGACGACAGTCAGTCGGGACGAGTCGGTGTCTGGCTTGTTGGTCAGTGCCGTTGCCACTGCCTTGGTTCCGGCGGCGAAGGCGGGGAATTCGAAGACTCCCATGGGGCCGTTCCAGAAGACGGTGGTCGAGTCTGAGATCACCTCAGCATAGGCTTTGGCCGATTCGGGACCGATGTCGAGGCCCAGGCCCTGCGCACCTGCTTGTGTCGCCTCGAGCTCCGCGACGGGGCGCACCCAGTTCTCGGCGTCGGCGGCGAAGGACGCGGCCATCACGATGTCCGTGGGCAGGACGATGTTGGCTCCCCCGCCTTCGGCACGTCTGAGGTAGCCCTTGACGTCGTCGATTCGATCCTTCTCCACGAGGCTGGATCCGATATCGTGGCCGAGCGCGGCGAGGAAGGTGAAGACCATCCCCCCGCCGATGAGCAGGTTGTCGGCACGATCGATGAGGTTGTCGATGACGCCGAGCTTGTCTGAGACCTTCGATCCGCCGAGGACGACCGTGAATGGTGCTTGTGGGGAGTTCAGCAGTCGATCACTGACTTCGACCTCGGTCCGGACGAGGGATCCGGCATAGTGCGGCAGCAGGGCTGCGATGTCATAGACGGATGCCTGTTTGCGGTGGACGACTCCGAAGCCGTCGGAGACGAAGTCATCCGCCAGTGCGGCCAGCTGCTGGGCGAAGGCCTTCCGCTCACCGTCGTCCTTTGAGGTCTCGCCGGAGTTGAAGCGCAGATTTTCGAGCAGGAGGACTTCACCGTCACCCAGTGCCGCCGCTTTGGTCGTCGCTTCGTCACCGACGGTGTCGGCGGCGAATACGACATCGCGACCGATAGCCTCGGCGAGTTCCGGAGCCAGCGGATGCAGCGAGAACTGCGGATCGGGAGCGCCCTTGGGCCGCCCCAGGTGGGACATGACAATCACCCGTGCCCCCGCCTCGGCGAGGGACTTGATCGTGCCGGCCGAGGCCAGGATGCGACCACGGTCGGTGATCGTGCCCTCGTCCATCGGCACGTTCAGGTCGCTGCGAACGAGGACCGTGCGGTGGGAGAAGATCTGCGGGTCGTCGTATGTCCTCATTTGTTCCTTTCACCGAGGATGTAGCTGACCATGTCCTTGAGGCGGTTGGTGTAGCCCCATTCGTTGTCGTACCAGGCCACGACCTTGATCTGGTTGCCAAGCGTCATTGTGAGCTGGGAATCCACGATCGCCGAGGCGGTGGTGCCGACGATATCGGTCGACACCAGAGGTGCCGTGGAGTATTCGAGATACGGCGAGGACTCTGCGGCCTTCGCCAGGATCTCGTTGACCTCCTCGGTCGTGGCGCCCTGCTTCGGGGTGAAGGTGAAGTCGATGATCGATCCGGCGGGGACGGGGACGCGGATTGCGAGTCCGTCGAGCTTGCCTGCCAGGTGCGGCATCACCTTGCCGACGGTGCGTGCGGCACCGGTGGTCGTCGGGACGATGTTGACGGCTGCGGCACGGGCGCGACGCAGGTCGCGGTGCGGACCGTCGACGAGCATCTGATCACCGGTGTAGGCGTGGACCGTGTTGAGCAGGCCGGATTCAACGCCGATGGCGTCATCGACGGCCCTGACGATGGTGGCCATGCAGTTCGTCGTGCAGGAGGCGTTGGAGACGACGGTGTGCTGGGCCGGGTCGAAGTCGGCTTCGTTGACGCCCATGACGAACGTTCCGTCCACGTCCTTGCCCGGCGCCGAGAGCACGACTGTCTTCACGGTCCCGCCGAGGTGAACCTCGGCCTGGTCACGTCGGGTGAATCGTCCGGTGGATTCGACCACGAGTTCAGCTTCGTATGCGGACCAGTCGATCTGCGAAGGATCGGCCTGGCTGAGAACCGCGATGGTGGCCCCATCGACGGTCAGTGAGTCTTCGTCGGCCTCGACCGTGTGGTCGAAGCGCGGCCACACGGAGTCATAGGCCAGCAGATGAGCCAGAGTCTGGGTGTCGGTGAGATCGTTGATGGCGACGACCTCGAAGTCAGATGAGGATTCAAGGGACAGGCGGTACAGGGCACGACCGATACGGCCGAAGCCGTTGATAGCGATTCGTCTCATACCTCGATCTTAGCGATCTTCGAGCATTTCCGGGGTGAGACTGGCCTCTGTGCCCGGAATTCCCAGATCTTCGGCATGTTTGTCGGCAGTCGAGAGAAGTCGCCGGATCCGACCGGCGACGGCGTCCTTGGTCATCGGCGGATCGGCCAGCTGGCCCAGTTCCTCCAGCGATGCCTGCTTGTGTGTCACACGCAGCTGACCGGCGTAGCGCAGGTGTTCGGGCACCTCATCACCGAGGATCTCCAAGGCCCGCTCGACTCGGGCTCCGGCGGCCACTGCCGCTCTGGCGGAGCGGCGCAGGTTCGCATCGTCGAAGTTGGCCAGACGGTTCGCTGTGGCACGGACCTCGCGCCGCATTCGACGCTCTTCCCACACGAGGACGGCACTGTGGGAGCCCATGCGGGTGAGCAGGGCCGCGATGTCGTCACCGTCGCGGATGACGACGCGGTCGACGCCGCGAACCTCGCGTGCCTTCGCGCTCAGTCCCAGCCTTCGGGCCGCGCCGACCAGGGCGAGTGCAGCCTCTGGTCCCGGGCAGGTGACTTCGAGGGCAGAGGAACGGCCTGGTTCGGTCAGGGATCCGTGGGCGAGGAAGGCTCCACGCCAGGCGGCTTCGGCATCGGCAACAGAGCCGTTGACGATTGCAGATGGCAGTCCACGCACTGGTCGTCCGCGGTTGTCGACGAGACCGGTCTGGCGGGCCAGAGCACCCCCGTCGCGGGTGACTCGCAGGAGGTAGCGGTTCGAGCGGCGGATTCCGGCGGCGTTGATGACGACGATATCAGCGTATTGGCCGTAGAGATCCTTGATCTCGCTGCGCAGACGCTTTGCTGCCTGTGCGGTGTCGAGTTCGGCTTCGAGCACGATCGAACCGTTGACGAGGTGAAGTGCGGAGGAGAAGCGGAAAATCGCCGACACTTCGGCTTTGCGAGCAGAGGTGCGGGTGATCTTCACCCGTGCCAACTCGTCCTTGACCTGAGCGGTCAGTGCCATTGTTCGTCCTCCTGCAACTGAATTTGCTACCACTGCTCGTCCACGCCGATCCCAGCGTCTACCAACATGTCACGGTAACACGCGGCGAGCTTGAGGGTGTCATGCTGTCCTGCCCGCCGTGAGTGCAGCGGACGGGCCCACAGTTTGGCGTTGAACATCTCACGTGCGCACCGCTCGAGATCAGGTTCCACCAGGGTTGCGGCCTCGTCGACGAGCACATAGCTCAGCTCGAGCGAGGGGGCGTGCCTGTGCAGGGATACGAGGTGTTCGCTGAGACTGAGATCTCTTGTTTCGCCGTCGCTGGAGCTGAGGTTCAACGTGAGGGACTTCACGGCGGAGGATCGTCCGATGGCTTCCGCAAGGGAGGGAACGAGAAGATGCGGCATCACCGAGGTGTACCAGGAGCCGGGCCCGAGATTGAGCACATCCGCCTCGGCGACGGCTTCGATCGTCTCGTGTCGGGCTGGCGGGACCGGAGGATCGAGCCGGACGGTCTCGACATGGCCCAGGGTGGAAGCGAGCACGGACTGACCGCGCACGACTTGGAAGGATCCAGGGAACTTCACATCGGCTTCGATCGTCAGGGGGACCGAGGACATGGGCAGAACCCGACCGTGGGCACGCAGCAGCTTGGCCATCCAGTCGAGGCCGGCGACATGATCTCCATGGATCTGCCACAGAGCCGAGATGAGCAGGTTGCCCACGGAATGTCCGCTGAGCTCACCGTCGGAGTCGAAGCGGTGCTGGATCACATCGCGCCAGGTCTTACCCCAGTTCCCGTCGTCGCAGAGGGCGGCCAGAGCCATTCGCAGGTCTCCAGGAGGCAGGCCGCCGAGTTCGTCGCGGAGCCTGCCGGAGGAACCTCCGTCATCGGCCACCGTGACGACTGCTGTCAGAGACTCAGTGAGCAGACGGAAGGCGCGCAGGGCAGAGTAGAGGCCGTGGCCTCCCCCGAAGGAGACGATCTTGGGTCCCTTGTCTTTGACGGCAGGGATGATCTGCGGGAGATCTTCGGTCTCCATCTCACTCTCTCCCCAGATCACGGTGGCGCACGGTGACCGGAATACCGGTCTGCGCGGCGAGGCTCTTGGCGACGCGTTCGCTGATCGCCACCGAGCGATGCTTTCCGCCGGTGCAGCCGATGCCGATCATCGCGTAGCCGCGACCTTCGTGGAGGTAACCCTGTGAGACCGTGTCAAGGGTCGCGGTGTAGCGCTCGATGAACTGTTCTGCCCCGTTCTGACCCAGGACGAAGTCCGCGACGTCGGAGTCGAGTCCGTTGTGTCCCCGCAGGTGCGGAATCCAGTACGGGTTGGGCAGGAAACGGACATCTGCGATGTGGTCGGCGTCCTTGGGCAGTCCGTATTTGAAGCCGAAGCTCATCACGGTCAGGCGCAGCAGCGGAGTGTCGACGGTGCTGAAGCGTTTGCGCACCTGGGTCGAGAGCTGATGGACGTTGAGTTCCGAGGTGTCGATGATGATGTCGGCCCGGTGTTTGAGCGATTCGAGGGCCGAACGTTCGCCCTCGATGCCTTCCAGCAGCGTCCCTTCGCCCTGGAGCGGGTGGGGGCGGCGAGTGGACTCGAAGCGTCGGACGAGAACCTCGTCGGCTGCTTCGAGGTAGAGGATGCGCAGCGACAGCCCCTGATCGAGGAAGTCACTGATCGTGTCTTCGAGCTCCTCATACTTCGCCCGCCCCTTCGAATCGGTGACGATGGCGATCTTGGGCAGAGCCCCATCGGCACGGGCGACGAGTTCGACGAGGGGACGCATCATCTGCGGAGGCAGATTGTCGACGACGTACCAATCCATGTCCTCGAGCACATTGGCCACTGTGGTCCGACCCGCTCCGGACATTCCCGTCACAAGGACGACCTCGATGGGATGGTCGGAGCCGTTCGATTCGGCCTGCGTACTCACACGTCCTCCTTGGGGCTGCGCGGTTGAAGACAGCTGTCGAAGACTACTCTAGAGCAGTTGTCCGCCAGTCGGCTCAGTGCCTGCCGACCCGCCGGACACCGAGCACCATGAGATCAATCCGCGACGGCAGCCGCGACCTTCTCCGCGAGAGCCCGGCCGATGCCCTGAACCTCGCACAGTTCTTCGATGCTGGCCGCTCGCACCTTCTTCACGGAGCCGAAATGTCGCAGCAGCGCGGTCCTCTTGGACTCGCCCAGTCCGGAGATGTCATCGAGGACGGAGCTGGTCATCGCCTTGGCCCGCTTCGATCGGTGGTAGCTGATGGCGAACCGGTGAGCCTCGTCGCGCAGGCGCTGCATGAGGAACAGCCCCTCTGAGTTCCGGGGCAGGATGACGGGGAACGGATCGTCTGGGACCCAGACCTCTTCGAGTCGCTTGGCCAAACCGACCACCGAGATGTCGACGATGCCCAGATCGTGCAGGGCCCTGGTGGCCGCCGCGACCTGTGGGCCGGCCCCGTCGACGACAAGCAGGCTGGGACGGTACCCGAACCGTTCATCGGGTTCATCGGAGCTCATCTGTTCGAGATAACGGCTGAAGCGACGTGAGACGACGTCGTACATCGACGCCGTATCATCGGTTGCGGCCTCGCCGTGAATGGCGAAGTGACGGTAGTCGCGCTTCTTCACGAGTCCGTCTTCGAACACTACGAGTGAGGCCACGACATTGGAGCCTTGGGTGTGCGAGATGTCGATGCATTCGATGCGCAGAGGCGCTTCGGGCAGCGACAGGTACTCCTGGATCTCCTTGAGCGCCGTGCTGCGTGTGGTCAGATCGGAGGAACGCTTGAGCTTGTGCTGGAGCAGAGCCTCTTTCGCGTTCTTCGCCACGGTCTCGAGAACGGCCTTCTTCTCTCCGCGTTCAGGAACCCGCACGCTGACTCTGGATCCGCGCTGTTCACTCAGCCAGCTCTCGAGCGAGTCGATATCGGCAGGGACCGTGTCGACGAGGATCTCGCGGGGAATGGCATCCGCATCGAGACCCGTGTAGGCCTGACGCAGGTAGTCGGTGGTGAGTTCGGCCGGGCTGTGGTCGTCAGAGCGTTCGATGATCCAGCCGCGCTGTCCCCGAATGCGTCCCTGACGGACGTGGAAGACCTGCACCGAAGCTTCGAGCTCCTCGGTGACGAGAGCGAACACATCGCAGTCTGCGTTGACGGAGAGCACGACCGCTGACTTGTCGAGCACCTTCTGCAGCGCCGTGATCTCATCCCGCAGGCGGGCCGCCCGTTCGTAGTCGAGTTCCTCGGCGGCCGAAGCCATCTCCTTCTGCCGGTAGCTGATGAATCGTCCCGTGTTGCCGGACATGAAGTCAGAGATGCTGCGGGCCAGGTCCTTGTGGCCCTCGACACTGATCTGTCCCACACAGGGGGCGGCGCATTTGTCGATGTATCCCAACAGGCAGGGACGGCCGCTGCGTTCGGCTCGTCTGTACACTCCGGCGGTGCAGGTGCGCATCGGAAAGGCCCGCAGCAGCAGGTCGAGCGTGTCCTTGATCGCCCACACCTGGGCAAAGGGTCCGAAGTACTTCACGCCCTTACGACGTTTGCCACGGGTGATGAAGGCCCGCGGCACCTCGTCGTTCATCGTGATCGCGAGATACGGGTAGGACTTGTCGTCGCGGAACATGACGTTGAACCGCGGGTTGAATTCGTTGATCCACGTCCACTCGAGCTGCAGCGCCTCGACCTCAGTGTCGACGACGGTCCATTCCACTGAGGCAGCGGTGTGGACCATCGTCGAGGTCCGGGGATGCAGCTGTACGGGGTTCGAGAAGTACGAGTTCAACCGATTTCGGAGGTTCTTCGCCTTCCCGACATAGATCACCCGCCGGTCGGGGTCGCGGAATTTGTAGACCCCGGCCGAGGTCGGAATGCTGCCCGTGGCTGGGCGGTAGGACGTTGGATCAGCCATCGAGCATCGCTTTGAGGAATCGCCCGGTGTGACTCTTCTTATTGACCGCCACCTCTTCCGGCGTGCCCTGGGCGATGATCTTTCCACCGCCTCGTCCGCCCTCGGGGCCCAGGTCGATGACATGGTCGGCGTTGCCGATGACATCGAGATTGTGTTCGATGACGATGACCGTGTTGCCCTTCTCGACGAGCCCCTGCAGCACATGCAGCAGCTTCGAGATGTCCTCGAAGTGCAGTCCGGTGGTCGGTTCGTCGAGAACGTAGGCGGTGCGACCGCGGGACCGTTTCTGGAGCTCAGCCGCGAGCTTGACTCGTTGGGCTTCACCACCGGAGAGAGTGGTTGCGGGCTGGCCGAGGCGAACATAGCCCAGCCCCACTTCCACAAGGGTGCTGAGGTGTCGGGCGATGGCAGGGATCGCGGCGAAGAACTCGGCACCCTGTTCGATGGGCATCTCGAGCACCTCGGCGATGGACTTGCCCTTGAAGGTCACTTCGAGCGTCTCGCGGTTGTAGCGGGCTCCCCCGCAGACCTCACAGGTGACATAGACGTCGGGCAGGAAGTTCATCTCGATCTTGATCGTGCCGTCGCCGCTGCAGTTCTCGCAGCGTCCTCCCTTGACGTTGAAGGAGAATCGCCCCGGCTGGTAGCCGCGGATCTTCGCCGATTCGGTCTCTGCGAACAGACGCCGGATGCGGTCGAATACCCCGGTGTAGGTCGCCGGGTTCGACCGTGGCGTACGGCCGATCGGTGATTGGTCGACGTGGACGACCTTGTCGAGGTTGTCCAGTCCGGTGACTCGCTTGTGTCGGCCGGGTACCCGAGAGGCACCGTTGAGGACATTGGCCATCTGGGTGTAGAGGATCTCGTTGACGAGGGTCGACTTGCCTGAGCCGGAGACACCGGTGACGGCGGTGAGCACACCGAGTGGGAATGAGACAGAGACGTCACGTAGGTTGTTCTCGACGGCCTTCTCAACCGTGACGACACGGTCTTTGTCCACAGGCCTGCGGGTGGTCGGGACCTGGATGGCTCTGCGTCCGGCGAGATAGTCACCGGTGATGGAGCGATCTGCGGCCTTGAGACCGTCGACGGGGCCCGAGTAGATGACCTCTCCCCCGTGCTCGCCCGCACCTGGACCGATGTCGACGATCCAGTCGGCCGAATAGATGGTGTCTTCGTCGTGTTCGACGACGATGAGGGTGTTGCCGAGCTCCTTGAGCTTGTTCAGAGTCTCGATGAGTCGTCTGTTGTCGCGCTGGTGGAGACCGATCGAGGGCTCGTCGAGGACATAGAGGACCCCGACGAGGCCGGAGCCGATCTGTGTGGCCAAGCGGATGCGCTGGGCCTCACCGCCGGACAGCGAGCCGGCGGGACGGTCGAGGCTGAGGTAGTCGAGTCCGACGTCGAGGAGGAAGCCAAGACGTGCGTTGATCTCCTTCATCACCTGGGCCGCGACTGCCGCATCACGAGAGTCCAGTTCCAGCTGTGAGAGGAACTCGGCGGATTCGTCGAGAGCCAGCTCGGAGACCTCGGCGATCGACTTTCCGCCGACCTTGACGGCGAGGATCTCCGGTTTGAGTCGGGCACCGTTGCAGCTCGCACAGGGAATTTCGCGCATGTAGGACTCGTAGCGTTCCCGCGACCATTCCGACTCTGTTTCCTCGTGCTTGCGCTGGATGTACTGGTAGACGCCTTCGAATCCGGTGGAGTAGGTGCGTTCGCGTCCGAACCGGTTCTTGTATTTGACGTGGACCTTGTAATCCTTGCCCGTCAGGATCGCAGTCTTGTCAGACGTGCGCAGATCCTTCCACGCGGTCTTCATATCGAAGCCGAGTTCGTCGCCAAGACCTTTGAGGAGGCGGTTGAAGTACTTCGTCACCTGTTTTCCACCGGCCCAGGGCGCGATCGATCCCTCGCCGAGACTGAGGTCCTCATCGGGAACGACGAGTGACTCATCGACCTGGAGCCGAGTGCCGATGCCGTCACAGGTGGGGCAGGCACCGAAGGGCGAGTTGAACGAGAATGTGCGGGGTTCGATCTCGTCGATCGCCAGCGGGTGTTCGTTCGGGCACGACATGTGCTCCGAGAAGGTTCGGGTCACGCCTTCATCGACCATCTCGACATCGATACGTCCGTCGGCCAGGCCCAGAGCAGTCTCGACGGAGTCGGTCAGGCGTGGGCGCAGACCCGACTTCGCCACCAAGCGGTCGACGACGACGGAGATCGTGTGCTTGTACTGCTTCTCCAAGGTGGGAGGTTCGCTGAGGCTGATCTGCTCTCCATCGACGATGGCGCGAGAGAAGCCCTTGGCCTGCAGCTCGGTGAAGAGGTCGACGAACTCGCCCTTGCGGGAGCGGACGATGGGAGCCAGCACGAGGAACTTCGTCCGCTCTTCGAGTTCGAGCAGCTGGTCCACGATCTGCTGTGGAGTCTGCTTCGTGATGATCTCACCGCACACGGGGCAGTGCGGCACGCCGATTCGAGCCCACAGCAGGCGCAGGAAGTCATACACCTCGGTGATGGTGCCGACCGTGGAACGAGGGTTGCGGGAGGTCGACTTCTGGTCGATCGACACCGCCGGTGACAGGCCCTCGATGAAATCGACGTCGGGTTTGTCCATCTGGCCCAAAAACATTCGGGCGTATGAGGACAGGGACTCGACGTAACGGCGCTGCCCCTCGGCGAAGATCGTATCGAAGGCCAAGGATGACTTCCCCGACCCCGAGAGACCGGTGAAGACGATCATGGAGTCGCGGGGCAGGGCGACCTCCACGTTCTTGAGGTTATGGGCGCGTGCGCCCTTGACCCACAGAGTGTCGAGATGTGACACGCCTGCCGACTGCTCACCGCTGTTAGTTTTCATCACCTGACCACTGTATTACTCGGCACTGACATTGCTTGAATGGGGACGGGCGCTGATCTCTCCGACCGCGAGGACCCGGAGCACGATGTCTCCGGCTTCGTCGCTTGACGGCACGTCCACCTCGGCGTCGATGGCCCAGTCCCTGTTGTCATCGGGATCGGCCAAGGTCTGACGGACGGTCCACGTCTGTGAACCAGGTTCGATCGAGATATATTCCTTGCCTCTGGCCTTCCCGTCGGTGAGGAGGTCGCCGTACTCCTCGTAGAAGTCTTCGATCGCGTCTTCCCAAGCTGTGGCGTCGAAGCCGCTGTCGGCGTCGAGGCGGCCCAGTTCCGCGTAGTCGGCACGTTCGGCCAACAGCACCCGGTGGAACAGGGCATTGCGCACCTCGGCGGTGAAGACTCGCTCGTTGTCTGAGAACTTCCGATCGAGATCGGGCAGCTCTTCGTCGGCGAAGTCCGTCGGCGACAGCCCCTGCAGGGTGCGCCATTCGTCGAGCAGGGACGAGTCAGTGCGGGCGATCGTCTCCCCCAGCCATTCGATGATGGTCGAGAGCTCGTCCGTCCTGTTGTCGGCGGGCACATTGTGTGTCAGCGCGCGGAAGACGTCGGTGAGGTAGCGAAGGAGGCTGCCCTCCACCCTGGTGAGACTGTAGTAGCTGACGAACTGGGTGAAGCCCATCGCCTGTTCGACCATGTCGCGCACGATCGACTTCGGTTCGAAGTTCCCCGCTCGTAGCCATGGGTGCACCTCGATGAAGTGTTCGAAGGCGGGCTCGAGGACGTCTGCCAGCGGCTTCGGGCCTTCGATCTCGTCGAGGATGGCCATGCGTTCGGGGTATTCGAGGCCATCAGCCTTGAGTTCGGCCAAGGTGTCCTTCTTGAGCCGATCGAGTTGGCCCTTGAGGACCGGAAACGGCACCGGCGTGGTGGATTCGACGAGCGAGACCACATCGAGGGCGTAGGTCTCTGACTCAGCGTCGAGCAGTTCGAGTCCGGCGAGAACGAAGGGCGCCAGAGGCTGGTTGAGGGCGAACTGGGGCCCCAGATCGGTGGTCGGGACCAGTTCGTCTCCCTTCGATTCGATGAGGCCGGCATTGATGAGAGAGCGACCGATGCTCAGGGCTGTGAGTTTGAGGTCGAGGTGACGTTCCCGGCTTTCGTGGGTTTTGTCGATGAAGCGGCTGATCGTGGCCACGTCCGACCCCGGGCGGGCGACGAGGTTGAGGATCGTCGAATGGTCGATCTTCATACGTGAGCGCAGAGATTCGGCCTGGGATTCGATGAGTTTGGTGTAGGTCTCCTCCGACCAGCCGACGAACCCGGCCGGGGCTGATTTCTTCTTGACCTTCTTCTTTTTCTTGTCCGCATTGGCTGCCTTGGCCTCTGCCCGCATGTTCTCGATGACATGTTCGGGTGCCTGCGCGATGACGTAGCCGCGGGTGTCGAACCCCGCGCGACCCGCACGGCCTGCCAGCTGCTGGAACTCGCGGACGCTGAGTTTGCGCATCTTCCGGCCGTCGAACTTCGTCAGCCCAGTCAGCAGCACAGAACGGATGGGAACGTTGATGCCGACGCCGAGCGTGTCGGTGCCTGAGATCACCAACAGCAGCCCCTTGAGTGCGAGCTGTTCGACCAGCCGGCGATATTTGGGCAGCATGCCGGCGTGGTGGACACCGACGCCGTGCAGGAGCAGCTTGCGCAGGCTCTGTCCGAATCCCTTCGCGAAGGTGAAGCCCTTGATCGCTGCAGCGACCGCGGCCTTCTGCTCCTTCGACGCCAGGTCGACGGACAGCAGGCTCGTGGCCAGATCGATGGCGCCCGCCTGGGAGTAGGACACGACATAGACGGGGGCTTTGTCGTTGCGCACCAGGGAGCGCAATGTGTCGGAGAGTGTCTCGGTGGAGTACTCGTACTCGAGCGGAACCGGTCGGGTCGCCGAGGTGACGACGGAGCTGTCGCGGCCAGTGGTCTCTTCCATGGTGCGACAGATTTCACTCGTGTCGCCCAGTGTCGCCGACATGAGAACGAACTGCGCCTGGGGCATCTCGAGCAGGGGCACCTGCCATGCCCATCCACGCGAGGGATCGGCGACATAGTGGAATTCGTCCATCACGACCATGCCTGCGTCGACCATTCCGCCTTCGCGCAGAGCCTGGTTCGCCAGGATCTCGGCCGTCGCACAGATCACGGGCGCATCCCCGTTGACGGTGGAATCGCCGGTGATCATACCGACATTCTCCGCGCCGAAGGCGTCGATGAGGGAGAAGAACTTCTCACTCACCAGCGCCTTGAGCGGGGCCGTGTAGTAGGCCCTGATCCCGCGGGTGAATGATTGGTAGAGGGCGAAGAGTGCCACGAGGGACTTGCCCGAACCCGTGGGAGTGGCCACAATCGTGTTGTCGCCGGCCAAAATGTTGAGGATGGCTTCGTCCTGGGCGGGATACGGTTCGATTCCCAGCTCTTCGCAGTAGTGGACGAACGCCTCATACACTGCGTCTTCATCAGCGAATTCCGCTGGGATCTCCTGCAATCGCACCACAACTATGCACAGACCTTTCCGTTTAGACTGATGTCCATCCTATTGATCGAACCTCAGGAGTTTCAGATGCCGGTTTTCGCCGTCAACTATGTCTATGGACCAGATACTGACACCCGTATGGAGTCACGACCCGCACACCGCGCGTGGCAGGCCGATCTGTATGAAGCCGGAACCATTCTGGCCTCGGGCCCATTGGACAATGAGCCGGTTCCCGGAGGTCTGCTGTTGCTGCAGGCCGCCGACCGCAAAGAAATCGACGCCCTTCTGGCGAACGATCCCTATGCTTCGATCGGTGTCATCGACGACACGATCGTTCGGGAGTGGACCCCAGTCTTCGGTCCGTTCTCCTAAGACTGAGCATATTCTCTGTGGCTTGGGTCCTGGGGCGCGAGCCTCCGAAGCCCTTGAGCCTCGGGCCACATGGCCCACGTGCGCGGGCGTCCCCATTCGGGAGGACACCCGCGCACAGTCGCACCTGCGGCAACAGGAACGGTCGCTCAGTTCTGCGAGTCGTCTGACTCTTCGGCATTGGAGCTGCGAATGGGGATGCCGTCCTTCTTCATCTTCGCCAACGAGGCGAGTGTCGCCACCACCATGGCAAAGACGATGAAGCTCAGCGACAGCCACGTCGGCACCTCGGGGACTGCTTTGCCCCAGGACAGGAACTCCCAGTCCGATTCGTGCAGAGCATGAATGAAGAGCTTCACACCGATGAAGGCGAGGATCGCCGCGATGCCGTAATGCAGGTAGACGAGCTTGTCGACGAGACCGCCGAGCAGGAAGTAGAGCTGGCGCAGACCCATCAGCGCGAAGACGTTCGCAGTGAAGACGAGGAACGTATTCTGTGTGACGCCGAAGATCGCCGGAATCGAGTCGAGGGCGAACATGACGTCCGTGGACCCGATCGCGATGAACACGATGAACATGGGCGTCCAGTACTTCTTGCCCTCGATCGTCACGCGCAGGCTGTTGCCGTGGTACTCGTCGACGACATTGATCCGTTTGCGCAGGAGTCGAATGAGACCGTTCTCTCCGTCGCCCTCATCTTCATTGTTGAATGCCTGTCGGTAGGCGACGATGAGGAGGAAGATGCCGAAGATGAAGAAGACCTCGACGAAGGCCGTGATGATTGCGGAACCGGCCAAGATGAAGATGCCGCGGAATACGATGGCGATGATGATGCCCACCATCAGGACTTCCTGCTGATATTTCCGCGGAACCGAGAAGCTGCCCATGATGATGATGAACACGAACAGGTTGTCGATGCTCAGCGAGTATTCGAGCAGCCAGCCGGTGAGGAACTCACTGCCGTGTGTTGAGTCTCCGATGGCGAAGAGCGCACCGGCGAATATGATGGCGAGGCCGACGTAGAAGGCGACCCAGATGCCCGCTTCCTTCATCGACGGAGTGTGGGGCCGTTTGACCACGAGAAGCAGGTCGAAGACGAGGATCGCAACGACGACGATGCCTGAGGTGATCATGAACCACGCGGGGATGGCGGACTCACTTCCAGCTGCGGCTTGACCGCCTGCGGCGAGTGTGGAGGACAGGATATCCATGGATGCCTTTCAAAGGTGTCAGTGATGTATCCGTGCCGAAAGTCTCTCCCACGCTATGACCACTGTGACAGTGGCGGCGTGCGCTCCGTGACCGGACCCTCTGAGGGATCGTGGTGACGAGCACGGATGGACGGGATACTCCCTTTCGCCAGCCACACCAGTATAGTCGTGCGGATGCACGTGCATGAGCACGCGGGTCGAATCAGGCGTGCCCGGCCTGCTTCATCTGCCGCAGTTCCTTCTTGAGATCCGAGAGTTCATCCCTCAGGCGAGCAGCGAGCTCGAACTGCAGCTCCGCTGCCGCCGTGTGCATCTGCGAGGTCAGGGACTCGATGAGCTCGGTCAGGTCGGCTGCTGGTGGGCGCAGAGAACCGGACGTGCCTGCTGCCTGACGCTGTTCGTCGGTGAGCGTCGAGTTGTACCCGCGTTTGCCCTTGCCGTAGTCGAATTCGGTGAGGAGCTCACGCGTGTCCGCGTCCTCTCGCTGCAGCCGTTCGGTGATGTCGGCGATCTTCTTGACCAGCGGCATGGGGTCGATGCCGTGTTCCTTGTTGTGCGCGACCTGTATCTCGCGTCGACGATCGGTCTCGTCGATGGCCTCACGCATGGACCTCGTGATGGTGTCGGCGTACATGTGAACCTGGCCGTTGATGTTACGAGCCGCGCGACCGATCGTCTGGATCAGGGAGGTGGCCGAACGCAGGAAGCCCTCCTTGTCGGCATCGAGGATGGCCACAAGGGAGACTTCTGGCAGGTCGAGGCCCTCACGCAGAAGGTTGATTCCGACGAGGACATCGAACTCGCCGCCCCTGAGCTCTGTCAGTAGTTCGACTCGGCGCAGGGTGTCGACGTCCGAGTGGAGGTACTGCACTCTCACATCGTGTTCGAGGAGGTAGTCCGTGAGATCCTCGGCCATCTTCTTCGTCAGCGTGGTGACCAGGACTCGTTCCTGAGCATCGACGCGAGTTCTGATCTCGTCGAGCAGGTCGTCGATCTGTCCCTTTGTCGGCTTGACGACGATCTCCGGGTCGACGAGACCAGTGGGTCGGATGATCTGCTGGACGTAGCCATTCGCATTTCCCAGCTCGAAGTTGCCCGGAGTCGCCGACAGATACACCGCCTGTCCGATGCGTTCACGGAACTCGTCGAACTTCAGGGGCCTGTTGTCCATCGCGCTGGGGAGTCGGAATCCGTGTTCGACCAGCGTGCGCTTGCGCGACATGTCGCCTTCGTACATGCCGCCGATCTGAGGGATCGTGACGTGGGATTCGTCGATGACGAGGAGAAAGTCCTCTGGGAAGTAGTCGAGCAGACAGTTCGGTGCCGACCCGGCGGGACGTCCGTCGATGTGCCGGGAGTAGTTCTCGATGCCGGAGGTGAACCCCATCGACTCCATCATCTCGAGGTCATAGGTGGTGCGCATCTTCAGGCGTTGGGCCTCGAGGAGTTTGTTCTGCGATTCGAACTCGCTCAACCGCGTCTGCAGTTCGTTCTCGATCTCGCTGACGGCTCGCCCCATCCGGTTCTCACCTGCGACGTAGTGCGAAGCGGGGAAGACGTGGATCGTCTCCTCTTCCCGGACGATCTCGCCTGTCAGAGGATGCAGCGTCTGAAGGGTTTCGATCTCGTCGCCGAAGAACTCGATCCGCAGGGCAAGTTCCTCATACTGCGGGATGATCTCGACGGTGTCGCCTCGGACGCGGAAAGTGCCACGTGTGAATGCCATGTCGTTGCGTGCGTACTGCATCGAAACGAAGCGTTTGAGGAGCTCGTCGCGGTCGCACTGTTCGCCCCGTTTGAGGGTCACCATCCGATCGACGTACTCCTCCGGTGTGCCCAGGCCGTAGATGCAGGACACGGTGGAGACGACGACGACGTCTCGGCGGGTCAGCAGGGAGTTCGTCGCGGAGTGGCGCAGACGTTCGACCTCATCGTTGACCGAGGAGTCCTTCTCGATGAAGGTGTCGGTCTGCGGGACGTAGGCCTCGGGCTGATAGTAGTCGTAGTAGGAGACGAAGTATTCGACCGCGTTGTTGGGCAGCAGCTGCCGGAACTCATTGGCCAACTGCGCGGCCAGAGTCTTGTTCGGTGCCATGATCAGGGTTGGTCGCTGAACCTGTTCGATCAGCCAGGCTGTGGTCGCGGACTTGCCTGTACCGGTGGCGCCCAGCAGCACGATGTCCCGCTCTCCCTGGTCGAGGCGCTCCGAGATCTCGGTGATTGCGGTGGGCTGATCGCCGGATGGAGAGTATTCGGAGACGACTTCGAACGGGGCGACTGTGCGCGTGACATCGGGCCGGTGGCCGATGGCTGGCAGGGGACGTTTCGAGCTCATGGTCCAACACTAACCCTCGCCCATGACACAGTGAACCGCTGAGCCGAGACTCCGCTGTGAACTGCTCAGTCGAAGCTTGCTGGGACGAGTCGTCGGCGCATCGTCAGGAAGTACGATTCCTTCGCGTCCGCATATCCCGCGGTGTGCCCGTCGCGGGCATGGTCATCGGCCAGAGTTCGCTTCACCTGTGCGTACCTCTCGCGTTCGGCTGAGTCCGTGCGCATCAGTTCGACGAACTCCCGTGCGAAGACGGCACCGACGGAATCCTCGGTTCGGACATGAAGATTGACGGCCCGCCCCGGGTCCGTGTTCGCGTGGAATCGTTTGGACTCGAACTGCCCCTCGCCGAGGTTGTCGATCGCGTCATCGCCCGGATATCCCAGATCGGCCAGAGTGGCAGACAGGTCACGTGCGGTGTCGAGATCGGGCACGAGGAGCTGCAGGTCGATGACGTCCTTGGCCGCCAGGCCCCGAACAGCTGTGGAACCGATGTGGTCGATGCGGAACCGTGTGCCGATGCCGTGGTGCAGCTTCGCGATGATCCGCTGCGCCTGCATCGGCCAGTCCTGATCAGTCGGGTCGACGAGCTCGACCGGCCCCCGTTCCGCACGACGCTGAGCTTCCAGATTGGCCGCGAACGGCAGAATCCGGTCGTCGACGAGGCGCGCAACTCTGTCCTGCGTCTGACTGACCGGCCCGGCATTGTCGATGATCACGTCGCAGACCGCATAGCGTTCTTCGTCGTCGGCCTGCCTTGCGATACGCGATTCGGCATCGGCGCGGTCCATGCCGCGGGCGCTCATCAGACGCTGCAGCCGGAGGTCGGGCGGAACGTCGACGAGAAGATTGAGGTGATAGGCAGGGGTCATCGCATTCTCGACCAGCAGCGGCACATCGTGAACGACCACCTCGGCGTCGGAATACCTGGCGAAGTGCTCGAGGGTGCGGTCGCGGATCGCGGGATGCATGAGTGCGTTCAGCGCGTCGGTCGACTCCTCGTCGACGAATGCCGCTGCTGCCAGCTGCGCCCGGTCGAGCCCTCCGTCGTCGGCGATGACATCGGCACCGAATCTCTCGGCAAGCTCCTCGAGCAGGGGCTCCCCCGGCGCGACGACCTCCCGGGCGATCTTGTCGGCATCGATGATCACAGCACCATGTGCGGCGAGGATCTCGGACACGGTTGACTTCCCTGCACCGATTCCACCGGTGAGACCAATTTTCAGCATGAGCTCAGCCTAACGATTCAGCGGGTAGACCAGTACCCCGTCGTCGGCGAAGGAGGGTGTGCCGAGACTGGCGTTGAGGAAGTCCTCGTACTCTCCGGGCTCGCCGGGCAGGAGCGGCGCATCCGGGGCAAGGACCACGTAGTCGACCCCTGAGCCACGCAGCTCATCGACGGCTGCGCTGACCTCACCGCTGTCAGGGTCAGGGAAGGGTGCGCTCGAGTACACCGTCTCGTGCAGCAGCTCGTCGAGAGCGTCCTCGGGTGCCACATATGTGACTGCCGCATCGGGGCTCGAACCGATGAAGTAGCCGCCCGTCTCCCGATAGTGGAAACCGCTCACGGACTGCCACACCATGGCTTCATCGGCATGTGGTTCGGCCCAGGCCAGAGGGCGGGGTACGGTCTTGACGACTGCTCCGGCGGGTACCACCTCGGCGATGGAATCGGTGTAGAAGTCGGGCACGTAGACCTCACGTGAGTTCTGCACACCGGGGATCACGCAGACCGCGGCGACCACCAGCAGGCCCAGCAGAGCTTGGGCGGAGTGCCTCCGAATATGGCCGAGGGCCCATTGCAGTCCGCAGCCCAGGATCGCGAACAGTGCAATCGTCGAATGCAGTACCAGGCGCATGGGGAGGATGTTGTTGAGCACCGGTATGGCTTCGACGAGCGCGAAGGGACCGGTTTCGAAGACGGCCGTCCCGTTGAAGAGGACCGGTGAGCCCAGTGATAGGACGAAGACCAGGAGCCCCGTCGCCGAGGCGATGCGCAGAATCGTCGCATACCTGGGGCTGCGCACGAGGCAGATGACGATGACGGCAGCGGCGATGAGCGCGGGAACTCCGACGTAGGCCCCGAGCTCTGCGGCATCGATGTCCATCACGCGCGGGATCGGCGATGAACCGGACCCGAGAAGGGTCGGACCTGCGGGGATGATGGGATCGAGCAGGTCTGTGTTCCATACCCCGTGGGGTCTGATCGCACCGTCGGGAGCGTTCGGTCCGCGCATCGTGAGCAGGAGCGGCAGTGCGATGAACAGGGCAAGTGCGGAGCCGAGCACACCTCCCAGCGCCAACCGGACCCAATTTGTCAGCGTCCGGGCCTTCCGTCCGAAGACGGCGATGCCCACCAGCAGACACAGCGCGGCGATGAAAGTGCCGGCGAGGACCTCGGTGGAGACGTAGAACTGGAATCCCAGGACGGCTCCCAGGCCGAGGCTCAGCGTCCAGAACTCACGATTGAAGAGCACGGACGAGGGCGTGCGGAACAGCAGTCGAATGATGATGAGTGCCACCAGCGGTGGTGCCACGGCGAATGCGAGATTGGGATGGCCTGAGGTCTGGGCGATCACGTAGCTGGAGAAGCCAACACCGCCGGCTGCGAGGAAGGCGGGGATTCGGGTCAGGAAACGCGTGAAGAGTGCTGCGGTCGCGAGGCTGACCAGGACCGGGATGGAGATGATGAGGAGGTTGTAGCTGACGATGGGTCCGGCCGCCCAGGTGACAGGGGCCAGGATCAGGGCCAGTCCGGCCAGGGACGTGTTCCAGGCACCATTGACACCCCCGTTGAGGGTGTTCATCGCCTCCGTGTAGAGAAGCCCGTTCGCTGTTCCCGCTGGGGTTCCGTCAGTGCCGAAGCCCAGTTGGGTGGCGACGATGTCCGCCGCGTGCCCGAGCCACCAGATGAAGAGTGATGAGTCGTCGTTGCCGGCGGCGACCTGCCCTCCGGGATCGGCGGCGACCTGCCCGAACACGCAGATGCTGGCGACAGTGAGCAGCAGCGCGTACCACAGCCATGGTCGGGCTCGCTGTCGCAGAGTGGGTGCATACACAAAGGGCTCCCGATCAATCGACCGGGAGCCCTTGTGAGTGCTGTTATCAGCTGCCTGCAAGCTTCTCACGCAGAGCTGCGAGAGCTTCGTCGCTGGCCAGTGTTCCTTCGTCGCCTGCCTCTTCCGAGGAGAACGATCCGGTGGCTGGTGCAGCTTCGGCAGGAGCGCTGCCGGCCTCTTCGGAGCCTGCTTCGGCGTCCGCAGCGATGGCCTTGGCGACCTGCTTCTTGTGCTCTTCCCAACGCTCCTGAGCGGCAGCGTACTGCTGCTCCCAGATCTCGCGCTGTGAATCGAAGCCTTCCATCCACTCGTTGGTCTCGGGATCGAAGCCTTCTGGGTACTTGTAGTTGCCGTCTTCGTCGTATTCCTGCGGCATGCCGTAGAGGGCAGGGTCGAGGAATTCGTCGGCCTCGGGGTCGACGCCCTCGTTCGCCTGCTTCAGCGACAGCGAGATGCGGCGGCGTTCGAGGTCGATGTCGATGACCTTGACGTAGATGGTCTCGTCAACGGAGACGACCTGCTCCGGCAGGTCCACGTGGCGAACTGCGAGTTCGGAGATGTGGACGAGGCCTTCGATGCCGTCTTCGACGCGCACGAACGCACCGAACGGAACCAGCTTGGTGACCTTGCCGGGAACGATCTGGCCGATGACGTGGGTGCGAGCGAAGTGCTGCCATGGGTCTTCCTGAGTCGCTTTGAGCGACAGGGAGACACGTTCGCGATCCATATCGACGTCGAGCACCTCAACGGTGACCTCGTCACCGACGGTGACGACCTCACCTGGGTGATCGATGTGCTTCCAGGACAGTTCGGAGACGTGAACGAGTCCGTCGACACCACCGAGGTCGACGAATGCACCGAAGTTGACGATCGAAGACACGACGCCGGGACGGACCTGGCCCTTCTGGAGGGTCTGCAGGAAGTCGTGGCGGACCGCGGACTGGGTCTGCTCGAGCCATGCGCGACGGGACAGAACGACGTTGTTGCGGTTCTTGTCCAGTTCGATGATCTTGGCTTCGACCTGCTGGCCGATGTAAGGAGCCAGATCGCGGACGCGACGCATCTCAACGAGGGAAGCAGGCAGGAAGCCGCGCAGACCGATGTCCACGATCAGGCCGCCCTTGACAACCTCGATGACGGTACCGGTGACAACACCGTCGTCTTCCTTGATCTTCTCGATGTCGCCCCAGGCGCGCTCGTACTGCGCACGCTTCTTGGACAACATGAGTCGGCCTTCTTTGTCTTCCTTCTGAAGAACGAGGGCTTCGATTTCGTCCCCGACCTCGACGACTTCGCCGGGATCGACATCATGCTTGATGGAGAGTTCTCGCGAAAGGACGACGCCTTCCGTCTTGTATCCGATGTCGACGAGCACTTCGTCGCGATCGACCTTGACGACGGTGCCCTCAACGATGTCGCCATCGTTGAAGTACTTGATCGTCTCGTCGACTGCGGCGAGAAAGTCCTCAGCGGTTCCGATGTCGTTGACAGCGACCTGCTTCGGCTGCACCGATTCCGGCGTGGTGGTGGTCATATAGGTTGGGACTCCGATGGAATTATGGTCCAGATCCGATACTCTGAGGCGATGCTGTGAAACAGCCCGAGAACTGGATCCGGTCTCGATTACGATTTTGGACATGTATGCATACGCGCATACGGTTGTCAATACTAGCATCATCCATGGCGTGAATGCACGCCGAAGTCGGAAACAGAACATGGCGATCGCCACGGAGGAATGATGAGCGACGGAAGTTATCAGGCCGAGGTCATCAGCGGCGGCTATCTGCCCATCGATGAAGAGGCATCAGTCCGCGCCAACAGAGGCTATTGGGACAATTCTGCCGAGGATTACCTGGCCGAGCACGGCAGTGCGCTCGGCGACACAGATTTCATCTGGTGCCCAGAGGGAATCCGCGAATCCGATGTGAATCTGCTCGGCAATGTCGCTCGCAGGCAGATCCTCGAGGTCGGCTGCGGAGCCGGGCAGTGCTCGCGCTGGCTGGCCGAGGAAGGGGCGATCGCGACCGGCGTCGACGTATCCTCAGGCATGCTCGAGCAGGCCTCCAGACTTCAGCGCGAACACCCGCTCAGCGACGATGCCACTCCCCCGACTTTCCTCCACGCCGATGCCCGACAGCTGCCGTTCGCGTCGAACAGCTTCGATGTCGGGTTCTCCTCCTACGGCGCACTGCCCTTCGTGAAGGACGCCGATGTCGTCTTCTCCGAGGTCGCTCGTGTGCTTCGACCGGGCGGACGGTGGGCCTTCTCCACCACCCACCCGCTGCGCTGGATGTTTCCCGATGTACCCGGCGAAGCGGGGCTGACCGTCGAGTACTCATACTTCGACCGCACGCCGTACGTGGAGATCTCCGCGGACGGGCAGCCGGTGTACGCCGAGCACCACCGGACAATGGGCGATTGGGTGAATCTGCTGGTCACGGCCGGCTTCACAATCGATTCGGTGACCGAGCCGGAATGGCCGGAGTCCAATCAGACCGCCTGGGGCGGCTGGTCTCCCCTGCGCGGTTCGCTCATGCCCGGCACCGTCATCTTCTCCACCACTCTGAATAAGGACTGACTCCCGCACTGCTATTGCTGCGCACCCGCCAGGGTCTCCGCCGCGAACTGCAATGCACAGCACAGCACCTCTTCACCTCTTCACCTCTTCGTCGACCTCACTTCGCACTGAACCTGCGTTCATTGTGCGATTACGTTCGCCCACAGCCGCATTCTCGAACGTAATCGCACAATGAATCCCGGTTCACGTTCGCGTGAGGTTCACGTTCGCGTGAGGTTTACGTCCGCGTGAGGTTTACCTCCGCGTCTGGTTCACCTCTGCGTCAGTGAGCTGCGTCGTGCCAGGAGACTCCGGTGCCGACGTTGACGTCGAGAGGCACGTCCAACTCGAAGGCCGATCCCATCTCCTCGGTCACAATCGACGTTACTGAGTCGACCTCGTCAGGGTGGACGTCGACGATGATCTCGTCGTGGACCTGGAGCAGGACCGTCGACTTGAAATCGCGGAGGCGGTCGCTGACCTTGAGCATCGCAATCTTCATGATGTCGGCGGCCGATCCCTGAATCGGGGCGTTGAGGGCCGCGCGTTCGGCCATGTCCCGCAGCTGCCGCCGGTCGCTGTGCAGGGCCGGCAGGTACCGCCTGCGCCCCATGATGGTCTCGGTGTAGCCGTTGGCTCGAGCCTGTTCGACGATCTCGTCGAGGTAGTCCTTGACCGCGCCGAAGCGCTCGAAGTACTGCTCCATGAGGTTCTTCGCTTCGTCCACACCGATCGCCAGCTGTCGGGACAGGCCATAGGCGGAGAGCCCGTAGACCAGTCCGTAGGACATGGCCTTGACCTTCGACCGCATTGCGGAGTCCACTTCGTCGATGCCGACTCCGAAGACCTTCGAACCGACGTAGGAATGCAGATCCTCGCCGTCCTTGAATGCCTGGATCAGTGCGGCATCGCCGGACAGGTGAGCCATGATGCGCATTTCGATCTGCGAGTAGTCGGCTGTCAGGAGCCGAGAGCCTTCGATCTCTGGGTCGGAGATGAAGATCTCACGGATACGCCGCCCTGATTCGGTGCGGACCGGAATGTTCTGCAGATTCGGGTCGAGCGAGGACAGTCGGCCTGTCGCGGCGACGGTCTGCTGGTAGGTCGTGTGGATGCGACCGTCCTCGGCCACGGTCTTGAGCAGACCCACGACGGTCTGCTTGAGCTTCGTCGAATCACGGTAGGCCAGCAGATGCTGCAGGAACGGATGCTCGGTTTTGATGAACAGCTCCGCCAGCGCCTCGGCGTCGGTGGTGTATCCGGTCTTCGTGCGTTTGGTTTTGGGCATGTCGAGTTCGTCGAAGAGCACGGCCTGCAGCTGCTTGGGCGATCCGAGGTTGACCTCATGGCCGATCGCCTCATAGGCGAGCTTCGCGCTTTCCTCCGCCTGTTTGGTGAACTCATCGATGAGCCCGGACAGACCCGCTTCATCGACTGCGATGCCTGCCAGCTCCATCTTGGCCAGCACCGGAACCAGCGGCAGTTCGATGTGGCGGTAGACCTGGCTCATGTTCGCTTCATCGATTGCCAGAGCCAGAATCTCGTGGACTTCGAGCAGCGCGGCAGCCCTGTGTCCGTGTGTCTGAGCGGTCTGGTGCGAGTCGAGGTCGAGGGCCAGCTGTCCGCTGTCACTTCCGGGCTCGCTCAGTTCGATTCCGGCACGTTCGAGTGCGATCTGCGGCAGGTCATAGCTGCGCTGATCGGGCACCAGGAGGTAAGCGGCCAGAGCCGTGTCACCGGCGAGGTCGTCGACCTCGAGGCCCAGTGAGCGCCAGGCCTTGATCTGCGTCTTCGCGCTGTGCATGATGAGGGTCTTCGTCCGCAGCGCCGAACTCAGATTCGCAACGGCGCTCTCCCCCGCCTCGGCGAGGTCGACGACCCAGGCTTCCTCCGGTGTGCCGGAAACGGCGAGGACCCGAACATCGCCGTGCCCGAGTTCGTAACTCGCATCGGAGTCAAGCGCGAGCACATCGGAATCAGCCATCTTCTCAAGCAGGCCCGGAACATCGAGAGTCTCTACGATGACTTCGTGGGCGGGTCCGACGGCTTCCTCTGGTACGGCTTCCTCACCGAAGATCGCGCTCAGTCGTTTGCCGAGAGCCTGGAATTCGAGCTGGTCGAATAGGCTCGATAGTTCACTCGGGTCACCCTCGCCCCATTTCAGGTCGGCGTAGGTCAAGCCAAGGTCGACATCGTCGAGGAGGCGATTGAGTCGGAAGTTGCGTTCGACCTCAGAGACGTGGTCGCGAAGCTTCTCACCGACCTTGCCCTTGATCGATTCCGCGTTCTCGAGCACTCCGGGCAGGTCACCGTAAGTCGACAGCCACTTCGCCGCGGTCTTGTCACCGACCCCGGGCACTCCGGGAAGGTTGTCGGCCTTCTCTCCCACCAGAGCAGCGAGCCCGCGGTAGTTCGCGGGAGTCACCGCGTACTTCTCTTCGATCGCGGCTGGTGTCATGCGATTGAGGTCGCTGACGCCGCGTTTGGGGTAGAGGATCGTCACGGACTCATTGGAGAGCTGGAACGAGTCCTTGTCTCCGGTCATCACCTCGACGCTGGCGCCTGCTTCGGTGCCCATGCGGGCCATGGTCGCCAGCGCATCGTCGGCCTCGAAGCCCTCTTTGGTCACCACAGTGATCCCCATCGCGATGACGATGTCCTTGATCAGGTCGATCTGGGGGTGGAACTCCGGTGGCGTCTTGGCCCGTCCAGCCTTGTACTCCGGATACTCTTCGAGGCGGAACGTCTGACGGCCCAGGTCGAAGGCCACGGCCACATGGCTGGGAGACTCGTCCCTGAGGACATTGATGAGCATCGAGATGAAGCCGTAGATGGCGTTCGTCGACTGGCCGGTGCTGGTGGCGAAGTTCTCCACCGGCAGGGCGTGGAATGCCCGGTAGGCCAGAGAGTGTCCATCGATGAGCAGGAGGGATTCGTTTACTTGAGTCACATGGCATAGCCTATCGTTCAAAACTGACATGAAGGAGAACGATGTTCAGACCGGACGCATCACTGACTGCGGAGACCACCGAGGAGCAGTGCAGACAGCTGCTCGGCCAGCTCAACGCCCCCGACGCAGTCGGTGATCTGGCGGCGAAGATGGGGATCGAGTTCACAGAGCTGACCCACGACCACGTCATGGGCACCACACCGGTAGCGGGCAACACTCAGCCCATGGGCCTCTTCCACGGCGGCGGCCATGTCGTACTCGCCGAGTCCCTGGCCTCGATGCATTCGTTCCTCATCTCCGGCGGGAAGAACGTCGTCGGCGTCGACCTCAATGCCACACATCTGCGAGCGGCGAGGGACGGCACAGTGACCGGCCGCGCCGAGGTGCTTCACCAGGGACGCACGATCGTGTCTCACGAGGTGAAGATGACCGATGCCGCCGGTCGGCTCCTCTCAATCGTGCGCATCACGAACATGATCCTCAAAACCGAGCCCAAATGATCTGCAGGCAGTGACTGCACAACACGTAGGAGGCCGGCGAATCCTCATCGGATTCGTCGGCCTCAATGTGTGTTGGGGGTGTGTCGGGGTGGACGCTGACTACTTGTCGGAGCCGATCTGCTTGAGAACGGTGTCCGCGACCTCGCGCATGGTCAGGCGACGATCCATCGAAGTCTTCTGGATCCAGCGGAAGGCTTCGGGCTCGCTCAGACCCATCGAGGTCTGGAGCAGGCTCTTGGCGCGCTCTACGACCTTGCGGGTTTCGAAGCGTTCAGTCAGATCGGAGATCTCGCTCTCTAGCGAGCTGATCTCTGCATGACGCGACAAGGCGATCTCGAGGGCCGGAATGAGGTCCGCAGCGGTGAAGGGCTTGACCACGTAGGCCATTGCTCCCGCATCACGAGCCCGCTCGACGAGCTCCTTCTGCGAGAAGGCCGTGAGTAGGACCACCGGAGCGATGCGCGCCTTGGCGATCCTCTCGGCTGCGGAGATTCCGTCGAGGATAGGCATCTTGATGTCCATCACGACGAGATCGGGGCGCAGCTCTTCGGCCAGGCGGATTGCGGATTCGCCGTCTGCGGCTTCGCCGACGACGTCGTATCCGACCTCGCGCAGCATCTCGACGATATCGAGACGAATCACGGCCTCGTCTTCCGCCACTACGACGCGGCGAACCGGCACGGACTCATCTGAAGTTGGTTGTTCGCTGTTTGAAAGCACGGCACCAGTCTAAACCAGGCCCACGCGCGCACCGACCTCGGTACCCAAGTTTCTTCTGTGATGGTAGCCACCCGTGTGATGGTCACCACCGCCGCCGATTGTGCAATCACATAAAAGCTGTCGTAAACTCAACCCTGTCGCGGATACTCTCCGCGGCCGAGCCGGATTGGCGGAATCGGTAGACGCGGTGCACTCAAAATGCATTGTCGAAAGACGTGTGGGTTCGAGTCCCACATCCGGTACTTATGCTCAGACAGTCAGCGGACAGTCACAGGGCACGAATCAGCAGTGAAGGGGCCGGCTAACTCATGTTCGCCGGCCCCTTCACTCATTCCGCCAGGAACTTTCCTCAGCGAACTCGGCCAACAGCGAAGCGCTCTGCGCTGTGAGTCGCAGCGGTAAGTAGCATGGTTCACGCAGTGTTTAGTGGCCGATGAGCAGTGCCTGGCGCGCGGCTTCGTGAGCCGAGGACCAAGTCGACTGCGCGTGCTGCTGCTCAAGAGTGTCAGTGGTCGGGTTTCCGCTCGACGAGTTCGCTTGGGGGTGACCGAGATTGAAGCTTCTATCATTGCGGAGTCACTATCGTTCCGATCCTGTTCCCGCAGGAGTAGGCAGCGGTGAGGCTGTGATCTGCCAAGCGTGCCCGTCCGTATCGGTGCAGACTCCGGTGAACCCCCAGTCCTGATGCTCGGGTTCTGCCAGGATCGTTCCGCCGGCCGCGTGCATCCTCTCGATGGTGTCGGTGACACCCGATGCTGATTCTTGCGACAGTCCCAGCAGGCATTCACTGACTGTTGGCGGGGCGACCTCACGGTCACCGATGACCCAGCCGAAGCCACCAGTGGGGATCAGGGCCAGCACAGTGTGCGCGGTGAGTCGGAACTGCAGCGGCTCGGGAACGCCGTCTTCGGTCGGCTCGCCCAGCGGCTCGAAGCCGAGGCAGTCGCGGTAGAAGACCATCGCTCGGTGCCGGTCGGCGATGGGCAGGCTGAAAATGAGGTCAACCGGCGTAGTGGACATGGTTTCTCCATTCATGTGGTGTATGAAGTTTTCGCTCGTGGAGAGCGCCGCCGCGTAGCGAGGATCTCGTAAAAGAGCAGTCGACCGCACAAGAGCCACAAATCAGTCGCGAGGTGCCCAGGAGGGGAGGTCGTTCACCTTGCTGTTTGCGGGACGTGGTAACGAGCTCCCTCTTCGACAGAGTCCTTGCCGTCCTCCACGGTCGCGGTCGCCGCGACGAACTCGCGCGGTTCCATCACGAGAGAGGTGACGCCGCTGGCGGTGATGGTGCCGCTGGTCACTGCTAGGGAGTGTGCGGGTCCGTCGGCCTCGAACAGGCGCGATCCGGAGCCTACGACGACCGGCGCGACGAGCAGCCGGTAGATGTCGACCAGCCCGGCCTCGTGCAGGCTCCTGGCGAGGCGGACGCTGCCGTGCACCTGGAGCTCGTCGCCGTCCTGGGCTTTGAGTTCACGGATGCGGTCCAGGGCATCGGAGCTCAGGACCGTGGTCGTGTCCGCCCAGACCTCGCCGGTCGGCGAGGAGGTGACGACGTACTTGCGCAAGGTGTTGATGGCCGTCGCGACCCGGTCCTCGGGGTTGGTGACGCGCGGCCAGTGGCCGGTGAAGGTGTCGTAGGTATGGCGGCCCAGGAGCAGGGCCGTGGTGTGGCGGTACCACTCGTCGACCGCCTCCCCGCAGCCCTCGTCGAAGTGCGGCAGGAGCCAGCCGCCGCGGGTGAATCCGCCGCGGGTGTCTTCCTTCGCACCGCCGGGTGATTGGCTGACGCCGTCCAATGTCGTGAACAGGTTGATGCTGAGCTTCATGGTGGTGTCCTTTCAGGGGGTGGATGATGACAGTGGGATGTGGAAGGAGCGGGAGAACTCTTCGAGGAGATGGCGGCTCCCCGCGATGGTGACGTCACCCGAGGCCAGTGCCTCCTCGGGCGTCAGGGTTCCTGCGAGTAGGAGACGCAGCTCGGGGCCGGCGTTGATGGTGAGCTCCGGATCCGACGAGGGCTCGCCGGGGCCCACCGTCACCTCGTCGCCGCAGGTAGTCGCCCAGGCCGAAGCCGCGCCCGAGCGCACGTGGTAGGTGAGCGGCCCGGCGGGGCCGTCGGGCCGATGGGCGGAGCGCAGCGCGGCGGCCAGCGAGGAATCCGTGACGACTTCAGACTCCCGGGGAGTGTCCATCGCTTCGGCACCCCACCGCCCGAGGGCGTCCAGGATCGGTTGCAGGTCGTGGCCGCGGGGCGTCAGCTCGTAGAGCACCCCGCGGGCCGGGGCCGGCGCGGCCCGGCGCGTGATCACGGCCGATTCCTCCAGCTCACGGAGCCTGGTGGTCAGCACCGTGGTGGGGATGCCGGGCAGCCCCTCGTGCAGGTCCGTGAACCGGCGGGGGCTGACGGTGAGATCGCGGACAATCATCAGTGCCCATCGTTCTCCGAGCACCTGTGCCGCTCTCGAGATGCCGCAGAACTGTCCGTAGTCCTTACTCATGCATCCATAATACAGAGTGCACTTCGTAAAACACAGTGCCTGCAAGGCTTATCTAAAGTCCCCGTTTAGCAGGGGCGGGGCCCGAGATGACCTCATTCGGTAGGCAGTTCGCCATCGTGCGGATGCTTGACTAACTCGGCCTTGAACCTTCGTCGCCTGATCAACATCGTGCACGACTTCCTCAGCAGTCCATCCTGCAAGGGTGCCGTCAGCATAGAAAGGGCCGTCCCAGTTCCTTGGTAGTGGGACACCGACCCAGACCGGCATCCCGGCCGAACGGATCTATGTGGACAAGTAGTCCGAATCCACGGTCGACCGTCCAGGACTGCGTGCAGTCATGGAATACGCCCGCGACGGTGACGTCATCGTCGTCCACACACTCGATCGGCTTGGGCACACAGTGCGCGACGGTGCGCACCCATCGCTATATCGGTCTGTGCTGGGGGCCGCCTGGGGTCGGCAAGACACTTTCCGTCCGGCACTACTCCGGTGTCGATGACTGGGAACAATGGGAATCCCTTTTCACCGACACCCTCGGCCCTGTGCCGAAACGCGTCCTCGAGGCCCGCACCGCGTTTTTCACTCCCACGGTCATGGCCACCCCGAAACAAATAGACCAGGGCCTGGCCCGAGCATGCCAGCGCATCTCCTTCGCCGCCGACTTCGCCGAGCACAGCATCGTCGACCCCTACGTCCATACCGAGTCCCGCTCCAGCGGAAGTACCGAGCTGCTCATCATTGACGAGGCCGATCGTCTCAAGGCCACCGGCTTTGAACAAGTCCGTGTCTACTTCGACCATCACCGCATGGGCGTCATCCTCATTGGTATGCCCGGCATCGAGAAACGCCTCGCCCGCTACCCGCCGCTCTACAGCCGTATCGGCTTCGCCCACGAGTACCGCCAGCTGACCGCGGACGAACTCACCGCAGTCCTGGCCAGACGACTTCCTGCTGAAGGCGACGCAACCGACGGCGGCGTCGCCCACGCAACCGCCATCGCGACCATCGTCCGGATCACCGTAGGCAACTTCCGCCTCGTCGACCGTTTACTCATCCAGATCGAGCGCGTGCAGACCGTGGACGACCTAAAGGAGTTGACACCCGAGGTTGTAGAGGCAGCTCGGCAGGCTCTCCTCATCGGCCACTAAACGCCGCGAGAAACGTGCCATTTACCGCTGAGACTCACACGCTCTGCGCCGCAACAGCTCGAAAGACACTTCTGGCCGACATGAGCGAAATGCTCATGCCGGCCAGGTGCCCGACTGTGTCAGGAACGCGTTCCACTCGAGGGCTGTTCGAGTTCAGCCTCATCGGAATCGCCGGCACTGTCCTCTGCGTCCTCATCGACCGGCACATAGCCGTCTACACGAGCAGCATCGTAGCGGTCGACATCGAGGATACCGTGGCGTTTGGCCACAATGGCAGGGACTAGAGCCTGTCCCGAGACATTGAGCGCTGTGCGTCCCATGTCGACGATCGGCTCGATCGCCAGGAGCAGACCCACACCTTCAAGGGGCAGTCCGAGAGTGGACAGCGTGAGCGTCAGCATCACGGTGGCACCGGTCGTTCCGGCCGTTGCCGCCGAGCCGATGACGGAGACGAACACGATCAGGAAGTACTGCACGATCGTGAGATCGATTCCAAAGAACTGGGCCACAAAGACAGCGGCGATCGCCGGATAGATCGCGGCACAGCCATCCATCTTCGTTGTCGCCCCGAATGGGACTGCGAAGGCGGCGTAACTCTGCGGAACGCCGAAGTTGTCGGTCGAGACCTTCTGGGTCACCGGCATGGTGCCGATCGATGACCGGGATACGAAGCCCATCTGGGCGGCCGGCCACACACCGGAGAAATACTGACGAGCTGAGAGACCGTTGAGCTTGGCCAGTGTCGGATAGACGACGAAGAAGACGATCGCCAGTCCCACGTACACAGCAACGACAAACCACAGCAGGGAACCCATGGTCGACCACCCGTAGGAGTTGACCGCGTTGCCGATGAGGCCGAGGGTGCCGATAGGTGCAATGCGCACGATCCACCAGACCACCTTCTGCACGACGGCCAAGGCCGCTTCGACGAACTGGAGGAAGGGTTCGGCGGCCTTGCCGACCTTGACCGCGGCGATGCCGATGGCACCGGAGACGATGATGAGCTGAAGGATGTTGAAGTCGACCTCGGAGACCAGGCCGCCGGCCTCATCGGGTGAGGTCGCGACCTCGAGGCCGAGGAAGTTCACGGGCACAAGACCGGTCAGGAAGCCGATCCAGCTGCCTTGCGAATCAGGGGCGGAACCGCTCAACGATGCGGCGTCCGCGTGCGTACCCGGCTGAATCACAAGACCGAGGATAAGTCCGATGAGAACGGCGATGAGCGCGGTGAAGGCGAACCACAGAAGCGTGGAGACTGCGAGCCTGGCTGCATTCGTGACCTTGCGCAGGTTGCCGATGCTGGCGATGATCGCGGTGATGACGAGGGGCACAACGGCCGCCTTGAGGAGTGTCACATAGGACGATCCGATGGTGTCCAGGGTCTGACCGAGCCAGTTGTCCTGCCCCTCACTGACCGGACCCCAGGATCGGGCGATCAGCCCGAGGATCACGCCCGCAATCAGGGCTATGGTGACCTGCACCCCGAATGATCGGCTCCACTTGGGCAATCTCATGCCATTCCTCTTCTTCGTCTGTCGGTTTCCGAATGATGCTCAACCCGAACGCTGCTCAATTCGAGCGAATCTCAGTTCAGGCAATGTTCAACTCACAGCACAACTGTTGAGCAATCTCAGAAATTCCGCAAGACCAAGTGAAGTGGCTCTCACTCGCGCCAACCGCTCAGGTGGCTGCTCGCACATATGACAACGGGACATGACAACGGCGGCCGCCCCGGAAAGGGGCAGCCGCCGTTTCAGAGAGCCTCAGTGCCTCGGCGTGCCGTTCTCCTTGACGATCGGCACCTCATGAGTGACCGGCGTTTCGGAGACGATGCCGTACCCGGCCAAAGGATCTTCCTCATCATCCGAGGAGTCTTCGTAGGCCGCAGCAACGCCCTTGGCAGCATCGCCCATCGTGTGGATGCGCAGGGCATTGGTCGACCCTGGGATTCCGGGAGGTGACCCGGCCACGAGGATGGACTGATCACCTTCGTGGGCGGTTCCGTCCGCGAGCAGCACGGCATCGACCTGTCTGGCCATCTGGTCCGTGTGCCGCACGGTCTTCACCAGGTAGGGGCGCACGCCCCAGGTCAGTGCTAACTGGTGGCGAACCTGAGCATCGGGGGTGAAGCCGAGGATCGGCCAGGCGGGACGCAGACGCGACATCCGGCGCACGGAGTCACCCGTTTGGGAGAAGGTGCACAGCAGATCGATGTCGAGCTGTTCAGCAATCTGGACCGCAGCGGCTGTCACGGCCCCACCCTTGGTGTGAGGAACTGTACCCAACTGCGGGATCCGTTCCATGCCGTGTTCCTCGGTGGACTCGATGATGCGGCTCATGGTCCGGATCGCTTCGACCCAGTAGTCGCCCACTGAAGTCTCACCGGAGAGCATCAGAGCATCGGCTCCATCGAGGACGGCGTTGGCGCAGTCGCTCGCCTCGGCGCGAGTGGGCCTGGCCGCATCGATCATGGTCTCGAGCATCTGTGTGGCCACGATCACGGGCTTAGCCTGCTGACGGGCGATCTCGACCGCACGCTTCTGCACGATCGGAACCTGCTCCAAGGGCAGCTCCACGCCGAGGTCGCCGCGAGCGACCATGATTCCGTCGAACGCATCGATGACCGCATCGAGCTGATCGACGGCCTGCGGCTTCTCCAGCTTGGCGATGACGGGTGCGGTGATGCCGACCTCGTCCATGACTGCCCTGACATCATCCATGTCCTCGGGGCTGCGGACGAAGGACAGTGCCACCCAGTCGAAGCCGAGCCTGAGGCCCCACTTGAGGTCCTCGATGTCCTTCTCCGACAGCGCCGGCACGGAGACCGGAACACCGGGAAGGTTGATGCCCTTGTGGTTCGAGATCGTTCCGCCGATCTCCACCTCGGTGACGACATCGGTGTCGGTGACCTCGGTGGCACGCAGACGCAGGCGCCCATCATCGATGAGCAGCGGATCGCCGACGGACACATCGCTCGGCAGAGTCGACAGTGTGGTGCTCACGACCTCGGCGGTGCCGGCGATGTCGCGGCTGGTGATGGTGAAGGCTGCGCCTTCGACCAGCTCTTCCTTGCCGTTGGCGAAATTGCCGACCCTGATCTTCGGGCCCTGCAGATCGAGCAGCAACGCGACGGCGCGGCCGGTGTCGAGTGCGGCCTGGCGAACCCAGGCGAATTTCTCTTCGTGTTCTTCCCGCTTGCCGTGGCTGAGATTGAATCTGGCCACATCGACGCCCTCGTCGACGAGCGCGCGGATCTCTTCATAGGAGTTCTGATTCGGACCTAATGTTGCGACTATCTTTGCACGCCTCATGCACACCACCCTACCTGTACCATGGCGGGCGATCCGAACCGCCCGCCACGTCTGTTCGTCGGAGGAGAATCACGCACACCAATGTGCGGACTTCTCATTAATTGACACAGACCATCTTAACATTTAAAACGATCTGTCGTGTGGTCCGACCGGTACAGGCAGCCGAGTCGACCCCGTGAGGAACCGGTCGACCTCGGCCGCGACCGACCGCCCCTCGGCGATCGCCCAGACGATGAGCGACTGACCCCGCCCAGCGTCACCGGCGATGAACACTCCGGGAGTCGACCCGAGATAGGTCTCATCGCGGGCGAAGGCCCCACTGTCGCTGACGTCGAGACCGAGAGCTTCGGATTCCGGCCCCGAGAAGCCGAGAGCCAGGAGCACGAGGTCTGCATCCAAGCGGTGCTCGGTACCAGGAGTCGGCGCACGGCGACCGTCGACGAACTGGGTCTCTGCCACATCGATCCCGATCACCCGGCCCTCCGCGTCTCCGGCGAACCCTGTCGTCGATGCGAGGTAGCGCCGCGTGCCGCCCTCCTCATGGGAAGACTGGACCTCGAAGATGCGCGGGACCGTGGGCCAGGGATCTGCCTCGCTGCGGTCGATGGGCGGCTGAGCTCCGATCGCCAGCGTCGTGACCGAGGCTGCAGACTGCCGCAGGGCCGTGCCAAGACAGTCCGCACCCGTGTCACCACCGCCGATGATGACCACGTGCTTTCCCGCAGCGTCGATGTGGCTCTTGACTCCACCGGGTCCAGGCTGCTCCCCCGCCTGCACACGATTCGAGGGCACAAGATAGTCCATCGCGAATTCGACTCCGCGAAGGTCGCGGCCGGAGATGTTCATATCACGGGGCACTGTGGCACCTGTGCACACGATGACGGCGTCGAAGCTCGACTGCAGGTCCTCAAGACTGATGTCCCTGCCGATCTCGACCGAGGTCTTGAACCGGGTGCCTTCTGCGCGCATCTGATCGAGGCGACGGTCGATGTGCTGCTTCTCGAGCTTGAAGTCCGGGATCCCGTAGCGCAGCAGTCCGCCGAGGCGGTCGTCGCGTTCGTGGACGACGACGGTGTGCCCGGCCCGGGTCAGCTGCTGGGCTGCGGCGAGTCCGGCCGGACCGGAACCGATGACGGCAACGGTCTGCCCGGTGATCCGTTCGGGAATCATCGGCTGGATGAGTCCGGCTGCGAACCCCTGGTCGACGATCGAGACCTCGACCTGCTTGATCGTCACTGCAGGCTGATTGATCCCGAGGACGCACGCATTCTCACATGGTGCCGGGCAGGCGCGACCGGTGAATTCCGGGAAGTTATTCGTTGCATGCAGAAGTTCGACGGCCCGCGGAAGCTCACCGCGATACATCGCATCGTTGAACTCCGGAATCAGATTGCCAAGGGGGCAGCCCTGATGGCAGAACGGAACGCCGCAGTCCATGCAGCGCGATGCCTGCCTGCGCAGCTGCTCCGGATCGCCTGCTTCATAGACCTCGCGGTAGTCCATGAGTCGGATGGGAACCGGGCGCCGTCGTGGCAGCTCGCGCTGATCGGTGGTGAGGAATCCATGTGGATCAGCCATTGGCGACCTCCAGAATCTTGTGCCAGGCGTCGTCCGAATCCGCGGACTGACCTGCCGCGGTGAACTCTTCCTGGACATCCTTGACCATCGCATAGGCGACGGGAATGATCTTTGTGAAGCGGGAGAGGACGTCCTCTCCTCGGCGCAGTCCGTCAAGCAGCTGGGCAGCCAAGGGCGAACCCGTCCACTGAACATGTTCATCCAACAGGCGCTGAAGGACTTCCATATCGGTGATTCCCACCCCGGTGAACCGGAATACACCGGCAGCGCGTTCCTTGGGGTTGAGCTTGGCGGGGTTGAAGTCCAGGACGTAGGCCGTGCCGCCCGACATGCCGGCGGCGAAGTTGCGTCCGGTGCTGCCGAGGATCACGGCCAGGCCGCCGGTCATGTATTCGAGCCCGTGGTCACCGATGCCTTCGACCACCGCCTCGGCGCCCGAGTTGCGCACCATGAACCGCTCCCCCACCTGGCCGGAGACGAACAGCTTACCGGCGGTCGCGCCGTAGCCCAGCACGTTGCCGGCGATGACGTTGTGCTCTGGTCTGGTCGGGTTCTCCTCGTGCGGATGCACGCTGATGGTCCCGCCCGAGAGTCCCTTGCCGACGTAGTCGTTGGCGTCGCCGTGCAGGTCGATGGTGACTCCGCGAGGCAGGAAGGCACCAAGTGACTGCCCGGCCGTGCCGTGCAGATCGAGCCTGATCGTGTGCTCGGGCAGGCCCGCATCCGCATGGGCGAGCGTGACATTGTGCCCCAGCAGCGTGCCGACGCTGCGGTCCGTGTTCTCGATCGCCGAGGTGATCGTGACCTTCGCCCCGGTCCTGATCGACTCCCCGGCCTCGGCCAGCAGACGCAGGTCCAGTTCCCCCGCGAAGTCGCGGTTGACCTCAGTGGTGCGTTTGCGAGGCACTTCGGTGTTGCCGTGGACGTCCTCGGGCACGGTGAGGATCGAGGCCAGATCGAGGTCGAGGCCAGAGGCCTCGGCACGCTTCTCATCGATGCGCAGCCTCTCGACAGCACCGATCGCCTCGTCGAGCGAGCGCAAGCCCAGCTGCGCAAGGTAGCCGCGGACCTCCTCGGCGATGAAGGTGAAGAAGTTCACGACGTGATCGGCCTGGCCGTGGAAGCGTTCGCGCAGCTTCGGGTTCTGGGTCGCGACGCCGACGGGACATGTGTCCTTGTGGCACACACGCATCATGATGCAGCCGGAGACCACGAGGGCCGTGGTCGCGAATCCGAACTCCTCACCACCCAGCAGGGCGGCGATGATGACGTCACGGCCGGTCTTGAGCTGGCCGTCGACCTGCACGCTGACCTTCTCTCGCAGCCCGTTGAGCACCAGGGTCTGCTGGGCCTCGGCCAGGCCGAGTTCCCAGGGGGTGCCGGCATGCTTGAGCGAGTTCAGCGGGCTGGCCCCGGTGCCTCCGTCGTGACCGGAGACGAGGACGACATCCGCCCCGGCCTTGGCCACCCCTGCGGCCACCGTGCCGACGCCGATCCCGGACACGAGTTTCACGTGCACGCGGGCCCTGGCATTGGCGCGACCGAGATCGTGGATGAGCTGAGCAAGGTCCTCGATCGAATAGATGTCGTGATGCGGCGGCGGAGAGATCAGCCCCACTCCGGGAGTGGCGTGTCTGGTCTTCGCGATCCACGGGTAGACCTTCGCCCCGGGCAGCTGTCCGCCCTCCCCCGGCTTCGCGCCCTGAGCCATCTTGATCTGCAGGTCATCGGCCTCGGTGAGGTAATGGCTGGTGACCCCGAAACGTCCGCTGGCGATCTGCTTGACAGCCGATCGGCGTTCGGGGTCGACGAGACGTTCGGTGTCCTCTCCACCCTCGCCCGTGTTCGACCTCCCGCCGATGCGGTTCATGGCGATGGCCAGAGTCTCATGTGCCTCTTGGGACAGTGAGCCGTAGCTCATGGCGCCTGTCGAGAAGCGCTTCATGATCTCGCTGGCCGGCTCCACCTCGGCGATGTCGATCGGCCCCGATTCCGTGGGCACGAGGTCGAACAATCCGCGCAGAGTCATGAGCTCACGTGACTGCTCATCAACGGCGTGGGTGTACTGCTCGAAGATGTCGAAGCGTCCTGTGGCAGTGGAGTGCTGGAGCTTGAAGATCGTCTCCGGGTTGAATAGATGGCCCGGACCTTCCCGCCGCCACTGATATTCGCCTCCGACCAGCAGATTCCGGTGCGAGGGCCGTGGATGGTCATCACGGTAGGCGTCGGCATGCCGAGCGCTCGATTCCGCGGTGATCTCGATGATCCCCTTGCCCCCGAGCTGGTGCGGGGTGGAGGTGAAGTACTCGTCGATGAAGTCATCCGAGAGCCCGAGGGACTCGAAGGTCTGTGCACCGTGGTAGGACTGGACGGTCGAGATCCCCATCTTCGACATGATCTTCAGCAGACCCTTGTTCAGAGCCGTGAGCACATTCGCCACGGCCGCGGATTCGCTGATGCCGCGGATCCTGTCTGAGCGCACGAGCGCCTCGGCGGTCTCCATGACGAGGTACGGGTTGACTGCGGAGGCACCGAATGCGACCAGAGTGGCGACATGGTGGACCTCACGGACATCGCCGGCCTCGACGATGATGGACACCCGCGTCCGCGAACGCTGCCGCACCAGGTGGTGGTGAAGGGCCGAAGTCAGCAACAGCGACGGAATCGGAGCAAGATCAGCCGTCGAGTCCCGATCGCTGAGGATGATGAACACTGCTCCGGCCTCAACGGCCGCGCTGGCCTCCCGGCAAAGCGCCTCAAGGCGCTTGGCCATGGCATCGGGCCCTGCATTCACCGAATACAGGCCGGCCAGCGTCACACTGGGTCGTCCATCGTCGACGCCGAGGTGGTGGCCCTGGACGTGTGAGATCGCCGTCAGTTCGTCGTTGTCGATGACCGGCTGATCGAGCAGGATATGCGCGGAGTCCGGCTGGGCGAACTGCAGCAGGTTGCCTTCGCGCCCGATGCCCGAGGACATGCTGGTGACGATGTCTTCGCGGATGGAGTCCAGCGGCGGGTTCGTCACCTGAGCGAAGTTCTGATGGAAGTAGTCGAAGAGCAGCCTCGGCCGTTGGCTCAATGCCGCGATCGCCGTATCGGTGCCCATGGCTCCCAGGGGCTCTGCCCCGGTCTCGGCCATCGGCGAGATGAGGATACGCAGCTCCTCCTCGGTGTAGCCGAAGGTCCGCTGACGCCTGCGCACCGATGACTGCGGGTGGGTGACGTGGATCCGGGTGGGCAGATCCGCGAGTCGACGCGAACAGCTCTTGACCCAGTCCTCATAGGGGTGCTCGGTGGCGAGCTGATTCTTGATCTCCGTGTCGGAGATGATCCGTTCGGACTCGGTGTCGACGAGGAACATGCGTCCCGGGGTCAGTCGACCGCGAGCGACGATGTCCGCTTCGGGCAGGTCGACGACGCCGATCTCACTGGCCAGGACCACGGTGTCGGAGGTCATGACGTAGCGCGCAGGACGCAGGCCGTTGCGATCGAGGACCGCCCCTGCCAGCTTCCCGTCGGTGAATGCCACACAGGCGGGTCCGTCCCACGGCTCCATCAGCAGCGAGTGGTATTCGTAGAACGCCTTGCGGGACTCCCCCATGCCTGGGTTGTTCTCCCAGGCCTCCGGGATCATCATCAGCATTGCCTGCGGCAGCGACCTGCCCGAGGCGACCATGAGTTCGAGCACCGAATTGAATGACGCCGAGTCCGAGGCGCCGGGCGGCACGATCGGGCACAGTCTGTCCAGGCTCGTCGAGGTGCCGGGCACCGGGGAGACGAGCAGGTCCGAGGCGAGCTTCGATTCCCTGGCCTGCATCCAGTTGCGGTTGCCGCGCACCGTGTTGATCTCACCGTTGTGGGCGATCGTGCCGAAGGGCTGCGCCAGCTGCCAGGACGGGAACGTGTTCGTCGAGAAGCGAGAATGCACGAGTGCGATCCGAGAAGTCAGCCGTTCGTCGAGCAGTTCCGTGTAGAAGGCAGAGAGCTGACCCGTTGAGAGCATGCCCTTATAGGTGATGGTGCCCGGGTTGAGAGAAGGGCAGTAGAGACCACCATGGTCGAGGCGCTTCCTCACGATGTAGGACCGGCGGCTCAGATCCTGTGGGTCCCGGGAGGGATACCGCTCATCGATGGCGAGGAAGAGCTGGCGCATGCGCGGCATCGTGGTGCGTGCGGTCTCGCCCAGCACGCTCGCGTCATGGGGTACGTCGCGGAAGGCAAGGACCTTCAGTCCCTCTTCGGCGGCGATCCGCTTGACGAGGTCGTCCTGATCCTCGTGCGAATCGTTCATGCCCTCCGTGACCGAAGCGTCCCTGTCGTCCGTGGGGAAAGCCACGTCGGGGATGAGATCCTGTCGGTAGTCCTGAGCGAAGAAACCGATGCCTGCGGCGTAGCTGCCCGGCTCCGGAAGTTCGACGCCGTCGGCACCGAGCACCTCGGCGAAATAGTCGTGGGGAATCTGCAGGGTGATCCCGGCACCATCCCCTGTGCCTTCATCGGAGCCGATGCCGCCTCGGTGTTCGAGTTTGCGCAGTGCGGTCAGAGCCTGTTCGACGACCTCATGGTCTGCCGGGCCACGGTAGCGGACGATGAGCGCCAGCCCACATGCGTCGTGCTCGAGTGCGGGATCGTAGAGTCCGGCACGAACTGGTTGACGCGGAGCTTTCGGGGTCGTTGAGTGTTCACTGTACATCGCTGCCTTCACGGGGTGTAGGAGTTTACGTTAAAGACGGCGCTGTCCCTAGCTGTTTTCGCGGTGCCTTTCGAAGATCGTCCTCAGACACAGTTGTGACGTGGTTCTCACAGTCGGTTTTCCAACCTACACCACGCACCGGCTCTGAACGGCACAGAAAAAGGACCGTAAAACGAACCTAAAAGTCTCAGTCGTCGGACTTCGGACCGCTGTCGCCCCGAGTTCTCCGCTTCACATCGGGGGTGATCGAGATCGCCGAGGTGACCGCTCCGAAATATCCGAAGCCGTGTCCACCGAAGCCCTCACCGCCCTCTTTCGAGGCGCCTTCTGTTGCTCGGGCGATCTTTCGGGCACGACGAGCGAGGACGAAGAAGACGATTCCCACGATGAGCAGGACCACACCGAGGCCGAGCACCCACAGGGCCCACCCGGGGATCGTGGCAGAACCGAGCTGCAGTGCGCTATTCGATGTGAGCAGCTGCGCCCGGCTCATGCACAGCCCTCGGCGAGTTCAGCGGCCAAGCTGGCGATTCCGCTGACTCCGTCGCTGTCGAGAGCGCGCACGAGCGCCGAGCCGACGATCACGCCGTCAGCGTATTCGGCGACCTCTGCAGCCTGTTCGCGCGTCGAGACGCCGAGCCCGACGCAGGCGTGCGGCGCTCCGGCGTCTTTGAGTCGAGTTACGAGCTCACGAGCGTGATTGTCGACCTCGGAGCGGACGCCGGTCACGCCCATCGTCGAGGCGGCATAGACGAATCCGCGGCTCGCGTCGACGATGGTGGCCAGTCGTTCAGGTGTCGATGAAGGGGCAGCGAGGAAGATGCGGTCCAGATCGAATTCGTCCGAGGCACTCACCCATTCGGATGCCTCATCGGGAATGAGATCCGGGGTGATGATGCCTCCGCCGCCGGCAGAGTCCAGGTCACGGGCGAAGGCCGAGACACCGTGCTGCAGCACGATGTTCCAATAGCTCATCACCACCGCGGTTCCGCCGGCCTCGGCGACGGCTGAGACGGCAGAGAAGATGTCGGAGGTGCGCACCCCGGCGGCCAGCCCCTGCTCGGCGGCACGTTGGATGACGGGGCCATCCATTCCCGGGTCCGAGTACGGCATCCCGACCTCGACGATGTCGACTCCGGATTTCACCAGTTCGACCATGGCCTCGATGGAACCCGCGACAGAGGGGAAGCCGACCGGAAGGTATCCGATCAGGGCGGCCTTGCGGCCTGCCTGCGCGACTGCATCGAGAGTGGTACCGGTTCGGGGGCCTGAGCTCGTCATACCTGCACAGCTCCTTCATCGAAGTAGTTGAACCATTTGGCCGCGGTCGTCATATCCTTGTCGCCTCGGCCGGAGAGGTTGACGAGCAGGACCGCCTCGCTGCCGAGTTCCCGTCCGATGCGCAGAGCGCCGGCCAGGGCGTGGGCGGATTCGATTGCGGGGATGATGCCTTCGGTCCGCGACAGCAGCTGCATGGCTTCCATCGCCTCCTCATCGACGACAGGTTCGTAGGTGACGCGCTGAATGTCGTGGAGGTGGGAATGCTCGGGGCCGACCGATGGATAGTCGAGTCCCGCCGAGATCGAGTGGGATCCCTGGGTCTGGCCGTCGTCGTTCTGGAGGATGTAGGTGGCCGAGCCATGCAGGACTCCGGGGCGTCCACCGGAGAAGCGGGCGGCGTGACGGCCGCTGTCGACGCCGTCTCCTCCGGCTTCGAAGCCGAAGATCTTCACCTCGGGATCGGCGAGGAATGCGGCGAAGAGGCCCATAGCGTTCGACCCGCCGCCGACACACGCGCAGACCGCGTCGGGCAGACGACCGACGGCGTTCTGGATCTGTTCGCGGGCTTCGATGCCGATGATGTCCTGGAAGGACCGGACCATGGCCGGGAACGGGTGCGGGCCGGCGACCGTGCCGATGATGTAGTGCGTGTTCTCAACGTTGGCGACCCAGTCGCGCATCGCCTCGTTCATCGCGTCTTTGAGCGTCTTGGTGCCGTTGGACACGGAGTTGACTTTCGCTCCGAGCAGTCGCATCCGAGCGACATTGAGCGCCTGCCGCTGGGTGTCTTCCTCACCCATGTAGACCTCGCACTCCATATCCAGCAGAGCGGCGGCCGTTGCTGCGGCAACACCGTGCTGTCCGGCTCCGGTTTCGGCGATGACACGGGTCTTTCCCATGCGCTTGGCCAACAGGGCCTGGCCCACGGCGTTGTTGATCTTATGGCTGCCGGTGTGGTTGAGGTCCTCGCGTTTGAGGAAGACCCGCGCCCCACCGCAGTGCGCGGCGAACCGGGTGGCCTCGGTGAGAAGGCTGGGACGGCCGATGTAGTTCTGCTGCAGGTCGAGCAGCTGCTGCGTGAACTCCGGGTCGACCTGGGATTTGCGCCATGTCTCCTCGATCTCATCGAGTGCGGGGATCAGCGCTTCGGGGAAGAACCTGCCTCCGTACGAACCGAAGTAGGGTCCGTTCTCCTGGCTCAAATCGGTCATTGCCGTCCTTCGTGGTTCGAAATGGTGGTCGGGTGGATCAAGACTGACGACTGGTCGCCGCCCGGCGCTCCTGCCCGGTCGAGGTGAACGCGGCCACGGCGGACTCGGCGTCGCCGCCGGTGACGAGTGCTTCGCCCACGAGCACGAGATCGGCGCCGGCTCCGGCGTAGACATCGACATCATCGGGACCGGTGACTCCGGACTCTGCGACGAGAGTGCAGTCCGCTGGTGCCAGATCGGCCAAGGGTGCGAAGCGGCTCTTATCGACGCTGAGGTCCTTGAGGTTGCGGGTGTTGATGCCGATCAGAGGGGCATTAAGTTCGGCCGCGATCGCCAGTTCATCAGCGTTGTGGGTCTCCACCAGGGCCGTCATCCCGAGTTCGTGGGCGAGAGCATGGAACTCGTGGAGCTGTTCGACGTCGAGTGCTGCGACGATGAGGAGGACGAGATCGGCACCGTGGGCGCGGGCCTCATGGAACTGGTACTCCTCGACCATGAAATCCTTGCGCAGGACGGGAACGTCAACGGCTGCGCGGACGGAGTCGAGGTCCGTCAGGCTTCCTGAGAAGCGACGTCCTTCGGTGAGGACGCTGATCGCCCGTGCTCCCCCAGCGGCATAGAGGCCGGCCAGGGTCCCAGGATCCGGGATGTGGGCGAGGTCTCCGCGGGAGGGAGAGCGTCGTTTCACCTCGGCGATGACCCCGAAGTCGGCTTCGAGATCGAACGCACGCGCAGGCTGGGCCGCGCGTGCACGGTCGATGACGTCTGCCAGCGGTGTCTGCCTCCGGCGTTCGGCGAGATCTTCGCGTACTCCGGCGACGATATCGTCGAGAACTGTCATTTCTTCTTCGGCTTGTTTCCCAGGCCGACGGCACGCAGGATGATGCCGGCGATGAGGCCGAGCACGACGACGCCGATGCCGACGTAGGTGATGGTCGCGGTGTGGATCGTGAATCCGACGCAGCCGATCGTGACGCCGATCAGCATGACGATGACACCGGTCCAACCGGCCACGGAGTTTCCGTGTCCCGGGTCGGCGATGGCTGCATAGTCGATCGTCGATTTGTCGAGATCGGATGCGCCGTTACGAGCGACGGTTTGCGACATGGTGCTCCTTAGAGATGCAGGCGTGGCACGCGTGAAAACTTGTTGCATCCATTGTGACACGCTTCGAGTTCGGTTCAGACACCGACCCGGTCACGAGGTCATTTCGATTCATCATCGGCCCCACCAGCGGTGGGATCGGGGTCATCTCCGCGGGAGAGGGCGTCCCAGGTCGCTGCCGAATCGAACTCGTCGCCTGCGGCTTCCGCCGTCCTGGCGTACCGGTTCGAATTGGCCCATCTCGCCGAGGCGAAGGCGATGTAGACGATGACGATGAATGCGATGGCTGCCGCAAACAGGGCCACGATCGGCCAGGCGGTGGCCCCAGGGGATGAAACCGACTGCAGCGCGGTCATGCCGTAGCCGATGGCGGCCAGAGCAGCGAAGCCGAGAACGACGAAACGTCCGATCTTGCCCAACATGGCTGACAGCAGCCCGGTGACGGCGATGATTGCGACGCAGGCGGTCGCGACCGGCGATGCCTGAGAGCTTGCGTCCTCCGAAACATCGGCCACACCTGCGGGCCCCAGTGAGTCACCGGCGACACCGGCCTGCCAGGACGCCAGGCTGATCGCCCACAGTGCACCGGCCAGGATGAGGACGAGGAGTACTCCGCGTGATTTCGTCATCTCAGCCGCGTTCCCTGCTCGAGGCTCCGAGCTTGTCCACCGCGCCGGCTGCTGCCGCAGCTCCCAGGACTGCGGCCGCCTTGTTCTGCGATTCCTGATATTCGGTCTCGGGAACCGAATCGGCGACGAGCCCACCGCCGGCATAGACGCTCATGACCGAGTCACGCAGGACTCCGGTGCGGATGGCGATCGCCAGGTCGAGGTCGCCGGTGAACGACATGTAGCCGACGACTCCCCCATATATTCCGCGGCCGATGGTTTCGAGCTCGTCGATGATCTGCAGAGCGCGGGGTTTCGGCGCTCCGGAGAGGGTGCCTGCCGGGAACGTAGCACGCAGCACCTCTACGGCTCCGTGTCCTGGTGCGAGCTCTCCGCGCACGGTCGAGGAGATGTGCATGATGTGGCTGTAACGCACGATGTCCATGAACTCACTGACATCGACTGTGCCTGCCCGACAGACCTTTGCGAGGTCGTTGCGGGCAAGGTCGACGAGCATGAGGTGTTCGGCACGTTCCTTCTCGTCGCTGATGAGGTCTCTGGCCAGTGCGGAGTCCTCTTCGGTCGTAGCGCCTCGAGGGCGCGAGCCGGCAATCGGGTGGGTGACGACGTCACCGGAGCGGACCGTGACGAGAGCTTCCGGGGACGAGCCGATGATGCTGGCAGGCTGTCCCTGGTCGTCATGGAGGTTGAGCAGGTACATGAATGGGCTGGGATTCGAATGGCGCAGCATCCGATAGACGGTCAGCGGGTCGGCTGTGCAGTCGATGTCGAAGCGCTGGCCGAGGACAACCTGGAAGATCTCTCCATCGACGATCTCGCGTTTGGCCTGTTCGACATTGTCGAGGTAGACCTGCGGGTCGGTGCGGGTCGACACCTCGGGTTTGACGAAGTGCGTGCTCAGGATCTCGGCGTCGCTGGGCCTGCTGATCCTCGACAGCATCGCCTCGATCCGATCGATGCCTGCGTGGTAGGCATCGTCGATGCCGGTATCGGCACCATTGACGTTGAATACGTTGGCCACGAGGGTGAGAGTTCCGGAGTAGTGGTCATAGACCGCGATGTCGCCGGGGATCATCAGCTGCACGGTCGGGAGGTGGTGTTCGTTGGCTCGGGCGGGGCCGAGCCTCTCGAACTGCCGCACGATGTCCCAGCCGAAGTATCCGACGAAGCTTGAGACCATCGGTGGAAGAGCCGACTCGGTCCCGTCGACGGCGAGCAGTTCGAGGGTCGCCGTGACCGCGTCCAAAACGCTGCCTTCGGTCGGGATCCCCACCGGAGGTGTGCCCTCCCACCGAAAGCTCTCGCCCTCGGAGATCAGTGTGGCGACAGGTGCGGAGCCGATGAACGAGTAGCGCGCCCATGCTCCGGACACGGCCGACTCGAAGAGAAAGCTGCCAGGACCGCCGTCCGTGAGTTTGCGGTACAGGCTCAGCGGGGTCTCGGAGTCGGCGAGGACTTCCGCGTGGACTGGCACCAAGCGGTGATCGGCGCCCGAAGCGCGGAACTCATCGAGGCTGGGCCGGATCGTCAGCCCGGTGTCGGTCGTGCGTGTGTCAGTTGGCACTGATGGTCCTTCCGGTGAAGCACGTCGGGGTCAGGGTGTGGCAGGCGGGCCCGGTCTGTTCGACCTCCATAAGCAGAGCGTCCGCATCGCAGTCGAGGCTCAGGGATGCCACCTTCTGAGTGTGTCCAGAGGTCTCGCCTTTGACCCAGTATTCCTGGCGGGACCGCGACCAGTACACTGCGGCACCGCTGCTCAGGGTGCGTTCGATGGCTTCGGTGTCCATCCAGGCCATCATGAGGACCTCACGGGTGGTGACCTCTTGGACGATGACGGGAATGAGCCCGTCTGCGTTTACCGTGATCAGTTCGCGCCAGTTCTCCGGAGTGGCATCGATCTGGGCGGCAGAATCGTGTGTGCTCAACGGACTTCGATCCCTTCCTTGCGCAGTGCGTCCTTGACTTCGCCGATGCTCAGTGTCCCGAAGTGGAAGACACTCGCGGCCAGCAGCGCGTCGGCCCCGGCAGCCACGGCCGGAGCGAAGTGTTCGACTCGGCCGGCTCCTCCGGACGCGATCAGCGGAACGTCGACGGCGGCCCGCGCGGCGGCGATGAGTTCGAGATCGAAGCCGTCACGGGTGCCGTCCGCGTCGATGGAGTTGAGGAGGATCTCGCCGACGCCGCGCTCGGCCGCCTCGGTGATCCAGTCGATCGCGCAGCGACCGGTTCCCTCACGGCCACCGCGGGTGGTGACTTCGAAGCCAGAGGGCGTCTGCGTCCCCTGCGCGCGTCTGGCGTCGAGAGACAGGACGAGGACCTGGTTGCCGAAGTGGTGGGCGATATCGCTGATGAGCTGGGGGTTCGCGACAGCGGAGGTATTGACGGAGACCTTGTCTGCCCCATCGCGCAGCAGGCGGTCGACGTCGGTGACGCTGCGGATTCCGCCGCCGACGGTCAGCGGAATGAAGACCTCTTCGGCACAGGCCCGGACGATATCGTGAACGGTCTCGCGATCACCGCTGCTGGCGGTGACATCGAGGAATGTCAGCTCGTCCGCACCGGATTCCCCGTAGCGTCGGGCCAATTCGACCGGATCGCCGGCGTCCTTGAGGTCCGCGAACTTCACTCCCTTGACGACCCGTCCTTCGTCGACGTCGAGGCACGGAATGACTCTGATGGCAACCATGTGACTCTCCTAGATTCCTTGTCGACGTTCAGATTCCGAGGGTGCGATACCGCTCCATCCGGCGCGCCAAGCGGCGGTCGGATGGTTCACGCATGAGCTCGATGAGTTCGTACTCCAGTGTCGCACCCACCCGGGACACGAAGTCCAATGGCTCCGCACTGGCATCTGGATGCTCGGCGATGATGCGATCGACGACTCCCGTCGCCTTGAGCATGGGTGCATGCACACCTTGGCTCTGGGCCATCTCCGGCGCGCGGTCGGTCGTCCGGTGCACGATCGCCGAGGCGCCTTCCGGGGGCAGGGGCGAAAGCCACCCGTTTTCGGCACTGAGCACTCGATCCGCGGGAATCAGTGCGAGGGCTCCCCCGCCTGACCCCTCACCGAGGATGAGGGACACCGAGGGTGCATCGAGGTTCGCGAGGTCGGCGAGGCTGCGGGCGATCTCGCCGGCGATTCCGCCCTCTTCAGCAGATTTCGAGAGTGCAGCACCAGGGGTGTCGATGACGGTCACCAGCGGCAGATCGAGTTCAGCGGCCAAACGCATCCCGCGCCTGGCCTCTCGCAGTGCCGCTGGCCCGAGAGGTGCCCGGGAATCCTGGCGGAAACGATCCTGACCGAGGACGATGCACGGGGCGGAGCCGAACTTCGCCAGCGCCAACAGGAGTCCCGGGTCCTTCTCGCCTTGTCCGGTGCCGTTGAGGGGCAGCACGGTGTTGGCCGCGGTGCGCAGCAGGTCGCGAACTCCGGGACGATCGGCGTTGCGGGAACGGGTGATCGCATCCCAGGCGTCGGAGTCCGGATCGACGATCTCGGGGCGTGTGTCCGGGTCGGCGACGCGCGGCGGAATCTCCTTGGCGCCCATGAGCACGTCGAGGACTCGGGCGACGGTGGTCTGGATCCGTTCGGGACTGATCACTGCGTCGATGATCCCGTGCTTGTGCAGGTTCTCACCCGTCTGCACGTTCTCGGGGAACTTCTCTCCGTAGATGGCCTCAAAGACGCGCGGGCCGAGGAAGCCGATGAGTGATCCAGCCTCGGCGACGGTGACATGGCCCATCGAACCCCAGGAGGCGAACACGCCGCCTGTGGTGGGATGCCGCAGGTACACGAGGTAGGGCAGGGCTGCCCGACGATGGGCCATCACGGCATTGGTGATCTTGACCATCGACAGGAATGCGATCGTGCCCTCCTGCATCCTGGTCCCGCCCGAGGCAGGCCCGGCCAGCAGCGGCAGTCCTTCGAGCGTGGCGCGTTCGATCGCGTCGACGAGCCGCTGAGCCGCGGCGACGCCGATCGAACCGGCCAGGAACCGGAATTCTCCGGCGACGATGGCGACGCGCCGGCCCTCGATCATGCCCTCTCCGGTGATGACGGCCTCATCGACTCCGGATTTCTCCCTGGCGGCGGCGAGTTCGGCCGCGTATTCCTCGGAGATGCCCCCGGCGGGCCTGATCGGGGTCGTATCCCAAGACACGAAGGATCCGTCATCTACGACAATGTCGACGAGTTCATGTGCATTCAACCGTGCCACGTGCTTATCTCCTGCTTCAGATGTGTCTGACCAACGGTAAATCTGACGAACGGTAAAGCGGTGTTGGGCCACCAGCTGCGGATTGCCGCCACCTGCGGATCAGAGGGCGCAGCTGGTGGTCAGGGTCCTCAACTGTCCGAATCGAGCCAGGACACGATCGCCTCGGCGTCCTCGTTCAGCAGAGGCGGTGCATCGTGAGCGGTCCTCGTGGTTTCGACCTCGGCCTCGCCGTCCGCGTCGAAGAACCGCAGCGGTGGTCCTGGCAGGTCGATGTCACCGAGGACGGGATGGTCGACGGAGACCTTGAGTCCCTGGCTCAGCGCCTGGTCCCACGAGTAGACCTCTTCGAGGGTGCGCACGGTGCCGGAGGGGATTCCTGCGCCTGCGAGTTTGGCGAGCAGCTCGTCCGATCCGTAGGCGGCGAACTTGCTTTCGATGAGTTCGATCACGGCCGGACGGTTCGCGACACGAGCGGAGTTGTCGCCCATGCCCTCGGTCGCCGGGTCGATGTCGAATGCGGCGCAGAACTTCTTCCACAGGTTCTCGTTGCCCACGGAGATCTGCACGGCACCTTCGTGGCAGTTGAAGAGTCCGTAGGGAGAGAGCGACGGATGGTGGTTGCCACCGGGCTCGGGGTTCTGCCCGGCCACCGTGGCGCGTGTGCCTTGGAAGGCGTGGACTCCGACCATGCCGGCGATGAGCGAGGTCCGCACGACCTTGCCCTTGCCCGTGCGCTCTCGTTCGAGCAGGGCCGCGAGAACGCCGTAGGAGCCGTAGATGCCTGCGAGGAGGTCTGCGATGGGAACGCCGACGCGCTGCATGTCGTCGGGTCCGGATCCTGTCAGCGACATGAGTCCGGCCTCGCCCTGGGCGATCTGGTCGTATCCTGCGCGCGAGGATTCGGGTCCGTCGTGGCCGAAGCCGGTGATCGAGAGGAGCACGAGGCGGGGGTTGATCTCCATGCACACGGCGGTGGAGAAGCCGAGCCGATCGAGGACGCCGGAGCGGAAGTTCTCGATGAGCACATCGGCGCGGGAGATCAGTTCCCGCAGCGTCTCCTTGCCGGTGTCCGACTTGAGGTCGAGGGCGATGGATTCCTTGTTGCGGTTGCAGGAGAAGAAGTAGGTGGCCTGAGGATCTTCCTCGGGACCGACGAACGGAGGACCCCAGGACCGGGAGTCGTCCCCCTTGCCCGGGTTCTCGACCTTGATCACTCGGGCGCCGAGGTCACCGAACATCATTCCCGCGTGCGGGCCGGCCAATGCGCGGGAGAGATCGATGACCGTGTATCCGGTCAGTGGGCCTTCGACCCCTGTGATTGTGTCGTTCGACATTCCTATTCCTCCTTGAAGTGGGTCCATCTAGCGATGAGCATACGCAATCGCTGACATTCCTCGTGGGCTCGGGGCCCGTCCGCGTGCTGGATCGCCATCACGGCGTATGTGGTTCCGTCTGTCAGATCGAGGGTCGGCCATGGGTCGTCGCCCTCGGGTGAGAAGGCGACGCCGAGGATCTGGCCCCACGCGAAGGTGCGTGTCCTGACCATGTTCTTCACGACCAGGCCGGCTTCGCTGGGTCGGGCCTGGATGTCGGCGACGCGCAGCAGGGCCGCAGCGAAGATGATCCCGAGCAGGTTCATCCAGACGGTGTCGAGCGGGGTCCAGGGGTTCCAGTCCACGACGAGCAGGGCGACGGAGAGCACCGCGAAGCCGATGAACACCGCCACTGCGCCGACGGTGCTGATGATGCGCACCTGGCGGGGCCTGAAGACGCGGAATTCAGATTCGGCAGGCGCCAATGTTCGTCACCAGAATCGCACGGGCACCGACTGCGTAGAGACGGTCCATGACATTGTTGACCTCTTTGGATTCGACCATGACACGCGCGGCCACCCAGCCCGTCTCCTGCAGCGGGGAGATCGTGGGTGATTCGAGGCCGGGCGTGAGTCCGAGGGCCTCAGGCAGAAGGCGCTCTTCGATGTTGTAGTCGACGAGAACGTACTGTCGGGCCACCATCACGGATTCCAGACGGCGACGCAGCACCTCGATCGACTCGGCTGCTCCATCACGCTGGACGAGGACGGCCTCGGATTCCAGCAGGGGTTCGCCGAACGTCTCGAGCCCCGCGGCGCGCAGGGTGCTGCCGGTCTCGACCACGTCGGCGATGGCGTCGGCGACGCCGAGCTGGATGGAGACTTCGATCGCACCGTCGAGCTGAACGGTCTTCGCGTCGATGCCCCTGGCCTGCAGATCGGCGTCGACGAGGTTCGGGAAGCTGGTGGCGATGCGTGCGCCTTCCAGCTGGGTCGGCGAGGAGTAGGAACCGGTGACTCCGGCGTAGAAGAAGCGGGAGGCTCCGAATCCGAGGCCGATGACTTCCTGAGCTTCGGCCTTCGACTCAAGCAGCAGGTCGCGACCGGTGATGCCGGCGTCGAGGATTCCCGACCCGACGTAGACGGCGATGTCGCGCGGACGCAGGTAGAAGAATTCGACGTCGTTGACTTCGTCCTGATGGACAAGGGTCTTGCTTCCCCGACGGGTGGAGTATCCTGCCTCGCTGAGCATCTCGGAGGCGGCTTCGGACAGTGCGCCCTTGTTCGGCACGGCTACACGCAGCATGGTGTCCTTTTGTGTTTCATCGTCAACGGTTGTTTGGGGTTCGGCTGTGCCGGCGTGGAAGGCTACAGATGCGAGTTGACGTCGTCGAGGCTGAGATCCTTGGCGACCATGAGCACCTGCAGGTGATAGAGCAGCTGAGAGATCTCCTCGGCGAGCTCGCCCTTGGTCTCATATTCTGCCGCCATCCAGACCTCCGCGGCTTCTTCGACGACCTTCTTACCGATCGCATGGACTCCGGCATCGAGTTCGGCCACGGTCTTCGAGCCTTCGGGGCGATCGAGGGATTTCTGCAGGAGTTCGGCGTAGAGCGAGTCAAAGGTCTTCACGAATCCAGCCTAATACATCGCGACCGCCGCGCTCACACGGGGTCTCGGCCAGCGGGACGGCTCTCACCCGTCGCAGCACCCTCAGTTCTCAGTGCTGCGGTTGATGTCCGTAGCACCCCGATGCGGTGCGGAGATCGTCTGGCGTGATCGCTTCGACCAGTCGATGAAGCCGATGACGACCATGACGAGGAAGATGAGGTACACGGCCCCGGAGAACACGAGTCCTCCGGCCACTGCCAAGGGAATCCCGACGAGGTCGACGGCCAGCCAGACGAACCAGAATTCGACGATCGCCCGCCCCTGGGCATACATCGCCACGAGTGATCCGATGAAGATGTAGGCGTCCGGATAGGGATTCCAGGACCACCCTCCGAGGGCGAGGACGTAGCCGAACACCGCGGTGCCCAGCAAGAGGGCGCCGATCAGGAGCAGTCGCTCCTTCCAGGTCGCCCAGCGGACGAGGACCTCGCCGGAGGCCTCCCGGGACTTCTTCCACTGCGTCCAGCCCCAAACTGCGGCCACGATGATGACGACCTGGCGGGAGGCGTTGCCGCCGAGTCCCGCGGAGATGCTCGCGGCGAAGAGGAGGATGGAGCCCAGGATCTGGACCGGCCAGGACAGGATGTTCCGGCGCAGCGCGAGGACCACTGTGGCCAGAGCACAGATGTTGCCGAACAGGTCGGAGTACGGCACCGGTTTGCCCAGCAGTTGAAATGCCGGGGTGTTCAGCCAGTCGAGCAGTTCCATATCGGCTCTCTTCAGTGCACGTGGGATGCTGCGAGTTCACGCAGACCAGAGATCGCGGTGGCAGCGTCCTCGGCACCGTAGACGGCGGAACCGGCCACGAGCACGTCGGCACCGGCGTCGACGACGCGTTCGATCGTCGACGTGGAGACTCCCCCGTCGACCTGCAGCTTGATCTCAAGCCCGGCGGCCGAGATCGCTTCACGGGTCCGTCGGATCTTCGGCAGGCACACATCGAGGAACTTCTGCCCGCCGAAACCGGGCTCGACGGTCATGATGAGGATCTGGTCGAACTCGCCGAGGAGGTCGATGAAGGGTTCGATCGGGGTCGCCGGCTTGAGTGCGAGGCTGGCCTTGGCCCCCAGCTTCCGGATCTCCCGGGCCAGGCGTACGGGAGCGGCGGCCGCCTCGGCGTGGAAGGTCACCGAGGCGCAGCCGAGTTCGGCATAGACCGGAGCGTGCCGGTCCGCCTCGGCGATCATCAGGTGGGCGTCGAGCGGGATGGGGCTGATCGCCTGGATCCGTTCGACCACGGGAGGCCCGAATGTCAGGTTCGGGACGAAATGGTTGTCCATCACATCGATGTGCGCCATATCGGCAGTGCTGATTTTGTCCAGTTCACCACGCAGGTCCGAGAAATCGGAGCTGAGGATGCTGGGGTTGATCTCGATCGCCATTTCAGTTCGCCTTCCGCATCAGGGCCAAGAACATTCCATCGGTGTTGTGGACGTGGGGCCACAGCTGAGCGTACCGTCCTGCTCCCCGGCTCACCGAGGTGAACCCTTCGGCATCGGCACCTGTGATCTCGGCGAGGACGGCTGGGGCGTCGAGGATTTCGATGTCGGTGCCGCGAACGACGTCGTCGACGACGAGCACGGTCTCCGCGTAGTGGGGAGAGCAGGTGGAGTAGGCGACGACTCCCCCCGGAGCGCAGGCGTCCAAGGCCGCCCGCAGCAGTTCTCGCTGCAGTCCGGCCAGGGCGTTGATGTCCTCGGGGCGACGGCGGTAGCGGGCTTCGGGACGGCGGCGAAGGGCACCGAGACCCGAGCAGGGAACGTCGACGAGGACCTTCGCATATGGGCCTGTGGCGTCGCGGGCGTCTTGGACGCGGGTGGTGACGTTGTCGAGTGCCTGAGTGGAGGACCGCACGAGTTCGACCCGGTGGTCACTCGAGTCGAAGGCGTCGAGGGTGGTCCCCTGCTGCGTCGCAATCGCTGCGAGGACTGCGGCCTTGCCGCCGGGTCCGGCGCACAGGTCCGCCCAGGTGCCCGCCGGTGCCTGAACCTGTGCCAGTGCCAGTGCCACCAGCGCGGAGCCTTCGTCCTGCACACGGGCCCGGCCGGTGGCGACGGCGTCGACGTTCTTGGGCACGGCGGTTTCGAGGGTGACGCCGATGGGTGAGAACTCGGTCGGCGCTCCGGGCAGTTCGCTGCGGTCGATGAGTCCGGGCAGAGCGGAGACGCTGACCTTCGCGGCCGCGTTGTCGGCTTCGAGGAGTGCCTGCAGTTCAGACGCCTGCCGTCCGTGGCCTTTCAGTGCCTGTGTCATGGCCCGGACGATCCATTCCGGGTGGGAGTATTCGATGGCCTGTTCGCCCACTTCGGTGGTTCCTGCGGTGACGCGGCGAAGCCATTCTGCCCGGTCGACCTCGGAGATCCGACGCAGGACGGCGTTGACGAACCCGGATGTCTTCGGTGCGTAGGACTTGATGACGGCGACGGTCTCCGACAGTGCCGCATGGTCGGGCACGCGCATGGACAGGATCTGGTGGGCGCCGAGGCGCATGCCTGCCAGCGGTTCGGGGTCGATTGTATCGAGGGACCGGTTCGCCGCCTTGGCGATGATCGCATCGTAGAACTCCTGCTGGCGCAGAGCGCCGTAGGTGAGTTCAGTCGTGAACGCCGCGTCCTGGGAGTCCATATGCGTGCGGGCGAGCTTGGCGGGCAGGAGCAGGTTCGCGTAGGAGTCCTTCGTCTCAACGTCGACGAGGACCTCCCAGGCGATGCGTCGCGGCAGGTTCTTCGCCGGCGCCTGCTGCCTTCCCGAAGACGACTGCCTTCCCGAGGATGAAGGTCCTCCCGACTTCGGCTTCTGGCCCCGTGGCGGTTTCCCACCTGTTGCCGGTCTCTTCCGCGGCATGCGCTCATCTGCTGGCATCTGTCTCATGCTCCTTGCTCGGGGTCTGCCGCCGGCTCGGCGCTGGTTTCAGTGGGATCGAATCGGATGTCGCCACGGCCGCGGAGGAAGTCCACGGCAGCCATCCGTGCCTTGCCGAAGGGTTGGATCTCTGCGACGTGGACCCAGCCGTCGCCGCAGCCGAGGACGGCGGTCTTCTGCCATAGGGTCAGCAATCCGACTTCTGGAGGGGTGGTGACCTCGGGAGCGGGTGTGAGTCCGAAGAGTTTGGTCCGCTTCCCGTCGACGTTCGCCCATGGCCCGGGGCTGGGGCTGACTCCCCGGGAACGGTCGATGATCGCCCGGGCGGAGTCGGAGAAGTCGAGATGGGCGTCATCGATGCCGATCTTGTCCGCGTGGCTCGGCTCCCCGGACTGCGGGGTCATCACTGCGGTTCCGTCCGCGAGGTCGTCGAAGGCGGCGACCAGTTCGACCGCGCCTCGGTGGGCGTAGTCGTCGAGGGCGGCGGCGACATCGGGATGGTCCAGAGGCAGTTCGAGTCTGCGCAGGACGGGTCCGGAGTCCATGCCCTCGTCGATCTTGAACACGCTGACTCCGCTGCTGGCTTGGCCCGCGATGAGTGCCCGTTGGACCGGTGCGGCTCCACGATGGGCAGGCAGGAGTGAGAAGTGGAGGTTGAACCAGCCGAGCTCGGCGGTCGACAGCGCTGCCGGGCCGGCGATGGCCCCATAGGCGACCACGGCCACGGCGTCGACCTTGAGGGCCCGGAGTTCGGCGATGACCTCGCCGCGGAGTCGGCTGGCCTCGATGACGTCGAGGCCGAGTTCGAGGGCTCGTGCCTTGACCGGTGAGGGGGTGAGGACGCGTTTGCGCCCCACCGGGGCATCGGGTCGGGTGAGGACGGCACGGATGCGGTGCTTTGATTCGACGAAGGCCTCGAGGGCTGGCACTGCGGCATCCGGTGTTCCGGCGAAGACGATATCCACTTGAGGAATTCTACTTGTTCGCGAAGCAGTCGCAGAGTCCGGGCACCGAGGCACTCACAGCGACCGCGGATCGTCTATGCGGATGCGCACCTGGGGAAGCTTCTTCGCAGACCGGGAGGCGATCTGATGAGCCAGTGCTTCGCCGACCGCCTCTCCTGCTGCGATCGGATAGGCTGCGACGGCTTTCTGGTCATCACCGTCGGAGTCGCGGATGAGTTCGGTGAGGTCTGGGACGGCCGCGATGATGGCGTCGATGTCGGTGCCGGCGCCGGTGAGTTCGACGATGCGACGATAGGGCGGAAACCCGAGCTCGTAGCGATCGCCGAGAGCTCTGGACATGGTGGTGACCGGGTCGAAGGTGGTCACCGTGTTCCGGATCGTCTCATCGGTGTCGCCGAGGTAGACGACGCCCCCAGCTGTACGTGATCTGACGAGGACTGCCGCCCGCAGTCGTCTGCTGACTCCTTCATCGGTCGAGCGCATCCACGGCCCCGGCCACAGCGAGTCGAGCAGGATTGCGCAGGCGTAGCCACCGAGAGCATAGGGTTCTGCTCCGGTGGTGGCGACGACGATACGTGGGCTGTCGTCGATGGCGATGGGAATGTCATCGCCGCCGGATTCGAGGATCTCGATTCCCGGCATGGCCTTGCGCAGCTCCTCGACGGTCCGGCCCCTGCCGCGCACGATCGAGCGCACCTGATTCGAGCGGCAGCGCCCGCAGGAGAACGTATCGGAGTGGTAGCCGCAGGAGCGACAGGCGAAGGGTCCGACCTCGGACTGAGTGGTCAGCGCAGCCGAGCATTGAGGGCAGCGAGCAACCTCTTGGCATCTCGCGCAGGCGAACACCGGGTAGTACCCGGCACGCGGGACCTGGACGAGGACGGGTCCGACCGCGTTCGAGTCCTTGGCTCCGGGGCGCAGGGCACCGCGCATCAGCTGCCAGGCGCGTGAGGGGATGCGCTGCCAGGCGAAGGGGTCACGCTCCTCGTCGGGAACGTAGACGCGGGGCGCACCTTCACGGCGTTCGGGGCCGGTGGGGGTGGCGTCGCGAAGCCACCCGACCTCGACCAGGCGCTGGATCTCGGCGCTGCGATCGGTGGAGACGAACAGCAGTCCGGTGGTGTCGATGGTCGATCTCAGCAGGCACACTTCTCTGGCGTGCGGGTAGGGTGCGTGCTGGTCGAGGTAGTTCGGGTTCGAGTCGTCGAAGCAGATGATGAGGCCGAGGCCTGCGATCGGGGCGAAGGCGGCAGCTCTGGTGCCGATCGTCACTCGTGTGTGCCCCAGCAGGCCGCGTAGCCAGGCTTTCCACCTCTGCTCCGGTGACTGGTCTGCACTCAAGACTGAGTAGGAGGGGATGTCCGGGCTGGCGTCGAGGGCCGCCGAGAGGACTGCGAGCTCACGGTGATCGGGCACCAGCCACAGCACCGACTCCCCTGCAGCCAGTGTCGCTCGGGCAGCTTCCAGCCCGGCGGTGATCCAACTCAGCCCCGGCGTAGGGCCGGGAACGGAGGTCAGTGCCATCCGCGGATGCTCGGCGGCCGGGAAGTCGTCGTCTCGCTCGTGCTGAGACTCGTTGACCACCCATTTGCCGAGGCGGTCAATCGTGTCCTCGGCAGGCCCGTGATCGGCAGTCGAGCTCTCGGACGCCGTACTCGCGCCGCGCTGCAGCGTCTTCTCCGCCTTGAGCACAGCCTTCTCGGCGCGTGCATGGCGCGGCGGGATCGCCAGACGCAGGACATCGGAGAGGGTTCCCGCGTACCGGCGGGCAGTGGCAGAAGCGAGGCGCAGCAGTTCGGGGGTGAGCACGACGACGGGACTGGTGATGCGCTCGATCGTGGCAAGCGGTCCGATGTGGTCGGACTTCTCGACCCGCTCGAGGAGGAAGCCGTCGCGCAGTCTGCCGGCGAATCTGACTCTGACTCGCACACCGGGGCGGGCCGTGTCGGCGAACTTCTCCGGAACTGCGTAGTCGAAGGCGCGGGCCAAATGCGGCACAGGATGATCGATGAGCACGTGGGCCACGGGGTCTTCCGCTGCCAGCGGCACCTGCCCGATGGCTGCGGTGCCGGTGTCGATCGGAAGAGGTTCGTCCATCAAGCCGAGGAGACTGCGCGCAGCAGATCGTCAGCGCGGTCCGTGACCTCCCAGGTGAAGTCGGGGAGCTCACGGCCGAAGTGCCCGTACGTCGATGTCTGAGAGTAGATCGGGCGCAGGAGATCGAGTTCCTGGATGATCATGGCAGGTCGCAGGTCGAAGACCTCGCGAATGGCCCGCGAGATCGCGTATGGGTCGACCTTCTCGGTGCCGAAGGTTTCGACGTAGAGGCCCATCGGATCGACACGGCCGATCGCATAGGAGACCTGCACCTCGGCGCGGTCGGCGAGCCCGGCGGCCACAACGTTCTTCGCGACCCAGCGCATGGCGTACGCGGCTGAGCGGTCGACCTTCGAGGGGTCCTTGCCGGAGAAGGCGCCTCCGCCGTGACGCGAGTATCCGCCATACGTGTCGACGATGATCTTGCGGCCCGTCAGCCCCGCGTCGCCCATCGGCCCGCCGGTGACGAAGGGCCCGGCCGGGTTGATGTGGATGTTGGCATGACTGTCATCGAGACCGGAGCCTGCGATGACCGGATCGATGACGAAGTCTTTGATCTCGGCGTGCAGCTGTGCCTGATCGACGTGTCCGGCGTGCTGAGTCGAGACGACGATGTTCTCGATCGACACGGCTTCGTTGCCGTCGTAGCCCAGTGTCAGCTGAGTTTTGCCGTCGGGACGCAGATAGTCCAATGCACCGGTCTTGCGCACCTCGGAGAGCTTCTCCGCCATGCGTGAGGCGAGGTGGATGGGCACGGGCATGAGGACGTCGGTGGCGTTGTCGGCATAGCCGAACATGAGGCCCTGGTCGCCGGCGCCGAGGCTCGAACCGTGGTCGGATTCCACTGCTTCGCGGAAGTCCAGCGGGTTCGTCACTCCGGAATGGATGTCGGTGGACTGGCTGCCGATTGACACGGAGACGCCGCAGGAGTGACCGTCGAATCCGGTGTCGGAGGAGTCATAGCCGATTCCGGTGATGAGCCGACGCACGATGCCGGCGACGTCGGCGTAGGCTGCGGTATTGACCTCGCCGGCGACGTGGACGAGACCGGTGGTGACCATCGTCTCGACGGCGACCTTGGCGTTCGGGTCCTGACCCAGCAGATCGTCGAGGACGGCATCGCTGATCTGGTCACAGATCTTGTCGGGATGGCCCTCGGTGACGGATTCGGACGAGAAGAAGCGCAGATTTGATTGACTCACGCCGTCGATTCTACGCATTCCCAACGGCTGGCGAGAGCCTCGATGACCTTTTCCGAAACATCGTCCTTGCTGCCGGTGAATTCCGGGCCGGCGACAACTTCGTCACCGTCGACGCTCAGGATCTGGACGGCGTTGTCGTCGTGGCCGAAGGCCCTGTCGTCCGAGACATTGTTGAAGACGAGGAGGTCGACGCCCTTGCGACGGAACTTCGCCTTCGCATAGTCGAGTGCGCTGTGATGAGAATCTCCGGTCTCGGCGGCGAATCCGATGATGAGCTGGTTTTCGCGACGTGATTCGACGAGTCCCACGAGCACGTCCGGGTTCTGCACCAGGTTCAGAGTCATTCCCTCATCACCCGACTTCTTCATCTTCGAGTCGGTGCGCTCGGCCGGACGGTAGTCGGCGACGGCGGCGGCCATGATGATGGCATCAGCATCAGCCTGAGCTGCCTGCATCTGGGCTTGGAGCTCAAGCGTGGACTCGACTGTGGTGATCCGGACGCTGTCAGGCAGCGCCGACAGCAGGCCCGAGTCGATGTTGGCCGCGACCAGATCGACGTGGGCTCCGGCGGCGGCAGCGGCACGTGCCAGCGCAATGCCCTGCTTGCCTGAGGAGCGGTTCCCGAGGAATCGGACGGGATCGAGCGGTTCCCTGGTCCCGCCGGCACTGATGGCGACGCGTCTGTCGTTCAGCGGCCCGGCTGTATTCAGCACTGGATCGGTCTGTGCTGATCGGGCAGCGGCCAGCGCGAAGTCGACGATCGTGTCGGGTTCGGGCAGACGACCGGGACCGGAGTCCGGGCCGGTCAGACGCCCCACGGCGGGTTCGAGGACGTGGATGCCCCGCTGCTTCAAGGTCGCGATGTTCGCGACGGTGGCGGGGTTCTGCCACATCTCGGTATGCATGGCGGGGGCAACGACCACCTCGGCGGTCGTCGTGAGGACAGTGGCGGTCAGCAGGTCATCGGCGATACCTGCGGCCAGCTTGGCCAGGGTATTGGCGGTGGCCGGCGCGATGATGACGAGTTCGGCGTCCTGCCCGATGCGGACATGGTTGACCGATTCGACCTCGTCGAAGACATCTGTGGTCACGGTCTGTGAGGACAGCGCCTCGAAGGTGGCCGCACCGACGAAGTTCAGTGCACTGGCGGTGGGCACGACCTTGACGCTGTGCCCGAGTTCCCGGAGTCGCCGAATGACATGGCACGCCTTGTAAGCGGCGATTCCACCGGCGACGCCGAGTACGGTTCTCACTGGTCGCTGAAGTCCAGTGCGCCGTCGTTGCTGACAGCCGGCTGTGCAGGCTCTTGGGTGAGCGCACCGAAGTCGGCTTCGGTGACTTCGCGGGCCACGATCTTGCCTTCGTTGATCTCGCGGAGCGCGATCGACAGTGGCTTCTCATGGGTGCCCGGGGTCACCAGCGGACCGACGTTCTCGAGCAGGCCCTCTTGGAGCTGGGCGTAGTAGGAGTTGATCTGGCGGGCTCGCTGAGCCGCAATCGAGACCAGTTCGTACTTCGAGCTGGTCACGGCCAGCAGATCATCAATCGGTGGATTGGTGATGCCTTCAGGTTGTGCAGGCAATGAATGTCCAATCTAATCGGTAGTGGGTATACCCATCAATGATATGAGTTCTTCGGCCGCAGTGCGAACGTGGTCATTGACGATCGTGACATCGAACTCGGATTCGGCCTGCAGTTCCTGCTTGGCCGTGGTCAGTCGACGCTCCTGTTCGACTGCTGTTTCCGTTCCGCGCCCGGTGAGTCTCGACACGAGTTCCTCCCAGCTGGGCGGAGACAGGAAGACGAACAGCGCGTCGGGCATCTTGTCCTTGACCTGGCGTGCTCCCTGCAGATCGATCTCCAGCAGGGAGGGTATCCCCTGGCTCAGCTTCTCCTGGACCTGGGCCGAAGGAGTGCCGTAGCGGTGGCGTCCGTGGACGACGGCGTACTCGAGCAGCTCACCGGCAGCGATGAGCGAGTCGAATTCGTCATCGCTGATGAAGTGATAATGAACACCATCGATTTCGCCGGGTCGCCGCGGCCGCGTGGTGGCGGAGACGGAGAACCAGACCTCGGGATGATGATCTCTGATGTACGCGCTGATGGTGCCTTTTCCGACCGCGGTAGGTCCCGCGAGGACGGTCAGTCGATTATTCACAGATCTATTGTTCACACATTCAGGAGTATTTCTCCAACAGGGCATTTTTCTGGTGTACGCCCAGGCCCTTGATCCGACGTGACGATGCGATGCCGACGTCGTCCATGGCCGCTTCCGCGCGTCGGTCGCCGACGCCGGGCAGTGATCTCAGCAGATCGACGACGCGCATCTTCGCGAGTGCCTCGTCCGCGCCGGCCTTCTTCAGCACAGCTGCGAGATCGGTTTGACCATTCTTCAGCGCTGTCTTGACCTCGGCTCGCGCCTGACGCGCTTTGAAGGCCTTGTCCAGAGCGGCTGAACGCTGTTGCGGGGTCAAAGGTTCGAGTGCCACATTATCTCCTCTGTCACCATGAACGGGCAGGTAGGGAAGTTGCTTCAGTCTAAAACAAAAACCCTCGTGAGAGGCATAAAGAGCAAAAGAAAACTCAAGTCTCTGCAGAACCGGCCGAACCGGGCCCGTCGCGTCCTACCTCAGACGACGTCCCCCAACCGGTGCCGACCATTCGATGCACGCCTTGCGCAGGGCGCCGAAACCGGCGGCCTGCGCAAGCGATGGGAGATGATCGGCCCGGGTCTCAGCCCACCTGCGTCAGGGACTCGTTGAGCGAACGTGCCGCTGCGCGCATGCCGTCTGCCCCGGCGCTGAGCACAGCGCGTGAGGTGGTGGCCAGAATCTGATTGGCAGCGATCGCATCTGTGCCGAAGACGTCGATGAGTTCACCGATCCCGGCTCCCTGAGCACCGACTCCCGGTGCCAGGATCGGCCCTCCGCACGCAGACGGGTCGAATCCGAGCTCGCGGGCGCCGGATCCGATCGTCGCTCCGACCACCAGGCCGAACCGTCCGAGACCCTGTGCGGACTCAGCCGAGTTGCGCGCAGCCACCTGGCCCACGATCGTCCCGGCAACGGAGTCTCCGAAGCCCTCGACAGACTCTCCGCACGTGGCGTGCTGAACCTCTGCGCCTTCCGGATTCGAGGTCAGCGCGAGGACGAAGACTCCCCGATCATGAGCATTCGCGAGTTCGAAGGCCGGGTCCAGTGCTCCGAATCCGAGGTACGGAGACACAGTGATCGAATCGGCGGCCAGCGCCGAGGCGGGGTCGAGGTAGGCGCGTGCGTAGGCTCCCATGGTCGATCCGATGTCCCCGCGTTTGATGTCGAGGACACTGATGAGATCGTGTTCCCGGCAGGCTGCGAGGGTCTCTTCGAGAACGGCGACTCCGGTCGAACCGTACTGCTCGTAGAAGGCTGACTGCGGTTTGACCGCAGCCACATTCCCGGCCAGCTCGGTCACCGTGCGCAGTGAGAATTCGCGCAGCCCTGCCGCTGTGCGCGGCAGTCCCCAGGCCTCGAGGAGATGGTCATGGGGGTCGATGCCCACACACAGCGGTCCGTGCTCGTCCATGGCCGCCTGCAGGCGGGCGCCGAACATCACGCGTTCCAGTCCTGCAGGCTGCAGACCTTGAACTTCTTGTCACGAACGACCTCGAGTGAGGTGACTGCGGCTGCGAACTCGGCGAGCGTGGTGATCAGCGGCACGGAGTGTGCGGTCGCCGAGGCACGGATCTCGTAGCCGTCTGCCCGTTCCTGGCGTCCGGATGGGACGTTGATGACCATGTCGATCGTGCCGGCGGCCAGGTAGTCGAGGATCGTGCGATCCTCGGCATCGGCCTCGAAGTGCTTGTGCACCTGTGTGGTCTTGATGCCGTACCGGGACAGGACTGCGGCAGTTCCGGTTGTGGCGACCACGTCGAAGCCCATGTCGACGAGTTCCTTGACCGGCAGGACCATGGCCCTTTTGTCCCGGTCTGCAACCGAGACGAACACCGTGCCGGAGGTCGGAAGCTTGATCGATGCCCCCAGCAGGCCCTTCGCGAAGGCTGTCGGGAAATCGTGGTCGATGCCCATGACCTCACCGGTCGAGCGCATCTCCGGTCCGAGGATCGAATCGACGACCTTGCCCTCGACGGTCCTGAATCGACGGAACGGCAGGACCGCTTCCTTGACCGCGATCGGGTGGTCCAAGGACAGTCGCGAACCGTCGCCGGTCTCCGGGAGCATGTCTCCGCGCATATCGGCGATGGTGCGCCCGACCGCGATGAGCGCGGCGGCCTTCGCCAACTGTGTGGAAGTGGCCTTCGAGACGAACGGCACGGTCCGGGAGGCACGGGGGTTGGCTTCGATGACGTGGAGGACGTCGGCGGTGATGGCGAACTGGATATTGAGCAGCCCGCGCACGTTCGTGCCTTCGGCGATCGCTGCGGTGGCGCTGCGGACACGGTCCAGCACGTCTTCACCCAGGGTCAGCGAAGGCAGCACGCAGGCGGAGTCACCAGAGTGGATTCCGGCTTCCTCGATGTGCTCCATGATGCCGCCGATGAAGATGTCGGTGCCGTCGTAGAGGGCATCGACATCGATTTCGATGGCGTCCTCGAGGAAGCGGTCGACGAGGACGGGACGGTCCACGGAGATCTCTGTGGCAGTGGCCATATAGTCCACGAGCTGGGTGCGGTCGTAGACGATCTGCATGCCGCGGCCGCCGAGCACATATGAGGGGCGGACGAGGACCGGGTAGCCGATCTCCTCGGCTATCGTCTCGGCCTCCGCGTAGGTCACGGCGGTGCCGTGCTTGGGTGCGGTGAGACCGGCGCGGTCGAGGACGGCACCGAATTCGCCGCGATCCTCGGCCAGGTCGATGGCTTCGGGCTGGGTGCCGAGGACCGGCACTCCTGCGGCCTTGAGCTTGTCGGCCAGGCCCAGCGGGGTCTGGCCACCCAGGGTGCAGACGACGCCGAGCACGGGACCGGCGGCCACCTCGGCGTGGTAGACCTCCATCACGTCTTCGAAGGTCAGGGGTTCGAAGTAGAGGCGATCAGCGGTGTCGTAGTCCGTGGACACGGTCTCCGGGTTGCAGTTGACCATGATCGTCTCGAAGCCGGCCTCGGAGATGGCCATCGTCGCGTGCACGCATGAGTAGTCGAACTCGATGCCCTGTCCGATCCGGTTCGGTCCCGAACCGAGGATGATCACGGCAGGCTTCTCGCGCGGGGCGACCTCGGTCTCTTCGTCATAGCTCGAGTAGTGATACGGGGTGTGTGCGGCGAACTCACCGGCGCAGGTGTCGACGGTCTTGAACACTGGGCGGATCCGCAGGGCATGCCGGACACCGGTGACGACACCGGTATCCATGCTGCGCAGCGACGCAATCTGCTCATCGGAGAAGCCGTGGTTCTTCGCGTCCCGCAGCACCTGGGCGTCGAGTTCGTCTGCTGAGGAGATGAACTCGGCGACCTCATTGATCAGTTCGATCTGGTCGAGGAACCAGGGATCGATCTCGCAGGCCTCGAAGACCTCGGCATTGCTCAGGCCAGCGGCCAATCCGCGCTGAACGGAATGGATGCGGTCGGCTGTCGCGTGCGAGATCGACTCGAGGACGGATTCTCTGACATCCTCGTCGCCGATGTCGGGAAGATCGGACCACGAGAACGAGGCATCGCGCTGCTCCATCGACCGCATGGCCTTCTGCAGTGCGGTGGTGAAGTTGCGGCCCAGCGCCATAACCTCGCCCACGGATTTCATGGTCGTCGTCAGCGTCGGATCCGCTGCGGGGAACTTCTCGAACGTGAACCTTGGGATCTTGACCACGACGTAGTCGAGTGTCGGCTCGAAGCTGGCCGGTGTGACCTTGGTGATGTCGTTGGGGATCTCGTCGAGCGAGTAGCCCACGGCCAACTTGGCGGCCATCTTGGCGATCGGGAAGCCGGTGGCCTTCGATGCCAGTGCCGAGGACCGTGAGACTCTGGGATTCATTTCGATGACGACGATGCGGCCGGTCTTCGGATCCACTGCGTACTGGATGTTGCAGCCGCCGGTGGCGACTCCGACGGCGCGGATGACGTCGATGCCGATATCGCGCATCTTCTGATATTCGCGGTCGGTCAGGCTCAGCGATGGGGCCACGGTGATCGAGTCGCCGGTGTGGACGCCGACGGGGTCGACGTTCTCGATCGAGCAGATGACGACCACATTGTCCTTGTGGTCGCGCATGAGTTCGAGTTCGTATTCCTTCCAGCCGAGGATCGACTCCTCGAGGAGCACCTCGTGGGTGATGGAGTCACCCAAGCCGGCGCCGGCGATGCGCCGGAGGTCGTTCTCGTCATAGGCCATGCCGGAACCCAGTCCGCCCATTGTGAACGAGGGCCGCACGACGACGGGATAGTTGAGCTCTTCGGCCCCGGCCAGTGCCTCGTCGATGGTGTGGCAGATGACGGATTTCGCCGATTCGGCGCCGCATTCCTCGACGATGGTCTTGAACTTCTGCCGGTCCTCGCCGCGCTGGATGGCGTCGACGTCGGCGCCGATGAGTTCGACCCCGTACTTCTCGAGGGTGCCGGCATCGTGCAGTGCGATCGCCGCATTCAGCGCTGTCTGTCCGCCCAGCGTCGGCAAGATCGCGTCGGGGCGTTCCTTGTCGATGATCGATTCGATGATGTCGGGGTCGATGGGCTCGACGTAGGTGGCGTCGGCTACGTCGGGATCGGTCATGATCGTCGCGGGATTCGAGTTGATGAGGATGACCCGCAGGCCCTCTTCGCGCAGCACACGGCAGGCTTGGGTGCCCGAGTAGTCGAATTCACAGGCCTGACCGATGACGATAGGTCCGGAGCCGATGACGAGGACGGATTTGAGATCTTGTCTGAGTGGCATGGGTTCTCCTTAGGCCTGTGCGACCTGGGAAGCGGACATGAGGTCGATGAAGCGATCGAACAGGTAGCTCGAATCGTGGGGCCCGGCTGCGGCCTCCGGATGGAATTGGACGGAGAACGCGGGAAGATCGAGGCATTGGAGTCCTTCGACCACGTCATCGTTGAGGCACACGTGGGAGACCGCGACACGGCCGAAACTCTCATCATGCGGTGCCTGTGTCTCACCGTCCAAAGGCGCGTCGACGGCGAAGCCGTGGTTCTGCGAGGTGATCTCGACCTTGTCTGTGGTGCGATCCATGACGGGGACGTTGATGCCGCGATGGCCGAAGGGCAGTTTGTATGTGCCGAAGCCCAGTGCTCGGCCCAGCAGTTGGTTGCCGAAGCAGATGCCGAAGAACGGGATCTTCGCAGCGAGGACCTCCCGCAGGAGCGCGACCTGGTCATCGGCAGTCGCTGGGTCCCCGGGTCCATTGGAGAAGAATACTCCGTCGACGCCCAATGCCTTGATCTCGGCGAAGCTCGTCGTGGCGGGGAGGACATGGACGCCGATGCCGCGTTCGCTCAGGCGCTGAGGGGTCATCGACTTGATGCCCAGGTCCAGGGCTGCGACGCTGAACTTCTTCTGACCCACAGCGGGGATGAACTGGGGCTCGGTGATCGAGACCTCTTCGGCCAGTTTCGCTCCGGCCATGTGCGGTGAGGCCCGGACCTTGGCCAGCAGCTCATCGTCGCCTGCCTCGGCAGCGGGACCGGAGAAGATTCCCATGCGCATTGCACCGGCTTCGCGCAGATGCAGTGTCAGTGCGCGGGTGTCGACGTCGCTGATGCCCACGATGCCCGATTCTTCGAGGCGGGTGGACAGGTCTCCGATGGAGCGCCAGTTCGAGGAGATGCGGGAAGCGTCGCGGACGACGTAGCCGGCGACCCAGATCTTGCCCGATTCGTCGTCATCATCGGTGATCCCCGTGTTGCCGATGTGCGGCGCGGTCTGGATCACGATCTGACGATGATAGGACGGGTCGGTCAGGGTCTCCTGATAACCGGACATTGCGGTGACGAAGACCGCTTCGCCCAGGGTCTCGCCGACGGCCCCGTAGGAGGAACCGCGGAAGGTGCGTCCGTCTTCGAGGACGAGGACGGCAGGTGTGGTGGACAGTCTCATTGTGCCTCTTCGATCATTTCGCGGATGCGGTCGACGGTGGGGGTGGTGCTGGCGGCGTAGCGCGCGCGGAAGCCGGTATCGACGAGGGTCTCCCCCAGTCTCCAGGTGATGCGCACGATGCCGCCGCGTTCGACGAATTTGCCGATCATGCCGGCGGTGGTGTCGACGGAGACGATATCGCGCCTGGGGATCAGGAAGTCCTCACGTCCGGCGAGGTCCATGACCACGCCGCCGTCGGTGATGACGATCTCTCCCGTGGTGCGGATGCCGAGACCATGGACGGCGACTCGTTCGAGCGGATGTCCGGCCAGGGTCGTCGAAACGTACGATCCTTCGACGGGGTCCGCGACGGGTTTGATACCCATATGTGGTTTCGCCGGCTGCGGCACCACCGTCTGGCTCTTCTTTCGTCGGCTCCAACCCCAGGTGATCGCGAGGATCAGGAGGAGGAAGACGACTGCGATGATGATGACGCTTACTGGTCTGTCCATGATGCTCCTGCCGGGTGGGGTGTGCTGAGTCGTCCGCCCGAGAGCACCCGGTGGCCGTAGAAGAACGTGTCGGTGATCGAGGTGGAGACCTCAAGACCGGCAAAGGGGTTGTTGCGCCCCTTCGTCGCATGGTCGGCGGGCACGATCGTGTGCGTGGAGTTCGGGTCGATGAGCACGATGTTGGCACTCGAGCCGCTCTCGAGGCTGCCGTGTCCTGTTGCTCCGGTGATGCGTGCCGGTGTTGCCGACATCACGCGGGCGAGGTCACGGTAGTCGAAGTCGTAGTCGGACATCGCCTCGACGACGATGGGCAGCGCCGTCTCCATGCCGACCATGCCCATGGCCGCTGCCGTCCATTCGCTGCATTTGTGTTCGGCTGTATGCGGAGCGTGGTCGGTGCCGATGACGTCGATCGTGCCGTCGGCCAGGGCTTCGCGCAGTGCGGTGACGTCGGCTTCGGTCCGCAGCGGCGGGTTCACCTTGTAGACGGGGTCGAAGCTGCGGACGAGTTCATCGGTGAGCATCAGGTGGTGCGGGGTGACCTCGGCGGTGATCTCGACTCCGCGGGACTTCGCCCAGCGGATGATATCGACGCTGCCCTTGGTCGATACGTGGCAGATGTGCAGCCGCGAGCCCACATGTTCGGCCAGGAGCACGTCGCGGGCGATGATCGATTCCTCGGCGACGGCCGGCCAGCCGGGCAGTCCCAGCTCAGCAGAGACGACACCCTCGTTCATCTGCGCGCCCTCGGTCAGTCGCGGCTCCTGGGCGTGCTGGGCGATGACTCCGTCGAAGGTCTTGACGTACTCGAGTGCCCGACGCATGAGCAGCGGGTCTGAGACGCAGATGCCGTCGTCGGAGAAGATCCGAACTCGAGCCGCCGAGCGGGCCATGGCTCCGATTTCGGCGAGGTTCTGTCCCTCCAGGCCGATTGTCACGGCTCCGATGGGCACGACTTCGGTGTAGCCCGCTGTCCGGCCGAGTCGGTGGACCTGTTCGACGACGCCTGCGGTGTCCGCGACGGGGGCGGTGTTCGCCATCGCATGAACGCAGGTGAAGCCGCCCGAGGCGGCCGCGCGCGACCCGCTCAGGATCGTCTCCGCATCTTCTTTGCCCGGTTCCCGCAGGTGTGTGTGCATGTCGACGAGGCCGGGCAGGGCGATGAGCCCGTCGGCGTTGACGAGTTCCACATCGCTGCCGTCGGGGTCGAGCAGATCGGGGTCGACGATCGTCGAATCCTTGATCGCAATATCGGCGATTCCCTGGCCCAGCACGTTCGCACCGCGGATCAGATAATCAGTCATTGGTCTCCTCCTGACCTGTCAAGAGGCGGTACAGGACCGCCATTCGTACGCTCACTCCGTTCTCGACCTGGTCGAGGATGAGGGCGCGCGGTGAGTCGGCGGCTGCCGCTGAGATCTCGAAGCCGCGGTTCATCGGCCCCGGGTGCATGATGAATGTCTCCTTGGGCAGTCCGGCCAGCCGGGCTGCGGAGAGTCCCCATAGTCGTGCGTATTCGCGTTCGTTGGGGAAGAACGATTCGTGCATGCGCTCGTGCTGGACGCGCAGCATCATCACGGCCGCGAACTCCTCGGAGTGCAGCGCCTCGTCGAGGTCGTAGTGCAGAGTCACGGGCCAGGTCTCAACGCCCCATGGAAGCAGCGTCGGCGGTGCGATGAGGTGAACTTCGGCGCCGAGGTTGGCCAGCAGATGGACGTTCGACCGGGCTACGCGCGAGTGCAGGACGTCACCGACGATGGCGACCTTTGCGCCGTCGAGCCCCCGACCCCGCGGCCCGTCCTTGACCGCCCCTGAAGCGGAGAACCCGCCGAGGGCACGGCGCAGGGTGAAGGCATCGAGCAGCGCCTGTGTGGGGTGTTCGTGAGTGCCGTCGCCGGCGTTGACGACGGGAACGTCGATCCAGCCGGTGTGGGCCAGGCGATGCGGGGTGCCCGACCCGGGATGGCGAACGACGAGCGCATCGGCGCCCATGGCCGAAATGGTCTGGATGGTGTCCTGCAGGCTTTCGCCCTTGGATACCGACGAGCCCTTGGCGGAGAAGTTGAGGACGTCGGCCGAGAGTCTTTTGGCCGCGGCTTCGAAGGACAGGCGGGTGCGCGTCGAATCCTCGAAGAACAGATTGACCACGGTGCGTCCACGCAGCACGGGCAGTTTCTTGACCTCACGTTCGGAGACCTGTGTCATCTCCTCGGCGATGTCGAGGATCGAGATGGCGTCTTCGCGGCTCAGCGAGACGGTGTCGAGGAGGTGCTTCATTCGCGGCCTCCCGAGATCGTGACGCCGTCTTCGCCGTCGATCTCCGCAAGGGAGACGTTGACGCGTTCGCTGCTCGAGGTAGGCAGGTTCTTCCCGACGTGATCGGCCCGGATCGGCAGATCACGGTGGCCCCGGTCGACGAGGACGGCGAGCCGGACCTTGGACGGACGGCCCAGATCGGAGAGCGCGTCGAGTGCGGCTCTGATCGTGCGGCCGGAGAAGAGCACATCGTCGACGAGGACGATGGTCTTGGCATCGATGCCCTCGGCGGGGATGGTGGTGGGTTCTGGGGCGCGGTAGGCGCCGCTGCGCAGATCGTCGCGGTACATCGTGATGTCGAGGCTTCCGACGAGTTCGCTCGCCATCTCCGGGCGCCCGGAGATCGAGGCGATCTGTTCGGCCAGTCGAGTGGCCAAGGGCACCCCGCGGCGTGGGATGCCGAGCAGAACGAGGTCGTCGCTGCCCTTATTGGACTCGATGATCTCGTGGGCGATACGGGTCATTGCCCGCTTCATATCTGGGGCATCGAGCACTGTTCGCTGTGTCATGCTTCCCCTTCTCCGCCTCTCCGGACGGTGGTTAAAGGAGTGGTTCGATTCGATTGTAGACCTCGGATGGGTGAGGTCGGTGCGCGGGTCCGGATTCCGGACCCGCGGACTCAGATCAGGGTGGGCTTGACGTCCAGGACGCGCGAGAGCAGTCCCGAGATGAAGCCTGGTGAGTCGTCCGTTGAGAACTGTTTGGCCAGCGAGACGGCTTCGTCGATGGCTGCCTTGTCAGGCACCTCATCGTTGAAGAGGATCTCCCAGGTTCCGATCTGGAGCAGGGCCAGGTCGACGGCCGGCATCCGCTCCAGGGTCCAGCCTTCCGCGTAGGTGGCGATGATCTCATCGATCTCGTCGCGATGGCTCGTGACTCCTTCGACGATCTCCACCGCGTAGGCCTTCATCGGATAGTCGGGGTCGTTGGACCGCATGGTCACGATCTGATCGGTGTCGAGGCGACGCTGTCCTGCCTCGAACATGAGTTCCAAGGCCCGACGGCGGGCCCGCGTTCGTGCTGACACTTACTTGACGCGACCCAGGTAGTCGCCGTTGCGGGTGTCCACCTTGACCTTGGTGCCCTCTTCGAGGAACAGGGGCACCTGGATGTCGTAGCCGGTCTCCAGCGTTGCAGGTTTGGAGCCACCGGTCGAGCGGTCGCCCTGCAGTCCAGGTTCCGTGTGGGTGATCAGCAGCTCGACCGAAGGCGGCAGCTCCACAGAGAGCGCGGTGCCCTCGTGGAAGGAGATCTGCAGGTTCTGGTTTTCGAGCATGTAGTTGGCGGCATCGCCGACGAGGTCTGGAGAGACGCTGACCTGGTCGTAGTCCTCTGCGTCCATGAAGACGTAGTCGGTGCCGTCATGGTAGAGGTACTGCATATCGCGACGGTCGACATTGGCTGTCTCGACCTTGGTCCCGGCGTTGAAGGTCTTGTCGATGATCTTGCCGGAGATGACGTTCTTGAGCTTGGTGCGGACGAATGCCGGACCTTTGCCGGGCTTGACGTGCTGGAACTCCAGCACCTGCCACAGCTGCTTGTCGATATTGAGCACAAGGCCGTTCTTCAGGTCGTTGGTTGAAGCCACTAATTCGTCCTTCTTCGTGTCAGTCTTGGCCACCGCGAGGTGATTTGGTGTGTCTGGCAGTTTCGCCAAACAGCAATTCTAGCAAGCTCCTGTAGGAGCTGCCATCTTGGGCCTCTCAGCCCAGATCAGTGCCGAGCATGACGCGGGGCGAATCCTCGCCGATCTCCTGGTAGGCCGTGTGGAGAATTGAGACGTCCGGGATCTCCACCGTCGCGGGTGCGCCCACCTCGCTCAGCAGCACCATGCGCAGCATCGAGCCGCGCGCCTTCTTGTCTCGCTTCATCGTGTCCAGGAGCTGCGGCCAGACATCGGCACGGTAGGCGATGGGCAGGCCCAGCTTGGTCAGCAGTTCACGATGGAGGTCGACGGTCTCCGGCGGGAGGCTCTTGACCATCGCCGCCACCTCGGCGGCGAAGACCATGCCCACGGACACCGCGGCGCCGTGGCGCCACTGATAGCGCTCTTTGTGCTCGATGGCGTGGGCAAGGGTGTGGCCGTAGTTGAGGATCTCGCGGTGTCCGGATTCTTTGAAGTCGTCTGCGACGACCTCGGCCTTGACGGCGATGGCGCGTTCGATGAGCTCGCGCAGGACAGGACCATCCACCTCGGCGATCTCGGACTTCGAATGCCTGTTCACCAGATCGAGGATCGCGGGATCGGCGATGAAGCCGGTCTTGACCACCTCGGCGAGGCCGGTGAAGAGCTCGTTCTCCGGCAGCGTCTGCAGGGTGTCGAGGTCCACGAGGACGCCCGAGGGCGCGTGGAAGGAACCGACGAGGTTCTTGCCTTCAGCGGTGTTGATTCCGGTCTTGCCGCCGATGGCCGCATCGACCATTCCGAGGACCGTGGTGGGAATGTGGATGACGGAGATTCCGCGCAGCCAGGTTGCTGCGACGAAGCCGCCGAGGTCGGAGACGGCTCCTCCGCCGACGGTGATGATGGCATCGGTGCGGGTGAAGTCGCTCTGACCGAGGACCTGCCAGCAGAACGCGGCGACCTGCACGTGTTTGGCTTCCTCCGCATCGGGGATCTCGGCCACAATCGCATCGAGTCCGGTTGCGCGCAGGTCATCACGGACCGTCTCTCCTGTTGTCCGCAGGGCCCGCGGATGGATGACGAGCACCTTCTCGACGCGGGGACCGAGGAGCTCCGGAAGTTCGCCCAGGAGACCTTGGCCCACGAGAACCGGGTAGTTCCCGCCGGCTTCGACGTTGATGCGTGTGAGACTCATTCGTGCACTTTCCCCTTTGCTGCCTCCGGGCATGACATGACCGCGGTGGCTGAACTCTGAACCGGTTGCGACCTCAAGCCTAACTCTCCGGGTCGCGGCCCGAGTACTTGGCATACTCTTCCGCTCGCTGCAGACCGGTGAGGACGTCGACGACGCGGTTGACGATGGTCGAGGGATGCGAATTCGAGGCATGGACGCGGAAGGTGGCGACCTGATCATAGAGAGGTTCACGCTCGTTCACGAGCGCCAACCAGTTCTCCACCGCGGTTCCAGCACCGCGCAGCAGCGGTCTGTGCGGGGAGTTCAGCCGAGTCACGACGGTGTCGACGTCGATGTCGATGTGCACGACCTTGATCGCGGGATGGCCCAGCTGGGCACGGGTGCCCGGGTTGAGGATCGCTCCCCCGCCCAGGGAGACGATGCCTGGGCGGTCGAGCAGACGACGCAGGGCGCGCCGGACGACCTCGCGTTCGATCCGCCGGAAATGGTCCTCACCGCGCTCGACGAAGATCTCTGCGATGACGCCGTATTTGTCGACGATGTTCGCATCCGTGTCGATGAGCGGCAGATCGAGTCGATCAGCCAGGAGACGACCGATCGTGGATTTGCCGGCGGCAGGCGGTCCGGTCAGGACGATGCGCGACTGCGAGGCCGGGACCGGTTCCAGCGGTGGAACCGGTTTCGGGTGCGGGCGTTGAGTCATCGGCCGATGCGGAGGTTCTCCGGAATGGCCGCCACGTAGGCATCCAGGTTCCGCTTGGTCTCGGCCACGGAGTCTCCGCCGAACTTCTCCACCACTGCTTCGGCGAGAACGAGAGCCACCATCGCTTCGGCCACGACACCGGAGGCCGGAACCGCACACACGTCGGAGCGCTGGTGGTTGGCCTTGGCAGGTTCACCGGTGACGACGTCGACGGTGGCCAGAGCGCGTGGGACCGTGGCGATGGGCTTCATGCCTGCCCGGACTCGCAGCGGTCCACCTGTCGACATTCCGCCCTCGGTGCCGCCTGCGCGGTTGCTGACGCGTCGGATACCCTCGTCACCCACGGCGAGTTCATCGTGGGCTGCGGACCCGGAGCGCCTGGTAGTGAGGAAGCCGTCGCCGACCTCGACACCCTTGATCGCCTGGATGCCCATCAGGGCACCGGCGAGGCGGGAATCAAGTCGACGGTCCCAGTGGACGTGGGAGCCAAGACCAGGGGGCAGATCGTAGGCGAGGACCTCGACGACTCCGCCGAGTGTGTCTCCTGCCTTCTTCGCTGCGTCGATCTCAGCGACCATGGCAGCCGAGAGCTCGGAATCGAAGCAGCGCACAGGATCGGCGTCGAGGGCATCGACGTCGGAGGCCTGCGGCAGTGACACAGGCGTGTCCTCTGGCCCCGTGGCAGCACCGATCGCCACGGTGTGGGAGACGAGTGTGATGCCGAGTTCGCGCAGGAAGTTCGCGGCCACTGTGCCGAGGGCAACGCGCATCGCGGTCTCACGCGCCGAGGCGCGTTCGAGGATCGGCCGTGCTTCGTCGAAATCGTATTTCTGCATGCCGACGATATCGGCGTGCCCTGGACGCGGCCGAGTAAGTGGGGCGTTGCGGGCCTGACCGGCGAGTTCGTCCTCGTCGATCGGGTCGGCGCTCATCACGGTCTCCCATTTGGGCCACTCCGTATTTCCGACCTCGACAGCCACGGGTGAGCCGAGGCTCTGGCCGTGGCGCACTCCCCCCAGGAGCCGAACCTCATCGGCTTCGAACTTCATCCGGGCTCCACGGCCGTAGCCCAATCTGCGTCGAGCTAAGCTCGCGCGGATGTCTTCCCTGGTGATAGGAACGTGGGCGGGAAGCCCCTCAATGATCCCAGTCAGCGCTTCGCCGTGGGATTCGCCTGCAGTCAGCCATCTCAACATTCAACCGATTCTACAAAAGGATTGGGCCGAGCACCGACCCGAACCACATTCCGGATAGCATTGCCGGTCCGAATGCGATCGTCGTCGCCTTCAGGCTGCGTTTCGCAGCGGCTGCCAGGAGGGCTGCGATGCCGGCGATGAACATCATGATGATGAAGACGAGCGCCGGTGCCCACGGGGAGAACAGTGAGGGCACACCGAAGACGACGAACGCGAGTTTGACGTCGCCGAGGCCCATCGTGCGCGCGTGCATCACCCTTCCGCTCAGGTAGAGGACTCCGAAGAGAAGGACCCCGGCGCCACCGACAATGAGTCCGAGGGCCCAGATTGCGGACTTCCCCAGCAGCTGCCCGAGAATGAAGGTGAGAAGTTCGATTCCGATGAGCGGATACACGATCCGATCCGGCAGCCGATGGACGACGATGTCGACGACAGCGAGGTACGGGGTGGCAGCGGCCGCTGCACCCAGGCTCAGAGCCAGCAGAAGCCGGTCGACGGACCCGATGTCGGTTGCCACGCCGGCGTCGGGGAAGAGCAGTGCGGCCGCAGCTGCCAAGACGATGCCGAGGATCACTGAGGGCAGAGGGCGGTACAGACGAGTCTTCGCGAGCACGGCAGCGTGGGCGTCATCGGCCAGCCACCACGAGGTGCTGCTGGCCAGGAGAATGCCGAGACCAGCACTGAAGACGGCGCTGACTCCGATCGGCCACCCGTGGAGAACTCCGATGTCCACCCTCGCCCACCCTTTCCGTCCTTCTGGTCAGTCGCCTGCCGGCCCAGGTTGATCTTCGAGTGCGCGGTACATGGCTGCTGTGATCACGGCGCGCCGCTGCGCGTTCTGCGTGGGGCCCTGAGCGAGGCCGGGCTCGGCGGCCGATGCTTGGGCCGCGGCGATGAACATCTCCGACTGGGCAACGGCCTGCTCGACGAGCATCACCGTACCCTCTACCGGCATGAGGCCGTGGGATTCGGCTGCCCGAAGGAAGCCGGACTCTGCGGCATAGGCGACGTCGAGGGCCACTCCGCCGCGGAAGTCGCGAGACCACTGCAGTTCGGGGACAGCCTCGGCGGGGAGGGTCGAGATGACCACGGCGGAGGGTTCGATCTGCCTCAGCGGCGCGGTGGACGCCGACACTCCGAGCTGTTTGCTGAGGTCGAGGACCCGACCGGCCCGTTCAGGGTTTCTGACGAGGAATTCGACCGTGGTGATGCCCAGTTCGCTGCAGGCCAGCAGCGCCGAAGCCGCGGTCGCCCCTGCACCCAGGATGGTTGCTCTGTCAGCACCGTCGATGGTCGCCCTGTCGTCACCATCTCTGTCGGCGGTGCTCGCTCCTGCAGTCGCACCGAGGCCCGCGGCCGTGGCCGATATAGCGGCGGTGACAGCTGCTTCCCGACAGGTGCTGAGGCCCGGAGTCAGCGCGCGCACTATTCCCTGCACGTCGGTGTTGGCAACCGACGTCGCCCCACCTCGGCGAACCAGTGTGTTCGCCACTCCGGTCAGCCCGGCCGTGTCATCGAGGTCCCACCCATGGGTAAGCGCGAGTTCGACGAGCCGTTCCTTCAAAGGCATCGTCAGCGAGAATCCGATCTGGCTCATGTGAGCTGCCAGGAAGGATTCGAGGTCCTCCGCGCCGAGGTCGAAGCTGGCGTATTCGCTGCTGTCGAGGCCGAGGGCCCGAAATGCCGCACGATGAAGCAGCGGCGACTTGGAATGGGCGATCGGGCGACCGAGCACCGCAGCCGAGATCGTCATTTGTCGCCGTTGGCCTCTCCGTGCTCCTTGAGCCATTTCCGATAGATCTCGACATTCTTCCGATGCTCGTCGTAGGTGTCGGCGAATTTGGTCTCCCCGGTGTCCGGGTTCGTGGCCACGAAGAACTGCCAATCACCTTCGGTGGGATTGAGCGCCGCATCGACTGCTCCGGCGCTGGGCGAATTGATCGGTCCCGGTGGCAGCCCCTTCTTCTTGTACGTGTTGTACGGGCTGTCGGACTCGCGCTCCTTCTTCGTCGTCGTCAGATCGCTGCGGGCACCGTGGATATAGGCCACGGTCGCATCGGACTGGAGCAGTTGGCCGGTCTTCGAATCCTCTGAGATGCGGTTGAGGAAGACCTGCGCCACCTTCTTCCGGACTTCTTCATCACCGGGTGATTCGATTTCGACGAGGCTCGCCAGGGTCATGATCCGATTCGCGTCGTCGAGATCGATGTCAGCGTTCTCGATCTCACGCTTCGTCTTCTTGACCATCTCGGACACGATGTCCTCGGCCGTTCTGTCCTGGTTCAGCTCGTAGGTTGCCGGATACAGGTACCCTTCCAGGCTGGGGGCGTCAACGTCGAGGCCGTAGTCCTTAGGAGTCTTGTCATCGATGGCTTTGTCGACGGCTTCGGCCTTCATTCCCGACTCGACCATCGTCGATTTGATCTGGTCGATCTTGCGGCCCTCGGCGATCGTGATCTTGGGAGGTTTGATCGGATTGACGATCGCTTCCACTGCTGATTTGGAACTCATCTTCTCGCGCAGAATGATCGGTCCGGCCTGGATCGTGATATCGCGGCGCTCGACCTCGTCGAGGAACGGCTCGGAGTTCATGATCACCCCGGCCTCGACGAGCTGATTGGCCACGGAGCGGGCAGAGGCTCCCGGCGGGATCTCGATCGTGACCTCGCTGGTGCCAGCGCCCTCGTAGTCGCCCTTGGGACCGAACAGGTCATCGAAGACTCCGCCTGCGGCTCTGACACCGAAGAATCCTCCGATGCCGAATACGAGCACGCAGACGACGACGATGGCCGTCGTCCGACGCCTGCGCAGCATCCGGCGGCGCTTCTTTGCTCTGAGGTCGGACCTGCTCAGCCCTTCGTCTTCCGAGAACTCACCTGGGAACGGGCTCATAGCTCACTCTCCTCGTCGGGCATTGCTCGACCGGCTGGCTCACCGGTGTTGTGTTCGAATTCGAGGGCATTCTGCAAAATGATCACGGCGGCCTGGGCGTCGACGATCTCACGACGTTGACGCGAGTTCTTCCCTGCGGCGGCGAGGGCGTGGTGAGCCTCGACCGTGGTGAAGCGCTCATCGACGAGGCGGATGGGCGTCGACGTGGCGAGGCTGATTCGCCTGGCGAACTCAAGTGCGGTCGCCGCCGCCGCCCGTGCCGCGCCGTCGAGGGACTTCGGGTCGCCGATGAGCAGTTCGATCGGTTCGTATTCGTCGATGATCTCCCGCAGCGTTCTCAGCGCAGCGGGCTCATCGGTCCTCCGCACCACTGTCAGCGGCGTAGCGAGGATGCCGTCAGGGTCACTGCTGGCGACCCCGATGCGCACCGACCCGATGTCGAGGCCGATACGTCGGCCCCGGCGGAAACTCACTGGAGAGCTGCCTTGACCGCTGTGATGGCAGAGGGGATCGCGGAGACATCGCTGCCGCCGCCCTGAGCGAGGTCGGGTTTGCCTCCCCCGCCGCCGCCGAGTTCACCGCAGGCCAGGGACACGAGCTTGCCGGCCTGCTGTCCCTCTTCGCGTGAGGCAGCGGTCGTGGCGACCACGACAACGGGTTTTCCGTTGCTCGTTCCGATGCCAAGGACCACGGCGGAGCGTTCCGAGACTCGACCGCGCAGGTCGGTGGCGACGGTGCGGATGTCCTCTGCATTCGAGACCTCGCCGAGTTCGGCGACGATGAACAGTGTTGATCCCACGGTTTCGGCGTTGTCGAGGAATTTTCCGGCTGAGGCCAGGAGCTGCTGGGAGTTCAGGCGAGCGATCTCCTTCTCCGCATCCTTGAGCTTGGTCATCAGATCTCCGACGCGTTCGCGCACATCGGTTCCCGGCACCTTGAGCATGTCGGACAGGGAGGAGACGATGCTGCGTTCAGCGGCCAGCGAGCGAAAGGCGTCCATGCCGACGGCGGCTTCGATGCGGCGTACGCCTGATCCCACGGAGGCTTCGGAGAGCACGGAGATCGGCCCGACCTCGGACGAGGCACCGACGTGGGTGCCTCCGCAGAGTTCGCGGGAGAACGGTCCGCCGATGTCGACGACGCGCACGATATTCGGGTACTTCTCGCCGAAGAGCGCCATCGCACCGGACTTCCTGGCGTCCTCGAACGGCAGGAATTCGGTCCCGACCTCATAGTTCGAGCGGACGGCGAGGTTGGCGACGTCTTCGATCTCCGCCCGCATCTGCGGACTCGGGGCTTCGGGGAATGAGTAGTCGAAGCGCATGTAGCCTGGCTGGTTCATCGAGCCGGCCTGGACAGCGTGAGTGCCGAGGATCTCGCGCAGCGCGGCGTGGACGAGGTGCGTGGCGGTGTGGGCCTGTGAACCCTGGAACCGGTGGTCGCGGTCGACGACGGCCAGGACCTCGGCCCCGACGTGGATCTCGCCGTCGATGACTTCGACCCTGTGCGCGGGGAGCCCCTTGATGGGATTCTGCACGTCGAGGACGCGGGCGGTGAAGCCATGGCCTTTGATGAGGCCGATATCGGCGCGTTGTCCGCCCGCCTCGGCGTAGAACGGAGTCAGATCGAGGATGAGGTCGGCGGACTGTCCCGGTGTCAGAACTTCCTGTGCGAGCCCGTCGACGACGATTCCACGCACCCGGGAGTCGGCCTCGAGGCGGTCGTAGCCGACGAACTCGGAGGCACCGTCTTCGAGCAGCGCAGAGTAGGCGGAGAGGTCGGCATGTCCCCCGCCCTTCTTCGCCTTCGCGTCGGCCTTGGCTCGGGTCCGCTGTTCGCTCATGAGGGCGCGGAAGCCCTCTTCGTCGACGTGGACGCCCTGTTCGGAAGCCATCTCCAGAGTCAGGTCGATAGGGAATCCGTGAGTGTCGTGCAGAGCGAACGCGACGTCGCCGCTGATGGTCTTGTCCGACTCGGGCAGGGAAGCCGCAGCGTTCTGGAACAGCTGTGTGCCCGACTCCAGGGTCCGCAGGAAGGCCTTCTCCTCGGCGTAGGCGATGTGGGAGATGCGATCGAAATCTGTCTCCAGCTCAGGGTAGGAGAGCTTCATCGATTCCATGGACACCGGCAGCAGTTCCGGCAGGACCTCGCTGGTCACGCCGAGGAGGCGCATCGCACGTACGGCACGACGGAGGAGACGGCGGAGGATGTAGCCGCGGCCTTCGTTGCCGGGGCGGACACCGTCGCCGATGATGATCAGGGAGGAGCGGACGTGGTCGGCCACGACGCGCATCTGCACGTCGGCCTCGTGATCGGCACCGTAGCTGTGGCCGGAGAGACGGCTGGCGGCCTCGATGACGGGAAAGACTTCGTCGATTTCGTACATGTTCTCGACGCCTTGGAGCAGGAAGGCGACACGCTCGAGGCCCATGCCGGTGTCGATGTTCTTCGCGGGGAGGTCGCCGGCGATGTCGAAATCGACCTTCGACCGGACCTCGCTGAGTTCGAATTCCATGAACACGAGGTTCCAGATCTCGATGTACCGGTCTTCATCGGCCACGGGGCCGCCTTCGACACCGTAGTCCGGACCACGGTCGAAGTAGATCTCGGAGCAGTAGCCGCCGGGGCCGGGCTGACCGGTGTGCCAGAAGTTGTCCTCATTGTCGCGCGGCTGGATGCGCTCTCGTGGAATCGAGGTCTCCTCGAGCCACAGGTCGATGGTCTCGATATCGTCCTCATGGACTGTTGCCCACAGGCGGTTCTCGTCGAAGCCGAGACCACCGTCGTCCACGGGGTTCGTCAGCAGTCCCCAGGCGAAGCGGATGGCTTCGCGCTTGAAGTAGTCGCCGAAGGAGAAGTTGCCATTCATCTGGAAGAAGGTGCCGTGGCGGGTGGTCTTTCCGACCTCTTCGATGTCGCCGGTGCGCACGCATTTCTGCACGCTCGTGGCGCGATTGAATGGGGCAGGTTCCCGACCGGAGAGATACGGGATGAACTGAACCATACCCGCGATGTTGAACAGGATCGATGGATCCGAGCTGATCACCGACGCTGAGGGGACGACTGTGTGCCCATTCGCTTCGAAGTAGTCCAACCAGCGCTGTTTGATCTCTGCCGTCTTCATCCAAGGCCTTTCACATGTTGCGTGTGCACTCTTGCACTCATCAGTGATTAGTTTAGTGGCTCATCCGCATTATGCGAGGTGCCGACGCTGCGCGCCGTCGACTTGCGTATGAATGCACAACTGCCCGGAACTCGACGTTCCGGGCAGTTGATGCCGTGCGATCCCTCTGGGGTGATCAGCGCGAGTAGTGCTCGACGACCAGCTGAACATCAACGGTCACAGGAACCTCTTCGCGCTTAGGGCGACGAAGCAGGGTGGTCTGCAGACCTTCGAGGTTGACATTGAGGTAGCCGGGAACTGCAGGGAGAACATCCTTGTGTCCACCGGCTGCTGCGACCTGGAACGGATCCATCGATGCGCTGCGCTCGTGAACCTGGATGGTCTGTCCTTCCTTCACGCGGAATGAAGGACGATCGACGCGCTGGCCGTCAACGGTGATGTGACGGTGCACGACGAACTGACGCGCCTGGGCGATGGTCCGGGCGAAGCCCGAACGCAGCACCAGTGCGTCGAGACGCATTTCGAGGAGCTCGACCATGGTCTCACCGGTCAGACCGGAGAGGCGGCTGGACTCTTTGTAGATCTTGAGCATCTGAGCTTCGCGGATGCCGTACTGGGCGCGAAGACGCTGCTTCTCCTTGAGACGGACCGAGTAGTCGCTGTCATTGCGACGACGTGCACGGCCGTGCTCGCCTGGAGGATACGGGCGACGCTCGAAGTACTTCTCCGCTTTCGGAGTCAGCGGCATGCCGAGGGCGCGCGAGACGCGCGTCATCCGGCGGTTACGTGCTGGTGCTGGCACTGTATTACCTTTCATCAATATGGTGTGTCTCGACCGGCCATGGGTTCTCGCCCAAGTCGACACGGTTGTTTCCCTGGATGGGAAAGAGGGATTGAGCGTCGAGATCCGCTCGCACCGACCGCCTTTAGGGTGCAGGCACAACAGCAACCAATCTTAGCGGATTCCACTCCCCCGGCGCAAAGCGACAGAACGGGGACACGAACGATGTGCCGCGACTCTGCCGCCGGGTTGACCACAGGGCAGAAAGTATATCTGCCCGGAAGGTTCTGATGCTCAGGCGCCGGTGCGATCGGCTCCGCCGTCGGGCCTTCGCGTGGTGGGCAGCCGCATTGCCGCATCGGCAACTTCGGCTCCCGAACCACCATAGATGTTGACGACGGTGTGAACTCCTGCCGCGGAGAGGGCGTCGGCCTGGTCCTGACGCTGGACCACTGCGGCGATGGCACCGTCGAAACCGGCTATTCTCAGCTGTTCGAGTGCGAAGGTGTTCGAGTCGTGGATCGCCATAGCCAGAATCACGGTCCGGGCGGTTCCACCGACGACCAGGCGATGCCAGAACTCGTGGTCTGTGGCGTCGCCCTCCAGGACGTTGAACTTCTCGCCTTTGAGATCCTCCACCACCAGATGATCGTTGTCGACACCGATGACGGACAGACCTCCTCGGTCGACCAACCGTTCATATGCACCGCGGCCGATGCGGCCCATGCCCAGCACCACCACCTCGGCGGCACCTGTGTCGATCGGGCGATCCGGTGGGCGCAGTTTGGCCTCATTCTCATCGGGCAGGATCTCATCGAGTCTGCCCACGATCTGCAGACTGTAGGCGTTGGCCAGTGAGGAGATGATCATTGAGATCGCAACGGCCAATGCAGTCACTGTCAGCCAGCTGTCCTCGAACACTCCGCTGGCTGCCCCGACCGCCACCACGATGAGGGCGAATTCGGAGAAGTTACTCAAGGCGAGACTGGTGCGGATGCTGGTCCGGTTGCGCAGGCCGAAGAGTCGACCCATCAGATAGAAGCTGAGGAAGTTGAAGGGGATGAGAATCACACACAGGATGAGTGCCATGACCAGGTCGGCCCAAGTCGGGATCGCCTGCAGCCCGATGACGACGAAGAAGGCGACGAGGAAGAGCTCCTTGACGCTGAACAGGGACTTCGACAACTCGGTGGATCTGGGATGGCTGGCAAAGAGCAGACCCATCACCAAGGACCCCAGGTCGCCATGGATGCCCACGGACTCGAAGGCCACGTATCCCGGGCCCAACGCCATGACCACGCCGAAGAGCACCAGCAGCTCGCCTCGTCCGACACGGTCGAGAAGGCGGCGCAGCACCCATGCTGCGGGGATCAGGAGAACGAGCGCGAAGGCCCACAGACTCGGCGGCTCCTCACCTGCAACGGTGATGAAGGCGACGGCGGCGATGTCTTGGATGACGAGGATGGCGATGGCGATCTGACCGTAGTACGAACCATCGTCGGAGCGGTCTTCGAGGACCTTGACCACGAGCACCGTTGAGGAGAACGACAGCGCGAATCCGAGCAGACCGACCGTGCCCAGTCCACCGTCGAGCGACACGACGCCGATGACCGCAGCCAACCCGATCGTGCCGGCCCCCACGAGGACGCTGGAGATCAGGTGGAGCGCGGCCGTGCCGTAGGCCTCAGGTTGGATGAGGGATCGCAGATCGAACTTCAGTCCGATGGTGAAGAGGAGCAGAACCACGCCGAGGTCGGAGACCCGTTCGAGACCGTCGAAAGCGGAGAAGCCGAGGAAGTGAAGCAGGAATCCGGCACCAAGGAAGCCCACCAGTGGAGGAATGCGCAGTTCACGTGCCACCAACCCCAGAGCGAAAGCGGCCGCGATGGTGACGATGATGTCCTGCACGTCGCCCCTCCTCAGTCTCTCAGTCGCCGGCAAACCGACCGTGGCCGCGGCGCTCCTTCATCCTGTGCACAAAACTACCGCGTCCCAGGGGCCAGAGGGAGGAAATCGGCGGCGAATATCGGTAGGCCGGTGCCGATCTCAGGGTCGCAGGAGGTTCTGCAGCATCTCGAGACGCTCACCTAAGGAGCGCTCCATCCCGTTGCCTGTCGGCTCGTAGTAGCGCTTCCCGCGCAGTGTCTCGGGCAGGTATTCCTGGGCGGCAACCCCGTGAGGATGATCGTGCGAGTATTTGTAGCCCTCGCCGTGGCCGAGCTCCTTGGCGCCGGGATAGTGAGCGTCGCGCAGATGTGTCGGGACCTGCCCCGAGAACCCGTTCTTGACATCAGCGATGGCTGCGTCGAGGGCGCGGTAGCTCGCGTTCGACTTCGGAGCCATGGCCAGGTAGGTGACCGCTTCGGCCAGCGGAATGCGTCCTTCCGGCATGCCGATGTTCTGCACAGCTGTTGATGCCGCCACTGCGATCGGCAGGGCCTGTGGATCGGCCATGCCGATGTCCTCGGCAGCCGATATCACGACACGTCGCGCGATGAAGCGGGGGTCTTCGCCGGCAACGATCATCCTGGCCAGGTAGTGCAGCGCGGCATCGACGTCTGAGCCGCGAATCGACTTGATGAATGCGGAGACGACATCGTAGTGCTGGTCTCCGTTCTTGTCATAGCGCAGCACAGTTTCGGAGCTGGCCTCGGCACAGGCGGCCTCGGTGATGAGGATCGCGCTGCGATCAGTTTCCGAATCATCCGCTGTCTGATTCGACTCGGTTGTGTCGTCCGCGTCGTCTGAACCGGCCGTGTCATCAGTCGAGTCATCGGCCGTGTCTCCGTCATCTGCCTGTGCGAACTCTGCCTGTGCGGCAGCGATGCCAGCGGCGGCTTCGAGGATGGTCAGGGAGCGTCGGGCGTCGGCACCGGCGATGCGGACGATGAAGTCCTTCGCCGCAGGCTCGAGTTCGAATTGGCCGGCCAAACCTCGGTCGCTGGTGACTGCACGGTCGAGGAGATCGGCGATGGCGGCATCGTCGAGCGGACGCAGCGTAAGCAGAAGCGAGCGGGACAGGAGTGGGGAGATGACGGAGAACGATGGGTTCTCGGTCGTCGCGGCCACGAGCACGACGAGGCGGTTCTCCACCGCTGGCAGCAGAGCGTCCTGCTGTGCTTTCGAGAACCGGTGGATCTCGTCGAGGAACAGCACGGTCGTGCGCTGATACATGTCGCGCTCGCGCCTGGCGTTCTCGATCACCTGTCGCACGTCCTTGACACCGGCGGTGATCGCGGACATCTCGACGAAGGTGCGGCCCGGCGCATGGGATATGACGTGGGCCAGGGTGGTCTTGCCGACCCCGGGAGGCCCCCACAGGATCACCGAGGAGGCTCCTGCCCGGTCTCCCCCGTTGGCCTCGACGAGTTGGACGAGGGGTGAGCCGGGGAACGTCAGATGGTCTTGGCCGACCACCTCGGCGATGGTGCGCGGACGCATCCGCACCGCCAGCGGATCGAGAGCTCGACCCGAACCGGCAGAAGAACCGCCGACGCCCGGACCAGGAGATCCCTGGTCCGGGCTATCGGAGGAGAAGAGGTCAGGGCCGTTGGTCATCAGGCCTCGGTGTCGTCATCTTCCGGTTCGAAGTCCACGCCGGCCTCGGCACGCTGTGCATCGGTGATCGGTGCAGGAGCCTGGGTGAGCGGATCGTATCCGGCACCCGTCTTCGGGAAGGCGATGACCTCGCGGATCGAGTCGACCCCGGCGAGCAGGGACACGATGCGGTCCCAGCCGAAGGCGATGCCTCCGTGAGGGGGTGCGCCGAACTTGAAGGCTTCGAGGAGGAAGCCGAACTTCTCCTGTGCGTCTTCCTCGGAGATGCCCATGATCTTGAACACGCGTTCCTGGATGTCCTTGCGGTGGATGCGGATCGAACCGCCGCCGATCTCGTTGCCGTTGCAGACAATGTCGTAGGCGTAGGCCAGGGCGGCACCCGGATCGGCCTCCAGGGTGTCGAGGAATTCGGGCTTCGGAGCGGTGAAGGCGTGGTGGACCGCGGTCCATGTTCCTTCACCGACGGCGACGTCGCCCGCGGCCTGAGCCGCGGCTGCCGATTCGAAGAGCGGTGCGTCGACGACCCACACGAAGGCCCAGTCGCCTTCCTTGATGAGTCCTGTGCGTTCGGCGATCTCATTGCGGGCGGCACCCAGCAGAGCCCGCGAGCTCGCAGGATCACCGGCGGCGAAGAAGATCGCGTCACCGGGGGTGGCTCCTGCGGCTTCGACGAGGCCTGCCTTCTCCTCATCGGAGATGTTCTTGGCCACGGGACCGGTCAGGGTGCCGTCTTCGGCCACGAGCACGTAGGCAAGGCCCTTGGCGCCGCGCTGCTTGGCCCAGTCCTGCCAGGCGTCGAGCTGACGGCGGGGCAGGGAGCCGCCGCCGGGGTAGACGACCGAGCCGACGTAGTCGGACTGGAAGACCCGGAACGGGGTGTCCTGGAAGAATTCGGTGAGGTTGTGCAGCTCGAGTTCGAAGCGCAGATCAGGCTTGTCGCTACCGTACTTCTCCATCGCCTCGGCGTAGGTGATGTGCGGGATCGGCGTGGTGATCTCGTGTCCGATGAGCTTCCACAGAGCCACGAGGATCTTCTCGGCAAGCTCGATGATGTCTTCCTGCTCAACGAAGGATGCCTCGATGTCGAGCTGAGTGAATTCGGGCTGCCTATCGGCGCGGAAGTCCTCGTCGCGGTAGCAGCGCGCCAGCTGGTAGTAGCGTTCCATACCGGCGACCTGCAGAAGCTGCTTGAACAGCTGCGGTGACTGCGGCAGGGCGTACCAGGAACCGGGCTGCAGGCGAGCGGGGACGAGGAAGTCGCGGGCGCCCTCGGGGGTCGACCGAGTCAGGGTCGGTGTCTCGATCTCGAGGAATTCCTGCTCGTCGAGGACCGTGCGGGCCGCCTTGTTCGCGGCCGAGCGCAGGCGCATGGTGGAGGCCGGACCGGACCGACGCAGGTCGAGGTACCGGTAGCGCAGGCGGGTCTCCTCGCCGACGGTGCCGGCGTCTTCGGCGTGGTCGGAGACCTGGAAGGGCAGCGCCTCGGCGAGGCTGAGGATCTCGACGTTCGTGTCGATGACTTCGATGTCGCCGGTCGGCAGGTTGGCGTTGGTGTTGCCCTCGGGACGCAGGGACACGGTGCCGGTGACCTTGACGACGGATTCGTTGCGCAGCGAGTGCGCGTCGTCCTCACGGACGACGACCTGGACGATGCCCGAAGCGTCACGCAGATCGATGAAGGCGACACCTCCATGATCGCGACGACGGTCGACCCACCCGGTCAGGGTGACGGTCTGTCCTGCGTGTGAGGCTCGCAGGCTTCCGGTTTTGTGGCTTCGCAGCACCTAGGGCTCCTTTACGATGTTTATGTGGCAGCGCGTGAACAATGATAGTCGCTCGCCACTCGATTACCGGCATGGCCCACTGCAGGACATCTGCCGCAGGCGACGAGGAAGAGGATCACATGAGCACAGGTGGCACGGGCACGGAGGATCTCGGCTCGGATGCGGGAACAGACCCCACCTCGGCGCAGGTCGAGGTGGCTGCGGAGACCTTTCGCATGCTCGCCTCCGGGACTCGCCTCCGTCTGGTCTGGACGTTGGTCAACCAGGAACTCGATGTCTCTTCCCTCGCCGAGGCGATCGGTGCGGCCGTCCCCACCGTGAGTCAGCATCTGGCGAAGATGAGATTGGCGGGCCTGATCTCGTCTCGCCGGGACGGGCGTCGGATCTTCTACACCGTCGACGATCCGCACGTGGTCACAATGGTGCGCGAGATCTTCGATCACATCGCCCCCGACGGATCCTTGGCGCCCGACCCGCCCGCGAGCGGCTCCTGACATTAGGCAGAGGCTTCACACCTCGGCCCAGGCAGGAATTCGGTCCGAACGATCTCAGTCCCGGTACACCCGTGGCTGACGGTCGGCGGCGACAGGCTCCCATGTCTGAGGGTCCGCCGGAGCCTGCTCCCCGGAGCGGATGTCCTTGATTTCGTGACCACTCTCACCATCGGTGAACCATACGAAGGGGATCTCCCGACGTTCGGCGTAGCGAATCTGCTTTCCGAACTTCGCAGCGCTCGGTGAGACCTCACAGGCGATGTCACGGGCACGCAGAGCGGTGGCGACCGCATCGGCCTCACCGCGCTTGTCCTCATCCGTGACGGCGACGACCACAGCCGACGGTGTTCCACGCGTGGCCTTGATGCCGCTGTCGGCATCGAGGATGAAGGCCATGAGCCGCGAGACGCCGATCGACATCCCAACACCGGGGTAGCTCTTCTTACCCACAGTCACGAGTGAATCGTAGCGACCGCCCGAGGCCACCGATCCGAGTTCTTCGTGTCCGATCAGCTGCGTCTCATAGACCGCTCCTGTGTAATAGTCGAGTCCCCGCGCGATCTTCAGCTGCGCCACAACGACGCCGGGTGCTCGCTCATGGGCGGCGCGAAGCATCGTGGTCAGAGAGGCGAGACCCTCGTCGAGCAGGGGGTGTTCGACGCCGAGTGCACACACCTCGTCTGCGAAGTCCGGCGAATCCGATTCGATCGCGGCCAGTGCGAGGCACAGTCGCTGCTGCTCCTCGTCGGCCGCGGCTTCCGCGGCCAACAGTCTGCCCACCTCGGCGGGACCGATCTTGTCGTACTTGTCGAGACAGCGCAGGACGGCCTGGATGTCGGTGAGTCCGATGCCACGCGCGAACCCTTCGAGGAGCCTGCGATCGTTGACCACGATCTTGACCCCGGGCACGCCCAGTGGAGCCAGCCGATTGAAGGCATCGGCGACGGCGAGCGGAATCTCAACTTCGAAGTGTCCAGGCAGCTCCGCCTCGGCGATGACGTCGATATCGGCCTGGATGAACTCGCGGTACCGGCCCTGCTGGGGGCGTTCGCCGCGCCACACCGGCTGGATTCGGGCGGCTTTGAACGGGAAGGAGAGTTCGTTCGCGTTGTCGGCGATGAACCGTGCCAGGGGTACAGTGAGGTCGAAGTGCAGCCCCAGCGGATTGCGCTCGGTGCCCTCGGAGTGCAGGCGGCTGACAGCGAAGATCTCTTTGTCGATCTCTCCGTCCTTGGCGAGCTGGCTGATCGGCTCGACTGCACGGTGGTTGAGTGCCGAGTATCCATGCAGCGCGAAGGTGTGTTCGAGGACGTCGATGATCGACCTCTCAATCACGCGCTCTGCTGGAAGTCGTTCCGGGAAACCGGACAGTCGGGCTGACTTCGCCATTGTTCTCCTTGGTGCTCTTCGTCTCTGATGGGTGTTGTCGTACCTGGTGGGTGCTGGTCTGGTTCGTCTCGCGCGGAACCGCTTCGTCTTTAGAAGAACCGATTCGTCTCTAGAAGAACGGGTTCGTCGCCAGTTCGTGGCCGACTCGGGAGCCTGGACCGTGTCCAGGATAGATGGGAACGTCGGGCAGCGTCGCGAACGCCCGCAGTGATTCTGCCATCGCCGAGGCGTCTCCCCCTGGGAGGTCGACGCGTCCGATCGCTCCGGCGAAGACCACATCGCCGGTGAAGATGATCTCCTCACCGTCGGCCTGCACCCGCAGCAGGGTCGAACCTTCCGTGTGTCCGGGTGCGGCCACAGCAGTGATCGTCAGCCCTGCGACCTCCACCGTCTGCGCGTCGATGAGAGCGTTGACCTCGGGCGCTGACCAATCCTTGACGAGCGGTTCGAGCATCTGGGCGAACTGAGGGCTGAGAGTCTCGGCGGGCTTGTCCAAGCGATAGTGGTCGGTGTCGCCTAGGTAGACGGGCACATTCCAGCGGGCCAGGACGTTGGTCAGTCCGAGGATGTGGTCGGGGTGACCGTGGGTGAGGAAGATGGCCCGAGGCACCAGATTCTCCTCGTCGACGATGTCGCCGAGACCGGGGGCACAGTCGAATCCTGAGTCGACGAAGATGGCATCGTCATGGCCTTCGGCACGCACGGCGTAGCAGTTGACTTCGAGAAATTCGGCGCGGGTCACAAATACATCCATGCTCAAAGTCTATCCAGAGCATGGGGCTTGGTTATGCTGGGATAACGTCAATCAGGAAATCGAGTGATCTGCAGGCACAGAGTCCCGCAGGTTCGACCGATGGAAACAAGGTGAGAATCATGTCGACCCCGACCCCGAAGCCGGTCCCGCGCCCGTCCTCTCTGCCCCGTCCACAGGCGGCGCAGACCGTGACCGGGACTACCGTTGATCATGATGCGGAAGTCCGGCGCGCAATCGAGCACGGTCGCGCTGACCAGGAGGGCAATGTCTTCGTCGTCACCGCCGACGGCGAGCGTGCGGTCGGACAGTATCCCGATGCCAGCGCTGAGGAAGCCTTGGAGTACTTCGCCAAGAAGTACGTCGACCTGGTGGAGAACGCAGCACTGCTCCGCAATCGTCTCTCCGCCGGTGCCCCCGGCCGCGAAGTGTCTTCGGCGGCGAAGACCCTGCAGGAAACCCTGCCGGAGGCCAATGTCGTCGGCGATCTCAAAGGCCTGTCTGCCACTTTGGACACCCTGATCTCGGATGCGCAGGCCACCGAATCGAAGCAGGCTGCCCGTGCGGAAGCGGCCAAGCTCGAGGCTGCACAGGAACGCGAAGAGATCGTCGCCGAGGCTGAATCGCTGGCCAAGCGCGATCCCGCGAAGATCCAGTGGAAGCAGTCCGGGGCACGTCTGCGTGAGCTCTTCGCCCAGTGGAAGGACATGCAGCGCAGCGGTCCCAGACTGCCGCGTGCCGTGGATCAGGAGCTGTGGGGCCGCTTCTCGCAGGCTCGGAACACGTTCGAGCACAAGCGCAAGGAATTCTTCGCAGAGCTCGACAAGCAGAACTCCGAAGGCAAACGGATCAAGGAGAAGCTCGTCGTCGAGGCGGAGTCACTGTCAGACTCGACCGACTTCCGCAATGTGTCGCAGAAGTACAAAGACCTCATGAACCAGTGGAAGAAGGCTCCACGTGCCTCGCGCAAGGACGATGATGCTCTCTGGGCGCGCTTCCGTGCCGCCCAGGATGTCTTCTTTGCGGCTCGAGATGCCGAGAATGCTGCCGTCGACGAGGAGTACAAGGGCAACCTTGAGGCCAAAGAGGAGATCTTGGCCAGGGCGCAGGGTCTGCTGCCGATCGGTGATATTGCCGTGGCGAAGAAGGAGCTGCGCGTTATTCAGGACGAGTGGGAGGCTGCCGGCAAGGTGCCTCGGGCTGATGTGTCCCGCATGGAGAACGGGCTGCGTGATGTCGAACGCGCCCTCTCCGATGCCGAAAGCGCCGAATGGAAGCGCAGCAACCCGGAGACCAAGGCACGCACGTCCGGTGCGCTGAGCCAGCTCGACGATTCGATCGCCGAGCTGGAGCAGAAGTACGAGAAGGCGAAGGCCGGTGGCGACGAGAAGGCCGTCGCTGAGGCACAGTCGGCACTCGACGCACGTCGGGCCTGGCGAGACCAGCTGGCTCAGACAGCTGCCGAATTGGGCTGATTGGGCTTCCACAGCCTGGCGACCATGAGTCGCGGTTTATCCACAGATCGGGTCTTCGGTCTTGAACACGCCTCCATACAGCGCAATAGTGGCTGTATGGAGGCGATGTTTCATCTGCGCGACTACAGCTATGAGCACCTCACCGAACTGACGCTGGACGGGCTGCTGACGCGGCTGACCGAGTCCACTTGGGTCCGCAAGGGCGCTGTGCTCAGCTCAGAGGACCGCATGGCGGCGCTGCGGGCGCAGATCCCGCCGCGCCTTGTGCTCTCCCATGACATCGCGTGGTGGGTTCACACCGGCCTTGGCAGAGCTCCGAGTCCGCTGACGTTCATCACCTATCCGAGGCGGCGCTACGTCGACGGCTGCGACGTCGTCGTTCATGAGCTCACCATTGCGCCCGACGAATGGGAACTGATCAGCGATCTGCCCATCACCACGGAGGACAGAACGCTCTACGACCTGCTGCTCCCCCACCTGCGCAGCCCCGATGAACGTTCGGCCCAGGTCGTGAAGAACCTCATCGACGAACTGCCCGGAAGAGCCAGACAACGGTTCCGCATGTATCTGGCGGAGATGTCCCGCAGGCCATATGTCGCCCACATGCGAACCGTCTTCGAGCGGACCTGTGCCGCATCAGACCGCGATAGACGCTGACCCTCTGCGAGACAATATGAACCGGGTCGCCTTCAGCCCCCGGCGATGCGGTAGACGTCGAAGACCCCTTCGACCTTGCGAACTGCCGAGAGTACGGTATCGAGATGGCTGGCGTCGCTCATCTCGAAGACGAACTTCGACTGGGCGACTCGGGCCCGGGACGTGGCGACCGAGGCGGACAGGATGTTGACGTGGGTCTCGGTGAGAACCTTCGTGATGTCCGAGAGCAGACCTGAGCGGTCCAAGGCCTCGACCTGAATCTGAACAAGGTAGATGCCGCTGGTCGTCTCCCCCCAGGAGACATCGACCATCCGCTCAGGCTCCCGCTCGAGGGACGCAATGTTGGGACAGTCCACACGGTGCACGGAGACTCCAGAACCACGGGTGACGAATCCGAGGATCTCATCACCGGGCACCGGCGTGCAGCAGCGGGCGAGTTTCACCAGGACGTCGTCGACGCCTTTGACTGTCACTCCCCCGGACGAGGAATGATGGCCCGAGGACTGACCTGTGCGATTGCGCGGTGACGGTGGCAGTACCGTCTCTTCGTCGTCGTCTCCAACCTCTTTTGCCAACAGATCAACGACGTGGGCGGCCGAGCTCACTCCGTTGCCGATCGCGGCGTAGAGCGCGGTGACATCGGGCAGGCGAAGCTCTGTGGCCACAACCTGCAGCGCTTGCTGACTCATCAGCGCCGAGGCGGAGAGCGTGTGACGCCGCATTGCCCGCGCCAGCTGCTCGCGACCGTTCTCGATCGCTTCTTCGCGGCGTTCTTTGGAGAACCACTGGCGGATCTTGCTGCGTGCGCGAGGGCTCTTGACGAAGCCCAACCAGTCACGGCTGGGGCCTGCGTTCTCATCTTTCGAGGTGAAGACTTCGACCGAGTCGCCGTTCTTCAGCTCGGTGTCGAGCGCGACGAGACGACCGTTGACCCGGGCGCCCATGGTCTTGTGCCCGACCTCGGTGTGAACCGCATACGAGAAGTCGACGGGCGTCGCCCCTGCCGGCAGGCTCATCACGTCACCCTTGGGGGTGAAGACGTAGACCTCTTTCGAATTCACCTCATAGCGGAGGTTGTCGAGGAACTCATCGGGGTCGCTGACCTCGCGCTGCCATTCCAGCAACTGCCGCAGCCATGCTGCGTCGTCAACTTCGCCGTCATCTGAGACTTTGACCGACCGTGCGGTATTCGACGTCGCGGCCTTAGATACGTTGCGGCGATCCTTGTACTTCCAGTGGGCGGCGACGCCGAATTCTGCGCGCCGGTCCATTTCATGGGTTCGGATCTGGATCTCCACGGGTTTCCCGTTCGGTCCGATCACCGTCGTGTGCAGGCTCTGGTACATGTTGTACTTCGGCATCGCGATGTAGTCTTTGAACCGTCCGGGGACAGGATTCCACCGGGCATGGACTATCCCCAGCGTGGCGTAGCACTCGCGAACGGTCTCGACGAGGACACGAACTCCGACGAGGTCGTAGATGTCGGCGAATTCGTGACCGCCGACGACCATCTTCTGATAGATCGAGTAGTAGTGCTTCGGTCGCCCTGTGATCGCGGCTTCGATGTTTGACTGCGCGAGCTCCGATTGGAGTTCGCTGGAGACCGTGGCCAGGTACTTCTCACGTTGAGGTGCCCTATCGGCGACGAGTCGCACCACTTCGTCGTAGACCTTCGGGTGGAGAACCTGGAAGGACAGATCCTCAAGTTCCCACTTGATCGTATTCATGCCGAGGCGGTGAGCCAATGGGGCGTAGATCTCGAGGGTCTCACGAGCCTTCTTCGTGCTCGATGAGGCGGGTACGAAACGCCAGGTGCGGGCGTTGTGAAGACGGTCTGCAAGTTTGATGACGAGGACACGGATGTCCTTGGCCATGGCCACGATCATCTTCCGCACGGTCTCCGACTGCGCGGCCTGGCCATAGGTGAGTTTGTCGAGCTTCGTCACTCCGTCGACCATCGCGGCGACCTCGGGACCGAACTCCTCGGTGAGTTCCTTCAAGGAGTAGGAGGTGTCTTCGACGGTGTCGTGGAGCAGCGCGGCGGCGAGGGTGACCGGCAGCATACCGATCTCAGCCAAGATCGTGGCCACGGCCACGGGGTGCGTGATGTAGTCATCACCCGACCTGCGGGTCTGACCTCGGTGGGCCTGTTCTGCGACCTGATAGGCCCGGACCACCAGGTCGATGTCGGCCTTCGGGTGATTAGACTGCAGAGCCCTGATCATCGGACCGAGGACGCGTGGGTAGCCAGGGTTGTTCTGCGCCCTGGCCGCCCACCAAGCTAAGCGGGAGATGCCTCGCGGACGGCGCGAATCGGCGGAAGAAGCCATGACATCCCCTTTCTGCTCAGACCTCGGCGTGAATCACCGGTGGAACATCTTCTGCTCCATTCTTCAAGCGTAGTTCACGCACGGCCTCTTCCTGTTCCTTGACCGCAGGTTCATTTGCCCGCAGAAGGGCATAGAGAGGACTGGCGACGAACAACGTCGAAGCTGCTGCCACAATCGTACCGATGAACAGCGACAGTGAGATGTCGACCAAAGTTCCCGCGCCGAGCAGGAATACACCGATGAAGAGAATCGATGCGATCGGGAGCACCGACACGACAGAGGTATTGATCGAACGAACTGTTGTCTGATTGACGCCGAGGTTGACCAACTCGGAGAATTTCAGATTGCGTTTGTCCTTGAACCGGGTCGTATTCTCTCTGATCTTGTCGAAGACCACCACAGTGTCGTAGAGCGAGAAGCTCAAGACTGTGAGGAAGCCGATCACCGCCTCAGGGGTGATCTCGAACCCTGTTGCGGAATAGATGCCCGTCGTGATGATCATGACGACCAACAGCCCGACGATCGCTGCCAGAGACATCTTCCAAGTCCGGAAGTACAGCGCCATCACGATCATTGCGATGCCGACGAAGATGACGAGAGCACGGATCATCTTCTCTGTCACATCCTGGCCCCACTCGGGGCCGACGAACGTGGATGTGACGTCTTCTGCCTTGACGTCGTATCCGCTCACGAGACCGTCACGCACTTCCTGCATCTGGTCATCGCTGAGCTGGTTCGTCTCGATCTTCACAGCTGTATCGCTCGTAGGAGTCAGACGTGGTTCGGAATTGTCCACGACCCCGGCGACGATGTCTTCGCCCTTGGCCGGCGCAGTGTCCGAGACGTGGTCGACCTGGAACTGCGATCCGCCCTTGAAGGCAATGCCGAAGTTGAATCCTGCGATCAACGGCACGAGCAGTGACAGAAGGACCAGACCGCCGGTGATCAGCAGCCAGAGTTTGGCCTTCCCGACGAAGGGAATCGATGACTCACCGTTGTGGAGCCGGTTGCCCCAGGCAAAGAACCGTTTCACTTGTCTGCCTCCTTGCCATTGTCGGCAGAATCTTCGGCGGCCTTCTTCTCAGCCGCCTTACGCTCTGCGATCGTGCCACCGGTTCGTGCCGAGTTCGTCGACGACGTGGTCTTCTTCTTCGACTTCTTCTCGGTCGCCTCATCGACTGGCTCTGTGAAATCAGAGACCTCGTCGGAATCGGTGGACCGAGACTGCTTCGACCGTTTGGTCGTCGTACCACGAGACTGGCTGGATGACTCGGATCCGGCTTCGACCTTCGACTTCGACGATGCAGACGGCGAAGTTGTCGACTCGCCAGTCGACTCCTCAACCGAATCCGCCTCAGCGTCGGGGGACATTCCTGCCTTGCGGATTCGAGCCTTCTCCCGTCTGCGTGCCTCCGGCGACTTCTCGTCATCGTCGATGCTGAGGTTCAGAGCGCCACGGTAGGCAGCGGGCTTGACACCCAACAGCCTCGGATCCATACCGGACATCGGATGGCCCTGACCGAAGAACTTGGTGCGTGCGAGCACTTCCAACATTGGGTGCGTGAACAGGAAGACGATGAGGACGTCGATGATCACCGTCAGGCCCAGGGTGAAGGCGAACCCGCGCACGGAACCGACAGCCAAGATATAGAGGATGACTGCGGCGAGCATATTCACTGCCTTGGACGCCCAGATGGTGCGCTTGGCACGATCCCAACCGACCTCAACTGCAGACAGCAGTTGTCTGCCGCTGCGCAATTCGTCTCTGACTCGTTCGAAGTAGACGATGAACGAGTCCGCCGCCATGCCGATGCCGATGATGATACCGGCGACACCTGCCAATGACAGTCGATATCCGTATCTCCACGAAGCCAGAAGCAGCAGGAGATAAGTCAGCACTCCGGCGACGACAAGACTCGAGACCGTGACCAGGCCGAGCACTCGGTACTGCAGGAGCGAATAGATGACGACGAGGATGAGTCCGACGAGACCGGTGAGCAGGCCGATATTGAGGTAATTGGTACCCAACGTCGGCGAAATCTGATCCTCGCTCTGGACCTGGAAGCTCAACGGCAGAGAGCCGTTCTTGAGCTGGTCGGCCAGGGTCTGTGCCTCGTCAAGAGTGAAATTGCCCGAGATCTCGGCATTGCCGTCAGTGATCGCTACGTTCGATGTCGGGGCCGAAAGCACGTTCCCGTCAAGAGCGATGGCGAACTGGTTGTACGGCTGCTGCTTACCGGTGATGTCCGAGGTGATCTGCTTGAAGATCTCACGCCCGACGCCGTCGAACTTGAGGTTCACCGCAGGCTGGTTGGTCTGCACTCCGTTGGCGCCCGTCGAATAGCCGAAGTTGGCATCTGCGAGATGCTCGCCCGAGAGTTCGACGGGGCCCAAGATGTACTTGGCCTCTCCGTCCTTGCCACAGGCGACGACCGGTTCATCGGAGGGCTGCTGCTGTCCACCGGTCCGATTCTTCGGATCGGTGCAGTCGAGCTCCGAGTACTTCTTGATGATGGACTCGGTCTGCCACTTGTCGACGTCCTTCTCGGGGTCGAAGAGCGGTCGCGGCGTCGAATCAGTGACCTTCGTGTCGTCGCCCTTGCCGGACCCGCTCGCCTCGGCCGCCTGTTGGCCGCTCTTCTCTCCGGATTTCTCAGCGTCCTTGCCTGCCGGTCCGGGAACGCTGCCACCGGCGTTGGCGACATCGCTGCCGCCGGCCTTCGCAACATCGCCACCACCGGTCTTGGCAACTTCGCCGCCACCGGCAGGTGCATCCCCGCTGTCCTGGCCCTGTGCTCCAGCGCCGCCCTGACCGCTGCCGTCGGCCTGTGCACCGGCACCGCCACCGGTGAGATCTTCGAGGCGCTTCTTCTCCTCGTCGGTGAGTCCTTCGGAGGGGTCCTGCTGCTCTCCCCCGCCGCTCTTCTCCTGTTCCTTCTGGATATCCTCCTGGGAACGAGGGTCACCGACGAGTGCGACTCGACGGAAGACGAGCTGCGCGGAAGAACGGACCAGGTTGCGTGTCTCCTCGTCCGGGTTGCCCGGCAGGTTCACAACGATGTTGCGATCACCTTGGGTCGTGATCTCGGCTTCGGAGACACCGGTCGAGTCCACACGCTGTCGAATGATCGACACAGCTTGGTCAAGCTGTTCCTTGCTGATGTCCGTGTCCTCTGAAACCTGGGGCTCCAGGATGATCGAGGTTCCGCCCTCGAGGTCGAGTGCGAGCTTCGGGGTGGTCGTGGCATCTGACCATACGACACCGCCAGCAATGACGCCGAGGAGCAGTGCAGCGACGATCGACAGCCACACGAAGCGCAAACCAGGACGTGGCTTTTCTTCAATATCAGACACGTTTCAGCTTTCGATTGAGTGCAGTGAACGAAGTCAGTTCTTCTTGTTGTTCTCAGGATCGGAAGAATCGGTGCCTGATGCGTCAGCATCGGTGTCACCGGAACCATCCACAACGTCGTCGGCACGCTCAGCCCCGGGAGCATCGTTGCCGATGACGGAGTCTGCATCGTCGGCCTTGGCCTGATCAGCATCCGTGTTCAGCCCGGTGTCGGAGTCAACCACATCGTCTGCGGAAAGGTCCGCATCCTTATCGGTGTACTCGGCCCGCTTACGCTCATTCATAGCGTCGAGTTCTGCGTCGGTGATCGCCGGGGTATCCGTGCCCTCAGCGTCGTCGGCTACGTCGGCAGATCCTGCAACAGCGCCGCCGGCGGCAGCGCCTTCGGTTTCAGGGTTGTTGATCTGGCCGATTGCCTGGCGGTGAACGCGGAGCACAGTGCCGGGGCTCGACTCGATGGTGACCTGGTTGTTTTCATCGTCGATGGACAGGACCGTGCCGAAGACACCGAACGTCGTCATCACGGTAGCCCCGGGGACGAGTCCAGTCTTGATCTGCTCTGCACGCGCCTTCTGTTTACGCCGAGAATTGAATAGGAAAAAAATGAGCAACGCTGCAAGCGCGAGAGGGATCAATAAATCCACAGGTATCTACCTTTCATAAGAACGAACCAGTCCACTACCTTAGTTCGTACTCAGTACTCAAGGCGAACTCAATTGCCGGGATCAGAACTCATAGTTTGCTGGGATCTGCATCCCAAGGTGTTTCCAGGCTGCTGACGTCGCAACTCGACCGCGCGGAGTGCGGCTGATGAGTCCTTCTCGCACAAGGTAGGGTTCCGATACGGTTTCAACGGTGTCGGCCTCTTCTCCGACGGAAACAGCGATGGTTCCAAGGCCAACCGGCCCCCCGGCAAAACGTTTGCACAGAACTTGCAGCACCGAACGGTCAAGACGATCCAGTCCAAGTTCGTCGACCTCGTAGACCTTGAGTGCCGTGAGCGCTGCGGCCTCATCGATGATGCCGGTTCCGCGTACCTGCGCCCAGTCTCTGACTCTTCGCAGGAGGCGGTTGGCAACTCGAGGAGTGCCGCGAGACCGGGTTGAGATCTCTTTCAGACCTGCAAGGTCTGCTTCGATTCCGAGCATGTGGGCTGACCGCTTCAGGACGGTCAGGAGATCATCGCTTGAGTAGAAGTCTAAGAGTCCGGTGAATCCGAACCGGTCGCGCAGAGGTGCGGGCAGCAGACCAGAACGAGTCGTGGCCCCGACCATGGTGAACTGGGGCAGGTCGAGCGGAATCGCTGTGGCGCCGGGGCCTTTGCCGACGATGACATCGACACGGAAGTCTTCCATCGCGACATAGAGCATCTCTTCTGCGGCGCGAGCCATCCGGTGGATTTCGTCGATGAAGAGGACTTCGCCTTCCTCCAAGGATGAGAGGATCGCTGCGAGATCTCCTGCATGCTGAACTGCCGGCCCGGAGGTGACGCGCAGACTCGTCTGCATCTCATGCGCGATGATCATCGCCAGCGTCGTCTTCCCCAGGCCGGGAGGCCCCGAGAGCAGCACGTGGTCGGGAGCCCTGTTCCGTGCTTTCGCAGCATCGAGCACGAGGGACAGCTGTTCACGGACCTGTGGTTGGCCGATGAAATCCTGCAGTCCTTTGGGACGAAGCGCAGCTTCCGCATCGCGCTCGGCGGTCTCCGCGCGCCCCGAGACCAAACGCTCCTCTTCTGCACCGGTCAGTTCCTGATCGCCGAATTCCATTTCGTAGGACTTGGTTCCACCGTCGTAGGAGGTGTTTCCACCGTCATGGGAGTGAGTCACTTCCTTGCACCCAGAACCTTGAGTGAGGCCTTCAGGAGCGCCGAGGTGCCCGCATTCTGGCCGAGATCATTGACTACTTCCTGCACGACGTCTGCGGCCTGTGCTTCTTTCCAGCCAAGACCGACCAGGGCGTCAACGACCTGCTGGTTCGCACCGCCGAACGACAGTTGTGGCCCTGGCTCCGATGCGGAGAGCTTCGGCAGTTTGTTCTCGAGTTCGAGGATGATTCGGGAAGCGCCTTTTTTGCCGATTCCTGGTACGCGAGTCAGCGCGTTGGCGTCCTGATTCGAGATCGCGGCTGCCAGTTCGCCCGGCCCCATCACCGACAGGATCGCCATGGCCAGGCGGGGACCGATTCCGGAGATCGACAGCAGCACTTCGAACGTGTGGTTCTCGTCTTCTGTTCCGAAGCCGAAGAGAGTCATGGAGTCTTCACGCACAACCAGGGTGGTCACGAGTTCGATATCTGCACCATGCCGTGTGTTTGAAAGGGTATCCGGCGTGACGTTGACTCTGCGTCCGACACCATAGGTGAGAATCACGAGGTGGTCAGCTGCGATGCGATGGACCGTACCGCTGAGGAAACTGATCACGGCCTGCCTTTCGAGTGGGAACACATGTACGAATCCAGGCTATCAGCTAGTCTCCGAGTACCTGACTCGACATACCGACGATACCAAGGCTCCGGCCAGTTGCGGACAGCCCGGAAGACATCACCAGCGCATTACTGCGGTGGAATTTCTGTCCCGTCTGACAGCCCGTCGATGATCTCCTGTGCGACGAACCTGGAGTGCAGGATCGGGCGCCGTTCGACATCGATGCTCGGTGGCGGGATCCATGCAGGTCGACCGTCGTGAAGCATTCGGGCGTACCAGTCCGATTTGTCGATCAGGTGGTGATGCAGTCCGCATGCCAGTGTGAGGTTGTTGATGTCGGTCCTGCCGTCGTCAGCCCAGGGCACAATGTGGTGCGCGTCGCACCATCCTGGCGGTGCATCACATCCGGGGAATGTGCAGCCTTGATCCCTGGCTGCGAGTATTGCCACCTGCCTGTTCGTGGCATATCGAGCTTCGGTGGCGATTTCCATCGTTTTGGCTTTGTCCGACATGAGGTGGAAGAAGACTGACCCGTTCAATCCTTCGCTGGCCGCCGTTGATATCGGAAATTCGGTTTCGCAACCTGTGGTCGAGCGTCCTTTTCCGGTCGCAATGTCTTCGGCTTTTGCGGTGACGACCAAGGCGAATGGCGAACCGCGCCCTATCCGGTCCATCTCGACGCGGGAGATCATTGTTGCAAATCGTTCGTAGATTCGATTGCGCACTGTTCCTTGACTCGCGCTTGTGTCGACCAGCGCTCCGTCTTCGCTGACGCCGAAGCTCGAGAACCCAGAAGCGGCCGAATCGGAATCACCTGTATCGGCAATCCAGTCCGGCCGACCCTCTGGCAGATCATGTGGCAACGGCGCGTCCGAGACGTCCCCCGCCAGAACGGCTCGAAAGATGTCGAATTCAGGCTCGGCAGGACCCTCGTCTTTCGCGGTCGTGCGCGCGCCATCAGTCGAGTACGTGCCATCTGTGGTGCACTCGCCATCGTGAGCTTGCAGAGTTTCCGTCGAGCCTGGTACGCCCTGTGCGTTTTCCGAATTGTCACCCGGCAGAATACGCGAGGCCAGCAGTCCGTTGAGGACTCCTCCTGAGACTGAATCCAGGAGGCCTCTGAGATCCCAATCGCCGTCATCCCGGGCTCGCACATTCACGTAACAGCGCGAGCGATCCCGCGGAAGCTTCGGTTCTTCTCCGTCGGGATCAATCCGGTCCAGAATCGAACCGAAGATCGTCTTCAAGTCTGCGACTCGGACACGCGGTGCCTTCTCCACGAGGTCCGCTTCGACTTTGTCGCGAACGGTGGAGGAAACCCAGATCGGCAGTTTGGAGAGACAGTCATTGATCTCGGTGGCCTGACCAGCCGAGAGCACTCCCGAGTGCAGGGCCTTGGCAACGATCGGGTTGACGGGTTCTCTGGCCTGTCCCGTCATATAGACGCGGCCGCCAAGGTTCTTAGCAAGCTCGGCACGTCGGTTGGCCTCATATCCGGTCAGGTTCAACCGGCTCTGGACCAGCGCCTTCGTCGTCTTCGCTCCATAGTCGGTGGGTGTCACGCACCTTTCATAGACTGACAGAGCGACAGCAGACATCGCTTCGAGAATGCGAGTGGCGGTTTCGATCCCGTTGACGACCGTCATAGCGTGATCAGGCCCAAGAGGTCGTTCGAATCTCAGCAGTTCGTCTTTGAGGACGCTGAGTTCACCGATACTGCGGGTCAACTCAGGGGCAAGTCGGTCGAGGTCGCGCCATTCGAGATCCGACAGAAGTGGATGTGGCACGACGACAGTCGAATCACCTTCGTCCGCAGTCGAGGACTGGTCGGTGCCACCGCCGTGACTATGCGTTCCAGCATCGGAGTCGAATGGTTCCCCGTCGACGAGAGCGCCAGACATCCGCCCATCTGCTTCGGAATCACCGAGAAGAACCTGCTCATCGGAATGGGAGCCCTCGTTGCTGAGCCGGTCAGAATCGTCACTGTCGTGGTCTTCAATGGAAGTCGCTGGAACTGCCGCGATCGAATCGAGCCTATCCGCCAAAGGATTGCACGTCAGATCCATTCCGGCCGCCTCGAGCTGCTCACGAAACGATGCTGGCTCCGGCAACGATCCATCTTGGCCTGAAGCGGACTCCCCTGCAGTCGCGCCAGATGCCTGCGGGCCTCTTGCCGACTCACCCGCGGCGGTGCCAGGTGAACGCTTTCCGCTCTTTCCTGGTGTCCGGTCGGGAGTGAGAGTCATCGTCTGAACATCCATTCGTCAACAACAGTGTTGCGTCTATACTATGATTATATACGCTCTAACCGTTATTGTATAGATGCATATTCGATTCCCTTCCGAATAGTTAGCATCACTTCGATTCTGCTCTATTGTGTTTCGCAGACTTCCGGACTCGGCCAAGGAACGATGACAGCTGCGAAGCGACCGGACTTCAGTGGCAGCCAAACAGACCGACAGCGACACTCACAACCGCTGCAACGCTGCTGAGCCGTCACGCCACTTCGCTACGCAGCTACTTGGATTTGCGAAGGGCCTTGGCCCACTGCTCCTGTGCTTTCGTCAGACCTGTGCCTTGGCGACCAGCGCTCTTACGCTCATTGAGGTCCTTATTCGCTCCAGGAGTCGATTGCCCGCTGAGAGCTCCACGCCATGAGTGGCAGATAGCGATCGCGAGAGCATCCGCGGCATCGGCCGGCTTCGGCGCAGCCTCGAGTTCGAGGATCCGGGTCACCATGTTCGTGACCTGCTTCTTATCAGCCCGTCCCGACCCGGTGATGGCGGCTTTGACCTCGGAGGGCGTGTGCATCGCCACGGGCAGTCCACGTCTGGCGGCAAGCCCCATAGTCAGGCCTGACACCTGGGCAGTTCCCATAATCGTGGAGACATCATTGCGGGCAAACACTCGCTCGATGGCCACGACATCGGGACGGTACGTGTCCAACCAGCTGTCGAACGCCTCGGCGAGGGCGCCCAGACGCAGATCCACGGAGTCCGTTGACGGCGTGCGCAGCACATCGACGGATACCATTGTGGCCTTGCGGGCGGGCAGGGTGTCGATGACACCCAGCCCGCACCGGGTCAGACCAGGGTCAACGCCGAGGATTCTCATCAATAACCAAATCCGGTCTCATCAGGAATCAAGTTCGGCAAGAACCTCGTCGCTGACATCAGCATTGGAATAGACGTTCTGAACTTCGTCGCTGTCTTCGAGCGCATCGATGAGGTTGAAGACCTTGCTAGCGGTGTCCGCGTCCAAGCTGACTTCGATCCCGGGCACGAAGGATGCCTCGGCCGAGTCATAGTCGATGCCGGCATCGACAAGCGCTGTGCGCACAGCGACGAGGTCGGTGGCCTCGCAGATGATCTCGAAGTTCTCGCCTTCGTCCTTGACTTCTTCGGCGCCGGCGTCGAGGGTGGCCAGGAGGATCGAGTCCTCGTCGGTTCCCTCGGCAGGAACGATGATGACGCCCTTGCGGTCGAAGTTGTATGTCACCGATCCGGGGTCTGCCATGGTGCCGCCGTTGCGCGTGACTGCCACGCGGACTTCGGAGGCCGCACGGTTGCGGTTGTCGGTCAGACATTCGATGAGGAGGGCGACGCCGCCGGCGGCATATCCTTCGTACAGAATGTTCTCGTAGTTCACGGCAGAGCCGTCGAGACCACCGCCGCGCTTGACCGCGCGGGTGATGTTGTCGGCAGGAACCGAATTCTTCTTCGCCTTCTGGACCGCGTCGAACAGCGTCGGGTTGCCTTCGAGATCAGGCCCACCGTTGCGAGCGGCAACCTCGATGTTCTTGATCAGCTTGGCAAAGAGCTTGGCCCTCTTGGAGTCGATGGCAGCTTTTTTGTGTTTAGTCGTTGCCCACTTGGAATGACCTGACACTGGTGTTCCTTCCTATAGATACAGCCCCTAGAGTCTATACGCTCAGCACACCGTTATGTGCGCTGTACCGTACGAAGCAGCGCCCCGGTCATGCGGTACGTTCGCTCGGCCGATGGCGAGCGGCCACTCAGTCGATGACGAGGGGAACTTCGGGCACAGAGCCTTCAGCGACAAGATCCATGAGACTGAGAAGATTCTTCGGATAGATCGTCTCCGTCGTGGTCATCAGCTCTTCGCGGGACCACCACCGGAATTCGAGCAGACTGCGCTTCTCGATGTCCGTCCAGACGGCGTCCTCGAGCTCGATGTCCTCGCTCGTGCGGAATGCGAAGTAGGTTTCGCGCTGATGCAGAGACTTCTCCGTGAATTCGAAGACCCCGTCGCGGGTGGCCAAGGGTCCGATGAGCTCGCCGGGTTCGCATTCGATCCCGGTCTCCTCAGCGAGTTCGCGGGCCGCTGTCTGAGCCGCGGACTCCCCGAGTTCGGATCCGCCGCCGCAGGTCATCCACCACTGGTGAGTGGGCGTGAGCAGGTCCTGAGCTCGAATCAGGAGAACCTCGTCGCGCTCATTGAGTAGTACGACCCGTGAGGCTTTACGAGGTTTCATGGTTCTCCCGGAGTTGACGATGGACGGATGCAGTCTGTGCAGAATAGTGAAGCGGCAAGCAACCGGCAAGACCGCAATCGTAACCGACAGAACGATATCGGGTAGTGCCCAGACGACCAAGCCGGTGACGTTCAATGTGAGAAATCACCGACTTGGGACGTGCTCTGGCCAGGTGCAAGAGGGGTAGGGGCATCGCCTCAGAGGCGGTTGAGTTGGTCATCGGCTCAGTGGATCGCCGAGGCGGTCTGGTCGTCGAGATTCGCATCGACGTCTCCGCCCAGATGCTGGTCCCACCAGTCGAGCATCGCTTCGAAACGCTGCCGACGGTGGCGGGGCTGGCCTGAGCGTGAGAGTTCGTGGTTCTCTCCGGGGAAGATGAGCATTTCGGTGTCCACACCCGCCCGCTGCAGCGCGGCATAGTACTGCTGAGCCTGTTCGAGCGGACAGCGGAAGTCGAGTTCGGAATGCATCACCAGGCTGGGCGTGCGCACCTGCGAGGCGTGCGCCAAAGGCGACTGCCGTGAAATGGCCTCCCGATCACGGGTGGTGTACTCCTCGGTGAAGAACCGTCCGATGTCGGAGGTGCCGACGAAGCTGTCGGGGTCGAGGTAGCCGCGTTCGACGATGGCCGCCTGGAAGCGATGATCAGCAGCGGTGATCATCGCGGTGAGATAGCCGCCGTAGGAACCGCCTTGGACGCCGAGGCGGGTGGAGTCGAGTTCTGCATCGCCGGCCACCGCGTGGTCGAGGACCGCGAGGACGTCGGCCATTGCTGGGACCGCCATGTCCCCCTGCACAGCTGTCCCCCATGCGCGGGTGCGTCCACCGGAGCCGCGCGGGTTCGCGTAGACCACGGCGTAGCCGGCCGAGGTGAGCACCTGGGTTTCATCGAACCACCCGTGGGTGTACTGCGCGAACGGTCCACCGTGGATGTTGAGAATGACGGGGAACGGGCCCGGGCCGCTGGGCTTCGCCAGCCACCCCGTGATGGCTCCGCCCTCACCGTCGACTCGAAGAAGCTGTGGAAGGACGGAATTCGCGGGCGCAGGATGTGCTCTGAGGGCCTCGCCGTCACCAGCGGGTGTCCTGCCGGGCCCGGAGAGTCGCACACGGTTGAGAACAGCAGGGTTCGTGGGCGTCTCCCCTGTCCAGACGAGACTGTCTCCGTCGACGTCGAAGCCGTTGACCACTGCAGTGTCATCCGTGAGGAAGTCCAGTTCGTCCAGCGTCCGCTTCTCGGCCGCCAGATCGATCGAGATGATCCGTGAGGCTCCGTCCGTGTCCACGACAGCGATGACAGAAGCCTCGGCCGCATCTGAGGCGTTTCCGGCAGTGTCGACGATCTGGGGCCGGATCGACGCGACAGAGACGGTCTCCGGGTCGGTCAGGCGTCGTGTCGAGCCAGTGGTCAGATCGTGGACGAAGAGTCCGGGCATCTGCCCGACGAAGTCGAGTTCGTCTCGGGTCAGCTCGTTGCCGACGAGCAGCACAGTCTCATCGTCGATCCAACGGTGCAGGTTCACGCTCATCCGCGGCAGCGTCAGCGGCTCCGGGTGGTCTCCGCCAAGCAGCCACACCGTCGCTCGCAGGTCGGGCTCGCCATGGTCGGGTACCACCGAGGAAACCAAGCTGACTCGGGTGCCGCTCGGTGAGAACTGCGGGTCGTGGACATCTGACTCCGGGGACTCCAGGAGCGTGGACAACGGAACCTCGGCGCCGCCGGCGATGCCGGACTTCCCCAGACCCGGTTCGACGAGATCGACCAGGAAGGCCCGCGCCGGACGGTCGTTCGTGTAGCCCAACCCATTGCTCAGGTAGGCCGCCGAGGTGATTCGCCGTGGCGCTTCCTCACCGGCGGGGATGTCGTCATCCTGGCCGTAGCGTCCCGGCTCATTCACCCGCGCGATGTAGAGTGCCCGTGCGCCCTCATCGTCGAGCGCGAACTCGGAGACGCCGAGGTGGTTGTCCGTGATCCGATGCGCCGTCTCGAGGCTGGAGCCGGCGAACAGCTGAGCTGATTCCTTCTTGGCCGCACTCAGATACCCGGACCAAATGCTGCGAACTTCGGGGGCGAAGTCTCGCCAGTTGTGGGTCAGCCGTCTCGAGGTCTCCCCCGACAGCGCGAAGAGCTGCGAGAGGTAGCTGTTCGACTCAAGGTCGGGGCGGGTGATCGTGATGACGGCTTCGTTGCCGCGCAGCAGTGGGGATGAGTACTCGGCGAGAGAGTCGAGATCTTCGGGGTTCATCTGTTCCATTCCTTTGACAGCGCTGCCTGCACGTCGGCGTGCACCTGCGGCAGAGCTTTGGTCTGTGCCACGACGGGCAGGAAGTTCGAGTCCCCGCCCCATCTGGGCACAATGTGCTGGTGGAGGTGTGCGGCGATTCCGGCACCTGCCACGGGTCCTTGGTTCATTCCCAAGTTGAAGCCGTCCGGGGACGATACCGCGCGAATCACGGTCATGGCCTTCTGCGAGAAGCGGGCGAGTTCCGCCGTCTCCGACTCAGTCAGCTCCGTGTAGTCCGCGACGTGACGATAGGGGCAGATGAGGAGGTGACCCGGATTGTACGGGTACAGGTTGAGCACCGCGTACACTTCCTCACCGCGGGCGACGATCAGGCCCTGTTCGTCGGACTTCGTCGGTGCGCTGCAGAACGGGCACTCGGAGACTCCGGAATGCTTGGGTTTGTCCTGTCCTCCGATGTAGACCATCCGATGCGGTGTCCACAGCCGCTGGAAGCCATCGGGCTCCCCCGGAAAGCCCGCAGCCGCCTCGGGTTCGGGCATGCCTTCACAAGGATCGGGCCTGCCCTCGCCGAGGCGGTTGTGTGGGTCCTCTGTCATACCTGGGCCTTGGTTTCGATGGATTCGACGATCCGGGTGACCGCCTCGGCGACGGATACGCCGTTGTCCTGCTCACCGTTGCGGAAACGGAACGACACGGCATTCGCGTCGCGATCCTCCCCACCGGCGATGAGCACGAAGGGCACCTTCGACTTCGAGGCGTTGCGGATCTTCTTCGGGAACCGATCGTCGCTGTCATCGATCTCGACGCGAACGCCGGCGGCCCGCAGCTGTGCGGCCACCTCGGCGAGGTAGTCATTGAACTCCTCGGCCACGGGGATGCAGGTGACCTGGACCGGTGCCAGCCAGACGGGGAACGCGCCCGCATAGTGTTCGATGAGCACACCCATGAACCGTTCGATGGACCCGAACTTCGCCGAGTGGATCATCACCGGCTGCTTGCGGGTGCCGTCGGCGGCCTGATATTCCAGGCCGAAGCGCTCCGGCTGGTTGAAGTCGAGCTGCACGGTCGACATCTGCCAGGTCCGGCCGATGGCGTCGCGGGCCTGGACGGAGACCTTGGGCCCATAGAACGCGGCTCCGCCGGGATCGGGGACCAGCTCGAGTCCGGTCTCCCGTGCAACCTCTTCGAGGACCTGAGTGGCTTCTGCCCACTGCTCATCCGAACCGATGAACTTATCCTTCTTCTTCCCGTCTTCGTCGCGTGTGGAGAGTTCGAGGTAGAAGTCGTCGAGTCCGAAATCGCGCAGCAGGCTGAGGACGAATTCGAGCAGGTGACGGATCTCCTTCGCGGCGTCCTCCTGAGCCACATAGGAGTGCGAATCGTCCTGAGTCAGTGCGCGCACACGGGTGAGGCCGTGGACGACGCCAGAGGCCTCGTCACGGTACACGGTGCCGAATTCGAAGAGGCGCAGGGGAAGTTCGCGATAGGAGCGTCCACGCGAGCGGAAGATGAGGTTGTGCATCGGGCAGTTCATCGCCTTGAGACGATACGGGGTGCCCTCCTTGACGATCTCACCGGACTCGTCGCGGACCTCATCGACGGAGATCGGCGGGAACATGTTCTCGCCGTAGTACGGCAGGTGCCCGGAGGTGTAGTAGAGGGCTTCCTTCGAGATGTGCGGGGTGCCGACGTACTCGAAGCCCTCCTCGATGTGGCGGGCGCGGACGTAGTCCTCCATCTCACGCTTGATGATTCCGCCCTTCGGATGGAAGACGGGCAGACCGGAGCCGAGCTCCTCGGGGAACGAGAACAGGTCGAGTTCGGCGCCGAGCTTGCGGTGGTCACGACGTTCTGCCTCGGCGAGGCGATCCTGGTGGGCTTTGAGGTCCTCTTTCGAGGCCCAGGCGGTTCCGTAGACGCGCTGCAGGCTCGCATTGGCCTGGTCTCCGCGCCAATAGGCCGCCGAGGAGCGGGTGACCGCGAACCCGTTGCCGATCAGTTTGGTGGTGGGCAGGTGCGGTCCGCGGCAGAGGTCCTGCCACACGATTTCTCCCTTGCGGTCACGGTTCTCGTAGACGGTGAGCTCACCGGCGCCGACCTCGACGGAGGCCGAGTCGTCGGAGCCTGCGCCCTTGTCCGAGATGAGTTCGAGCTTGTAGGGCTCATTCGCCATGCGCTCGCGTGCTTCCGCCTCGTCCACGACGACACGGTTGAAGGTCTGGCCGGACTTAACGATCTGAGCGGCCTTCTTCTGAATCGCCTTGAGATCTTCAGGGGTGAAGGGCTCAGCGACATCGAAGTCGAAGTAATAGCCGTCAGTGATGTAGGGCCCGATGCCGAGCTTCGCGTCTGGGAACAGGTCCTGGACGGCCTGGGCGGTGACGTGTGCCGCCGAGTGGCGCAGGATGTCGAGACCTGCGGGGGAATCGATGGCGATCGGAGCGACCTTGTCACCAGCGGAAAGTTCGCGGCTGAGGTCGACAGGCTGCCCGTCGAGCCACATTGCAACGACCGTGCGGTCCGTGGAGAAGATCTCCGTGCCGGTCAGTCCCTGTTTCCAAGGAATGGTCTCTCCCGCGCAGTCAATGCTGTCTGCCACTGATCTTCTCCGTTCGTCTGTTCTAGGGTGTCTCGCCACTCGAGTCTAATACTAAATCGGCGGTGCGAAATCAGTTGGGTGGCAGTCGTGAGACCGCCACCCAACTGGTGAATCATATGCAATTTTCGAAGTCCGCGCGGTTCGCGCCTATGTCAGTCGGGATCGGAGCGTCGTCCCGAGCCGTATCACGCGGCCTTGCTGAACTCGAAGTCCTTGCCCTTGCCCAGATCTTCGCTCATTGAGAGCTTCAGGTGGACCTTGTCGAGGTCAGCCGAGGGAACACCGTAGGCGAGCTGAACGGTCTTCTCGCCGCCTGCAGGAATCGTGGTGTCGAACACCAGGCTGGCTTTGTACTCATTGCCTTGGAAGACGTCGCTATATTCCTTGCCGGCACCATCGTTCGCAGACATCTGAGCGCTGCTCGTATCGATGTCCGAGCCCGAATTGTTCTTCAAGGTCACTGTCACAACAGCGATCTGGCCGTTGGTGTCCTCCGCACCAGCAGCAGTGTCAGACGCAGTACCCGATTTTACGGCGACGGACGCGGTCAGATCAGTGCCGATCTCAACCCCTCCTCCCTCGACAGGAGGCGGAGCGGCTTCTTCACTGCCGTCAGATGAGCCTGCACCCTGGCTGGGGTCCTGGGCAGGATCAGAGGGATCCTGAACCGGCGCTGCGGACGAGGACTGCTCATCAGCGGCCTCGCCTACCGCAGTGATGAACATGCCGCCGAAGATCAAGGTGACGATGACCGAGATGATCGAGAACAGGATGGCGATGAAGCTGAGGATCATGCCGGTGATGGTCATGCCCTTGTTGTTCGCCAACCCCTTCTTGATCGCGGAGAGACCGACGAAGGCGAAGATCACACCGGCAACGCCGAAGATGAATCCGATTCCGAAGAAGATGGACAGGACGATGCCGGCGATACCGCCGATCAACGCGAGGATTCCCCAGATGTTCTTCGATTTATTGCTGCCCGGACCGGCCGAATAGGATCCGTAGCTCGCATTGGGGTTGGCGGGAATGAACTGGTCCGACGAACCGTCAGCACCGGCATAGGCAGGCTGCTGGCCGTACTGGTTCGCGGCATAGCCCTGCGCGTTGGGGTCGTAGCCCTGACCATAGCCGCCCTGATTCTGGCCGTAGGGATCCTGGCTGTAGGGACCCTGGTTGTAGGGATCCTGGTTGTAGCCCTGCGCATTGGGGTCGTAGCCCTGACCATTGGGGTCGTAGCCGCCCTGGTTCTGATCGTAGCCTGGAGCACCTGTGTCGTTCGGCTGGCCGTACTGGGGCTGCGAGCCGTACTGGGGCTGCGAGCCGTACTGGGGCTGCTGATTCGGATCGTTCTGCGAGCCGTATTGTGGTGCCTGCTGCCCGCTGTTCTGCGAGCCGTACTGTGGTGGCTGCGAGCCGTACTGCGGTGGCTGCTGGCCGTCGTTCTGATCACCCGAAAAACCAGGAGCGCTGGGCGGCTGGTTGTCGGGGCCCTGACCGTTGGGGTACTGATTTCCAGAACCGTTGTTCGGTTCGTACGGGTTCTGAGGAGTAGACATGAGTGCTCCGAAGTCTTCGTCGATGGTTACCGTCACTAGCGTACTAGTTAATGTTTCGCTTTCCCCATGGCATCCACGTGGCAGTCCTGACACACGCCCGACACATCGGGGCCGAGCTCATCGCACTGAAGACGCGGAGATGAATGCACGAAGCCCCGAGTGAGTCACTCGGGGCTTCTTCTGTGCGCGATACTGGGATCGAACCAGTGACCTCTTCCGTGTCAGGGAAGCGCGCTACCGCTGCGCCAATCGCGCCTTATTCATTTGTTGCACCGGGACACAAGGCCCCTGTGCGCGATACTGGGATCGAACCAGTGACCTCTTCCGTGTGAAGGAAGCGCGCTACCGCTGCGCCAATCGCGCCGACTCACCAACAGCGAACCGTTGGACGAATCCGAGGTGGCGACGGGATTCGAACCCGTGTATACGGCTTTGCAGGCCGCTGCCTCGCCTCTCGGCCACGCCACCATCAAGGCAGTGCCATGACGCCTTCGAGCGGATGACGGGATTCGAACCCGCGACCCTCACCTTGGCAAGGTGATGCTCTACCAGCTGAGCCACATCCGCATTTCTCGCTGCCCGGTTTCCCTGGCAACGAGATACAACTCTATACGCAGGTGGCGGTCCATGCAAAATCAGATCCGAGTGATCGTGGTCACACACACAAATCGGGCTTTCAGACTCATCGACTTATATTGGAAGAGTGAACGACGATCCCCAGGACAAGCGGCCCACAGGGTGGCTGTCACGCCATCACAAGCAAGGCGTGCGCCCCTGGCGCAAAACGCGCCTGAGCTTCCTGCGCTGGCGCAGAACCGTCATGGCCAACCCGCACACGGCACGGCTCTATCGGACCATCGTCGGCGGAGTGGGCACGCTCATCGTGCTCATCGGCCTGGTGCTCGTGCCGTTTCCGGGCCCGGGGTGGCTCATCGTCATCATCGGACTGTTCGTCATCTCCAGCGAGTTCCGTTGGGCGCAGCGGATTCTGCGCTTCGTCCGCCTCAACGTGGAGAAATGGACGCACTGGGTCATGGCGCAGCCGGTCTGGGTGCGCTGGACGCTTGCTGCGGTCACAGCGGTATTCGTTGCCGTTATCGTCTGGGGCACATTCAGAATCATCGGACTCCCCGACTGGGTGCCTGAACTCGAGGTCCTCAAATACCTCGAGCTGCAGTAGCGCTGACGCGCCTGCCCACAGGGCCTGATGCTGCCAGGAGAGCAGATTATTGCGAGGAGAGCGCTGTCAGTCGCGAAAGGCACCGCATGTACTTCTTCCGGTACCCTCCGGCCAATGACTCTTCGGTGAAGACCTTGTTCAACGCCTGTCCCGAGTTGATGATCTTGACGTTGCGGTCATAGAGCCTGTCGACGAGGGCAACGAAGCGCAGCGCGACACCCTCGTTGTCGATCGTCGTCACGTCTTCCCACACGGCCGCGTCCAGCCCATCGACCATGCGACCGTACTTGGAAGGATGAACGGTGGAGAGATGGCGCAGAAGTGTCGGGAAGTCGTCGCGGGCGACTGTGCCGGTCAGTTCGGAGGTCGCGGCATCGATGTTCTCGGCAGGAACCGGTTCGGCCGGCTCGCTCAGCCCACGGTGACGGTAGTCCTTGCCTTCGATGCGGTAGATGTCGAATTGGTCGGCCAGCGCCTGGATCTCGCGGATGAAGTCCTGTGCGGCGAAGCGGCCCTCCCCCAATGATCCTGGAAGAGTGTTCGAGGTGGCGATGATCTTCACGCCGGCGTCAGTGAGCTCGCGCATGAGGCGTGACATGAGCACCGTGTCGCCGGGATCGTCGAGTTCGAACTCGTCGACGCAGACGAGCTTCATCTGTGAGAGATCGTCACGGGCACGGATGAATCCGAGCGCTCCGACGAGGTTCGTGTATTCGACGAAGGTGCCGAAGGTCGCAGGCTTCTCATTCGCATGCCAGGCAGAAGCCAACAGGTGTGTCTTGCCCACGCCGTAGCCGCCGTCGAGGTAGACGCCCTTTGGTCCGTCCTTGCCCTTCGAGAACAGCTTGCCCAGAAAGCCCTTGGACGTCGACGACGCCGCGAACTCCTCAAGTTTGTTGCGAGCCTGGGCCTGCGAGGGCTCCGAGTCATCGGTGCGGTAGCTGGCGAAGGACACGTCGTGGAACTGCGGCGGCGGGACGAGGCCCGCAATCAGTTCCTCGGGTGCAACGTGGGGGGAACGGTCGCTCAGTGCGACCAGAGTCTGCTCGGCATTCACTCGGCCTAGTCTATTGCAGGCCACGCGTGGTCGATCAACTGCCTCCGACGTGAGAGTGCTCTCAGCCGGCGTGAGAGCACTCCCAGCTGAAGTCGTCTCAACTGAAGTCGAAGCCCAAGCGCCCCAGCTGCTTCGGGTCTCTCTGCCAGTCCTTGGCGATCTTCACATGCAGGTCGAGGTACACCTTGGTCCCGAGCAGTGCTTCGATGCCGCGCCTCGATTCGCTTCCGATTGCTTTGAGTCGGCTGCCGCCCTTGCCGATGATGATCGCCTTCTGGCTCGAGCGTTCGACGTAGAGGTTGACGTGGACGTTCCACAGCGGGTTGTCCTCGCTTCGCCCCTCGCGGGGGTACATCTCCTCGACTTGAGCGGCCAGAGAGTGCGGAAGCTCGTCGCGGACGCCTTCGAGCGCGGCCTCACGGACGAGCTCGGCGATCATCATCTCCTCCGGCTCATCCGTCAGCTCGCCCTCGGGGTAGAGCGGCGGTGAGACCGGCAGGTGACCGGTCAGAACGGAGTCCACCGTGTCGATCTGAAAACCGTCGACAGCCGAGACCGGAACCACGTCGGCGAAGTCGGCGAGAGCACCCACGGCCAGCAGAGCCTCGGCGACCTTCTCCTGGGGAACCTTGTCGGTCTTCGTTACCAGGGCCACGATCGGGGTGCGGCCGTCGAGGAGTTCGAGCTGGGACGCAATGTATTTGTCGCCGGGCCCGATGGGTTCATCAGCGGGCAGGCAGAAGCCGATGACGTCGACCTCGCTCAGCGTCGAGGCCACAAGATCGTTGAGGCGGCTGCCCAGCAGGGTCCGAGGCTTGTGGAGCCCCGGGGTGTCGACGAGGATCAGCTGGTGATCATCTTTGTGGACGATGCCGCGGATCGTGTGCCGGGTGGTCTGGGGCTTCGCCGAGGTGATCGCCACCTTCTCCCCCACCAGCGCGTTCGTCAGCGTTGACTTACCGGTGTTCGGTCGCCCCACGAAGCAGGCGAAGCCGGCCCGGTAGTTCTCGGGGTAGTCCGTACGAAATTCCATTTCAGTTCTCTTCCTTCGTGACCCTGACGTGGGTGATGCGGTGGCGGCGGCCCTGACCCTCCATCGCTTCGATGTAAAGACCTTCGATCGCTGCGTTCGAGCCGTCGATGGGAACGCGGCCGATGAGCTTCGTGAGCAGACCGCCGACGCTGTTGACGTCGTCCTCGTCGATCTTCACATCGAAGTAGTCGGCGAAGTCGGAGATCGACATGCGGGTGCTGATGACGAATGATCCGTCGTCGACCTCGACGAGTTCATCATCACTGGTGTCGTATTCATCTTCGATCTCGCCGACGATCTCCTCCACGATGTCCTCGATGGTGACGAGTCCGGCGGTGCCGCCGTATTCATCCACGAGGATCGCCAGATGTGTCGAATCGAGCTGCATCTGCTCCAGCAGGTCATCGGCAGGTTTGGTCTCGGGGACGAACAGAACTCCCCGTGCCAGGATGTCGACCGATCGTTCTGCGTCCTCCGGATGGAGATGGAGCCGTCTGGCGACGTCCTTGAGGTAGGCAACACCGCGAATGTCGTCGAGATCCTCTCCGCTGACGGGGATCCGTGAGAATCCCGAGCGGAGGAAGAGGTTCATGACCTTGGACAGCGGTGTGCCGGAGTTGACCGTCACGAGGTCGGTGCGCGGGACCATGACCTCATTCGCCGAGGTGTCCGAGAGGTTGAAGACGGATTGGATCATCTCCCGTTCGCCGTCTTCGATGATGTCGGACTCGCTGGCTCGCTCCACGAGGTCGCGCAGCTGGTCGGAGGTGACGAAGGGTCCGTCCTTGTACACGCGGTCCGGCGTCAGCAGGTTGCCGAGGAGGACGAGGATCTTCGTCAGCGGTTTGAGCACGACCAGCGCTGCGCCCACGACCCAGCTGAGGTTGAGGCACACGGCCAGAGAACGGCGTCGACCGATTGTCCGTGGGGACACGCCGGCGACGACGAAGACAGCGATCGAGGCGGTGAGCACTGTGAGCACGACCATGAGCGGTCCCACGGAGTAGATCGAGTTATAAGCCAGAGCGATGAAGACGGTGGCCAGTGCCTCCATGAAGTTCCGGACGAAGATGATGACGTTGATGTTGGTGGGCAGATCGATGAGGATCTTCTCTGCCCGAAACGCAGACTTCTTGCCTTCGTCCTTCGCATCCTGGATCGCCTGATGGGACACACTGAGCAGAGCGGCATCGACAGCAGACAGAGTCGCCGAAACGACGAGACACAGTGCGGCACCGAGGAACAGCCAGAGCACGGCTCAGACCTCGGTGGGGGAAGGGATGTCGGTGCGACCGTCGTAGCGGGCAGCGAAGAAGGTCAGCAGCAGATGCCGCTGCAGGGCGAACATCTCTTCCTTCTCCTCAGGCTCGCCGTGGTCGTATCCGAGCAGGTGCAGGAACCCGTGGACGGTCAGCAGGAGCACCTCGTCCATGGTCGAATGTCCCGAGGACGAGGCCTGGGCGGCGGCCACCTCGGGGCAGATGATGATGTCGCCCATCTGGCCCTCGGTGGGAGCCCCGGTCTGTCCCTGTGTGAGCTGATCCATCGGGAACGACATCACATCGGTGGGGCCGTCGAGGTCCATCCAGGTGATGTGGAGTTCCTCCATCGCCTTCGCATCGACCATCGTGACTGCGAGCTCCGCGCCGGCGTGCATGTGGAGAGCCTGGCCCAGGTATTCCGTCAGAGCCACGACCTCGTCGAGGTCGATTGCTTCATCCGTCTCGTTTGAGATCTCGGTATTCACTCGGTGCTTCCCCACAGGTCATAGGCGTCGACGATCTTCGTCACCAGCTGATGGCGGACGACATCCTTGCTGCCGAGGTGGCAGAATTCCATGTCGTCGATTCCGGTCAGAATGTCCTGGACAAGGTTGAGACCGCTGCGAGTCTTGCCCGGCAAGTCGATCTGGGAGACGTCACCGGTGACGACCATCCGCGCGCCGAAGCCCAGCCGGGTGAGGAACATCTTCATCTGCTCACCGGTCGTGTTCTGCGCTTCATCGAGGATGATGAACGCATCGTTGAGGGTGCGGCCGCGCATGTATGCCAACGGTGCGACCTCGATGGTCCCCGTTTCGATGAGCAGCGGAATCGACTCGGGATCAACCATGTCGTGCAGGGCATCGTAGAGGGGCCGCACGTAGGGGTCGATCTTCTCGTTCAGCGTTCCCGGCAGGTAGCCCAGGCTCTCCCCCGCCTCAACCGCTGGGCGGGTGAGGATGATGCGTGAGACTTCTTTGTGCTGCAGGGCGTTGATGGCCATGGCCATCGCCAGGTACGTCTTGCCCGTACCTGCTGGTCCGATGCCGAAGGTGATCGTGTGGTTGCGGATCGCCTTGACGTAGTCGTGCTGGCCCATCGTCTTGGGACGGATGGACTTTCCGCGGGTGGACAGGATGTTCGTTCCCATCACCGCCGAGGCGGCTTTGCCCTCCGAGGAGAACGACGCCACCCGGTCGATCGTCTCCTCGTTGATGCGGTGGCCGGAGCCGTGCAGCTTCTTGAGCTCCCCGATCACGGAGACGAAGGCTGCCACCCGCGTCGGCTCGCCGCTGGCTTGGACCTGGTTGGCGCGCACGTGCACGTCAAGGTCGGGGAATACTCGCTCGAGCTTCCGCAGGTTCGACTCCCCCGGCCCGAAGAACTCGACCAGATCGATGGAGTCGGGAATCACGAGACGCACTGTGTCCGATGCAGCTTCGTCGGCAGGTGTGTTGTTCACAGAGTTCGTGGGCTGAGTGGAGGTGTCCAGAATGATCCTTAGTGACTGTTCGTACTCGTGGGAGTACTGCAATTGTGTGCTTCCATCGTAGTCGCCTTCGTCACCAACGGCCCAATGAATTCTGAGCCATGACGAGTCCGGCCGCTCCGGCCGACGACGACCGCAGGACGGTGGGTCCCAGGAGCACGGCTTTCGCACCGATGGCTGCGAGTGCATCGAGCTCAGCGTCGCTGATCCCGCCTTCGGGGCCGACGACGAGGACGATGCGTCCAGAGTCTGCGGCCGAGGAGTCTTCGACGGTCGACGTATTCGCTGGTCCAGAGTCTCTCAGAGCCTGCGACAGTTTCTGCTCGGCGGCTTCATGGAGGACGTAGACGTTGTCGGTCTCGGTCAGAATCGATGCCAGGCCGGTGCCGCGGACCAGGTCGTGGCGCAGAGGGAAGCGGGAGCGTCTGGCCTGCAGGGATGCCGCCCGCAGAACGTTGTCCCACTTGGCTGCGAGCTTGTCGCGCTTCTTCGCGGGCCAATCGGCGATCGAGCGCTCGGCGGCCCAGGGGACCACCTCGTCGACTCCGATCTCTGTGGCGGCTTCGATCGCCTGCAGATCGCGGTCGCCCTTGGCCAGAGCCTGCACGAGGACCAACCGTGGCTGGTCCTCGTCGGTGTGAGTCACCGAGGCGACGTGCAGTCCGAGTTCGTTCGCCGAGGCGGCCGACACCGTTCCGCGTACGCGGGTGCCGGATCCGTCGACAACTTCGAGCTCGTCCCCGGGTCCGAGTCTGCGGACTCGGATCGCGTGCCCGGCCACATCCTCACCGAAGGTGAGCACCTGCCCGGCGGCCGCCTCGGCGACCTGGGTCGAGAAGAAGACGGGAAGACTCACCGACCGGCGAACTTCTCACGCATACGGGAGAACATGCCGCGGTTCTGGGTGGTGATCTGAGCGCGTGGGGTCTCTTCCTCGCGCAGAGTCGCCAGCTGTGACAGCAGTTCCTTCTGCTCATCGTCAAGCTTGTCCGGCGTCAACACGTCCACCGTGACGAGCAGGTCGCCTCGGGTCTCCGAACGCAGTCGGGTGGCACCGAGTCCTGGAAGCTTGATGACGGTGCCTGACTGGATGCCGGCGTCGATCGAGAGTTCCTGCGAGCCGTCGAAGGTGTCGAAGGGGATCGAAGCGCCCAGAGCGGCTGCGGTCATCGGCACGGAGACGGAGGCGCGCAGGTCGTCACCGTCGCGCTGGAAGACTTCGTGGCGGGAGACCATGACCTCGACGAAGAGGTCACCGGCAGGACCGCCGCCGGGTCCCACTTCGCCCTGCGATGAGAGCTGGATGCGGGTTCCGTCGGAGACTCCGGCGGGGATGCGGATCTTCATGGTCCGCTGCTTGCGGACCCGACCGTCACCCTGGCAGTTGAGGCAGGGGTTGGGAATGACGGTGCCGAAGCCGTGGCAGGAGTTGCACGTCTGGTTCGTCACCATCTGGCCCAGGAGCGTCCGGGTCATGCGCTGAACGCTGCCAGCACCGTGGCACAGGGAACAAGTCTCAACGGATGTGCCCTGCTGGGTTCCGGCACCTGAGCAGGTGTCGCAGACGACGGCAGTGGTGACGTCGAGGTCGATGTTGCCGCCGAACGCGGCGGTCTCGAGATCGATGTTGACTCCGACGAGTGCGTCCTTGCCGCGTTGTGTGCGCGGCATCGGACCGCCGGCCGAGCCGGCTCCCCCGCCGAAGAAGGTCTCGAAGATGTCGCCGAAGCCGCCGAAGCCGCCACCGGCTGGGAAGCCCTGTCCGTTCTCGCCGCCGCCCATGTCGTAGTTACGGCGCTTCTCCGTATCGGAGAGGACATCGTAGGCGAGGGAAATGGCTTTGAACTCGTCCTCGTGTCCGGGGTTCACATCGGGGTGATACTTCCGGGCCAGCTTTCGGTACGACGATTTGATTTCAGCCGCCGAAGCGTCTTTGGACACTCCGAGTGTTTCATAGTGATCGGCCACAGAAACTTCTCTCTCCCTGGTGGTGTGCGTTGTTCGCGTTATCGTGCCTGTTCGCAGTGTGGTGCTTGGTCACGCTGTGCTGCTTGTTCGCGCTGTGCTGTGTGCTCTGGTGTCGGTGCATCTAACCCTGGTCGAGGACAGAGGAGACGTATTTCGCCACGGCCCGGACAGCTGTGATCGTCGTAGGATAGTCCATCCGGGTCGGCCCGAGCACTGCCAATCGCGCGGTGGACCCCGCGTCATGACCATATTCGGCGGCCACGAGGGATGTCGAGCTGAACGACTCGTGAGTATTCTCACGACCGATCCGAACGCTGATCTCCTCTTGGTCCTCAGCCATCGACGTCAGCAGCTTGAGCAGTACGACCTGCTCTTCGAAAGCTTCGAGGATCGGTGCCATCTTCTCACCGAACTCCCTGCCGGAGCGAGCCAGGTTTGCTGTGCCTGCCATGATGATGCGCTCTTCACGCGTGGCAATGACGAGATCAGTCACGGCGGAGCGGACCTGCACCAGTGCTGCGGCTACGTCCGTTCCGACAGCGCCAGCTCCCACGACAGATTCTGCCTGGGTGCCGTCATCGTTCTGAGCCGAAGCACGAGGTGTGGCCGTGCTCACGACTCTCGACAGCTTCTGACCGGAGAATTCGGCGTTGACCTCATCGCGGATTCCGCGCAGCGACTCATCGTCAACGACGCCCGGCGTGATCACGATCTTTTGCTCGACCTGCCCTGCGTCGGTGATGAGGACGACGAGGATGCGGTTGGGGCCCAGGCCCACTACCTCGATGTGCTTGATCGTGGCACGCGACACTGTCGGGTATTGGATCAGCGCCACTTGGTGAGTCAGGCCCGAGAGGACCCGCACCGTGCGATCGAGCATGTCGTCGAGGTCCCCGTTGCCATCGATGAGCTGGAAGATCGCACGCCGCTCAGCGTGCGTGAGCGGTTTGAAGTCGTCGATGCGATCAACGAACATCCGATAGCCGAGATCAGTCGGAATTCGACCGGCAGAGGTATGAGGCTGCGCAATGTAGCCCTCCTGCTCCAGGTGGGCCATGTCATTGCGGATCGTGGCCGGAGAGACACCGAGCGTGTGGCGCTGAACGATGGCCTTCGACCCGACGGGTTCATTGGTGGCGACGAAGTCTTCGACGATCGCACGCAGAACCTGTGCTCGCCTGCTGTCGTTCATTCGTCCCCTTCCTTCGTTCGGCACCGCATTTGGCACTCATCTGCTTTGAGTGCCAATTCTACGCCTCTTGCATTCCGAATTCACTTTCGGGCCCGCCCCAGCGGGTCTGCACCCATCGCATCGAGTCCTTGATTAGGGTGGTTGACCGTGAATACCTTTGATCGCTACGGGCCCGATGTGCTGGCCGGTTCCTCACCTTCCTCGCACCGGCCCAAGAAGTCCACACCTGTTGAGCTGGGTCTCGGAATGGTTCTCGAAGACGCGATGAGCGGATACGTCGGCGCCGTCGTCGGCGCTGAGAAGACCACCGCCGGAATCGTCGTCAATCTTGAGGACAGGGCAGGAAGGGTCCGCGCATTCCCCCTGGGTCCTGGCTTCCTGCTTGAGGGCAAACCCGTCGACATCAAACTGCCGACCAAGAAGAAGTCGGCTCCCGGTCGCACGGCTTCGGGCTCACGTGCGGTCGGCAATGCTCGTGCCCGGGTGGCTCGCGGGTCCCGCATCTGGGTCGAAGGCAAACACGATGCTGAGCTCGTCGAGAAGATCTGGGGCGACGATCTGCGCGTCGAGGGAGTCGTCGTCGAACCGCTGGGTGGACTGGACGATGTCGCCGACAAGCTCGCGGCATTCGGTCCCGACAAGGACCACCGCGTCGGAGTCCTCGCCGACCACCTCGTGTCCGGCACCAAGGAATCCAAGATCGCCGAGGCGGTGCGTGCCGATCCCCGCTACCGCGACGTCGTCCACATCATCGGTCATCCCTATGTCGACATCTGGCAGGCGGTGAAGCCTCATGTCGTCGGCATCAGGGAATGGCCGGTCGTCCCCCGCGGTGAGGATTGGAAGACGGGAATCCTGAGACGTATCGGTTGGCCGCACGCCGACCACCGGGATGTGGCACGGGGTGGGTGCGCATCCTGGGCAAGGTCAGCACTATCGCCGATGTCGAACCCACGCTCTCGGGCCGAGTCGAAGAGCTCATCGACTTCGTCACCGTCGGCTGAAGCTCGATCGCATCTCGTCAAGAGCAGGATGAGATGTGATCAACTTGGTACAGCTTTGAGGCAAACCCCCATCCGGCGACCACACGTTTGACGATAGGGTGAAGGCCACGAAGCTCTGAAAGGATCCCGCATGTCTGACAATGCCCAGCAGCCGAACTACGGCCCTGACGAATCTCGTCCTATGCCGCCGAACTATTCTCAGGCCTCCGGACCCCAGCAACCCTATGCCCAGCAGAATCAGAACCCGGCTTCACAGCAGCCGGATCAGCGCCAGCAGGCTTTTGGCTCCCAGCAGCCAAACCCAACGCCAGACGGATCGCAGCAGTACGGATCCCAGCAGGGTCAGAATTTCGATGGTCAGCCGAACCAGTCCTACGGCCAGCAACCTTATGGTTCGCAGCAGCCCTACGGCGATCAGCAGCCCTTCGCTCAGCAACCTTATGGTTCGCAACAGCCCTACAGCGCCCAGCAACCTTATGGTTCGCAGCAGCAACCTTATGGTGCTCAGAGCTATGGCGGTGCGGCATTCGGCCCCGGGATGGCCTCAGCCACGTCACATGCCGCCACGATACCGATGGGGGCCCCGCTTCCCGACGCCGCTTATGGGTCAGGTTCGGTCGGATTCTGGACTGCCGACCAGACGGAACGATCGACTGCACTGTGGTCGCATTTAGCCCATGCGGCCACCTACGTCATAGGCGTCGGCTGGATCGTCACGCTGATCCTCTTCCTCATCAACAAGGACAAGTCTCCATTCATCCGTCATCACGGTGCGCAGTCACTCAACCTGCTCATCGTCGGTGTCATCACCTGCTTCGGAATCGGCATTGTCGGTGGTCTGCTGTCGATCATCGGCATCGGACTGATCCTGCTTCTCCTACTTCCGGTGGTCACTATCTACATGATCATCATCGAAATCATTGCCGGCGTCGCAGCCAACCGCGGTGAGGGATACAAGATTCCTCTGACGCCGAACTGGATCAAGTGACCGAACTAATCTGAACCGAACTGATCTGATCAGGACGCCACCTGATCAGGACGCCACCTGATTGCACAGATGCTCCTGGTACCCCATCGGTACCAGGAGCATCTGCCATTCACATTGAATCTCGCGGGTCACTTCCCTGCAGCGGCTGGCCAGATTGACCGGTCGAGCGAGCTCCGGAGGAGTCAGCTCAGGCTCAGCTCACGTAGTCCGTGAGGATGCGAACCATGTAGTCAGCCATCAGCCGGCCCTGCAGCGTAGGTTCGAAGCGGCCTTCATCCACGGCGTCTCCATCGAGAAGTCCCTGCTGGACGAATCCTCTGATCGCCCTGTCACTGCCTGTACCCAGTGAGTCCAGAGGCAGTTCCGAATCGATGCGAGCCGCGAGCATGATCCGCTCGATCTCCTGGGTGGATGCTTCCAGCACCTCACGTCCGATGGCAGGCGACTCACCTGCAAGCAGCCGGTCGGACCAGGCACGGGGATGTTTTGCGTTCCAGAACCGCACTCCGCCGCCGATGTGCGAATGAGCTCCGGGCCCGAAGCCCCACCAATCGGCATTGCGCCAGTAGGCCATGTTGTGGTCACAGCGGGTCTCCGCTGACGTCGACCAGTTGCTGACCTCGTACCAGTGCAGGCCGGCCGCCTCCATGGCGGCATCGGCGATCTCGTATTTGTCGGCCAGGTCGTCCTCGTCGGGCATCGGCAGTTCACCCCGGCGAACCATGGCGCCCATCTTCGTACCAGGTTCGACGATGAGCGAATAGGCGGAGATGTGATCGACGTCGTTGCTCAGCGCCACCTGAAGTGACCTGCGCCAATCATCGATGGACTCCCCTGGTGTGCCGTAGATGAGGTCGAGGCTCAGTTCCAGGCCGGCCTCTTTGATCCATTTCGCCACATCCGGGATCTTCTCCGGGTCGTGTGTGCGGTCCAGGGTCGCGAGCACATGGGGCACGGCCGACTGCATGCCCAAGGAGATTCTCGTGAACCCGGCGGCGGCCAGGGTCGCAATGTAGCTCGGGTCCAATGTGTCGGGGTTCGCTTCGGTCGTGACCTCGACATCCGGTGCCAACCGGAAGCGGTCGCGGATGTCATCCATCACCCCGGCCAGCACCTCGGCGGCCAACATCGTCGGGGTACCTCCACCGAAGAAGATCGTCGTCACCGCACGGTCGGCGGCCCCTGCATCGGCGAGGACACGAGTCGACAGATCAAGCTCGCGGGCAAGATTGCTGCGGTAGTCGTCGCGGGAGGCGCCGGCCCCAGATCCTCTGCGGTGTAGGTGTTGAAGTCGCAGTAGCCGCAGCGGACCCGACAGTAAGGGACGTGAACGTACAGGCTCAGCCCGCGAGAGGCCGCGCCGGCCCCGGCCGAGGCCGGCAGCGAACCGTCAAGCGGTGGAGTCTCACCAGTCGGTTGTGCGGGCACTTACTTCTTGGATTCCTTCTTGGGCTCCGGATCATCCGAGGACAGGGCGGCGATGAAGGCCTCCTGAGGGACCTCGACATTGCCAACGACCTTCATCCGCTTCTTGCCTTCCTTCTGCTTCTCCAGCAGCTTGCGCTTACGGCTGATGTCGCCGCCGTAGCACTTGCTCAGCACATCCTTGCGGATGGCGCGGATGGTCTCACGAGCGATGATGCGCGAACCGATGGCAGCCTGGATCGGCACTTCGAACTGCTGGCGCGGGATCAGCTTGCGCAGCTTGCCGGCCATGAGCACACCGTAGGAGTAGGAGTTGTCGCGGTGGACGATCGCGGAGAAGGCGTCGACCTGATCGCCGTGGAGCAGGATGTCGACCTTGACCAGGTCCGCTGCGTCTTCGCCGTCATCGGAGTAGTCGAGGGTCGCGTAGCCCTGGTCTTCGACTTCAGCTGGTCGAAGAAGTCGAAGACGATTTCGGCCAGGGGCAGTCGGTAGCGGATCTCGACCCGGTCCGAGGACAGATAGTCCATTCCCTGAAGACTGCCGCGACGTGTCTGGCACAGTTCCATCACCGCGCCGATGTAATCGCTCGGGGTGAGGATGGTGGCCCTGACCATGGGTTCGCGGACCTCTTTGATCTTGCCCGTCGGGTACTCGCTCGGGTTCGTGACCTCCATCTCCGATCCGTCTTCCATCGTGACGTCGTAGATCACGCTGGGTGCGGTGGAGATGAGGTCGAGGTCGTATTCGCGTTCGAGGCGATCGCGCAGGACTTCGAGGTGGAGGAGTCCGAGGAATCCGCAGCGGAAACCGAAGCCCAGCGCCGTCGAGGTCTCTGGCTCGTAGGCCAGCGAGGCATCGTTGAGTTTGAGCTTGTCAAGGGCATCGCGCAGACCGGGTAGTCCGATCCATCGATCGGGAACAGCCCGGTACACCATGGGCTTAGGTTCCTTGTAGCCCTCGAGCGCCTGTGTGGCCGGTGCAGAGTTCAATGTGACCGTGTCGCCGACCTTGGACAAGCGCACGTCTTTGACGCCGGTGATGAGATATCCGACCTCGGCCGACGCCCAGGCCCTTCGTGGGCTTCGGCTCCGGTGAGGGGACGCCGATCTCGAGGAGTTCGTGGGTGCTGCCCGTCGACATCATCGTCAGCTTCTCACGCGGATGCAGCGAACCGTCGATGAGGCGCACGTAGGTCACGACGCCCCGGTACGTGTCGTAGACGGAGTCGAAGATCATGGCTCGCGCCCGGCGCATCGGCGTCGCCGACAGGAGCAGGAATGTCCGAGATGATGCGATCGAGGACCGCATCGACGCCTTCACCGGTCTTGTTTGCCCGACACCAGCAGGCAGTCTTCGGTTCGCAGCCGATGAGGTTGGCCAGCTCCTCCGCGTACTTCTCGGGCTGCGCGGCGGGGAGGTCGATCTTGTTGAGGACGGGAATGATCGCGAGATCGTTCTCCATGGCCATGTAGAGGTTGGCCAGAGTCTGGGGCTTCGATGCCCTGCGCTGCGTCGACGAGGAGGAGCGCACCTTCACAGGCGCCAGGGATCTGAGACTTCATAGCTGAAGTCGACGTGCCCCGGAGTGTCGATCATGTTCAGAGCGAAGGGAAAAATGGAGAGATCCCTACTTGCTTCGCTCTGAACATGATCGACACTCCGGGGCACGTCGACTTCAGCTATGAAGTCTCCAGATCCCTGGCCGCCTGTGAAGGTGCGCTCCTCCTCGTCGACGCAGCGCAGGGCATCGAAGCCCAGACTCTGGCCAACCTCTACATGGCCATGGAGAACGATCTCGCGATCATTCCCGTCCTCAACAAGATCGACCTCCCCGCCGCGCAGCCCGAAAGTACGCGGAGGAGCTGGCCAACCTCATCGGCTGCGAACCCGAAGACTGCCTGCTGGTGTCGGGCAAGACCGGTGAAGGCGTCGATGCGGTCCTCGATCGCATCATCTCGGACATTCCTGCTCCTGTCGGCGACGCCGATGCGCCGGCGCGAGCCATGATCTTCGACTCCGTCTACGACACGTACCGGGGCGTCGTGACCTACGTGCGCCTCATCGACGGTTCGCTGCATCCGCGTGAGAAGCTGACGATGATGTCGACGGGCAGCACCCACGAACTCCTCGAGATCGGCGTCTCCTCACCGGAGCCGAAGCCCACGAAGGGCCTGGGCGTCGGCGAGGTCGGATATCTCATCACCGGCGTCAAAGACGTGCGCTTGTCCAAGGTCGGCGACACGGTCACATTGAACTCTGCACCGGCCACACAGGCGCTCGAGGGCTACAAGGAACCTAAGCCCATGGTGTACTCCGGGCTGTTCCCGATCGATGGATCGGACTACCCGGTCCTGCGCGATGCCCTTGACAAGCTCAAACTCAACGATGCCTCGCTGGCCTACGAGCCAGAGACCTCGACGGCGCTGGGCTTCGGTTTCCGCTGCGGATTCCTCGGACTCCTCCACCTCGAAGTCCTGCGCGATCGCCTCGAACGCGAATACGACCTCGACCTCATCTCCACCGCACCCAGCGTGATCTACGACGTCACGATGGAAGACGGATCGGAGATGGAGGTCACGAACCCGAGCGAGTACCCGACGGGCAAGATCAAAGAGGTCCGCGAACCCATGGTCAGGGCCACCATCCTCACCCCGAGCGATTACATCGGCGCGGTGATGGAACTGTGCCAGACACGTCGCGGCAGTCTTCAGGGAATGGACTATCTGTCCTCGGACCGGGTCGAGATCCGCTACCGACTGCCCCTGGCCGAAATCGTCTTCGACTTCTTCGACCAGCTGAAGTCGAAGACCAAGGGCTACGCGACCCTCGACTACTCCGATGACGGCGAAGACGCAGCGGACCTGGTCAAGGTCGACATCCTGCTCCACGGCGATCAGGTCGACGCCTTCTCCGCGATCGTCCACCGCGACAACTCCTACTCCTACGGTGTGCTCATGGCCGGCAAGCTGCGCAAGCTGATCCCGCGCCAGCAGTTCGAAGTGCCGATCCAGGCTGCCATCGGTTCGCGCATCATCGCTCGTGAGACCATCCGCGCCATCCGCAAGGATGTGCTGAGCAAGTGCTACGGCGGCGACATCAGCCGTAAGCGCAAGCTGCTGGAGAAGCAGAAGGAAGGCAAGAAGCGGATGAAGGTCGTTGGCAATGTCGAGGTCCCTCAGGAGGCCTTCATCGCCGCCCTGTCCTCGGATGATCCGGAGCCCAAGAAGGAATCCAAGAAGTAAGTGCCCGCACAACCGACTGGTGAGACTCCACCGCTTGACGGTTCGCTGCCGGCCTCGGCCGGGGCCGGCGCGGCCTCTCGCGGGCTGAGCCTGTACGTTCACGTCCCTTACTGTCGGGTCCGCTGCGGCTACTGCGACTTCAACACCTACACCGCAGAGGATCTGGGGCCCGGCGCCTCCCGCGACGACTACCGCAGCAATCTTGCCCGCGAGCTTGATCTGTCGACTCGTGTCCTCGCCGATGCAGGGGCCGCCGACCGTGCGGTGACGACGATCTTCTTCGGTGGAGGTACCCCGACGATGTTGGCCGCCGAGGTGCTGGCCGGGGTGATGGATGACATCCGCGACCGCTTCCGGTTGGCACCGGATGTCGAGGTCACGACCGAAGCGAACCCCGACACATTGGACCCGAGCTACATTGCGACCCTGGCCGCCGCCGGGTTCACGAGAATCTCCTTGGGCATGCAGTCGGCCGTGCCCCATGTGCTCGCGACCCTGGACCGCACACACGACCCGGAGAAGATCCCGGATGTGGCGAAATGGATCAAAGAGGCCGGCCTGGAACTGAGCCTCGACCTCATCTACGGCACACCAGGGGAGTCCATCGATGATTGGCGCAGGTCACTTCAGGTGGCGCTGAGCAACGACGTCGATCACATCTCCGCCTATTCGCTCATCGTCGAACCTGGTACGAAGATGGGCGCCATGGTTCGCCGGGGTGAACTGCCGATGCCCGACGAGGACGACCTGGCCGACAAATACGAGATCGCCGATGCCGCCATGGAGGCGGCCGGCCTGCACTGGTACGAGGTCAGCAACTGGTCGACGTCAGCGGAGACCCGCTGTGACCACAACATGGCCTACTGGCGCAATGCCGATTGGTGGGGCTTCGGGCCCGGAGCTCATTCGCACATCGGCGGAGTGCGGTTCTGGAACGCAAAACATCCCCGTGCCTGGTCCGACCGGCTGCTTGCAGGTGAGTCGCCTGCCATCGGACGTGAGGTGCTGGAAGCATCCACCCAGGAGATCGAGCGGATCATGCTCGCGGCTCGCATCGATTCGGAACTGCCTCTGGACTCACTGGGTACAGGCAGTGACAGGGCGATCAGAGGATTCGTCCAGCAGGGACTTCTCGATGGAGACGCCGTGGATGAAGGCCGCTTCGAACCTACGCTGCAGGGCCGGCTGATGGCTGACTACATGGTTCGCATCCTCACGGACTACGTGAGCTGAGCCTGAGCTGACTCCTCCGGAGCTCGCTCGACCGGTCAATCTGGCCAGCCGCTGCAGGGAAGTGACCCGCGAGATTCAATGTGAATGGCAGATGCTCCTGGTACCGATGGGGTACCAGGAGCATCTGTGCAATCAGGTGGCGTCCTGATCAGGTGGCGTCCTGATCAGATCAGTTCGGTTCAGATTAGTTCGGTCACTTGATCCAGTTCGGCGTCAGAGAATCTTGTATCCCTCACCGCGGTTGGCTGCGACGCCGGCAATGATTTCGATGATGATCATGTAGATAGTGACCACCGGAAGTAGGAGAAGCAGGATCAGTCCGATGCCGATGATCGACAGCAGACCACCGACAATGCCGATTCCGAAGCAGGTGATGACACCGACGATGAGCAGGTTGAGTGACTGCGCACCGTGATGACGGATGAATGGAGACTTGTCCTTGTTGATGAGGAAGAGGATCAGCGTGACGATCCAGCCGACGCCTATGACGTAGGTGGCCGCATGGGCTAAATGCGACCACAGTGCAGTCGATCGTTCCGTCTGGTCGGCAGTCCAGAATCCGACCGAACCTGACCCATAAGCGGCGTCGGGAAGCGGGGCCCCCATCGGTATCGTGGCGGCATGTGACGTGGCTGAGGCCATCCCGGGGCCGAATGCCGCACCGCCATAGCTCTGAGCACCATAAGGTTGCTGCTGCGAACCATAAGGTTGCTGGGCGCTGTAGGGCTGTTGCGAACCATAAGGTTGCTGAGCGAAGGGCTGCTGATCGCCGTAGGGCTGCTGCGAACCATAAGGTTGCTGGCCGTAGGACTGGTTCGGCTGACCATCGAAATTCTGACCCTGCTGGGATCCGTACTGCTGCGATCCGTCTGGCGTTGGGTTTGGCTGCTGGGAGCCAAAAGCCTGCTGGCGCTGATCCGGCTGCTGTGAAGCCGGGTTCTGATTCTGCTGGGCATAGGGTTGCTGGGTCCGGAGGCCTGAGAATAGTTCGGCGGCATAGGACGAGATTCGTCAGGGCCGTAGTTCGGCTGCTGGGCATTGTCAGACATGCGGGATCCTTTCAGAGCTTCGTGGCCTTCACCCTATCGTCAAACGTGTGGTCGCCGGATGGGGGTTTGCCTCAAAGCTGTACCAAGTTGATCACATCTCATCCTGCTCTTGACGAGATGCGATCGAGCTTCAGCCGACGGTGACGAAGTCGATGAGCTCTTCGACTCGGCCCGAGAGCGTGGGTTCGACATCGGCGATAGTGCTGACCTTGCCCAGGATGCGCACCCACCCCCGTGCCACATCCCGGTGGTCGGCGTGCGGCCAACCGATACGTCTCAGGATTCCCGTCTTCCAATCCTCACCGCGGGGGACGACCGGCCATTCCCTGATGCCGACGACATGAGGCTTCACCGCCTGCCAGATGTCGACATAGGGATGACCGATGATGTGGACGACGTCGCGGTAGCGGGGATCGGCACGCACCGCCTCGGCGATCTTGGATTCCTTGGTGCCGGACACGAGGTGGTCGGCGAGGACTCCGACGCGGTGGTCCTTGTCGGGACCGAATGCCGCGAGCTTGTCGGCGACATCGTCCAGTCCACCCAGCGGTTCGACGACGACTCCCTCGACGCGCAGATCGTCGCCCCAGATCTTCTCGACGAGCTCAGCATCGTGTTTGCCTTCGACCCAGATGCGGGACCCGCGAGCCACCCGGGCACGAGCATTGCCGACCGCACGTGAGCCCGAAGCCGTGCGACCGGGAGCCGACTTCTTCTTGGTCGGCAGTTTGATGTCGACGGGTTTGCCCTCAAGCAGGAAGCCAGGACCCAGGGGGAATGCGCGGACCCTTCCTGCCCTGTCCTCAAGATTGACGACGATTCCGGCGGTGGTCTTCTCAGCGCCGACGACGGCGCCGACGTATCCGCTCATCGCGTCTTCGAGAACCATTCCGAGACCCAGCTCAACAGGTGTGGACTTCTTGGGCCGGTGCGAGGAAGGTGAGGAACCGGCCAGCACATCGGGCCCGTAGCGATCAAAGGTATTCACGGTCAACCACCCTAATCAAGGACTCGATGCGATGGGTGCAGACCCGCTGGGGCGGGCCCGAAAGTGAATTCGGAATGCAAGAGGCGTAGAATTGGCACTCAAAGCAGATGAGTGCCAAATGCGGTGCCGAACGAAGGAAGGGGACGAATGAACGACAGCAGGCGAGCACAGGTTCTGCGTGCGATCGTCGAAGACTTCGTCGCCACCAATGAACCCGTCGGGTCGAAGGCCATCGTTCAGCGCCACACGCTCGGTGTCTCTCCGGCCACGATCCGCAATGACATGGCCCACCTGGAGCAGGAGGGCTACATTGCGCAGCCTCATACCTCTGCCGGTCGAATTCCGACTGATCTCGGCTATCGGATGTTCGTTGATCGCATCGACGACTTCAAACCGCTCACGCACGCTGAGCGGCGTGCGATCTTCCAGCTCATCGATGGCAACGGGGACCTCGACGACATGCTCGATCGCACGGTGCGGGTCCTCTCGGGCCTGACTCACCAAGTGGCGCTGATCCAATACCCGACAGTGTCGCGTGCCACGATCAAGCACATCGAGGTAGTGGGCCTGGGCCCCAACCGCATCCTCGTCGTCCTCATCACCGACGCAGGGCAGGTCGAGCAAAAGATCGTGATCACGCCGGGCGTCGTTGACGATGAGTCGCTGCGCGGAATCCGCGATGAGGTCAACGCCGAATTCTCCGGTCAGAAGCTGTCGAGAGTCGTGAGCACGGCCACACCTCGTGCTTCGGCTCAGAACGATGACGGCACCCAGGCAGAATCTGTCGTGGGAGCTGGCGCTGTCGGAACGGACGTAGCCGCAGCACTGGTGCAGGTCCGCTCCGCCGTGACTGATCTCGTCATTGCCACGCGTGAAGAGCGCATCATCATGGCAGGCACAGCAAACCTGGCTCGCTCCGGCAGGGAGTTCGGTGAGAAGATGGCACCGATCCTCGAAGCTTTCGAAGAGCAGGTCGTACTGCTCAAGCTGCTGACGTCGATGGCTGAGGACCAAGAGGAGATCAGCGTTCGGATCGGTCGTGAGAATACTCACGAGTCGTTCAGCTCGACATCCCTCGTGGCCGCCGAATATGGTCATGACGCGGGGTCCACCGCGCGATTGGCAGTGCTCGGGCCGACCCGGATGGACTATCCTACGACGATCACAGCTGTCCGGGCCGTGGCGAAATACGTCTCCTCTGTCCTCGACCAGGGTTGATGCACCGACACCAGAGCACACAGCACAGCGCGAACAAGCAGCACAGCGTGACCAAGCACCACACTGCGAACAGGCACGATAACGCGAACAACGCACACCACCAGGGAGAGAGAAGTTTCTGTGGCCGATCACTATGAAACACTCGGAGTGTCCAAAGACGCTTCGGCGGCTGAAATCAAATCGTCGTACCGAAAGCTGGCCCGGAAGTATCACCCCGATGTGAACCCCGGACACGAGGACGAGTTCAAAGCCATTTCCCTCGCCTACGATGTCCTCTCGCGATACGGAGAAGCGCCGTAACTACGACATGGGCGGCGGCGAGAACGGACAGGGCTTCCCAGCCGGTGGCGGCTTTCGGCGGCTTCGGCGACATCTTCGAGACCTTCTTCGGCGGGGAGCCGGCTCGGCCGGCGGTCCGATGCCGCGCACACAACGCGGCAAGGACGCACTCGTCGGAGTCAACATCGATCTCGAGACCGCCGCGTTCGGCGGCAACATCGACCT